>NZ_FOAX01000001.1 GCF_900109775.1 Pseudoxanthomonas sp. GM95
CAGTCACCAGACACTCGATCGACGTGGACTGAGGAGATGAGCAATGAAAAGCCCACTTGCAAAATGAGCCCGAAACAGTCAGGCAAGATAAAAGGTCGCGGCACGGTCGTGTCGCGAAAGGTTGTCTGCACGTGGGTTGACGCGGCACGTCGCTACGCATGCTTTCGTGCCGTCTAAGTGCCGAAAGCCCTGCCAGCGCTCGCGATTGAGGGTGCTTCCTGCGCTTGAACTTGACCGGACGCGACTAGCTGGAGTCGTCGCGCAGGGCATACACGGCCGGCGCCACCAGGCGTCTCTGGTCGTTGGATGGTGCTCTTGGGTGGCGGGTAGTGGTCGGGGCTCTACAGCGCGTGCGAGAGGCCCTGCTGGCTATCTTGTAGCGCTCTGATGTGGTGACTAGCTTTATGCTCCAAGAAGCCTCCGAGTCGCCTTCTGTCCTGCTTGGCTTGGCCTGCTGGATTTTGTGCGAAGGGTGGTAGCTAACGCCAGTCAAGCGAACCAGCCTGAGCTCTGGGAAGGACATGATCAGGAGCCGCAGATCTTCGTTGCCTGTCTCGCAGGGCTGACAGCTGACTCGGCCAGCCTTGTCAATCGTCAACCGAGCCGGGAGCCAATTCGAGTCTTCCGTACGATGTCATCGCCAGCGCATAAGCACGCGGTTGGGTCATTTGTCAGTTGTTGGCGAAGCAGCCCGAGCGGCCGGGCGGCGACAGATCAAAGCTCGGTCGAGGCGGTGCGTTTGCCGCACTTTAGTGACATGAGGAGTATGGCCAGGTCCTGGCTCATCCAGCGGGTGAAGTTCCTATTGACATATGGCTAGGCGCGGTAGCAGTCTGCGGCTAAGGAGCCTAGAAACTCCTCAGACAGCGGTACCCACCTCCGTCAAACCGGTGGGTTTTTTGTGCCTGCGCTTCGTGGGTGCAAGCCGACGCGATGCCTGCGTCGGGAGGGCGGCTAATACAACACCCGCAAGGGAAATACGCCCGCCGGCTGTCTGCGGTTTCTAGCCTCCCGACTTCCCGTCCGCCCACATGGCGGGCGGTCACTTCATAGTGATGAGGAGAGGCGGCGATGGCCGAGCACACGTTCGACGATAAGGCGATGTTGGGGTACTTCCTGCCCGAGGATGGCCAGCTCCTGTTGAAGCAGCTAGTTGCGCACATCAGGTTCCTAGCGCGACTAGCGCAACCACGCATTCCCGATGAATCACAGGAGTGGGTGCCTGTGGTGGGGCCGGCCGAATTGATGTTCTGCCTCGACCAACTGGCAGGGCAGCTGGACCTCGTTCTCGGGGCTTTGTCTTGGCCTGCCCGGCAAGCCAAGGTGTTGGGTGAGGATGAGCTTGAGCAGACGAGAGTTCCAGGGGCCGGGTTCGCACAGTCCAGCCCCTCCGCATACGCCTGTGAGGGCAGCCTCGCTTTCGGCGCAACAGTAGATCAGATCGATAGGCTCAATGGCTTGATATCGTCCATTAGGGCACATGGCGATGTGATCTCGGCCGGTGGACTTGGCGCACTCACGGCGGGAACATTGCCTGCTCTAGGTAATGAGATTTTCGAGCGCGCCGATGAGGCGCGTCGGCTCCTTTCCCGGCTTGAGGCGCAACCGCTGAATGACCCAAGCGCCGACACGCTCTCTGTGGGTGAGAGGTTGTCTGAGTACCGCGTATGCACGGTTGTTTCGACTAAGAGCAGGCGTAACCACCCCGAGCAACCATTTCCGTACAGCTCTGCTCGGCTAAAAGTCGGCCTTGCGCGGCTTAATGTGCGCCAGTAGGAGTCCTCGACAGAAGGTAAGCTAGGTGAAACGTGGTCGAGGATCCCACAGGGGGCTGGATGGCATCTTCAGAAGGAAAGGCTTCACCGAGGCGCAGACGGAGGACGGAGGTTCCCGGACAGTTGCTGGGCTTCAGCCTGCAGTTTACAAGGCTCACCCATTTGCTCCTGGAGGCTCCGCCGGGGAGCGTGTGCAGTATGGAGCTGCTCGATGACGTGGCTCAGGAGGAGAGTTCCGGTGCGGTCAAGCTCGTACAGAGCAAGAGCGCACTCACGGCGAACCCGGCGGCAGATCGCGCTGAAGCGCTCTGGAAGACGCTTTCCAATTGGGTGAGTTTCGCGGAAGAGAATGATTTCGAGCTGGATCAGTCAATCTTTGAGCTGTACGTTTCGCGCCCGGTCCAGGGCTCTATCGTCGATAGCTTTGCGGCCGCAAAGACCCCAAGCGAGGCCCGAGCGGCCCTCGCCCGGGCGCGCGACATCCTGTGGGGGAGCGCCCCGGAGTTCGACCTGAAGCCGGCGGTGGCTGCAGGCATTGCTCCATACCTTGAAAAGGTATTCAGTGCCAATCAGGCGCTTCTGGAAAGGCTGATCTGTCGCTTCCAGTTGACGACGGGAAGTGGCGACCCGCCGCGTGATCTGCAGGATCTGGTGGCCAGCCATCCCGTGTCGCCGTCCAAAGTGGGCGATATTACCGACCACCTGTGCGGGGTAGTGAAGCGTCGCATCGATGAACTGCTGCAGGCCGGTAAGCCTGCTGTCATTGATCGCGACATGTTCCACAGCGCGTACACCGCCTACGCCCGAAAGATTGACCGGGAAACGGTGCTCCTGAGTCGTGCCTTGGCACCTACAGAAGAAGTCTCTAAAGGCTTTCTGCCTGATCACTTCATCCGCCAGCTCGAGATCATCGGGCTGTCATATGAAGAGATGCTTGAAGCGACGAGCGACTTCTTCATGGCGTCCTTCGATCGAACCGATTGGGCATTCAGGGGTGAGGTCGACCCTAGTTCGTTCGATGATCTCGATGATCTTCTCAAGCGAACATGGCAGCACAAGAAACGAGCCTGCTCGCTCAATTTCCGTGGTAGCACCGAGCAGGACCAGGGCCAGGCGTTGTACTCGGATTGTATGCAGTTCTCGGCATCGGTCCAGGCCATGGTTCCGCCTACGCATTTCGTTCCGGGATGCTTCCACCTGCTGTCCAACGATCTCGAAGTCGGTTGGCATCCCAACTACCTGGCCAGATTGAAACGTAAGGAAGTGGCTTGAACGCACTCGCCAGGGAGGTCCAAAACGTCCAGAACCCGGCCTTGGGGGCAGCGCTTGTCTGGAGATTTTGCTGCGGATATGTCGCAGGCCACCGCGCCAGCGCACCGCCACCGCTCGCGCTTGTTTTTCTCGTCCTGCCGATCGTGCTGCATCAGGCGACTTCGGAGTTCGTGCGGCGGACCTACAAAAGCTCCGGGTTGCGAGCTTTCGCTGCAAAGTTCGGTGATGCGGCGGTATCCAAGCAGGATCTCCTGCTACAGATCCATGATCGAACCATTCGCTGGCGCGGCTTGAGTCTTCAGTCGGTCGAACTGGCCGCGGCCGGTCGCCTGATCAGCCTGGAAGAAAGTGGCGAGGTACTACCGTTGTCTCGTGCAAAGGCCAGGGGAATGGCTGATGAGGTGAAACAGCTGATGGATCTGGCAGAGAAACTAGGCTTCTGGTGTGGCGAGCTGACAGTGCATGAGGTCGTAACTACCTTGAGGGTAAAGCTCTAATGTATTTTCAGATTCGAGGGATCGTCCTGTGGCCACGCGATGAGCGTTTCGAGCCGAGGAAACTGAAATTCAAGCTGGGCAAGGTCAATGTCATCAGCGGCGCATCGCGCACCGGCAAGTCCGCTGTCATTCCGATCATCGATTACTGTTTGGGATCCAGCACCTGCTCAATCCCGGTCAACACGATCCGGAAATATTGCGAGTGGTTCGGGATCGTGGTCGCGACGCCGCGGGGTGAGATGTTGCTGGCCCGAAAGGAACCTGGGTCTCAGCGCAGTACTGAAGAAATGTTCCTGCTCGAAGCCGATGTCATCAATAAAATCCCCGGTCGTCTGACCAAGAACACCACTGCGGGTGCGGTGAGAAGGTTGCTGGATGACCTGGCGAATCTTTCAAAACTGGATTTCTCGGGAGGCGAGGAAGCTGCGGGGTTCGAGGGGCGCCCGTCTTTTCGCGACCTGGCAGCGTTCACCTTCCAGCCCCAGAACGTGGTCGCCAATCCGGATGTTCTGTTTTTCAAGACCAATACATACGAGCACCGGGAGAAGCTTCGGAAGATCTTTCCTTATGTACTCGGCGCGGTCACTCCCGCCTTGATGGCCGCGCAGTTCGAGTTGAATCGCACTCGACAAATCTTGCGCCGCAAGGAGCGAGAGCTCAAGGAAGCCCAGAATGTGTCGGCGCAGTGGATTGCCGAACTTACTGCCAAATTCAGTGAGGCCCAGGAGCTTGGACTTGTTCCAAGCTTCGAGGAAGAAGTGTCCAGGGAGCAGATGATTGAGCATCTGGAAGAAATCGTCACTCGGACGGATGTGAGTCTGAAGGTCAGCATGTCGACGATCTCCAGTGCGTTGTTGGAGCTGGAGAGCCTCGAACGTGAGGAGCGCGAGGTCTCGCGAGAGCTCACCACGCTGAGGCATCGCCTGGAGGAAATGAACCGGATGCGGGTTGGGGTCCAGCAGTACGATCAGGCACTTTCCCTGCAGCGCGGGCGCCTCCAGCTCTCCAGTTGGCTGGGCTCGCACGCTGATCATGATGCCGATTGTCCAATGTGCGGCAGCCATACTGATTCGGCCAAGCTAAAACTTAGGGCGCTTTCCCAGCGCCTCGGTGAGGTGGAGGTCATGGCGGGTGGAGGGAAGAATCTCGAGGTTCCCGCTGCTTTTGATCGCGAACTGCAGCGCGTGACTGCGGAGGTCGGCACCATGACCGAGCGCCTGAAGTCGGTTCAGGTCCGCAAGCGCGCATTGACTGGGCGATCCAAGGAGGCCAAAGAGCAGCAGTTCTCTGCAAAGCAGACTGAGCGCTTCATCGGAAATGTCGAGTCCTCGCTGAAACTGCACAGGCGGCTGGGTAGCGACAGCGAGTTGCTAGAAGAGGTGCGCTTACTCAAGGAGGCGATGCAGGCCCTTGAGAGGTCGTTGCGAGAGCAGGACGTCGAAGCAAGAAAAAATCGCGCCTTGAGGATCATCAATGGCAATGCGGCGAAGCTCCTGCCGGACTTGGATGTCGAGAATCCCGGAGACCCTATTTCGCTGGAAATCAATGACCTGACCATCAAAGTCCATGGGTCAGATCGCGACGACTATCTATCCGAGATCGGTAGTGGCTCGAATTGGCTTTCCTACCATCTGGCAGCGCTACTAGCCTTGCATCAGTTTTACCTGAGCCAACAGCACAGTCCCGTCCCGGCTTTTTTGGTTCTTGATCAGCCTAGCCAGGTCTATTTTCCCAAACGGGTAGGGTCAAGGAGTGATGAGGTTGAGGAGGATCCCGCGTTTCGGGATGAGGATGTTGAGGCCATCCGCAAGGCGTTTGAGGTTATGGGGAGCGTTGTCCTTGCCGAGAAAGGCAGTCTTCAGCTCATCGTGCTTGATCACGCCCCCGGTGAGGTGTGGGGAGGAATCGAAGGAATTGTCGGCCTGCCCGAGTGGCGTAACGGGACCAAGCTAGTTCCTGTGGAGTGGCTGGTCAGTGGAGCATGAGGAAGACCATTCCTGCTTCTGTTTTGCCGAAGCGCAGGCCTTATTCGACGATCATTGTCAGGCCCTGATGCGAGCGGCCAACAATCGCCTTCTTCACCGGGCTCCTGCGCCATCTACTTTGCCTTGAGCCAGACGAGCTGGCATTGACTTGGCCAGCAAGTGGATGAACATGCAGCGACTTTTGACTGGCTTGCCGGTTCTGGGGATTCAGTAAGTTGAAGGGAAAGCCCAGCGGTCGCAAATGCTTTAGTACTTCAAACAGCTGCCCTCAGTCGGTGCGTCGATTGGAACTGTGCCGCCGTTTTGGGTCGCGGAAAATCTTGATGTATCGCAAGGAATCGGCACGGGCATCATTGTGACTGTCATCGATTATCTGCTGGATCCGCTGTCGCTTGCTCAGCTAATTTTTCTTGAGGTTCGGACACGGTGAGATTGAAACGATGCTCTCCTGAGGGATCCTGTAGACGGCCCCATCCTTGTCGCCAACTTTGCGAATAAGATAAGAAGAAGATGCATTTGCGTAGATCTTGACTTGAACCGTCTGCTTACTCTTTTTGTCTACAAGTTCTTCATAATTGTTCTCACTCTCGCGGAACTTGAGATAGACGCAATTTGCATGTCCAGATGCGCTGCCGCCAATGACTTGGCCAGCCAGGTATGCACCTGTTGGCGGTACAACGCAAAGCGCAAAAATGACGCCAAGGGCTCCAAGGAAGGCTTGCAGCACGAAGCCATAGCGATCGCTAGTAACCTCGATTGCGATCACTGAAACAAGCTGTATTGCCGGTAGAGTCAACATGGCCAAGAGCACCGCGGCGATGACAAGTCGTTCCGAGGCTGCATCGCCGACGAGCTTAATCGCGATCTGCATGGCGGAAATTGCGAGCAGCATCTGGATTAAGCTGAAGGCCAGCGTGAGAATCGTCCCGTCCGAAACAAGGCTTCCAAGCGGCTTTTTCTTAATCCGACGGACCATCACTGTGAACAGCACAAACGCGAATAAAATCGCGGCGAAGACTAGCCACTGCGCATCGCGAAGCCAGAGGGCTCTTGTTGCAACTGCCGCTGCAATCAATGCGCCGGGGATGCAATAGGCGATAAACCATCGCCTGAGATCTTGCTTGCGCTGCTGCGGGTCACGCGACATCACGCGCAAGCGCCCCTTATCGTCTCGCTGTACGCCCTCGAGTATTAAAAGGGCAGGTGTCAGGATCAGCACAACCAACGTGACCGCTAAAAATGCGATTGCCGCTAACACCGATGGAAGTGAGGAAATGATGTCTGGCGATGCGATGGACAGCGGGAGATTTTCTGCCGTGGTGTAATGGTAGATACTGATGCTAGGTAGCAAGATTGCCATGATGCTAAGCAGCACAGGGTGCGCTTCTACCCAGCCCTGCGCAGTGCGAACCTCACTCAGCCAGTTTGCTGGTAGTGGTTCCATATGGCCGCTTTGTACGATTTTCCCGCCTTTCAGTGACATGCCTATCTCCGCGTCAATCAGGGTTTCACACCGCATGTCCTGCAGCGCTTCTTATGCAGAGTTGGCCAGAACTCGGGCGAGCTCAAGAGTGCCTTTATTGTCATGGAGCGCCAGCGATCAAAATATCAGTTGGAGTAACATGCTTTTCTATGGCAGTGGAGAGCTAGACGCTTTGTGGGTGGTCACGATTGTCGATATCGCTTCGAGAAGAGGATGGAAGCCGGAAAAATCAATTGATTTGTAGTTGGTCTTGATGACTTTTTCGGCAAACCAGGCCTTGCCGTATTCGGTTGGTTTTAAAGGTTTATTGGATAAGCTAAGTGTCTTGCCTGACAAGGTTGTAGTCAGGACGCTTTTGTCGAAAAGATGCTCAATGCAATGTCCGGTTCCGGGCGCGCACTTGGCTGAGCTGAGGACGATGTAAAGGTTGTCGTAGATGCGGATGAACTGGAGGCCATCAGCCATCTTTACTTTGTAGATCTTATCCATCGCTGCGAAGATCGAATTCGCACCATTGTCATTGTCATAGAGCACGATCACTGGGTGAGTGCCCTTTGGGCCTTTTATTGGGCGATAGTGCTCGCGATACTCATTGACGAAGTTTGTAAGAGGCGGATCGCCACCTGTAAGTCCGAAGATTCTTTGGCGCGTGGGTGTGTGGCTAAATAGATTGACAAGAACCTCTCCAGTGGCCGCTGCCGCTAGGCGCGGAAACGCCGAGGCAAGGCGCTTGATCGCACAGCGAAGATAGATCTCGTCGGTTTTACCCTCAAATAAAATTACCGGCCGCTCTGCATTTGCCAGTGTTGTATAGAATAGGAATCGTTTGAGAAGCTTCTCAGTGGCGCTAAGTTGCGGTGACTCGGGGTCGCCGGCCCTGCGAAATCTCTCTACTTGGAGCAAGAATCCGATCTTGCCATGCAGTTGAGCGTTGGTGCCTTCCCGAGGCTCCGAAACTGTATCTCCTGCCAGTAGTGTCGGTTTGACTAATTGATAGCAGCCTGTTCGACAGAGCTTGTCTACCATCGCGCGAGTGCTGCGACGAAAGTCAGAATTTGCGTTTAGAGTTTGATTGACAACTATGCCGGTGACATCTTGGCGTGACCGACGGTGCTGAAGCCGTGTCTTGCTTGGATTGAGCTTGAATCTGGAGTCAGCGATAGCTGACGTGACTCTAGCGCTTAGCTGCCAAGTAAGAGAATTGGCGCACTCGGTCGCAAGCGCTGCAGGGAATTCAGGCGCCGATGTGGACATCGTGATGTCGTCGGCATACCTCGTGTAGGCACATCCGTGAATTCGGGCCAGTTTGGAAAGTCTGACGTCGAGAATCTTGCCGATGAGATTGGATAGTACTGGGGATGTCGGTGCGCCTTGGGGCAGCTGGTTCTGGTGGCAGCAGAGCTGTGCGATCAAGGTCGCTACGTCTGGATGAAGCTTGAAATATCGATTCGTTATCAGGAATCCGCGAACTCGGCCGAAATGGATCGTGCCAAAGAAGTCTTCAAGATCGAAGTTCAAAATATACCGTTGACGGCGATGGACAGCGGCGTTTGTCAGTATCGAATGATTGGGTTTGAAGCCGTGGGCAACGCTCCGCTTGACCCCCAGAAGTAGCTCGATTTCCGCCTCGCATGACTGGAGTATCGCGGCGAGCTTCTGCTGAGCCAGCTTCAGCTGTGGGATTGGCGCATTGATGGTTCGTTTGCCGCCAGAGCGTTTGGGGATGTCAAAGGTGCTGTATCGAGCAGTGGGTGGCAGTCCCCATGCCAGAAATCCCAAGGCCTTTGCTTGAAATCCAAGCAGATTTGCAAGATCAACTACCGACGTACAAGCGTGAAGCCGACTCAGATTGCTCATGCAACGTCCCTGTATGAAGGTGGGGTTGCAGGAACTCCTTCGCACGCCCAGCGCGCGCCGAGCTGCACTCAGCGCCAACCGGCAAATCTTTCTTGCAATTGTTTCTGATGCCGCGAAACGCGACAACCAAATCTTCCTGCAACCCCAGTGTCAACATAGCTCAAAAATGTGTGAGGCGCGAGGATGAGGAGATGTTTGATTACGATGGCGCTCTGGAGATGTTTGGCAGCATTCGACCCCGTTAGCCTGTAGATGGTGGGCGGTCTAGTCGTTCAACTACAGCGCTGGCGCGGAAGAGCCGGTTGTACTTTCCTACGCCAACTACTTGAACCATCCCGTGATCGACCAAGTGATTGAGCGCGGCGTTGGCCGCCGGTTGTGACACATGCAGCAGCTCCTTGGCGGAGCGCACGCTCAGTATCGGATGTCCAATCAGAAGCCGCGGCAACTTGCGCACGGCCGAATCCGACCGGAAACCTGAAAGCTGCTCTTCCCAGCGCGCGGCCAGCGCGATCAAGTCATGCGAAATGGAGATCGATTCGTCGCACGACTCCACCACTGCCCGGGTGAGCAGGCGGATCCACTGATCCCACTCACCCCGTAGCTGGACCGCCGCCAGCGCGGCGTAGTAGGCCGGCTTCGCGCGCAGCAGTGCTCCGGAGAGATACAGCGGCGGAAGGCCGCTGGCAACCAGCATCAAAGGCATGAGCAGGCGCCCCACGCGGCCGTTGCCGTCGTGGTAGGGGTGGATAGTCTCGAACTGGGCATGCGTAATGGCGATCTGCCCGAGCAGAGAGAGCTCTCCATATTCGCCATCGCGCTGCTCGTACTGCAGCATGCTGCTGGCCAGTTCCTCCATGCATCCCTGGATGTGCTGCGGAGGCGCCGGGACAAACGTTGCATCTTCGATCCGCGCTGTCGGGCCGATCCAGACCTGGTCCTGCCGGTAGTCGCCGATCGGGAAGCGGCTTTCGTCATCGGCCATAAGCTGACGGTGCAGTTCATTGACCATCGCCAGATCGAGCGCTGCCCGGCCCTTGGTGCGAATCCGACCCATCCCGTAATCAAGCGCGGCGACGTAGCGCTCGGTGACCCTCACGTCTGCCGGCAGGCCATCAGCGCCACGCGTGGCCTCGTAGGCCAGCAGGTCACTTAGACTGGAACGTGTTCCTTCGATCTGCGAGCTCGTGACTGCCTCTCGCCTGGCTAGGGTCCTGGTGACCATGTCCGAGTTCGGCAGATGCTGGACCACGCCCTGCAGTCGCCCTAGCGCTGTCGCGGCTTCGCTAAAGAGTGACTGGTACCTGGCGCCGTCCGGTATCAAGCGCGGCGTCGGGGGAGCCACGAGAGCGGCGGCGTTCGGGTAGCTGGCAGCTGACACCAAGAATTGCTGGCGATCCGGTGCAATCTGGTTCCGACGCATGAGCAGTCCCTTGAGCGTTAGTCTTATAGACGCGCTCGATTTTGATAAGGATAGTCATCTAACCTTATTTATTGCGCTCGATCAATAAGGATGTCTCCATAGCCTTATAATTAAGGGTGGCCTTTATAAGGCTATTGCTTTTGTCAGTGGTGAGCAGGCGAGACGAAGGTGCAGGAGATTCGCCATGGATTTGGCTACTCGCCTTGGCCTGGATGAGCTGGAGCCCTTCAAATGGGAAGAGCCGAGGCGGGCATCGGAACCTCGTATTGCACGGGTGCCTCCATGACGAAGTTCTGCGGCGAAGCGGCGCGCTGGCGGTCTCGATACAGGTTCTGGGGGCGCAGGTGGGTATAGCGCTTGAGCATCTTCCAGTCCCGATGGCCCGTGACCAGCGCGACCTGCTCGATTCTCAGCCCAGACTCAAATAGGCGGCTCGTCGCCTCGTGTCTCAAATCGTGGAAGTGGAGGTTCTCGATCTTGAGTTCCTTGCAGGCGCGGCGGAAGGCGGCGCCCACTGAGCGCGGGTTGTAAGGAAAGATCAGGTCGCCGAGGGGGACGTATTTGCGCTGGATGCGGATCAGGCGCAGGGCGTCCAGGCCCCCGACGTTGAGCAGCGGCACCCATTGGTCGTTGCCGTCCTTCTCCCGCGGGTCTTTTCGGTCCTGGACCAGAACGACGCGCTGTTCTGTGTCCACCTTGCTCCAGCAGATCCTGCAGATCTCTTCCTGCCGCATCGCGCTGGCGATCGCGAACCGCACGATGCGCGCCAGGGGGATCAGGGACTGGGGTTTGGCATCCAGGTAGTCAAGGAGGCGTTTTAGCTCCAGCTTGGTTGGGCGGCGATCGCGCGCGCGCGACTTGCCGATCAGTCCCAGGCGCTTGAGCGCCACGCGCGCCAGATCGACCGGTTGCACGTCGACATCGATCCCGTGCACGGCTGCGGCGTGCGTCAGTACCAACTTCAGGTACCCGATGTCGGAGCTGAGGGTGACCGGCCCAGCCCCCTCCCGGGCCCGGTCCTTTCCGAACTGAATCAGGCACTCGCGCGTCAGTCCCTTGAGCTTGACCTCGCCGAGTTGATCCTTGAGCGCGTTCAGCGTGAATCGCTTGGAGCGGCGTAGTACCTTGCCCACTTCGCGCATGTCTTCGATGTGTAGATCCACTAGGTGCGCAAAAGTGGTCGGGGTGGCCTGACCTCGGCGGCGCGGCGTCCGGCCCAGATCGACCTCACGCTCGGCCGCGGTAGCCCACTTGCGGGCATCTTCATGGCGCAGGAAAGTCTCGCTCGCATACGATTGCTTGCGTCGGACTTGGACTCGCCATCTACCGGATGGAAGCTGGGTGATCGTCGCCATTTCGTGTGCGCTCCGTGTGCAATGGGGCGTCGTAGTAGGGCGTTTTGGGGCGAAAACCAGTGCACACGAGCGTGCACACGAGCGTGCACACGGCCTGTTCATGCTATTGATTTTACGAGATAAGTGACTGATGTACAACGGGAAAAAATTGTCCGTGGCTCCTATGATGGACTGGACCGACCGGCATTGCCGGGCGTTCCACCGCGTGCTGGCGCCCAACGCGCTGCTCTACACCGAGATGGTCCATGCCAACGCGGTACTGCAGGGCGATCGCGAGCGGCTGTTGGGTTTCGATGCGGTTGAGCATCCGGTTGCCCTGCAATTGGGTGGCAGCGATCCCGAACGCCTGGCCGCAGCCACGCGGGTGGGCGAGGAATTCGGCTATGACGAGGTCAACCTCAACGTCGGCTGCCCGTCCGATCGCGTGCAGGCCGGGCGCTTTGGCGCCTGCCTGATGAAGGAGCCTTCGCTGGTGGCCGAATGCATCGCCGCCATGCGCGAAGCCGTCGCGATCCCGGTCACGGTGAAGTGCCGGCTGGGCGTGGACGAGCTCGAGGACTATGACCACTTCGCTGGCTTCATCGACACCATCGCCGCGACCGGCTGCGACACCTTCATCGTGCATGCGCGCAAGGCCTGGCTCGATGGCCTGTCGCCGAAGGAAAACCGCGAGATCCCGCCGCTGCGCTACGAATGGGCCTACCAGCTCAAGCGCGAGCGCCCGCAGCTCAACATCTCGCTCAACGGCGGCATCACCACGCTGGAGGCGATCGACACGCATCTGGGTGCAGTCGATGCGGTGATGCTGGGGCGCAGCGCATATCACGATCCATACTTCCTGCATTGCGCCGACGCGCACCTGGCCGGCACCGCGTTGCGCCCGCGCGCCGAGCTGCTGCGCGCGCTGCAGCCGTACGTCGAAGCGGCGCTGGCCCGCGGCGTGGCGCTCAAGCACATCACGCGCCACGTGCTGGGCCTGTTCGCCGGCCAGCCCGGTGGCCGCCAGTTCCGTCAGATCCTGAGCGAAGGCGCGCACAAGCCGGGCGCAGACTGGTCGCTGGTCGAGCGCGCGCTGGACGCCACCGACGCTGCCCTGGCCAGCGCGGCCTGATGCGTCCGGAGCCGACCGCTTGATCACCCGCGATCCGCAGGCCTTCCTCGCCCTGGCCCAGACGCTGCGGCCCGATGCCGGCCCGGCGACGGCGCGCGGCGCGTTCCTGGTGTCGCCCGACGGCTTCGCCCGCGCGGCCGAATCGGCCCGCGACAACGTCTACATGGCGCAGGACGGCTTCGATGCCGCCGCCGCCCTGGCCGAACACCGCGCGCTGCACCAGGCGCTGTCGGCGCAGCTGCCGGTGGTGACCTTCGCCGGCGATGCGGCCACGCCGGATGCGTTGTTCCCCAACAACGTGTTCGCCACCGCGCCGGGGCGGGTGATCGTCGGCCGGATGCGCCATCCCGTCCGCCAGCGCGAGGCGCAACGCGCCGACATCCGCGGGTTCTTCACCGGCGTGCTGGGCTACGCCGAACATGACCTCTCCATCCAGCCGCACGCCTGCGAGCTGACCGGATCGCTGGCGATCGATCGCGCCCGCGGGATCGGCTTCTGCGGGCTGTCCGAACGCTGCAACCTGGAAGGCGCGGCGTTGATGCACGCCGCCTTCGGCCTGCGCGCGACCTTCGTGTTCGACCTGGCGCCGGGCGAATACCACACCAACGTGGTCCTGGCCCTGCTGGCCAGCCGCGCCGCGCTGGTCTGCCCAGATGGCCTGGCCGCGCCACAGCCGGTCCTGGACGTGCTGCAGGCGCTCTACGGCCCGCACGTGATCGTGCTCTCGCCGGCCGAGAAGCGGGCTTTCGCCGGCAATGCGATCAGCCTGACGCCTGACGCGGTCTGGATGAGCGGCGGTGCCGCCGCCGGCCTGAGCCAGGGCAGCCACGCCGCGCTGGCCGCCGCGGGCCTGACGGTGCACGGCGTGCCACTGCCGGCGACCGAGGCCGCAGGCGGCTCGCTGAGGTGCTGCGTGGGCGAGATTTTCTGAGCGATTCACGGGCCTGAATCGCGTCATCAACCTGTTCAGAAAGTTCAGAGCCAATTCACTGCGCGGCGCCAAGACTGGCGGTCCATCCTTGATCCGGAGTGTCGGCAGCGGTTCATCCAGCTTTGGAAAGTTCCGTTACGATTCCGTTATGGCCATTGCGTCTCTCCCGTTTCGTCGTCTGACCCTTGCGATCGCGTGCTGCGTCGCCGGTTCGGCGTGGGCGCAGCAGGGGCCGCCGGACGGCGGTTCCCCGCAGGGCGCGTGGCCGCCGAACAGCGGGCAGATGCCGCGCGGCGGCTTCGATGACGATGCCGCGGGTTCGCGCAACGCGGCCGCCGATGCGGTCCGTCGTGCGCAGGCCGCGAGCGGAGGGCGCGTCCTGGGCGCCGAGCGCGTTCAGTTTGACGGGCGCGACATCATGCGGGTCAAGGTGATGGATGAGAGCGGCCGCGTCCGCTACATGGACGACGATCCGTCCAACCGGAGCCGCCAGCGACGCGGTGGCGGAGCTGAACGAAACGACATGCCTTCGCAGCGTCTACGCGGGCCTAACCCCCCGAGACCGTAATCTGAACGGAATGGCGCCCGGTTCATCCGCCGCCTTCCTTCAAGACACCGCCATCTATTTTTAGGGAGAGCCCATGCGCATTCTGCTGGTCGAAGACGAAGCACCCCTGCGTGAAACCCTTGCCGCGCGCCTGAAGCGCGAAGGTTTCGCGGTCGACGCCGCCCAGGATGGCGAGGAAGGCCTGTACATGGGTCGCGAGGTGCCGTTCGACGTCGGCATCATCGACCTGGGCCTGCCGAAGATGTCGGGCATGGAGCTGATCAAGGCGCTGCGCGATGAGGGCAAGAAATTCCCCGTGCTGATCCTGACTGCGCGTTCGAGCTGGCAGGACAAGGTCGAGGGCCTCAAGCAGGGCGCCGACGATTATCTGGTCAAGCCGTTCCATGTCGAAGAGCTGCTGGCGCGCGTCAACGCGCTGCTGCGCCGCGCTGCCGGCTGGTCCAAGCCCACGCTGGAATGCGGCCCGGTCGCGCTGGATCTGGCCGCGCAAACGGTCAGCGTCAACGGCAGCAACGTCGACCTGACCAGCTACGAGTACAAGGTGCTCGAATACCTGATGATGCACGCCGGCGAGCTGGTCTCGAAGGCCGACCTCACCGAGCACATCTACCAGCAGGACTTCGACCGCGACTCCAACGTGCTGGAGGTCTTCATCGGCCGCCTGCGCAAGAAGCTCGATGCCGATGGCGCGCTCAAGCCCATCGAGACCGTGCGTGGTCGCGGCTACCGCTTCGCCATCCCGCGCAACGAGGGCTAATGCCCGAAGCATCGGCTCCACCGCAGGCAGTTGGCGGCGGGCGCGAACCGATCGTCAAATGGCGCCCGCGTTCGCTGCGGGCGCGCCAGGTGCTGGTAGCCAGTGTGGGCTTGCTGGCGTTCCTGGCACTGGCCGGTTACGCGCTGGATCGCGCCTTCGTCACCACCGCCGAGGACAACCTCGAGCGGCGGTTGGAAGGTTACGCGTACTCATACGCGAACAAGGTCGATTTCGCCCGTAACGGGGAGTTGCTGCCGCCGTCGGACAGCCAGATCGATCCGCGCTTTGCGCAGCCGGGCAGCGGCCTGTATGCCATGATCGTGCTGCCGGCCGGGCGCTGGGGCTCGGACTCCACGCTCGGCCCGTACCTTCCGCCCAGCGAGATGCTCAAGCCGGGCCAGAAGAAGTTTGAAGGCCCGCTGGAAATGACCCAGCTCGATGGCAGCCAGGGCAATGTCTATCGCTTCGGCCTGGGCACGATCTGGGGCGCGCGCGGGCCGCAGAGCGAGTTCTCGTATTCGATCTACGTGCTGGAGGACACCGAAGTCCTCAACTCGCAGCTACAGACCTTCCGCCATGCGCTCTGGGTGTACCTGGGCAGCGCCGGCGTGGTGCTGCTATTGCTGCAGGGGCTGATCCTCAACTGGAGCCTGCGTCCGCTGCAGCGCGTGATTGCCGAACTCAAGCGCGTCCAGCGCGGCCAAGCGCAGGGCATGACCGAGCACCACCCGCGCGAGCTCGAACCCCTGACCGAAAGCATCAACGCCTTCATCGAATCCGAGCGCGAGAACCTGGACCGCCAGCGCAACACGCTGGCCGACCTGGCCCACAGTCTGAAGACGCCGCTGGCGGTGCTGCGTGCGCAGCTGGATGACGGCGTGCATGCAATGGCGCTGCGCGAGGAGCTGGATGTGCAGCTCAAGCGCATGAATGACCTGGTGTCCTACCAGCTGGCACGTGCCGCCTCGACCGGGCATGCGCTGTTCTCCGCGCCGGTGGCGATCGAGCCGTACGCCGATGTGATCGTGCGCGGGCTGGAGAAGGTCTATGCACACAAGGGCGTGATCTGCGAGTTCGAGATCGATGAGGAAGCGCGTTTCCACGGCGAGCCTGGCGACCTGCAGGAGCTGATGGGCAACCTGCTGGAGAACGCCTTCAAGTGGGCGCGTTCGCGCGTGCTGCTGACCGTGGCGCCGATTTCCAGCGTCGGAAATCGCCGTGCCGGCCTGCTGATGGCGGTGGACGACGATGGTCCCGGCATCGCCGAGGAAGACGTGGCCAAGGTGCTGCAGCGGGGCGTGCGTGGCGACGAGCGCGTGCAGGGGCACGGCATCGGCCTGGCGATCGTGCAGGACCTGGTGCGCGGCTATCGTGGCGAGCTTACCGTCAGTCGTTCGCAGGAACTGGGCGGTGCCCGTTTCGAAGTGCAGCTGCCGCCCGGCCTGTAAGCATCGTGCGCGCCCGCAACGCGCGCATTAGAACAGCGTCGGCGGCGCGCCGTAGAGCTTGGTCAGATGCTCAGCCACTTCCGGCATGGCCTCACGCAATACCTGTGGCGCGGAGAAGTGGTACTCGCTCACCACGGCGAAGAATTCTTCGGGGGATTCGGCCGCGTAGTCGTCGATGCGCGTGCGTTTGCCGGCGTCCACGCGGGCACACAACGCGTCGTAGTGCTGCTGGAAATCCCGCGTCCATGCGCGCTGCCACGCACCCGGCAGCGGCGGACTGCCATCGGCCTGGCCATTGAGCGCATCGAGTTTGTGCGCCATCTCGTGCACCGCCACGCAGAAGCCCGACGCCGGATCGGCGATGTCGGCCTGCACGTCAGCCCAAGACAGGATCAACGGGCCGCTGTCCCAGGCCTCGCCGGCCAGTTCGTCTTCCCATTCGTGCAGCACGCCGGCCGCATCGACATGGCTGCGCTGCACGCGGAACGCTTCGGGATAGATGATCAGCTGCGACCAGCCCCGCAGGCCGCCGATGCCGAATTCCAGCAGCGGCAGGCAGCACAGCGCGGCCAGCTGCACGCGCGCGGCCTCATCCAGCGTCAGGTCGCCCAGCGGTGTGATCGTTTTCTGGTGGAGGAAGCGCGCGGCCAGCGCGCGCAGCGTCAGCTGCTGCGCAGGCGTCAGGCCACGGACCCACGGCAAGGTCTCGCAAGCGTGCTGCCAGGGTGCGTCTTCGATCGAAAGTGGCTGGCCGCGCAGCCAGCGCAACAACGGCTGGATCAGCGGAACATCCCGGGCAGGAAGCTGTTCCACTTCGGCACGCGCATGCGCATCACGGCGTCTTCGTCGCCGCCGCCGCCCTGGCTGGTCGCCGGGGTGGCCGGCCGCGTGTAGCTGCCGGAGGTCGCCGGCTTTTCCTGCGGAGTGGTCGAGCCGCTGCCGGAATTGCGATTGGCCGCATCGGGTGCGCCAGGCGCGGACACGTCGGCGCGCCCGTTCTGCGCGAGCACGGGCGAGACGGCACAGGTCAACAGCAGAACAGCAAGGCAGGCGCGAAGCATCGGAAGACTCCGGGGCGGGCACACAGCAGCGGACCCGCATCATAGCGTGGTTTGGGGCGCCCGGCGGGTGCCGCATAATGGACCGGATGAATGCTTCCCCTGTTCAGTCTGCCGCGCCCGCCGAACGCGAACGCCAGCTGCTGCTGCGCCTGGCGCAGGGCCCGGTGTCGGGCGACCTGCTGGCCCAGGAAACCGGCCTGACCCGGGCTGCGATCTGGAAGCGGGTGCAGGCGCTGCGCGAGGCCGGGATCGCCGTTGCCGGCAGCGCCGGGCATGGCTACACGCTGGAACAGCCGCTGGACCTGCTCGAGGCCGGCGCCATTGCCGCTGGACTGGACGCGGCCGCGCGTGCAGAGATTGCTGGGCTGGACGTGGCCTGGAGCCTGGATTCGACCAATTCCGAACTGCTGCGCCGGGACACCCCGGCCGCCGGCTGCGCGGTGCTGCTGGCCGAGCGCCAGACCGGCGGCCGCGGCCGGCGCGGACGGTCCTGGACCTCGCCGCTGGCCGCGCACATTTATCTGTCGATCGCGCGCCGGTTCGGCGGCGGCTTGGCCCGGCTGGGCGGTTTGAGCCTGGTCGCGGGCGTGGCGGTGGCCGAAGGCCTGCGCGACCTGGGCGTGTCCCAGATCGGGCTGAAATGGCCCAATGACCTGGTGATCAACGGCCGCAAGCTCGGCGGCCTGCTGGTCGAAGGCGGCGGCGAAGCCGGTGGTCCGGTGCGCGCGGTGATCGGCATCGGCCTCAACGTGCGCATGCCGGCCGCGCAAGCCGGGCTGATCGACCAGCCGTGGCTGGACCTAGCCGAAGCGCTGCCGGGGCTGACCTCGCGCAACGCGGTGGCCGGCGCGGTGCTGGCGCGGCTGCTGCCGGCGCTGGCGCTGTTCGATGCAGAAGGGCTGGCGCCGTTCCGTCCTCGGTACGCCGCGCTGGATGCGCTGCACGGGCAGCGCGTGGTGGTGAAGCTGGATAGCGGCGATGTGTTCGGCACCGCCGAGGGCATCGCCGACGATGGCGCGCTGCGCCTGCGCACGCCGCAGGGCCTGCGCGATTTCCACGCCGGCGAAGTCAGCGTGCGGGCGGTCTGAGCATGACGGCCGAACCCGAGCGCTGGCTGTTCGACCTGGGCAACACGCGGCTGAAGTGCGCACGCGTGCAGGCCGATGGTCGGCCTGGGCCGGTGATCGCCTTCGGCAACGGGCAGGGCGATCTGCTGCAGGGACTGGCCGCGCAGCTACCGCCGTCGGGCCTGTCGGCCTGCCTGGCCAGCGTGGCCGCGCCGGCGCTGACCGCGGGCGTGCTGGAGGTGCTGCAGGCGCGCTTCCGCGTGGTGTCGCTGGCGCGCACGCAGGCCTCGCTGGCCGGGTTGCAGGTGGCGTATGCGGAGCCTGCGCGGCTTGGCGTGGACCGTTTCCTGGCCATGCTCGGTGCGCGCACGCATGGCACGGGGCCGTGGCTGGTGGCCGGGGTCGGTACCGCGCTGACCATCGATGCGATCGCTGAAGACGGGCGCCACCTGGGCGGGCGCATTGCGCCCTCGCCGCAGCTGATGCGGCAGGCGCTGCATCGCGCCGCAGCGCAGTTGCCAGCCGACGGCGGACTGTTCGACGAATTCGCCTGCGACACGCCCGACGCGTTGGCCTCGGGCTGCGAAGGCGCGGCCGTCGCCCTGATCGAACGCAGCCTGGTCCAGGCCACTGCGGCGCTGGGCGCAACGCCGGGCCTGCTGCTGCACGGCGGCGGCATCGAAACGCTGCTGCCGCTGTTGCCGCAGGCGCGCCGTGTCGATGGCCTGGTGCTGGAAGGCCTGGCTGTCTGGTCCGGCGCGCAGGCTGGCGTCGTCGCGGCCGCCCGCTAGAATCCCGCGTCATGCTGACCCGCGCCCTCATCCTCCTGCTGGTGTTCCTCAACCTGGGCGTGGCCGCCTGGTGGTTGATGGCGCCGCCGCCCAAGCCCGTGTCCGTCGCCGCGCAGGTTGGTCAGGCGCCAGTGCTTGACTACCCGACCGCCCAGCAGCTGGCCGAGGCGCGCCGCGTCGCCGCCGCGCGACCGGTGGCGGTCGATGCGCCCCCGCCGCCGCAGCTGGTCGAGGTCAAGCCGACCACCTCGGTGGTGCCCGCGCCACAACCCGAAGCCGCCAAACCCAAACCCAAGCCGGAACCGCTCAAGCCTGCGCCGGCCAAGGTCGAGCCGCCCAAGCCCGAACCCGCCAAGCCGGTCACTTCGCCGTTGGCCTGCGCCTCGCTGGGGCCGTTCGAAACCGAGGCGGACGCCCAGGCCGCGCAGGCACGCCTGAAGCTGCCCGGCGGCGTGCGCCTGCGCAGCCAGGCCCAGCCGGCGCGTGCCTACTCGGTGATGGCGCCGTTCGCCGATCGCGCTGCCGCGCAGGACATGGCGATGCGGATCTCCGCCGCCGGTTTCGATGACCTGATGGTGATCTCCAGCGGTCCCAACACCGGCGTGGCGTTGGGTCGCTACAGCACGCGCGAAGCGGCCCAGCGCCGCCAGCGCGATCTGGAAGCGGCCGGCTTCGACGCGCGCATGGAACCGGTCGGCGCCGAAGGGCCCAACCAGTGGTGGATGGACGTGCGCGCCAACCAGCCGATCTCGATCCTGCAGACCCAGGCCGGCGCCGCGCGCGCGGTGGCGCAAGACTGCACGCGCACGAGCGGCTAGAATGCGGGCCCGGCCACGCGCCGGCCCGTGCCGCTTTAGCTCAGCTGGTAGAGCAACCGCCTTGTAAGCGGTAGGTCATCCGTTCGATTCGGATAAGCGGCACCATTTTCTTCTCTTCATGCGACCTGCTGCCGATGTGCGCGGCGTCGCGGTCCGATCCTTCGATCGCCTTTCATTCAGCGGGTTCACGCGGTTTCCACGGCGATCTCGTCAGCCTGCATGGCAAGGTTTTCCGAAGGGGAAAACCGGGAAACCAAACTGGAGAATTCCCATGAAGCGCATGATCGCGATGCTGGTGTTGTCGGTCTTCTTTGCCGGTTCGCTGGCTGCCTGCAACACCGTCAAGGGTGCAGGTCAGGACGTGCAGAAGGTCGGCACCAAGATGGAAGATTCCGCCGACAAGACCGGCGGCACGGGTACCAAGTAAGTCCTGCGCGGGCCCTGCGGCCCAGCGCGAAGGAAAGGCCGGCGCAAGCCGGCCTTTCTTTTTGTGCGGCAGGGTGTGCGGCGGCGATCTGCGGGGCTGAATGCATAACGCGGCCTGCACGCGCGGCGCACGCGCAGGCAACGCGCCGTTGGCCAAGGTGGGGGCGTCCCGCAACACCACACCAACCAACGAGGTGACGCATGAACAAGGACATCATTGCCGGCAACTGGAAGCAGCTCAAAGGCAAGGCCCAGGCCAAATGGGGCGACCTGACCGATGACGTCTTCGACGTCGCCGAAGGCAACGCCGAATACCTGGCCGGCAAGCTGCAGGAACGCTACGGCTGGGATCGCGACCGCGCCGAAAAGGAAGTCAGCGCCTTCCAGCGCGACTTCGACAAGCATCACTGAGCCAGCGCACATCCCGTAAAGCGACAACGGGCCTTCGGGCCCGTTGTCGTGTGTGGCGATGGACGTTACGGGTCCGGGACGAACCCGTCGGCGAATGCTTGAGGACGATCAACCGCCAATGGCCTGCGCACAGGCAAGACGCCGAGCGCGATCAGGCGCGATCGGGTGTCGTAGCGCAGCTGCGTGCGCTGCTGCGGACGCGCGCTGTCGCGGACGAAGGTGGTGCGGCCGACCGGCGCCCATTGGCGCTCGCCATGCCCGGTGCCCAGCGTCTGCTTGCTTGCCTCGGCGGCCGGTGCGGCAGCCCGTGCGGCGTCGTTGCGGCGCTCGGGCGCGGCCGGGTCGGGCAGAACGGAAACCGGCGCCGGCGCGCGTTCGCGGAACGCCGCCAGGCCGATCACGCCGACGTTGTCCGGCCGCCCGGTGCGCGCCGCGTAACTGTCGGGCAGATCGGTGAACACGAACGCGGCCACCTCCTGCAACGATTTGCGCCAGCCGCTGATTTCAGTCGTTTGCCACGGCGCGAGCACGTAGCCGCCCTGGTCGACGCACGCGTCCTGGCCGGAAACCGCGTTGACGCCGTCCACCGACACCACGACCAGCACGCGCGCGCCCGTGAGGTTGGTCAGGCGCAGCGCGTAGCGATGGCCGGGATCACCCTCGATCCAGCGCTCGCCGCGGTGCGGCCATTCGGGCAGGGTGCGGCCGCTGTCGCGGTCCACCACGCTCAGCTGGACCAGGGATTGGGCGTGCAGCACGGGCGCGCAGCCCAGCGCGAACAGGACGAGCGTGACGCGGAACAGGCGGCGGAACATGGCGGTCACCGGCAGTGGTGGAAGGTGATCGATCCAACGGCCCAGCCACGCCAACGGGGTTGCACCGTCGCGGGCAGGTAAACTGGACGGCCTGGTTCCCCTGCATCCAACGCGCATGACCACCCGTGTCCTGACCGGCATCAAGCCTTCCGGCGTCCCCCACATCGGCAATTTCGTCGGCGCGATCCGTCCGGCGGTCGTGGCCAGCCGCACCCCGGGCGTGGAAAGCTTCTTCTTCCTCGCCGACCTGCACAGCCTGATCAACACCCAGGACCCGGAGCGCGTGCGCCGCTCGACGCTGGAGATCGCCGCCAGCTGGTTGGCCGCCGGGCTGGAGCCGGACAAGGTGTGGTTCTACCGGCAGAGCGACATCCCCGAGATCTCCGAGCTGACCTGGCTGCTGACCTGCGTGGCCGGCAAGGGCATCCTCAATCGCGCCCATGCCTACAAGGCGGCGGTGGACAAGAACACCGCCGACCACCAGGACGCTGATGCGGGCATCACCGCCGGCCTCTTCATGTATCCGGTGCTGATGGCGGCCGATATCCTGATCTTTAACGCGCACCAAGTGCCGGTCGGTCGCGACCAGGTCCAGCACATCGAGATGGCGCGCGACTTCGGCCAGCGCTTCAACCATGTGTACGGGCGCGAGTTCTTCACCCTGCCCGAGGCGGCGATCGACGAGCAGGTGGCGACCTTGCCGGGCCTGGACGGCCGCAAGATGAGCAAGAGCTACGACAACACGATTCCGCTCTCGGCCTCGCCCGCCGAGCTGAAGAAACTGATCTTCTCGATCCTCACCGATTCGCGCGCGCCGGGCGAGCCCAAGGACACCGAAGGCTCGCCGCTGTTCCAGCTCTACCAGGCGTTCGCCACGCCGGAAGAAACGGCCGCGTTCGCGCAGGCCTATGCCGACGGCATCGCATGGGGCGATGCCAAGCAGCAGCTGTTCGAGCGCGTCGAGCGCGATATCGCGCCGCTGCGCGAGCGCTACGAAGCGCTGGTGGCCAAGCCGGCCGAGATCGAGGCGATCCTGCGCGATGGTGCGCAGCGCCTGCGTGCGCAGTACGCCACGCCGCTGCTGCGCGAGTTGCGCGACGCGGTGGGCCTGCGCGATCTGTCGCTGGCGCCAAGCGTCGCCAAGCAGGCCACAGCGAAGGCCGCATTGCCGGTGTTCAAGCAGTATCGCGAGGCCGACGGACGCTTCTATTTCAAGCTCTCCGATGCGCAGGGCAACGTGCTGGTGCAGAGCCAGGGCTTCGATTCGCCGCGCGATGCCGGCCAGCTGGTGGCGGCGTTGAAGAACGCCGAAGTCGCCGACCAGCTGCAGTCCACCGAGATCGAACTGAAAGTCGCGGCCGACGAGGTCTTGGCTGCACTGGCCTCACTGCGCGAAGCCGCCGCACAGGCCTGAGCCTTGCGACCAAGGGTGCATCGTGCGCTCACGGTGCGCTGCCTAGAATCGGGCTTCCTCCTCAAGAAGCCCCGCGCGCCATGAGCCAGCACGGCATCCACACGGTCGACACCGCGTTCCAGCGCGAGCACTTCGATGCCTGCTATCTGATCGTGGAAGGCGGACGCGGCGCGTTCGTCGATTGCGGCACCAATCATTCGGTGCCGCTGCTGCTGGCGGCGATCGCACGCGCCGGACTGACGCCGGCCGACATCGACTGGGTGCTGGTGACGCATATCCATCTGGATCATGCCGGCGGCACTGGCCTGCTGCTGCAGCACCTGCCCAATGCGAAGGTGGTCGCGCATCCGCGCGCTGCGCCGCACCTGATCGATCCCAGCCGGATCATCGCCGGCGCCACCGCGGTCTATGGCGCTGAAGAAATCGCGCGCAGCTACGGCCAGGTGCAGCCGGTGCCCGCCGAACGTGTCGTCGTGGCGGAGGACGGCCACGTGGTCGATCACAACGGCCGGCCGTTGCTGTGTCTGGATACGCCAGGCCATGCCAAGCATCACTACTGCGTGTGGGATGCGCGCAGCGCGTGCTGGTTTACCGGCGACACGTTCGGCCTCTCGTATCGCGAATTCGATGGGCCGCAGGGGCCTTTCATCCTGCCGACCAGTTCGCCGGTGCAGTTCGAGCCCGACGCGCTCAAGCAGTCGATCGCGCGCATGCTGGCTTACCAGCCGCAGGGCATGTATCTCACCCATTACGACCGCGTCGGCCAGTCTTATGCCGAGGTGGAGAAGCTCGCGCAGGATCTGTACGAACAGATCAACGCGATGGAAAAGCTCGGTCACGACGCCAACGGCAAACCCGAGCGCCACGCCAAACTGCTCGAAGCGCTGACGGCGCTGTATCTGCAGCGCGCCCGCGAGGCGCAGGTGCCGCTGGACGATACGCAGGTCGAAGCCGCGCTCGCGCTAGATATCGAACTCAACGCGCAGGGCCTGGCCTGCTGGCTGGATCGCGAACGGCGTTGAGGGCGACGATGGCCCGCGTGCCATCGCCTAGACTGGCCATCACTTTGTTGCGATGGAAGCTCGAAGATGCGTGGATGCCTGGCCGTGTCGTGTCTGCTGGTCTTGGGCTTGCCCGTCGCCGCGCAGGAGGTGCCCGGTGGCGGCATCGGCGCCGAGGCGCTCTCGCGCCATGTCGCCGAGTTGTCCTCCGATGCCTACGCGGGCCGCGCACCGGCAACGGACGGCGAGCGCCGCACGGTCGATTACCTGGTGGCGCAGTTCAAGCGCGATGGCCTGCAGCCCGGTGGCGAGCGTGGCGGCTGGACCCAGGACGTGACCCTGGTGCGGGCCGAAGTGCAGGGGCAGCCGGTGGCGACCGTGCGGGTCGGCGGGCAGGCGAGCACCTGGCGCAATGGCGAGGACGTGACCCTGCAGTCGCTTTATCCAGCCACGCACATCGCGTTGCAGGACGCGCCGCTGGTGTTCGTCGGCTATGGCGTGAATGCGCCGGAGCGGCACTGGGACGACTACAAGGGCGTGGACCTGGCGGGCAAGGTCGCGGTGGTGCTGATCAACGATCCGGACTTTGAAACGCCGCAGCCCGGCGCCTTCGACGGCAAGGGCATGACGTACTACGGGCGCTGGACCTACAAGTACGAGGAGCTGGCGCGCAAGGGCGCAGCGGGCGTGCTGATCGTGCACGAGACCGCGCCAGCCGCGTATGGCTGGGCCACGGTGAAAAGCTCAGGCACCTCGCCGTTGTTCGACATCCCGCGCGACAACGCCGCGCAGTACCACACGCGCTTGCGCGGCTGGCTGCAGCGCGATGCCGCGGTGGCATTGTTCAAGCACGCCGGCTTGGATTTCGAGGCCTTGAAGGCCAAGGCGCAGCGGGCGGACTTCAAGCCGGTGGAGCTGGGTGATGCGCGGCTGAGCACCGTATTCGAGGTCAAGCGCGAGCAGGTCACCAGTCACAACGTGATCGCCAAGCTGCCCGGTGCGCAACGACCGTCGGAGTCGGTGATCTATTCCGCGCACTGGGATGCGTACGGCATCGGTGCGCCTGATGAGGCGGGCGATGCGGTCCGCCACGGGGCGGTCGATAACGCCACCGGCGTGGCCGCGGTGCTGGAGCTGGCGCGCGTGTTTGCCGCCGGGCCGCGGCCGGCACGCACCACGCTGTTCATGGCGCTCACCGCGGAAGAAAAAGGCCTGCTCGGCGCGACGTACTACGCGGCCCACCCCTTGATGCCGCTGGCCAGGACCGCGGCGGTGATCAACATCGAGATGCTCAGCCCGGATGGCCCGACCCGCGACATCGCTTCGTGGGGCCGCGGACGCGTGTCGCTGGAACATGATCTGGCGATGGCCGCGAAAGCGCGCGGCAAGGCCTATTCGCCCGACCCGAATCTCGAAGCCGGCTTCTTCTATCGCGCAGACCATTTCGCGTTCGCGCAGAAGGGCGTGCCGGCGATCACCGTCGGCGCCGGGCTGGATCGCGTCGATGGCGGCGTGGCCAAGGGCAAGGCCTTGCGCGATGCCTACTTCGCGCGCTGCTACCACCAGCCCTGCGACAAGGTCACCGCGCGTTGGGATGCGAGCGGGCAGGCGCAGGACGTGACGATCCTGTACGACCTGGGACGCGACATTGCCAACGGCGATGCGTGGCCGGTGTGGCAGGCCGATTCGGAATTCAGCGGCGCACGCGCGGCCAGCGCGGACGCACGCACCGACTGAGGCGCGACAGCTTCACTCCCATCGATTGGGCGGGGTGCCCGTCTCGGTCTCGCGCATCGGCACCACGCAGAAGCGATGGCCGGTAGGGGCCTCCATCACCCACCAGCGCTCGCGGACCTGCTGCACGCGCCGGGCGCCGAGGGCTTCCAGGCGCGCGACTTCGGCGGCGATGTCGTCGGTCTCGATATCCAGGTGCACGCGCGAAGGGTGCTCGACCTTCTGCACTTCGATATGCAGGCCGCCAGGGCCCTCCTGCAGGACGGCGTAGCGGTCTTCGCCGCCTTCATCTGCATCGGCGACGGCCAGGCCCAGCGCCTGGCTCCAGAAGGTGGCGTGATCGGTCAGGCTGCCGTCCTGGCAGTCGATGATGAAACCGGCAAGGCGACTGCGATGGGCCATGGCGTGCTCCGGCGAATGCGTTCGCGCGAGCTTACGCCGCGCAGCTGTCAGGCACCGAGTGCCTGGCCACCATCGACCGCCAGCACCTGGCCGGTGATCCAGCGGGCGCGCGCAGAGGCCAGGAAAACGGCGGCCTCGGCCACGTCTTCGACCGCGCCGAATCGACCGAACGGAATGCTGTCGCGAATGCGCGCGTACAGCGCGGGTTCGGTGGTCTTGCGCTTGTCCCACAGGCCATCGGCGAATTCGATCGAGCCTGGCGCGATCGCATTGACGCGGATTTTCTCGCGTGCCAGCTCGGTCGCCAGGGTCACGGTGTAATAGTTCAACGCGGCCTTGGCGGTGGAGTACGCGGCAGCACGCGGCGTGGGCACGCTGCCGTTGATCGAGCTGATGTTGATGATCGCTGGCGATGCGCTGCGGCGCAGGTGCGGCAAGGCAATGCGGTTGGTGCGGACCGCCGCCATCAGGTCGACGTTGAAGCCGGCCAGCCAGCTCGCATCATCGCTGCCGTTGCCATAGCCAGAGGCGTTGTTGACCACCACGTCGATGCCACCGAGCGCGGCTGCGGCGGCGGTGACCCACGCCTCGATCTGGGCCGCGTCGGACAGGTCGCAAGGCAGTGCGTGGACTGCGCGGCCGTGGCGTGACAAAGCGGCGACGGCGTCGTTCAAGCCGCCTTCGCTGCGCGCGCAGATCGACACCTGTGCGCCTTCGCGCGCGAACGCGTCGGCCATCGCCAGGCCGATGCCGCGGCTGCCACCGGCGACGAGAATGCGCAGATCGTGCAGGGAGTCGGTCATGGCGGAGCTCGATGTTGGAGAGGCGTCGATTATCGACGAGTGCGCGGGCGTAGGCGCTGCTTCTGCAGCGATGGCGCTTTCCCGCGAGAGCCACCTCGCTGCTGAAGCGGCTCCCACAGTTAAGCCAGCTGCCATGCGCGCACAAAAAAGGGAGCCGGACGACCGGCTCCCTGTTCCTTTTCTTCATGGTGTTGCGTGATGCGAAGTGTCACGCAGCGCGTGCCGGTGCATAACCTTCAAACTGCAGGCTGGCCGACGCGCGTCCCTGGGTCAGCGAACGCAGCGTGGTGGTGTAGGCCTGCAGCTGCGCCAGCGGGGCCAGGGCCTGCACCTGAGCGCGCGTGCCGTGGTCTTCGATCGTCAGCACGCGGCCTTCGCGTCGCTGCAGGTCGCCGACCACATCGCCGACATGGCTGGCCGGCGTGTCGATCGCCATCGCCATCACCGGCTCCAGCAGCGTGGTGCCGCCTTGCTGCAGCGCCGTGCGCACGGCTTCAGCGGCCGCGCGCTGGAACGCCATGTCCGACGAATCCACCGTGTGCGCCTGCCCATCGACCAGCGCCACCTCGACGCCGACCACAGGATATCCGCGCGGGCCCTGCGCAAGCGCCGCGCGCACGCCCTTTTCCGTGGCGGCGATGAACGCGCGCGGCACCACGCCGCCGGTCGTGCGATCGACGAACACCACCTGGCCGTCGGCGCGCGGGAAGAGATCCAGCACCACGCGGGCGAACTGGCCGTGGCCACCGGTCTGCTTGGACAGCCGGCCTTCCACGCCGCGCGAAATCTCCTGCGGGGTTTCCTGGTAGGCCACGCGTGGCGAACCGGTGCGCACATCCACCTTCCACTCGCTGCGCAGGCGTTCGACCATCACCTCCAGGTGCAGCTCGCCCATGCCCCAGACCAGGGTTTCGCCGGTCTCGGGATCGCTGCCGACGCGGAAGGACGGGTCCTCCTGCGCCAGCTGGGCCAGGCCCTGGCCCAACCGGATCAGGTCGTTGGCGTTGGCCGCGCTCAAGCGCCACGACAGCACGGCCGGCTGCGCCTGGATGCGCTCCAGCTGCAGCGGCTGCGCAATCGCGCTCAGGGTTTCGCCGGTAGCGACGTCCTTCCAGCCCAGCACGGCCACGATCTCGCCGGCCTGTGCCTGGGCGATGTCGTGCACGCGGTCGGCCTGCACCACGGCCAGGCGGCCGATGCGGCGCGGACGTTCGGCATGGCTGGAGGCCACCGCATCGCCCACGCGCAACGTGCCCGAATAGACGCGCACGAAAGCCAGCGCCGTGTGTTCCTGATGGGTGATCTTGAACACCAGCGCCGCGAGCGCCCCGTTGGGATCGGCCGGCAGCCGCACCTCGCCTTCGGCACCCCGCGCGCGCACCGCCGGACGATCCAGCGGCGAGGGCAGGTAGTCGACGATGGCATCGAGCAGCAGCTCCACGCCCTTGTGCTTGAACGCCGAGCCGGCGATCACCGGCACGCCCAGTCCCGCCAGCGTGCCGCGGCGCAGGGCCGCGCGCAGCGCTGACGCATCGATGTCCACGCCTTCCAGCCACGCCGTGGCCAGGGCCTCGTCATGGTTGGCGACCGCTTCCACCAGCTGCTGGCGTGCAGGCTCGTAACGCGCGTGTTCGTCGTCCGTCCACGGGCGCTGCAACGCCGGCTGCGGGTGCTGCCAGCTGACCACGCGGCGTTCGACCAGGTCGATCCAGCCATCGAAGTCGCCATCACTTCCCAGGACAAGACCCAGCGGCCACGGCGTGGCATCGAGCTTGTCGCGCAGCTGGGCGACGACGCCGTCCAGCGACGCGCCGGGGCGATCCATCTTGTTGACGAAGGCCAGCAGCGGCACGCCGTGCCGGCGCGCCTGGCGCCACACGGTCTCCGACTGCGGCTGCACGCCATCGACCGCGGAAAACACCGCGACCGCACCATCGAGCACGCGCAGCGAGCGTTCCACCTCGATCGCGAAATCGATGTGGCCCGGGGTGTCGATCAGCGTGAGCTGGTGGGCCGGCTGGTCGCGTGGCGCCCATTGCGCCTGCACGGCGGCCGCGCCGATGGTGATGCCGCGCTCGCGTTCGATCGCCGAGAAGTCGGTCGTCGCCGCGCCATCGTGGACTTCGCCGATGCGATGGATCGCGCCGGTTCTCCACAGCAGGCGTTCGGTAAGCGTGGTCTTGCCCGCGTCGATGTGGGCAATGATGCCCAGGTTGCGGCGGCGGGACAGGGTGGTGGTGTTCATACGGGGAAACTCCAATGCGGTGCCAACGAAAGTGACCGTCCGCATCGGTTGGCTTCGACGCGGACGGCTAGGGTTTGGTTTCCGGATCGAGGTGCATGGCACGTGCTCCTTGGGAGGGTGTGGGTCGGTGAAAAGGCATAAAAAAAGCACCCGGGCGGGTGCTTTGTCGGTCCAGCGGATGGCGCGCGGATCAGGTGATCCTAATCGTCCATCGCCCAGCGCAGGCACACCCGGCCCGCGCTTGCGCGTGGGGTTATCGGCAATATCAGCAGCGGCTGGCGGGTCATGGCGGCGGGACGGCAAACGGGGTGGGAGGCGCGCATTCTGTGCCTGCGCGGGTGGGCCTTCAAGCCTTCATCGTGACTATTGGTAGAACGCTGTGAGGCGGACGGCTTTCGGTGTTCCATCGAGATGAAGGGCCGCGATTCGCGCGCCGGCGGCGCTGGGCCTCACAATAGGCGGCCGTTTCGGATCGATGTGCCATGAGAAAGACCTACCCGCTTCAGATTGAAGGCAAGAACCCCGATCGTCTGCTGGAGGCCGCCAAGCACGACATCCGCAAGTACATCGCGCGCGAACAGCGCAAGGCGCTGCCGGCCGACGCCGATACCTGGCGCTTCGATGCGCGCCTGGGCACCGAGGAAGCCAGTGCCAGGACGATTTCCTCCGGCGAGCTGATCCGCGCGATCGACGCGCTGGTCGCTGACGGCGGGACCCAGTTCTACGTCGAAGTCGTCGCCAAGCCGGGCAAGCGCAACGCGCCGCCGGCCGACAAGGCGGCGCCATCGGACGAGCTGGATTTCGACGACGAAGATTGATCCATGTGGCCGCTGACGTGCGGCCACAACCTGTCGGTCAGTCCGGCTTGGCGGCGGCCTGCGCGGCGCGCAGCTTGTCTTTCTTGCTTGGACGGCGGCCCTTGATGCCGCCGTTGTGATCGCCGATCACGCTCGGTGCCGGCGCCGCTTCTGACGGTTCGAAACCGGCAATGCGTTCGCGCGTGAGACGGACCTGCTGGCGTTTCTCGATCAGGCGCAGCTGCGCCTCGCTTGCCGCATTGAAGAAGCTGATCGCCGTGCCACGGGCGCCGGCCCGGCCGGTGCGGCCGATGCGGTGGGTGTAATCGGCGGCGGCACGTGGCAGGTCGTAATTGACCACCAGCGGCAGCGCCGGGATATCCAATCCGCGGCCGGCCACGTCGGTGGCCACCAGCACCTGCACGCCACTGCCCTGGAATGCACGCAGCACCTGCACACGCCGGCCCTGGGTGAGCGTGCCGTGCAGCGCCTGCGCGCCGATGCCGTTGCGGGCGAGCTTGTCGGCCACGGTGTCGGCGGTGTGGTGGCTGGCGACGAAGACCAGTGCCTGGGTCCAGCCCTCCAGCTGCAGCAGATGCCGCAATAGCGCGGTGCGCTGCGATGGATCGACCTCGATCGCGCGCTGGGTGATGTCCGGTGCGGCGTGCGCATCCGTGTCGGCTTCGACCAGATGCGGCGCGCGCAGCAGGCGACGTGCGAGCGCGGCGATGCGGTCAGGCAGCGTGGCAGAGACCAGCACGGTCTGGCGGCGCGCCGGCAGCAGCGCTTCGATCGCGGCCAGTTCATCGCCGAAGCCCAGGGCGAGCAGCTGGTCGGCTTCGTCGAGCACCAGCGCGGACAGCGTCTCCAGGCGCAGCGCGTTGTGCTGGACCAAGTCGAGCAGGCGCCCCGGCGTGGCGACCACGATCTCGGCGCCGCCGCGCAACGCCATCAGTTGCGGATTGATCGAGACCCCGCCGATGGCAGTTACCACGCGCGGACGCTGCGACAGCTGGCTGCCGAGCTGGATCAGCGTGTCTGCGACCTGCAGCGCCAGTTCGCGCGTGGGCACCAGCACCAGCGCATGCAGCTGCTGCGCGCTGCAACGCCCAGCCTGCGCGCAGCGCTGCAGCAGCGGCAGCGCGAACGCGGCGGTCTTGCCACTGCCGGTGGGCGCGCGGATCAGGACGTCGTCACCAGCCAGCAGTGGCGGAATCGCCTCGCGCTGCACCGGCGACGGCGCGTCGATGCCGGCCTGGCCCAGCGCACGGGCCAGCAGCGGCAGCAGATCGGGGGCGAAACCAAGCGAATCGAAGGACATGCGGACAGGTCGGCAGCGGTGTGCAAAAGGAAGAAAGCGGAGCACTAAAACCACTCGCGCAAGGCCGGCATGCTACGCCAGTGCGCCCATCGGGCCGAAAAGCGCCGCGTGACATGAAAACGCCGGCAATGTGCCGGCGTCTTCGGATCCCGCGTCACGCGTCGCGTCAGTCGGCCAGCGCCAGGTCGTCGATCAGCGCACGCAGGAAACGCGCCGCTTCGCCGCCGGTGCAGGCGCGGTGGTCGAAGGTCACCGACAGCGGGATGACCTTGTGCGATTCGAAACCGCCCATCACCGGCGTCATCTGGAAGCGCGCGCGGCCGGCGGCGACGATGCTCACGCACGGTGGCACCACGATCGGCGTGGCATAGCGGCCGGCGAACATGCCGAAGTTGCTCAGCGAGATCGTGTAGCCGGTCAGCTCGCTGGCCGGCAGGCTGCGCTCCAGCACCTGCGCGCGCAGGCGGTTGACGCCTTCGCGCACGCCGCGCGCATCCAGGATGTCGGCATTGCGCAGCGCGGGCACGAACAGGCCATCGTCGGTATCGACGGCGATGCCGACGTCCACGTGCGGATGCAGGGTGCGGGTCAGCGCCTGGCCATCGAACCAGGCATTCATCGCCGGCACCGCCTTGCAGGCGGCGACGATGCCGCGCACCAGGCGCGCGGTGACATCGCTGCCGGGTAGCCAGGCCTGCACGTCGGCGTCGTCGCTGATGGTGGTGGCCACCACCTGCGCGTGCGCGTCGGCCATCACGCGCGCCATGTTGCGGCGCACGCCCTTGAGTGGCTCGGGCTGGCCGCTGGCGCTCACGCCCGGCGGCGAGGTGCGCATCGGCTTGCCGCTGGCCGACAGCGCGGTGCGCGCGCGGTTGGGATCGATCGCCGGGGCGCCGGCGGGCGCCGGTGTGGCCGCGCGTGCGGCCGGTGCGGGTGCCGCGCCGATCTTGGCCGAACCCTCGGCCGCGGCCTGCTTCACATCGGCCATCGTCACCACGCCTTCGGCGCCGGTGGCGCGCACGCGGGCCAGGTCCACGCCGAGCTTGCGCGCCATCGCACGCACCGCCGGCATCGCCTTGACGCCGCCGACGGCGATAGCGGCCTCGGCCTGCACGGCATTGGAAGACTGCATCGCGCCGACCACGGTGCCGGCGTCGTCGCGTTCGTGGTCGAAGCTTTCCACCGCCGGCGTCGGCACTGCTGGTTCTGCTACTGCTGCAGCAGGCTTGGTCGCGGCAGGCGGGGCCTTCGGTGCGCCGTGCGCATGGCCGGTGTCCTGGCCATCGGCGCGCTGCGGCAGGTTGGGGTCGGGTTCGAACTGGGCCAGCATCGCGCCGGTATCGACGATATCGCCCGGCGCACCGGCCAGCTTGAGCACCTTGCCCGAGACCGGCGAGGGCACTTCCACCACGGCCTTGGCCGTCTCCATCGACACCAGCGGCTCGTCCAGGCGCACCACATCGCCTTCTTTCACGAACCACTCCACGATGGTCGCATCGGGCAGGCCTTCGCCCAGGTCGGGAAGGTGGAAGGTCTTGCTTTCGCTCATGGTCAATTTTCCTGAATCAATTCAAGTGCGCGGGCGGGAATCCAGCCGCTGCGTCCGTGTGCATCGTGCGCCCACCACCAGCCGGCGTGTTCGCGTTCCACCGTCAACACGTCGCCGGGATCGGCGTCCAGTTCACGGGTGTCGTATTCCTGTTGCGCGGTGGCCGCGCCCAGATCGTCCAGATGGAAGATGTCGGCCGGCATCCAACCGCCCAAGCCCTGCGCCAGCGTGGCCCAGACGAAGTTGGGCCACTCGGTATCGGCTTCGCCCAGCACCGCGCCTTCGCCGCGCGCAATGCGGACTGCTTCGCGATCCGGCGCGCGATGGGCGCTGATGACGCGGGCGCGCGGCATGGCGGCGCCTCAGCCGCGGGCGAGGGTGCGCTTGGCCGCGGCGACCACGCGCTCGGCGCTGGGCAGGTACTTCATCTCCAGCCGGAACAGCGGCATGTGCGTGTCCGGGCCGGTGACGCGTTCCACCGGCGCCAGCAGGTCGTACATGCATTCCTCGGCCAGGCGCGCGGCGATCTCCGCGCCGAAACCCGCGGTGCGCGGCGCTTCGTGCACGATCACGCAACGGCCGGTCTTGGCCACCGATTCGGCGATGGTGTCGAAGTCCAGCGGGGTCAGCGTGGCCACGTCGATGACTTCGGCGCTGATGCCTTCGGCGGCCAGCGCATCGGCCGCTTCCAGCGTTTCCTTGACCTGCGCGCCCCAGCTGACCAGGGTCACGTCGGTGCCGTCGCGCAGGACGAAGCACACATCCAGCGGCAGCGCCTCGCCGTCATCGGGCACCAGTTCCTTGTACTGGCGATAGATGCGCTTGGGCTCGTAATAGATCACCGGGTCCGGCTCGCGGATCGCCGCCAGCAGCAAGCCGTAGGCGCGCTGCGGCGAGGACGGCAGCACCACGCGCAGGCCGGGCACGTTGGTGAACATCGATTCGTTGGCTTCGGAGTGGTGCTCCGGCGCACGGATGCCGCCGCCCCACGGCACGCGCAGCACCATCGGGCAGTGCAGGCGGCCACGGGTGCGATAGCGCATGCGTGCGGCGTGGCAGATCAGGTGATCGATCATCGGATAGACGAAGCCGTCGAACTGCGCCTCGGCCACCGGCTTCATGCCCTGCGCGGCCAGGCCGACGGTCAGGCCGGCGATGGTGGTTTCGTCCAGCGGCGTATCCAGGATGCGCTGCGAACCGAAGCGCTTCTGCAGGCCGGCAGTGGCGCGGAACACGCCGCCGTTGACGCCCACGTCCTCGCCCAGCACGACCACAGACGGATCGTGCGAGATCTCCCAGGCCAGCGCCTGGGTGATGGCTTCGATCAGGGTGATCGGCGTGGCGGTCGGGGTTTCATTGACAGTCATCGGCGCGGACTCCGACGCGGCGTCATGGCCGGCAGTGGGCTTGTGGTCATCCATGGCGCTGCTCCTGGTCGCGGGCGATCGCCTCGGCGCGCTGCTTGAGCAGCTCCGGCGGCGGATCGGCGTAGAGGTAATCGAACATCGCCTCCACCGGCTGCACCGGCGTGGACAGGTAGGCGTTGACCTCCTCGTCGACGCGATGGCCGCATTCTTCCTTCCACGCAGCTTCCTGCTGCTCGCTCCACAGGCCCTGCGCGGTCAGCCACGCGCGTATGCGCGGGATCGGATCGCGGTCCCAGGCGGCCTTCACTTCGGCCTCGTCGCGATAACGGCGCGCATCGTCGGCGGTGGTGTGGTCGGACAGGCGATAGGTGACGAACTCCAGCACCGTGCCGCCGCCACCGCTGCGCGCGCGCTGCATCGCCTGTTCCATCGCATCGAGTACGGCGATCAGGTCGTTGCCGTCCACCTGCAGGCAGAACAGCCCGCCGGCCAGGCCTTTCTGCGCCAGCGTCTGCGCGCCGGTCTGGGCCGAACGCGGCACCGAGATCGCCCAGCCGTTGTTGACCACGCCCAGCACCAACGGCAGCTGGTAGGCGCCGGCCGAATTGAGCGCCGCGTAGAAGTCAGTCTTGGACGAACCGCCATCGCCGCAGGTGCTCACCGCCACGCGGTCTTCGCCACGCAGCTTGAACGCCAGCGCCGCGCCGGAGGCATGCAGGCACTGGGTGGAAATCGGCACCGACCAGGCGAAATCGTGGCGCGCGCCGGGGAAATCATTGCCGCGCTCATCGCCGCCCCAGTACAGCAGCACGTCGCGCGGGCGCACGCCGCGCATGAACTGCGCGCCGTACTCGCGATAGCTGGGGGCGAACACGTCTTCCGGTCGCATCGACGCGCCGATGCCCACGTGTGTGGCCTCGTGGCCCAGGCAGCTGGCGTAGGTGCCCAGCTTGCCGGTGCGCTGCAGGGCGATGGCCTTGGTGTCGAAGACGCGGACGAACAGCATCTGCTTGAACAGTTCGACCAGGCGGGCCGTGTCCTTGGCCAGCTCCGGCAGCGCGCGTCCGTTGGAAGTGCCGTCCGGGTTGAGGTACTGCAGGTATTCGATCTGGAAACTGGCTGCCAGGGTCATGGCATCGTCGGTCTTGCGGAATGTGGACTTCATCATAGCCGCGCAATGGTAATGACCGAACCCCGGATTGCCTTCCTGCAGCGCAGCAGCAAGCGATTCCTTGCTCTGGCGTTCACACAAAAAAACGCGGCCCATCAAGGGCCGCGTCGTGGAGTGCCGGGATTTCGCCAGGCGATTTGTCGCGTAATTACTTCACTGCGGTGTTGAAACGCGCGGTGTTGTTGCCGGTGTTGGCTTCGCTTGACGCGGTCGACACAACCGCCTGCACGCTCACCGTGCTGCCGCGGCGTGCCGAACCGGTGCTGATCCACACCGGGAAGTTGGCCTTGGCGCCGTTGGCCATCGCCTTGCTGCCGGTGCAGCGGAACTGCATGTCGCGCAACGTGCCCTGGCGGCTGCAGCTCCAGCCCGAGGCCGGGTTGATCAGCGACAGGATGTTCATCGTGTTGCCGGAGATCACCACCACCGGCTTCTTCGCCGGCTGGCCGGCATTGGTCACGGTGACCACGTAACGGGTCAGCAACTGGTAGGCCTTGATGCTGGTCGGGCCGTCGATGGACGCGGCGATGTCGGCGGTCGGCGGGACGGTGATCGCGATGCTGGTCACGGCCTGGTTGTTGGCCGCATCAGGATCGAAGGTCTGCGCCGTGGCGGCCGCGGCCAGCGTGGCCTGGGTGCCGGACTGTGTGGCGACCGAAGTGGCGCGGATCGTGAAGCTGGCGCTGCCGCCGTTGTCCAGCGTGGCAGTGTTGCACGCCACCGAGGTCATGCCATCGGCGACCTGGGCGGTGTCGCAGCTCCAGCCGTTGGCCGCGGTGACGGCCATGTCCGGCAGTTCGCCGGCGATGGAGAAGCCCACGCCCGGGGCGGCGGCGGTGTCCGGACCGTTGTTGCGCACGGTGGCGGTGTAGACCAGGGCCTGGCCGGCGGTGACGCTGCCGGTGCTGGCCGACGCGGTCACGGCCAGGTCGGCCTTGGGCGCCAGTTCGAAGTAGGCCACCACCGGGTCATGGTCGGACAGGCGCGCCGGCGAGGTCGCATCGTTGCGGGCCACTTCCGGGAAGTCCGCGTTGATGCGCGCGTGGTCCATGCCGAATGCGGTGGTGGCTAGCACCAGCGCATCGTTGACCAGCACGTGGTCCAACGTCTGCGCGCTGCCGTCGTAGGTGTAGGAATAGTTCTGGCCGGCGGGCAGCAGTTCGCCCAGGTTGGTCAGGTCCGGGTTGACCAGGTCGGCGCCGTCCTCGGTGACGAGGGTCTGCGCATCCGGCGTAGGCGTGCCCATGACGGTGTTCATCGCATCGGCGTAGCCGTCGTTGAACGCGTAGGCGTTGAAATCGCCCAGCACGGTGATGCGGCGGTCTGGGTTCTCCGTTTGCATGCCCTGGATCAGGTTGGCCAGGAACACGGCCTGCGCCTGGCGCTTGGCGCGCACGCGGTCACCGGCGGCGTCGAGCGTGTCGGCGCCGTTGAGCGAGCGCTGGTGCACGGCGATCACGGTGATCGGGAAGCTGCGGCCATCGGCCCAGTGGACGATCGCATCCAGCGCCAGCGGCGGGCGGTCGTTGAGCAGGCTGGTGCTGCCCGACGGCTCGGTCCACAGCGTGTCCTTGCCATGCTGGGTGACGGCCGAGACGTCCACGCGCGCCACGCTGGCGCCGACCGTGGCGGTCTTGACCAGGAAGCCCACGTCGATGCCGCCGACGTCGTTGCCTTCCTGCAGGTATGGCACGTACTGCGGATCGGCCACGCCGGCGGCGACCGCATCGGCGTTCACCTTGTTGGCGACCTGCTGCAGGGTGGAGAGGTTCTCCATCTCCACCACGGCCAGGATGTCGGGCAGGTTGAGGTAATCGCGGATCGCCACCGAGGCCTTGGACAGACGCATCGCGAACGCGGCCTGGGTCAGCGTCGGCGCGCTGTTGCCATCGGCCGTGGTGTCGAAGAAGCGCTCCATGTTGTAGCCGGCGACGGTGAACTCATCGCTGTTGGCGGCGCGCGCCGGGGTCGGCGACATGCCGGCGATGGTGCCGATGGCCACGCTCGGATCGCGCACGATCACGTAGTGGCGGTAGCTGTAGTCCAGCGGGCCGGTCAGGCCGGTGATGACCGCGCCGGTGGTGACATCCAGCGCGGTGCTGCTGCCACCGATCGAATCGCTGTCGATGGTCAGCACTTCCGGGTTGCCGTCCCACTGCGGGATCTCGCCGCTGACCGGGGTCGGGGCTTCGACGCCGGCTTCGCGGAACGGCCGCGCGGTGTCGCCGATGACCGCATAGAACTGGCCATCGGTCGCGCCGGTGGCGCTGGTCTCGGTGGTATAGCCGCCGGTGGGGGCGACCACGCGCAGGCTCGGCACGGTAACGCGCATGCCTTCGAAGCGCTCCAGCTGGTCCAGCCCGCCATTGGCGGTGAGCATCGAGGCATCCAGCGGGATCGCCGCCGGCACGGCCTGGCCGCTGGACAGCAGGGCCACGGTGACGCCGCCGCTGAGTTCGGTCAGCGGACGCTGGTAGGGATCGGCGCTGGGGATGTATTCCTGCACCGTGCCCGAGACGCGCACCAGGTTGCCCACGGCCACCGCGGCCGACGGCGCCGAGCCGGTGTAGACGTAAATGCCTTCGGAGGTGGCCGGGTTGTTGTCCACCTCCGCATCGGGCGTCTGTAGCCAGAAGCCGGCGCCCTTCACCCCGGTCACCACGCCGGTGGTGAACACCAGCGCGCCGGCCATCGGCGAGCTGATGCCTGCGCCCTGGATATCGTGGATCGCAGTCAGCGAGATGTCGTCGTTGACGATCGTGCCGGTGGCCTTGGCCGAGCCCAGCAGCGCCTCGCCGACCAGGTTGGTCAGGGTGACGGTGAAGGTCTCGTCGGCTTCGGTCAGCGCATCGTCGATCAGGGTCACGGTGACCGTGGTGCTGGTCGCGCCCTCGGCAATCGTGGCGGTGCCGTTGGCGGCGACGTAATCGCTGCCGGCGTTGGCGGTGCCATCGGCCGTGGCCCAGTCCACCGTGATGCCACCGGCGGGCGCCGGCTGGGTCAGGGTGATGGTGAAGGTCAGCGGGCCGGCGCCTTCATCGCCCGAGGCATCGGCGATGGACAGCAGCGGCGTGCCGGCCGCGCCGCAGATCGAGCCGGCGGTGGCGCTGTTGCGCGGGTTCGGTGCGCCTGTGGCGAAGTCGCTGGCGTTGTTGTTGGTGTCGGTGCAGCCATCGCCAGCGCGCAGCACGGCCAGGGTGTTGCTCGGCGCGGGCGTGGCGCCGCTGCCTTCGAAACAGCTGGCGGTCGAGCCGAAGCCGACCAGGTCGACCATCCCCGTCGGGCAGGTGCCAGACAGCGCGGTCTGCGAGGCCGACAGCGCGACCTTGCCGGCCGTGCCGGACATGGCGATGCCGCCGCTGGCATCGGGCGTGGGCAGCGCCGTGGTGCCGCCGGAGCCCTTGCCTTCCTGCACCAGGTAATAGCCGCCCGGCGCGATGCTGCCGCTCAGCGCGGTGATCTGCCACGAACTACCGGTGGCGCTGGCGTATTGCACGCTGTAGCTGGACAGATCCACCGACGCGGTGCCGGTGTTGTGCAGCTCGATGAAGTCGTTGGTGAAGGTCGCGCCGCTGTTGCCGCCGCCGCCATAGACCTGGCTGATGACCACCTGGGCCTGCGCGGATGCCGCGCTCCCCAATCCCAATAATGCAAGCGCCACCAGGCGCGACAACCGCGTCGTCATCGACTGCTTCTCCATAGCTTTGTTTCGGGGGATGCGCGCCGGATCCCGAGCGCGAATTTCGACTATGAACGAATCCTGAGTAAATTGCATGACAGGTCATCGCGTGTCGCCGAGGGCGATTCCGGGCCCGCATCGGCACGACCGGCTACCATGCCGCTCCCTCGATGGCTTGGCGTGTTTCATGCAGATCCAGGACAACCAGCGGCCGCTGGAAGACGGCATCCACACCGACCTGGCAGGTCGCACGACCTATGGCGGCTATCTGCATCTGGACCGCCTGCTGTCGGCGCAGCAGCCGCTGTCGAGCCCTGCCCACCACGACGAGATGCTGTTCATCGTCCAGCACCAGGTGTCCGAGCTGTGGATGAAGCTGATGATCCACGAGCTGAGCGCGGCCATCGGCCACCTGCAGCGCGATGAGGTCTGGCAGACGCGCAAGGTGCTGGCGCGGGCCAAGCAGGTGCTACGCCAGCTGACCGAGCAATGGTCGGTGCTGGAAACGCTGACGCCCTCGGAATACATGGGCTTCCGCGATGTGCTGGGGCCCTCGTCGGGCTTCCAGTCGCTGCAGTACCGGCAGCTGGAATTCATGCTGGGCAACAAGAACGCGGCGATGCTGAAAGTGTTCTCGCATGATCCCTTCGGCCAGGAAGCCCTGCGCGGCGCGCTCAACGCACCCAGCCTGTACGAGGAATTCTTGCGTTACCTGGCACGCTTCGGCCACGCGGTGCCGGGCGAACACCTGGAGCGCGATTTCAGCCATGCGCATGTGCGCGACGAGGCGCTGCTGCCGGTGTTCGAACGCATCTATCAGGACACCGATCGCTACTGGCGCGAGTATTCGCTGGCCGAGGATTTCGTCGATCTGGAAACGCAGTTCCAGCTGTGGCGCTTCCGCCACATGCGCACGGTGATGCGGGTGATCGGCTTCAAGCGCGGCACCGGCGGCTCGTCCGGCGTGGGGTTCCTCAAGCAGGCGCTGGAGCTGGAGTTCTTCCCCGAGCTGTTCCAGGTGCGCACGGTGGTGGGCCTGACAACATCGTCAGCCTGAATCCGGGGGCAAATGGTTTCATTTGACGCAAAGGGCCGGCTGCGGCGATCCTTCGGCGTCCCCCTGGCGGGACATTTTTTTGTCTACGCACGATCCATAGGGGAATCTGACGCATGACCGTCGAGGCCAAGTCGCCCACGCTTGAACCCATCCCGCCGTTTTCCGGGGACCCGCCGAATTTCGGCAACCTGATGGGCCATCCGCGTCCCTTGTGGATGCTGTTCATGACCGAGTTCTGGGAGCGTTTTGCCTTCTACGGCATCCGCTGGGCGATGGTCCTGTACATCGTGGCGCAGTTCAAAGGCGGCGACCCCGCTGGCGAAAAAGACGCCAGCCATCTCTATGGCGCCTATCTGGCGCTGGTCTACGCGGCGGCGATCTTCGGTGGCTATATCGCCGACAAGCTGATCGGGTACCAGCGCGCCATCCTCACCGGCGCGGTGATCATGGCGGTGGGCCTGTTCATGCTGGCCGCGCCGACCGAGCCGCTGTTCAAGCTGGGCCTGGCCACGGTGATCGTGGGCAATGGCCTGTTCAAGCCGATCATCTCCACCCTGGTCGGCAAGATCTACCGGCAGGGCGACGAGCGGCGCGATTCCGGCTTCACCATCTTCTACATGGGCATCAACCTCGGCGCGATGGTCTCGCCGATCCTGACCCAGGCGCTGGCGCAGTACGTGTTCGGCAGCGATGGCATGCCGGCCTACAAGGTGGTGTTCATCACCTCGGCCATCGGCATGGTGCTGAGCTTCATCTGGTTCCTGTTCGGCCGCGCGGCGCTGCAGGGCATCGGCGAAGCGGAGGGCAAGCAGGCCAGCAATACGCGCTTGGCCGGCGTGATCGCGCTGAACCTGCTGATCGGCATCCCGATGTATTACGCGCTGCTGAGCATCGACGCGCAGATCCTCAACTGGATCCTGATGGCGTGCTTCATCGTGCCGGCGATCATGCTGGTGGTCGAAGGCATCCGCGAAGGCAGCATGGCGCGCGACAAGGTCTTCGCGATGCTGATCATCCTGGGCTTCAACGTGTTCTTCTGGTGCTTCTTCGAGCAGGCCGGCAGCAGCTTCACGTTCCTGGCCGACAAGGTGGTCAACCGCGACCTGGGCTTCATGGAATTCCCCAATGCCTGGTTCCAGTCGGTCAACTCGGTGGCGATCATCGTGCTGGCGCCGATCATTGCGTGGATCTGGGTGCGCATGGGCAAGAACAACCCGAGCATCCCGCGCAAGTTCAGCCTCGGCCTGATGTTCAACGGCCTGGCGTTCCTGCTGCTGATGTTCGCGCTGGCCAAGCTGGTCGAGCCGGTGACCGGCAAGATCCCGTTCTGGACGCTGTTCGCGGTGTACTGGATCCAGTCGATCGGCGAGCTGTGCCTGTCGCCGATCGGTTTGTCGATGACGACCAAGCTGGCGCCGGCGCGCCTGACCGGCTTCGCGATGGGCGCCTGGTTCCTGTCGGTGGCTATCGGCAACAACCTGGCCGGCCTGTTCGCGGGCGAAGCCAGCGGCGAAGGCGGCATGACCGTGGCCAGTGCCTACGGTGCCTACAGCCAGGGCTTCTGGATCCTGATGATCGCCGGTGCGGTACTGTTCCTGGTTTCGCCGCTGGTCAACAAGCTGATGCACGGCGTGAAGTAAGCGCCGGGCATTGGCCCACAAAAAACGCCGCGGATCTCCGCGGCGTTTTGCTGTGCGCGATGGGCGCGGGCGTCAGTCTTCGGATGGCTCGACCTGGGCCGAGGACACCGGGCTGACCGGTGCGTCCTTCAGGCCGGAGATCAGGCGATGCATGCCTTCGCCGCCCAGGCGCTCCATCAGGCGGTGCAGCTGGGCCAGTTCATCGGCTTCCAGCACCGAGAGCAGGCGGCGCTCGCACTCCAGCACCAGCGGGGCGACGGTGTCGTGCAGCGCCTGGCCCTTGGCCGACAGCGCCAATACCGAGCGTCGGCGATCGTCGCCGTGGATGTCGCGGCTGACCAGCTCGCGTTCCAGCAGGCGCGCGACCGCGCGACTGACGGCGACCTTGTCCATCGCGGTCTGCTCGGCCACTTCGCCCGCCGACAGGCCCGGGAAGCGCCCGAGCACGGCCATCGTGCGCCACTCGGTCATGACCAGGCCGAAGCGGCGGTAATACTCGGCCGAGATCGCCTGGCTGACGCGATTGGACAGCACGCTCAGCTGGTAGGGGACGAAGGTTTCCAGCTCCAAGGTGAGCGGCTGGGCGGGCGGCAAGGGGTCGGGCTGCTTCATGGTGCGCTGCGGCTTGTGTGCTGGTTTCAGGTGAAACTATGCTGCCGCCAGTTCCTTTGCAAGATGGGAGAGGTTTCCATGAGTGCCCAGCCCTCCATGCAGGCCCCCGGAATGGACGTGAAAGATGCCACGTTCGACAACCCGATGGGCATCGATGGCTTCGAATTTGTCGAGTTTGCCGCGCCGGCCGGCCAGGGCGGCCAGCTGCACGACTATTTCCGCCGGCTCGGCTTCACCCAGGTGGCCCGGCACAAGACCCGGGCGATCAGCACCTACCGGCAGAACGACTGCACCTTCCTGATCAACGAGGACCCGGACTCGTTCGCGGCCGACTTCGCGGCCCAGCACGGGCCGAGTGCCTGTGGCTTTGCGATCCGGGTCAACAAGCTGGCCGAATGGGCGCGCGTGCAGGCGCTCAAGAACGGCGCCGAGCAGATCGGCGAGCGCGAGCTGACCAAGGCCGTGGCCGCGCCGGTGATCAAGGGCATCGGCGGCTGCATGCTCTACATCGTCGACCGCTACGACAGCTCCGGCACCATCCATGACCCGGATTACGAATTCCTGGACGGCGTGGAGCGCATGCCCAAGGGCTTCGGCCTGACCTTCATCGACCACCTCACCCACAACCTCTATCCGGGGAACATGGCGCAGTGGGCCGATTACTACGAGCGCCTGTTCAACTTCCGCGAGATCCGCTACTTCGACATCAAGGGCGCCAAGACCGGCCTGCTGTCCAAGGCGATGACCGCGCCGGACGGCATGGTCCGCATCCCGCTCAACGAATCGCACGATCCCAAGTCGCAGATCAACGAATACCTGGACGCGTACAAGGGCGAGGGCATCCAGCACATTGCCTGCTTCACCGATGACATCTACACCACGGTCGAGGCGATGCGCGCGGCGGGGGTGGATTTCCTGGATACGCCGGACACGTATTTCGAGGTGATCGACCAGCGCATCCCCGACCATGGCGAAGACGTGCCGCGCCTGACCCGCAACAAGATCCTGATCGATGCGGACGTGGAGACGGGCCAGCGCAAGCTGCTGCAGATCTTCACCCAGAACGCGATCGGCCCGATCTTCTTCGAGATCATCCAGCGCAAGGGCAATGAGGGCTTCGGCGAGGGCAACTTCAAGGCCCTGTTCGAAAGCATCGAACGCGACCAGATGCGGCGTGGTGTGCTGTAGTGCCTTATCGCAGGCGGCTTCTTTTGCTTGCGCTTGCGGGCTTAAGCCTGCAGGCGATTGCGGGATCGACGAGTGATTCGTCCAAGCCTCTCAAGGCATCCATTGCTGCAGATCTGGACGGCGATGGGAAGGTTGATCGCGTCTCGTTGGAAGTCGTGAAGCATCAAGTCATCCTCGACGTTGCGATGGCAGGGAAAAAAACGTCGACTTACGCATTCCCGGAACAGGAATTTGGTTGCTCGCCTGTCAAATGGAGTGAGGATTGTGCCGGCAAGCAGGTCAGGATGACAGTTGCGAAAATCGACGCGGAATTCCGCAGAGATTTTGCATCCATGTTTGAGATCGAGACGACACATCTTTCTAGCCGGAGCGGCTCACACGCCGTCATGATCCCGCTTTCCGAAACGGACCCGATTTGGGTCTACTGGGATCCAGCGACCAAGGGCGTGGATTGGGCGCGCTTGTAGAAAAAGAGCCATCGAGATGACGACACAAGCCAGCTACATGACCGGCTTCGGCAATCACTTCGCCAGCGAGGCGATCGCGAGTGCGTTGCCGATCGGGCGCAATGCGCCGCAGCAGGTCGCGTTCGGGCTGTATGCAGAGCAGCTGTCGGGCACGGCGTTTACCGCGCCGCGTGGTGAGAACCGGCGGAGCTGGCTGTATCGCATTCGTCCGGCGGCGATGCATGGCACGTTCGCGCCCTTTGAGGGTGCGAAGGGGTTCCATAACGTGTTCGGCGATGGGCCGGTAAGCCCGGACCAGCTGCGCTGGTCACCGCTGCCGTTGCCCGAAACGCCGACCGACTTCATCGAAGGCCTGGTGACGATGGCCGGCAATGGCTCGGCCGAAGGCCAGCATGGCGTCGGCGTGCATCTGTATGCGGCCAATCGCGACATGGCCGGCCGCTGGTTCTACGACGCCGATGCCGAGCTATTGATCGTGCCGCAGCTGGGGCGGCTGCGGATCGCCACCGAGTTTGGGGTGATCGAGCTCGAGCCACAGCAGGTTGCGGTGATTCCGCGCGGCGTGCGCTTTGCGGTGACGCTGCCCGATGACCAGGCGCGTGGCTATGTGTGCGAGAACTTCGGCGCGCTGCTGCGCCTGCCGGAGCTGGGGCCGATCGGTGCGAACGGCCTGGCCAATCCGCGCGATTTTGAAACGCCAGTCGCCGCGTATGAAGACACCGAGGGCGACTTCGAGTTGATCGCCAAGTTCCAGGGCCATCTGTGGCGCGCCGCGATCGGACACAGTCCACTGGACGTGGTGGCCTGGCATGGCAACGACGCGCCGTGCCGCTACGACCTGCGCCGCTTCAACGTGATCGGTTCGATCAGCTTCGATCATCCCGATCCGTCGATCTTCACCGTGCTGACCTCGCCCAGCGACACGCCGGGCACGGCCAACCTGGATTTCGTGATCTTCCCGCCGCGCTGGCTGGTGGCGCAGGACACGTTCCGGCCGCCGTGGTTCCATCGCAACGTGGCCAGCGAATTCATGGGCCTGGTGCACGGCGCCTACGACGCCAAGGCCGAAGGCTTCGCGCCCGGCGGCGCATCGCTGCACAACGGCATGAGCGGGCACGGGCCGGATGCGGCGACGTTCGAGAAAGCCTCGCACGCCGATCTGTCCAAGCCGGACGTCATCACCGACACGATGGCCTTCATGTTCGAAACGCGTGCGGTGCTGCGGCCGACCCGGCAGGCGATGGATGCGCCGTGGCGTCAGCGCGATTATCAGCAGTGCTGGGCGGGCTTGAAGCGCAACTTCCAGCCGCCGCGCTGAAGCTCAGGCTTCCAGCGCCTGGCCCAGGCGCGCGAGCGCTGGCAAGTGTTCCTCGGGCAGCACTTCACTGAGGCGGGTCTGCACGCGTTGGGCGTAGCCGGGCGAGGTGAGCTGCGGCAGCAGCGCGAGCGCTTCGAGCATGACCTCGACCGCGGCGTGTTCCTCGGTGGTGCGATGCAGCTGCTGGTGCAGGCGCTGGGCGGCCGGGTCACGCTGCAGTTCCAGCATGCCGAGCAGATAGAGTCGCGCCGCGACCAGCGAGCGCCGATGTGAAGGCGCGCGTGCGGCAGGCGCCGGTGCAGGAACGACGGGCGCAGGTGCGGGCGTGGCCAGCGCTTCGTGCAGGGTGCGCTCGGCATCCAGGGTCAGGTAGCCGTCGCGGATCAGCGTGGTGACGTGGGCGGCGGTTTCCGGCCCCAGCATCTGGCTGAGTTCGGCCAGCGAGCGCTGGCCGTCGGCCATGATCAACACCCGGCGCTGGCGCATGTCCAAGCCCGCACGATGGGTCTGCAGGGCCGTGTGGGCCAGGGCGGTCTTGCGCGGTTGCATGGCGGCGGATCGGGGAGGCTCGCGCCAGCGTTACCGCTGACTGTGAAACGGCCGTGACACAGCGATGCCTTTCGGCGCAAGCCGTGCACTGGCGCAGGTTTTCGCTGGATTCACGCACGCCGGCTAGGCTGGCGGTCTTGAATTGCTGGAGGTTCCACCATGAGCAAAGTCCTGCTGCCCCTGACGGCCGCGCTGCTGGTCGCGTTGTCGGCCTGCAAACCCGCCGATGCGCCGCCGGCGCCCGCCGACAGCACGCCGCCGACCGCAAGCGCGCCCGCCGCGAGTACGCCCGCGACGTCCGAACCGGCCTCGCTGCCCGAGCCGGGCGAAGCGTCCGGCCCGGCCGCTTCCACGCAGCTGGCCAGCTTCACCGGCTACGGCGACCTCAAGTTGGGCAGCACGGCCGACGCCGCCAGGCAGGCCTGGGGCGGCGAGCTCAACAGCAGCACGCCCTCCGAAGCCGGCGCCTGCTACCAGCTGACGCCCAAGTGGGCCACCGACAAGGCCGATGTGGCCTTCATGATCGAGGGCGATCATTTCGTCCGCTACGACGTGACCACGTCCAAGGAAACCGCGCCCGACGGCGGCAAGGTCGGCATGACCGAAGCCGAGTTGCGCGCGTTGTACGGCGCCAAGCTGCAGGCCATTCCGCACAAGTACGTGGAAGGCGGCAAGTACCTGAGCGTGGAAGCCCCGGGCGGCACCAAGCTGGTGTTCGAGACCGATGCCGAAGGCAAGGTCACCAGCTGGCGCGTCGGCCTGCCGCCGCAGATCGATTACGTGGAAGGCTGCGCTTGATCGCCTATCCGGGCGATGCAGGAAAGAAGAAGGCGCCAAACGGCGCCTTCTTCATCTGCGGGATCCATCCTCAAACCTTGCGCGGGAACTTGTAGATCACCGTGCCCACCACGATCGCCGCGCCCACCGCCAGCAGGTTGTCCACGCTGGCGCTGCATAGCAGGCCCAGAGTCAGCAGCAGGGCCAGGATCGGGATCAGCGGACCGCCGGGCAGGCGCAGGGCGTTGGGGTTGTCGCGATGGCGTCGCGCCAGCACCAGCACTGCCGCTGCGGTGCCGATGTAAGCGAGCAAGCGGGTGACCATCGACAGCAGCGCCAGGTTCTCGAACGAGCCCGACAGCGCCAGCGCCACCGAGAGCACGCCCTGGACGATGATCGCTGCGGCCGGCGTGTGGAAGCGCGGATGCACGCGCGCGATGAACTTCGGCCCGAAGCCGTCCTGCGCCAACGCGAACAGGAAGCGCGGCCCCAGCATCACCGTGTTGCTGGTGGTGCCCAGGATCGAGATCACCGCGCCGACGGTGAGGATCAGCGCCAGGCCTTCGCCGCCGAAACGGCTGGCGGCATCGGCCAACGGCGTCGCCGAATCCGCCAGGCCGGGCAGGGTGCCCATCGCCACCACCTGCACCGCGGCGTAGATCAACGTCACCAGCGTGATCATCGTGATCAACGCGAACGGCACGTCGCGGCGCGGATTGCGGAATTCGCCGGCGGCGGCCGGGATGTTCTCGAAGCCGGCGTAAGCGAACAGCAACAGCAGCGCGGCCTGGCCCAGGTTGGGCAGGTCGGTCAGGTTGGGCGCGGTGCCGGCGAAGGCCAGGTGCCAGTCCATGAAGCACAGGCCGATCACGACGAACAACAGCAGCGGCACCAGCTTGCCGATCACCAGCGCCACGCCGGTGCGCGCGGCCGAGCGCACGCCGATGACGTTGATCGCCGTCAGCAGCGTGAGCGAGCCGACCACCACCAACAGCCGGCCCGCGCCGGTCGCCGCATACGGCCAGAACCGCGACACCGCATCGGCCAAGCCATTGCCCAACGCGGCGGCCGAGCTGATGCGCGTCAGCCAGATCATCCAGCCGACCTGGAAGCCCGCGTAGCGGCCGAACGCCTCGCGCGCATACAGATAGCTACCGCCGGGCTGGTCGAAATAGCTGGCCGCCTGCGCGTAGCACAGCACCAGCAGGGCCACCGCCACGCCGGCCAGCAGCACCGCCCACAAACTCAGCGGGCCCATCAACGCGACGGTCGCCGCCGGCAGCAGGTAGATGCCGCTGCCGATGACGTCGTTGATCGACAGGCCGACGATCTGCCAGCGGCTGACCGCGCGCACGAGCTGGCCGTCCTGCGGCGCGGCGCTCAACGCAGCGTTCCGGCGGTCAGCAGCGGCAGCGACCAGGCGTGCTGCAGGCGGATGTATTCGGTCTTGGGCAACAGCACGAACAGCGGCTGCTTTTTCGGATCCAGCCAGGCCTGCAGCGCTTCCATATTGGCCGGTGCCATCGCCGTGCAGCCGGCGGTCGCCTCCCCTGGCGTGCGCCACAGGTGGGCGAAGATGCAGCTGCCGCGTCCGGGCGTGGCGCTGGCGTTGTGCTGGATCACGAAGCCTTGGCGATACCGCACGTCGCCGTCGTTGTGCAGGTCCAGGCGCATGTGCTCGCTGACGCCTTCCACGCCGAGCGCACCGACGTCCTTCTCGTCCACGATCTGGTTGTAGAACGGCGAATTGGGTACGTCGATGCACCAGTTCGAGGCCTGCATTTGCTGGTACTTGAGCTTGGTGCTGACCGATGGCGCATAACCGAAGGCCTCGCCGATGCCGTAGATGCCGGCCGGGCTGCGACCGTCGCCTTCGCGCTTCTGCGGGCCGGCTTTCTGCGCGGGGAACAGGCCCTCACCCCAGGCGCTGCCGCTTTTGCCGATTGCCACGGCGAAGGCGTCGCCGGCCGGCTTCCAGTCCTTGCCCTGGCGCACGTAGGTCTGCAGGCGGCCCTGGGTGTCGTCCCAACCGCTGGTGGTGACCACGACCAGCTGCTGCGCCTGCTGCATCGGCGCCAGCGCGGCAGGCGCCTTTTTTGCCAGGGCCGGCGTGGCCGCCAGCACCGCGGCCAGCAGCAGCCAGCGCGTCGGGTGAAGTGAGGCTGGTCGTGCAGGCAGGAACATGGTCACTCCACGGGAAAGGTCAGGAATCGAGCAGGTGCTGGACCCGCTCCAGGTTCACCGCCAGCTGGCGCTCGCGATCCGGGTTGGTCTGGCACAGCAATACAAACACGAAATCCAGCAGGGATTGCAGCGATGCGCGATACAGCAGTTGCGCGATATGCGGCGCCGGGTCGTGCGCGGACACCACCAGCGCCGCATCGGCATGCGCCCGCAGCGGGTTGGCGGTATGGCGGGTGATCGACACGGTCCAGCCGCCGGCATCCTGGAACTGCCGTGAGATCTGCGACAGCTGCGGCAGCTTGCCGAACTCGGAAAACACGATCAGCACATCGCCCGGCCGCGCGGCCGAGACGTTGGTCATCATCAGGATCGAGTCGGCGTGATGCACGGTGAGTACGCCCAGCAGCGACAGCCGCATCGCGAACTCGCGCGCAAACAGCCCGTCATCGCCCAACCCGCACACGAACACCTTCTGCGCCTGGTCAATGCGCGCCACGATCTGCTCGATCAGGGAACGTGGATTGAGCAGGCGGGTTTCTTCTTCGGCTGCGGCCTTGCTGCGGCGCACGCTGTCCTGCAGCTGCGCGTAAGCATCGCCTATGGCCTGGGGCGCGTCGGGCGAGGCCGGTTGCGGTCCACCCCCACGCGCCAACGCCTGGCCGACGGAATATTTCAGGTCGGGATAGCCCTTGAAGCCGAGCTTCTGGCTGAACTTCACCACCGACGACTGGCTGATGCCCAGCGCACTGGCGAGCTGCTGCGAGGAGTAGTCGCGCAGCAGATGCGCGTTTTCCAGGATGTAGTCCGCGATGCGGCGCTCGATCGCGGACATCGCCTCACGCTCGGAGCGGATCTTGACCAGGGGCGGCATGGGGTCGTGATCTCCGCGAGGCATCAGGCGGGATGCCTGCAGGTGCTGCAGCTTTTGCTGTTGGCTTCACCGGGTCCCCATCCGCAGCGGCGCCGCCGATGGGTCAAACCCTGCAAGGGCGGCGTGCATGGATGCACGCCGTTTTTCGACGGCACAGGATGTGCTTTCGAAAAATTCCTATCGGTGGCGCGAACCCGGAGCGCAGCGCAGGGCGCGAGGCCTGGGGTGTGCTTTCTTTGGCCCACGTTTCTTTGCACAAGCAAAGAAAGGTGGGTCGTGCCCCGGAGGGGCGCGAAAGCCTTTACCTGATCATTTGCGCGCGGCACGCGCGAGTTGCCGTCGGGGGAGAGGAAGCGAAAGCGTTTCACGCCCTGTCGGGCGCGAGTCACTTTTCTTTGCTCGTGCAAAGAAAAGATAACCAAAAGAAAGCACGCCCTGCCTCCGCGCCTTGCGCGCTGCGCGCGCAAGGTCCGCGCACCAGACGGGAATTTTCCGATGGCACATCCTGTGCCGTCGGAAAACGTCGCGAATCCCTGCGCGCCGCCCCTGCGGGGTTTGGCCCGTCCGGCACGCCGCTGCGGAAGGGACCCGAGAAAATCCGAAGCGCGAGCAAAAGCTGGAGCAACAGCAACAAAAGGCCGCGCGGCTGCGTCATGCATCGCCATGCCAGCCCGATACGCCATCACGGCGACAACATCTCCAGCCCACGAATCTCCTGGATGCCCAACCCGGGTGCATCCGGGATGCTGATCTCCGACTCGTTGAACAGCACCCCGCCCACGACCGGATTGAACTGGCCCAGCGACGGACCGTCCAGGTCGATCTTGGTGATGACGTTCGACTTGGCCACAGCCACGTGCACCGCGGCGGCGACGCTGATCGAGGATTCGATCATGCAGCCGATCATGCAGTCCACGCCGTACAGCGCGGCGATGTCGGCGATGCGGATCGCGTTGGAAATGCCGCCGGTCTTCATCAGTTTGATGTTGATGATGTCGGCCGCGCGCAGCTTGATCAGGTCGAATACCTGTTGCGGGGCGAACACGCTTTCGTCGGCCATCACCGGGGTGTTGACCCGGTCGGTGACGTACTTGAGACCCTCGATGTCGGCCGCTTTGACCGGCTGTTCCAGCAGTTCCAGTACCACGCCGGCGTCTTCGAGCTTCTGCATCGCATAGACAGCTTGCTTGGCGGTCCAGCCCTGGTTGGCGTCCAGGCGCAGCAGGGCACGGCCTTCGACCGCGGCGTGGATCGCCTTGACCCGCTCGATGTCCAGCCCCAGGTCCTTGCCGACCTTGATCTTGAGCGATTCGAAGCCGCGGTCCAGCGCCGAGAGCGAGTCGGACACCATCTTGTCGATGTAGTCCACGCTGATGGTGATATCGGTGGTGATCACCGGATCGCCGCCACCGAGCAGCTGGTACAGCGGCGCGCCGTACAGCTGCGCCCACAGGTCGTACAGGGCGATCTCCACCGCGGCCTTGGCACTGGTGTTGCGCTCCATCGACGACTGCACCAGCCCGGTGAGATGGTTGAGGTTGGCGATGTCCTGGCCGATCAGGCGCGGTTTGATGAAGGTGTCGATGGCCGCGATGATCGAGCCGAGCGTGTCGCCGGTGATCACCGCGGTGGCGGCCGCTTCGCCGTAGCCGGTGTGGCCGGTGTCGGTGCGGATCAGTACCACCACGTCCTCGACCGTATCGACGGTGCGCAGCGCGGTCTTGAACGGCGTCTTCAGCGGGACACGCAGCATGCCCAGCTGGATATCGGTGATCTTCATTTGGCCTGTTTGTGGGTCGCGCGCGGCGGACGCACGCGCTGGATGTTGGTGATGCGATCGATGTAGCTGACGGTGTCGCTGGCCAGCATCGGTTCGAGCGGGGTAACCGACACGCCATTGAGGTGCCCGGCCACGCGCTTGCCATCGGCATCGGCCCAGCCGCCACCGGCGGTGTCGTGGATGACGTAAGTCAGGCCGTTGGCCTTGCCGATCACCACCATCACGTGGCCGGGGATGTAGACCATGTCGCCCAGCGCCAGCTGCTTGACCGCATTCGTGCGCTTGCTGTCGGCGTCGCTTTCGGCGAAAGCAATGCGATCCAGCGCCGGGCTGACCGCCTGCTGCGAGGTGTTGCGCGGCAGCAGCACACCGAAGCTGCGGTAGATCTCGGAGGTGAAGCCGCTGCAGTCGCGCGCATCGTAGGAATGGCCCCAGCCATAGCGTTCGCCCAGGAACTTGAACGCCTGGCTGAGGAAATTGCGCGGCGTCAGCGGCAGGTAATCGGCGGCCGTATCGGCGGTGCGCGGCAGCAGCGCCGGCACCAGTTGCAGCGCGCCACTGGCATCGCGGACCGGCAGCTGGATCACCCAGGACGTGTAGGGCATCTGGCCGTTGACCGGCGCGCTGGGCGTCCAGTCGGCCAGCACCGGCACGCGCACGCCCATGTCCAGCTGCAGCTGCGAGACCTGCGGCTGTTCGGGCGTGAACACCGTGGTCGCGGTCGCGCCGATGACGACGCGATACGGGCCGCGTGCGCCGTAGTCGAAGACCTGTTGCGCGCTGCCGATGCCGACATGGCGTTTTTCGATCCAGGCGCTGTAGCGCTCGCTGGTGACGAATAGCCATTGGCCGTCGCGGCTTTCGTGCAGCACCGCGACCGCATCGCCGGGGAACAGCGCGCTTTCCTGGAAGCGGTCGATGTCGTGGTCGTCGGTGGTGCTGAAGACCCGCTGCGCGGTGGGGAAGGTGCGCAGGTCGGCGCGATGGGTCACCAGGCCGTAGCGCACCGGCGTGCTATCGGCGATGGCGTCCAGCGCCAGGCTGTCGTGCAAGGCGTCCAGCGCCTTCGCGTCGAGCATCTGCCCATCGAGGGCGTACAGCGTGCGCTTGGGCGTGGAGGACAACGCCTGGATGTCCTTGTCGATTGCCGCGCGCGGCAGCTGCGCGGGCAGGGCGCGCAGGTCGTGTATCGCCGGGTCCTGCGCGCGCATCCGCGCGTTCTGCGCGGCGATACCGGCGCGGTCCAGCAGCACGCGGTCGGGATGCGCCTGCTGGCGCGTCCAGTAGGCGGCGGTGAGCTTGGGCGGATCGACGCCGACCACGCCGGTGACCGGATCGATCGGGACCTGTGGCGCGACTACGCGTGCGGCGACGTGGCCCGCAGCGAAGGCCAGCCACAGCGCGAGCATGGTCGTGGCCAAGAGGCGCGGCGCATGGCGATGGCGCTGCGTGGGCGCCATGCGGCGCACAGGGCGAAGTCCGGGAAAGCTGGGCATGGGAGGAATAGTTATTCCATTGAATCGCAAAATCAAGAATAAATTATTGACCCACATTGTGAGCCCGTGTTACACCGATGTTGCGGGGCATGTCATGCATCCGCCAAGCGTGGCGGGGGATGCGCCACGCGGCAAGCAACATCCACCTTCGCATCGGCATTCGATGTCCGGCAGGTGCTCCCGTTGACCGCATGTCGCATCGCGTCTTTGCGACGGTCCGGACGAGCGCAGGCACGCCGGCGCTGGCGAAGGGGCAAACGCCGCTGGGCAGTCGATGGACCCACGGCGCGCCACACACCGGAAGGACCCGGTGCGGGCCGTGGTACGCGTGCTGCGTGTCATGCCGGAGGGGAGCCGGCGACGCGCGTGGCACGCGACAGGTGCAGTCAGGAATCCACCCGCCAGGAGCGCAGCCATGCCCGTTCAAACGTCCTTCTTCCCCAAGCGCACCACCTTGTCGCTCGCGCTGCTCGCCTCGCTGTGCGTGCCGCTGGCCGCCGCGGCGCAATCGGTCGAACAGGCCGCGCCCGATGCCGACACCACGACCAAGCAGCTGGACAAGGTCAGCGTCACCGGCTCGCGCATCAAGCGCACCGACATCGAGACCGCGCTGCCGATCACGGTGATCAAGCGGCAGGAGATCGATGCGCAGGGCATCAGCTCGGCCGAGCAGCTGATGAGCTACCTCAACATCTCCGGCAACGGCTCGGACAACCTGGCCAGCAACGTCGGCATCGTCTCGGGCGTGGACCAGCGCGGCAACAACGGTGTGTCCGGCGCGGACCTGCGCGGGCAGGGCGCCGATGCGACCCTGGTGCTGCTCAACGGCCGGCGCGTGGCCGCGCATGGCCTCAAGGGCCGCGTGGTCGACCTCAACTCGATTCCCTTCGCCGCGATCGAGCGCGTGGAAGTGCTGCGCGACGGCGCCTCGGCGATCTACGGCACCGACGCCATCGGCGGCGTCATCAACTTCATCACCAAGTCCGATTACCAGGGCGTGGAAGTGTCCGGTTTCACCGACACCACCGAGGACGGCGGCGGCAACATCTATCGCGGCAACCTGCTGGTCGGCGGTGGTGACCTGGATACCGACGGCTGGAATGCCTTCGCCAGCGTCAGCTACAAGAAGAGCGAGATCCTGCGCGGCACCGATCGCGATTTCTCCAATGCGTTCAAGCCCGATCGCGGCCTGTCGCCGGATACGCGCGGCACGCCGTACGCGACGGTGGCCAACCGCGCCGGCACGCTGATCGGCAACGGCGTGGTCGATCCATCCGATGGCTCGACCCAGCAGTACATCAATCCACTCGACCTGCCGGGCGCGGCCGGCTGCGAGACCGGCAGCGGCAACGGCCTGATGGGCCCGTACGACAACGTGCTGTGGGGCGTGAGTTCGGCGCGCTATGCGTGCTCGTACGACTACCCGGCCGCAGCGGTGATCCAGCAGCCGGTGGAGAGCAAGGACATCATCGGCCGGGCCACGTTCAAGATCTCCGACCAGCACCGGATGTTCGTCGAGTTCACCGGTTCGGAAGTGGACGTGGAAAAGAGCTTCGAGCCTTACCAGATCTCGCCGGGCACCACCTTCGATGCGAGCACGTTCTACCCCAGCACCGGCGCGGCCTACGATGGCGTGTACAACGCACTGGCGTCGTACTTCGGCGCCGGCCAGCTGACCTACGGCGCGCCGATCGCCTACCGCTGGCGCTGCGTGGCCTGCGGCCCGCGCCAGATCTCCACCAACACCAAGTCCTATCGCGTGCTGCTGGGCTTCGAAGGCGAGATCGGCAGCTGGGACTACAACGCCGGCCTGTCGCGTGCGTCCAGCAAGTCTACCTCCCGGCTGGGCAGCGGCTACTACTACACCGAGCAGCTGCGCGAAGTGCTGGGCAGCGGCCTGCTCAATCCGTTCCTCCTGCCCGGCGAATCGCAGACTCCTGAAGCGATGGCGGCTCTGGCCGACGCGTCGGCGGCCGGCACCGATCTGTACGGTGGCGAGTCGATCATGACCAGCCTCGATGCCAGCGTCTCCGGCGGCCTGGGCTTCAGCCTGCCTGGCGGCGAAGTGCAGCTGGCCACCGGTATCGACCTGCGCCGCGAGGAGTACAAGTTCGGCGGCAACGTCGCGGCCGAAGGCACGGTCGATGACCTCTATGACGGCATCTACCTGGCGCCGTTCGACAACGGCAACATCCTGCAGAACGTCAGCCGCGACACCAAGGCCGTCTACGCCGAGCTGTACCTGCCGCTGCTGGACACGCTGGACCTGACCCTGGCCGAACGCTACGACCATTACGAGGGCTTCGGCGGCACCGCCAACCCGAAGATCTCCTTCAAGTGGCAGCCGATCGACATGCTGGCCTTCCGCGGCGCCTACAGCACCGGCTTCAAGGTACCGACCTTCAACCAGATGTACTACGGCACCTCCGAGAGCCCGTACACCGGCCTGGACCTGGCCGATCCTGCGACCTGCCCCGGCGGCGTGGCCACGCCGAACGTGGCCGGCTGCGAAGCGATCCAGCCCAACCTGCTCACCGGCGGCAAGAAGGACCTGGATCCGGAAGAGTCTCGGCAGAAGTCGCTGGGCGTGGTCATCGCGCCGGTGGACTGGTTCAACATGAGCGTGGACTGGTGGGAGATCAAGCGCGAGAAGACCATCCGCGCCGGCGTGGACATCGACACGCTGGTGGCCAACTACGACACCTTCGCCGCCAATTTCATCCGCGACGACGCCGGCAACATCACCGCCATCGACCAGCGTTACGTCAACTCCGGCGGCAGCCTGATGCGCGGCATCGAGACCGACATCAACGTCGCCTTCGATGACGTGCTGGGTGGCGACTGGCGCGTGCACCTCAACGGCAGTTACCTAGATACCTATCGCACCAAGGACCTGGACACGCTGCCCTACACCGACAACCTGGTCGGCGACTACGTGCGCTACTACAGCCTGCCGATCCGCTGGAAGCACACCCTGAGCCTGAGTTACCTGCGCGGCGACTGGTCGCACACGCTCACCCAGATCTATCGCGCCGGCTACAAGGACGAAGAGCCGGTCAGCGTACGCAACGGCACCTACATCCCGTCCAACTGGGATCCGGATGTCGACAGCGACACGACCTACAACTACAGCCTGACCTACAAGGGCTTCGACAAGCTCGGGCTGACCTTCGGGATCAAGAACCTGTTCAACACCGATCCGCCGTTCACCGCGCACATGAACGACTACGCGGCCGGCGCCGGCTGGGAGCCGCGCGTGGCCGACCCGCGCGGTCGCGCCTACACGCTGCAGGTGTCGTACAAGTTCCGCTGATCGCGCTCGCCCACGTGCCGCGCTTGTGCGGCACGATGGCGACTGGCTTCGACGCTTGGTTGTCCTGATATGCCCGTGACACTTCAACGCCTTCATTTCCCCCTGCGCGGCCTGGCTGCGGCGCTGCTGCTGGCCGGGGCGTTTGGTGCATCCGCGCGCGAATCGCAGGCGCAGCCATCGTTCGATGCGCTGTTCGACCAGGCGATGGCGCGCTACAAGCTCCCTGGGCTGGCGGTGGGCGTAGTCGAAGACGGCCAAGTCGTCTACCTGCGCACCGCTGGCGAAACGCGCGCCGGCAGCGGTGAAGCGGTCAATGCCGACACGCTGTTCAAGATCGCCTCCAACACCAAGGCGATGACCACCGGCGTGCTGGCGCGGCTGGTGGACCAGGGCAAGCTCAAGTGGGACGACCCGGTGACGAAATACCTGCCGGACTTCCGCATGTACGACCCGTGGGTCACGCGCAACATCCAGGTGCGCGACCTGCTGATCCACAACAGCGGGCTGGGGCTGGGTGCGGGCGACCTGATGCTGTGGCCGGAGCCGAACGACTTCACCCGCACCGACATCATCGCCGGCCTGGCGCATCTCAAGCCCACGCACAGCTTTCGCGCGCACTACGCCTACGACAACCTGATGTACGTGGTCGCCGGTGAAGTGGCGGCCAAGGCCGGCGGCAAACCCTACGATCAGCTGGTGCGCGAGCAGCTGTTCGGCCCGCTGGGCATGAGCCGCTGCCAGGTGGGCGCATTCGATCGTGATGCGGTCGGCAATGTCGCCCAGCCGCACATGGTCCAGGACGGCCGCAACGTGGTGGTGCGCGAGGACGCGGCGCAGGTGCCGGACAATCCCTCGATGTCCGCCGGCGGCATCCGCTGCAGCGTGCGCGACATGGCCACCTGGGTGCGCATGTGGCTGGACGATGGCGCGGCAAAGCCCTGGGTGTCCGCCGAACAGCGCAAGGCGCTGTGGACCTTGCACACACCGATGCCGATCGGCCCGCAGCTGCGCGCCTGGGATGGCACGCATCTCTACGGCTATGGCTATGGCTGGCGCCTGTCGGACGTGGATGGCCAGTGGCGCGTGGCCCATACCGGCACGCTGATGGGCATGTATTCGTCGGTGACGCTGCTGCCGGACCGGCACGTCGGCTTCGTCGTGCTGATCAACGGCGAAGGCGAGGCCGCACGCACCACGCTCACCGAGGCGCTGACCAAGCACTACACCCAGCCGGGCAAGCCGCTGGACGTCGATCACTACGCGGCGTTACTCGATGCCGGCAAGGCCAAAGCCAAGGCCGCGACGCCGGAGCTGGTGCCCGACACCTCCACGCGTACCGTCGTTGCGCCCGTCGAGGCCAAGGCCTGGCAGGGCGTCTATCGCGATGCGTGGTTCGGCCAGGTCAGCCTGTGCCCGGTGGGCGATCGGGTGGAGTTCCGCGCGGCCAAGTCGCCGCGCCTGCACGGCCCGGTAATGCGCGTGGGCCAGCGCCTGCTGGTCGACTGGGAAGATCCCAGCGTCGATGCCGAGCCCTGGCTGACCGTGTCCGGTGCCGGCAAGCAGGCGACGCTGACTTTGGCGGCGATCGATCCCGAGGCCGATTTCAGTTACGACTATCGCGACCTGGAGTTCCAGCGCGTTGCCGCGTGTCCGGTGAAGTGATGCGCGTGCTCCATTCCAGCGTGACCCCTTCCGTTGCAAGCAAGGCCTGTTTATGACGTTCCGATTGCCACTCCGTCCTCGTGCCGCGCTCCTGTTGCTGGGCGTGCTGGCGTTGTCCGCCTGCGCCGGGCTGCCGGCCAAGAATCCGCTGGCGCAGTGGGAAAAATCGCCCAACCAGAACAAACGTGGCCCGGTGCTGATCGTGCTGCACTACACCGACCAGCATTCGGCCGAGGAAAGCCTCAAGACGCTCAAGACCGCCAACAGCAAGGGGCCGGTCAGTGCGCATTACCTGATCGGTGAAGACGGCAAGCGCTACCAGCTGGTCAGCGACGACCGCCGCGCCTGGCATGCCGGCGCTGGCCGCTGGGGCACGATCACCGACGTCAACTCGGCCTCGATCGGCATCGAGCTGGACAACGATGGCCACACGCCGTTCTCGCAGGCGCAGATCGACAGCCTGATCCTGCTGCTGGATGACCTGTGCAAGCGCCATCGCATGCCGCGCACGGCGATCATCGGCCACGAGGACATGGCGCCGGGTCGCAAGGTCGATCCGGGTCCGCTGTTCCCGTGGAAGCAGCTGGCCGATGCAGGCTTCGGCCGCTGGCCGCGCGCGGACGCGCCGCCGGCGCCGGCCGATTTCGATCCGTGGCTGGCGATGGCCACGCTGGGCTATCCGCTGACCAACCGCGGCGACGCGGTGCAATCGTTCCGCCATCACTTCCGCGGCATGGAAGGGCGCACCTTCGATGCCGAAGACCTGCGCATCCTGCATGACCTCACCCTGCCGCCGCCGGCCGTGGCCGGCGAAGAGGACGGCATGTGAGACGTGCGCTGACCTTCGCGCTGGCCCTGTGTGCCGCCAGTGCAGCGCACGCGGCGACGTCGGTGCAGGTGTCGCCGGCCACCACCGCCGCGCAGGCGAATCTGGTCGACATCGCCACGCTGGCACCGGACGTGCAGCGCGAGATTCGCTACGCCAGCGCGCACAATTTCACCGGCGTGCGGGTCGACGGCTACGGCGCGCCAAAATGCCTGCTGCTGGCGCCGGTGGCCAAGGCGCTGGCCCAAGTGCAAGAAGATCTCCATCAGCAGGGCCTGTCGCTGAAAGTGTTCGACTGCTACCGGCCGGTGCGCGCGGTGCAGGCCTTCATGCGCTGGGCGAGGGACCTGCCGGACCAGCGCATGAAGGCCGAGTTCTATCCGTCGCTGGACAAGGCGCGGATCATCCCCGACGGCTACGTCGCCGAAGTCTCCGGCCATAGCCGCGGTGCCACGATCGATCTCACGCTCACGCGGTGTGGCGCCACCGGTTGCGAAGATCTGGACATGGGCACCCCGTTCGATTTCTTCGATCGCCGCGCCAATACGGCGCATGCCGGCCTCACGGCCGCCCAGCGCGACAACCGCCAGCGGTTGCTCGATGCCATGCAGCGGCGCGGCTTTGCCAACTATCCGATGGAATGGTGGCACTACACCTTCCAGCCCGAGCCCACGCCGACCCGCGCTTACGACGTGCCGATCCGGTGACCGGGAACGGCAAGACCCAGACTGCCGACGTGGCGGTGATCGGCTGCGGCATCGTCGGGTTGTCCATCGCCTGGCAGCTGCGCCAGCGCGGCCTGTCGTGCGTGCTGATCGATGCGAAAGGCCCGGCGGGGCAAGTGTCGTTCGGCAATGCCGGGGCGATCTCGATCGGCAACGTGCTGCCGCAGTCCACGCCCGGCATCACGATGAAGGCATTGAAGATGCTGGTCGATCCGACGGGACCTTTCAGCCTGGATTGGGCCGCCACGCCGACCTGGCTGCGCTGGTTGCTGCAGTTCGTGCATGACGGGCGCGCGTCGAACATGGCGCCGGTGGTCGATGCGATCACCGCGCTCAACAGCGGTGCACGCGCGCCGTGGCTGCAGCTGGCCGAGGCGATCGGCGCGCAGTCGCTGATCGGCCATACCGGCTACCTGCATGTCTACAGCGATCCGGCGACCTTCGCCGGCGCGGCGTGGGCACGCGCACTGATGCGCGAGCGCGAGGTCGCCTTCGACGAACTCGATGCCAAGCAGGTCCGCGCGCTGGAGCCGAAGCTGGGCGAGGGCTTTGCGCATGGCGTGTTCCAGCGCGAGTCGCTGTCGATGCGCGATCCGGGCGCGTTCTGCGGGCGGCTGTTCGATCACCTGGTCGCCGGCGGCGCGCAGCCGCTGATCGCACAGGTCGAAGGCATCGTGCGCCAGGGCAAGGCCTATCGCGTGGAGACCGCGCGCGGCGCGGTCCATGTCGGACGCGTAGTCGTCGCGGCCGGGGCCTTCAGCAATGCGCTGCTGGCGCCGTTCGGCGTGCAGTTGCCGATGATTCCGGCGCGCGGCTATCACCTGATGTATCCGCAGCAGCCCGACGTGGTCTATCGGCCCACGCTGTGGGTGGAGCGCTACATGGTGATCTCACCGATGCAGGCCGGCCTGCGCATGACCAGCATCAAGGAACTCACCGCGCTGGAGCGGCCGCCGCGCTTCGAGCTGATCGAGCGCCTCGATGGCCAGGCGCGCTTGCTGTTCCCCACGTTGAAGGGCGCCGCGCAGGGACGCTGGTCCGGCGACCGGCCATGCACGCCCGATTCGCTGCCGCTGATCGGCCAGCTGCCCGGCGAACAACTCTGGATCGCCACCGGCCACGGCCACATGGGCCTGACCCAGGGCCCGGTCACCGGGCAGTTGGTGGCGCAGGCGATGAGCGGCGAAACGCCTTCCATCGATCTGGTGCCGTACCGCATCGGGCGTTTCCGCGACGCCTTGCCGCAGGCGGCCTGATGTCGCCTTTGTCACCGTGCGCGCGGCCGCGTGTGCGGGCTTCTTCCCGTGTGCAGCACGTACCATGACCGCGCCATGACGACCCCATCTCCCGCCCTGATCCAGAACGACATCGTGTTGTTCGGATTGATCGCCGCCACGCTCGCCTTCGTGTTCTGGACCGCTTCGCTGAAAGGCGCCTGGCAGAAGTTCTATGGCGTCGTGCCACCGCTGCTGCTGTGCTATTTCATTCCCGGCATCTTCAATTCCCTCGGCGTGATCGATGGCGCCAACAGCCAGCTCTACAACCCGGTCGCCAGCCGTGTGCTGCTGCCGGCCGCGCTGGTGCTGCTGACCCTGACCATCGATCTGAAGGCGGTGATGGGCCTGGGCTGGAAGCTGCTGGCGATGTACTTCGGCTCATCGCTGAGCATCATGCTGGGCGCCTTCGTGGCGTTCTGGCTCATGGGCCAGCTGCATCCTGCGACGGTGGCCGGCGATACCTGGGGCGGCATGGCCGCGCTGGCCGGCAGCTGGATCGGCGGCGGCGCCAACATGGTCGCGATGAAGGAGATCTTCGAGGTCAACGAAACCACCTTCGGCCAGTTCGTGGTGCTGGACGTGGGCGTGGGCTATGTGTGGATGGCGATCCTGATCTTCCTGGCCGGCCGCGCCAAGGCGATCGATGCGCGCTCGGGCGCCGATACGCGCGCGCTGGAAGATCTGCAGCAGCGCCTGGCCGACTACAGCGCCCAGCACGCGCGCATCCCGAGCCTGTCCGACTACATGCTGATCATCGGCGTAGCCTTCGGCGTGGTTGGTCTGGCGCACGCGGTGTCGCCGCCGCTGGCGGCGTGGTTCGCGCCGTATCCGTGGGCGCATTCGGCCAGCCTGGATTCGCCCTACGTGTGGGTGGTGCTGCTGTCCACGGTGATCGGCCTGGGGCTGAGCTTCACCGGTGCGCGCAAGCTCGATGGTGCCGGCGCCTCGAAGATCGGCACGCTGCTGCTGTACGTGCTGATCGCCTGCATCGGCATGCAGATGGATATCGCCGCGCTGTTGGATCGGCCGTGGCTGTTCGCGCTGGGGATCATCTGGATCCTGGTCCACATCGTGCTGCTGTGGGGCCTGGGCAAGCTGCTGAAGGTGCCGTTCTTCTATTTCGCGATCGGTTCGCAGAGCAACATCGGCGGGCCGGCCTCGGCGCCGGTGGTGGCGGCGGTGTTCCATCCCGCGCTGGCGCCGGTGGGCGCGCTGCTGGGCACGCTGGGCTATGCGACCGGCACGGTCGCCGCCTATCTGGTCGGGATCGGCCTGCGCGCGATGGCCGGCGCCGGCTGAGCCGATGCGTGGGCGTTTGCGCCTAGAATCGCCCCATCGTCGACGCGGGGAAACGTGATGGCCGAGGCCTGGGGATTGTTCGCGCTGGGACTGGTGCTGCTGGCGCTGGGCGGCGACACCCTGGTCAAGGGCGCGTCGGGCCTGGCGCAGAAGGCCGGCCTGTCGCCGTTCACCGCCGGTTTGCTGCTGGTAGCCTTCGGCACTTCGCTGCCGGAGCTGTTCGTCAACGGCGCCGCGCTGCTCCATGGCGAACCCGCGCTGGCGCTGGGCAATGCGGTCGGCAGCAACCTGGTCAACCTGGGCCTGACCCTGCCGATCGCCGCGCTGTGCGGCACCGTCCTGGTGCGCATGCGGCTGCTGTCGCCGCTGCTGTGGGTGCTGGTCGCGGCCAGCGCGCTGGTGATGGTGTTCGGCCTGGATGGCCGCATCAACCGGCTGGAGGGCGCGATTCTGCTGGTGGCCTTCGTCGTGGTGGTCGTGCGCCTGATCGTGCTCGGTCGCAGCGAAGCCCCGGCCGTGCGCGAAGGCGTGGAAACCTATGCCTTCACCCGCACCGTGCTGTGGCTCAATCTGATCCGGCTGGTGATCGGCGTGGTGCTGGTCGGCTACGGCGCGCGCGATGTCGTGCAGGCGATGCAGGGCCTGGCACCGGCGCTGGGCCTGTCGCCGCTGATGGCGGGCCTGCTGCCGCTGGCGATCGGCACCGCGCTGCCGGAAGTCGCGGCCGCCATCGTCGCGGCGCGGCGCGGGCAGGGCGACATGGTCCTGGGCCACGTGATCGGCTCGAGCGTGTGCAACCTGCTGCTGGTGATTGGCGGCATGGCCGCGATCGCGCCGCTGGCGCTGCCGGCCTCGTTCGTGCGCCTGGAGCTGCCGGCCGCCATCGCGCTGGCGGTGGTGCTGATTCCGATGCTGCGCGGCGATGCACGCGTCAGCCGGGTCGAAGCAGTCGTGCTGCTGGCGGCCTTCATCGGCTGGGTCATGCTGGAACTGGCCGGCTTTTTCTGAAGGGCGATCAGTCGCGCTTGGCCGGCGGCTCGGGCCGCTGCCGTGGCAACAGCGCCAGCGCCGCCTTGGCGATCAGGTGTGCACTGATCGGCGCGGTGATGAACAGGAATACCGTGATCAGCAGTTCGCGCAGCTGCAGCCCTTCGCCGCGCAGCAGGTGGTAGCCCATTGACGCCAGCAGGACGCAGCCCACGCCGAGCGTGCTGGACTTGGTGGGCGCATGCAGGCGGCGGAACACGTCCGAAAGCTTCACCAGTCCCAGCGCGCCGACCAGGATGAAGACGCTGCCGGCCACCAGCAGCACGATCAGCGCGAGGTCGAAGAACGCGCTCATTCGACGATGTCCCGGCGCAGCACGAACTTGCTCAGCACCACCGTACTGCCGAAGCCGAGCATGGCGATCACCAGCGCCGCTTCGAAATACACGGTCGAATCCAGGTGCATGCCGAGCAGCATCAGCCCGGCGATCGCGGTCACCGACAGCGTGTCCAGCGCCAGGATGCGGTCGGTGACGGTGGGCCCGCGCACCAGCCGCCACAGGCACAGCAACAGGGCCAGGCCAGTGACCCACAGCGCGCCGATCACGGTCAGGTCGAGCAGGACGGCGGTGTTCATGGGAAGACCTCCATCAGCGGGGTTTCGTAGCGGGTCTTGATCTCGCGCACCAGCGCGGCGGCATCGTCAATATGCAGGGCGTGGACCAGGAGATGGCGACGGTCGTCGGTCAGCACCGCCGACAGCGTGCCGGGGGTGAGCGTGATCATGCTGGCCAGCACGGTGATGCCGCGCAGGTTGGTGATATCCAGCGGAATCCACACGAAGCCCGGCTCGATCTTCGACTCGCGCCCCAGCACCTGCGCGGCCACGGTCAGGTTGGATTTGACGATGTCCCAGGCAAACAGCGCCGCCAGCTTCGGCACGCCGCGCAGCGAGCCGGTCGGGCAGTGTTCGTGGTCCATGCGCCGCGACAGCAGCGGAATGCCGATCGCCAGCGCCGCGCCCAGCACGATGTTGCCCGGCGAGACGCTGTTGTTGAGCAGCAGCCAGAACACCAGCAGGGCCAGGCTCAAGGACCATGAGGGCAGCCAGCGGCGCATCAGGGCTCCCTCATGGCCGGGACCAGGCCGCGGATATGGTCGACATAGCCGGCGGTGTCCAGCAGCTGTTGCGCGGTGGCATCGGCGTAGGTCAGCAGCGGTTCGGCGAACACGCTCATGCCGACCACGCAGGTGAGCAGGACGATGGCAGCGGCGGTTTCGGCCGGGCGCGCGGGCGCCGGATTGACCGGGCCGGCCTCGTGGATCTGGGCCGGCACGCGCCAGAACAGGCGCACACCGGCGCGGCTGACGCCGATGATGACCATCAGACTGCTGAGCAGCACCGTGGACCACACCAGCCCGGTGTGCGCGACCGGCGTGGACGCCAGCAGCGCGACCTTGCCCAGGAAGCCCGACAGTGGCGGCAGGCCGGCCACGGCCACCGCCGCGATCAGGAACAGCACGCCCGGCACGGTGCGCCCGGGCAGCGGCGCGGGAATGGATTTGTCGTCACCGGCCGCGCCGCGACGGCGGCGGATCAGGTCGGCGATCAGGAACAGCGCTGCCGCGGTGAAGCAGCTATGCGCCAGGTAGTACAGGCCGGCGGCCATCGTGCCGGCGCCACCCAGCGAGAAGGCCACGAACAGCGTCGCCGCCGACCACACGACCAGATAGCCGATCATCACCCGCAGGCGCGCCGATCCCAGCACGCCGAGCGCGGCGACGATGAGGGTTGCGGCACCCAGGACCAGCAGCCAAGACTGCCCGTAACCCGCCATCGCCCCGGCACCGGCGCCCAACAGCACGGTGGACACGCGCAGCACCGCATACAGGCCGACCTTGGTCATCACCGCGAACAGCGCCGATACCGCGGCCGGTGCGCGTGCGTAGGTTTCCGGCAGCCACAGGTACAGCGGCAGCAGCGCGGCCTTGGCGCAGAACACCACCAGCAACAGGCCAATCGCGGCCTTGACCAGCGCCAGGTTGGCGGGCGGCACCTGCGCGATGCGCACCGCCAGCTCGGCCATGTTGAGCGTGCCCAGCAGGCCGTAGATCAGGCCCAGCGCGATCAGGAACAGCGACGACGCAGTGACGTTGAACACCACGTAATGGAAGCCGTTGCGCATCCCCAGCCCGCGTCCACCCGACAGCAGCAGGCCGTAGCTGGCGATCAGCATCACTTCGAAGAACACGAACAAGTTAAAGATGTCGCCGGTCAGGAACGCGCCGTTGAGCCCCATCAGCTGGAACTGGAACAGCGCGTGGAAATGCGGCGCGCGCGCATCCCAGCCGGCGCAGGCATGCAGCAGGCAGGCGCAGGCCAGCAGCGTGGTCACCGCCACCATCCACACCGACAACCGGTCGGCGACCAGGGTGATGCCCAGGCGCGCCGGCCAGTCGCCCAGCAGGTAGGCATCGACATGGCCGCTGGACGCGCCGATCACCAGCATCGCCACCACCACCACCAGCGCGGCCATCGCCAGCCAGGCCACGGTGCGGCGCACGGTGAAGCCGAAGCGGTTGTGTTCGACGATCAGCGATGCGGCGGCGCCGGCCATCGGGATCAGCACCGGCAGGATCGGTAGATGATTCACTTGCCGCTCCCGCGTGGATCGGTGCGGGCTTCGGGTTCGGGCGCGGTGTCATGCGCGTCCACGTGATCCCCGCCGTTGTCGGCGCGGCTGCGCATGGCCAGCACGATGCTCACGGCGGTCATCGCGAACGAGATCACGATGGCGGTCAGCACCAGCGCCTGCGGTAGCGGATCGGTGTAGTGGGCCAGGTCGGTCGGTACGCCATCGACGATGATCGGCGCCTTGCCCGCGACCGGACGACCGCCGGCGAAGATCAGCAGGTTGGTCGCATAGCTCAGGAAGGTCAGCCCCAGGATCACGTCGAAGCTGCGCGCGCGCAGCATCAGGTAGACCGCGACCGCGGTCAGGACGCCGATGGCAACGGCCAGGGCCAGTTCCATCAGGTGTGCTCCTCGCCGGTGAAGTCGGAGCGACGCAGTGGATCGACCACGCCGCGCTGGGTCTTGCGGGTGCGCGAGGCCTTGATGGTGCCCATCATCGAGAGCATCAGCATGGCCGCGCCGAACACCACCAGGTACACGCCGGTGTCGAAAGCCATCGCGCTGGCCAGCTCCAGTTCGCCGATCAGCGGCAGGTGCAGGTTGAGATGCCCGCTGGTCAGGAACGGCACGCCGAACGCCATCGACGCCACGCCGCTGACCAGCGCCAGGACCACGCCGATGCCGATCGTGCGGATGAAGTCAAAGCCAAAGCGCGATTCGACCGAGCGCGCGCCTTGCAGCACGTACTGGATCAGCAGCGGCACCGCCAGCACCAGGCCGGCGATGAAGCCGCCGCCGGGCGCGTTGTGGCCGCGCAGGTACAGGTAGATCGAGACGGCCACGACCATCGGCGCCAGCACCTGCATCAGGTTGGCCGGCATCGACAGGTCCACCGGGCGCCCATCGAAATGCCGTTCCGGCGCCATCCGCGCGCGCCGCAGCAGCGCGTGCACGACCAGGCCAGCGATGGCGAACACGGTGATTTCGCCAAAGGTATCGAAGCCGCGGAAGTCCACCAGGATCACGTTGACCACGTTGTGGCCCCAGGCCTGCGGCAGCGAGCGTTCCAGCATCTCCACCGCGACGGTGTCGTGTGGGCGCAGCATCATCGCCCAGGCCAGCGCGCCGACCACGGTGCCGGTGACCAGCGCGATGGCGCCATCGCGCTGGCGGCGCGGCAAGGTGGTTTCATGCGGGGACTGTTCGGGCAGGTAGTTCATCGCCAGCAGCAGCAGAACCAGGGTGACCATCTCCACCATCAGCTGGGTCAGGGCCAGGTCCGGCGCGGACAGGAACACGAAGCTCAGGCTCACCGCCAGGCCGGTGCCGCCGATGCAGGCCACGGCCAGCAATCGGTGCCGGTACAGGCGCAGCGTTGCCACGGCCGGCACCAGCATCAGCAGCCACAGCACCCAGCCCGGCCACTGCATCGGCGTGTGCCAGCCACCGTTCCAGGCCAATGCGTGCCCGGGATCGCGCAGCAGCGGCAGTGCCATCGCCACCAGCGCGCTGACCACCAGCCACAGCAGCGTGCGCTGCAGGCTGCCGTTGGCCAGCGCGGCGGTGATGCGGTTGCCGGCGACGAACAGCAGCTCCAGATTGCGCTTGAAGATGTCGCGACCGATCGCCCGGCTGACCACCGCGTGCAGGTCGAGCAGCCTGGCCAGGCCGAAGTACAGCGCGATGCCGCCGACCACGCCGGCCAGGCTCATCGCCAGCGGCCAGTTCAGGCCATGCCAGACCGCCAGGCTGTACTCGGGCGTCGCCGCGCCCAGGATCGCCGACGCGCCCGCATGCAGCACCGGTGCGATGGTCAGCGCAGGGAAGATGCCGACGGCCACGCACAGCACCACCAGCACCTCGACCGGGATCTTCATCCACCTCGGCGGCTCGTGCGGCGTGGTGTCCAGGTCGCGTGGGCCCTTGCCGAAGAAGGTCTCGTAGACGAAGCGCAGGCTGTAGGCCACGCCCAGCACGCCGGCCAGCAGCGCGGCGGTGCCGGTGAAGATGCGCATCGGCAACGGTGCGTCGGTCTCGATGGCCGCGGCGAAGAACATTTCCTTGGACAGGAAGCCGTTGAGCAGCGGGATCCCGGCCATCGACAGCGAGGCGATGATCGCCAGCGCGCTGGTGAAGGGCATGAGCCTGCGCAGGCCGCCGAGCTTGCGGATGTCGCGGGTGTGGGTTTCGTGGTCGATGATGCCGGCGGCCATGAACAGCGAGGCCTTGAAGATCGCGTGGTTGAGGATGTGGAACACGCCGGCCACCACCGCCACCGGCGTGGACAGGCCGAACAGCATCGTGATCAGGCCCAGGTGCGAGATGGTCGAATACGCCAGCAGGCCCTTGAGGTCCTGTTCGAAGATCGCATTCCACGCGCCGATCAGTAGGGTTGCCGCACCGATGGTGCACACCGTGTAGAAGAACAGGTCGGTGCCGGCCAGGGCCGGGTGCAGGCGAGCCAACAGGAAGACGCCGGCCTTCACCATCGTCGCCGAATGCAGGTAGGCCGACACCGGCGTCGGCGCGGCCATCGCCTGTGGCAACCAGAAGTGGAACGGGAACTGCGCGCTCTTGGTGAAGATGCCGCCCAGCACCAGGTACAGCGCCCACGGATACAGCGGGCTGGCGCGCAGCGTGTCGCCGGCGGACAGCACCACGTCCAGGTCATAGCTGCCGGCGATGCGCCCGATCAGCAGCACGCCGCCGAGCAGCGCCAGGCCGCCGCCGCCGGTAATGACCAGCGCCATGCGCGCGCCTTCACGGGCGTCCTGGCGATGCGACCAGAAACCGATCAGCAGGAATGACGTCAGGCTGGTCAGTTCCCAGAAGATGCTCAGTAGCAGCAAGTTGCCGGAGATCACCACGCCCAGCATTGCGCCCATGAACAGCAACAGGAACGCCAGGAAGCGCGAGGCCGAATCGTTGCGGCTCAGGTAATAGCGCGCATACATGATCACCAGCGCGCCGATGGCCAGCACCAGCATCGCGAACATCCACGCGAAGCCATCCACCCGCAGGGTGAACTCCAGGCCGATGCGCGGCAGCCAGACATGACGGCTGTGCAGCACCTGGCCGTCGAGGATCGCCGGGGCCATCGCGCCCAGCAGCACCAGTCCCAGCACGGGGGCGAGCGCGGCGACCCAGGCGATGGCCGTGCGCGGCAGGCGATGCGCAGCGGCGACGGCCGCGGCCATCACGAACGGCAGCGCCAGCAGCAGGTCGAGGGTTTGGGGCATGCAGGAAATGCAGCAGTCTGCGAGCAACGTTGGAGGATACCAGTCGCGGCGCATTCGGGTCCCTGACCGTGGGGTCATGGCTGGCGCTGCGCGCGGGCTGCCCTATGCTGATGCGATGCCCGATCTTGCAGACCCCATGACGTCAGTGCCTTCGACTCCCGCGCGCACTGCGCTGCTGCTGGGCGGCAGTGGCCAGATCGGCCAGGCCTTGTTGGCGCGACTGCGCGCGCAGGGCTGGTCGGTCCTGGCCGTGTCGCGCAGCGCGCAACCGGCGCAGGATGGCGTGCAGTGGTTGTCCGGTGAGCTGCAGCAGATGCCGCCGTTGCCGGCGTCAGTCGATGCGATCTTCAGCGCCGGGCCACTGGATGCGTTCGCGCGCTGGTATGCCGAGGCCACGCTGGTGTGTCCGCGCGTGGTGGCCTTCGGCTCCACCAGTCTGGGCGTGAAGCAGGATTCGGCTGACGCCTATGAACGCGATCTTGCGGCACGCCTGCGTGGCGGCGAGGACGCGGTGTTCCAGCGGGCGGTGGCACTGGGCGCACAGGCCACGCTGCTGCGGCCGACGCTGGTCTATGGCGTGGGGCGCGATGCCACGCTCACGCAGATCGCCGCGCTGGCGCGCCGATTGCGTTGCTTCCCGTTGCCACACGGTGCCGATGGCCTGCGCCAGCCGGTGCATGTGGACGATCTGGCCGATGCAGCGCTGGCCGTAGTTGATGTCGATGCCACGTTCGGCAAGGCGTATGCGTTGGGTGGCGGCGAGACGCTGCCGTATCGCGCGATGGTCGCGCGCACCTTGGCGGCGATGTCACCGCCAGCGCGATTGCTGGAACTGCCTGCGCCGGTGTTCCGGCTGGCCGTGGGCGCCGCGCAACGCATCGGCATCGCGCGTTCGCTCAATGCCGCCGCGGTGGCGCGCATGCGCGATGACCTGGTGTTCGACCTGGCGCCTGCACGACGCGACTTTGGTTACGCGCCACGTGGCTTTGCGCCGACCGCGGCGATGCTGGGTCAGTGATACTGCTTCAGTAACGCCAGCCCATCTTGCGATAGACCTTGGCCAGGACCCAGATCGGGCCGATCAGCAGGTACACCAGGTCGGTGAGGAAACTCGGCTTGCGGCCTTCGATCCTGTGGCCGATGAACTGCGCGATCCACGCCAGCACGAACACCGTCACCGCGCTCCACAGCAGCGCGTCCAGGCCGGCGCGCTGGGTCACCAGCCGACACACGCAGCCCATGAAGAAAAACACCACGAACATCCCCAGCCCGATCGAACGCGACAGCCGGTTGTAGAACGACCACGCGGCGAACATCGGCAGCACCGCCCACACGCCGCCGCGTAGCCAGTCCACCTGCACCGGGATGCACCACAGCAGCGCGATCACCGACCACAGGATCGCCGGCACGGCGACCACGTGGATGGCCTGGTTGACGGGGTCGCGGTGGTCGCGCGAATAACTGGCAAACCAGTCGTCGATCGGCCGGGCGGCAGGCGCGTTCATCAATCCCTCCCGAGGATGCGTGCGCGATGGAGCAGGTCGTGTTGCTGGTGGAAGCCGCCTTGGCGGCGATGCGGCTTTAACTGAAAAGCCATCGCCACTGAAGTGACTCCCACGGGCACCGATGCCACTCAGTCGACGGTGATGTCGGCCAGCTTCTGCAGGGCTTCGGCGTAGCGGGCGCGGGTGCGCTCGATCACTTCGGCCGGCAGCACCGGGCCGGGCGCGGTCTTGCCCCAGTCGGTGGTCTCCAGGTGGTCGCGCACGATCTGCTTGTCGTAGCTCGGCGGGCTGGTGCCGACCTGGTACTCGGCGGCCGGCCAGTAGCGCGAGGAATCCGGCGTCAGCATCTCGTCCATGATGTACAGGCGGCCGTCGGCGTCGGTACCGAACTCGAACTTGGTATCGGCCAGCAGGATGCCGCGCTGGGCCGCGTATTCGGCGGCGAACGCATAGATGCGCAGGGTCGCATCGCGCACGCGCTCGGCCAGGTCGCCACCGACAGCACGGACCATCGCGTCGAAGTCGATGTTCTCGTCGTGGTCGCCCACCGCCGCCTTGGTCGACGGGGTGAAGATCGGCTCGGGCAGCTTCTGCGCCTGCAGCAGGCCGTCGGGCAGTTCGATGCCGCTGACCTTGCCGGTGCGCTGGTAATCCTTCCAGCCGCTGCCGATCAGGTAGCCGCGGGCGATCGCCTCGACCGGCACCGGCTTGAGCTTCTTGGTGACCACCGCGCGCTTGGCGTACAGGGCCGGGTCCACGCCCTCGGGCAGGACGCTGGCCACGTCGATGCCGGTCAGGTGGTTGGGCATCAGGTGGGCGGTCTTCTCGAACCAGAAGTTCGAGATCTGGCACAGCATCTCGCCCTTGCCCGGGATCGGGTCGGGCAGCACCACGTCGAACGCACTCAGGCGGTCGGTGGCGACGATCAGCAGGTATTCGCCGGGCGGCGCATCGGCCGGCAGGCGCTCGCGCGGGATGTCGAAGACGTCGCGGACCTTGCCGCGGTGGCGCAGGTTCAGACCGGGAAGATCAGCTTGCAACAGCGTGGTGGGCACAGGCACTCCTGACGTGACGCGTCCTTCGCGAATGACCCCGCACGCATGGCACACCGGCACGCCGGTCTGGCGGCGGCGGGTCGCGTAGTGTACGCGCCTGCGCGGGCAAGGCCAGACCCCCGTCACAGGGGCCTTCCGGTAGGCGATGGGCGGTGCCGTACCATGGAGCTTTGGACCCCGCAGGCAGGCACGATCGATGAACCGCTGGTACGGAAAACTCCTGGGTGGCATTGCCGGCGCCCTGTTGTTCCGCCCCAATCCCGTGTTTGGCGTGCTGGCCGGCGTCCTGCTGGGCCACGCCTTCGACCGCGACTGGTTCAAGCTGGCCAAGGACAATCCGTACCGGGCCTTCGACCTGACCAGCGACGCCAGCGATGCCGAAGTGGACCAGGCCTATCGCCGCTTGATCTCGCAGTACCACCCCGATCGCATGAACGGCGCCGCGCCCGAGCTGCGCGCCCGTGCCGCGGCCCGCGCGGCCGAGCTCAACGCCGCCTACGACCGGATCAAGACCCAGCGCAAGGCGCGCTGAGGCCGGTTGCGCCCGCCGTCACCGGCGGACGCAGGGAGGGCCGGACTTAGAAGCGGTAGCTGGCGGTCACGCGCACGCTTTCCAGGTCGAAATCGCGGTCGCTGCGGCGGAAGTCGGTGCCGTTCGGGTTGACCAGGATGAAGGGATTGGTTGCCGGCGCCGGCCCGGCCGAGCGCACCCGGTAGTCGTTGTCGGTCAGCTGGGTCTGGATGTATTCCAGGCCCACGGTGAAGCGCTCGCCGATCATCCGCTCGTAGCCCGCGCCCCACTGCGCGCCGGTGGCCTTGGTGTCGCCGTTGTTGGTGAAGGTGTTGACGCCGTTGCTGGTGATGTAAGTGTTGGCGATGTCCGCACGCGCCACGCCGCCGGTGATGTAGACCAGATTCGATTCGCCGAACACGTGGCCCATGCGCATCCGCAGCGAGGCCATGCCATCGACCTTGCGCAGCATCGTGTACGAAGCGGGCGTGGTGCTGAAGGACGTCACCGCATCGCGCACGTCGTTGCGCGACACCTCGCCCACCAGGCCGAACACCCAGTCGTTGGCGCGCCAGTCGTAGCCGCCGCGCAGGCCGTAGTCGGCGCCGCCGGAATTCTTGGCGCAGCCGGCGGCCGGCGTATTGCCCAGGGCGACGCCGTTGCAGGAGCCGGGCGAGAACGCGTTGGCGCCGGCGGCGGTGCGCACGGTGTCGTCGTACTGGCCGTCCAGGTTGGTGTCGAACAGGAAGCGGTCGCCGCCGTCGTCGGGTTTGAGCACGCTGCCGGCGTACAGGCCGACGTGGGCGCCATTCCAGGCGTCCTGGGCCTGGACGGCGAACGGAGCGGCGGCCAGCAGGCCAAGGGTGAGCAGGCGGGTCGAAGTCAGGGGTGACAGCATGTGGTGGTCCTCAAGGGGGTCGTCCATTGCCGGGATGCGCAGCACGCCTTTGAAAGACGTCCTCCCACGCACCCCGGCACGAGGCACCGGATGGGCCCCGCGCAGGCACCTACGGGCCGGATGCAGCCGCGGATGCTGACGATCCGGTCACCGCGCCGACAGCAGGCCGCGCCCGCCAAGGGTGAAATGCCCTGGCACGGCGCCTAGAATTGCGCTCCCATGCGGCCCGTGCCGCACCGCCATCGCCAAGGGTCGTCATGTCGAACTGCATCATCTCCCCGTCCATCCTGTCGGCCGATTTCGCCCGGCTCGGCGCCGAGGTGGACGCCGTGCTGGCCGCCGGCGCGGACTGGATCCATTTCGACGTGATGGACAACCACTACGTGCCCAACCTGACCATCGGCCCGATGGTCTGCGAGGCGCTGCGCAAGTACGGCGTGACCGCGCCGATCGACGTGCACCTGATGGTCGAGCCCGTGGACCGGATCATCCCGGACTTCGCCAAGGCCGGCGCCAGTGTCATCAGCTTCCATCCCGAAGCCAGCCGTCACGTGCATCGCACCGTGCAACTGATCAAGTCGCACGGCTGCAAGGCCGGCGTGGTGCTCAACCCGGCCACGCCGGTGGACATCCTGGACTGGGTGCTGGATGAAGTGGACCTGGTGCTGCTGATGTCGGTCAACCCGGGTTTCGGCGGCCAGGCGTTCATTCCTTCGGCGCTGGACAAGCTGCGCGTGGTGCGCCAGAAAATCGATGCGTCGGGCCGCGACATCCACCTGGAAATCGACGGCGGCGTGAAAGTCGACAACATCGCCGAGATCGCCGCCGCCGGCGCCGATACCTTCGTCGCCGGTTCGGCCATCTTCAACGCGCCGGACTACAGCGAGGTGATCGCCAAGATGCGCGCCGCCGTGGCAGGTGCACGTTGAGCGTCCAGATCCGTAGCGCCACGCGCGCAGATGTGCCGCTGATCTGCGAGCTGATCCAGGCGCTGGCCGATTACGAACGCGAGCCCGATGCCGTCAAGGCGACGCCGGCGGACATCGCACGCACGCTGTTCGACGAGGGCGCGACCGCGCACAGCGTGATCTGCGAGCAGGACGGCGTGGCCGTGGGCTTTGCCGTGTATTTCTTCAACTACTCGACCTGGCTGGGCCGCAACGGCATTTATCTGGAAGACCTGTTCGTGCGCCCGGAAGCGCGCGGGCAGGGCGCGGGACTGGCCCTGCTGCGGCACCTGGCCAAGCTGGCCGTGGACAAGGGCTGCGGTCGCTTCGAATGGTCGGTACTGGACTGGAACCAGCCGGCGATCGATTTCTATCGCGCCGCCGGCGCCAGGCCGATGGACGAGTGGACCGTCTATCGCATGGACGGCCAGGCGCTGGCCGATTTCGCCCGCGGCTGATCGTGCCGCGGACCCGGCGCGCGTGCTGCGCGCCTGACGCAGGAGACCTCATATGCTGCCTTTGTTCCGGCTCACCGCCCTGGCCATGACCGCACTGCCGCTGGCGGCCAGTGCCGCGTCGGTCGACCTGCTGGTCGGCTCCTATACCGAAGGCGATGCGCCCGGCCTGTACGCGTACAAGTTCGACACCGCCAGCGGCAAGCTCGATCCCAAGCCCTGGCAGCAGCTGCGACTGGATAACCCGTCGTGGCTGGTGGTCTCGCCCGATCAATCGCGCGTGTATGCGGTCAACGAAAACGGCCCCGGCGCGCGCGATGCGGTCGGCCGCGCCAGCGCGCTGACGCTCGATGCCAAACACGTGCTGACCCTGGACAACCAGGTGTCCACGCTAGGCGATCACCCGACCCACGCCAGCCTCACGCCCGACGGTCGCTATCTGCTAGTGGCCAACTACTCGGTCAACGCCGATCCGGGCGGCACGCTGGCCGTGTTGCCGATCGATGCGCGCGGCCAGCTGCAGCCGGTGACCCAGCTGTCGAGCTACCAGGCCAGCCACGTCGACAAGGACCGGCAGCTGTCGGCGCACATCCACTCGGTCAACTTCGCGCCCGACGGCAAGACCGCGTATGTCGCTGACCTGGGCGGCGATCGCGTCTACGCCTATCGCTACGCGCCGGGCGACAACGCCGAGCGTCCGCTGCAGCCGGCGGCCATGCCGTTCCTCGCGCTGCCGCCGGGCAGTGGCCCGCGCCACCTGGTATTCGATGCCGACGGCCAGCACGCGTACCTGACGTTGGAAATGACCGGCCAGGTCGCGACGCTGGACGTCGCGGCCGATGGCGCGCTGTCGCTGCGCCAGGTGCATGACCTGTTCGAGGCGGGTTTCAAGGGCGACAACGGCGCCGGCGCGATTCATCTCTCGGCCGACGGCAAGTTCCTCTACGCGGTCAATCGCGGCACCGACAACCAGATCGCGGTGTTCGCGGTCGCCGCCGATAGCGACTTGTCGCTGGTCCAGCGCCGCGCGACCGAAGGCCGCCAGCCGCGTGAGTTCTCGATCGATCCGTCAGGCCATTTCCTGCTGGTGGCTGCGCAGGGCGACAACCGCATCGTCGTGATCGCGCGCGATCCCAGGACCGGCAAGCTCGGCAAGACCTTGCAGACGGTCGAGGTGGCGGCGCCGTCGGATCTGAAGTTCCTGAAGCCCTGAGCACGCGCGATCGCCGCTGAAGCGGCTCCCACACCAGCACAGACGTTGTGGGAGCTGCTTCAGCAGCAGTGTGGCTCCCCCAGCACAACCACCGCCGCCGAACGACGCCCAAAAAAGAAACCGCGTCGAGTCGCCCCAACGCGGTTCCGGTGAATGCTGGAGGCTGATCCTGCCTCCCTCCGTCGTCCCTGCTATGGCCTTCGATGTTGCGCGCGATGTTTGACCGAATCGTGACAGGCGGGCGACAAATCCATCGCGCGGCTTTCCAGGCGCCAGTCCCGCGCACGCTGTTCACGCGGCGCGTCCTGCTGACCGTCCGGTCAGCTCTGTAATGCATGGTCGGTCGATGCGGCTGCTAGCCTGCGGCACCCCACCTTGTGTCGTTCCCATGTCGCAGCCCCGCTGGCGTCTGATCCTCAACGGCAAGTCCGCCGGCAACGACGCAGTGCGGGCTGCGGTCATGGCGATGCGCCGCCGCGACGTGCACCTGGACGTGCGCGTGACCTGGGAAGGCGGCGATGCCGAACGTTACGTCGCCGAGGCCATCGCCGATGGCGTGGACACGGTGATCGCCGGCGGCGGCGACGGCACCTTGAGCGAGGTCGCCACCACGCTGGCCCATCGCGACGAACCGGCCGACGCGCTGCCTGCGCTCGCGCTGTTGCCGCTGGGCACGGCGAACGACTTCGCCACCGCCGCGCTGATCCCGGCCGAGCCGTTGCAGGCCCTGCAGCTCGCCGCCGACGGCCCGCTAAACGCCATCGACCTGCTGCGCGTCACGGCCGACCACGGCCCGCACTGGTGCGCCAACGTGGCCACCGGCGGCTTCGGCACGCAGGTGACGGTGGAGACCGACGAGGCGATGAAGCGCGTGCTGGGCGGGCTGGCCTACGTGGTCACCGGGCTGGCGCGGCTGGGCCGGGTCGAGCCGCTGCGGGCGCGCTTCACCGGACCGGATTTCCGCTGGGAAGGCGCGTTCATCGCGCTGGGCCTGGGCAATGGCCGCCAGGCCGGGGGCGGCCAGGCGCTCTGCCCGGAGGCGCTGATCGACGATGGCCTGCTGGACCTGACCATCATCCCCGAGCTCACCGGCACCTTCGCCGCCACGCTGGGCACGCTGATCACCGGTGGCAAACGCGCCGCGCTTGAGCAGGTTGCCGTGCGCCGGCAGCTGCCGTGGGTGGAGATCGACGTGGACCAGCCGATCACGCTCAACCTCGATGGCGAGCCGGAAACCTCGCGCCACTTCCGTATCGAATGCGTGCCGGGCCGGCTGCGCATGCACCTGCCGGCTGCCTGCCCGCTGCTGGGCTGAGTCTCACTGCACAGCCCTAAGCGGCGGCGCTCGCTCTATCACTCGTTGAATCCCAAGGCGGGCGCCGACGGCACCGGCGCGCGGTCGTGTGCCCGCGCTGAACCGGTTGGGCTTTGGTCTAATGGCTCATGATCTTCATAACGATACGATGCGTCTCGTTATTTGATTCCAGTCCGCATTGGTGCGCCAGCCGAAGGCTCGGGCACCGCCTTGCGTCCATGCCGGTTCCGCTTGGAGGTTTCATGTCCGCCCAGGTCATCCTGCCCCGCGTCATGCATGTCGGTGCCGATGCCAGCCTCAAGGCCGGCGAGGTGCTGGTCGTGCTGGGCTGTTCACGCCCGCTGATCGTCACCGATCCGATGATGGTCAAGCTTGGCTACGCTGCCACCGTACAGGACGCGCTGGCTGCGGCCGGCATCGCTTCGGACGTGTTTGCCGACACCGTGCCCGAGCCGACCGAAAGCTCGATCGTGGCCGGCGTGGAGCAGGTCCGCCACGGCAGCTACGACGCCATCATCGCGCTGGGCGGTGGCAGCCCGATCGACAGCGCCAAGGCCATCGCGATCCTGGGCAAGCACGGCGGCGTGATCCGCGACTACAAATTCCCGCGCCAGGTCAACGAAGCCGGCCTGCCGATCATCGCGATCCCGACCACCGCCGGCACCGGCTCGGAATGCACGCGCTTCACCATCATCACCGACGAGGCCAACGACGAAAAACTGCTGTGCGTTGGCCTGGGCTTCATGCCGATCGCCGCGCTGGTGGACTACAAGCTCACCGTCAGCGTGCCGGCGCGCACCACCGCCGATACCGGCATCGATGCGATGACCCACGCGATGGAGGCCTACGTCAGCCGCAAGGCCAGCGCCTACAGCGACAGCCAGGCCATCGCCGCGATGCGCCTGATCGGACCGAACCTGCGCACCGTCTATCACGATGGCAACGATCAACCCGCGCGCGAGGCGATGATGCTCGGCGCCACGCTGGCGGGGATCGCGTTCTCCAATGCGTCGGTGGCGCTGGTGCACGGCATGAGCCGGCCGATCGGCGCGTTTTTCCACGTGCCGCACGGCCTGTCCAACGCGATGCTGCTGCCCAGCGTGACCGCGTGGTCGATTCCTGCTGCATCGGCGCGTTACGCCGACTGCGCGCGCTTCCTCGGCGCGGCCGAATTGCGCGATGACGATGCCACGGCCAACGCCAAGCTCATCGACTTCCTCTACGCGATCAACGCCGAACTGCAGGTGCCCACGCTAGCCGAGTTCGGCGCGCAGCATGCGCGCTTCTTCGAGCTGCTGCCGACTATGGCCGAACAGGCGCTGGCGTCCGGCTCACCCGGCAACAATCCGCGCGTGCCCAGCGCGGACGAGATCATCGACATCTACAAGACCCTGTGGGTCGAACCCCAACAAGAGGCGTTGCGCGCATGAATTCGATCCTCAAGGAACCGCTGCAACCGGCGGCGAACACCACCATTACAGGCCATCTCATCAACGGCCAGGAGCGCCTGGACGCGGCGCGCCTGCAGGACGTCTACAACCCGTCGACCGGTGAGGTCGGCAGCCAGGTCGCGCTGGCGTCCAAGGCCACGGTGGAGGAAGCCATCGCCGCCGCGCAGGCCGCGTTCCCGGCGTGGCGCGATACGCCGCCGGCCAAGCGCGCGCGGATCATGTTCAAGTTCAAGCAGCTGCTGGAAGACAACGCCGCGCGCATCTGCGAACTGATCGGCCGCGAGCACGGCAAGATTGCGCACGACGCCGCCGGCGAACTGCAGCGCGGCATCGAGAACGTGGAGTACGCCTGCGCCGCGCCGGAACTGCTCAAGGGCGAGTACACGCGTAACGTCGGCCCGGGCATCGATTCGTGGAGCGAGTTCCAGCCGATGGGCGTGGTGGCCGGCATCACGCCGTTCAACTTCCCGGTGATGGTGCCGCTGTGGATGTATCCGATGGCGCTGGTGTGCGGCAACACCTTCGTGCTCAAGCCATCCGAACGCGATCCCGGCCCGACGCTGTTCATCGCCCAGCTGCTGCACGAGGCGGGCCTGCCGCCGGGCGTGCTCAACGTGGTCAACGGCGATAAAGAGGCGGTGGATGCCCTGCTCACCGACAAGCGCGTGCAGGCGGTGAGCTTCGTCGGCTCCACGCCGATCGCCGAGTACATCTATTCGACCGCCACGGCCAACGGCAAGCGCTGCCAGGCGCTGGGCGGGGCGAAGAACCACGCCATCGTCATGCCCGATGCCGACCTGGACAACGCGGTCAGCTCGCTGCTGGGCGCGGCCTTCGGATCGTCGGGCGAGCGCTGCATGGCGCTGTCGGTCGCAGTAGCGGTGGGCGATGAGATCGCCGATGCGCTGATCGCCAAGATGAGCCAGGCGATGCAGGCGCTGAAGGTCGGTGCCTTCAGCGATGCCAACAACGATTTCGGCCCGCTGATCACCGCCCAGCATCGCGACAAGGTGGTGGGCTTCGTCGACAGCGCCGAATCGCAGGGCGCGCGCGTGGTCGTCGATGGCCGCATGCCCACCGTGCCCGGCTACGAGCAGGGCTTCTACGTCGGCGGCACGCTGATCGACGGCGTCACCGCCGACATGGACAGCTACAAGCAGGAGATCTTCGGGCCTGTCCTGCAGGTGGTGCGGGTCAAGACGATGGATGAAGCGATGCAACTCATCAACGACCACGAATACGGCAACGGCACCTGCATCTACACGCGCGATGGCGAGGCCGCGCGCTGGTTCAGCGATCACGTGCAGGTCGGCATGGTCGGCATTAACGTGCCGCTGCCCGTGCCGGTCGCCTTCCACAGTTTCGGCGGGTGGAAGCGCTCGCTGTTCGGCGATCTGTCGGCCTACGGCCCGGATGGCGTGCGCTTCTACACGCGGCGCAAGACCATCACCCAGCGTTGGCCCTCGGCCGGCGTGCGCGAAGGCGCGGTGTTCTCGATGCCGACGATGAACTGATCCACCCTCCCGGGTTAGTGCGGTGGCGGCGGCCCGCGATGGCCGCCGTTTTTGCGTGAAGCGAAGCGGCTACGCGCCTTCGTCTTCGCCTTCCGGGGCCTCAATCAGCACCGCCAGGTCCTGCGCGGCGCGGCGCATCGCCGGCTCGCAGGCGCGCAGGTCTTCGATTGATTTGCGCAGCGTCGGCGCGTGCACGTACAGGTAGGCGAAGCTGCGGCCCTGCGCGTCCTTGATCGGCACAGAGACAGCGACCATGCCGGCGATGAATTCCTCATCGTCCACGCCCAGCTCGGTGCGCGCGATGTCCTGCAGCGCGTGTTCCAGCGTCGCCGGATCGGTGAGCGTGCGCCGGGTCATGCGCTCCAGCGGCAGGCTGCCGATGATGCGGCTGCGGCGCGCCTTGCTCATGCTGCTCAGGTAAAGCTTGCCGCTGGCCGTGCACCACACTGGCGCCAGGCTGCCGTTGGGCAGGTGGATCTGCAGCGGCCAATGGCTCTGGACGCGGTCGTAATAGACCATGTCCAGGCCATCGGGAATCGAGATGCCGCAGGTCTCGTCGACCTCGGCCGAAAGCCGGCGCAGGATCGCCTGGCGCAACGCCTTGTGGCGGCTGGTGTACAGCACGCCGCGCGCGATGGTGACCATGCGTTCGCCTGGCACCACCAGCCCGCGCATGTTGACCTGCACGTAGCCTTCGGCCTGCAGCTGCTGCAGCAGGCGATGGATGCTGGGCTTGGGGATGTCGAGCAGGAAGGCCAGGTCGGCCGGCGAAGGCGGGCGCTGTGCCTCGGACACCGCTTCGATGATTTCCAGCACGCGCGAGATCGCCGATCCCTTGGTCCGGCCGGATTCTTGTGGGCTCATGGCATTCCTGGATGGGGCATGGGGCGCGTCGCGGTCATGGCCGTGTCACGGCCGTGTGCGCGGCATTGTTCCATAGCGCCGGCACGCGTCCGCGGGCCGTTGCACGATTGCCGCATTGCGGTACAGTACGGCCCGTGCCCGCCCTGACGACCAAGCTTTCCTCCTTTTCCGCTCGCCGCGCGTGGCGATGGTGGCCTGTTGCCGTCGTCCGTCCCGCCGCCACCGAGTTCGTGAAGGAAAGCCTCCTTGATCACCGCCGAGCAGTTCCAGCGCCACGCCGCTGACGTCCAGACCCCCGGGTCGAACCCTCTTGTCCCCGTTGTCCGCGAAGTGCTGTCCGATCTGGACACGCCGCTTTCGGTCTACCTGAAACTCGCCGACGGCCCGTACACCTACCTGTTCGAATCGGTCGAAGGCGGTGAGCGCTTCGGTCGCTATTCCATCATCGGCCTGCCGGCGCGTCGCGTGCTGACCTTCCGCGGCCACACGCTGGAAGTGCGCCAGGATGGGCAGGTGGTGGAGACGCGTGAGGTCGCCGATCCCTTCGCCGAAATCGAATCACTGCGTGCCGCCCATGCCGTGCCCAAGCTGGAAGGCCTGCCGGGCTTCACCGGTGGTCTGGTGGGCTGGTTCGGCTTCGAGTGCATCGGCTACATCGAGCCGCGCCTGGCCGGCGGCAAGGCCCGCGACGAGCTGGACACGCCCGATATCCTGCTGATGGTGTCCGAGGAAGTGGCGGTGTTCGACAGCCTCAAGGGCCGCCTGTACCTGATCGTGCATGCCGACCCGCGTGTGGAAGGCGCCTGGGATGCGGCGCAGGCGCGCCTGGATGCGCTGCAGGAGAAGCTGCGCCAGCCCGGCGCCGGCTATCCGAAGCCGATCACCCGCGAGGTGATGGACGAGAGCCACTTCGTCTCCGGCTTCACCCGCGAAGGTTTCATCGACGCGGTCGAGCAGTCCAAGGAATACATCCGCGCCGGCGACATTTTCCAGGTGGTGCTGAGTCAGCGCCTGAGCGTGCCCTTCAGCGCGCGCCCGGTGGACGTGTACCGCGCGCTGCGTGCGCTGAATCCGTCACCGTACATGTACTTCCTCGATGTGGGCGACGTGCAGGTGGTGGGCTCCTCGCCGGAAATCCTGGTGCGCCTGCAGGATGGCAAGGTCACCGTGCGCCCGATCGCCGGCACCCGTCCGCGCGGCGCCACGCCGGAAGAAGACAAGGCGCTGGAAGTCGAGCTGCTGGCCGACCCGAAGGAACTGGCCGAGCACGTGATGCTGATCGACCTGGGCCGCAACGATGCCGGTCGCGTCTCGCAGGCTGGCACCGTGGAAGTGGGCGAGCGCTTCGGCATCGAGCGCTACAGCCACGTGATGCATATCGTCAGCGAGGTCACCGGCCAGTTGAAGCTGGGCCTGAGCTATACCGACGTGCTGCGCGCGACCTTCCCGGCCGGCACGGTCAGTGGTGCACCGAAGATCCGCGCGCTGGAAGTGATCCGCGAGCTGGAGCCGATTAAGCGCAACGTGTACGCCGGCAGCATCGGCTACATCGGCTGGCACGGCGATGCCGATACCGCCATCGCCATCCGCACCGCGGTGATCAAGGACGGCCGCCTGCACGTGCAGGCCGGCGCCGGCATCGTCTACGACTCGGATCCGCAGAAAGAGTGGGACGAAACCATGAACAAGGGCCGTGCGCTGTTCCGCGCCGTGGCCCAGGCCGCGCAGGGCTTGTGATGGACGGCAACGCGATGACCCCGAAAGCCTCTTTTCGCAACGACTACAGCGAAGGCGCGCATCCGCGCCTGCTGCAGGCATTGGCCCAGGCCAGCGCCGAGCAGAACGCCGGCTATGGCTTGGACGCGCACAGCACGCGCGCCGCGCAGCTGATCGTCGCGCGCCTCGGCCAGCCGCAGGCGCAGGTGCATTTCCTGGTCGGCGGCACCCAGACCAACCTGCTGGCGATCTCCGCGTTCCTGCGTCCGCACGAGGCGGTGATCGCCGTGGCCAGCGGCCATGTCGCCACCCACGAGACCGGCGCCATCGAAGCCACCGGCCACAAGGTGCTCATCACCCCGCACGTGGACGGCAAGCTCACGCCCGATGGCGTGCGCGCGCTGCTGGCCGAAAACACCAGCGAGCACATGGTCAAGCCGCGCCTGGTGTATGTCTCCAACACCACCGAGCTGGGCACCATCTACACCAAGGCCGAGCTGCAGGCGCTGCGCGCGCTGTGCGATGAGTGCGGCCTGCTGTTCTATCTCGACGGCGCGCGCCTGGGCAGTGCGCTGACCGCGGAAGGCAACGACCTGAGCCTGGCCGACATCGCCGCGCTCACCCACGCCTTCTACATCGGCGGCACCAAGAACGGCGCGCTGGTCGGCGAGGCGCTGGTCGTCGTCGAACCGGCGCTGCAGGCCGACCTGCGTTACCTGATCAAGCAACGCGGCGCGATGCTGGCCAAGGGCATGGTGTTGGGCGCGCAGTTCGAAGCGCTGTTCGAAGACGCGCTGTTCTTCGAACTCGGCGCACACGCCAACGCCATGGCCCAGCGCCTCCAGGCCGGCCTGAAGGCCGCCGGGATCGCGCTGCTGATCCATTCGCCCAGCAACCAGGTCTTCCCGATCCTCACCCACGCCCAGATCGAGGCGCTGGCAGGCGTCACCAGCTTCGAGCGCTGGTCGCCGCACAGCGACACTCACGCGGTGATCCGCCTGGTGTGTTCGTGGGCTACGCGCGAGGACGCGGTGGATGCGCTGCTGGCTGCGATCGGCCACCTCGTCCGCTGAGCATGTGCGGGTTGCCTTCCCCTCCCATCCGACCAGCAGCGCTGGTCTTTCGACAAGGCGTGTTGAAATGAAACGTGCATGGATGTTGTGGTCGTTGCTGCTTCCGGTCGTGGCCTCCGCGCAGGTCAACAGCCTGCCGTCGCAGCCGCATCTGCTGGTCAAGGGCGAGGCGCACCGTGAGGTCATGCCGGATCGCTTTGGTGTGCTGGTGACCCTGCAGCGCGTCGATCCGTCGCCTGAGCTGGCACGCATGCAGGTGCAGGCCGATGCGGCGACCGTGCTGTCGGCCTTTCGCGGACATCATGTGCTGCCCGACTCGATCGATGCGGCCACGCTGACGATCCAGCCGAAGACCGAATACATCGATGGGCGCGAAGTGTTCAAGGGTAGCGAGGTGACGCGCCGGCTGGCTGCGACCTTCAAGACGCTGGCCGATACGCGTGCCTTTCTGGCGGAGCTGAGGACCAGTCCATCGCTGCAGCTGTCCGGCATCACGCCCAGCTACAGCGACGAGGCCAGCCTTCGAAAGACCTTGAAGGCCGACGCGGCCCGGCAGTCGCGCGAGGCGGCCGAAGGCTTGGCCAAGGCGTATGGCGTCAAGCTGGCCGGCCTTTACACCATCTCTGATGTCGCCCCGGCTTTCAGCTATGGCATCCAGGCGGGGACGTGGCCTGGCACACACACGTCTGTGCCGCCTGCGCCCCCCGCGCCGCCCGCGCCATTGGCTGACATCTCCGCGCGGGTGGATGGCGAAGCGCTGGAAGCCGGCAGTCTCACCCTCTCCGAAAACGTCTATGCGGTCTTCCTGATCGCGCAATGAGTACACCGTCATGCTGCTGATGCTCGACAACTACGACAGCTTTACCTACAACCTCGTGCAGTACCTGCAGGCGCTGGGCGCCGAGGTCGAGGTGGTGCGCAACGACGCGCTGAGCGTTGATGACATCGCAAAAAAGGCGCCGCAACGCATCGTGATCTCGCCCGGTCCGTGCACGCCCAACGAGGCGGGCGTGTCGCTGGAACTGATCGAGCGCCTGGGCGCGACCACGCCGATCCTGGGCGTGTGCCTGGGCCACCAGAGCATCGGCCAGGTTTACGGCGGCGATGTGATCCGCGCCGGCCGCATCATGCACGGCAAGGTCTCGCCGATCCGCCACGAAGGCCGCGGCGTATTTGCCGGCCTGCCGGATCGCTACGAGGCCACGCGCTATCACTCACTGGTGGTGGACAAGGCCACGTTGCCGCCTGCGCTTGAAGTCACGGCCTGGACCGAGAACGACGACGGCTCGATGGAAGAAATCATGGGCCTGCGCCATCGCGAGTTCCCGGTCGAAGGCGTGCAGTTCCACCCCGAATCCATCCTCACCCAGCACGGTCACGCGCTGCTGAAGAATTTCCTGGAGCGCTGAGCATGAGCCGAAATCTGCTCGTCCTACTGATCGCGTGGTTGGGGTGTGCCATGAGTGCTCACGCCGCGACGGTGCCTTCAGGCGCCACGTGCAAGGACGAGGCAACGGTTCAGGCTCGAAAGTTGCTCGTTTTCCATTTCGGCAGCGACGACGATCGGATCGACATCAGTCCAAACGTCGAGCCGCTGCCCTCGATCGTGAATCCGCGCAACGCGCGACAGCGCTTCGATGTGCTCGAAGTCTGGGGCACGATCTATAAAGGTAACTACCGGATGCGCTTTGAATACTGGCCGGACAAAGATGGAAGTTGCACCTTGATGGGCCAGGAAATCCTCGAATACGCGAGCCTTTGATCTTATGAGCATCACCGCGCAGGAAGCCCTGCAACGCACCATCGAACACCGCGAGATCTTCCACGACGAGATGGTGGATCTGATGCGCCAGGTCATGCGCGGCGAGCTCTCGCCGATGATGACCGCTGCCATCCTCACCGGCTTGCGGGTGAAGAAGGAAACCGTCGGCGAGATCGCGGGCGCAGCCACGGTGATGCGCGAATTCTCGCGCACGGTGGATGTGGCCGATCGCACTCACATGGTCGATATCGTCGGCACCGGCGGCGACGGCTCGCACACCTTCAACATCTCGACCTGCGCGATGTTCGTTGCCGCGGCCGCCGGCGCGAAGGTCGCCAAGCACGGCAACCGCAGCGTCTCGTCCAAGTCGGGCAGCGCCGATGCGATCGAAGCGCTGGGCGCGAAGATCGAGCTGCAGCCCGAGCAGGTCGCCGCGGCCATCGAGGCCACCGGCATCGGCTTCATGTTCGCGCCGATCCATCATCCGGCGATGAAGGTCGTCGCGCCGGTGCGACGCGAGATGGGCGTGCGCACGATCTTCAACATCCTGGGGCCCCTGACCAACCCGGCTGGCTCGCCGAACATCCTGATGGGCGTGTTCCATCCCGATCTGGTCGGCATCCAGGCGCGCGTGCTGCAGGAACTCGGCGCCGAGCGTGCATTGGTGGTGTGGGGCCGCGATGGCATGGACGAGCTCTCGCTCGGTGCGGGAACGCTGGTCGGCGAGCTGCGCGATGGCCAGGTGCGCGAGTACGAACTGCATCCGGAGGATTTCGGCATCGCCATGTCGGCCAGTCGCAACCTCAAGGTGGAAAGCCCGGAGGAGTCGATCGCGATCCTGCATGCGGTGCTGGCCGGCGAGCCCGGTCCTGCGCTCGACATCGTGGTGTTCAACGCCGGCGCGGCGCTGTACGTCGCCGGCGTCAGCGACTCGATCGCCACGGGCATCGAATGCGCGCGCGCGGCGATTGCCGATGGCAGCGCCGCGGCCAAGCTGCGCCAGTACGTCGACTTCACCCGCGTGCTGCCGTGAGCCTGGGCGCAGCGGGCTTTGCCGAGCTGCCGGCGCCGCCGTACTGGGCGGTGGTGTTCTCTTCGCGCCGCAGCGCCGGTGACGACATCGGCTACGGCGAAGCCGCAAGGTGCATGGTCGAGCTGGCGCAGCAGCAGCCGGGTTTCCTAGGCGTGGAATCTGCGCGTGGCGAGGATGGCTTCGGCATCACCGTGTCCTACTGGGAAACCGAGGCGGCCATTGCCGCCTGGCGCGCGCATGCCGAGCACGCCGCGGTGCGCGCCACCGGCCGCCGCGACTGGTACACCCACTTCGAGCTGCGCGTGGCCAAGGTGGAACGCGCCTACGGCGGCGGCCACGCGGCCTGACGGGCCGGTCAAGGACCGCCGATGACGACAATGCGACAATGGCGCATCAGCCGCGGTCGACGCGGCGCGCAACGGACACCATGAGCGACATCCTCGACACCATCCTCGCCCGCAAGCGCGAAGAAATCGCCGCACGCAGCGCCGTCGTGCCGCTGGCCGACCTGATTGCGCGTGTCGACGCCGCGCCGCCGGTGCGCGGCTTCGCCGACGCACTGCGCCGGACCATCGCCGCCGGCGATGCCGGCGTGATTGCCGAAGTGAAAAAAGCCAGCCCGTCCAAGGGCGTGATCCGGCCCGATTTCAATCCGGCGGAGATCGCGGTGAGCTACGAATTCGGCGGTGCCGCGTGCCTGTCGGTGCTGACCGACGTGGACTTCTTCCAAGGCGCCGACGAATACCTGCAGCAGGCACGCGAGGCCTGCACGCTGCCGGTGCTGCGCAAGGATTTCACCATCGACGCTTACCAGGTGTATGAGGCGCGCGTGCTGGGCGCCGACTGCATCCTGCTGATCGTGGCGGCGCTGGACGACCAGCAGCTGGTCGAACTGGCCGACCTAGCCATGCAGCTGGGCATGGACGTGCTGGTGGAAGTGCACGACATCGACGAGCTGGAGCGTGCGCTGCAGGTGCCGGCGCCGCTGCTGGGCATCAACAACCGCAACCTGCGCACCTTCGAGGTCTCGCTGCAGAACACGCTGGAGATGAAGGGCGCCGTGCCGCGCGACCGCATCCTGATTACCGAGAGCGGCATCGTCACGCCGGACGACGTGGCGACGATGCGCGGGCAGGGCGTGCATGGCTTCCTGGTCGGCGAGGCCTTCATGCGCGCCGACGAGCCGGGCGAGGCGCTGCGGCAGCTGTTCTTCGCATGACCGTGCCCGGACCGTATCCGACGCCCGCGGCCGATGCGCCGGTGGTGGTGTTCGATTTCGACCACACGCTCTACGACGGCGACTCGGGCAGCCATCTGTTCGCCTGGCTGATCAAGCGCAGTTGGATACGCACCGCCGCCGCCGTGCTGCTGACGCCACTGCTGGGGCCGCTGGTGGCGATGCTGCCCACGCGCCGGCGCGGGATTTCCGGCTACGTGTGGATCGCGACCTTCGGCCTGCACCGTCGTCGTGACCTGGACGCGCTGATCGATCAGTACGTGGCCGCCAACAAGGACGAGATGCGCACGCGGCTGCTGCCGCTGGCGCTGGATGTGTTCACCGCGCACCGCGCGGCGGGCGATCGCGTGGTGGTGGCCACCGGCGCGCCGCCGGAACTGGCGCGGGAGATCCTGTCTTTCGTCGCCCACCAGGACGTGCCGGTGATCGGCACCCTGGTCGGGCCGAAGTTCGGCGCGGTGGCCGCGCGCCGCCACTGCCATCATGAGGAGAAGATGCGGATGCTGCGCGAGCAGGGCTATGGCGACATCGCCGTGGCCTACAGTGACAGCACCGCCGATTTGCCGCTGCTCAAAGCGGCGGCCCGCCCGGTGGTGGTCAATCCGAAGGCGGATAAAGAGGCGCTGTTCCAGCGCGTGCTGCCGGCCGGGACGCCGATCCTCAACTGGGGCTGCGCCAGCCGCGGCGGCGCGCCCGCGGCGTGAAGTGCGGCATTGATCAGCGGTTGAACAGCACCAGCTGGTAGGCGCTGACCACCAGCGCCAGCACTCCGACGCTGCCCAGGATGACCCGCTCCGGCAGGCGCTTGACCATGATGGCGGCCAGCGGCGAAGCCAGCACGCCGCCGATCACCAGGCCGGCCACAACGTGGGCGTATTCCATGCCGATGGTGAAGACGAAGGTCAGCGAGATGGCCAGGGTCACGGCGAATTCGGCCAGGTTGACCGTGCCGATGGTTGCCCGGGTCGCGCTGCCCGAGGCCAGCAAGGTCGAGGTCGACAGCGAGCCCCAGCCGCCCCCGCCAATTGCATCCAGCAGCCCCGCCAGAAAACCCACCGCCGGCACCTTGCGCTGGCCGGCTGCTTCGGCCTTGGCCGCGCGATGGCGGATGACCCGGCGCAGAATCAGCACCGCCAGCACCAGCAGGTAGAGGCAGGTCACCGGCCGGAACAGGTTGCCCGGCACCCGGGTCAGCACGTAGGCGCCGATCACCCCGCCGACCACGCCGGGAATGGCCAGGCGCAGCAGCAGGGTGCGGTCGACATTGCCCATCAGCGCGTGGCTGCCGCCGGACGCGCCGGTGGTGAAGACCTTGGCGGTATGTACAGCTGCACTAACCGATGCGGGTGGCAGGCCCATCGCCAGTAGCACCGAGGTCGAGACCAACCCGAACGCCATGCCCAGCGCGCCATCGACCAGCTGCGCGGCCAGTCCGATCAGGATGAACCAGTAGAAATCGTTGCCCAGTTCCATCGGCACAGTCCCATCTGCAGGCATGTGCCGCCGGGCAGCCAGTCCGGGCGCCCAAGCGGTGGTTGAACGGTGCGGCCCACCCCCTGATGGGCCGGTTTTCGGCGTGGCGCCGGGTCAGCGCGTGCCGTACAGCACGACGGTCTTGCCGCGTGCGTGGAGCAGGCCGTCGGCCTGGAGCTTCTTCAGGACGCGCCCGGCCATCTCGCGCGAGCAGCCCACCAGGCGGGCCAGCTCCTGGCGAGAGACGCGCATCTGGGTGCCCTGCGGGTGGCTCATGGCCTCCGGCTCGTGGGCCAGGTCATGCAGGGTACGGATGATGCGGTCGGTCACGTCCAGGAACGCCAGGCGGCTGGCCTTGCGACTGGTGTCCAGCAGGCGACGCGAGAGCTGGGTGCCGATGGCGAACAGCAGCTTGGCCGCGTCCGAGGCCAACTGACCGCCGAACAGCTGGTGCAGGCGCTCGTAGCTGATTTCGGCCAGCTCGCACTGGGTGCGGGTACGCAGGACGACCTCACGGCGGTCCGATTCGATGAACAAGCCCATCTCACCGACGAACTCGCCCGGGCCGAAATAGCCCAGGACCAGCTCGCGGTCTTCTTCTTCCTCGGCCAGGATGCTCACCGAGCCGCTGACCACGTAATAAAGGGTTCCAGCCGGGTCGCCCGGGCGGAAAACGTCGGCGCGTGCCGGGTAGCGACGGCGGTGGCTGTTGGACAGGAACGACTCGATCGTCGTCAGGTCAGGAATCAGCGCGCTGGCGGGGGATCGCGTCAAACTCGGGGGAAGACCTGCTTTCATGGCAGCTCATATAGTGAAACGAATTGTCCCGAGCTTAGTCTGAATGGGGCGGCTGCGGCAATGTGCGTTGCACTGTCATTTCGCCGTCAGACCATTTGCCGCATAATTCCGCCCTTCACCCGTTTCTTTGCGAAGGTCCATTGCCGTGGTCAAACCACTGCCGCGCCTGAGGTTGCAGGGCTTCAACAACCTCACCAAGGCACTCAGCTTCAACATTTACGACGTCTGCTATGCAGTCTCGGAAGACGAGCGCCAGCGCTACATCGAGTACATCGATGAGGAATACAACGCCGATCGCCTGACCCAGATCCTCACGGATGTGGCGGAGATCATCGGCGCCAATATCCTCAACGTGGCCCGCCAGGACTACGACCCGCAGGGCGCCTCGGTGACCATCCTCATCTCCGAGGAGCCGGTGATCGACAAGTCGGCCGCCAAGGGCGTGATCTCCGACGCCGTGGTCGCGCACATGGACAAGAGTCACATCACCGTCCACACCTATCCGGAGACGCATCCGCAGGCCGGCATCGCGACCTTCCGTGCGGACATCGACGTGGCTACCTGCGGCGTGATCTCGCCGCTGAAGGCGCTGAACTACCTGATCGAGTCGTTCGAGTCGGACATCGTGATCATGGACTACCGCGTCCGTGGCTTCACCCGCGACATCAAGGGCAAGAAGCACTACATCGATCACAAGATCAACTCGATCCAGGACTTCATGGCCAAGAACATCAAGTCGCGCTACGAGATGATCGACGTCAACGTCTACCAGGAAAATATCTTCCACACGAAGATGCACCTGACCGACTTCGACCTGGACCAGTACCTGTTCGAGGAAAAGGCCCGCAACCTGTCGTTCAAGGAGCGGATGAAGATCGAGAACCTGGTGCGCCGGGAGATCGAGGAGCTTTTCCACGGCCGCAACCTGGCCGAGTAATCCCTAGCTGAGGGTCAGCCGCGGTTACACGGCACTGACTTAAGGTTGTGGCATCAACGGCGGGACGACCCGCCCGTGGCAGCCAATGCCGCGCACGAAGATGGCCGACGACGGCCCGGGCTCACGTCCGGGCCGTTTCGTTTTTGCGGCCGGGCAAAACAAGTAAGGAGAACGACGATGGCGTGGATCTATCTGCTGGTGGCCGGGGTGTTCGAGATCGGCTTCGCGATGGGACTCAAGTACACCGAGGGCTTTACGCGGCTGTGGCCGAGCGTGGGCACGATGGCGGCGGCCGGTGCCAGCCTGTGGCTGATGACCCAGGCGATGAAGGGCATTCCAGTCGGCACGGCCTACGCGGTGTGGACCGGGATCGGCGCCACCGGCGTGGCGGTGGTGGGCATGGCGTTGTTCGCCGAACCGGCTTCACCGGCGCGACTGGCATGCATCGGCCTGATCGTGGCCGGTGTCATCGGGTTGAAGCTCGCTAGTTAGTCCCGCCTGCGGACCAAGCGCGCCTCCCAAGTTGGCTGCGCAAACCTTGGGCCCCACGCATCGCTTTCCTATCCCCGCGCCGTTGGCGCGCCCCCTTAACAAAAGGGGCTCTACTCCATCATGTTCGCTAGCGAGCATTTGCTCAGAGCCGATACGCCACGGTCTTCATGAAGCGCGAGGCCAGCTTCATTACGCCGGGGATCGGCTGAGGCAACCGGCGCGCGCCGGCATGTTCGGCGTGATCGGCATGGCGGGCTTCGTCGGCCTTCATCACGCGCAGCACGTCGCGGCTGCGCAGGTCGGCTGGCGGCAGGATGTCCAGGTGTTCGTCCAGGTGGGCTTCGACCTGGCGCTCGGTCTCGACCACGAACCCCAGATTCCAGCCGTCGCCGCGCAGGCCGGCCAGCAGGCCGATCGCATAGCTGCCGCCGTACCAGAGCGGGTTGAACAGGCTGGGGCGGCTGTCCAGTTCGCGCAGGCGCTGGGCGCACCAGGCCAGATGGTCGGTTTCTTCCTGGGCCGCCTCGTGCAGATGGGCGCGGGTCTGCATATCACGGGCGACCGCGGCCTGGCCCGAATACAGCGCCTGAGCGCAGACCTCGCCGACGTGGTTAATGCGCATCAGGCCGGCGGCGTGGCGGCGCTCGTTCTCGTCAAGCGCGATATCCGGCGTGGCCGCGGCGGGGTAGGGGCGCCGCGCGGGCGGGTTGCCGACGGTGGTTTCCAGGGCGTGCTGGGCTTCGGCCAACAGCAGGTCGAAGGTGGAATGCGTGCGGGTCGCGGTCATGGCGGCAGTGGGGGCCGTGGCGCTGCGGTGAGGCAGCCGATGCGGCCATGTTCCCTCGCGCGGCTGGGGATGCCAAGCCGAGGCGCCCGGGCGCGTTTAGCAAGAGGTTGCCGGGACTTGCAAGCGCCGGGGCGGCCCCGTACAATCCCGCCCCTTCGTTTCACCCTTCACAACGCGTGGCAAAGTTCCGCGTGGGGCCAACGCCCCGAGCGCAATCCGCCCGACCAAACAAAAGAGCTTTTTCATGAGCACGTTCACCGCAAAGAACGAGACCGTCCAGCGAGACTGGTTCATCGTTGACGCCTCGGGCAAGACCCTGGGCCGTCTGTCCACCGAGCTGGCCCGCCGCCTGCGTGGCAAGCACAAACCGGTCTATACCCCGCACGTTGATACTGGCGACTACCTGATCGTCATCAACGCCGAGAAGATTGCCGTCACCGGCAAGAAGCTCACCGACAAGAAGTATCACCGCTTCACCGGTTACATCGGTAACCTGAAGACCGAGAGCCTGCAGCAGGCCCTTGAGCGTCATCCGGAGCGCGTGATCGAGACCGCCGTGAAGGGCATGCTGCCGAAGGGCCCGCTGGGCCGCGCCATGTACCGCAAGCTGAAGGTCTACGCCGGTACTACCCATCCGCACGCCGCACAGCAGCCGCAGGTCCTGGACATCTAATCATGGCTATCACTCAGAACTACGGCACCGGCCGTCGCAAGTCCTCCACCGCCCGCGTGTTCCTGCGCAAGGGCACCGGCAAGATCACCGTCAACGACCGTCCGCTGGACGAGTTCTTCGGCCGTGAGACCGCGCGCATGATCGTGCGCCAGCCGCTGGAGCTGACCAACAACACCGAGAGCTTCGACATCCTCGTGACCGCCGCTGGCGGCGGCACCACCGGCCAGGCCGGCGCCATCCGCCTGGGCATCGCCCGCGCGCTGGTCGAGTACGACGAAACCCTGAAGTCCGAGCTGCGCAAGGCGGGCTTCATGACCCGCGACGCCCGCGAAGTCGAGCGTAAGAAGGTCGGCCTGCACAAGGCACGTCGCGCCACGCAGTTCTCGAAGCGCTAATCCGCTTCTGCTTTACGCTGGACGGCGGCGTCCGTATACTTCGCCGCCCAGCTGTTCCACAGCCCCGTCGCCAAGCGGTAAGGCACCTGACTCTGACTCAGGCATTCGGAGGTTCGAATCCTTCCGGGGCTGCCATCTTCAAGAAAAGAGACTCGCTTCGGCGGGTCTTTTTTTTGCCCGTCATTTACTGCGCAGCCGCGATGCGATGGCGGTGTTCCGCGGTTGCTGAAGGTCTTGGTGCACGCCTCATGCGCGTGGTCATGCGTTGCGCACACGGAACGGGCGCGCGCGGGGCGAGGTGTAGAATCGCCGGCTGTTCCGCGGCTGCCATCGCTGCCGCTTTTTCCGGATACGGCCGTCGCCATGAGTGTTTCCCCGCCTCCTCCCCTGACTCCGGTTGCGGAGGTCGTTGGCCGCATGCGCCTGGAAGGGTATGCAGTGATCGACCGTGACGCCGTTTGTGCGCTGGCCGATTGCAGTGCCGATGCGCTGGACGCGCTGACCCCGGACTGGAACGACCTGGCCGTCGATACCTATCTGCGCGATGGCGGACGTTATCGCCGTCGCCGCCACGCCTGCTTCGTGCAGGACGGCGATGCGCTGCAGCTGTCGCCGCGCCGCGCGCACTGGCAGTCGGAGGACTACAACGCGCTGCACGGCGGCATGCATCGCTGGTTCGAACCGGTGGCCGAGGCGACCCTGGCGCAGCCGGCGTGGTCGGGATTGATCGCCGGCTTCGGCAAGCTGTTCGCGCAGCTGCGCGGGCAATCGCAGTGGTTCGTCGAAGCGCACCAGTTCCGCATCGACACCGCCAACGGCATCGGCCGGCCGACGCCGGAAGGCGCGCACCGCGACGGTGTGGATTTCGTCGTGGTGCTGCTGATCGACCGGGTCGACATCAAGGGCGGCGAGACGCGCGTGTTCGAAGCCGATGGCACCCACGGCCAGCGCTTCACTTTGGGTCAGCCGTGGTCGGCGCTGCTGCTGGACGATGCGCGGGTGATCCATGAATCCACCCCGATCCAGCCGGCCGATGGCGCCGGCCACCGTGACACGCTGGTGCTGACCTACCGCGCCGGGGCGTTCCAGGGCGAAGACTGAGCCGTTGCTCGCGGCGCTCGTTACAATTGAAACGAGCGCCGGAGGGGCGCGGAGGACGTCGATGAAACTGGGTTCCCTGAAGGAAGGCGGCCGCGACGGCACGCTGATCGTGGTCTCGCGTGATCTCACCCGCGCCGTGCGCGCCACTGGCATCGCACCAACGTTGCAGCGCGCCCTGGACGACTGGGCCGGCATCGCGCCGCGCCTGGCGGCGCTGTCCGACTCGCTCAATGCCGGCCAGGCCGATGGTGACTTCGACCTGGACATGGCCGCACTGGCCGCGCCGTTGCCGCGCGCCTACGAGTTCGTCGATGGCAGCGCCTACCTGGCCCACGTCGAGCGCGTGCGCAAGGCGCGCGGCGCCGAGGTGCCGGCGACCTTCTACACCGATCCGCTGATGTACCAGGCCACCAGCGCCGGGTTCCTGGGGCCGCGCGAGCCGATCCGCGTGGTCAGCGAGGACTATGGCATCGACCTGGAGGCCGAGGTCGTGATCGTCACCGACGACGTGCCGATGGCCGTGGATGCCGCGCAGGCCGCCGCGCACATCCAACTGGTGGGCTTGGTCAACGATGTGTCCTTGCGTAACCTGATCCCGGGCGAGTTGGCCAAGGGGTTCGGCTTCCTGCAGTCCAAGCCGCGCTCGGCGCTGTCGCCGGTCCTGGTGACGCCGGATGAACTGGGCCAGGCCTGGCAGGGCGACAAGCTGCACTTGGCCATGCGCACCCAGCTCAACGGCGCCTGGTTTGGTGAGCCGGAAGCAGGCGTGGACATGCAGTTCGACTTCGCCCAGCTCATCGCCCATGCCGCGTGCACCCGCCCGCTGGTGGCCGGCACGCTGGTGGGCTCGGGCACGATCGCCAATCACGACACCGGCAAGGGCGCGTCCTGCCTGGCCGAGCAGCGGGTGGTGGAAACCCTGCGCGACGGCCAGCCGGCCACGCCGTTCCTGTCCTTCGGCGATACCGTGCGCATCGAGATGCTGGCACGCGACGGAAGTCCCATTTTCGGTGCGATCGAGCAGCGGATCGAACGGCAGCCTTTGCCATAACCTTGCGACGTCCCACAATGCGCCGCTGGGCGGTGCCATCGTGGCCGCGCCTGCTTGAAACGAGGTTGTCCCGCGCATGGCGGAGCTTTTGCGGTTGTATTCCTACTGGCGCTCCAGCGCCGCGTACCGGGTCCGGATCGGGCTCAACCTCAAGGGACTGAGCTACGACCTGATCCCGGTGCACCTGGTGCGCGACGGTGGGCAGCAGCACCACGACGAGTACGCCCAGCTCAACCCGCAGCACCTGGTGCCGACGCTGATGCACGGCGGCCGGGTGATGCGCCAGTCGCTGGCGATCCTGGAATACCTGGACGAGAGCTGGCCCGAACGCCCGCTGCTGCCGGCTTCGGCGCGTGACCGTGCCCGCGTGCGCGCGCTGTCGCAGCTGGTGGGTTCGGACATCCATCCGCTCAACAACCTGCGCGTGCTGCGCTTCTTCGAGGAGGAGTGGATGGTGCCGGCGGTCGAGCGCGATGCCTGGGTGCGGCACTGGATCGTCGAAGGGTTCCGGGCGATGGAGACGCTGCTGGCCGACGACCTGGTCACCGGCACCTATTGCCACGGCGAAGCGCCGGGCATGGCCGATGCCTGCCTGGTGCCGCAGGTCTACAACGCGCGCCGCTTCGGCGTGGACATGAGCGCCTATCCGACCATCGCGCGGATCGAGCAGGCCTGCCTGCAGCTGCCGGCCTTCCGCCAGGCCAGTCCCGAGCAACAACCGGACGCGCCGCAGGCCGAGCCCGCCCGCGCCTGATCGTCTGGCGCCACGAAAAAGCCCCCGCATGCGGGGGCTTTTTTCTTTGTTGCCGAGACGCCTCAGCCGAAGCCGTGGGTGATGGTCGGCGGCGCGCTGCTTTCGTACAGGTCCCCGTAGGGATCGTGCTCGCCGGCCGAGCCTTCGGACAGGCGGAACTTCAGCGCCAGGCCGTCGCGCGAATCGGCTGCGCGCAGCGCTTCTTCCTGTGCGATTCGCCCTTCCTTGACCATGCGGAACAGGCACTGGTCAAAGGATTCCATGCCTTCTTCCAGCGATTCTTCCATCGCCTGCTTGATCTCGTGGACCTGGCCGCGGCGCAGCAGGTCGCGGATCACCGGCGTGTTGATCAACACCTCGGCGGCCGGGATGCGGCGGCCGTCCACGCCCTTGACCAGGCGCTGGGAGACCACGGCGCGCAGGTTCAGCGCCAGGTTCATCAGCACGTTCTTGTGTGCGGTCTCGGGGAAGAAGTTGAGGATGCGCTCGATGGTCTGGTCGGCGTTGTTGGAGTGCAGGGTCGCCAGGCACAGGTGGCCGGTTTCGGCGAAGGCGATCGCCGCTTCCATCGTGGTCGCATCCAGGATCTCGCCGATCAGGATCACGTCCGGGGCCTCGCGCATCGCGTTCTTCAGTGCGTTGTGGAAGGCGTGGGTGTCCAGGCCGACTTCGCGCTGGTTGACGATGGACTGCTTGTGCTTGTGCAGGTATTCGATCGGATCCTCGATGGTGAGGATGTGGCCGGTGGTGCTGGAGTTGCGGTAGTCGATCATCGAGGCCAGCGACGTGGACTTGCCCGAGCCGGTCGAGCCGACCAGCAGGACCAGCCCGCGCGGGGTCATGATGATGTCCTTGAGCACCTCGGGCAGCTGCAGCTCCTCGATCGAGGGAATCTTGCTGCGGATGGCGCGGATGACCATGCCCACTTCGCCGCGCTGCTTGAACACGTTGACACGGAAGCGGCCGGCATCGGCCAGGGCCACGGCCATGTTCAGCTCCAGGTCGCGCTCGAACTGCGGCACCTGGCCTTCGTCCATCAGCGAATAGGCGATTTTCTTGACCATGCCAGGCGGCAGGCCGGTGTTGCCCAGGGGATAGAGCTTGCCTTCGATCTTGATGTAGACGGGGGCGCCGGTGGTCAGGAACATGTCCGACGCGTTCTTTTCCGTCATCAGCTTCAGGAAATAGCCGATGTCCATGATGAGCCCCTGCTGGCTGATGCGTTCGCGTGCATTTGCAAGTGCAGCGCGAGCTTGACGACAATGGCCGCGGATTCCCCTTGAACGCCGCGTACCTCAGATGATTCGTAGCTTCGCACAATTCTCCGGGCTGCTGTGTGCGGCCTGTCTGGCCTTCACGGCCATGCCCGCGGCCCACGCGCAGGAAGCGGCCGTGGCCGAACTCACCTCGGCCCAAGCCGCCGTGCAGCGCGCCACCGATGCCGACGCAGACCAGTACGCGCCGGACCTGATCCAGGCCGCGCGCGACAAGGTCTCGCAGGCCCAGTCGCTGGCCGAAACCCGCAGCGGCCGCAAGCAGGCGCCCCTGGTCGCCCTGCAGGCGCTGGCCGATGCCGACCTGGCGCGCGCGCGCAGCGAGCAGGCCAGCGCGCAGGCCCGGCTCTCGCAGGAGCAGTCGGAAATTGACCGCCTGCAGAAGGCGCTCGCCACACCGCCGCCGGCCCCCGCGCCGCCGGTCGCTTTGCCGCCGCAGAACACGCTTCCGGCCCTGCCCACCACCTTGCCGGAGACCACGCTGTGAACCTGTCGCTTTCCCGTGCCGTACTTCTGGCGCTGATGCTGGGTGTGTCCGCCTCGGCGCTGGCGGCTGACGATGACGTGGTCGCCCAATTGAACGCGCGATTGAGCGCGCTGGACGCCAACCCGGACCTGCGCGAGCAGGGCGCCTACGAGCGCCTGCAGGCCGTGCAGGCCATCAGTCGCTACGCCGATTCCAAGCGCAGCGAGCGCGATGCCACCTTGTACGTGGCCCAGCGCCGGGTCGAGATCGCCGAACTGGCCGCGCAGAACGGCGCGACCAACCGCAAGATCGGCGACCTGGACCGCACCCGCAACGACCTGCTGCTGGAAGCCAGCCGTCGCGAGACCGCGCGTGCCCGTCAGGAGGCCGAACGCCTGCGGGTGCAGCAGCAGATCCAGGCCGAGGAAGCCGAGCGCATGCGCCAGCAGGCCGAGATCGAGGCCCAGGCCCAGGCCGATCAGGTCATGACCAATGCCACCGACACCCAGCAGGCCAAGCTGAGCGCCGCGCGCCAGAAGGATGCCTCGCTGGCCCGCCAGGAAGCCGAGCTGGTCTCCGGCGCCAAGCTGCCCAAGTCCAGTTTCAACGCCGATGGCAGCGAAAGCTTCCCGCTGGCGGTAAGCGTGTTCGAGACCGGCAAATCCACGCTTTCGGCGTCGGGCAAGTCAACGGTGCAGGCGCTGGCCGCCTACATGGACGCCACCAAGGGCGCCAAGATGCGTGTGGACGGCTATGGCGACAAGCAGACCCCAGGCGCCCGTCGTTCGGCGGCCCTGCGCACCGCCCTGATCGCCGCCGGCGTGGCCAAAGCCAGGATCAGCGACGGCGGCAGCAAGGGCACGGGCAGCAAGACGCAGGCGGCGGTGGTCGTCGTCACGCTTTAAATTGTTGTTAAAAGTCAGTCATTTATTCGGTTTCCGTGCTGACTTTCGCGGTCTGCACGGGACTGGGTTGGCGGCTCGACAGATTGCTGTACGAATGCCGCGCCGGACCCTTGTCGGTCCCGGGAGGCAGGAGTAGGGTCGTATCCCCAGGCGGGTCGCCAACGACCGCCTGGATTGACGGAGACGCCGCGCCAATGAAGCCGATGCCCGATCCAATCCAGCCAACCGTCAACGTCCATCCCGGGCGTCGGTTCGGTGATCCGGTGCTCCCCCACGCCACGCCCTGCGCCGATGTCCGGCCGGGGCGTTTGCATTTCAGCTGAAGGAGACTCCCATGTTCGAAGGGCAACCACAGTCCGAAATCGAGGCATTGATCAAGACCGACCCCGAGTTCAAGCAGCTCTACGAGCGTCATCGCAAGCTCGACAAGAAGGTCACCGACGCCGAGCTTGGCGTGCTCCCCATCGGCGAAGCCACCCTGGGGCAGATGAAGCGGGAAAAACTCCTGGCCAAGCAGCGCCTGCTGCGCAAGTACGAGGCCGCACCGCACTAAGTTCGCAGTCGCGGGTGTCGGTACTTTCCTCGTCGGGATACCGGCACCCGCGCAATTTCTTTCCGCATCGCGGCGACCTTTGACAGGTCGCCGCTTGCGTATCGGGGGTTCGGTGGCGAAGGCCGGATTCCTGAATCGGTCTTGATGGCGGCAGTGCCATAATCGGCGGTCCCAAAGACGAGCGTGACCTTCCGCATGGCGATCCACTCCTCGGTCCTCGAACTGATCGGCAAGACCCCCATCGTCAAGGCGCAGCACCTGGACGCCGGTCCGTGCGAGCTGTACCTGAAGCTGGAGAGCGCCAACCCCGGCGGCTCGATCAAGGACCGCATCGGCCTGTCGATGATCAGCGCGGCCGAAGCGCGCGGCGACCTCAAGCCCGGCGCCACGCTGGTCGAAGGCACGGCGGGCAACACCGGCCTGGGACTGGCGTTGGTGGCCCAGCAGAAGGGCTACCGCCTGATCCTGGTGGTGCCGGACAAGATGAGCCGCGAGAAGATCTTCAACCTCAAGGCGATGGGCGCCGAAGTGGTGCTGACCCGTTCGGACGTGGCCAAGGGCCATCCCGAGTACTACCAGGACCTGGCTGCGCGCATCGCCAGCGAGACGCCCGGCGCGTACTTCATCAACCAGTTCGGCAATCCGGACAATCCAGCCGCGCACGAGTTCGGTACCGGGCCTGAAATCCTGGAGCAGATGGGCGGCGAACTGGACGCGATCGTCTTCGGCTGCGGCAGCTCGGGCACGATGACGGGCCTGTCGCGCGCCTTCGCCAAGGCTTCGCCCAACACCGAGCTGGTGCTGGCCGATCCGGTTGGCTCGATCCTGACCGAGTACATCAACGAAGGCACGCTGAGCGAAAAATCCGGCAGCTGGCTGGTGGAAGGCATCGGCGAGGATTTCCTGCCGGCCATTTCCGACTTCAGCCGGGTCAAGAAGGCTTATGCGATCCCGGACAAGGAAAGCTTCCTGACCGCGCGCGAGCTGCTGGCCAAGGAGGGCATCCTGGGCGGCTCGTCGACCGGCACGTTGCTGGCCGCCGCGCTGCGCTACTGCCGCGAGCAGACCACGCCGAAGAAGGTGCTGGTGTTCGTCTGCGATACCGGCAACAAGTACCTGTCCAAGATGTACAACGACTACTGGATGCTGGACAACGGTTTCGTCGAGCGCCCGCAGCACGGCGACCTGCGCGACCTGATCCTGCGCCCGTACAGCCAGAAGGACACGGTGGTGGTGGCGCCAACCGACCTGCTGACCACGGCCTACCAGCGCATGAAGCTTTACGACGTCTCGCAGCTGCCGGTGATGGAAGGCGAGAAGCTGGTCGGCATCATCGATGAGTCCGACGTGCTGCTGCACGTGTACGGCGACGAGGCGCGCTTTGGCGATCCGGTCTCCACCGCGATGGTCAGCAAGCTGGAGCGGCTGGATGTGAAGTCGCCGATCGAGGCGCTGTTGCCGGTGTTCGACCGTGGCCAGGTCGCGATCGTCACCGACAAAAGCACCGACAAGTTCCTGGGCTTGATTACCCGGATCGACCTGCTCAATTACCTGCGCCGACGCGTGCAATAGCGCGCGCGTTCAGTTTCAGATTCAGACACTTGCGCATGTCGCGCCGGTCACAGCGCTGGTAGAATCCCGACCGCACTTACGGAAGTCCCCCATGTCCGAACACACTCGCGGGAGCCAGGACGGCGACAGCACCCTGGCTCTGGCGACGCTCGCCATCCACGGCGGGCAGTCTCCCGATCCCAGCACCGGGGCGGTGATGCCGCCGATCTATGCCACCTCGACCTACGCGCAGGCCAGCCCGGGCGAGCACACCGGCTTCGAATACAGCCGCACGCAGAACCCGACCCGGTTCGCCTACGAGCGCTGCGTGGCCGCGCTGGAAGGCGGCAGCCGCGGGTTCGCCTTTGCCTCGGGCATGGCCGCGACCGCGACCGTGCTGGAGCTGCTGGACAGCGGCGACCACGTCATCGCGATGGATGACCTGTACGGCGGCAGCTATCGCCTGTTCGAGCGCGTGCGCAAGCGCAGCGCGGGGCTGGATTTCAGCTTCGTCGACCTGACCGATCCGGCGGCCTTCGAAGCGGCGATCACGCCGAAGACCAAAATGGTCTGGATCGAGACACCGACCAACCCGATGCTCAAGATCGTGGACATCGCCGCGATCGCGACCATCGCCCGCAAACACGGCCTGCGCGTGGTGGTGGACAACACCTTCGCCTCGCCGATGCTGCAGCGCCCACTGGCGCTGGGCGCGGACATCGTCGTGCATTCGGCCACCAAGTACCTCAACGGTCACTCGGACATGGTCGGCGGCATCGCCGTGGTCGGCGCCGACACCGAACTGGCCGAACAGCTCGCCTTCCTGCAGAACTCCGCTGGCGCGGTGCAGGGCCCGTTCGACAGCTTCCTCGCCCTGCGTGGTCTGAAGACCCTGCACCTGCGCATGAAAGCCCACTGCGACAACGCTCTGGCGCTGGCGCAATGGCTGGAGACACAAGATGCGGTATCAAACGTGATCTACCCCGGCCTGCCTTCGCACCCACAGCACGCCATCGCCGCGAAGCAGATGACCGGCTTCGGCGGGATTATCTCCCTCGAGCTCAAGGGCGGGGCCGCAGCAGCCAAGCAGTTTTGCGAGAAAACCCAACTCTTCACCCTCGCCGAGTCTCTCGGCGGTGTCGAAAGCCTAGTCAACGTCCCAGCACTAATGACCCATGCCTCCATTCCCGTTGACCGCCGTGCACGGTTGGGCATCAGTGATGGACTGGTGCGATTGAGTGTCGGCGTCGAGGCGCTCGCTGATCTGCAGTGGGACATTTGCGAGGCATTGCCTTGAGCGCCGGGCAGCACATCTCGCTTTCCGATGCCAGGGAAGATAGGGGGGCGCTCGTGTTTTGGCGGCACCTGTCGAAAAGCTTGCGTAATCCAGAGTTCTGGGCGCTTTCCAGTTGGCTGGATATTTTGGTGAAGGCGCGTAAATCCCGCTTGGGCATCCTCTGGTTGATGACGCCGGCTTTGGTGTACGTGTTTGGCCTCGGTGCCTTTTTCGCCGGTATGGGCGGGAAGCCAATCCCCTTGTTCGCAGCGCATGTAGCGCTGGGATCCATTGTGTTTCGTACGCTCATGTCTACGGTCATGAGTAGTGCGGGTATCTTCCATTCCGGCGCATCGTTCATCATGGATGGGCGGACGCGATTAACCGACTATCTACTGCAATCCATCGCAAAGTCGTTTTTTGACCTCTGTATGTATTTGCCGATTACCTGTATTGCACTCTGGATATTTCCTGCGGTTGCTCTGAAAGGCCTTGCTTTCGCACCTGTGGCGCTCTTGCTGATCTATATCAATGCATTGTGGATCAGTGTGGTCTTTGGCTTGCTTGGGGCGCGTTTCCCCGATTTCGGGCAGCTTCTCAGCAACATCTCGATCTTTCTGTTTTTGCTCACGCCCATCATCTGGTACCCGGATACCATGCCGGCTGAGAGTCTGCGCGGCCAGCTAATGCGAGCCAATCCGTTTTATCACTTCATCCAGATATTTCGTGCACCAATCCTGGTGGAGCCGATTGAGCCTTTAACATGGTGGTATGTAGGAATTTCTTCCGTCATGGGGCTGGCTATCGCTACGCTCCTGTACCGGCGCTATGCGCGCTTTGTGCCTTTGTGGATCTGAATCCATGAGCGCCCACATCCGCGTACGGAATCTTCAACTCGAAGTGCCTGCCTTCATGCAGCGGGACCGAGATTCGACGGGCTGGCTTTCCACGTTCCTGGGCGCAGCCTTTGATCCTCCGAGGCGGCAGGTGGTTCGCCTGCTGGACAACGTTTCTTTTGATATCAGGGAAGGGGATCGCCTGGCAATTCTCGGGCGGAACGGTGCGGGAAAGAGCACGCTGCTGCGCGTGCTCAATGGGGTCTACCGTCCTACACGAGGCAGTCTGGAGGTTTCAGGCACCTGCCAAGCGCTGTTGAATCTATCGCTGGGTCTTAACAACGAGGCGACGGTGCGCGAAAACATTCTTCTGCGAGGGGTGGCGATGGGCCTTCCGTCCTCGTTCCTGCGCACGCAGATTGGCCCGATCCTGAGTTTCGCCGGTTTGGAGCAAAAGGCATCGCATCGACTCCGGACACTGTCGTCCGGGCAACGAATGCGGCTGGGTTTTGCGATTTCTACGTCCGTCCAGCACGACATTATGCTGATGGACGAATGGGTAGGAGCCGGCGATCAGGAGTTCATGACCAAGGCAAAGGAGCGAATGCGCGATCGGGTTGGCGGAAGCAAGATCGTCGTGCTTGCAAGCCATAGCGTCGGCCTCCTGCGGGACATTTGCAACAAGGGCATCGTGCTCGAGCGTGGTCGCGTGCTTTTTGCTGGTGACATTACATCCGCGCTTCACCGATATCACACCTTGGTTGCCGATGCCCGTGAGCAGGTCGCTGCCGGCAGCGAGGAAGAAGAAGTCACCGCCCAGGTATACGGGACAATCGAAGCCATAGAGCACATTGGCGATGGTCGTTTCCTGGTCAAAGGCTGGATGGTGGATACCGATGGCGGGGTGCCAGGCAGCTTGTCACTTGAAGTGCACGGGCATCGTCATCTTGCGGACACCTTCGAGCAGGTCAACCGTCGAGACGTAGCAAACCACCTCGGGCTCATCAACAGCCGGTGCGGCTTCCACGCGGTCTTCACTGTCGCGGGAGCCAGTGGTCCTGCGGATCTTGGTGGCGACGTGAGAGTTCTTGGTGGGGTCGCGCCCGGCATTGGCGATGCTGCCCTGCGTTTGGCGAAGGTGGTTCTGCACGCAGTGGGACAAGAGGCTTGAATCAAACTCAATCGAATGACCTTGATGGTCATCACAACCGGGGCTTGTTCTGATCATGGCGCAATACCAATCCTTCCCCGGTGCAGTGGGGGATTCACGGTCACTGGACAAGCTGAAGGCGCTCCACCTTCCGGTGCTCGCTGACAAATCCTTCTTGGATGTTGGCTGCAACGAAGGTTTCTTCTGTGGTTTTGCTGCTTTTCAGGGCGCTTCGCGAATCGTGGGGATAGATCGTTCGCAGTTGTTCGTCGAGCGTGCTGCAGCGAGGTTTCCTCAGGTGGATTTCTTCGCTCAGGGGTGGGACGAACTGCCGGACGGCCAGTTTGATGTGATCCTGTTGGCATCAGCGCTTCACTACGCGGATGACCAAGCTGCACTCATTCGTACGCTAGTAGGAAAGCTGACGGCCAACGGCGTATTAGTCCTCGAACTCGGTGTGACGCACAGTGCTGAGCCGATCTGGGAGGCCGTGGTACGCGGCATCGACCGTCGCTTGTTTCCCTCGATGCCGATGCTCAGGGAAGTGCTTGGCGACTACGCCTGGAAATGGATGGGGCCAAGTATCCGGCAGGACGGTGATCCGGTGGCCCGCCAGGTCATTCATGTTTCCAGGCGCCGTCCGCTGGCGTACTTGCTGATGCAGCCTCCTGGTTACGGGAAAAGCAGCGTGGCAGGCGGCTTATTTCCAAAGGCCGGCGTGCCCCTGATCTCAGGAGATGCAGAAGTATCTGCAGTAGCGCGCGGAGAATCTAGGGCATCGCCAGCCTTGGTCGAGGCTATTCGCAGGGACTTTTCGCCTTACAGCATCGACAAGGCGATTCAGCGGGTCTTTGCGGAACAACTGGGGCATGAGTTGATCGCGCTTTTGATGGCGCGCGCAGGTGATGGTGACGTGGCGATTGATGTCTATGTGCCGCACGAGCAGCATGAAGTCATGAGGGCGATCGTCGCCGATCACGGGCGAATCCCTGTTGTATTGGATTGGGGGCGCATCGGGGAGGCGCCGCTGATGGAGGAGGAGATGGAGCGCCAGGCCAATGCCTACTATCTCGCGATGCTTCCTTCGGATCAGCCTGGTGCAGTAGCCATCGACTGGAAGCATGCAGGTGTGGTGGATGAGGTCTGGATCGAGCGAGGGCGCTTGATGCTACGTGGCTGGGCAGTGGGATCGGATGGGCGCCTGCCAGACGAGGTGAGCATTGAACTTGGCCGCAAGACCATCAAGGCAGATCGGCTGGAGCGGCAGCTGCGCCCGGACGTACAGCAGGCGCTCGGCTTGCCTCACGCGCTGGTCGGATATCGGTTAACCATCCCCATCACTGCAGATGTTGACCTGTCCGCTGTAGTTCGCAAGCTCAAAGTCAGTTTTGACGGTCAGGCCACCAACGCAAGCAACATTAAAGTGCGTGCATCACAGTGATGCAGCGTGATGCTGCCGTGGCGCGACTCGACTTAAGCCCGCCGGAACTTGGCGGGTGTGAGCTATATCACTGGTCGCCGATGTCCCAACCGGCTTTGCCATTGCGCGCGCCTGCGCGCTGCCTTGAAATGAGGCCTGGCTGGTATCGCATCACAGCGCGAGCCGAAACGCGCAAAGGGGAGTGGATATCCACTGCACTGGAATTGCTTTATCGGAATGGCGATCGTGTGCGTGTTCCGCTCATGGGCCCAGGTTTAGATGGGCGCATTGATGATGTCGTGCTCCTGCGGCACGACATGATGGAAATTTCGCTCTTTCCTTCGGAGGATCCGTTGGAATTTTCCATGGGAGAGGTACGGTGCCAGTTTCTGCCGTTGCCACGCAGGATCATTGCGATGCTTGCGCGTTTCCGTCACGAAAATGGCGAATGGGACCCGCGCGCCTCAGTCGCTGCAGGAGCGTCGCTGTTGCGTCATTGCGCATTGGGTCGGCCAAGAAAAGGGCTCCACGCGCTGTCCTATCGTTTCCAGGAGAGTCGGCGGCTTCGGACACGTGCGCGGACTTACGCCGATTGGGTTGCACGTTACGCGACGCCTCAACCTGCTGATCTCTTGGAATTTGCGGCGCAGGGACAGGCGCTGGCGGTCGAAGGTCCGTTGATTTCGTTGCTGGTGCCGACCTATCAGACGCCTGTCCGCTGGCTGCGTAAATGCCTGGAAAGCGTCATCGCCCAAGCTTACCCGCGTTGGGAGTTGTGCATTGCAGATGATGCGTCACCTGATCCCGGGATCAAGCGCGTTCTCGAGGAGTACGCGGCACGCGATCCACGCATCCGCTTCATCGTGCGGGCGCGAAATGGGCACATCTCGGAAGCCTCCAACACTGCATTGGTCATGGCGCAGGGTCAGTATGTGGCCCTGCTGGATCACGATGACGAGCTTGTGCCGCAAGCCTTGTTGCGAATGGTCCAACGACTGAAGGAACAGCCTGCGCTGCGGATGATCTATTCGGATGAGGACAAGATCGACGCGTCAGGCCTGCGCTTTGATCCTTATTTCAAGCCGGACTGGAATCCTGATCTCCTGCTGTCACAGAATTATATTTGCCATTTCACCGTGATCGATGCCGACCTTGTTCGCGATGTGGGTGGCTTCAGAGTGGGCTTCGAGGGAAGCCAGGATCACGATCTCTTCCTGCGTTGTACTCGGCGCCTGCAATCGAAGGAGATTGGCCATCTCGCGGAAATTTTGTACCACTGGCGTGCTATCCCAGGATCGACGGCGCTCGAGCGTGGCGCAAAGGATTACGCGGCGGATGCTGGCGCACGCGCAGTACAGGATCACTTGGACCTCACGGCGGGAGGACAAGTGGAATCGCTCCTGCATGGTCACTATCGCGTGCGCAGGCCGCTTCCGGATTCGCCGCCCAAGGTGGCACTGATCATTCCAACGAGAGACCGCGTTGGACTGCTTAAGATGTGCGTCGAATCCGTTCTCCTGAAGACGACGTATCCGAATTTCGAGATCATCATCGTGGATAACCAATCCACGTCTCCCGACGCATTGGAGTATCTCTCCCATATCGACGGCGACCCGAGGATCAGGGTCCTGCCTTATGACGCCCCTTTTAACTATTCCGCGATAAACAATTACGCTGTACGGGTCTGTGACGCCGACGTGGTGGCGCTGGTCAACAACGACATCGAAGTCATCACCCCTGATTGGCTTGAGGAGATGGTTGCCCACGCGTTGCGCCCCACCGTGGGCGCCGTTGGTGCGATGCTCTACTATCCGGGCGATACGATCCAGCATGCGGGGGTCGTGCTGGGTGTATGGGGCGTGGCGAATCATTTCTATGCCGGCCAGCCCAAGGGATACCCGGGGCATGGAGGCCGCGCGCGCGTCGTTCAGAACCTGTCCGCGGTCACCGCAGCATGCCTGGTGATCCAGCGATCCCGTTTCCTAGAGGTCGGGGGGCTGGATGAGGCTAATCTTGCGGTGGCTTTCAACGACGTTGACTTCTGCCTGCGGTTGATGGGCGCTGGCTATGCCAATGTCTGGACGCCATTTGCCGAGCTCTACCACCATGAGTCCGCGTCCCGTGGCGCCGAGAATACGGATGCAAAACGCGCCCGTTTCGCAGGTGAAGTTGCTTACATGACCCATTGCTGGGCGGGCATCCTTCGGCAGGATCCTGCCTACAATCCGAATCTCTCGCTAGAAGGCACCAACTGTGAACTGGCATTTCCGCCGAGAGGGTGGGATGTGCATGGAGCGATGCCAAGGTGATGGGAGCTTGCACTGCTGGATGATGCCACCACGGTGTCACGTGGACCGTAAACTTGATAAGGAAAGAATAGGGGGTGATCTATGGCGGTGCTGAATCAACAGGTTCCGAGCGGATGCTTGACGGGGGCGGGGAGCCCTCCAGTCGAGTCGGTGGGGATGGAAATCCATCTTGCAGCGGTCAATGAGCTTGAGCGTCGATTGCGACAGGCGTATGCGGAATTCCATGAAATCGACCGTTTGAAAGAACGGATCTCTGCCATCGAAGCCGAGGGCGAATGCCTGAAGCAGGAGCTGGCGGGCTGCTATCGCGAGCTTGCAACGCTGACGCTCTTGCTGGCAGAGGCAGAGCAGGCCGCACCAGTGGCGACGAGTGTTGTCAAGGCGCCGCCTGTGCGTCTCTCGTTGGGACGCATCGTCAGATTCTTCAATCGATGCCGCGACCGTTGGCAGGCGAATCATGTGCGCGCACGCATCCAAGCTTCCGGCCTGTTCGATCCATCTTGGTATATCGCGAAGTATCCAGATGTTGCCGCGTCTGGGATCGATCCGCTAGAGCACTATCTGCAATTCGGTGCCGGGGAGGGGCGGGGAGTAGGGCCGAATTTCGACATGACGGCGTATCTGGCATTGAATCCGACAGCGCGGCTTGGTAATCCCATCCTGCATTACCTAGATGGATCTGCAGCGGCTAAGGAAGAGGCAACTCGGAATGGTTAATGGAGTAGAACTTGCAATGCTTGAGCGCTTGATCGTCGAGTCTGGAATGTTCGATGCCGATTGGTATCGTGCTCGCTATCCGGATGTGGCGTTGATCGGTATGGAGCCGTTGCCGCATTTCGTCAGATTCGGCGCCCAGTTAGGGCGCAGCCCGGGACCAGACTTTGATCCTGGCTACTATGCGCAGAGCAACGCTGATGTCGCGGCCGGTGGTTCGAGCCCGCTGTTGCATTACCTTCAATACGGGCGTCAGGAAGGTCGGCCCGGCAAAGCACCGCTCGTGGTCCAGGCCGCTGAAGAGGGCGTCCAGATTGCGGCGCTCGGAGCGCCAAGACTTTATGGTCATCTCGATCGTGCGACCCCCACCTTAATTGAAGGGTGGGCAGTAGACGAGGCAGCGCCTGGCGCGCCGGTCCGGTTGCAGCTTTTCGTGGACGGCGAAAAGGTCATGGACTTCGCCACGTCACGCGAGCGCCATGACGTCACCGCCAACAAGCTGCCCGGTGCGAATGCAGGTTTTTCGTTGCATTTGGCGCAGGGGATTCTCCGGACTGGCCAGAGCGTCGAGGTCCGCGAGGTTACCAGAGCTCGTAGCCTTGGAGAGGGGGTGAAGGTGATCGGCGCTTCGGCAGTCCGCAGCCGGCTGCCTGCGCCCACCTACCTAACCACACTTTCAACGGGGGCCATGCTTCCTGTCACGGTAGTGGTGCCGGTCTACAACTCGCCCGATGCAGTAGCGGCATGCCTTGCTTCGCTCACTGAAAATCCGATGCCCGACTCCAGCGAAGTGCTGATAATCGACGACGGCAGCACCGATCCACGCATTGCCGAACTCTTGCGGCGTTACGCGACGGTGCCCGGTTTCCGGCTGGAGATGAATCCGAGCAACATCGGCTATACGCGGACAGTGAACCGAGCGCTGGAGCTGGCCGCTGGCCGGGACGTGGTGCTGCTCAACAGCGATACCACAGTGACACCGCGCTGGCTGCACAATCTCAGGTACTGCGCATATTCACAGCCGGACATCGGGTCGGTGACAGCACTGTCGGACAACGCCGGCGCGTTTTCGGTTCCGGAGATTGGTGTTGCCAATTCTCCTCCGGCCTACTTGGATAGTGCCAGCACCGCAAAAGTCGTCACGCAGGCTGGTGAAGGCATTCCCATCGATGTCCCGACTGGGAACGGCTTCTGCCTTTATCTGAGGCGCCATGCGCTCGATGTCGTTGGTGGTTTCGACGAAGCCAAGTATCCCCGGGGGTATGGCGAAGAAAACGACCTGTGCATGCGCCTGATGTATGCTGGTTGGCGCAATGTCATCTGTGACAAGGCTTATGTGTTCCACCTAAGGTCCCAGAGTTTCGGGGATATGAAGCGGGCACTGGTCGAGGACGGCGCGCGGCAGCTTGCCATCGACTATCCGGAATACCGCGCGCTGATCTCGCGATTCAACGACATCGAATTCGCGATGCGCCGCAATCGCCTGCGGAAGACCTTGCTGGCCGCTTCTTCGGCGCTGCCGAAGCCGAGGGTGCTGTTCGTCATCTCGACGACAACGGGAGGAACGCCTCAGACCAACTTGGACCTGATGCGCGCAGTGGCGGAAAGATACGAAGGTTTCCTGCTGCGATGCGACTCGCTGACCTTGACGCTTTCCAAGCTCGTGAACGGCAACCTGGTGACCTTGGAGACCGTCGCGCTGCATGCGCCGATCAGGGCCGTTCCGCACACATCTGATGAATACGACCGCCTGCTTCTGGACATTCTGTATCGCCACTCCATTGATGTGCTGCATATCAGGCACGTGGCTTGGCACAGCCTAGGGATCGCGTCGGCCGCCAAGGCGCTGCAGATCCCCGTGATCTTTTCCGTCCACGATTTCTACGCGCTTTGCCCATCCGTGAATCTGCTGGACACGGAGCATCGCTACGTGGGCACGTCGGAGGATGGAGCCAGATTGAATCCGCTATGGCCACAGCAGGTGGTGCCTGACGGATTCGTGCGCCGCTGGCGATTGATGATGGGGCGGTTCCTTGCCGACTGTTCGGCATTCGTGACCACCTCGCCGTCTGCCAAGCGGTTGTTTGGCGAGGTCTATCCGGAACATGTGGGCCGGATGCGGGTCATCCCGCACGGTCGGGATTTCGATCTGCTTGCGATGAATTCCACGACGCCCCAGCGTGGCAGGCCAATGAAGGTTCTGGTGCCGGGGAATATCTCGGTCAGCAAGGGGGCGCTCCTCCTGCGTGATGTCAGTGTGCTCGATGAGGAAGGACGAGTAGAACTGCATTTCCTCGGGCATGCCATCCAGGAAGTCAAGCGCGTCGGTGTGCATCACGGCGCTTACAAGCGCGAAGAATTCCAGGCAAAGGTCGCTGCCATCGCGCCGAGCGTGGGCGTCGTGCTGTCGATCTGGCCCGAAACCTTCTGCCATACCCTGACCGAGATGTGGGCGGCCGGGATTCCCGTCCTGGGCTTGGATACGGGTGCAGTGGGCGATCGCATCCGTGCTACGGGCGGCGGCTGGCTCTTGCCGGCAGATGCGACGCCAAGCGATATCCTCCAGAAACTGGTGGAGCTGGCGAACAATCCGACGGAAGTCTTGGCGAGGCAGGAAGACCTCGCTCGCTGGCAGGCGGCCGAAGCTGTTGTCCATGACACGGCGCATATGGCGTCCAGCTACCGGCAGCTCTACAGCGAGTCGATGCTTGGTGGGAGGCGGCCTCTGCGTGTTGGCCTAGTCATGAAGTTGCGTGGCTTGAGGCATCGCCCCCCCACCGCCCATATCCGAGTGCTGAGGCCGATGCGGGCTGCGGCACAGACGGGACGGCTGGATCCACGGCCTATTTCGGTGGGTTCTCTCATCGCAGGTGCAGCCAGTGCGTTTGATGTCGTGGTCATACAGCGTGATGCAGTACCGCCCGCGCAGACAGAGCTGCTGTTGGACGCCCTGCGCATTGCTGGCGTGCCATGGATCTTCGAAATGGACGACATGCTCTGGGACTTGCCCAAGGATCACTTGGACCATGCGATTGACGATGTGGCGATCGCCAGCATGCGTGCAATCGCCCAAGGCGCCGCCTGCCTCACCACAAGTAGCGCGCCTTTGGCGGCGGCCCTATCCGAGACCAATGCACGAGTGGAAATCATCCCCAACGCACTGGACGAGACGCTATGGTGTAGCCCGCTGCCGGCAGGGCTCAGTGCTGAGGTTGCGGGGGCGCTTGGATTGAGTGCTGAACGGCGGTACATCCTTTATATGGGGTCCAATTCCCATGCGAAGGACCTCGAGATGATCGTGCCGGCGCTCGAGCGCGTGCTGGATCGGCATCCTGATGTGCAGATTCTGCAGATCGGGGGCGGGCACCCGCTTCCTTTTGCCAAGGAAGTGACCTGCCCGCCACGCTTTCCGACTTACCCGGAATTCGTGGTCTGGTTCAGGGCGCTCTGCAGCCATTGCACGCTGGCCCTGGCGCCACTGCGCGCTGATGCTTTCAACGAAGCCAAGTCGGACATCAAGTTCTTGGATTACAGCCTTGCTGGCGTTCCGGCAATCTTCAGCGACTTTGGTCCATATAGATGCACCGTCCATGACGGTTTCAGTGGGCTGCTACGTACGAATGATGTCGACTCGTGGCAAGAAGGAATCGAGGTCTTGCTTGATCGCCCTGATGTTGCTAGTCGCATCGCCGAGCAGGCCAGCAAGGCAGCCAGTGAGCGGACGCTCGCTAGGAGCGGTGTCGGTGAAGTGTGGGTGGATCTACTTGAGCGTATTGCAAGCCGGTGAGACCAAGGCTTCGCATATGCTTCGATTCGTGAAATTGGAGTGCTGGGCGTGATCCCTGTTGAACTTAAGCGGTGTGAGCGTACAGAACTTCCTGTTCGCGCGAGTCTGCTCGAAGGACTGGCGGAACCTAAAGATTTCAGGGTGGATATCCAATCAGTACGTATACTTAATCCTGATCTTGATCAGATACTCGGAAGCAGCTGGCGTCGGCCGAATCGTGATCACTTCCTTGGTGCAAATTCACTGATGCTGCCCGAGCTGTGGAGTGAGGGCATTGAAATGCCCTCGCCTCTTCAGATTAGCGTAATGCATGAAGCCTGGGTATTTGGCGGCGTGATTACGCAAAGGGCTGAAGCCACTCACTCCCAAGGACAGGCGCTGCTGACGCGAAATGGTGGTGTCACTCAGGATTCGTTTGGAATCATGGATGGAAACGTCACGTGGGCGGAAAATATTCTTTCCTATGACGAGGCGTCGGGAGCTTGGGCGTATATAGGTCCTTCCGAGGCTACGAGGTTAAAGGGTGACTACTATCTCGTAGGTAATGTTCATCGGCATTTCGGTCATGTGATGCTTGAAGGTCTGAGCCGACTCTGGGCCATGCGCCAAGTATCACAAGTTACTTCTGACTTGCGATTTTTAGTTTACGAATCTGATGTCAGGCCTTTCGCACTTGAACTTCTAAGGTTGGCCGGCGTGCCAGAGGATCGCATTGTGTCTGCTTCCCCGGCAACATCGGTCGAACGCCTATTTGTGCCCTCGACCGCAATGCGGACACATCGCTCGATTAGCCCGGAGATGGGGGAGGTTTGGGGGCGAATTTCGCTGAAGCAGGCTTCGGGGGGGTATAGAAGCGCCCGCCGCAAGGTCTATTTGTCGCGAAAGGCGATCGGGAATCGCCCCTTGGAGAATGAAGAGGCGCTGGAAGCTTTATTGCTTTCGCGTGGCTTCGAGATAAGGTGTTCCGAGACCATGACGATTCCTGAACAGATCCGCATGGCATCGGAATCTGAGATCTTGGCGGGACCGGTAGGAAGCCAGATGTACCTGGCGGGTTTTCAACAGCCAGGCTCGTCTGTGCTGGTGCTGGCTCCCCGGAATTTTTACCTCAAAGATGATCTGCTCCTTGCCGCAGTGCGTTTCCACCACCTCGATGTATGCTTTGGCTCGCCGCTCGATTTCAGAAAGGACAAGGCCAATCGTCGATGGAGTGTAGATCTCGTTGAGGTGGAGGCGAGGCTAGACGAACTGATAGTAAGCCGGGAGATGCCTGCCGATTTGGAACGTGACAAATAAATGACGTCGCGTGCAGCGCGCGCAGTGGACCGTTTCCCTTCATTTTTGGGAAATGAAACTAGTCGGTTGGCTGATACGCGTCTGTAGAGCGGCCGTACTTCGAACTATTGGCGCTGTTTGAAGTGTATTAAGCAACTCGCTAGAGTGGATATGCACTCGCTTATAGCGAGCAGATCTGAATTCCGGTCTCCTAATGCAGGTCGATGACCTGCCCTAAGTGCTGCGGGAGGTTGCAGGACTGCACCTGATGTGACTCCGAACATCAGGTCTTGGTATTAGCAGCCCTTCTTGGGTTCAGCTTTCAGAGACCAAATCCCAGTCGCATCGCCAGCGACCATCTTTATCAATTGCCGTGTGGTCAGTGGCCATCTGCTCCGCCCTCGCTGGAAAACCTAGACAACGAGTGTGGAAAGGAAATGCGTTGTTGAGGTGCATCTCAATAGATTGTCTGCGTGTCATATTGAGGCCTCCGATTTGTGCATAGGGTGCTATCGTGTAGCTGGCAGTTGGCGAATGAACTGCTTACTCGAGTTCTGTGTAATTGGCATGAATATAGGAGGCTCTGCTTTGACTCGTGAAAATCTTATGGATCTATCGGTTAAGCATAAGACCGACAAATGGGGGGCGCATCATTATGCGAAGCATTATGAGCGCCACCTTGCCCATTTCAGAGATAAAAAAGTTGTGATGCTTGAGATTGGAATTGGTGGTTATGCGGATCCATTCGGCGGCGGAGCCAGTTTAAGGGTCTGGTCTGACTGGTTTACGCATTCCGAGACCGTGATCGTTGGTGTCGACATTCACGAGAAGAGAATGAAGTTTGATGATCCCCGGGTCAGGGTTCACCGGGGTAGCCAGATCGATATTGCTTTTCTGGAAGAGCTTCATGATCTGTATGGCGATTTTGATATCGTGCTGGATGATGGAAGTCATCTGCCGGAGCATGTCATTACAACTTTCAAGTTTCTGTATCCGCGGACAAGGGATGGGGGGATCTATATCGTCGAAGATACTCAAACAAGCTATTGGGAAGGAGGGCGGGCAAGTAGGGCCTCTTACTACAACCCGGAGAATCCAACCATTAGTTTTTTCAAAAGCCTTCCGGACTGGATAAATTACGCAGAAGTTCCATTGCCCTCGGACCCGAGCTTCTACGATTTACACACGGTGGGGGCGCATTTTTATCACAATCTCATCGTGATAGATAAAGACAGGAACGTAGAGAAGAGTAATTTAGTTCCATCTCGCGTGGGACGCGAAGTTGTCGATTACATGAAGCCACTCATCGCTGTTCCACTCAGGCACGGTGTTCCGCGTATGGGGCTGCTAGCCCATGTGGGCGGCGTGGGTGATGTGAGAAACGAAGATATTCCGTCTGTTGTTACCGATGGCAGGCATCCTCGATTTATCCAGGGGATTCGGTTGCTATGTGGTCTGGATGACGAGAAGAAGGTCGAATATAGGGTGCGGCTCCAATCAGGTGATTGGACGGAGTGGGTATGCGGCAATAGGTATGCTGGCACCCGCGGCAAGAATGAATCTTTGAGCGGTTTTTCAGTTCGCCTTGCTGGCGATTGGGTCGGGAAATACGACCTGCTGATGATTGGTTCCTTCCAGTCCCTGGATGGATTAATTCTGCGGCATGAAGGATCGGACTGCATCACAGAGGAGGGGGGTAAGAAAATCGCCGGGATGCAAATTCTATTTCTTCCAAGTGCCACTTCAGCTCCTTCTGGGTACTGAATTGGCCCCGCGCGAATTCTGCATAGGAGCTGATGTGACGTACGTACCTGGCGCATCGCATCGCCTCCCTTTTCAGAGTGGGGGCTGCGTGTAGGTACGCCGAAAGAGTCATTCCTGTAGACGATCTAAGTCGCGGAAAGCGCAATCACATTGCTTGTGCCCGGCGTCAAGCCTGCTGCTGTTACTCTGCATCCACAGCAGCAGGCTCTTCTTTCAATAAAAAAATCCCCCATTAGATCGTCGCTTGCAGCTCCGGCAGGATCGCAAACAAATCCCCCACCAGCCCGATATCGGCGATCTCGAAGATCGGCGCGTCAGCGTCCTTGTTGATCGCCACAATCGTGCCGGCGTCCTTGATTCCGGTCAGGTGCTGGATGGCGCCGGAGATGCCGATGGCCATGTACAGCTCGGGGGCGATGATCTTGCCGGTCTGGCCGACCTGGAGTTCGTTGGGCACGTAGCCAGCATCGACCGCGGCACGCGAAGCGCCGACGGCGGCACCGAGTTTGTCGGCCAGCTTGTAGATGATGTCGAAGTTTTCCTTCGAACCGACGCCGCGACCGCCGGAGACCACGCGCTTGGCGCTCTGCAGGTCGGGGCGGTCGGACTTGCCGGCGGCCAGACCGATGAAGCGGGTGTGCGTGGGCAGCGTAGCGTCGACGCTCGCCGCTTCGATTGGCGCACTGCCGCCGGCGGGCGCTTCCGGCCAGGAGGCGGTGCGCACGGTGGCGACCACGGTCTGGCTGGCGTCGGGTTCGACGGTGATGATGGCGTTGCCCGCATAGATCGGGCGGGTGAAGGTGTGTTCGCCTTCGACCGTGATCAGGTCCGAGACCTGCGCCACGCCCAGCAGCGCGGCCACGCACGGCATCAGGTCCTTGCCGAAGGTGGTCGAGGGGCCGAATACATGCGTGTAGCCGGCCGCCAGCGCCACGATCTGCGGGGCCAGAACCTGGCCGATGGCGTGGGCGTTGGCGGCGTTGGCCACGGTCAGCACCTTGGTGACGCCGGTGATCTTGGCGGCAGCTTCGGCGACGGCGGCCGGATCGGCGGCCAGCACGACCACGTCGAGCGCTTCGGGCTTGAGTGCGGCGGCGGCGCTGACGGTCTTGGCGGTGGAAGCGTTGAGCGCGCCGTCCAGGTGTTCGGCGATGACGAGGACCTTGGCCATTACAGCAACCCCTTCTGCTTGAGTGCGGCCACCAGCTCGGCGGCGTCCTTGACCATCACGCCGCGGCTGCGCTTGGGCGGCGCGGCGTAGTGGGTGGTCTTGAGTTCGGCGCCGGCTTCCACGGCCAGGTCGGCGAACGCGATCGTCTCCAGCGGCTTGGACTTGGCCTTCATGATGTCGGGCAGCTTGATGAAGCGCGGCTCGTTCAGGCGCAGATCGGTGGTGATCACCGCCGGCAGGTCGATTTCCAGCGTTTCCAGGCCGGCGTCGACTTCGCGCGTCACCGTGGCCTTGCCGTCGGCGATCTCGACCTTGGAGGCGAACGTCGCCTGCGGGCGGCCCCATAGCGTGGCCAGCATCTGGCCCGTCTGGCTGGCGTCGTCGTCGATGGCCTGCTTGCCCAGGATCACGATGTCCGGTTGCTCTTTCTCAATCAGCTTGAGCAGGGTGCGAGCGGCGGTCAGCGGCGACACCGGGCCGTCGGCGACCACGTGCAAAGCGCGGTTGGCGCCCATCGCCAGACCATTACGCAGGTGCGCGGCGGCATCGGCAGGAGCAATCGTGGCCACAACCACTTCAGTGGCGATGCCTTTATCGCGCAGGCGCAGGGCTTCTTCCAGCGCGATTTCATCGAAAGGATTGGGCGAGAGCTTCACGCCCTCGGTGACCACGCCGGAGTGGTCCGGCTTGACCTGGATGCGCACGTTGTAGTCCACCACGCGCTTGTAGGCGACGAGAATCTTCATCGGAGCTGCGAGTCCTTGAGGAACCTGTACGAGTGGCCCGGCCGCGGCGGCTGGCGCGGGGCAGATTCCCGATTCTAACGGGCCGGGCGCCGCCATGCGACACCGTATGGTGGTTTGGCATTCCAGAGGCGCGTGAAAACCTGCATCTGTCCGGCAGGGGAGCGAGGGCGCCGGCGCCCGGCGAAACCTGCGACGCCATCCAGACCGCGTTGCATGCGCGTGTCGTATCGTAGCGGGGCTTCCATCCCCCATGAGGTTGCGACACATGAAGATTGCGGTGGCCGGTACCGGCTACGTGGGCCTGTCAAACGGCGTCCTGTTGGCCAAGCACCATGAGGTGGTGGCCCTGGATATCGTCGAGGCCAAGGTCAGGATGCTCAACGAGGGCCGTGCGCCCATCGTCGACAAGGAGCTGGAGGCCGCATTGGCCGAAGGCGGTTTGAATTTCCGCGCGACGCTGGACCCGGTCGATGCCTACACCGGCGCGGAGTTTGTGATCATCGCCACGCCAACCGATTACGACCCGGAGACCAACTACTTCAACACCCGTTCGATCGAGGCGGTGATCGGCAAGGTGCTGGAGGTCAATCCGTCGGCCACGATGGTGATCAAGTCGACCGTGCCGGTGGGTTATACGCAGAAGGCGCGTGCGCAGTTCGGTACCGACAACATCGTGTTTTCGCCCGAGTTCCTGCGCGAAGGCAAGGCGCTGTACGACAACCTGCATCCGTCGCGGATCATCGTCGGCGAGCGTTCGAAGCGGGCCAAGGTCTTCGCCGGGCTGCTGCAGGAAGGTGCGATCAAGCAGGACGTGCCGGTGCTGTTCACCGAGCCGACCGAGGCCGAGGCGATCAAGCTGTTCGCCAATACCTATCTGGCCATGCGCGTGTCCTACTTCAACGAGCTGGACACCTATGCGGTCACCAATGACCTGGACAGCCGCCAGATCATCGAAGGCATCTGCCTGGACCCGCGCATCGGCTCGCACTACAACAATCCGTCCTTCGGCTACGGTGGCTACTGCCTGCCCAAGGACACCAAGCAGCTGCTGGCCAACTACCAGAGCGTGCCGCAGAACATCATCCGCGCGATCGTGGATTCCAACACCACGCGCAAGGACTTCATCGCCGCCGATGTGCTGCGCCGCAAACCGAAGATCGTGGGCATTTATCGCCTGATCATGAAGGCCGGCTCGGACAATTTCCGCGCCTCCAGCATCCAGGGCGTGATGAAGCGCCTCAAGGCCAAGGGCGTGGAAGTGATCGTGTACGAGCCCACGTTGAGCGAGGCCGAGTTCTTCCGCTCGCGCGTGGTCAACGACCTGGCGGCATTCAAGGCCGAGTCGGACGTGATCATCAGCAACCGCATGACCGACCAGCTCGATGACGTCGCCGACAAGGTCTATACGCGCGATCTGTTCGGCGACAACTGACTGCGCCTGCGGATCGAGGTCAGTCAAAAGAAGAAGGGCGCCGCGAGGCGCCCTTCTTCGTTCCGGTCAACAGCGAAACTCAGCCCTGCAGCAACGCTGAGATCTCGTCGGTCTTCTGCTTCAGCAGCGCCGCGTCGCCACGGGTTTCCACGTTCAGGCGCAGCAGCGGCTCGGTGTTGGAGCTGCGGATATTGACGCGCCACTGGCCGAAATCGGCGCTGACGCCGTCGGTGTAGTCCAGTTCCGGGTTCAGGTCGGCGTAGGTGTCCATGACGCGCTTGACCGCGGCCTTGGCGTCGCTGACCTTGAAGTTGATCTCGCCGCTGCACGGGAACTTGGCCACGCGGTCTTCCACCCAGTTGCCCAGCGAACGGCCGGAGGTCGAGACCAGTTCGGCGATCAGCAGCCACGGGATCATGCCGGAGTCGGCGAAGGCGAACTCGCGGAAGTAGTGGTGCGCGCTCATCTCGCCGCCGTACACCGCGTTTTCCGCGCGCATCTTCTCCTTGATGAAGGCGTGGCCGCTCTTGCACAGCACCGGCACACCGCCGGCGGCTTCCACCATCTCGATGGTGTTCCAGGTCAGACGCGGGTCGTGCACGACCTTGCCGCCGGGCTGCTTGGCCAGGATCGCCTGGGCCAGCAGGCCCACCAGGTAATAGCCTTCGATGAAGTTGCCGTGCTCGTCGAAGAAGAAGCAGCGGTCGAAGTCACCATCCCAGGCGATGCCGAAATCGGCGCCGTGTTCCTTCACCGCTTCGGCGGTGGCGGCGCGGTTTTCCGGCAGCAGCGGGTTGGGAATGCCGTTAGGGAAATTGCCGTCCGGCTCATGGAACACGCGGATGAATTCCAGCGGCAGGTGCGGCGCCAGTAGATCGACAATCGCGCCCGCGCCGCCGTTGCCGGCATTGACCACCACCTTGAGCGGCTTGAGCGCCTCGGGCTTGATGTAGCTCAGCAGGTGCTGGATGTAGGCGGATTTGTCCGGGCGGCTTTCTTCGCTGGCGGTGGGCGCAGTGGCGGGCGCCTTGTCGGCATCGGCCTGGTCGCGGATGTCGAACAGGCCGGTGTCCGAGCTGATCGGCCGGGCCTGCTCGCGCACCAGCTTCATGCCGTTGTAGTCCATCGGGTTGTGGCTGGCGGTGACCATCACGCCGCCGGCGGCCTTGAGGTGATCGGTCTGGAAATAGACCTCCTCGGTGCCGCACAGGCCGATGTCGATGACCTCGCGGCCCTTGGCGCGCAGGCCGGCCGAGAGCGCGTCCTGCAGGCCGGCGCTGGTCAGGCGCACGTCGTGGCCCAGCACGACCGGGCCGGCGTCCAGCATGTCGGCCAGCGCCACGCCGATGCGGCGCGCCAGGTCCTCGTCCAGTTCATCGGGGACGCGGCCACGGATGTCGTAGGCCTTGAATGCGGGAAGCGGCATGGAGGGAGTCCTTTGTGGGGGAAACAGGGCCAGCGAGTGTAGCCAAGCAGATGACAATCCGGCGTTAGCGCGCAGGACCAAAGTCCAACAGGCCGTCGCCGGGGCCGCCGCTAGAATGCGAAGCGACGCCTGTAACAACGGATACGACGCGATGACCCAGACAACTCCCGGCCGCGACGCGCGCGCTGGCAAGGTATTTCCGGATGCGGCGACGGCGCTGGCGGATATCGCCGCCGATGGCCAGACCCTGGCGGTGGGCGGTTTCGGCCTGTGCGGTATCCCCGAGGTGCTGATCAGCGCGCTGCGCGAGACCGGGGTCAAGGACCTGACGGTGATCTCCAACAACGCGGGCGTCGATGGCTTCGGCCTGGGCCAGCTGCTGGCCACGCGCCAGATCAAGAAGATGATTTCGTCCTATGTGGGCGAGAACAAGGAGTTCGAGCGCCAGTACCTGGCCGGCGAGCTGGAGCTGGAGTTCAACCCGCAGGGCACGCTGGCCGAGCGCCTGCGCGCCGGCGGGGCGGGCATTCCTGCGTTCTTCACCGCCACCGGCTACGGCACGGTGATCGCCGAAGGCAAGGAGACGCGCGAGTTCGACGGCAAGCATTACGTGCTGGAAACCGCGCTGCACGCCGATATCGCCCTGGTCAAAGCCTGGAAGGCCGATACGGCCGGCAACCTGGTGTTCCGCATGACCGCGCGCAACTTCAACCCGGCCTGCGCGATGGCCGGCAAGACCTGCGTGGTGGAGGTCGAAGAAATCGTCGAGGTTGGCGAGATCGCGCCGGACCAGGTTCACCTGCCCGGCATTTACGTCGATCGCATCGTGTTGAATGCCAAGCCCGAGAAGCGCATCGAACAGCGCACCGTGCGCGAGGAGTCAAAGTAATGGCCTGGACCCGCGAACAGATGGCCGCGCGCGCCGCGCAGGAACTCACCGACGGCGCTTACGTGAACCTGGGCATTGGCCTGCCCACGCTGGTGGCCAACTACATTCCCGATGGCGTGGATGTGTGGCTGCAGTCTGAAAACGGACTGCTCGGCATCGGCCCGTTTCCGACCGAGGACGAGATCGACGCCGACCTCATTAACGCCGGCAAGCAGACCGTCACCGCACGCAAGGGCGCCAGCTTCTTCGGCAGCCATGATTCGTTCGCGATGATCCGCGGCGGCCACATCGATCTGGCGATCCTCGGCGCGATGCAGGTGAGCGAGAAAGGCGACCTGGCCAACTGGATGGTGCCCGGCAAGATGGTTAAGGGGATGGGCGGCGCGATGGATCTGGTCGCCGGCGTCAAGCGCGTCGTGGTGATCATGGAACACGTCGCCAAGGACGGCAGCCACAAGATCCTGTCCGAGTGTGATCTGCCGCTGACCGGCCTCGGCGTGGTCGACCGAATCATTACCGACTTGGGAGTGTTTGATGTCACGCCGGAGGGTTTGAAAGTGGCGGAGCTGGCCGATGGCATCACGTTGGATCAGCTCGCCTCCATAACCGGCGTCGTTCTGCTGAGGAATTGATTACAGGCTTCCGAACTGAATAAAGGATCGCATCACACTTCGTGATGCAGGTCCGGTTTTGGCGCGGTGTTCGGATATAGTCCGCCAAAGCAAATGTGGCGCGATTTGTTTGCCTGTGTCGGATCAGGCAATGGCGCCCCAAATCAGGGGGCTTGGAAATGAAGTGGAACTTCTTCGCGTTGATGGGATTGGCAGCGCTGGCTGGCTGCAGCAAGGATTGGGCAGGCGATGCGGCACGTGGTAATCACGCTGTGGTTGCTGCGCAGCCTTTGACAGCGAAGGCATTGATGGCACATGGGCCTTCAGCTTCTTCGATTGCAGGCGCGCCTGATCGGGGTTCCTTGCTGGCGTATCAGCGCAACGCACCAACGACCCGCACCGATGCCTACATGCTCTTCCCGGTCAGCATGAGCGAAGCGCATGCGGTCGCCGCAACGCTCAGCGGGGAGTTGACGCTGGAAGCACCCGACGGCACGCCATTGCGCGTTCGCTATGCCCGCCATGAAGAGTACCCAGACGGCAACTGGAGCTGGATTGGGCGAGTAGAAGGCGGTGATCCCGGTCGCGAGGCCATCATTACATTTGGCGAGCAGGCTGTTTTCGGCAGCATTCCGCAGGCAGACGGCAGCACGCTACGGCTGACGACTCAGGCAGGGCAAGTCTATGCCATGACCATCGATCCAAGGAATTTCAAGACGACCCGCCGCAAAGGTGGTCCTGACGCCATGGCGGCGCCTGCGGCACTAGATCCTTTTGCTGCGTCGGCCACATCACTTGCCGCAAGCGCGACGGCTACCACTGCGAGTCAGGCGAAAGTCACCGCAGGCGCGACGGCTTCGGCCACCAACACGATCGACGTGGTCCTTGGGTACACCAATGGATATGCCGCAGGCCTGGGCGGGCAGTCAGCCGCAGTCACGCGCTTGCAGAACCTGATCGCGACAGCCAACGCGGCATTAAGCAACAGCAATGTGGCCGCTCAGGTTCGTCTGGTTGGGACGGTGCAAGTCACTTATACGGACAGCAACGACAACGGCGCGGCGCTCAACGCGCTGACCGGTATCTCCGACAGCGGCGCGCCTGTCACAATCCCCGCCGCGCTGAAACCGCTACGCGACGCGCGTGAGACTTATGGTGCGGATTTGGTTTCGTTGGTCCGCAAGTTCGATGAATCCGAAAACGATGGCTGTGGCGTTGCGTGGCTCAACGGTGCGGGCGGTGTTGCGATCACTAGCAGCGACGCGGCCTACGCTTACTCGGTCGTCAGCGACGGCACCGATCGCGGCAGCGATGGCAAGACGTATTACTGCGAAGACCATACGCTGGCCCATGAAATGGCCCACAACATGGGTTCGCAGCATGACGTCGACAACGCCGGCGGCATGCAAGGCCGTTATCCTTACTCCTACGGCCTGAAGGCGTCCTCCACTGCCGGAAATTTCTACACCGTGATGGCCTACGGTGACAGTGGTCAGACCTCCTACAACGTGTTCTCGAATCCGAATGTCACCATCTGCGGTGGTCGTGCCTGTGGCGTTGCTGGCCAAACTGACAACGCGCGCAGCCTGAATCTAACGATTCCGCTTGTTTCCAAGTTTCGCCCCACGATCGTTGGCTCTGACTCGGTGCCGTATCTTTATGCGATCAGCAAAAATGATCCCGCGCGGACAAGTGTTGTTCTGAACATTATGGCGGGGTCGAATAACTATTCAAGCTTCGTTACTCAGGCGGATATAAATTTAGCTAGAGTGGGTTTAGACGAGCGCTGGATTTTTCAGGTTGGTGATTACAATTTGGATGGTGTTATTGATGTGTACTCGGTTAAAAGAACTTCAAGTTCGGGAAAGACCGAAGTGCATATTCTTGACGGTGCGAGTGGCTTTTCATCTTTCAGTCTTCATGCGGCAACAGCTTTGCCTGAGACTGGTGTAGATGGGCGCTGGATGTTTCGCATCGCCGATTATAATCGAGATGGGCGGCTTGATCTTTATGCCATTAAGCGTTCTAGTACTAGCTCGGGGCGTACTGAGGTGCACGTCTTAAATGGGGCTGATAATTTTAAGACGTTTCTATTGCACGCAGCGACAGGATTGGCCGGGACGGGTGCGGACTATTCATGGACATTTGACCTTGCGGATTACAACGGGGATGGTGTACCAGATCTATACGCAGTCAAGAAGAACGGAAGTTCCGAAAGGACTGAAGTTCATGTCATGGACGGTGCAGCGAAATATTCAACGTTTCTACTGCATCAGGCGACTGTTCTGGCGAGTACCGGCAGGGACAATGCGTGGGAGTTCTCGGTGGCAGATTTCGATTTGGACGGAAAGCCTGATCTATATGTGATTAAGAAGAATGCTATGACCACTGGCAGGACGGAAGTGCATATTATGAGCGGATCCTCTAAGTTTCAGGCCTATCTTCTGCATGCAGCCACTACCGTCCCAATTTCTGGGGGCGATTCTTCTTGGGCTTTCGTCGCCAGATAGGTCCTGCTCTCGAGATGTGCCACTTGAGTAATTAGGGCATTGAGTTGCGAACTCAGCATTTTTGAATATTGCCCGCAGTGGTTTTCGAAGCCTACTTTGCTCTACAGGAGGCTGGAGCCAATTTCATGGCAAACCCACCGTATCCGCATGTTTGGGAAGTGGGTCGACTCGCCGCGGTTGAGTTGCTGGATCGGGGATCCGGAAGCGCGTTATCGGTATTCGGGGCAGACGTTTGCGCCACATCCTTGGCCGGCGGCGCTGGTGCCGGTGCGGGACCGGCTCCGGGAGGAGCTTGGGGTGGGGTTCAACAGCGTACTGGCCAATCTGTACCGGGACGGGCGCGATGCGATGGGCTGGCATAGCGATGATGAGCCGGAACTGGGGCCTGAGCCGGTGATTGCGTCGGTCAGCTTGGGGGTGGCGCGGCGGTTCGTGATGCGGCGGCGTGACGATCCCGCCGTCAAACGTGAATTTCTGCTGGAGCCAGGGAGCTTGCTGGTGATGTCGGGCAGCTGCCAGCGCGACTGGCAGCATGCGCTGCCGCGGACGGCCAGGCCGGTTGGGCCGCGCATCAATCTGACGTTCCGCCGCATCATCGTGCCGCCTGACGCCGCCTGACGCCGCCTGACGCCGCCTGACTGTCGTGGTGATGCTGCCGAGTTGTGCACGGGGCTTGCCCTCGCGCGATGCTGAGGTCGCCGGGCGCGGCGAGCTTGGGCCGCAGCGGCGAGCGCCAGTGCCGCTTTCCCGTGATGACGCCCGATCCTGGTAGACGCGATGTGATGCAAAGCGCCAGGTTCGAGCGTGCCGCGGACGCGACCGTGATCGACGATGATTGCGCACGTTGGGCTGGGCGGTTCCGGTTCCCCGATAGGCGCGCAGCGACTTCGTCAGCGACGTTTCAGGCGTTCCGCGGAGTTCACGAACTCGCGAACAAGGGCAGTGCAGGTGTTATTGCGCGGCTGCAGCCGGCTTCGGCGCGCCGTATTCCACAGCCGGATGCGCCTGCACGCTGGTCAGGGTCCAGCCGACGATCTGGGTGGTCAGCTGGGTCAGGGCCTGGTCGAAAGCCTGCACGACCACGCCGGTTTCGGTGCCGCTGGCCGGCTGGATGACGTTGAAGGTGCGCGAGGCGGCCACGCTCTGGTCGGCGTTCTGCACCAGCTTGGCGTTGACCACCAGCACGGCCGAAGGCGTGGCGCCGCCAGCGTAGTCGGCCTCGAAACGGCGCACGTCCATCACCAGCTTGTAGACGCCGCGGATGCCGGCATCGGTCGTGCCGGTGCCGCCGGTCTTGCCCGAGTCCTCCAGCGTGCGGGTCACCGCGTCCTGCAGCATGTCGGTGGCGCTCTGCGCCCAGGCGGCGCCGTGGTAGACCTGCAACTCGTCCGGGGTCGGCCGCACGGCGATGCGCGAGCTGTCCAGCACGCGCGCCGCGCTGGGCTTGGCGACCACGATCGAGGCCGGCACCGACGGCCAGTTGGGGTCGGCAGTCACCTGGACCTGCGGCGAATAGATGCTGGTCGGTTCGCGACCACCGCCACCCAGCAGCGAGGAGCAGCCGGCCAGCGTCAATGAAGTCCCCAGGACGAGGAAGAAGGCGGAGGTCTTCATTTCGGTTCGAATTCCTTCGGTGCGTCGCGGCCCAGCAGGTAGCGCGCGGGGTTGCCTTCGAGCCGGTCGCTGACCCGGCGCAGGTCGCGGATCAGGCCGCGCAGTTCGTTCAGGGTCGGGCCGAGCTGGCCCAGGCCGTCGTTGGCGAAGCTGTTAATCGCCTGGCGGTTCTCGCCCATGATGGCGTCGGCATTGCCGGCGGCCGAATCCAGCTTGGCCAGCGCGGTATCCAGCTTGGCCAGGGTCTGCGGGAGCTGCTTGACCACGTTCTGGTCCAGGTCGGTCAGCGTGCCGTTGGCGGTGTTGAGAGTGACATCCAGGCTCTTGGCCGCATCGCGCGCGGACACCAGCAGCGCCTGCACGCCGGCTTCGCGGTCGGAGATGTCGCCGCTGATCCTCTGCAGGTTTTCCAGCGTGGAGGAAATGGCCGCGACGTTCTTGTCGCTCAGCACCTGGTCCATCTTCTCGACGATACGGTTGGCGGTATCGGTGATGTTCTGCAGGGCCGAAGGGCTGGTGCGGATCACCGGCGCGTCGCGCTGGTCCACGTCGGTGAGCTTCTGCGAGGCCGGCGAGCCGCCGCTGAGCTGGATGATCGACGGGCCGGTCAGGCTGGTGATGGCCAGCTTGGCGGTGGTGTCGGTCTTGACCGGGGTGTTGGAATCCAGGCGCAGCTGGGCGATGACCTGGCTGGGATCGTTGGGGGCCAGCGACAGCTTGGTGATCGAGCCCACCGCGATGCCGTTGTATTGCACCGGGCTGCCGATGCTCAGGCCGGTGACCGCCTCGCGGAACACCACCTGGTACTGCTGGTAGCTGCGCTCGGAGGAATACTTGGCCGCCCACAGGCCGAACAGCAGCAGGCTGATGCCCACCACGATGGTGAAGGCGCCGATCAGGACGTAATTGGCCTTGGTTTCCAAATGCCGGTTCTCCGCAGTTAACGCGCGTCGCGCGCGGCCCGGGCGCGCGGTCCGTGGAAGTATTCCTGGACCCACGGGTGGTCCAGCTGTTCGATTTCAGGCAGGGGTGCGGTGGCGATGACCTGTTTGTCGGCCAGCACCGCCACGCGGTCGCAAATAGCGTACAGGGTGTCCAGATCGTGGGTGATGAGGAACACGGTCAGGCCCAGCGCTTCCTGCAAGGTCTTGATCAGGCGGTCGAACGCCGCCGCGCCGATCGGATCCAGGCCGGCGGTGGGTTCGTCCAGGAACAGCAGCGGCGGGTCCAGCGCCAGCGCACGGGCCAGGCCGGCGCGCTTGCGCATGCCGCCGGAGAGCTGCGAGGGCAGCTTGCTGATGGTGTCGGCGGGAAGCCCGGCCAGTTTCACCTTCAGCAGCGCCAGCTCGTAGCGGAAGGTGTCGGGCAGCTCGGGATGGTTTTCCTTGAGCGGCAGCTGCACGTTCTCGCCGACGGTGAGCGAGGAGAACAGCGCGCCATCCTGGAACAGCACGCCGGTGTTGCGCTCGATGTGCTGGCGCGCGGCGCGATTGCCGGCGCGAGCGTCCTCGCCCAGCACTTCGATGCGGCCGGCCTCGGGCGTCTGCAGGCCCAGGATGGTGCGCATCAGCACCGACTTGCCGGTGCCCGAGCCGCCGACCACGCCGATGATCTCGCCGCGCTTGACGGTCAGGTCCAGGCCGTCGTGCACGGTCTGTTCGCCGAAGCGATTGACCAGCCCGCGCACGCGGATCACCACGTCGGGATCGTGCGCCTCGTCCACGCCGTCCAGCGGCGCGGGATCGAGCGCGGCGTTCACCAACCCACCTGCATGAACCACAGTGCGGCGAAGGCATCCAGGATGATCACCAGCGAGATGCACTGCACGACGCTGGAGGTGGTGCGTTCGCCCACCGACTGCGCGGTGCCTTCCACCTGCAGGCCTTCCAGGCAGCCGATCAGGCCGATCACCATGGCAAACACCGGCGCCTTCACCAGGCCGACCAGCATGTGCTTGAGTTGGATGGTGTCGTGCAGGCGCGCGATGTACTGCTGCGGCGGAATCCCCAAGTCGAACGCGCCGACGGTGATGCCGCCGGCCAGGCCGGCCATCATGGCCACGAAGGTCAGCATCGGCAGGGTCACCAGCAGCGCGATCAGGCGCGGGATCACCAGCAGGTCGATCGGGTCCAGGCCCAGGGTGCGGATGGCGTCGACCTCCTCGCGGCTCTTCATCGCGCCGATCTGCGCAGTGAAGGCGCTGGCGGTGCGTCCGGCCAGCACGATCGCGGTGAGCAGCACGCCGAACTCGCGCAGGAACGCGATCGACACCAGCTCCACCACGTAAATCTCCGCGCCGAAGTCGCGCAGGATGGTCGAACCCAGGAACGCGATCACCGCGCCAACCAGGTAGGAGAGCAGGGCCACCAGCGGCAGTGCGTCCAGCCCGACCTGCTCCATGTGGTGCACGGTGGAGGTGATGCGCAGGCGCTTGGGCTCGTGGATGATCCGCAGCAGCTTGGTGAGGTTCTCGCCGGTGAAGCTCACCAGCGCCATGATTTCGCGGCCGTTGTCCTGCACCTGGTAGCCCAGGCGGCCGAGCGCGGCCAGGAAGCCGAGGTCGCGCTTCTTCTTCGGCCGGTCGTCGACCACGTCCTCGATGCTGGAGACCAGCGCCTGGTGGTCCTGGCGGAACAGCAGGTTCTCCAGCGGGATGTTGCGGCGGTTGGCGTGGCGCAGCAGGGCCAGCACGCCGGCCGAATCGATCCGGCCGATGCCGCTGGCGTCCAGGGTCTGGGCTCCTTCGGGGATGCGCTGCAGCTGCTTGCCCACGTCCATCGCGCAGGACAGGGTCCAGTTGCCCAGCAGCCGGGCCCGCGTGGGCTCGGCCGGGTCGATGCGGACCTCGGGCTGTGTCTGGGCGGGCGTCATAGTGGTCTGGCCGCGAGCATACAGGCTATGCCGGTGAAGGTCAGTGCAACGCCGGCCACGGCGCGCCGTCCCAGCGGCTCGCGCAGCCACAGCGCGCCCAGGATCACCAGGAACACCGAGGCCGATTCATTGAGGATCGCCGCCACCGCGGCCGGCGCGTATTTGTAGCCGCCCAACCACAGCACCATCGACAGGCCTTGCCCGCACAGCGCGGCCACCACCAGGCGCGGCCAGGGCACGGCCGCGGCGACGAAATGGAAATGCCGCCGCATCCGCGGCCAGGCGCGCAGCAGCAACAGCCCGCCCACCGCACCGGCCAGGCGCAGCACGGTGATCCACAGCAGCGACTGGGCTTCCAGCACGCGCTTGAGCATGACGATGGCAATGGCCATCAACGCGATCGAGACCAGCCCGATCACCACCCCGCGCAAGGTGTGGCTGGGATGGGTCTGCCACTGCTTGGGTGGGCGCGCCACCAGCACCACGCCGCCGGCGACCAGGGCAAAGCCCAGCCACTGCCACGCGCCCAGCCGTTCGCCGAGGAACACGAAGCCCAGCACCAGCACCAGCGGGCTGTAGAGGTTGCCGACCACGCCCATGCGCCCGGCGCCGAGTTCGTTGAGCGCGCGGAAGTACAGCGTGTCGGCAATCGCAATGCCCATGATGCCGCTGACCAGCGACAGCACCAGCTGCGCGGTGGTCAGCGTCGGCAGTTGGCCGTGCGTGCTGAGCAGCGCCAGAGGTGTCAGCACGATCAGCACCAGGCCGTTCTTGAACAGGTTCAGCGCCGCCGGCGGCAAGGTGCTGCCCAGCTGGCGGGCCAGGACCACGCCGAACGCCCACGTCGCGGCGCTGCCCAGCGCCATGGCTTCGCCCAGGCCGATGTTCATGCGGAAAGGACAAGCGACATGGGCATTGCACGCGGGTTGGGACGGAGGCCAAGCGCACCAGTGTAGGAGAACGCGCGCGGCCGCCTACACTAGCGGCTGACTTTCGTTGGCTGCCGATGCCCCGTCCTCCCGCTCCCGCCACCTACGCCCAGCGCATCGCCTTCGTCTGCGAGATCGCCGCGCGCCTGCATCGCTACGGCACCACCGCCCAGCGCCTGGAGGGCAGCATCCTGGCCCTGTCCGCGCGGCTGGGCTTGGATTGCGAGCCCTGGTCCAACCCGACCGGGATGATCCTGAGCTTCAGCGATCCCAAGCGCGCGCTGGGTGCCAGCGATACCACGCGCGTGATCCGCCTGGCACCGGGCGAGAACGACCTGCACAAGCTCAGCGAGGCCGATCGCATTGCCGAATCGGTGGCCGCCGGCGAGATGACCCTGGCCGAAGGCCATGTCGCCCTGCGCGCGCTGGACCGGCTGCCTTCGCGCAGCTTCCGGCTCAAGCAGATCCTGGCCTTCGGCCTGGCTTCCGGCGGCGTGGCCGGGCTGTGGCGGCTTCCGTGGCTGGATATCGCCACCGCGGCGTTGATCGGGCTGCTGATCGGCGTGTTGTCCCAGCTCAGCGACCGTCGCCCGCAGCTGCGCGAGGCCTCCGACGCGATCGCCTCGCTAGTAGCTGGCCTGGTGGCGATCCTGGTCTCCAACCTGATCGCGCCACTCAACCTCAACACGGTGATCATTTCCTCGCTGGTGGTGCTGCTGCCGGGCATGACGCTGACCAATGCGTTCAACGAGCTGACCAGCCAGCACTGGGTCTCGGGCACGGCGCGCTTTGCAGGCGCGGTGACCACGGTGATCAAGCTCACCGTGGGCAGCATCATCGCGGTGACCCTGGCGCAGATGCTGGACCTGTATCCGGAAGTGCGCGCGCTGCGGCCGCAGCCGGACTGGGTGGAGTGGGGCGCGCTGGTGGTCAGCGGTTATGCCTTCGCCGTGCTGTTCAAGGCGCATCGCCGCGATTATGTGTGGGTGATGGGCGCGGCGATCTGCGGGTATCTGATCTCGCGCTATGCGGGCAAGGCCTGGGGCAGCCCGGTGGGCCTGTTCCTGTCGGCGCTGGTGATGACGGCGCTGGGCAATTTCTTCGCGCGGCGTTTCAACCGGCCCGGTGCACTGATCCGCCTGCCGGGCATCATCATGCTGGTGCCCGGCAGCGCATCGTTGCGTGGGCTGATGGCGCTGGTGCAGGGCGGAACGCCCAGCAGCGATTCGACGATGCTGGTGGTGCTGCAGATCCTGATGGCGCTGGTGGCCGGTTTGTTGTTCGGCAATCTGCTGGTGTCGGCGCGCAAGGCGCTTTGAATCGTTCCGTTAGTTTGAAACGAAACCACATTGAAGCGCGCAATAAAAAAAACGCCGGCAAATGCCGGCGTTCTTGTTTTCCTGATTCAAGTGCGAAGCGAATTACTTCTTCGGCTGCTTGATCAGGAATTCCTCCGGCTTCTTGCCCGAGGCGACGTATGCGGCCAGCCAGCGCGGTTGCTTGCCACGGCCGGTCCAGGTTTCCTTGGTGTTGGCCGGGTTGCGGTATTTCGGCGCGACCTTGCCCAGCTTGCGGCCGGCGGTCGGGCTGGCCTTCTTGGCGGCGGCCTTCTTGCCACGGGTCGGGGCAGCGGTGCCGGCAGCGCCGAACAGCTCCTCGATGGTGTAACCCTCGGACTTGGCGAACTTCAGGATGCGGCTGCGCACCTTGGTGATCGGCGTGCGCTTGGAGATCACCGTCTGTCGTTTCTGCGCCTGGGTGATGAGCGAGGCGAGTTCTTTGGGAGACAGGCCGGAAAGATCAATCGACATCGAATAACTCCGAATGTGGAAGAAGAAAGTGGGGCCATTCCCTGGCGGAGTGGGCCGATCCTAATCTAGTTTAGTTACCCGATACAAACCCTGTGGATTAACTGACAAAAGAAAAGGCCGGCAATGCCGGCCTTTTCCCTATGGATTCCCGAAAGGTTTCAGCCCGCGCGCAGGCGCTGGAACAGTTCGGCTTTCTCCAGGTTTTCCGCCGCTTCGGCGCGACGGGCGCGGTATTCGAACGTGCCGGCGGCCACGCCGCGCTCGGAGACCACGATCCGGTGCGGGATGCCGATCAGCTCGATATCGGCAAACATCTGGCCGGGGCGCAGGCCGCGGTCGTCCAGCGCCGCATCGAAACCGGCCGCCTGCAGTTCGGCCAGCAGCGACTGCGCCGCTTCGATCACCGCCGGGTCCTGCTTGGGATTGATCAGGCACACCGCGACCTGCCACGGCGCCATCGCGTCGGGCCAGATGATGCCGTTGGCATCGTGGTTCTGTTCGATGGCCGCCGCGACGATGCGCGACACGCCGATGCCATAACAGCCCATCGACATGACCTGCGCCTTGCCGTTTTCATCCAGCACGGTGGCCTTGAGGGCTTCGGCATATTTGCGGCCGAGCTGGAAAATATGCCCGACCTCGATGCCGCGGGCGAGTTTGATTTCGCCACCATCGGCGGCGCGCTCGCCCTCGATGACATTGCGGATATCGGCCACGTCGGCTTCGGGCAGGTCACGGCCCCAGTTGACGCCGGCAATATGGAAACCGGCCTCGTTGGCGCCGACGACAAAATCGGCCATCGCCGCCACGTCGCGATCGGCGACCACGCGGATCGGCTTCTTCGCATTCAACGGACCGAGGAAACCCGGCAGGCTGCCGAGGTGATCGACCAGCTCGGCTTCAGTGGCCATGCGGTAATCGGCCATGCCGGCGACCTTGGCCAGCTTGATCTCGTTGACTGCGTGGTCGCCACGCACCAGCACCAGCACGAAACCGGCCGGGGTCATGGTCGCCACCGACTTGACCGTGCGCTGCAGGGCGATGCCCATCAGCTCGGCCACCGCTTCGCAGGTCTTCTGCGTGGGCGTGTCGATCTTGCGCAGCGCTTCGGCCGGGGCTGGGCGCGGCGCGGGATCGGCGGCCACGGCCGCTTCGACATTGGCCGCGTAGTCAGAGCCGGTGGAGAACGCCAGCGCGTCCTCGCCCGACTTGGCCAGCACGTGGAATTCCTGCGAGGCATCACCGCCGATGGCGCCGGTATCGGCCAGCACCGAGCGGAACTCCAGCCCCAGACGGGTGAAGATGCGCGTGTAGGCCGCATGCATGTTGCGGTATTCGCGCGCCAGGTCGTCATGGCCCAGGTGGAACGAGTAGGCGTCCTTCATCAGGAACTCGCGCGCGCGCATCACGCCGAAACGCGGGCGGATCTCGTCGCGGAACTTGGTGTTGATCTGGTAGAAGTTCACCGGCAGCTGCTTGTAGCTGGACAGCTCGTTACGGGCGAAATCGGTGACCACTTCCTCGGCGGTGGGCGAGTAGCAGAACTCCTGCTCCTTGCGATCCTTCACCTTGAGCAGCTGCGGGCCGAACTTCTCCCAGCGGCCGGTTTCTTCCCACAGCTCGCGCGGCTGGATCGTCGGCATCAGCATCTCGACCGCGCCGGCGCGGTTCATTTCCTCGCGGACGATGGCCTCGACCTTGCGCAGCACGCGCAGGCCCAGCGGCGCCCAGGTGTACAGGCCCGAGGCGAGCTTGCGGATCATGCCGGCACGCAGCATCAGCTGGTGGCTGACCAGCTCGGCGTCGGCGGGGGTTTCCTTGGTGGTGCGGAGGTGGAACTGCGACAGGCGCATCGTGGGAAATCGCTGGCGGAAAGCGGGCATTTTGCCAGTTGCCGCGCCCGGGCGTTGGATCGGGTGGTGATCCGGTGGCGTCAGCGCTTCACTTCGACGCGGTTTTCGCGGCCCAGATCGACCGGAATGCGTTCAAACGGCAGGCCCTTGGGCGGCGGGGCATCGGTGATGTGGACGATGCCATCCTGGTCGTGCCAGCGATACAGCGCCGGGCCTTGGGGGCTGTGTGCTTGACCGGTGGCGGGTTTGCCGGCGTGTTGGGCGATGGGCGACTCGCGGCCGATGGCGAAGTACAGCCCGCCGCCGAGCAGCAGGCCGGCCATGATCGCCCAGCCCAGGCGCATGGTGTTAGTTGCGCGGCGCGGCGCCGGCCGGAGCCGCCGGGGTGCAGTAGGCCTTGACCGCGGCATCGGCCAGGTCGCGCTGGCCGGCGCGCTCGCTGTCGCTCAGCACCGCGCCGGGCTTGCCGTCGGCGCCCATCTGCCGCACCGGGGCGGAGTTGGCGAGGATCTTCTGGTTGAGCCGGGCGCTGGAGCACTGCGCGTTCTCGGCCGGGGCGGCCTGCGCGGTCGCCGGGGCGCTGCCGCGGGCCATCGCGTCGGCGGCGTTGATCTGCTTGCCTTCCAGGTTGGACTTGGGCGGTGGCACGTCCGAGTAGTGGGTCACGCCCTGGGCGTCCTTCCACTGGTACATGCTCTGGGCGCAGGCCAGCGGGGAGGCCAGCAGGGCCGAGAGGATCAAGCAGGTGGACAGGCGCATGGACGGGCTCCGCATCAGATGTCGCATCGGCGCCGATTGCAGCACCCCGGCCGGTTGGAGGCAAGCTGGAATCGTTGTCGCGCCTGCACCCCCCGCCTTCGGCCCTTGGCGAGGCTAAACTGACGCAATGAGCGAGCTTCCCCAGCCCAAGCGGGCCCGCGGCATGTATTTGCTGCCCAATCTGTTCACCACCGCCGGGCTGTTTTCCGGCTTCTACGCGATCATCGCCGCGTCCAATGGCGAATTCGTGTCCGCGGCGATTGCCGTGTTCGTGGCCGGCCTGATGGACGGCGTGGATGGGCGCGTGGCGCGCCTGACCGGCACCAGCAGCGAGTTCGGCGTGCAGTACGACTCGCTGGCCGACCTGGTCAGCTTCGGCCTGGCCCCGGCGCTGGTGATGTACTACTGGTCGCTGTCCTCCCTGAAGCTCGATGGCGAGACCGTCGGCCGGGTCGGCTGGGCGGTGGCCTTCCTGTATGCGGCCTGCGCGGCGCTGCGCCTGGCGCGCTTCAACACCCAGGTGGGCGTGGTCGACAAGCGCTGGTTCATCGGCCTGGCCAGCCCGGCCGCGGCGGGGCTGATGATGTCCTTCGTCTGGGCGTTCTCCGACGGCAAGCTGGACTGGACCGGCGAGCAGCTGCGCTACGTGGCGCTGGGCGTCACCATCGTGGCCGCGCTGCTGATGGTCAGCCGGATCCGCTTCTGGAGCTTCAAGGGCACCGGCAAGGGCGGGGCCAAGGCCGATCGCGTGCCGTTCCTGCTGGTGGTGCTGGTGCCGGTGGTGATCGCGATCCTGGTGATCGATCGCCCGCGCACGCTGCTGGTCGTGGGCGTGCTGTACGCGCTGTCCGGGCCGGCCATGGCGCTGTGGAACCGCTGGAGCCGCAAGGGCGCGGTGGCATGAGTCTGGACGGCGGCCCGCTCTGGACCGAGGAACAGCACGGCTGGCTGCAGGCGCTGGGCCACACGGTCTGGGTGCCGGGCAGCCTGCCGGTTGCTGAAAGCGCTGCGCCGCCGATGCGCGCGGCCGAGCCGCGTCCCGCCCGTCCCCTGCCGCTGCCGCGCGAATCGGCGCCGCCCGTCGCCCGGCGTCCCGCACCGCCTGCGCCGGTCGAAGCGCAGGCCGAGGCCCCGCGTCGTCCGGCACCGCCACGTCGCGCCGGGGCGCGTCTGCACGACACCCTGCATTTCGAAGTGATCCGCGCCTCGGGCCTGAACCCGAATGCGCCCGACGCCGCGGCGATCATCGCCAGCTGGCCGGCGGCGGCCGAGCTGCGCGGCAATCCGGCCGCCAAGCGCGCGCTGTGGCCGCGCCTGCGCGCGTTGCGCAAGGCGCCGCAATGAGCGCACTGCAGTCCGATGCCGGCTTCGTCGCCACCTTGCGCCCGATGCGCGAGGCGGACCTGGACGAGGTCATGGCGATCGAACTGCGCGCCTATCCGTTCCCGTGGACGCGCGGGATCTTCCGCGACTGCCTGACCGCCGGATATCCGGCCTGGCTGCTGCTGGAGCGCGGCCTGCCGATCGGCTACGGCGTGGTCAGCGTGGCCGTGGACGAGGCCCACATCCTCAACGTCTGCGTGGCGCCCGAGCGCCAGGGCCGCGGCCTGGGCCGCTACCTGCTGCGGGCGCTGGTGCAGGGCGCCCGCGACCGAAAAGCCGAGCGCGTGTTCCTGGAAGTGCGGCCGTCCAATCCGCACGCCATCGCGCTGTATCACAGCGAAGGCTTCAACGAGATCGGCCGGCGCCCGCGTTACTACCCGTCGCACGACGGCCGCGAGGACGCGATCGTGATGGCGATCGAATTGGTCGACGGCGAGATCGACCGGATGCCGCCGCTGTAAGCGCAGTAAAAAAGGCCGGCGTCAGAGTGCGGTTTTTGTTCCGGGCTACATGTTGAGTAAACCAATAAATCATTCGAGGAACGCATGAATGAACGGTCCTGCGCGGCTTGTGTTTTTGATGGCTGTTTTTTTCGTTCCGATGTCAGCGGGTTACGCGGCGACTTGGCAAATCTGCCGCTTGCACGTGCAGATCCAAGCAATTCGCGAACAGCCTACTCCAATGCTCAAAGCGCGGGTTTTACAGGTCAATGCGGGGCCAGCTGTGACTGAATGTCCAGCCGTTGGTCAGGTGATTGACTTCATCCCTGAGAGTGCTGACTACCAGAGCACATTGCCACGAAATCGATGGCCAAAACCTGGGCAACAGGTGCGGATGCGCTACCAATATCTCGATGGCACCTGCAAAAACGACGGAGATCCGAAGGCTTGTCGGATCCGCCATTATCCGGTGGAGTGAGAACGACGCAGGCGGGCAGACGCACCTGTTTCACCGGCATCAAGCGAGCCGCAGGACGACTACGCCTATCGCGATCACGCCGGCGGCGGCGAGCCGGCGACGCGGCGGACGTTCCTTCAGCAGCAATGCCGAGATCCCCAGGCCGAACAGGATCGCGCTTTCGCGCAATGCCGCGACTAGCGCGACCGGCGCCTGGGTCATCGCCCACAGCGCCAGGCTGTAGGACAGCAGCGTGCCGATGCCGCCAGCCATCCCGCGCCCGGCGTTGGCCCGCAGCTGGGCAACGAAACGCGCGCGCTGGGCGATCAGGGCCCAGCCCAGCAGCGGCAGTGCGGTCAGCGCGAACAGCCACAGCGTGTAGCTCAGCGCGTGGCCGGAGCGGCGCGCGCCGGCCGCATCCAGCAAGGTGTAGCTGGCGATGATCGCGGCGTTGAACAGTGGCAGCGCGGCGTGGTGCAGGCGGCCGCTTCCCAGTGCCATCGCCAGCACGCCGAGGCAGACCACGGCGATGCCGATCCAGGCCAGCGTGCCGAGATGTTCGCCCAGCCACAGTGCGCCGACGACGGCGACCAGCAATGGCGCCGCGCCGCGCATCAGGGGGTAGGCCTGGCTCATGTCCGCGACCTGGTAACAGCGCGCCACCAGGGCAAAGTACAGCGCCTGCAGCAGCGGCGAGACGATCAGGAACGGCCAGCTCGCCGCGTCCGGTGGCGGCAAAAAGGGCAGCACGCACGCGGCGATCAACGCGGCGAAGCCGCTGACCAGCACCGTGGTCATCAGCTTGTCCGGCGCGCCCTTGACGATCGCGTTCCAGCTCGCGTGCATCAACGCGGCGAACAGGACCAGTCAGAAGATGCTGAGCGGCATGGGCGAGTTCGGAGGCGGCGGACGAAAGACTGCGAATGCGTGTGTGGGAGCGGCTTCAGCAGCGATGGCGCTTTATCGGGAAAGCTTCATCGCCACTGAAGTGGCTCCCACAACAGCGACAGCGACGATGGCGATCGTCGCTGCCAGGACAGGCCTTACAGCTTGGCGCGCTGTTCCTGCAGGGCGGTCAGCTGCGTGGTCCAGTCGACCAGTCGGGCCCGTTCCTGCTCAACCACGGCCGGCGGCACCTTGTCGCTGAACTTGGCCAGCTTGGTCTCGCTCTTTTCGCGTTCGCTGGCGACCTTGGCGATCTCCTTGTCCAGGCGCGCGCGCTCGGCGTCCAGGTCGACCAGGCCTTCCAGCGGCACCAGCAGGCGCAGCTCGCCGACCACGGCTGCGGCCGAGGCGGGTGCCTCGTTGCCATCGAGCCAGGTGATCGATTCCAGCTTGAGTAGCGACTGCAGCTGCGAGGCGAAACGTGCCACGCGCGGCTTGTCGTTGCCGCCGCCGCCCTGCAGCAGCAGCGCGACCGACTTGCCCGGCGATACGCCCAGTTCGCTGCGCACGCGACGCAGCGCGCTGACCATGGACTTGAGCCATTCCACGTCGGCTTCGGCCTGGGCGTAGGCGCCGGCGTCCAGCGTCTCGGCGGTCGGATAGGCCTGCAACGAGATGCTGGCCGCATCCACACCCACGCGCGGGGCGACCTGCTGCCACAGTTCCTCGGTGACGAACGGGGTCAGCGGATGCAGCAGGCGCAGCAGCTGCTCCAGCACGTAAAGCAGAGTGTGGCGGGTGCTGTCGGCGGCCGCGGCATCGGTGCCGTTGAGCGCCGGCTTGGCCAGCTCGACGAACCAGTCGCAGAACTGGTTCCAGGCGAATTCGTACAGCGCCTGCGAGAGCAGGTCGAAGCGGTAGGCGGCGAAGTGGTTCGCCGCTTCCTCGCTGACGCGCGCCAGACCGGCCAGGATCCACTTCTCCGCGTCGGTCACCGGCGTCGGCGCGCCGCTGAAGCGCGCGCCATCGGTGTTCATCAGCACGAAACGGGTGGCGTTCCACAGCTTGTTGCAGAAATTCTTGTAGCCCTCGGCACGGGCGAGGTCGAACTTGATGTCGCGGCCGTGGCTGGCCAGCGCCGCGATGGTGAAGCGCAGCGCGTCGGCGCCATGCGCGGCGATGCCGTCCGGGAATTCCTTGCGCGTGGCGCGCTCGATCTTCTCGGCCATCTTGGGCTGCATCAGGCCGCCGGTGCGCTTGGCGACCAGGTCGTCCAGGCTGATGCCGTCGATGATGTCCAGCGGGTCCAGCACGTTGCCCTTGGACTTGGACATCTTCTGGCCCTGCGCATCGCGGATCAGGCCGGTGATGTAGACGTCCTTGAACGGCACCTGCCCGGTGAAGCTGTCGGTGGCCATGACCATGCGCGCCACCCAGAAGAAGATGATGTCAAAGCCGGTGACCAGCACGTCCGAGGGCAGGTAACGGCCGAAGCCGCGCTCTTCCATCGCGGCCTCGTTCGGCCAGCCCAGGGTGGAGAACGGCCACAGCTGCGAGGAGAACCAGGTCTCCAGCACGTCGCTGTCCTGGGTCAGCACCACGTCATCGGCGATGCCGTGTTCGACGCGCACCTGCGCTTCGTCGCGGCCGACATAGCACTTGCCGGCCTCGTCGTACCACGCCGGGATGCGATGGCCCCACCACAGCTGGCGGCTGATGCACCAGTCCTGGATGTTCTCCATCCAGTGGCGGTAGGTGTTGATCCAGTTCGGCGGGACGAACTGGATGTCGCCCTGCTCGAAGCGCTCCAGGCCGCGCTTGGCCAGGCCGTCCATCTTCACGAACCACTGGTCGGTCAGGTACGGCTCGATCACCTGGCCGGTGCGGTCGCCACGCGGCACCTGCAGCTTGTGCGGCTTGGTTTCGACCAGCAGCTCCAGCGCTTCCAGATCGGCCAGCACTTCCTTGCGCGCCACGTAACGATCCAGGCCCTGGTATTTGTGCGGGGCGTTGTCGTTGAGCGTGGCGGTGGTGGTGAACAGGTTGATCATAGGCAGGTCGTGCCGCACGCCCACCTGGTAGTCGTTGAAATCGTGCGCCGGCGTCACCTTGACCACGCCGGTGCCGAACGCGCGGTCCACGTAATCGTCGGCGATCACCGGAATCGTGCGGCTGCTCAGCGGCAGCGCCACCGATTTGCCGATCAGCGCCGCATAGCGCGGGTCTTCCGGATGGACCATCGCGGCGGTGTCGCCGAGCATGGTCTCCGGGCGCGTGGTCGCCACGACCAGGTAATCGCGCACCTCGCGCAGGATCTCGTTGCCGTCGGCATCGTGCTCGACGTGCTCGTAGGTCACGCCATCGGCCAGCGGATAGCGGATCGACCACAGGAAACCGTCTTCCTCGACGTTCTCCACTTCCAGGTCGGAGATCGCCGTCTTCAGCACCGGATCCCAGTTGACCAGGCGCTGGCCGCGGTAGATCAGGCCCTGCTCGAACCAGCGGATGAAGGCTTCATTGACCGCTTCGGACGGCTGCGGGTCCATGGTGAAGGTGCTGCGCGACCAGTCGCCCGAGGCGCCCAGCCGGCGCATCTGGCGCTCGATGGTGTCGCCGGATTGCGCCTTCCATTCCCACACCTTGTTGATGAAGCCTTCGCGGCCCAGCGAATCGCGGGTCTCGCCCTTGCCCTCGGCCGCCATGTTGCGGGTCACCACCATCTCGGTGGCGATGCCGGCGTGGTCGGTGCCCATCTGCCACAGCGTGTCGTAGCCGCGCATGCGGTGGTAGCGCACCAGCGCGTCCATCAGCGTGTGCTGGAAGGCGTGGCCCATGTGCAGCGTGCCGGTGACGTTCGGCGGCGGCAGCAGGATGGTGTACGGCGTGCCGGTGCCGGTCGGCTTGAACGCGCCGCTGCCCTCCCACTGCGCGTACAGGCGCGTTTCGAAGGCTTTCGGGTCGTAGCTGGAGGCGAGCGGTTCGGTCATGGCGGTGTGTCGTCTTCGTCGTCGCTGCGTAAGGCAGGGCGCGTGAATGAGATGGGGGCGTGCGATGCGATCCCCATGCGGGGATCGCGGGCGTTCCCGCGCAGGCGGGTACGCTGGGGCTTACATGTCGTGCTTGTTCACCGCAAAGCCGCGCGCCTGGTACTGGCGCCAGCGCTCGCGCAGCGGTTCGCGCGCGGCCGGATCGGCCGGCACCACTTCCAGCACTCGCTCGCAGGTGCCGGCGTAGGCGCCGTCACGCAGGTTGATCGCGAGCGGACGCTGCGGGGTCTCCACGTCCGGGGTGACGATCAGCACCGGCGTGACTTCGTCCTCGTCGTCGGTGCCGGCGATCTGGTGCGGGATGTAGGCATCGTCCTCGAACGCCCACAGCAGCTCGTCGATCTCCTCGGCCTGTTCCAGGTCGCGGGCGAGGATCACGGTGAACTGGCCGGTGCCGTAGCACTTCTTGGTCAGCTCGCAGACCAGGTTGAGCGGCGCTTCGAGGAAGCGCGGCTTGGCGATCAGATAGAAATCGGCACGCATCGGCGAGAGCCGGTCTGGACGCGCGGCCTCAGGCCGCGCGATCCAGCAGCCACTGCGCCAGCAGGTTCACCGGGCGGCCGGTGGCCATCCCGCGCTTGCCTTCATCGTTGGCCACGCCGGCGATGTCCAGATGCGCCCAGCGCTGGCCTTCTGTGAAGCGCGCCAGGAAGCAGCCGGCGGTGATCGCGCCGCCCCAGCGGCCGCCGATGTTGTAGACGTCGGCGAAGGTCGATTCCAGCGAGGCCTGGTATTCGTCCCACAGCGGCAGGCGCCAGGCGCGGTCGTAGACGTGCTCGCCGGCTGAGAGCAGCTCGTCGCTCAGGTCGTCGTGCTTGCTCATCAGGCCCGCGGCGTGGCGGCCCAGGGCGACCATGCAGGCGCCGGTGAGTGTCGCCACGTCGACCAGCGCGGCCGGCTTGAAGCGCTCGGCGTAGGTCAGCGCATCGCACAGGATCAGACGGCCTTCGGCGTCGGTGTTGCCGACTTCGATGGTGCGGCCGGACATGGAGGTGATCACGTCGGACGGGCGATAGGCGTTGCCGTCGATGGCGTTTTCCACCGCCGGCACGACCACGATCAGGTTGAGCGGTAATTTGAGTCCGACGGCCGCGACGAAGGTGCCCAGCACCGTGGCGCCACCGCACATGTCGTATTTCATTTCCTCGATGCCGCCCTGGGTCTTCAGGTTGACGCCGCCGGTATCGAAGGTGATGCCCTTGCCGACCAGCACGTAGGGCTTGGCGGCCGCATCGGCGGCGCCGTTCCACTTGAGCACGATCAGGCGCGGGCGGTTGGCCGAGCCGCGGGCGACGGCCAGCAGCGAGCCCATGCCGAGGGCTTCCATCTGCGCGTCTTCCAGGATCTCGGCCTCGGCGCCGTCGTGGGCAGCGACGAATTCCTGCGCCTGCTGGGCCAGGTAGGCCGGGGTGCAGACGTTGGGCGGCAGGTTGCCCAGCTCGCGGGTGAAGGTGACGCCGGCGGCGATGGCGATGCCCTGCGACAGGGCGTCTTCATCGGTGCCGCTGAAGGCGACCTTGGCCAGGGCCTGGCTTTCCGGCTTCTTCTTGCCCAGGGTCGCGGTGTAGCGGTAGGTGGCGTGCTGGGTGGCGGCCACGGCCTGGCGGATCGCCCAGGCGGCGTCGCGGCTGGGCACGTCCAGCTCGGTCAGGGTGACCAGGGCGCTGGTGGCGGCGCTGTCCTTCAGGGCGCGGGCGGTCTCGCCTACGGCCTTGAGATAGGTCGGTACGTTGAACTTGGCCGCGTCGCCCAGCCCGACCACCAGCACGCGCGGGGCGGTGACGCCCGGCAGGTCGTACAGGGCGGTGGTGCGGCCGCTGCGGCCGGGGGCGTCGCCGCGCTGGACCAGCGCGCTCAGGCGGCCGCCGCTGGCCTCGTCCACGGCCTTGGCCGCGGCGCTGAGGGACTTGTCCGCGTAGACGCCCACCACCAGGCAGTCGACCGCCGCAGCGGTGGGGGTGTCGTGGTTCAGGGTGAATTCCAGGGCCATTGCGCAGATTCCGTGTGGGTCGGTTTCACCAGCAGTTACGTACAATCCCCGGCCGCCGCGATGCTGGATGTCCCGGCTCAGCCTCGGTCCGCGCTGTACGCGCACCGGCACTCGAACCTGCAATTGTAAGGCAACCCCTCCCCGATGCCGAAGCTGGACCGCTACCTGTTCACTGAATTCACCCAGAGTTTCCTGGCCGCACTGATGGTGTTGCTGGTGGTCAGCCTGGGTGGTCTGCTGGTGGATGTGCTGGGCGACGTGGCCGACGGCAAGCTGCCGGCGGGCCTGCTGCTGTCCCAGCTGGGCCTGCTGGCCATCGCCTACCTGCCGCTGATCCTGTCGCTGTCGCTGATGCTGGGCCTGATGCTGGCCATTGCCCGCCTGTACCGCGATTCGGAGATGCCGGTGCTGACCTCGATCGGCGTTGGCCCCAAGCGCATGCTGCGCCCCCTGCTGATGCTGGTGGTGCCGATCGTGATCCTGGTGGGCGTGATCTCGCTGTGGGCTGGTCCGCTGGCCGGGCGGATCAGCCAGAACATGATCAACCAGGCCAACCGCTCGCTGATCCTGGCCGGCTTGGAGCCGGGCCGCTTCACCGTGCTCAGTAACGGCGGCGTGGTCTATGTCGATGGCATGTCGCCCGACGGCCGCAACCTGAGCAAGGTGTTCATGCAGCGCCAGCAGGACGATCGGCTGGATGTGGTGACGGCCAAGACCGGCAAGATGTTTTTCGAGGGCGAAGTCTCGCGCTTCCTGCAGCTCAACGACGGGTTCCGGGTCGAGGGCCCGACCGGCGAAGGCAAGGATTACCGCCTGATGCGCTACGCCAGCAACGAAATCGCCCTGCCGGACCGCGAGGACAAGAAGGCCGACGACGATCCGGAACTGCTGCCGACGACGCAGCTGTTCGGCGACCACCGGCCCGAGGCCAATGCGCAGCTGCATTCGCGCATCACCCCGCCGCTGCTGTGCCTGGCTTTCGCCCTGCTGACCCTGCCGCTGGCGCGCAGCGCGCCGCGCCAGTCGCGCTATGGACGGGTGATGCTGGGCTTCCTGGGCTACCTGGTCGCCACCTTGATGATGATCAACGGCACCCAGTGGCTCACCAACGGCAAGCTGCCGCCGATGGTCGGCCTGTGGTGGCTGAGCCTGCCGCTGCTGGTGCTGGGCGTGTGGGCCTACGGCCGTGACGGCCGCCTGCCGCGCCGCAAGGGAGCGCGCGCATGATCCGCTTCACCCCGCGCATCCACGATGTCTACGTGGGCAAGATCGTGCTGGGCACGGTGCTGCTGGTCTGGGCAGTACTGCTGGGGCTGGATGTCACCAACGGCATTTCCGGCCAGCTGCGCGAAGTGGGCCGCGGCAACTTCACCTTCGTCCATGCGGTGGCCTTCGTCGCCTATACGATTCCGCGCCGTGCCTACACGCTGTTTCCCACCGCGGCGGTGATCGGCGCGCTGATGGGCCTGGGCCAACTGGCCGCCAGTTCAGAGCTGACCGCGTTGCGCGCGCTGGGCCTGTCGCGGCGCCGGCTGAGCCTGTCGGTGGCCGTGGCCCTGGCGATCCTCACCGCCGGCATGGTCGTGGTGATGGAAACCGCCGGCGCCTGGGGCCAGACCCAGGCCGACAACCTCAAGGCCAACGCCAAGTACGGCGACGTGGCCCGCGGCCGCTATGCCAGCCTGTGGGCGCGCGAGGGCGACGTGTTCCTCAATGCCGCCAACGGCGATCAGGTGGTGGTCAACGACCAGGCGCAGCTGGTCCTGCAGGACGTGCGCCTGTACAAGCTCGACGCCGAGGGCCGGCTGGCCTCGATCACCCATGCGGCGACCGCGACCCATGCCACCGACAGCTGGATCCTCAAGGACGTGCTGCGCACAACCTTCGGCGACCGCGCGGTGCAGCAGGAAAAAGCGCCGCAGGAAACCTGGGCGTCCAAGCTGGACCCGGCCGCGCTCGCCGCCACCCTGGGCCAGCCGCGCTACATGTCGGCCGCCGACCTGGGGCGCAGCATCGACTATCGCCAGCGCAACGGCCTGGATGCGCGCGATTACGAAGAGATCTACTGGGGCCGCTGGTTCTATCCGCTGAACGTGCTGGCGCTGTGCCTGGCGGCGATCCCGTTCGCCTTCGGCAGTCTGCGCAGCGGCGGCATGGGCAAGCGGTTGTTCCTGGGCATCATGTTCGCGCTGGCGTTCTGGCTGCTGCAGCTGCTGTTCGGCCGCATGGGCGCGGCGCTGCGCCTGGATTACCGCCTGGCCTACACGGCTACGCCGATCCTGATGATGGTGATCTCGTACTGGCTGTTCAAACGGCGCAGTAGTTAGTGCGCTTCAGCGCGCTGGCTTGGGCCGGCGCTGCAGGCGCGTGCCGCTGAGGCGGTCGTGCCAGGTCAGGCGATCGCGGTCGAACCACGCCCACCAGAAGCCCAGTCCCGCGCACAGCAGCGAGGCCGTGCCGACCGCGTAGCGCAGCCAAAGCGCACGCCATGAAGGCCGTGCCTCGTGCAGGCCGATCACCGAAATTCGCCACGGCCGCATGCCCAGCGTCTGGCCGCCGCGGCGCCAGCTGATCGTCGCGTACAGCCCTGCGATCGCCCAGCAGACCAGCCACAAGAGCCACTGCAGCACACTGAACGGCGCGATGTTCTGGTGGCTGTCGTGGTGGCCCAGATAGGTGTAGCCCAGGGTGAACGCGGTCGAGACCAGCATCCACAGCGCCAGCACCGGCCATAGGTCGTAGAACAGCGCCAGCAGCCGCCAGCCCACCAGGGCGCGGCGCGGTGGGGGCAGGGCGAGCGGGGCGGCGGCGGGTTCGGCGGACATGGCCCCAAGGATAGTCGCCGATCGTCCGGCCGCCGTTGCGCGCTGCGGCTAAGCTGGTGCGATGACTTCGCCCGCCGAACGCCGCCAGCTCGTCAATGCACTGCCCGAATGCGGGCCGGCCGATGCGCGCAGCATCGAATCGTTCCTGGACGCGATCTGGGCCGAAGGTGGCCTGGCGCGGGCCACACTGGAGAGCTATCGGCGCGATCTGCAGGGCCTGGCACGTTGGCGCGATCGCGATGGCACGCTGACCACGCTGGACCGGCCGGCGCTATTCGACTATCTCGCCTGGCGTGCGCGGCAGGGCTATTCGCCGCGCAGCAACGCGCGCCTGCTGTCGTGCCTGCGCGCCTTCCATGCGCAGCTGGTGCGGCGCGGCGTGCGCAGCGACGACCCGACCGCGTTGCTCGATCCGCCCAAGCTGCCGCGCTCGCTGCCCAAGGCGCTGTCGGAAAGCCAGATCGACGCGCTGCTGGCCGCGCCCGACATCACCACGCCGCTGGGGCTGCGCGATCGCGCCATGCTGGAGTTGATGTACGCCTGCGGCCTGCGCGTGAGCGAGCTGGTGACGCTGCCGGCCAATGCGGTGAACCTGCGCCAGGGCGTGGTCCGGGTGACCGGCAAGGGCAGCAAGGAGCGGCTGGTGCCGCTGGGCGAGGAATCCCAGTACTGGCTGCAGGCCTATCTGGATGACGCCCGCCCGCAGCTGGCCTCGAACAAGCCCGTGGTGGCCATGGCCGACGGCCAAGTCCCGCTGTTCATCGATGCCAAGCGCCTGGCGCTGACCCGGCAGGCGTTCTGGGGCCTGGTGAAGCGGTATGCGGCGGTCGCCGGGATCGATCCGGCCAAGGTCAGCCCGCACGGCCTGCGGCACAGCTTCGCCACGCACCTGCTCAACCGCGGCGCCGACCTGCGCTCGCTACAGCTGATGCTGGGCCACAGCTCGCTCTCGACCACCCAGATCTACACCCTGGTCGCCCGCCAGCACCTGCAGAATCTGCACGCCAAACACCACCCACGTGGATGAGTTTTGTGGGAGCCGCTTCAGCGGCGATGCGGCATTGCCGGTCAGGCCCCATCGCCGCTGAAGCGGCTCCCACAATCGCTCCAGTCGCCCCGGCAGCAGCCTCAACCCTGCAACACGCCATACCAAACCCTGCAAAGGGCCTTCAGACAGCCTGTGCGAGAATCGGCCCGATGCCCCGTCAGTGCGGGGCCCCGCGCCGACCGCCACGCCCCACGGCCTCCCGGCAGTCGCTTCGAAACAGGAATCCCCGATGCGCCGTCTCCTCCCCTTCTTCCTGCTGGCTGGTCTCAGCCTGACCGCCTGCGCCCAGCAGCCGCAGAACGCTGCCGCCCCGGCCGCCCCGGCCAAGCCCGATGCCGGTACCGCCGCCAGCAACGATCCGGCCGATGCCAAGGTGCGCGCCGCGCTCAAGCAGCTCAACCCGCAGGTCGAGGTCGACTACATCGGCAAGGCGCCGCTGCCGGGCTTCCGTGAAGTCATCGTTTCGGGCCAGCTGGTCTATGTCAGCGAGGACGGCAAGTACCTGATGCAGGGCAGCCTGGTGGACATCGCCAAGCGCCAGGACCTGATGCAGGGCAGCGAGGCGCTGGCCGTTTACCGCCAGAACCTGCTCAAGTCCATCAAGACCAGCGACAAGATCGTGTTCGCGCCGGCCAACCCCAAGTACACCGTCAATGTCTTCACCGACATCGAGTGCGGCTACTGCCGCAAGCTGCACAGCCAGATCGCCGACTACAACAAGCAGGGCATCGCGGTGGAATACATGGCCTGGCCGCGCATGGGACTGGGCAGCCAGGACCACAAGGACATGATCTCGGTCTGGTGCGCCGCCGACCGCAAGAAGGCCCTGACCGAGGCCAAGCAGAGCGGCACGGTGGCCGCCAAGGACTGCACCAACCCGGTGACCATGGAGTTCAACCTCGGCCAGCGCCTGGGCGTCAACGGCACCCCGGCGATCTTCGCCCCGGACGGCAGCCAGATCGGCGGCTACCTGCCGCCGGCCGAGATGCGCGCGGCGCTGGACAAGCTGGCCGCGGCCGATGCTTCCAAGGCCCAGGCCAAGCCGGCCGGCATGCCGTAACGGCGATTGCCGCACCCCATCGCGTTTCCACGAAGCCGGCCTTGCGCCGGCTTCGCTACAATAGGCGGCCCCGTTCCCACGGCCTCCATGCCACGGTTCCCGGACATGATCGTCCTCGAAGGCCATCCGGCCTTGTCGCAGTTCCGCCGCGCGCGGCTTGAATCCCGTCTGAAGTCCGTCGCGCCGTCGTTGCGCATCGTGGACACCTGGCAGGTCTTTTTCATCGATCCGCAGGGCGAGACCGCCCCGGACCTGGACGCGCTGCGGCGCATCCTGCAGGCCGATGGCGCGCCGTCGCAGCCGGGCGAGGGCGCGGTTTCGCGCTTTGTCGTCCCGCGCCTGGGCACGCTGTCGCCCTGGTCGAGCAAGGCCACCGAGCTGGTGCGCGGCGCTGGCCTGGCCATCGCCCGGGTCGAGCGCGGTTCGCGGATCGACCTGGCCGGCCTGCCGGCTGACGCCGAAGCGCTGGCCGCGGTCGCCAAGCTGCTGCACGACCCGATGACCCAGTCGCTGCTCGATTCCACCGACGCGGCGCAGGCGCTGTTCAGCGCCCCGGCACGCGGTGAACTGGAACGCGTCGCCCTGGCCGACCTGGAAGCGGCCAACGCGCGCCTGGGCCTGGCCCTGGCCCAGGACGAGATCGATTACCTGCGCAGCCGCTACACCGAGCTGGGCCGCGATCCGTCGGACGTCGAGCTGATGATGTTCGCGCAGGCCAACTCCGAGCACTGCCGCCACAAGATCTTCAACGCCAGCTGGACCATCGATGGCCGCGAGCAGGACCGCTCGCTGTTCAAGATGATCAAGCACACCCACCAGCAGACCCCGCAGCACACGTTGAGCGCCTACAGCGACAACGCCGCGGTGGTCGAAGGTCACAGCGCCTCGCGCTATCGCCCCGACCCGACCAGCGGCCAGTACCGCAGCGAGCCGGCGGTGGACTCGGCCTTCGCCATCAAGGTGGAAACCCACAACCATCCGACCGCGATCGCGCCGTTTCCCGGCGCGGCGACCGGTGCCGGCGGCGAGATCCGCGACGAAGGCGCGACCGGCCGCGGCGGCAAGCCCAAGGCGGGCCTGACCGGGTTCTCGGTCTCGCACCTGCGCATCCCGACCCTGCCGCAGCCGTGGGAAGCGCCGCGCGCGCTGAACCCGCGCATGGCCCCGGCGCTGGACATCATGCTGGACGGCCCGCTGGGCGGCGCCGCGTTCAACAATGAATTCGGCCGGCCCAACCTGCTCGGCTATTTCCGCAGCTTCGAGCTGCCCGAAGGCGAGGGACTCACCCGCGCCTACGACAAGCCGATCATGCTGGCCGGCGGCCTGGGCGCCATCGACCGTAACCAGGTCGAGAAGAAGACCCTGCAGCCAGGCGATGCGGTGATCGTGCTCGGCGGCCCGGCGATGCTGATCGGGCTGGGCGGCGGTGCGGCGAGTTCGGTCGCCTCGGGCGACAGCGCCGAAGAGCTGGATTTCGCCAGCGTCCAGCGCGACAACCCGGAAATGGAGCGCCGCTGCCAGGAAGTGATCGACCGCTGCGTCGCACTGGGCACCGACAACCCGATCCGCTGGTTCCATGACGTGGGCGCGGGCGGTCTGTCCAACGCGATCCCCGAGCTGCTGCACGACTCCGGCGTGGGCGGCGTGATCGACCTGGACAAGGTGCCCAGCGACGATCCCTCGCTGTCGCCGTTGGAACTGTGGTGCAACGAGTCGCAGGAGCGTTACGTGCTCGGCGTGCCGCAGTCGCGCCTGGCCGAATTCGCCGCGCTGTGCGCGCGCGAACGTTGCCCCTTCGCGGCGGTCGGTGTGGCCACGGCCGAGGAGCGCCTGGTGGTCGCCTATGGCGCCACGCCGGGCAATATCCCGGACGATGCGCCGATCAACCTGCCGATGGACGTGCTGTTCGGCAAGGCGCCCAAGATGCACCGCGACACCGTGCATCCGGCCGCGCCGCGCTGGCCGGAGCTGAAGACCGCCGCGCTGGACCTGCATGAAGCCGGCCTGCGCGTGCTGGCGCATCCGTCGGTGGCGTCCAAGAGCTTCCTGGTCACGATCGGCGACCGCAGTGTCGGCGGCTTGACCGCGCGCGAGCAGATGGTCGGCCCCTGGCAGCTGCCGCTGGCCGATTGCGCGATCACGCTGGCCGGCTTCGATACCTTCGCCGGTGAAGCGATGTCGCTGGGCGAACGCACGCCGCTGGCGCTGCTCGATGCGGCGGCCTCGGCGCGCATGGCCGTGGGCGAGGCGATCACCAACCTCTGCGCCGCGCCGGTGCAGGCGCTGGACGGCATCAAGCTGTCGGCCAACTGGATGGCTGCGGCCAACCACAACGGCGAAGACGCGCTGCTGTACGACGCCGTGCGTGCGGTCGGCATGGAGCTGTGCCCGCAGCTCGAACTGAGCATTCCGGTCGGCAAGGACTCGCTGTCCATGCAGGCGCAGTGGCAGCTCGATGGCGCCACGCACAAGTCGGTGTCGCCGGTATCGCTGGTGATCACCGCGTTCGCGCCGGTCGATGACGCGCGCACCCAGCTGACGCCGGTGCTGTCGCGCGAGCCGGACACCGAGCTGTGGCTGATCGGCCTGGGCGGCGGCAAGCAGCGCCTCGGCGGTTCGGTGCTGGCCCAGGTCCATGCCGGCGACGAAGCGCTGCCGGCGTTCGGCGGCGAAGTGCCGGACCTGGACGATCCCGAACTGCTGCGCAGCTTCTTCGAACTCATGCGCGATGCGCGTGCCTCGGGCATGCTGCTGGCGTACCACGATCGCAGCGACGGCGGCGCGTTCGCCGCGCTGTGCGAGATGGCGTTCTCCGCGCACCTGGGCCTGGATATCACGCTGGATGCGTGGGGCGATGACGCCTTCCGCGCGCTGTTCAACGAGGAACTCGGCGCGGTCGTGCAGATCGCCTCCGAAGACCGCGCCGCCTTCGCCGACCTGGTCGAGCGCCATGCGCTGACCGAATGCGCGCAGCGCATCGCCAAGCCCACCACGGCGCCGGCCGTGCGCGTGACGCTGGAAGGCCGCACGCTGGCCGAATGGCGCTGGGAGCAGCTGTTCGATGCCTGGTGGTCGGTGACCCACGCCATGCAGCGCCTGCGCGACAACCCGGAAAGCGCCGACGATGAGCGCCACACCGCGCGCACCTTCGCCGATCCGGGCCTCAAGCCGAAGCTCGCCTTCGACGCGGCTGAAGATGTGGCCGCACCGTTCATCGCCACCGGCGCGCGGCCCAAAGTCGCGATCCTGCGCGAGCAGGGCGTCAATGGCCAGATCGAAATGGCCAGCGCGTTCGAACGTGCCGGCTTCGATGCCTTCGACGTGCACATGAGCGACCTGGTCGAAGGCCGCATCACGCTGGACGGGTTCACCGGCCTGGCCGCCTGCGGTGGCTTCAGCTACGGCGACGTGCTGGGCGCGGGCCGCGGCTGGGCAACCTCGATCCTGGAGCGCAGTGCGCTTCGCGCGCAGTTCGCCGCGTTCTTCGCGCGGCCGGAGACCTTCAGCCTGGGCGTGTGCAACGGCTGCCAGATGCTGAGCCAGCTCAAGGACATCATCCCCGGTGCCGAGCACTGGCCGCGCTTCCTGCGCAATCGCAGCGAGCAGTTCGAAGCACGCACGTCGCTGCTGGAAGTGGTGGAGTCGCCGTCGGTGTTCTTCCGTGGCATGGCCGGCTCGCGCATTCCCGTCGCCGTTGCCCACGGCGAAGGCCGCGCGGAATTCGATTCGCCGGTCGACCAGGCCACCGCGCGCGTCGCGCTGCGCTTCGTCGATGGCGATGGCCACGCCGCCACGCGCTATCCGGTCAACCCGAACGGCTCGCCCGACGGCATCACCGGCCTGACCACCGCCGACGGTCGCGTCACCATCCTGATGCCGCACCCGGAACGCACCCCGCGCACGGTCAACCTGAGCTGGTCGCCCGCCGAGTGGCCCGACGATTCACCGTGGCTGCGCATGTTCCGCAACGCCCGCGTGTGGTGCAGCTGACTCAGCAACAACGCTTCGCACATTGCAGTGCAACGCAACGCCCATCGCTTCTGGCGATGGGCGTTTTTGTTATGAGACTTCTGTCCCGTTACGAAACATCCATTGCGTGCGTGCGCGGTGTCAAAGCGCGCGCAAGTGCTTGAAAAGCCCTTGTTTCAAGGCGTTTTTTGCATGTCGAGACATTGCATGAACGACACTTGACGCGATGAAATCGCTTAGATGACTATCAAATCACGCACGTGACCCCCGTCTACGTGCCAAGTCCGCATTAAATCCCCCCGCAAGCCGCGGACTTACCCGAAGCACCGAAAAAAGCGCTCCTTTGCGAACCCCTGCGCGCAAATCCGATTTGCGTGTCGCGGGAGCCTTTTGCCCGGAAAAATTCAAATACAACGCCTAAGGAAAGGAACGGATGAATCGCATCTTCTGCAAGCTGTGGAACGCTGATCGCAGCGTCGTCGTTGTCGCCTCTGAATTCGCCAAGGCGAAGGGCAAGGGCAAAGGCGCCCGATTACTGCAGGCTGCGATCATCCTGACCGCCGTGGCGGCTATGCCGAACGTGCTGGCGCAATCGGTCGGAGGCGGACGATCGCCGGGTGAGGCAAGCACCGCGATTTCGCCGCAGGCTGCTGCATGTAACGACGCTGCGACACGCGTGGCGCGCGCCACCGGCGATCTGTCCGTGGCCATCGGCTGTGGCGCGCTGTCGTCCGGCGACACCTCGACCGCTATTGGTTTCCAAAGCAACGCCACCGGCGATCAGTCCACGGCGTTGGGCGCGGCGGCACTGGCTAGCGGCGATGGCAGCAGCGCGACCGGCGCGCTGAGCGAAGCGTCGGCCATCGAAGCCACGGCCTCGGGCTACTACAGCACCGCATCGGCCGACGGTGCGACCACGACCGGTGCGGAAAGCATTGCCAGCGGCATCGAAGCCACGGCGAATGGCTTCCTTGCAACAGCGTCCGGACTGGGTGCGACCTCGGTCGGTGCCGAATCCGCGGCCGCGGGCGATTACGCCACCGCGCTCGGCCTGGCCGCGCAGGCCAGCGGCGCCAGCAGCACGGCGGTCGGTGAATTCAGTCTGGCCACCGGCGAAGAAAGCACCGCCGTCGGCGGCAGCGCGCTGGGTGGCTTCTACCAAACCGAAGCGCAGGGAATCGGCGGTGCGGCCTTCGGCAACGGTGCCTGGGCCAACGGCAACTACAGCACGTCGCTGGGCTATCTGAGTTCGGCCGACGCGCAGGGCGCGTCGGCGCTGGGTGCCGGATCGCTGGCGGCAGAAGAAGATTCCACCGCACTGGGCTTCGGCGCGAATGCAGCCGCCGCCAACAGCGTCGCGCTTGGCGCAGGCGCGGTGGCGGATCGCGAGAACACGGTGTCCGTCGGCGCTGCCGGCACCCAGCGCCAGATCGCCAATGTTGCGGCCGGCACGGAAGACACCGATGCAGTGAACAAGGCGCAGCTAGACGAGGTGGCTGCGACTGCAGAAAACACCAGCAAGTACTTCCAGGCCAGCGGCAGCGAGGACAGCGATGCAGGTGCGCTGGCGGAGGGCAGCAACGCCACCGCTGCCGGCGAAGCAGGCAATGCGCTCGGCAATGGCGCCAGCGCGTACGGCGCCGGTGCCGGCGCGCTGGGCAGCAACGCCACCGCGGTGGGCAACAACAGCGCGGCGGTGGGCGATGGCAGTGTCGCCGTCGGCGGCATGGGCCAGTCCTTCGACCAGTACAATTTTCCGATTGAAGACGCCGACGGCAACCCGGTCCTGATCGGCACCAGCGCCACGCAGAATGCCACGGCGGTCGGCGCGGGCGCACAGGCGACCGGCGAGGTGGCATCCGCATACGGCTACGGCGCGCAGGCCACTGGGGACCATGCCGTCGCCACCGGCTACATGTCGCGCGCGATCGGTGCCTACAGCCTTGCCAGCGGTGACGGCGCCTGGGCCAGCCAGGACTACGCAACGGCGGTTGGCGCCTATGCCTGGGCCACGGGTGAAGGCGCGTCCTCCTTCGGGGAAGGCGCCTGGGCCACGGCGAACAACGCGTCTGCATTTGGTGTGGCGGCGTGGGCCGACGGGACGGGCTCGACTTCGGTCGGCTACAACAGCTGGGCAAGCGGGGCGAGCAGCACTGCGATCGGTCGCGGCGCGTTCGCTTACGGGGACTACAGCATCGGCCTTGGCTATCAGGCGCTGGGCAACACCATCAACAGCATCGCGATCGGCACCAATTCGCTGGCCGACAACGAAAGCGCGATCGCCATCGGCGCCGGTAGCGAGGCCACAGGCAACAACGCTGTCGCGCTGGGCGCTGGCGCCGTGGCGGAGCGTGATCACAGTGTTTCGGTCGGCGATGTCGGCAGCGAGCGCCAGATCACCAACGTAGCCGCCGGCACCGAAGACACCGATGCGGTGAACAAGGCCCAGCTGGATGAAGTGGCCGCAACGGCGGACAACACCAGCAAGTATTTCCAAGCCAGCGGCAGCGAGGACAGCGACGCGGGTGCGCTGGTAGAGGGAGCGAATGCGACCGCCGCGGGCGAGGCGAGCAACGCAATCGGCAATGGCGCCAGTGCGTATGGCGCAGGTGCTGTGGCCTATGCCGACAACGCCACCGCCGTTGGCAGCAGCGCCGTTGCATCGGGACAGAACAGCGCCGCCTTCGGCTACAACGCGCAAGCCACCGGGCCGGCGAGTGTTGCGATGGGCGGCGTGGCAGTGGATGAAAACGGCGATCCGCTGATCACCGTTGATGGTGCGCCGGTCGATACCGGCGCCACCAGCGCCAGCGTTGGCGGCACGGCGGTCGGTGCGAGCGCCGATGCGTCGGGTTTTGCTGCCTCGGCCGTGGGTGTCGGCGCTTATGCCGGTGGCGCGCAGTCCACTGCCGTGGGCGCGGTAGCCAATGCGATCGGCGATTACGCGACCGCGCTGGGCACCTCCAGCGCGGCGGTGGGGACCAGCTCGGTGGCCGTCGGCGGACTCGCCGACTTGGTGCCGGGCTTCGGACTGTTCATCAATACGCAGGCCTCGGGTGAGTACGCCGCAGCCTTCGGCGCGGGCGCGCTGGCCAACGGCGACTACAGCTTGGTCAGCGGCACATTGAGCCAGGCCGATGGGCTGGAAAGCACCGCGCTCGGCTATTTTTCCTACGCCAGGACTGATTTCTCAACGGCAGTGGGGGCTGAGTCGTGGGCCGGTGGTGCCAACAGCACCGCGCTGGGGTTCTATTCCACCGCGTTGGGCGAAAACAGCGTTGCGCTGGGCGCCAATTCCTATGCTGATCGCGATAACACGGTCTCGGTCGGCGATGTCGGTAGCGAGCGCCAGATCACCAACGTCGCCGCCGGCACCGAAGACACCGATGCAGTGAACAAGGCACAGCTTGATGAAGTGGCCGCCACGGCGGAGAACACCAGCAAGTACTTCCAGGCCAGTGGCAGCGAAGACAGCGACGCCGGCGCGCTGGTGGAAGGTAGCAACGCCACCGCCGCGGGCGAAGCCAGCAATGCGCTCGGCGATGGGGCGAGCGCATACGGCGCGGGCGCAACGGCGCAGGGCATCAACGCCACGGCCAATGGCTTCAATGCGGTGGCGCAGGGCGATTCGGCCACAGCGGTGGGCGGTGCGCTGTATTACACCGATCCCGATAGCGGCGAAGTGCTGCTGGACCAGACCACGATCGCCAGCGATGCCGGCGCCAGTGCATTCGGCGCCGGTGCGCAGGCCACCGGTGTGTTCAGCACCGCCACAGGTGCCGGTGCGATGGCCGAAGGTCTGCAGGCCACGGCGACCGGCTTCAGCAGCAGCGCATCGGGCTTGGCGTCGACGGCGATCGGTGGCTTCAGCGTGGCTTCGGGCGATTTCGATTCGGCATTCGGTTATGGCGCCACGGCCGAGGGTGGCAACGCCACGGCCCTGGGCGAATCCAGCCAGGCCAGCGGTGCTGAATCCACCGCGGTGGGCGGCAGCACCTTCTTCGGCTTGATCAACACGCGGGCCACCGGGACCGGCGGTTCGGCGTTCGGTAACGGCGCCTGGGCTACCGGCGAATACGCCACGGCGCTGGGCCACAACACCTACGCCTCGGGCGAAGCCAGCACGGCGGTCGGCGTCAATGCCTATGCGTCGGCCGACAATGCAGTGGCGCTGGGCGCCGATGCGGTCGCCGCGCGCGACAACAGCGTGTCGGTTGGCGGTGTCGGCAGCGAGCGGCAGATCACCAACGTCGCCGCCGGCACCGAGGACACCGACGCGGTGAACAAGGCGCAGTTGGATGCGGTGTCGGCCACCGCCGAAGGCACCAGCAAATACTTCCAGGCCAATGGCAGCGCCAGCAGCGATGTGGGTGCTTACGCTGATGGCGATGGTGCGGTCGCCGTGGGCGAAGCCAGCAACGCCTACGGCACCAGTGCATCGGCGTTCGGTAGTGGCGCCGGCGCGCTGGCCAACAATGCCACGGCGGTCGGTGCCAATGCGGCGGCCGTGGCGGCCAAGGCCGTGGCCCTGGGCGCGAACAGTGCGGCCAGCGGTACCAACAGCGTTGCGGTCGGCACACAGTCCAACACCATCGGCAGCAATGGTGTCGTGGTCGGCTACAACGCCTTCGTCCGGCAGTCTGGCGAAAACGGCGTTGCGCTTGGTGCCAATGCAGGTGTGTCGGGGGCGAACTCGGTGGCGTTGGGCTCGGGCTCGCGCACGGCCGAAGCCAACGTCGTGTCGCTGGGCAGCGGCAACGGCCGCGGCGGCCCGGCCACGCGTCGTATCGTCAACCTCAGTGAAGGTCTGCTGGCCGAAGGCAGCACGGATGCGATCAATGGTGGCCAGCTCTACAAATCACTGCAGGACTACGCGCGTTATCTCGGCGGTGGCGCGGCGGTGGGGCCGCTGGGTGCGATCAGCGCGCCGACCTACGTGATCCAGGGCGACAGCTATTACAGCGTTGGCGATGCGTTGACCGCGCTGGACAACAAGGTGACCGAACTCAGTGGCGGCGGCACCGCCACGCAAGCGAGCAAGACCACATCTGTTTCACGCAAGGCGGTGGCCAGCACGGCGAGCGTGCAGGACGCGCCGACGCAGGAAGCGGCCTCGGTCGCCGCCGCCGATGCACCGGCGACAACGACGAACGCCTCGGCCGCAGGCGGCACCGTCGCCGGCGAAGGTGCGCAGGCCGTTGCCGACAGCGGCACCGCGGTGGGCGGCGCAGCCTATGCGGCAGGGCCCAACGACACCGCGATCGGCAGCAACGCGAAGGTCAACGCCGATGGCAGCACCGCCGTCGGCGCCAACGCCACCATCGCCGCGAGTGCCACCAATGCCGTGGCTGTGGGCGAAGGCACCAACGTCGCCAATGCTTCGGGCACGGCTGTAGGACAAGGCAGCAGCGTCACTGCCGATAACGCGGTCGCGCTGGGGCAGGGTTCGACCGCCGATCGGGCCGATACGGTTTCGGTTGGCAGTGCCGGCAACGAGCGCCAGGTCACCAACGTCGCCGCCGGCACGCAGGGCACCGACGCCGCCAACGTTGCGCAGGTGCAGGCGGCCGACGCGCAGACGCTGCAATCGGCCACGGCGTATGCCGATACCACCGCCACGCAGACGCTGACCAGCGCCAATGCCTACACCGACAGCAAGTTCGCGGCCTGGAACCAGGACCTGGATGGTTACAAGCGCGATGTCGATCGTCGCTTCCACGACCAGGACCGCCGCATCGATCGCCAGGGTGCGATGAACGCGGCGATGCTCAACATGGCCACCAGCGCCGCGGGCATTCGCACCGACAACCGCGTGGGCGTAGGCGTCGGCTTCCAGGGCGGTGAGAACGCGCTGTCGGTCGGCTACCAGCGTGCAGTCAGCGACCGCGCCACGATCACCGTCGGCGGTGCTTTCAGCGGGGACGAACGCTCGGTGGGCGTCGGTGCCGGCTTCGGCTGGTAACCCGAAACACACGGGCGCGGCGAGCGTCGCGCCCGTGAAGAACAGCGGAAGCCAAGGCCCCGGATCGGCCATCCGGGGACACAGGACGGGGCGACTCCGCGGCAGGTAGGCCAAGCATCTTCATTTCGCTATCAAAGGACTTCAAGCAATGAAAACCAGACACCTCAGCGCGGCCGTCTCGGCCCTCGTTCTCGCGATCGCCATCGCCCCCATGGCCAGCGCTGCAAAGCCCGACCTGGCGACCAAGATCCGGCCGATGCCCGCCGATGTGCAGGGCGAGGACCAGAAGATCGGGCGCTTCATCATCACCTATCGCGACGGCACCACTGCGGCCAGCAACGCGGCCACGGTGGCGCGCGGGGCGACCACCGCGCTCTCGCGTGCCGGCCTGTCGACCAGCGGCAAAGTGGCGTCGGCCAGCTATCTGCGCAAACTCGCCACCGGCGCGCAGCTGGTGAAGACCTCGCGCAAGCTGGATCGCGTCGAAGCCGAAGCCTTCATGCGTCAGATCGCCGCCGATCCCAACGTGGTCAGCGTGCAGGCCGACGTGCTGCGCCGCCCGGTACGTGACATCCAGGCGCCGGCCTCGCTCAAACCCGCCACCTTCACGCCCAGCGACACCTACTACAGCGCCTATCAGTGGCACCTCAAGGCGCCCGACGGCACCGCGACCGTGGACGGCGTGTCCAACGTGGGCGGCAGCAACGTCAACAACGCGTGGGATTTGGCCGACGGCAGCGGCATCACCATCGCGGTGCTCGATACTGGCATCACCACACACGTCGACGTCGACACCTCGCTGGGCGATGCAGGCTACGACTTCATCACCGACAGCCTGGTCTCCGGCCGCGCCACCGATGGCCGTGTCGCAGGCGGCTGGGACACCGGTGACTGGACGACCGAAGAGCCGTGGCTGAGCGCGTGTACCGATGCCAGCAATCCGCCGTCGGAAAGCTCGTGGCATGGCACCCATGTCGCCGGCACCGCTGGCGCTGAACTGACCAACAACGCGCGCGGCATGGCCGGCGTTGCCTACAACGCCAAGGTGCTGCCGGTGCGCGTGCTCGGCCACTGCGGTGGCTACGACAGCGACATCGCCGATGCCATCATCTGGGCCGCCGGCGGTGCCGTGGACGGCGTGCCGGCCAACACCCATCCGGCGCAGGTCATCAACCTGAGCCTGGGCGGCAGCGGCGTCTGTACCGCAGCCGACGAAACCGGCAAGGCCGTGGCCCAGGCCAACGCGCTGGGCGCGGCGGTCGTGGTCTCGGCGGGCAACAGCAATGCCAACGCGGCCAACTTCTCACCGGCCAGCTGCCCGGGTGTGATCACGGTGGCTTCCACCGGCATCACCAGCAAGCGCGCGTACTACTCCAACTACGGCATCTCGGTGGAAATCGCCGCGCCGGGCGGTGGCATCTACGCCAACGATGGTTCGTCGGGCACGCCGGTGGATGACGGCTTTGTCTGGCAGGGGCTGAACTCCGGCGCGACCACGCCGGTGGCCAACGACACTACCTACAACGGCTACGCTGGCACTTCGCAGGCCGCGCCGCACGTCAGCGGCGTGGTCGCGCTGATGCAGGGCGCGCGCCTGGATGCAGGCCTGGCACTGCTGACGCCGACCGAAGTGGTGACCTTGCTGCAGTCCAGCGCCCACACGCCGGTGGTGGCACCGACCAGCGGCCGCGAAATCGGAGCAGGCATCGTCGACGCCAATGCGGCAGTGCAGGCGGCGATCGCCTTCGTGCCCTGCGATCCGGAGACTGAAACCTGCGGACCCGTCGCCACGCCGCTGGTCAACAAGGCCAATGTCACCGTCGCTGGCACCGCAGGCTCGGAAACGCTCTATAGCTTCGAAGCCGTCGCTGGCAAGACACTGTCCTTCATCACCCTGGGCGGAACCGGCAATCTGTCGATGTACGTGAGCTACGACAAGGAGCCGACCAGCACCAGCTTCGACGCCAAGTCCACGCGTGCGGGCAACAACGAGACGGTGCGCTTCACCGCGCCCAAGGCCGGCACGTACTACATCAAGCTGGTCGGGACGACGGGTTATTCGCGGGTGACGCTGACTGCGCGCCAGTAACGATCGGCCCGTTTCCGGTCGATCCGGTCCTGCCTGCGGGTAGGGCCGCACCAAGGCTCCATGCACTGCATGGGGCCTTCTTTTTTTGGCCGTGATGACGCAACGGTCAGGCGTTGGCGGGCGCGGCGCTGTCCGGTTCCCGGGGAGCTCGCGTTTGTGTTCTCTGACGTCGAACAGTGCGGTCCGTCACTAAAAGCGGGCATTGGCGTCAGGTTGTCCACAGCGGATGCAGCGCATCCACGGGCACGCAAGGCACGACAACGCGGCTAGGCGGGGCCGGCATACAGGGGGCTCCAGATCATCAGACCAGGCGCAGGGCCTCAAACCTGCGTCGACGGGCGCGTTTGGCCCGTCATTTCAGGAGAAGTGCACGATGAACCCGATTTCCAATACGCAGATGCAGCTGGCCCGTTCGAATGCGGGATTTGCCCGCGACATGGATCGCGCGCCGGCACTGGCTTGCGCTGGGCATTGTCGCCGCGCTGGCCCTGAGCAGCCCGGCACTGCGGGCACAGTCACTCGGTGGTGGCCAGGCGGCCGCGGACAGCACCGCGATCTCCGATGCCTGCACCGGGGTGTCCGACCAGGTCGCCATCGCCAGTAATTTCGGGGCGATCGCGGTGGGCTGCGCGAGCGAAGCCACCGGCACGTTTTCCTCGGCTTATGGCCTGGGCGCGAAAGGCTACGGCGTACAAAGCCTGGCCTTAGGCATGAGTTCGATGGCCGTGGGCGATGGCAGCGTGGCGCTGGGTGCGGGCTCGGTCGCCGATCGCGACAACGCGGTGTCCATCGGCACGGCCGGCAACGAACGCCAGATCATCAACGTCGCCGCCGGCACCGCCGATACCGATGCGGTCAACCTAGCCCAGCTCACGGCGCTGTCCGAGACGGTGACCCTGTCGAGCCAGGCCACAGCCACGGCGCTGGATGCGGTGGCCTTGGCGTTTGGCGGTAGCGCATCGATCAGCAGCGGGAGCTTCGTTGCGCCGACCTACACGATCCAGGGCGCGTCTTTCAGCAATGCAGGGGACGCCTTCGCCGCGCTGGACGCCGCTTACAGCGGGCTTTCCAGCCGCCTGGCCACGCTGGAAGCCCAGCCCGCGTTCACCGGCATCAACGGGGTCCAGGTCGGCGGCACCACCGCGCCGGCCGTGGCCGGCGGGACCAATGGCGTGGCGGTCGGCTCGGGCGCCGAGACCGGCGCCGACAATGGCACGGCCGTCGGTGCCAACGCCTATGCGGCAGGCCCGGACGACACCGCGATCGGTGCCAATACGCGCGTCGAAGCCGATGGCAGCACCGCGGTTGGGGCAAACGCGTCCATCGGCGCGCAGGCCACCAATGCCGTAGCCGTGGGCGAGGGCGCGAGCGTCGTCGCGGCATCGGGCACTGCGATCGGGCAGGGCAGCAGCGTCATCGCCGACAACGCGGTCGCGCTGGGCCAGGCTTCGGTCGCTGACCGGGCCAACACCGTGTCCGTCGGCGCGGCCGGCAATGCGCGTCAGGTGACCAATGTCGCCGCCGGCACCGAAGCGACCGATGCGGCCAACGTGGCGCAGGTCCAGGCTGGCGATGCGCAGTCGGTGGCCACGGCCAAGGCCTATACCGATACCACCGCTACGCAGACGCTGACCAGCGCCAATGCCTACGCCGACAGCAAGTTCGCGGCCTGGAACCAGGACCTGGACGGCTACAAGCGCGATGTCGATCGTCGCTTCCAGAATCAGGACCGCCGCATCGATCGCCAGGGCGCGATGAACGCGGCCATGCTCAACATGGCCACCAGTGCCGCGGGCATCCGAACCGAGAACCGCGTCGGTGTCGGTGTCGGCTTCCAGGGCGGCGAGAACGCGCTGTCGGTCGGTTACCAGCGCGCAGCCAGCGACCGCGCCACGATCACTGTCGGCGGTGCGTTCAGCGGCGACGAGCGCTCGGTGGGCGTCGGTGCGGGCTTCGGCTGGTAACTCCGGCAGCGCTTCGACGGGCGTGTGACGCCCGTTGTTGTTCCGACATCGGGGCGTGAGTTTTCGGGCATTCCTTGGCTCCATGTGCCGCTGCTACAGTGGCGGTACATGCTGCAGGGAACGTCGATGTGAATGCTGTCCCAGTCACCGCTTTGGAGCCCTCTCTCACGCTGTCGGCCGATGAGCGCGTGGTCGCGGCGCTGCTGGCCAAAAGCCGGCTGAAGGACGTGGACCTGGCGCGCGCGCGTCGCCTGCAGGAAGAAACCGGCGGCAGCGTGCTGGCCCTGCTGCTGCGCCTGGGCCTGGTGTCCGAGCGCGACCACGCCGAAACCAGTGCCGAGGTGCTGGGTCTGACCTTGCTCTCGGCCAAGCAGCTGCCGGACGTGGCACCGGAGCTGCCGGACGACGTCGCGCTGTCGCTGCGCTTCCTCAAACAATTCCATGTCTGCCCGCTGGGTGACGCCGAAGGCGCGCTGGCGCTGTGGGTCGCCGAGCCCTGCGATCCTTATGCGACCGAAGCGGTGCAGATGGCGATCGGCCGTCCGGTGCGCGCACTGGTCGGGTTGCGCTCGGAGATCGACGACACCATCGAGCGCTGGCATGGCCAGGGCCGCAGCGCGATGGGCGCCATCGTCGAGAACGCCGACGGCGATACCAGCGGCGACCTGGACGATGTCGAACACCTGCGCGACCTGGCCTCCGAAGCGCCGGTGATCCGCCTGGTGAACCTGGTGATCCAGCGCGCAGTGGAACTGCGTGCGTCCGATATCCACATCGAGCCGTTCGAAAGCCGCCTCAAGGTGCGGTATCGCGTCGACGGCGTGCTGGAAGAAGGCGAAAGTCCACCGGCCAACCTCACCGCGGCGGTGATCAGCCGCATCAAGATCATGGCGCGGCTGAACATCGCCGAGCGCCGTCTGCCGCAGGACGGTCGCATCCAGCTGCGCGTGCAGGGCAAGGAACTGGACCTGCGCGTGAGTACCGTGCCGACCGCGCATGGCGAGAGCGTGGTGATGCGCCTGCTGGATCGCGAAACGGTGGTGTTCGATTTCCAGCGGCTTGGCTTCACCGATGAGTTCCTGCCGCAGTTCCTGCGCGTGCTGGAGCAGCCGCACGGCATCCTGCTGGTGACCGGTCCGACCGGTTCGGGCAAGACCACCACGCTGTACACCGCGCTGAGCCAGCTCAACACCAGCGACGTCAAGATCATCACCGTCGAGGACCCGGTCGAATACCAGATCGAAGGCCTCAACCAGATCCATGTGAAGCCGCAGATCGGCCTGGACTTCGCCAGCGCGCTGCGCAGCATCGTGCGCCAGGACCCGGACATCATCATGATCGGCGAAATGCGCGACCTGGAAACCGCGCGCATCGCGATCCAGTCCGCGCTCACCGGTCACCTGGTGCTGTCCACGCTGCACACCAACAACGCAGCCGGCGGCATCACCCGCATGCTCGACATGGGCGTGGAGGATTACCTGCTGACCTCCACCATCAACGGCATCCTGGCCCAGCGCCTGGTGCGCCGGCTGGAGCCCACGCACGCCGAAGCGTATCCGGCCACGCCGGAGGAAATCGCCAAGTTCAACCTGCGTCGCTTCCAGCCCGAGGGCCAGATCCTGCTGTATCGCCCGCGCGGTTCAGCAGTTGCACCGACCGGCTACCTGGGCCGCACCACGATCACCGAATTCCTGATCATGGACGACGCCCTGCGTGCTGCGGTGATGCGCCACGCCGGCATGGGTGAGATCGAGGACCTCGCACGCAAGGCCGGCATGCGCACCATGTACGAAGACGGCATCGCCAAGGCGCTGGCTGGCCTGACCACGATCGAGGAAGTGCTGCGGGTGACGGAGGATGCGTAAGGCTGTGCTGATCGCACCAGGTCGCGGAAGATTTTCCTTCGTCATTCCCGCGAACGCGGGAATCCATGGACGTTCAAGGACGAACGAAGATGAAGCAGCCGTGTGTCTATCTGCTGGCCAGCGGTCGCAACGGAACGCTATACGTGGGGGTGACCAGCAACCTTGTCGGCCGCACCTGGCAACACCGGACGCACTCCGTCGAAGGCTTTACCGACCAACACGATGTCACGCGTTTGGTCTGGTACGAGATGCACGACACGATGGAGTCGGCCATTCTTCGCGAGAAACGCATCAAGAAATGGCGGCGATCCTGGAAGGTAGAGCTGATCGATGCGTTCAATCCTTCCTGGAGGGATCTGTGGCCGGACATCGTCGGGAAAGTACCGAAGGCGGACGTCCATGGATTCCCGCGTTCGCGGGAATGACGAATCGATGCTGAGCGAACGCTGCATGGTGAGTCTCCGCTGATGCCTCTCTATCGCTACAAAGCGCTCAACGCGCGCGGTGATGTGCTGGAGGCGCAGATGGAAGCGGCCAGCGAGGCCGATGTGGTCGCGCGCCTGCAGGAGCAGGGTCATTTGCCGATGGAGGCCAAGCTCGCGTCCGAAGGCGGCGGGCTGGGCGCGTTCAAGCTGCTGCTGCAGCCCAATGCGTTTGGTGGACAGCGCTTGGTGTTGTTCACCCAGCAGCTGGCGACGTTGCTGGGCGCGGGCCAGCCACTGGATCGCGCGCTGACGATCCTGCTGGAGCTGCCGGACGAGGACAAGGCGCGCAACACCGTGGCCGACATCCGTGAAGCCGTGCGCGGCGGTGCGCCGCTGTCCACCGCACTGGAGCGCCAGCACGGCACGTTCTCGCGGCTGTACATCAACATGGTCCGTGCGGGCGAAGCGGGCGGCAACCTGCACGACACGCTGCAGCGGCTGGCCGATTACCTTGAGCGCAGCCGCGCGCTCAAGGGCCGGGTGGTCAACGCGCTGATCTACCCGGCGATCCTGCTGGTGGTGGTCGGGCTGGCAATGCTGTTCCTGCTGGGCTACGTGGTGCCGCAGTTCTCGCAGATGTACGAAAGCCTGGATGTGGCGTTGCCGTGGTTCACCAACATCGTGCTGGCGATCGGCCAGTTCGTCGCCGGTTGGTGGCTGCTGTTGATCGTGATCCCGGCGGTGCTGGCGCTGTGGGTCGATCGCAAGCGGCGCGACATCGCATTCCGCGATCGCTTCGATGCGTGGATCCTGCAGCGAAAGCTGGTCGGCCCGCTGATCGCACGGCTGGAAACCGCGCGCCTGGCCCGCACGCTGGGCACGCTGCTGCGCAACGGCGTGCCACTGTTGGGCGCGCTGGGCATCGCCCGCAACGTGCTGGGCAATCGCGCGCTGGCGGCCGATGTGGAAAGCGCCGCCGATGCGGTGAAGAACGGCCGCGCGCTGTCCACCTCGCTGGGCGCCGGCAAGCGCTTTCCTCGGCTCGCCCTGCAGATGATGCAGGTGGGCGAGGAATCCGGCGCGCTGGATACGATGCTGCTCAAGACCGCCGACACCTTCGAAACACAGACCGCGCAGGCGCTGGACCGCATGCTCGCCGCGCTGGTGCCGGCGGTGACGCTGGTGCTGGCCGCTGTGGTGGGTGCGGTCATCATCGCCGTGCTGGTGCCGCTGTACGATCTGGCCGGTGCCATCAACTGACACAATCGCCATTCCCCCGAACTCGCAACACGTAACGGAAGACCGCACATGCACAACCGACGTTCGATCCCCAAGCTGCCCTCGCGCGCCGCACAGGCGGGCTTCACCCTGATGGAAATCATCGTGGTGGTGATCCTGATCGGCGGCATCGTCGCCTTCGCCGCGACCCGCATCCTGGGCAACGCCGACCGCGCCAAGGTCAACCTGGCCAAGGCACAGGTGCAGACGGTGGCCGAGAAGATCCAGCAGTTCGAGATGGACACCGGCCGCCTGCCCGGCGCGCTGTCCGAGCTGGTCACCGCGCCGGGCGATGCCACCGGCTGGCTCGGCCCGTACGCCAAGGACACCGAGTTGAAGGACCCCTGGAACCACCAGTACCAGTACGCCGTGCCGGGCCAGAGCGGCCCGTTCGACCTGATCAGCCTGGGCAAGGATGGCCAGCCCGGCGGCGACAGCGTCAACGCCGATATTCCGTACCAGAACTGATTGCCTGACGTGCGCCGCCGCGCGCCCGCGCCCGGCCGTTCCACCCGGGGCTTCACCCTGATCGAAGTGCTGGTGGTGATCGCGCTGATCGCCCTGATCGGCACGATGACGGCGGTGGCGATGAGCGGTGGCCTGCAGGGCGTGCGCCTGCGCAGTGCGTCGAAAGAGATCGCCTCGCAACTGCGCTTCACCCGTGCGCAGGCGATCGCCAGCGGCCAGCCGCAGCGCTTCGTGATCAATCCGTCCGGGCATCTGTATGCGTCGCCAGGCAAGCGCGATGGGCGCATCCCGCAGGAGCTGGGCATCGCGTTCTACGGCGCGCGCCAGGCCAGTGCACAGGCGGGCGAAGGCGCGATCGTCTTCTATCCCGATGGCGCCTCGACCGGTGGCAGCGTCGAGCTGTCGGCGAAACAAGCCGCACGCCGGATCACCGTGGCCTGGCTCACGGGTGAAGTGCGCCTTGAAACGCCGGGCGCAGCGCCGTGATGCGACGCGTGGTGCGCCGGCAACGCGGCTTCAGTCCGGCCCTCGGGCGCAGCCCTCAGGCGTTCAGTCGGCCGGGCGGCAGTGCCGCCCAAGCGGCCGGCTTCACCCTTATCGAAGTGGTGGTGGCCTTCGGCCTGCTGGCGCTCGCGCTGACGCTGCTGCTCGGCGCGCTGTCCGGCGCGGCGCGGCAGATCCACCAGGCGGCACTGTCCGGACGCGCGGCGCTGCACGCACAGACCTTATTGGCCCAGGTGGGCGCCGGTGGAGGGCTGGAACCGGGCCACGACGAAGGCGACCTGGACCAGGGCCGTTATCACTGGACCCTGGATATCGCGCCGTGGACCGATCCGCGCCTGCCCACCGATGGCTTAGCGAGCCCCGGCGCCGCGCGCCTGCTGGAAGTGCAGCTCAGCGTGCGCTGGGGCGCGCGCGACGGCGAGCGCCTGCAGTGGCGCAGCCTGCGCCTGGCGCCAGCAGAAGGCACGCTGGGAGCGACGCAATGAAGCGCGCGCAGGCCGGCTTCACCTTGATGGAAATCCTGCTGGCCACGCTGCTGCTGGCCGCGGGCCTGGCGGTGGGCTTTGCCACGCTGCGTGCGGCCACGGCGATGGTCCATCGCGGCGAAGTCACCGCGGCGCGCAACGAGCGCATCCGCGCGGTGCAGGGCTTCCTGCGCAGTCACCTGGCCTCGGCGCAGGCGATTGCCTACGCCGTGGACGAGCAGAAAGGCATCGCCAGCCGCTTCGCCGGCAGTGCGGGCCAGATGCGCTTCGTGGCCGACATCCCTGATTACCTGGGCCGCGGCGGGCCGTACCTGCACGATGTCGAAGTGGTCGAAGACGGCACCCGCCTGCAGGTGGGGCTGGCGATGGTGCAATCCGGGCAGACCATCGTCGAACCCGGCCCGGCGCGGCCGCCGGAGCTGCTGGCCGATCACCTCAAGTCGGTGCGCTTCCGCTATCGCGGCCTGCTGCCCGACGGTGGTGGCCTGGGCGACTGGCAAGACGGCTGGAGCCAGGTCGAAACCCTGCCGGTGCAGGTCTCCATCGAGATCGAAGCCGACGACGGCACGCACTGGCCGGACATGATCGTCACCCTGGCCCAAGGCAACGGCACCGCCCACGAGGTGACGCCGTGAGCCAGCGGCGCATGCCCGTTCGACGCGATGCCCAGCGCGGCGTCGCGCTGCTGCTGGTGGTGTGGCTGATCGCGCTGCTGACGGCGCTGATCGGCGCCTTCGCCATCACTGCGCGGGTCGAGTCGCTGCAGGGCCGGGTGCTGGCGCAGGGCAGCGTGACGCAGGAAATCGCCCGGGCCGGCGTGGAATACGCGCTGCAGCGCGTGGCCGACGCCGATGCGCGCACCCGCTGGGTGCCCGATGGCCGTCCCTACGCCTGGACCTACGCCGGCAGCCAGCTGGAGGTGCAGCTGGTGGACGAGACCGGCAAGGTCGATCTTAACCAGACCGATGCCCAGACCCTGGCCAACCTGCTGCGCGCGGTCGGGGTGGAAGACGGCCAGGCCCAGCAGCTGGCCGGTGCGGTCATCGACTGGCGCGATAGCGATCCGCTGGTCCAGCCCACCAGCGGTGCCGAGGACCCGCAGTACGCCGAGGCCGGCCTGCCGTATGGCGCCAAGGACGCGCCGTTCGAAACCGTGGGCGAGGTCGAGCAGGTGCTGGGTTGGACGCCGGACATCTATGCCCGCGTGCGACCGTACCTCACCCTCTACAGCGGCCGCAGCCGACCCGATCCGACCTACGCGCAGGGACCGGTGCTGACCGCATTGGGCATGGATCCCAGTCTGGTGCTTGCCCAGCGCCAGGGCGCCAACGGCCAGGTGGCCGGGGTCGTGGGCCAGGGGACCGGCACGTATAGTATCGAGAGCCGCGCACGACGCCCCGATGGCCGCCAGGCGGTGCTGCGGGCGGTGGTGCGCGCGGGGGGCGGTCCGACGCCGGGCGCCATGTATACGACGTTGCGCTGGGAGGAAGGTTGGGAACCCCGATGACGACACCCCGCGCCGGCACGTCCGTGCTGCCGGGCTTGGGGCGCTCGATGGGCGCTGCCAGCCGCTTTTTCTCCTGGTGGCGCGACGCGCTGTCCAGCTGGCTGCCGGCCCGCTGGCGCACGCTGTTCGGCCTGGCCGCCGAGCGCCTGCTGCTGGTGCCGCAGGCCGCTGAAGCGGCCCTGGTCAAATCCGGCCCGGCCGGGCTGGAAACACTCGCCTCGCTGCCGCTGCCGGTGAGCAGCGCCGAACTCGACGCCGTGCTCGACTCCCGTCTGGCTGGCCTGCCGCGCTGGAGCCTGCTGCCAGCCGTGCAGGTGCTGCGCCGGCCGCTGCTGCTGCCGGCCGCCGCCGCCGAGCGCCTGCGCGAAGTCGTCGGTTTCGAGATCGATCGGCAGACCCCGTTCACCGCCGACGCGGTGTATTTCGATGCGCGCATCACCGGCCGCCGTGCCGACGGCCAGATCGAGGCCGAGCTGGTCGTGGTCCGGCGCCAGGGCGTGGATCGCGCGCTGGAAGCGCTCGGCCCGGTCGCCCAGGGGCTGGCCGGCTTGGACGTGGCCGATGCCAGCGGCCAGCCGCTGGGCGTCAACCTGCTGCCGCCGGCCCTGCGCGTGCGCCGGGCCAGCCCGGCCCGCAGCTGGAACCTGATCGCCGCGCTGGTGGCGGTGCTGGCCCTGGCCTTCGCCGGCTGGCAGGTACTGGCCAATCGCGAGGCCGCCGCCGATGCCTTCGCCGCGCAGGTCGAGCGCAGTGCCGCCCAGGCCCGCGGCGTGGCCGCGCAGCGCCAGCAGCTGGTGGATCTGGTCGAAGGCGCCAAGTTCCTCCAGGCCCAGCGCGCCGCGCGCCCGACCACGGTCGAGGTGCTGGACGAGCTCACCCGCCTGCTGCCCGACAACACCTATCTGGAGAAGGTCTCGATCGAAGGCGACCGCCTGCTGCTGATCGGCCTGAGCCCGGAGGCGCCCGGCTTGGTCAAGGTGCTGGAGGGGTCCAAGCTGTGGACCTCGCCGGCGCTGACCGGTGCACTGCAGATGGATCGCCGCACCCGGCTGGACCGCTTCAGCATGACCGCGCAACTGGCCGGTCCCAAGCCGCCGTCGAACACCGCGCCCAAAACCGGCAGGACGCCCAATGGCCGCTAGGACCGCGCAACAGGATCGCTGGCTGGCGTTGGGCCTGCTGCTGGCCGCGCTGGCGCTGGCCTACCTGGTGCTGGTGCATCCGTGGTGGACCATGCCGATGCGCGAGGTCGGCGCGCGCATCGCCGAATCGCAATCGCGCGAACTGCGCGTGCGCACCCAGCTGCAGCAGCGCCCGCAGGTCGAGCGCCAGCTTGCCGCCGCGCAGGCCGCGCTGGGCAACCGGCCGGGTTTCCTGACCGAACCCTCGGCCGAGCTGGCCACCGCCGCGCTCACCCAGCGCCTGGAAACCGTGGTCGGCCAGGCCAGCCCCGGCAACCGCAGCTGCGCCATCACCAACCGCTCGCCGTTCCCGGCCGGCGGCGGCGAGCGCTTCCCGCGCGTGGTGGTGCAGGTGACCCTGCGTTGCGGCGTGCCGGAGACGGCCGCCGTGCTGCACGCGCTGGAATCGGGCAGCCCGCGGCTGTTCGTGGATAACCTCAACATCCTGGCGCAGAGCTTCAACTTCCGCACGCCACAGGCCGAAGACCAGAGCGGCGGGTTGAACGTCAGCTTCGACCTGTCCGGTTATCTCAAGCCGTCGCCGGCCGCGCCGACGCCCGCGCGTGGGGGTGCCCGTGCGCAGTGAAACCCTCGGCCCGCGCACCTGGCTACTGCTGGCCCTGGCCGGCTGGGCGGTGCTGACCGCGGTACTGGCGCTGGCCGGGATGGGCCGCCGGATCGTGCCGCTGCCCGATGACCCCGGCCTGGTCCAGGCCTTGCCCGCGCTGCCCGCGCCGGCGCCCGAGCGGTTGGGGCCGCTGGAGCAGTATTCGGAAATCAGCCGCCGGCCGGTGTTCGCCTCCGACCGCCAGCCGCATCCGTTCTACCTGGAGGGCCAGGGCGGCGAGCAGGCCAGCAAGGGCTTCGATTACGTGCTGACCAGCGTGCTGATCACCCCGCGCGTGCGGTTGGCGATCCTGCAGTCGCCGGGCGAAGGCGGCCCGGCCTCGGCCGTGCGGGTGAAGGTGGGCGAATCGCCGGCGGCCTCGCCGGGTTGGCGCCTGGCCGAGCTGGAACCGCGCCGCGCCATCTTCGAAGGCCCCGAAGGCCAGCGCACGCTGGAGTTGCGCGTGTTCGACGGCCAGGGTGGCGAACCACCGACCCAGTTGGCCTCGCAGCAGAACGGCGCCGCGCAAGCGGCCACGCCGCCGATCCCGCCGCCACCGGCGCGCAGCGGCAACACGCCGCCGCGCGAGCGGCCGTCGCCATCCGACACCCAGGGCCGCGGTGCACCGCCCTCGGCCGACGCGGCCGATCCGGCGCCACCCGCGCAGGCACCACAGACGACCGAGCAGCAGATGCAGGCGATCCGTGAGCGCATCGAAGCGCGCCGCCGGCAGATGCGCGAACAACAGAATTCCGGCGCCCCGGGAAACACCAAGTAGAGTGAAGACATGACGTCACGCAACGCCTTTCTTTTGAGTGTCCTGCTGGGTCTGTTGGCCGGTTGCGCCACCGCGCCGGTGCCCGAAGTGCAACGCCGCGGCAATCCCGCCAATCCGGAAGCCGCCGCAGGCGCGGCGCAGACTTCGCCGCTGGAATCGGCCGAGGCGCCGCAGGCCGGCCCGCAGGCGCAGATCCGGCGCGGCAGCGGCCAGGTGATCAACCGCAGCGCCGCCGCGGCCGCGCCGCCCGCGCTGTCCGGCGGCACCAACGGCAGCGCGACGTTCAACTTCGAGGGCGAGTCGCTGCCGGCCGTGGTCAAGGCGATCCTGAGCGACATGCTGGGCCAGAACTACGTGATCGCGCCCGGTGTGCAGGGCACGGTGACGTTGGCCACGCCGCACGCGGTCTCGCCGGCGCAGGCGCTGTCGCTGCTGGAGCAGGTGCTGAGCTGGAACAACGCGCGCATGGTCTACGCCGACGGCCGCTACAACATCGTCCCGGCCGACCAGGCGCTGCAGGGTACGGTCGCGCCGCGTTCGGGCGATGCCGGCAACGCGCGTGGTTACGAGGTGCGGGTGGTGCCGCTGCGCTTCATCGCCGCCAACGAGATGAAGAAGATCCTGGAGCCATACGCGCGCAGCAACGCCGTCATTGGCACCGATCCCACCCGCAACATCATCACCATCAGCGGCTCGCGCAGCGAGCTGGAAAACTACCTGCGCACCATCCAGATCTTCGACGTGGATTGGCTCTCGGGCATGTCGGTGGGCGTGTTCCCGCTGGAGACCGGGCAGGCCACCAAGGTCGTGGCCGATCTTGAGAAAGTCTTCGGCGAGAACAGCAAGACGCCCAGCGCCGGCATGTTCCGCTTCATGCCGCTGGAAGGCTCCAACGCGGTGATGGTCATCACCCCGCAGGCGTCCTACCTGGACCAGATCCAGGACTGGCTGGAACGCATCGACAACGCCGGCGACACGCCGCGCCTGTTTTCGTACGAGTTGAAATACATCAAGGCGCGGGATCTGGCGGACCGCTTGGCCGAGGTCTTCGGCAGCGGTGGACGTAACAGCAACAGCAGCGGCTCGAACGTGTCGCTGGCACCCGGTGCCGCCGGTGGCTCGCTGAGTGACAGTGGTCTGGATGGGCGTGATAGCAGCTTCAGTTTTGGATCCGGTAACAATTCGTCCAACGATTCGTCAATGGGTGGCTTGAGCGACAGCAGCCTCGGTGGGTCGTCCAGCACAGGGAACGGCGGCGCCTCGCTCCAGTTGGATCGCGCGCGCAACGGCAATGGCGCCGTCCAGCTTGAGGTGGAAGGCAGCAAGGTCGGCGTTGCGGCCGTGGAAGAAACCAATTCATTGCTGGTGCGTGCCAGCGGTAATGCGTGGCGCTCGATCAAGGACGTCATCGACAGGCTCGATGTCATGCCGATGCAGGTGCATATCGAAGCGCAGGTCGCCGAAGTCAACCTCACTGGCGAGCTCAGCTACGGCGTTAACTGGTATTTCGAGCAGGCGGTGAACGCGCCGCTTTCCGGCACCGCTACAAGCGTGATCGGCAATGGCGCGGGCCTTCCCAGCGCGGTGGGGCGCCAGATCTGGGGCGACATTGCTGGCCAGGTCGGCAGTGGTGGCGTGGGCTGGACCTTCCTGGGGAAGAACGCAGCAGCAGTTATTTCGGCCTTGGATGAAGTTACCGACGTGCGCCTGCTGCAGACGCCCTCGATCTTCGTGCGCAACAACGCCGAAGCTACGCTCAATGTCGGTAGCCGCATTCCGATTTCATCGGTCTCCGTCGATACCGGCACGACCACCGCCACCTACAGCCAGGTGCAGTACATCGATACCGGCGTGTCGTTGAAGGTGCGCCCCCGCGTCACGCGGGACGGCATGGTGTTCATGGATATCGTGCAGGAAGTGAGCTCGCCGGGCGACGAGCCGGATGAAAACGGCAATGTGCGCATCAATAGTCGCCGCATGAAGACAGAAGCAGCAGTCCAGGCCGGCGACACCGTGATGCTGGCGGGCCTGATCAGCGACACCACAAGCAACGGCTCGTCGGGTGTGCCGGGCTTGAGCCGGATTCCCTGGGTGGGTGCGCTGTTCGGCCGCAAGACCCAGAACACAGGGCGCAACGAAGTCATCATCCTGCTCACCCCCACCATCGTGCGCAATCCGCAGGAAGCGCGGAACCTCACCGACGAATACAGCCAGCGGTTCCGTGCGATGGAACCGTTGAAGCCATCGCAGGGCAAGTGAGCCAAACGTCCTCCGCTGCATCGCCTGTCGTCCTGCTGCCCGTCGGCGTGGACGACGAGGCGCTGGACGCGTGCCTGGCTGCCCTGGAAGCCAGCACGCCGGCCGGCACCCAGGTCTGGCTGGCCGATGACGCGCAGAGCGGGCCGCGTGGCCGCGCGCTGATCGAACGCTGGCTGGCCAGTACAAAGCTCAAGGCCGACTACACCCGTCGGCCGGTGCCGTTGGGCGAGGTCGCGCACCTGGATGAAATGCTCGCTGCCTGCGCCGGCATCGACGTGGTGGTGCTGGCGCCCGATGCACAGCCGCTGGCGGGCTGGCTGACGCAGCTCAGTGCGTGCTTCGCCGGCGATGCGTCCATTGCCACCGCCACGCCGTGGTGCAACGCCGGTGAGTCGGCTGCGTGGCCGCGCCTGGGCGAAGTCTCGCCGCCGCCGGCCGATCCGCAGCGCACCGCGCAGGCCTGCGCGGCGATGCCGGCGACCTATCCCGAACTGCCGGCCGCCGTCAGCCACGCGGTGGCACTGCGCGGTCGTGCGCGTGCACGTGCTGGCGGGCTTGACCCGCACAGCTACCAAAGCTGGTACGCGGCGTTGATCGATCTTTCGTTGCGCTTGTCCGGACTGGGCTGGCGCAACGTGCTGTGCGACACCGCCTTTGTCGCGCGCGGTGGCGAAGGCGGCCCGGGCGATGGCGACATGGATGCGCTGGCCACGCGCTGGCCGGACTGGAACGCGCGCCTGGCGCGCTTCCTCATGGACGACCCCCTGCACGAGGTGCGTGCCCGCCTTGACGCCTGCCATGCGCAGGCTGGAACGGAATTGCAGCGTGAACTCTTCGGCTGAAGGCGGCGGCATCGCCGCGGTGGTGGTGACCCACCAGAGTGCCTCGACCATCGATGCCTGCCTGACCCGGCTGCGCGCGGCGCAGGGCGTCGTGCAGATACGCGTGGTCGACAATGCCTCGGACGACGGCACGCTGGAGCTGGTCCAGCGCCATGCGGCGCGCGACCCGCGCGTGCACTTCATCGGCAATCCGGACAACCCCGGCTTCTCGGTGGGCTGTAACCAGGGTGCGGCCGATTCGTCGGCGCCGTGGCTGGCCTTTGTCAATCCGGACCTGATGGTCGAAGCCGACACGCTGCTGCGTCTGCGCGCGCATGCGCAGGCCCACGCGCCGGTGCTGCTGGGCGTGGAGTTGGTCGACGAGGAAGGCCAGTCCGATGCGGCCGCGCGGCGGCGCGATCCGGACTTCGGCGCAATGCTGCGCGCGCCCGGGCGCGGCCAGCTGGGCGTGCCGCGCGAAGCGGGGCAGCGCGTGCAGGAAGTCGAAGCGGTGTCCGGCGCATTGATGTTCATCGCCCGCGAACGGTTCAACGCGCTGGGCGGCTTCGACACCGGTTACCGCCTGCACGCCGAGGACCTGGACCTGTGCCGGCGTGCGCGCGTGGCCGGCACGCGCGTGGCGGTGGCCAACGATGTGTGCGTGCTGCACATCCGCGGCGTGTCCAGCCGTTCCCGGCCGCTGTTCGTGGAATGGCACAAGCATCGCGGCCTGTGGCGCTACTTCCGCAAGTTCGAGGCGTCGCATCGCGCGCTGCCCACGCGCATCGGCGTGTGGGGTGTGATCTGGGCGCACTTCGTCATGGCCGCAACGGTGCGTCTGCTGCGCTGAGCGCTGGCCGTGATGCGCGGCCGTCTGGGCGGCGCGCATAATCGGGCCATGATCATTCCCTCGCTGCTCGACACCGATCTGTACAAGTTCACGATGATGCAGGCGGTGCTGCATCAGTACCCGGCCGCGCAGGTGCAGTACCGGTTCAAGTGCCGCACGCCGGGCATCGACCTGGCTGCGCACCTGGGCCGGATCTCCGACGAGATCGATGCGCTGTGCACGCTGCGCTTCACGCCGGGCGAGCTGGATTACCTGCGCAGCCTGCGTTTCATCAAGCCGGATTTCGTCGACTTCCTCGGCCTGTTCCACTTCGATCGCAAGTACGTCTCGCTCAAGGCGTCGACCGAAGTGCCGGGCGAGATCGAACTGGAAATCGAAGGCCCGTGGCTGCACACAATCCTGTTCGAAGTGCCATTGCTGGCGATCATCAACGAGGTCTACTTCGACGCGCTGGGGCAGGGCGATCTGGAAGAGGGCGCGCGCCGGCTCGACGCCAAGATCGAACGCCTGCGCGCAATCCCCGACGCGGCTGGCTGCGCGATCGCCGATTACGGCACGCGCCGGCGCTACTCGCGCGCCTGGCACGCACAGATGCTGCCGCGCCTGCGCGACGGGCTGGGCGCGCAGTTCGTCGGGACGAGCAATGTGCACTTCGCCCGCCAATACGGCATGACGCCGCTGGGCACGATGGCGCACGAGTGGCTGCAGGCCTTCCAGGCGCTGGGCCCGCGCCTGCGCGATGCACAGGCGGCTGCGCTGGAAGCCTGGGCGCGCGAGTATCGCGGCGACCTGGGCATCGCGCTCAGCGATGTCGTCGGTACCGATGCGTTCCTGCGTGACTACGACATGTACTTCTGCAAGCTGTTCGACGGGATGCGCCACGACTCGGGCGATCCCTTCGCCTGGGGCGAGCGGATGCTGGCGCACCTGGTGGCCAACCGCGTCGATCCGTCGGCCAAGTCGCTGGTCTTCAGCGATGGCCTGGATGTGGAAAAGGTGGCGCAGCTGTACGCGCACTTCCACGGACGCTGCCGCCTGGCCTTCGGCATCGGCACCAACCTCACCAACGACCTGGGCCCCAAGGCGCTGAACATCGTCATCAAGATGACGCGTTGCAACGGCCAGCCCGTGGCCAAGCTGTCCGACTCGCCGGGCAAGAGCATGTGCGACGATCCGGCCTACGTGCGTTACCTGCGGCAGGTGTTCGGCCTGCCACCCGAGGAGATGGCGGCATGATCCGAGACATCGTGCGCATGGGCGAGCCCGTGCTGCTGCAGCTGGCCGAGCCGGTCGAACACTTCGCCACCGGCGAACTGCGCGACCTGGTCGATGACATGTTCCAGACGATGGTGCAGGCCAATGGCGTCGGCCTGGCCGCGCCGCAGGTGGCGGTGAGCAAGCGGGTGATCGTGTTCGGCTTCGAGCAGAACCCGCGCTATCCCGATGCGCCGGCCGTGCCGCGCACAGCGCTGTTCAACCCGGTGATCGAGCCGCTCTCCGATGAGCTGGAAGATGGCTGGGAGGGTTGTCTTTCCATTCCCGGCCTGCGCGCGGTGATCCCGCGTTTCAAGCGCATCCGCTACACCGGCTGGAATGCGGAAGGCCAGCGCGTGGACCAGATCGCTGAAGGCTTCCACGCACGCGTGGTGCAGCACGAGGTCGATCACCTGGACGGCATCCTGTATCCCTCGCGGATCAAGGATTTCAGCACCTTCGGCTTTACCGATGTGCTGTTTCCGGAGCTTGGCGCGGGCAAGTGAGCGCCGCGTTCTGCGATGGGCGGCGTGCTCGCGTCATGCGGGGCTGTTAGCCTGCGCGCATCTTCCTCGTGACAGGTGGGCGCCGTGATGATGACTTCCAATCTCCTGCGGACCAGCGTGCTGATCGCCGCGTTGGGCGTCTGCGCCACCGCGCAGGCGCAGAGCTTCAAGGACATGCTCAAGAGCCAGCAGTCCAGCCAGTCCACGCAATCCAGCGGGCAGGGCAGCAGCGCGCTGGGTGCGCTCGGCGGCCTGTCGATGCCGGCCATGAGCGGCAACACCGCCGGCAATGCCGCGGGCGTGCTGCAGTACTGCGTGCAGCGCAAATATCTCAGCGCCAACGCGGTGACCTCGGTCAAGGACAAGCTGATGTCCAAGTACGGCCTGGGCAGCCCGCAGCAGGCCGAGCAGTCGCCGGACTACAAGAGCGGCGCGATGGGCCTGCTCAAGGGCGATGGCGGCAAGTCCTTCAACCTGGAATCGGTGTCGGGCAAGGTCAAGGACAAGGCCTGCGATTACGTGCTCGACAATGCGACCAAGCTGATTTGATACGGCGCTGCTGGTGGAATGAAAAAGCCCCGCTCTCGCGGGGCTTTTTGTTTTCGTAAAACAGAAAGGCAAAGTCCCTGGATCCCCGCCTGCGCGGGGATGGCGGAGGCATGCCTCCGCCGGGCTTGGCAAAGGCGCCTGCTTTAGCAGGCGCGCCAAGTCATCACTTCAACGCCTTGAAGCGCAGGCGGGTCGGACCGGCGGCGTCGCCCAGGCGGCGCTTCTTGTCTTCCTCGTACTCGCGGTAGTTGCCCTGGAAGAACTCCACGTGCGAGTCACCTTCGAACGCCAGGATGTGCGTGGCGATGCGGTCCAGGAACCAGCGGTCATGGCTGATGACGAAGGTGTTGCCCGGGAACTCCAGCAGCGCGTCTTCCAGCGCGCGCAGGGTTTCGATGTCCAGGTCGTTGGACGGTTCGTCGAGCAGCAGCACGTTGCCGCCCTGCAGCAGCGTCTTGGCCATGTGCAGGCGGCCGCGTTCACCACCTGACAGCGAACCGACCAGCTTCTGCTGGTCCTGGCCCTTGAAGTTGAAGCGGCCGATGTAGGCACGCGACTGGATCTCGATGCCGTTGATGTTGAGGATGTCCAGGCCGCCCGCGATTTCCTGGAAAACGTTGTGGTTGCCTTCCAGCGCGTCGCGGCTCTGGTCCACGTAGGACAGCTGCACGCTGGGGCCGACAATGATTTCGCCGGTGTCGGGCTTTTCCTGGCCGGTGATCATCTTGAACAGGGTCGACTTGCCGGCGCCGTTGGGGCCGATGATGCCGACGATCGCGCCGCCCGGGACCAAGAAACTCAGGTTGTCGAACAGCAGGCGGTCGCCGAACTTCTTGGAGACGTTCTTGAACTCCATCACCGCATTGCCCAGGCGCTCGCCCGGCGGGATGAAGATTTCATTGGTCTCGTTGCGCTTCTGGTAGTCCACCGACTGCAGCTCTTCCAGGCGGGCCAGACGGGCCTTGCCCTTGGTGCGGCCGCCCTTGGCGTTCTGGCGCGACCACTCCAGTTCCTTCTGGATCGCCTTCTGGCGGGCCTTTTCCTGGTTGTCTTCCTGCTTGAGGCGGTCTTCCTTCTGCATCAGCCAGTCGGTGTAGTTGCCCTTCCACGGAATGCCGCGGCCGCGGTCCAGTTCCAGGATCCACTCGGCGGCGTTGTCCAGGAAGTAGCGGTCATGGGTGACGGCCACCACGGTGCCGGTGTAGCGGGCCAGGAACTGCTCCAGCCACTCGACCGACTCGGCGTCGAGGTGGTTGGTCGGTTCGTCGAGCAGCAGCATGTCCGGCTTCTGCAGCAGCAGGCGGCACAGCGCGACGCGGCGCTTCTCACCACCGGACAGTTTGCCGACGATGGCCTCCCACGGCGGCAGGCGCAGCGCGTCGGCGGCGATGTCCAGCTGCTGCTCCAGGGTGCTGGCGTCGCCGGCGGCCAGGATCGCCTCCAGGCGCTCCTGTTCCTTGGCCAGCGCGTCGAAATCGGCGCCTTCCTCGGCATAGGCGTCATACACGCGGTCCAGCGCGGCCTGGGCCTGCAGCACCTCGCCCACGCCTTCTTCCACGGCCTCGCGCACGGTGTGCTCGGGGTTGAGCTCGGGTTCCTGCGCCAGGTAGCCGACCTTGATGCCCGGCTGCGGGCGGGCCTCGCCCTCGAAATCGGTGTCCACACCGGCCATGATCTTCAGCACCGTCGACTTGCCCGCGCCGTTCAGGCCCAGCAGGCCGATCTTGGCGCCGGGGAAGAAGCTCAGCGAGATGTCCTTGATGATCTGCCGCTTGGGCGGGACCACCTTGGACACGCGATTCATGGTGTAGATGTATTGCGACATGGGGTCTCCGGCGTGGGCGCAGCCTGCCGACCGCGGCTGCAGCGCAGCGAGGAGGGCAGTGAAAAGGGATCGCCCATTATAGCGGCGGCGCCAAGTCCGCCGATACGAGGCCGCGAAACTGAACAGGGGGCATTCCCCAGCATTAACGGAACTTTTGTAAACCGTTTCCAGCCAGTTTGCGTTCACCCCGGCAGCGCATCATCTGCATCGTGACACCACGTTACGGAGACGCCACGCCATGAAACGCACGATTCTTTCCCTGCTGAGCATTCCTGTCCTCGCCATGTCGCTGGCAGCAGCGCCGGCCATGGCAGACGACCGTGATCACCACGACCGCGGCCGCCATGGTTGGGACGACCGCCATGATCGCCACGACGATCGTCGGGACGACCGCCGCGATCGCCGCGAGGCCTACCGCGACGGGTACCGCGACGGCTATCGCCGCCCGGTGGTGGTGGAGCGCAACTACTACCGTCCGGCCCCGCGCCCGGTCTATCGCCCGTATGCCTATGAACGCGGCTACCGCTACAACAACTACTACGGTGGTCGTACGGTCGTGATCAATGACTATGGTCGCTACCACGTGCGCCAGCCGCCGCGCGGCTACCACTGGGTGCGCGATGACCGCGGCAACCTGATCATGGTCGCCATCGCCACGGGCATCATCACCGACCTGCTGCTGAACCATTAAGCCGCAGCGGATAGAAGGTCTGAAAAGGCGCCTCCTCCGGAGGCGCTTTTTTCTTTTGTCCTGCCGGCGGGCCGTGTGACCCGCGCGCCTCGGTTAGTGCCTGGGCCGGGGTAATTTGGTGGAAGAACGCCCGGAAGGCTTACAATCCGCAACCCCGTTGGCCCCGCGGCTGCACGTCGCGCTGGCCTGCCGACCTGCCCACAGCATTTCCCGGAGACCCCATGTTCCCGCGTGACGTCCGTATCGAAAGCTATGACCCCGAGCTGGCCAAGGCCATCGCCGCCGAAGCGCAGCGCCAAGAGGATCACGTCGAGCTGATCGCCAGCGAGAACTACACCAGCCCGGCCGTCATGGAGGCCCAGGGCAGCCAGCTGACCAACAAGTACGCCGAAGGCTATCCGGGCAAGCGCTACTACGGCGGCTGCGAGTTCGTGGACATCGCCGAGAAGCTGGCGATCGAGCGCCTGAAGGAACTCTTCGGCGCCGATTACGCCAACGTGCAGCCGCACAGCGGCTCGCAGGCCAACCAGGCCGTGTACTTCGCCCTGCTGCAGCCGGGTGACACCATCCTGGGCATGTCGCTGGCCCACGGCGGCCACTTGACCCACGGGGCCAAGGTCAACGCGTCGGGCAAGCTGTTCAACGCCATCCAATACGGCGTGAACGAGGCCGGCCTGATCGATTACGACGAAGTCGAGCGCCTGGCGCTGGAACACAAGCCGAAGATGGTCGTGGCCGGCTTCAGCGCGTATTCGCAGGTGGTGGACTGGGCGCGCTTCCGCGCCATCGCCGACAAGGTTGGCGCCTACCTGTTCGTGGACATGGCGCACGTGGCCGGCCTGGTCGCCGCCGGCGTGTATCCGAGCCCGCTGGAACACGCGCACGTGGTCACCTCGACCACCCACAAGACCCTGCGCGGCCCGCGCGGCGGCATCATCATCGCCAAGGGCGCCGGCGAAGAGATCGAGAAGAAGCTGCAGTCGATCGTGTTCCCCGGCATCCAGGGCGGCCCGCTGATGCACGTCATCGCGGCCAAGGCCGTGGCCTTCAAGGAAGCGCTGGAGCCGGGCTTCAAGGCCTACCAGGCCCAGGTAGTGAAGAACGCCCAGGCGATGGCCAACACCCTGATCGCGCGCGGTTACAAGATCGTCTCCGGCGGCACCCAGAACCACCTGATGCTGGTGGACATGATCGGCAAGGACGTGTCCGGCAAGGACGCGGAGGCCGCGCTGGGCAAGGCCCACATCACCACCAACAAGAACTCGGTGCCCGGCGATCCGCGCTCGCCGTTCGTGACCTCGGGCCTGCGCCTGGGCACGCCGGCGATCACCACGCGCGGCTACCAGGAAGCCGACACGATCGAGCTGGCCAACTGGATCGCCGACGTGCTCGACGCCCCCAGCGATGAATCGGTGCTGGCGGCGGTGCGCGAGAAGGTCACCGCGCAGTGCAAGAAGTTCCCGGTCTACGGCTGAGTCAGGTCCACTGACATGCATTGCCCCTTCTGTCAGAACAGCGACACCCGCGTGATCGACTCGCGCGTGTCCGAAGACGGGGCGACCATCCGCCGGCGTCGCGAATGCGAAGCCTGTGGCGAGCGCTTCAGCACGCTGGAAACCATCGAGCTGAAGCTGCCGGCAGTGATCAAGTCCGACGGCCGCCGCGATGTCTTCGACGCACGCAAGCTTCGCCAGAGTTTCGACCGCGCCCTACACAAGCGCGCGGTGTCCGAAGAGCAGATCGAGGCCTCTGTGCGTGCGGTGGTGCAGCAGCTGCGCCGCACCACCGAGCGCGAGCTGCCGTCGCGCCGCGTGGGTGAGTTCGTGATGGCCGAGCTGCGCAAGCTCGACCATGTGGCCTTCGTGCGCTATGCCTCGGTGTATCGCAGCTTCGAGGACGTGGCCGACTTCCGCGAGGAACTGGACCGCCTGGAGCGCGACCTGCCCGGCGAGGACCAGCTGCCGCTGCTCGGCGGTGAAGTGCTGCCGTTCGGCAAGCCGGGCGACAAGACCAAGAAGCGCTGATCCGCGCCGTCGTGCAGATCGCGCCGCTCTGCGAGCATCCGCAGCACCTGACATCGCTGGCCCAGGCCCACCTGCAGGCCTTCGGCGGGCTGTTGCCGGACTGGACGCTGGACCAGGCCTTGGCCGAACTGGCTGCACACGATGCGGGGGATGTCATTCCCACCACGTGGATTGCACTGGACGGCGACGCCTGGCGCGGCTCGGTCAGCCTGCTGGCCAACGACGACGCGCGCATCGACCAGTACACGCCATGGCTGGCCTCGCTCTATGTGCGGCCTGAAGCGCGCGCCGCGGGCACCGGCGCCGCGCTGGTGCAGCGCTGTGTGGAAGCGGCTGCAGCGCTGGGCGTGCCGCGCCTGCACCTGTACTGTCAGGACGCGCTGGTGCCGTACTACGCGCGTCTGGGCTGGACGCCCATCGACCGTTTGCCGCTTGGCCTGTTGCACGTGGTGGTGATGGCCATCGAACCGGGATCTGCCCATGTCTGAGTTTTCCGCCACCGATCACGTCCACATGGCGCGCGCGCTGCGCCTGGCCGAGCGCGGTGCCTGGACCGCCAAGCCCAACCCGATGGTCGGCTGCGTCATCGCCTACGGCGACGCGGTGGTGGGCGAGGGCTTCCATCAGTACGCCGGCCAGCCGCACGCGGAAGTCTTCGCCCTGCGCCAGGCTGGCGAACGTGCGCGCGGCGCCACCGCCTACGTGACCCTGGAGCCGTGCGCACATACCGGGCGCACCGGCCCGTGCGCCGAGGCGCTGGTCGCTGCAGGCGTCAGCCGCGTGGTGGCGGCGATGCGCGACCCGTTCCCGCAGGTCGATGGTGCCGGTTTCGAGAAGCTTCATGCCGCCGGCATCGCCGTGCAGGTCGGCCTGCTGGAAGCGCAGGTGCGCGAGCTCAATCGCGGCTTCATCTCGCACGTGGTCCGCGGCCGGCCGTGGGTGCGCGTGAAGCTGGGCGCCAGCCTTGATGCGCGCACTGCGATGGCCAGCGGCGAGTCCAAGTGGATCACCGGCGCGTCCGCGCGCGCGGACGTGCAGCGCTGGCGCGCGCGGGCCGGCGCCATCGTCACCGGCGCGCGCACGGTGATCGCCGATGATCCTTCGCTGACCGCGCGGCCGGAAGAAGACCAGCCTTTCCTGCCGCCGTTGCGCGTGGTGCTGGATGCCACGCTGTCCAGCTTGGCCCACACCCGCGTGCAGGAGGGTGAGGCGCCGACGTTGTACCTGCACGGCCCGATGCCGACCCGCATCGCCGACCACGACAACGTCCGCTACCAGGAAGTCCCGCTGGCCGGCGGCCGGCTGGACCTGCGCGCCGTGCTGGCGACGCTGGCCCAGCACCGTATCTGCGAGATTCAGATTGAAGCTGGCGCCACGCTGTCCGGCGAACTGGTCGCCGCCGGCCTGGTCGACGAACTGCTGCTCTACGTCGCCCCGACCCTGCTCGGCGACAGCGCCCGCCCGCTGCTGTCGCACCTCAACATCGCCGCCCTGACCGAACAGCAGCACCTGCGCGTGGTCGACGAGCGCCGCATCGGCCAGGACCTGCGCTTGCTGCTGCGGCCCGCGGGCTGAAGTCCGCAAAAAAGAACGGGCCCATCGGGCCCGTTCTTTCATTGCCTTGCGTATGCCTGCTTAGAAGCTGGCGCGCACGCCGACCGACGCCTGCGTCGCACCGTCGTAGACCTGCACTTCGCCGACCAGACCCCAGGTCTGGGTGAAGCTGACCTGGCCGCCGAAGGTGCCGACGAACTTGCCTTCGTCCAGATCGCTGCCGTCGAAGTAGCCGGCCTTCAGCCACAGCTCGGTCCGGGCCGACGGCTTGCCGCGCACGCCGGCGCTGACGCGGCCAACGTTGACGTGATCGCTCTCGGTGGCGCTCGCGCCATCCAAGCTCGCCTTCGCCTTGACGCCCAAGCGGACGTACGCCAGGTCGGCGATGAAATCCAGGCGATCGGTGAACGGCATGTGGTAGCCGATGCCGGCCTCGGGCTGATCGAGCGTGACTTTCAGCTTGAGACCGTCGTAGCGATACGTTTTGCTGGCCTGCGCCCAGCTGCCAAAGACGTAGGCCGATTCGGCGATCGCCACCGATCCGCGGATGTAACCGCCGTCGAGGCTCGGATCGTCCAGAAAGTCGTCATCCAGTTTGACCTGGGTGTAGCCAGCTTCAACAAAGGTGTAGCTCATCGGCAGGTCTGCCGCGGACGCGGCAAAGGGCATGGCGACCAGAACGGCGGCCAGAAAGGTCTTGCGCATTGGAAATGTTCCCCTGAGTCCTTGTGAACCCGTCCGTTGCGGACAGGCGTTGTTGGCGATGGTTCCTCCATCGCGGCCGGAATCTTAATGAAAATTCCGCGGAAAGCCAGCCGCGCAACGCTCCGGTCTGCGAGTGGGCTGGTGGTGGCTGGTAGACTGCGCGGGTCGGTTCGCCGGCATTCGTAAACGTCTTCAGGGCGGGGTGCGATTCCCCACCGGCGGTAGGTGCAGGCTGCAAGGTCCGCACGAGCCCGCGAGCGCTCCGGCAGGTGTGGTCATGCCCGCCGGAGGTCAGCAGATCCGGTCCGATGCCGGAGCCGACGGTTGGTGCCTTTCACCAGGTGCCAGAAAGTCCGGATGAAAGAAGACGGCCCGCACCACGACGGTAGCGTCGTGCGCGTGCCATTGCCTTGTGGCGTTTTTCGCTCTGGATCCTTGCGAGAAACGTAGCCATGTCACAGCTGTTCCCGTTGTCCCCGTCCGCGCCGCGCGCGGCACGTGCCGCCTCCCACGCGGAGGTGCGCTGATGTTCACCGGCATCATCGAAGGCGTCGGCCGCCTGGCTGCCGCGCAGCCGCTCGGCGGCGATACCCGTTTCACCTTCGACGTCGGCTCGCTGCCGTTCGAGGCCGTGCAGCTGGGCGAAAGCATTGCCGTCAACGGCGTCTGCCTGACCGTGATCGCGTTCGACGCGACCAGCTTCCAGGCCGATGCGTCCACCGAAACGCTCTCGCTCACCACACTGGGCGGCCTGCAGGTCGGCGCCGCGCTGAACCTGGAGCGCGCCATGCGCCCGACCGATCGCCTCGGCGGCCATCTGGTCAGCGGCCATGTCGATGGCCTGGGTCGCGTGCTGTCGGTGCACGATGATGCGCGCGCCCAGCGCTGGCGCTTCGCCGCGCCGGCCGCGCTGCTGAAGTACATCGCCAAGAAGGGCTCGATCTGCGTCGACGGCACCAGCCTGACCGTCAACGAGGTCGACGGCGAAGGCTTCGAAGTCGCGTTGATCCCGCACACCGTCGCCAACACGCGCTTCGCCCAGACCAACGTGGGTGATGCGGTGAACCTGGAAATCGACCTGGTGGCGCGCTACGTCGAGCGCCTGCTGGGCGCACAGGGAGCGCAGGCATGAACTTCGCCCCCGTCCCCGAACTCCTGGAAGACATCCGCCAGGGCCGCATGGTCGTCATCGTCGATGACGAGGACCGCGAGAACGAAGGCGACCTGATCATGGCCGCCGAGCTGGTCAAGCCGTCGGACATCAATTTCATGGTCACCCACGGCCGCGGCCTGGTGTGCCTGCCGCTCACCCGCGAGCGGGCCGGCCAGCTCGGCCTGGCGCCGATGGTCCAGGCCAATACGGCCCAGTTCCAGACCAACTTCACCGTCAGCATCGAGGCGGCCGAAGGCGTCACCACGGGCATTTCGGCCTACGACCGCGCCCATACCATCCGCACCGCGGTCAAGCCCGACGCCAAGCCGGTTGACCTGCACCAGCCGGGCCACATCTTTCCGCTGATCGCCCAGCCCGGCGGCGTGCTGACCCGCGCCGGCCACACCGAGGCGGGCGTGGACCTGGCGATGCTGGCCGGGCTGGAGCCGGCTGGCGTGCTGGTGGAGATCCTCAACCCCGATGGCTCGATGGCGCGTCGCCCGGAACTGGAGGTCTTCGCCCGCGAGCACGGCCTGAAGATGGGCTCGATCGCCGATCTGATCGCCTACCGCCTGGCCACCGAGCACACGGTCGAGCGCGTGGACGAGCGCGAGATCGAGACCGAGTTCGGTCCGTTCAAGCTGGTGACCTACCGCGACCGCATTGCCCACGACCTGCATTTCGCCCTGGTCCGCGGCACCCCGGACGCCGCCACGCCCACCCTGGTGCGCGTGCAGGTGGAAAACCCGCTGGCCGACCTGCTGCACTGGCGCCGCGACGATTTCGGCGTGGCTTCCACCGATGCCCTGCGGGCGATCGCCGCCGAAGGGCAGGGCGTGATGGTGGTGCTGTCGGCCCCGCGCGATGGCGACGCCCTGCTGGCCCGCCTGCGCAAGGAGACGCCGGTGCGCCCGCCGGGCAAGGACAAGGACGTGGGCCAGTGGCGGCGCAACGGCGCCGGGGCGCAGATCCTCTCGGATCTGGGCCTGGGCAAGCTGCGCGTGCTGGGCACGCCGCGCCGCCAAGTGGGCCTGTCCGGGTTCGGCCTGGAAGTGGTGGAAACCCTCCCGCCGGCCGATCCGGCCGTCACGCGCTAAACTGACCGACCCTTTTTCGGCTGTACCGACGGATGACCCATTACGAAGGCGACCTGCGCGTGTCCGACGGCGCACGGTTCGCGATCATCGCCAGTCGCTGGAACGCGCGCATCGTCGATGCGCTCGTGGCCGGCGCGCGCAAGGAACTGGCCGGCAACGGCATCGCCGAAAGCCAGGTCGACGTGATCCGCGTCCCCGGCGCCTGGGAGATCCCGCTGGTGGCCGCGCGCATCGCCAAGGCCGGCCACCACGCCGCCGTGCTGGCGCTGGGTTGCGTGATCCGCGGCGACACCCGCCATTACGAGCACGTGGCCGACGGCTGTTCCGAGGGCCTGATGCGCGTCCAGCTGGATTCGCGCATCCCGGTGCTCAACGGCGTGCTGGCCGTGGAAGTGGCCGAGGACGCCGAGGCCCGCGCTGGCGGCAGCCACGGCAACAAGGGCGAAGAGGTCGCGCTGGCCGCGGTCGAGCTGGTCAACCTGCTGGAGAAACTGCCATGAACCGTCCCGGACCGCGTCGCGGTGATGGCGTCGATCCCGTCCTGCGTGCCCGGGCGCGTCGCCGCGCGCTGCAGGCTGTCTACGCCTGGCAGATGGCCGGCGGCACGACCCAGGGCGTGATCGCCCAGTTCGCCCACGAGCAGGCGCACGAAGTGGCCGACCTGGAGTATTTCGAGGATCTGGTCCGCGGTGTGATGGCGCACAGCAAGGAGCTGGACGAAGCATTGCTGCCACACCTGGACCGTGAAGTGGCCGAGGTCGACCAGATCGAGCGTGCGGTGCTGCGCATCGCCGCCTACGAGCTGCGCAATCGCGTGGACGTGCCGTATCGCGTGGTCATCAACGAGGCCATCGAGACGGCCAAGCGCTTCGGCGCCGAGCACGGCCACACCTACGTCAACGGCGTGCTGGACCGCGCCGCGCTGGCATGGCGCCCGGCCGAGGCCAACGCGCGCAGCCGCTGACGCTGCGCGGTGTCTGCTGGCGTGGCCAACGGCGCGTCCGCATCCGGTGAGTTCGACCTGATCGCGCGCATCCGTGCGCGCGTGGTGCTGCGCGAGGACGTGGCGCTGGGCATCGGCGACGACGCCGCGCTGCTGGCGGTGCCGCCCTGCATGCAGCTGGTGGTCACCGCCGACACGCTCAATGCGGGCGTGCATTTCCCCGCGGACACCGCGCCGGCCGATATCGGCTGGAAGGCGCTGGCGGTGAATCTCTCCGATCTCGCCGCGATGGGGGCCAAGCCGGCCTGGTGCACGCTGTCGCTGTCCCTGCCAAATGCGGAGCCGCGCTGGGTCGATGGCTTTATCGACGGATTTCTTGAACTGGCCGCGCTGCACGGCGTCGCGCTGGTCGGCGGCGACACCACGCGCGGTCCGCTGTCGATCGCGGTGACCGCGATGGGCCATATCGAAGCCGGCCATGCGCTGCGTCGCGATGGCGCGCGCGTCGGTGACGACGTCTGGGTCACCGGCACGCCGGGCGATGCGGCGGCGGCCTTGCAGTCGATGTTCTCCGGTGCGGCGGTCGAGCGCTCACTGCGCGCGCGCTTGGATCGGCCGACGCCGCGCGTCGAGGTCGGACGCGCGCTGGTGGGCCTGGCTTCGGCCTGCGTCGATGTGTCCGATGGCCTGCTCGCCGATCTCGGCCATGTCTGCACGCGCAGCGGTGTTGGCGCCGAGATCCAGCTTTCCCAGCTGCCCGTTTCGCGCGCACTCGCGCGCTTCAAGCCCGACGTGCGCTGGGCCTGGCAGGCCAGCGGCGGCGACGATTACGAACTGTGCTTCACCGCCTCGCCGCAGCGTGCCGACCAGGTGCAGCAGGCACTGGATTTCGTCGGCGTCGCAGGTTCGCGCATCGGCCGTGTCGTGGCCGGGTCTGGTGTTCAGGCACTGGATGCCGATGGCGCGCCGTGGCTGCCGCCGCGCGCCGGGTACGATCATTTCGGTTGAAGGGGGCGGGGATTGCCATGTTCGGCAGGACAAGGCAGGTGGATGATCCGGAGTTGGGGCGCTGTGTCTTTCGCGGCCGGCGCTGGGTCTGTGCAAGTCGTGATCGAGCGGGCAACGAACTGCTGATTGGTTTGCCGGGTGATCGTCGGGCGCCGGCGCTGGCCGGTTTGAGCGAGGCAAGGGCGCTGCTGGGGCAGGTGGAGGCCATCGCCGCCTCGGCGCTGAAATATGCCGATGACGATGCTTCGGTACAGGCGTTCATCGCCAGCGAGGGCGCACTGCAGCTTGATGGCTTCTCGGTAACGGATGAGCCAGGCACCTTTGTGGTCGAATTTTCGGTGCAAGGCTGGCCTGACGCCATGATCGACGTGCAGTTCCGAGCCGGTCTGCCTTGTGGCGTCAGTTGCGCCGATTGACTGGATGGCTCGACCGGATGAGTCTCACACCTCGTCAGCCCTAAAAGCATCGCGCAACCAGTTGGTCTTCGGCTTCGCCGGATCACCTTGCGCTTCGACCACGTCGAAGCGGCACGGCTGGTTGGCCCATTGCGGATGCTGGGCGAGATAAAGCTGCGCGGCGTGGACCAGCTTGCGGCGCTTGCCGTGATCGACCGAGGCGGCGGCGCCGCCGAAGGCATGCGAGGCGCGATAGCGCACTTCCACGAAAACTAGGCAGGCGCCGCCGCGCGCGGCCGGGTCGCGCATCACCAGATCGAGTTCGCCGCCGCGGAAGCGGACGTTGGCGGCGACGAAGCTCAGGCCGCCGCGTTCCAGCATGGCGCGGGCCGCGGCTTCGGCCGCGTCGCCGCGCGTCTGCCGCTCCACCACGGAGGGAGGCGCTCAGCCGCCGCTGGAGATCGGCACCGGCGTGCCGCCGCTGAAGGTGGCCCAGGCCGGCGCGCGCAGCACCGTGCCGAAGCCGTCCAGGGTCAAGGTGCCGGTGGCGCCGCGCAGGTCGGCAGTGGTGCCTTCGGTCAGCTTCTGCATGTAGGCGCTGAGCAGCCAGGCGTCGTAGCCGAAGGCGAACAGGCGCGCCGCGCCGCCGCGGGCGGTAGGCAGGTTGGCGGCGACCATCGACTGCGCCGGCAGGCCTTTGACGCCGCTGGCTGACCAGGCTTCGGTCGGGTAGATCACGCCATCCAGCACATTGTCTTCTTCCGGCTTGCCGGTGCCCTGGATCAGCAGCGAGGTGCCGACGCGGGTCTTGCCGCCCAACCCGGCCAGGGCCAGCTGCGGGGTCAGGGCGCGCGCGGTCGAGCCGCGCACGGCCAGGAAGATCGCATCGACGTTCTTGGCCGCCGCGGCGATCAGCGGCGCCGAGACATCGGCCGGCGCATCGCCGACGGTCAACACGTCGGCCACCGCGCCACCGCCTTCAGTGAAGCGCTTGCGGAAGGCATCGGAAGACCGGCGCCCGTTATCGTCGCTGCCGCCGATCACCAGCACGCGCTTGCGCTCCAGCTTGAGCAGGTAGTCGGCGACGCTGACGCCTTCGGCCTCCGGCGCCAGCGAGAAGCTGGCCGCGCCGTCGGGAACTTCGGATTCGCCGCGGTTGAGCGCCAGCACCGGCACGCTCAGGGTGCCCTGGCGGAAGATCGCATCGACCTGCTCACGACCGAGCGGGCCGACCACCATCTCGGCGCCATCGGTGACGGCGCGGGCGTAGGCGTTCGTCGCATCGGCCGGGGTGCTGGCGGTGTCGTAGAACTTGATTTCCGGGCGGCGGCGGGTTTCGCCGTAGTAGCCGGCCAGCAGGCCGTCGCGGACCGGGCCGGCGGCGGTGGCCATCGGCCCGGACAGCGGCAACAGCACGGCCAGTTTCAGCGGCGGGCGATAGCCGTCGCGGTCGGCCGGCGGGCGGCCGTTGGCATCGAAATTCCACTTGCTGCCGCGGTCGAACGGGCGCGGCAGCGGCAAGTTGCGCTCCAGCATCACGTTGCCGGCCAGCGGATATAGCGGATCGCCCACGGCCAGGCCGGTGGTCTCGCGGGTCAGGGTGGCGTTGTCCAGCCCGGCCAGCAGCGCCTGGATCTGGCGGGTGTTCTCGCTCAGCGCCTGGCCGGTGAGCCCGGCGCGCTGCGCGGCCAGCTGGCTGGCCTGGGCGAAGGCGGCGTTCTGCTCGGCGCGCGAGGCGGTCGCGCTGCCGCCACCAACCTGGGTGGTGGCGCAACCGGCCAGGAACAGGGCCAAACAGGCCGAGGCGAGCAGCGGGGCGGAGCGCTTTTCCATGGGCGGTTCGAAGGCGGTCTGGAGGAACGGGCTAGGATTCTACCCTTTGCCGCATGAGTGCCCTTTCCATGGCCGTCCCCACACTCCACGTCGTCGCCACGCCGATCGGCAACCTGTCCGATCTCACGCCGCGGGCGCTGGAGACCCTGCGCGGGGTCGACGCGATCTGCGCCGAGGACACCCGCCGCACCGGCCAGCTGCTGTCGCACTTCGGCGTGTCCACGCCGCTGGTGGCGCTGCACGAGCACAACGAGGATGCCATCGCCGCGCGCATCGTCAGCCGCTTGCAGGAAGGCCAGTCGCTGGCGCTGGTCTCCGACGCCGGCACGCCGCTGGTTTCCGATCCGGGCTATCGGCTGGTGCGCGCGGTGCGTGCGGCCGGGATCAAGGTCAGTCCGGTGCCGGGTGCGTGCGCGGCGATCGCCGCGTTAAGCGTGGCCGGGCTGCCGAGCGACCGCTTCGTGTTTGAAGGCTTTCTTCCCGCCAAGGCCTCGGCCCGGCGCGAACAGCTGCGCACGCTGGCCGCCGAACCGCGCACCCTGGTGTTCTACGAATCCTCGCATCGCATCGCCGAATCGCTGGCCGACCTGGTCGGCGCGTTCGGCCCGCAGCGTCCGGCAGCAATCGCGCGCGAGCTGACCAAGCTGTTCGAAACCGTGCTGGATGGGGATCTGGCCAGCCTGCTCGTGCAGGTGGAAGCCGACGAGAACCAGCGCAAGGGCGAGTTCGTGGTGATGGTGCAGGGCGCTGGCGCCGATGCCGACGCGCAGCTGGTCGAAGGTCGCCGCGTCCACGCCCTGCTCAAGGAGCACCTGCCGCCGTCTACTGCGGCAAAACTCGCCGCCGAAATCACTGGCGCGCCGCGCAAGGCGCTGTACGGAAGCTAGCGCGCGCACTGCCGTGCGGTTTGCGTCGGTGTGGATCGCGTAGACTTCGCATCGGCGGAGCCGGCCGGACAGTCGCGTCATTCGAAAGAATGCCGAGGAAAGTCCGGGCTCCACAGGGCACGGTGCCAGGTAACGCCTGGGCGGCGCGAGCCGACGGCCAGTGCAACAGAAAGATACCGCCGATGGCCCGCAAGGGATCAGGTAAGGGTGAAATGGTGCGGTAAGAGCGCACCGCGAGTCTGGTAACAGACCGGCACGGTAAACCCCACCGGGAGCAAGACCGAATAGGGACCTCATGGCGCTGCCCGCGTCGGGTCCGGGTAGGTTGCTTGAGCGTATCGGTGACGATGCGCCTAGAGGAATGACTGTCCACGACAGAACCCGGCTTACAGGCCGGCTCCGCCACCTGCTTCATCGCGCGATCCGCGATGAAGCCCCACGTTTCGCGATGCGAAACGTGGGCCCCAGGCCATCGTGCCCAATCCCCGCGGCTTCGCCGCCCCCTTTACCAAAGGGGGCTCTGCTGCGCCGGTTTTTGCCGCACCTGATCAATCCTCGATGTGAGTGTTCGCGCTGGGCACGGAGCAGACCGAGTCCGCCGATCTTGTGAGTCGGTTGAGTCCTTGGGTCAGATCCGCTCAGAACGCCAGTCGCGTCTCGCCGTCGAATCGACCCTCCGGGCCGAAGCGGCGTTCAGCGATCCAGCCGTGGCCGGCGTGGTCGATGGCAATCACGGTGCTGGCGCGCGTGCCGTAGCGGGCATCGCGGATGAAGGTGGCCGAGAGCCGGCGTTCCAGGTCCAGTGGCACGCCGGTGTGGGGCAGGTCTGCGTCGACGGCGAGCTGTTCGTTGGCCAGGGCCTGCCAGAGCGGCGCGGGATCCTCGGCGTCGCCCTGCAGCCACTCCGATAGCGCGGTGCAGAGCCGGCGGGTCTTGGGCCAGGGATCATCGAACGGACCATTGGAGATGCCGTGGATACCGGGCGGGACCACGCGCTGAAGCTGCGCCGGCCAGTTGCCGATGTATCGGCAGTCCTCGGCGTCGGCCAGCAGCAGGTTGAACGGGGCGAAACGACCGGCTTGCGTCTCCTGCTGCGTGGCCGCCGATGCTGCCGGCGCCTGATCGCCAAGGAAGCCGGCGACCAGCGCGCCGCGCGAGGGCGCGCCCGGCGGTGCGGCCAGTCCCGGATCGCGCACGTTGGTGACCACGGCGATCCGGCCCTCCGGGCCGGCGCCCATCCAGCTGCCGCCCGATTGCAGGTCGCGGCCGGCCAGCACGCCCGGCGCCTCCGGCCAGGCCGCCAGCGCGGCAGTGGGACGGGCATGAAATTCATCCCGGTTGCCGGCCAGGACCAGGCGCCAGCGCGGGTGGGTTTTCCAGGCAAGGGCGACCAGGCACATGGCCGTCATTGTCGTGGGCTTTTGCGCAGTCGTCAGTGGCGACGCCGGCCCGGACTGTCCCGTGACAAGGGTCACTTCACATCCCCTGCACGCGACTGAATCCCTGGCCAATCTCAAAATTTGAGACGAAACAGCAACTTGTGGATAAGGTTTGAACAAGTCTGTGAGGTTCGCTGCAAGCTATTGATCCGGCACGCGATTTCCCCTGCTGACACTTGTTGACAACCTTTGGACCGGTGCTACTGTGGGCACCAGAGGGAAAACCGGGGTTTCTGTGGTTTTTCGTGGTTCAATGATCGCTGGTTGTGCAGCATTTCGAAGGGCGAGGGGACGTGTTCCAAGGCGAAACCGCCATCACGGTTGATGACAAGGGCAGGTTGGCGGTTCCCACCGTCTACCGCGACCTCGTCGCGCGTGAGTGCGGCAACCGCCTGGTGCTGACCTACAACCCGTTCGAGGCCGGTTCGCTGTGGCTGTATCCGCCGGCGGAGTGGGAGCGGGTCCGTGACGAAGTCATGGCCATGCCCAACGTCAAGAAGACCGTGCGGATGCTGCAGCAGAAGCTGGTGGGTTCGGCCGAGTTTCTGGAGCCCGACGCCAACGGCCGCGTGACCATTCCGTCGAGCCACCGCAGCGCGGTCGGCATCGAGAAGAAGGCCGTGCTGCTGGGCATGCACGACAAGTTCGAACTCTGGAGCGAGCAGGCGCACCGCGCGCAGATCCAGCAGACGTTGTCTGACGAGGATCTGGGCGAGGAACTGCTCGGACTCAGGCTGTGACGGTGGGTGCCCGGATGCGCCCCGACGCGCAGCCCGGCCACCTCCCGGTGATGTTCGCGCAGTGCATGGAAGGGCTGCAGGTGAAGGTGGACGGCACATATCTGGACGGCACGCTCGGTCGCGGCGGTCATGCGCGCGGCGTGCTGGAACAACTCGGCCCGGGAGGCCGGCTGCTGTTGATGGACAAGGACCCCGAAGCGATCGCCCATGCGCACGCCGTGTTCGACGGTGATGCACGCGTGTCGGTGTATCGCGGCAGCTTCGCCGAACTGGCGCAGTGGGACGCCACCGCCGATGGGCTGGATGGCGTATTGCTGGACCTGGGTGTGTCTTCGCCGCAGCTGGACGTGGCCGAGCGCGGCTTCTCGTTCGGCAAGGACGGTCCGCTGGACATGCGCATGGATCCGGACGCGGGCGAGAGCGCCGCGCAGTGGCTGGCGCGCGCCGATGAGGCCGAGATCGCCGATGTGCTGTTCAACTACGGCGATGAGCGCATGAGCCGTCGCATCGCGCGCACCATCGTCGCCCGGCGTGCCGAGGCACCGCTGCTGCGCACCGCGCAGCTGGCTGACCTGATTTCCAGCGTGATGCCGCGCGGCAAGGACAAGATCCATCCGGCCACGCGCAGCTTCCAGGCCATCCGCATCCACATCAATCGCGAGCTGTCCGACCTGGAAACAGGCCTGGAAGCGGCGATGTCGCGCCTCAAGGTCGGCGGCCGCCTGGCGGTGATCAGCTTCCACTCGCTGGAAGACCGCATCGTCAAGCGCTTCATCGCCGGTCACGCCAAGGCGCCGGCCGGCAACCGTCGCTTGCCGGTGGCGCAGGATTTCACCCCTGCGCTGAAGATTATCAGCGACGCCGCGCGCGCCGACGCCGACGAGACCGCGACCAATCCGCGCGCGCGTAGCGCCGTCCTGCGCGTGGCCGAGAAGCTGAGGGACGCGGCGTGACCCGCGTCCTGCTGGTGATCGTGATCGTGGCCAGCATCGCCAGCGCGATCGGCGTGGTGTACGCGCGCCACCAGCATCGCGTGCTGTTCGTCCAGCTCAACAAGCTGGACCGCGAGCGCGACGAATTGAATATCGAATTCGGCCGCCTGCAGCTGGAGCAGGCGACCGTGGCAGAAAGCACGCGCGTCGAGCAGATCGCACGCGATCGCCTGGGCATGAAGTCGCCCGAGTCGGCCGATGTCGTGGTGATCCGGCCATGAACCTGCGCGATGCCATCAATCGCGTGCTGGGCCGCGACGGCGAGCGCAAGGGCGCGCTGCCGCGTAACCGCAATCGCGCGCGCTTCAGCCTGCGCAATCGCCTGATGCTGGTGACCAGCACGCTGGCGCTGTGCTCGTTCAGCCTGATCGGCCGCGCGGCGTATGTGCAGCTGATCAACAGCGACTTCTATCAGAAGGAAGGCGATGCGCGCTTCATGCGCGAGATCGCCATCCCCACCTCGCGCGGCATGATCACTGATCGCAACGGCGAGCCGGTGGCGGTGTCCTCGCCGGTCGAGTCGGTGTGGTGCGATCCGAAAGAGCTGATGAAGAATCCGGAGCGCTTTCCCGAGCTGGCCCAGGCGCTGGGCGAGCCGGTCGAAAGCCTGACCCGCCGCGTCAGCCAGAAGGCCGACAAGGAATTCATGTACCTCAAGCGCCGCATCAACCCCGATGCGGCCAAGGCGATCGTCGCGCACAACGTGCCGGGCGTGTATTCGCAGCGCGAGTACAAGCGCTTCTACCCGCAGGGTGAGGCGATGGCCCACATCCTGGGTTTCACCAACGTCGACGACCGCGGCCAGGAAGGCCTGGAGCTGGCCTTCGACGACTGGTTGCGTGGCAAGCCGGGCCTGAAGAAGGTCATCCGCGACCAGGCCGGCCACATCGTCGAGAACATCGACCTGGTGCGCCCCGCGCAGCCGGGCAACGACCTGACCCTGAGCATCGATCGCCGCATCCAGTACCTGGCCACGCGCGAGTTGCGCAATGCCGTGGAGCTGAATCAGGCCTCCGCCGGCTCGGTGGTGATCCTGGACGTGGCCACCGGCGAAGTCATGGCGATGGCCAACCTGCCGACCTTCAATCCCAACGCCGCCGACCTGGGCAAGCCGGACGCGCATCGCAACCGGGCGGTGACCGACCTGGTCGAGCCGGGTTCGACGATGAAGCCGCTGACCGTGTCCACGGCGCTGGCCGCAGGCGTGGTGACGCCGGCGACGCTGATCGACACCAACCCGGGCTCGATGATGCTGCCGGGCGGTTTCACCATCCACGATGTGCCGCGCAACAACGGCGTGCTGACCGTGGGCGGTGTGATCACGCACAGCTCCAATGTGGGCGCGGCCAAGATCGTGGCGAAGGTGCCCGACCAGACCTTCTACAACACGGTCAAGGCCTTCGGTTACGGCAGCAAGCCGCACAGCGGCTTCCCGGGCGAGGCGACGGGCACGTTGCCGGTGCCGGGCAGCCCGGGCTGGTATGGCAGCACCAAGAGCACGATGTCCTACGGCTACGGCCTGAGCGTGTCGCCGCTGCAGATCGCGCGGGCCTACGCGACCATCGGCAACGGCGGTGAGCTGGTCACGCCGACTTTCGTCAAGGGCATGCGCAACGAGAATGCCGTGCAGGTCGTGCCGGCCGCGGTGACCAAGCAGGTCATCGCGATGATGGAAACCGTGGTCACCCAGGGCGGCGCGAAAGATGCTGCGATTCCGGGCTATCACGTCGCCGGCAAGACCGGTACCGCGCGCGTCGCCTCCGGTGGCGGCTATGCCTCGGGCCACTACTACGCGCTGTTCGCCGGCCTGGTGCCGGCCACGCATCCGCGCTACGTCATGGTGACGGTGATCAAGGATCCGCAGGCCGGCAAGTATTACGGCGGCCTGGTGTCGGCACCGGTGTTCCACAACGTCATGGAAGGCACGCTGCGCCTGATGGACGTGCCGCCGGATGACATGGACAACTGGATGGCCGCGCAGGCGCGCGACGAAGCCAAGCGCGCCGCCCAAGCGCCCAAGCGTGCGCCGAAAACCGTCGCCGCGCTGCCGACGCCGCTGCCCGCGCCCGTGCCGACGAAGGCCGAGCAGCCGGCGCTGCCCAGGAGTCTGGAATGACCCGCGCGATGGCCCTGTCCGCGCTGCTGCCTGACGTGCCCGCCCTCCCGGCGGGCGTCGTCGTGCACGGCCTGACCCAGGACAGCCGCAGCGTGCGGGCCGGCGATGCCTTCGTGGCGATCGGTCCGGTCGACAACAGTGCCTCCAGCTGGCACGGCCTGGGCTTCGTCGAACAGGCGCGCGCGCAGGGCGCGGTCGCGATCCTGTTTGAACCGCCGGCACCGGAGACGCTGCCTGCACCGGCCGATGCGATCGCCGTGCCGGGCCTGCGCCAGCGCCTGGGCGACATGGCCGATGCGTTCTACGGCCACCCGTCGCAGCAGATGACGATGGTCGGGGTGACCGGCACCAACGGCAAGACCTCGACCGTGCAGCTGCTCAGCCAGGCCTGGCATCTGCGCGGCACCACCAGCGGCAGCATCGGCACGCTCGGGGCGGGCCTGTATGGCGACGTGCAGCCGACCGGCTTCACCACGCCGCTGGTGCTGCAGCTGCATGCGCTGCTGGCCCAGCTGCACGACGCCGGCGCACAGGCCGTGGCGATGGAAGTCAGCTCGCACGCACTGGCGCAGACCCGCGTGGACGGCGTGCACTTCGACGTGGCGGTGTTCACCAACCTCACCCGCGATCACCTGGACTACCACGGCGACATGGTCAGCTACGGCGCGGCGAAAGCGCGCCTGTTCCAGCGTCCGGGCCTGAAGGCCGCGGTGGTCAATCTGGACGACGCGTTCGGCGCGACGTTGCCGGGCACGCTGGCCGATGACGTGCAGCTGGTGGGCGTCAGCGCATACGGCGCCGCGGGTGCCAGCGTGCAGGCGCGCGATGTGGTGCTCGACGGCGCCGGCATCGGCTTCGACCTGGTGATCGGCGCGACCACCCATCCGGTGCGTTCGCCGCTGCTGGGTCGCTTCAACGTCGACAACCTGCTGGCCGTGGCCGGCGTGCTGCAGGCCGCTGGCGACGCCCCGTCGCAGATCGCGCAGACGCTGTCACAGCTGCAGCCGATCCACGGCCGCATGAACCGCCTCGGCGGCGTCGACGGCCAGCCGCTGGTCGTCATCGATTACGCGCACACGCCGGACGCGCTGGAGCAGGCGCTGACCAGCCTGCGCGATCATGTGGCCGGGCGCCTGATCTGCGTGTTCGGCTGCGGCGGCGATCGCGACACCGGCAAGCGTCCGCAGATGGCCGCGATTGCGCAGGCGAACGCCGATGCAGTCATCGTCACCGATGACAACCCGCGCACCGAAGACGGCGACAGGATCGTGGCCGACATCGTCGCCGGCTTCAGTGCCGATGCGGTCTATGCCGTGCAGCGCGACCGCGCCGCGGCCATCGCCCGCGCGGTCGGTGAAGCGAAGGACGGCGACATCGTCCTGATCGCCGGCAAGGGCCACGAGCCTTACCAGGATGTCGGCGGCGTCAAGCACGCCTTCGATGACACCGTGCAGGCGCGCATCGCACTGGAGGCCAAGCGGTGAACCGGCTTCCGCTCTCGCTGATCGCACATCTGGCCGGCGGCGAACTGCATGGCGAAGACACCACGGTCGAAGCGGTGTCCAACGACACGCGCGCGTTGCGCAACGGCAGCCTGTACGTGGCGCTGCGCGGCGAGCGTTTCGATGGCCATGACTTCATCGAGGCGGCGAGCCAGGCCGGCGCAGCTGCGCTGCTGGTCGAGCGCGTGGTCGCTTCCGACCTGCCGCAGGTCGTCGTCGCCGACACCCAACTGGCCCTGGCGCACATCGCCGCCGGCCTGCAGCGCGATCGCGGCGGCAAGGTCGTGGCCATCACCGGCAGCAACGGCAAGACCAGCGTCAAGTCGCTGGTGCTGTCGATCCTGCAGCGCGCCGGCGAAACCTATTTCACCCCCGGCAATCGCAACAACGAGATCGGCCTGCCGCTGGCCGTGATCGAGGCGCCGGACCAGGCCGAGTTCGCCGTGTACGAGATGGGCGCCGGCAAGCCGGGCGACATCGCCTACCTGACCGACATCGCCCGCCCGGACGTGTCGCTGGTGAACAACATCGCCGCCGCGCACCTGGAACGCCTCGGCAGCCTGATGGGCGTGGCCGACACCAAGGGCGCGATCTATCGCGCGCTGCCGGCCGATGGCGTGGCGGTGATCAACGCCGACGACGCCTTCGCCGAATACTTCGTCGGCCTGGCTGGCGACCGGCGCGTGCTGCGCTTCGGCCTGGAATCCAGTGCCGAAGTCAGCGCCCGCGCGGTGATGACGGGCGCGGAAGGCTCGCGCTTCACCCTGGTCACGCCCGACGGCGAGGCCGAGATCACCTTGGCGCTGCCGGGCCGCCACAACGTGCGCAACGCGCTGGCCGCCGCGGCCATGGCGCTGGGCTGCGGCGTGTCGCTGACCCTGATCGCCGAAGGCCTGGCTGCGGCACGCCCGGTCGCCGGCCGCCAGGTCGCCCATGCACTGGCATGCGGCGCGGTGCTGGTGGACGACAGCTACAACGCCAATCCGGGGTCGCTGGATGCGGCGATCACCACGCTGGCCGCGTCGACCAAGCAGGGTTGGCTGGTGCTGGGCGACATGCGCGAACTCGGACCCGAAGGCGCTGCGCTGCACGCCGCCGCCGGTGCCCGTGCCAAGCAGGCCGGCATCGCCCGCCTGTACGCGCTGGGCGAACTCAGCGCTGCTGCGGCCAAGGCTTTCGGCGACGGTGCGCAGGTGTTCGACACCCATGCCGCGCTGGCGCAAACGCTGGCCGCCGATCTGAACACCATCGACCCGGCCGCCAACGTGCGCGTGCTGGTCAAGGGCTCCCGTGGCAGTGCCATGGACCGCATCGTTTCCGCGCTGCTTCCCGCTGCGCCCGCGCAATCTCCGGGAGGCACCGCGCATGCTGCTTGAACTCACCCGCTGGCTCACCCAGCTGGAGAGCCTGTTCTCTCTGTTCAACTACCTCACGCTGCGCGGCATCCTGGCGGCGCTGACGTCGTTGTTCCTGTCGCTGTGGCTGGGCCCGGCGGTGATCCGTCGCTTGGCCCAGTTCAAGGGCGGCCAGCCGATCCGTACCGATGGCCCGCAGAGCCATTTCTCCAAGGCCGGCACGCCGACCATGGGCGGCTCGCTGATCTTGATGACGGTGTTCCTGTCGGTGATGCTGTGGGGCGACCTGCGCAACCGTTATGTGTGGCTGGTGCTGGCGGTGATGGTCGCCTTCGGCGCGATCGGCTGGTACGACGACTGGATCAAGATCGTCAAGCGCGATCCCAATGGGCTGAAGTCACGCTGGAAGTACCTGCTGCAGTCGATCTTCGGCCTGGCCGCCGGCATCTTCCTGTGGCACACCGCTGACGTGGCCGCAGCGACCACGTTCTACATTCCGCTGTTCAAGGCGGTGGCGTTGCCGCTGGCCGGCGTGGGTTTCGTGGCGATCGCCTACTTCTGGATCGTCGGCTTCTCCAACGCGGTCAACCTGACCGACGGCCTGGATGGCCTGGCGATCATGCCGACGGTGCTGGTGGCCTGCGCGCTGGGCGTGTTCGCCTACGCCTCGGGCAACGTGGTGTTTTCCAACTACCTGCAGATCCCGCAGGTGCCCGGCGCCGGTGAGCTGGTGATCATCTGCACGGCGATCGCCGGTGCGGGCCTGGGCTTCCTCTGGTTCAACACCTATCCGGCCATGGTCTTCATGGGCGACATCGGCGCGCTGGCACTGGGCGCGGTGCTGGGCACCATCGCGGTGATCGTGCGCCAGGAGCTGGTGCTGGTGATCATGGGCGGCATCTTCGTCATCGAAACGCTCTCGGTGATGATCCAGGTGGCGTCCTTCAAGTTGACCGGCAAGCGCGTGTTCCGCATGGCGCCGATCCACCACCATTTTGAACTCAAGGGCTGGCCGGAGCCGCGCGTGATCGTGCGCTTCTGGATCATCTCCGTGATCCTCGTGCTCGTCGGTTTGGCCACACTGAAGGTGCGCTGATGAACGACTCCTCCCGACATCAGGCCACGCGCCTGGAATCCATTGGTGGCCATTTCGATTTCTGGCTGGCCACCGCCGCCGCGGCGTTGATCTCGATCGGCGTGGTGATGGTGGCCTCCAGCTCGATCGCGATGGCGTCCACGCCGTTCTATTACCTCGTGCGCCACGTGCTGTTCGTGGTGATGGGGCTGGGGCTGGCCTGGGTCCTGATGCGGATGGAGCTCAAGACCATCGAGAAGTACAACCAGCTGCTGCTGCTGGGCTGCGTGGTGTTGCTGCTGGTGGTGTTCGTGCCGGGGCTGGGCGTCAAGGTCAACGGCGCGCGCCGTTGGCTCAATCTGCTGGTGATCCGCTTCCAGACGGTCGAAGCGGTCAAGGTGCTCTACATCGTGTGGCTGGCCAGCTATCTGGTCCGCTTCCGTGACGAGGTCAACGCGACCTGGCCGGCGATGCTCAAGCCGCTGGGCGTGGCCGCGGCGCTGGTGGTGTTGCTGCTGGCCCAGCCGGACTTCGGCTCATCCACGCTGTTGCTGGCCATCACCGCCGGCATGCTGGTGCTGGGTGGCGTCAACCTGCCGCGCATGTTCACGCCGGTGCTGTTCGGCCTGGTCGGGCTGGTCGCGCTGGTGATCTTCGAGCCGTACCGCATGCGCCGCGTGACCTCGTTCCTGGACCCGTGGAAGGACCAGCTGGGCTCGGGCTACCAGCTGTCCAACGCGCTGATGGCCATCGGCCGCGGCGAGTGGACCGGCGTGGGCCTGGGCAGCTCGGTGCAGAAGCTCAACTACCTGCCCGAAGCGCATACCGACTTCATCTTCTCGGTAATCGGCGAGGAGCTGGGCTTTGTCGGGGTGTGCGCCATCATCGGCCTGTACGCGCTGCTGGTCGGTCGCGCCTGCTACATCGGCTATCGCTGCGTGGAAATGCGCCGCCACTTCGCCGGCTACATCGCCTTCGGCATCGCGCTGTGGATCGGCATGCAGGCCTTCGTCTCGGTCGGCGTGAACTTGGGCATGCTGCCGACCAAGGGCCTGACCCTGCCGCTGATTTCCTCCGGCGGTTCGTCGGTGCTGATGACGCTGGCGGCGATGGGCCTGCTGCTGCGCGTGTCCTATGAATTGAGCCGCGCCGAGAAGCAGGTCGCGCTGCTGCGCGGCGAAGCCGTGATCGCACCAACCCCGGACGCCAAGGCAGAAGCCAAGGCGCAGCGCCCGGCACCGCCGCCGGCCGCGCCCAAGGCGCCGGCACGTGGCACCAGCCGCCTGACCTCGCGCATCGAGCCCACCTTCGAGAGGATTGGATGAAGGAACAGGGCGCCCCTGTGATGATTCTGGCTGGCGGCACCGGCGGCCACATCTTCCCCGCGCTGGCCGTGGCCAAGGTGTTGCGCGCGCGCAACGTGCCGGTCGTGTGGCTGGGCGCGGACGGGCAGATGGAAACGCGCCTGGTGCCACAGCACGACATCCCGCTGGACACCATCGCGGTCAAGGGCCTGCGCGGAAAGGGCGCGCTCGCGCTGCTCGGCGCGCCGTTGCGCATCCTCGGCGCGGTCAAGGCCGCCGCCGGCGTGCTGCGCCAGCGTGCGCCGCGCGCGGTGATCAGCTTTGGTGGCTACGCCGCGGGCCCCGGTGGCCTGGCAGCGCGTCTGCAGGGCCGTCCGCTGCTGGTGCACGAACAGAACCGCGCGCCGGGCATGACCAACAAGGCCTTGTCGAAGTTCGCCAAGCGCGTGCTCACCGGCTTCCCGGGCAGCTTCGCCACGCGCGAAGAAGCCGTCGGCAATCCAGTGCGCGACGAAATCGCCGCGATCGCGCCGCCCGCCGAGCGCCTGGCCGGTCGCGAAGGTCCGCTGCGCCTGCTGGTACTCGGCGGCAGCCAGGGCGCGCGGGCATTGAATACCGCCGTGCCGCAGGCGCTGGCCGCGTTGAAGCTGCCGGCGCAGGTGCGCCATCAGTGCGGCGAAAAACTCCGCGCGGAGGCCGATGCGGCCTACGCACAGGCGGGCGTTGACGCCAGCGTCGAAAGCTTCATTGCCGACATGGCGCAGGCCTACGCCTGGGCCGACCTGGTGGTGTGTCGCGCCGGCGCCTCGACCCTGGCCGAGCTGTGCGCGGCCGGCATCGGTAGCGTGCTGGTGCCGTTCGCCGCCGCGGTCGACGACCACCAGACCAAGAACGCCAACTACCTGGTCGAACACGGCGCCGCGGTGCTGCTCAAGCAGGACGACACCTTGAACGTGCATTTGCAGCGCGTCCTGGCGGTGTTGTCGGCCGATGCGCCGCGTCGCCTGGACATGGCCAACGCCGCGCGTCGCCTGGCGCGCCCCGATGCCGCAGAACGCATCGCAGACATCATTTTGGAGGAGGCCGCATGATTTCCGCGGCGCGTGAACGCCGGCTGCAGAACACCGGCAACCTGGCACAGGCCTTCCGCCGCGTGCATTTCGTCGGCATCGGCGGCTCGGGCATGAGTGGCATCGCCGAAGTGCTGTGCACGCTCGGCTACGAGGTGTCCGGCTCGGATGCGTCGGAGAATGCAGCGACCAAGCGGCTGGTGTCGCTGGGCGCGCGCGTGATGCGCGGCCACAACGCATCCAACGTGCTGGGCACCGACTGCGTGGTCGTCTCCAGTGCGATCAAGCACGACAACCCCGAGCTGATGGAGGCGCGCAGCCAACGCATTCCGATCGTGCCGCGCGCGATGATGCTGGCCGAGCTGATGCGCTTCCGCCGCGGCATCGCCGTGGCCGGCACGCACGGCAAGACCACCACCACCAGCCTCACAGCGGCGGTACTGAGCGAAGGCGGCCTGGACCCGACCTACGTCATCGGCGGCCAGCTGCTCTCGGCCGGCGCCAACGCCAAACTCGGCGATGGCCAGTGGCTGGTGGCCGAGGCCGATGAAAGCGACGGCAGCTTCCTGCGCCTGAGCCCGCTGATCGCGATCATCACCAATATCGATGCCGATCACCTGGAGAACTACGGCAACGATTTCGCCCGCGTGCAGGCGGCGTTCGCCGAGTTCCTGCAGCGCCTGCCGTTCTACGGCCTGGCGGTGCTGTGCATCGACGATCCGGAAGTGGCCGCGCTGGCTGCGGAAACCCCGCGCCACGTGATGACCTACGGCCTGTCCGACGGGGCCGACATCCGCGCCGAGAACGTGGTGCAGGAAGCCGGCCGCATGCGCTTCACCCTGTGTCTGCCCGAGGACGTCTCGGTCAACGTGACCCTGGCGCTGCCGGGCAAGCACAACGTGCTCAATGCGCTGGCCGCCGCGGCGGTGGGTTGGCAGCTGGGCGTGCAGCCAGGCACGATCGCCCGCGCGCTGGCCAACTTCTCCGGCATCGGCCGTCGCTTCAACGACCTGGGCGCGATCGCCACCGGTCGCGGCGCCACCGTGCAGCTGATCGACGATTACGGCCATCACCCGCGCGAGCTGGCAGCAGTGTTTGCCGCGGCCCGCGGTGGCTGGCCGGACAAGCGCCTGGTCGTCGCCTTCCAGCCGCATCGCTACAGCCGCACGCGCGATCAGTTCGATGCGTTCGCCGCGGTGCTGAGTGAAGTCGACGCGCTGGTCCTGAGCGAGGTCTACCCGGCCGGCGAAGCGCCGATCGCCGGGGCCGATGCCAAGTCGCTGGCCCGCGCCATCCGCGCACGCGGCCGCAACGAGCCGGTCGTGGTCAGCACCGTCAACCACCTGCCGACCGTCCTGCCGGACGTCCTGCAGGACGGTGACCTGCTGCTGATGATGGGCGCGGGCGATATCGGCCATGTCGCCCAGCACATCGCCGGCAAGGGCTTCACGGAGATCACCGGCGCATGAGCCAGATCGCATTCCCGCCGCCGCGCAGCACCGATCCGGCCGTGTTCGGCCGCGTCGCCGTGCTGATGGGCGGGACTTCCAGCGAGCGCGAGGTGTCGTTGAACTCCGGCGCCAATGTGCTCGAAGCGCTGCGCGCGCGCGGCGTCGATGCGTTCACCGTCGACGGCGTTCCGGCGCTGGCGCAGTTGCTGGCCGGCGACAGCTGCGATCGCGTGTTCAACATCCTGCACGGCCACAACGGCGGCGGCGAAGACGGCATCGTGCAGGGCCTGATGGACGCTTTCGGCGTGCCGTACACCGGCTCGGACGTGCTGGGCTCGGCGTTGAGCATGGACAAGGTGCGCACCAAGCAGGTGTGGCTGTCACTGGAACTGCCGACGCCGCGCTATGTGCGCCTGGCTTCGACCGCCACTGCAGCGGATGTGCATGCGGCCGCCGCCAAGCTCGGCCTGCCGGTGATCGTCAAGCCGGCCAATGAAGGCTCCAGCGTCGGCGTCACCCGCGTGTTCGAAGACGCGCAGCTGGACGAAGCGGTGGCCCTGGCCGCCCGCTACGACGGCGAGCTGCTGATGGAGCAGCTCATTGTCGGCGACGAACTCACCGTCGCCATCCTGGGCCAGACCGCGCTGCCGTCGATCCGCATCGTGCCCAAGGGCGCCTGGTACGACTACAACGCCAAGTACATCGCCGAAGACACCCAGTACCTGTGCCCCGGCCTGGACGGCGAGGCCGAAGCCGAGATCCGCCGCATTGCGCTGGCCGCGTTCAACGCCGCCGGCTGCCGCGGCTGGGGCCGCGTGGACGTGATGCGCGACGGCAAGACCGGCGCGTTCTTCCTGCTGGAAGTGAACACCGCGCCGGGCATGACCAGCCACTCGCTGGTGCCCAAGGCCGCGCGCCAGGCCGGCATCGGCTTTGAAGACCTGTGCTGGCACATCCTGGAATCGACCCTGGAGACGCCCACGGCATGAGCAACGTGCTGCGCGTGCTGACCTGGATCCTGGCGCTGGCGCTGGTCGCGCTGCCGGTCGTGGCCGTGTTCAACGGCTGGATCGGCGCCGAGCGCTGGCCGCTGACCAAGCTGCGCGTCGGTGGCGACATGCACCGCGTGGATCCGGCCCAGCTGCGCGCGGTGATCGTGCCGTACGCGCAACGCGGCTTTTTCGCCGTCAAGCTGATTGATGCGCAGGACGCGGTCGAGCGCCTGCCGTGGGTGGAACGCGCGCAGGTGCGCAAGCGTTGGCCCGACGTGCTGGAAGTGACCATCGTCGAACACAAGCCGTTCGCGCGCTGGGGCCAGGATCGCCTGCTGTCGGTCGATGGCGCGCTGTTCCCGGTGCCGCGGAATGTCGATGCCAGCGCATTGCCGCAGCTGGGCGGCCCCGACGGCCAGGTCAAGGAAGTGGTCGCGCTCTACAACGAATCCACCCAGCTGTTCGCGCCGATGGGCCTGAAGGTCGATGCGCTGGTGATGGATGCGCGCGGCAGCTGGTCACTGAAGCTGGGCAATGGCCTGGACGTGGTGATCGGCCGGGCGGACGCGCGTCCGCGCCTGCTGCGCTTTGCCCGCCTGCTGCCGCGTCTGCTCGGCGACACCCGCGTGCTGGCCCGCGTCGACCTGCGCTACACCAATGGCTTCGCCCTGACCTGGGGCGAGACCAAGCCGGCCGCCAACCAGGGCGCTGCATCCCCCACTTCTTCCAGCGCCGCCGCGCCGGCCCGCCAGGCCGCGTTGACGACGCACGCATCACAGCAGGCACTCCACGCATGAATCGCAAGGGCGACAAATCCCTGATCGTCGGACTGGATATCGGCACCTCCAAGGTGACCGCACTGGTCGGCGAATATTCCCCGGGCAATCCGATCGAAGTGATCGGCATCGGCAGCCATGAATCGCGCGGCCTCAAGCGCGGCGTGGTGGTGGATATCGAATCGACCGTGCAGTCGATCCAGCGCGCCGTGGAAGAAGCCGAGCTGATGGCCGGCTGCGAGATCCGTTCGGTCTACGCCTCGATCTCCGGCGCGCACGTGCAGTGCAAGAACTCGCCCGGCATCGTGCCGATCCGCGATGGCGAAGTGACCTGGTCGGATCTGGATCGCGTGCTGGAAGCGGCCAAGGCCGTGGCCATCCCCGCCGATCAGAAGATCCTCCATGCCATCCCGCGCGAGTACAAGCTGGACAGCTCGCAGGAAGGCATCCGCAACCCCGTCGGCATGACTGGCGTGCGCCTGGAAGTGGACGCGCACCTGGTCGTGTGCGCGCAGTCGGCCGCGGCCAACATCTCCAAGTGCGTGCAGCGCTGCGGCCTGCAGATCGATGACCTGATCCTGTCCTCGCTGGGCTCGAGTGTTGCGGTGCTGACCGCCGACGAGCGCGAGCTGGGCGTGGTGCTGGTCGACATGGGCGCAGGCACCACCGATCTGGCCGTGTTCGTGCACGGCGCGATCTGCCACACCGCGAGCCTGCCGATCGCCGGCGACCACGTCACCAACGACATCGCGCACATGCTGCGCACGCCGACGCCGGAAGCCGAGCAGATCAAGGTCCGCTACGCCTGTGCGCTTGCGCAACTGGCCACGGCCGAGGAATCGATCCAGGTGCCGTCGGTCGGCGACCGTCCGCCGCGCCGGATGCCGCGCCATTCGCTGGCGCAGGCGGTGCAGGGCCGTTACGAGGAAATCTTCGAGATGGTGCAGGCCGAACTGCGCCGCTCGGGCTTCGAGGAACTGGTTCGCGCCGGCATGGTGCTGACCGGCGGCGCGTCGAAGATGGAAGGCGTGGTCGAGCTGGCCGAAGAGATGCTGCAGATGCCGGTGCGCATCGGCATCCCGCAGCACGTCACCGGCCTGGGCGAAGTGGTCGGCAACCCTGTGCACGCCACCGGCGTGGGCCTGCTGCTGATGGGCAGCCAGATCGAGCATCCGCGCCGCCCGTCGCTGCCCACGGGCAAGGCCGGCAGCCTGTTCAAGAAATTGCAGAACTGGTACCGCGGCGAATTTTAGATTCGACGCGGTGAGAGGCATGACGTGAAGCGCGAGGGCGCGCCGCACGTGAGGCGGGAGAGGAAAACGGGATTTGAGCGCCACCCAGCGACATCCAAAAGAAACACATACCCACATAAGAATGAGGACAACGGACATGGCACATTTCGAACTGGTTGAAACGATGGCTCCCAACGCGGTGATCAAGGTCATCGGCGTGGGCGGCGGCGGCGGCAACGCGGTGGCACACATGGTCAGCAGCAGCGTGGACGGCGTGGAATTCATCACCGCCAACACCGACTCGCAGGCCATCAAGAACTGCGGCGCCAAGCAGCAGCTGCAGCTCGGCGGCAACGTCACCAAGGGCCTGGGCGCAGGCGCCAACCCGGAAGTCGGTCGCCAGGCCGCGCTGGAAGATCGTGACCGCATCATCGAAGCGCTGACCGGCGCGGACATGGTGTTCATCACCGCCGGCATGGGCGGTGGCACCGGCACGGGCGCCGCCCCGGTCGTGGCGCAGCTGGCCAAGGAAATGGGCATCCTGACCGTGGCCGTGGTCACCAAGCCGTTCCCGTTCGAAGGCCGTCGCCGCATGCAGGTCGCGCTGAAGGGCATCGAGGAACTCTCGGCGCATTGCGATTCGCTGATCACCATCCCCAACGAAAAGCTGATCACCGTGCTGGGCCGCAACGCCACCATGATCCAGGCCTTCCGTGCCGCCAACGACGTGCTGCTGGGCGCCGTGCAGGGCATCGCCGACCTGATCGTGCGTCCGGGCCTGATCAACGTCGACTTCGCCGACGTGCGCACCGTGATGAGCGAAATGGGCCTGGCCATGATGGGCACCGGCGCCGCACGTGGCGATGACCGCGCCCAGGCCGCCGCCGAAGCCGCGATCCAGAACCCGCTGCTGGACGATGTGAACCTGGCCGGCGCCAACGGTATCCTGGTCAACATCACCGCCGGTCCGGACTTCACCATGGCCGAGTTCGACGAAGTCGGTCGCACCGTGGAAGGCTTCGCCTCGGAAGACGCGACCGTGGTCGTGGGCACCGTGCTCGACCCGAACATGCAGGACGAAGTCCGCGTGACCGTGGTCGCCACCGGCCTGAACCGCGCCACCGTGCGTCAGCCGGTCCGGACCGATCTGGGCGGCAGCTTCCAGCGTGAGCCGGTGCGCGCCCCGATCAAGCTGGTCCGCGATGCCACCACCGGCATGCCGATCGACGCGGTCTCCCTGCCCAACACCAACACCTCCAAGGCCGATCCGGTGATCGGGGCGACCCAGGGCCTGGGCCTGCGCCGCAACGCCGGCGAAGCCAGCGCCCCGGCGACCGGCAACCAGACCGCCGAACTGCCGGACAACTATCTGGATATCCCGGCGTTCCTGCGTCGCCAGGCTGACTGATTCATCCGCCCGGATGATCGATGCCGCTGATTAAGTCGGGGGCATTCAATCGGAAGGGCGGCTGCTGTAACGCTTCACCGTGTCATGTCCTTTCATTTTCCGCCGGGCCGGTGCGTCCGGTCCGGCGGCGTTTTTCCTTGTAAAGGCAGGGCGAGGGCGCCATGTCGGCGGCGAGGGGATTACTGTCCTCTTCCGTTCAGATTCATCTGCCTGCGTGGTATTCTCACGCGGTCTTGACGTTTGATTCCTCCAGCTGCGACCCATGATTCCCCAGCGCACCCTCAAAAACGTGATCCGCGCCACCGGCGTCGGCCTGCACAGCGGCGAAAAGGTCTTCATGACCTTGCGTCCTGCCGCGCCGAATACCGGCGTGGTGTTCCGTCGCGTCGATCTTGAGCCGGTAGTGGAGATTCCCGCGGACGCGGCCCTGGTCACCGAAACCACCCTGTGCACCGGCCTGACCTGCGGCCCGGCCAAGGTGCAGACGGTCGAGCACCTGATGTCCGCGCTGGCGGGCCTGGGCGTGGACAACGTCTACGTTGAACTGTCCTCGGCCGAGCTGCCGATCATGGACGGCTCCGCCAGTCCGTTCGTGTTCCTGCTGCAGTCGGCGGGCATCGCCGAGCAGAACGTGCCCAAGCGCTTCATCCGCATCATCAAGCCGGTGGAAGTGCGCGACGGCGACAAGGTCGCGCGGTTCGAGCCGTACGAAGGTTTCAAGCTGGGCTTCACGGTCAAGTTCGACCATCCGATGATCCCGGCCTCGCAGTCGCGTGCCGAGGTGGATTTCTCCACCGGTGGTTATGTGAGCGAAGTGGCGCGTGCGCGCACCTTCGGCTTCATGCGCGATCTGGAATACATGCGCGAGCGCAACCTGGGCCTGGGTGGCTCGATGGATAACGCGATCGTGCTGGACGAGTTCCGCGTGCTCAACGACGACGGCCTGCGCTATGCCGACGAATTCGTGCGCCACAAGATCCTGGACGCCATCGGCGACCTGTATCTGGCCGGCCACGCGATCCTGGGCGCGTACGAGGGCTACAAGTCCGGTCACGCGCTCAACAACACCCTGGTGCGGGCGCTGATGGCGCAGACCGATGCCTGGGAAGAAGTGTCCTTTGGCGCCGACGCCAAGGAACCGGCGCCGATGCTGTACGCCGCCCCGGCGCTGGCACACTGAGTGCTGCCTTCGGCCAGCGACACTGGCCGAACACCTCCAAAGCGTGAATCGCATCGCCTGAACGGGCGAGGATTAACTTTTTTCTAACTTCAAGCTAACGACTGGCCCAGACGAGGCCGGTACGATGCCTGCCGGCCTTCCACCTGGTCTTAACGTTTTTGACCGGGGCGCGGGCCGCGTTCCACGGCAGCCGTGTTGGCGACAGGGGATTCGTCCAGCATGGCCAGCGCCGCCTTCAGCGCCTCGCGCGCCACGGGCGACTGCTGCTGGATCGGCGCGTTGGCCGATGCGGACGGGAACAGCGGTTGCATGGACACCTTGGAGGTCACGGAGTTGACCCCCAATCCGACGGATCGGGCCACTTCGATGAGTTCGTTGGCCGCCAGGCGCAGCTTGGCGTTCCACACGGGCGAATCGACGACAAAAACCAAACGATCGCCTGTGATGTTGGCAAGCCGGCAATGCTCAGCCAGAGCAGGCGGAAGACAGGGGCGAAGTTGCTGTTCCAGTGCGTCGAGCTTCATGGCATGACGCAGCGGATCGGCGGCTGATGACGCCATCGCGGCCTCCAAGGCCGGGAGCGGAATCGCCGGACGACGCGGCTGGGACTTCGGATGGGACATCGCAGATCCATGAGCTTCAACAACATTGTTCACAATACGCGCTCCTGGGCGCGGCATCACCTGAGTCTGCGCACCGTGCAGGTGCGGCGTTTCAGCCATACCCGGCCGCTGCTGAGCGCCGGCATCCTGGTGGCAGGCGGTTTGGTGTTCGGCCTGATCGGGCGCAGTGCCTTCGGCATGGCCCAGGTTTCCTACCTGCAGGCCAAGACCGCCAAGCAGCAGGTCGAGCTGGAGCAGGTCAAGCGCGGCGCGCAGCAGGAAGTCAACGCCATGTCCGCGCGCCTTGGCGAACTGCAGGCCCAGGCCAACCGCCTCAACGCGCTGGGCGAGCGCCTGACCCAGATGGGCAAGCTGGAAGACGGCGAGTTCAATTTCGATGAGCCGGTCGGCGTCGGCGGCCCGGAAGGCGCGACCAGCGACATGCCGCCGCGCGAGCTGAGCCAGGGGCTGGAGGAGCTGCAGACCAAGTTCGATGCGTCCGGCCAGCAGCTCTCGGTGCTGGAGTCGTTGCTGTTCAACCGGCAGCTGGACCGCAATGCCACGCCCTCGCGCATGCCGCTGGCCAACACCTACATCACCTCGGGCTTCGGCGGCCGCGCCGATCCGTTCGGCGGTGGCGGCGAGCGCCACAAGGGCATTGATTTCAAGGCCAACGTCGGCGATCCGGTGCTGTCGGTGGCCGATGGCGTGGTCACCTTCGCCGGCGTGCGCAGCGGCTACGGCAACGTGATCGAGGTCGATCATGGCAACGGCTACGTCACCCGCTACGCGCACAACTCGCGCCTGGTGGTGAAGCCGGGCGACCTGGTCCGCGCCGGGCAGACGGTGGCCAAGGCCGGTTCGACCGGGCGTTCGACCGGTGCGCACGTGCATTTCGAAGTGTGGGAAGATGGGCGCGTGGTCAATCCGCGCAAGTTCCTGGGCGAGAACGCCAACACCCCGGTGGGCGTGCGCGGGCGCGGCTGAGGCAAGGCCCGTCAGGACGCCTTGATTCGTCCGGCGGCGCCCCAAGCTACAATGTCGTGTTGCCGGAACGGGGCGCCATGCGCCCTGTTTCGTTTTTCGGCACCCGGCCTTGGGGATTGAAAGAGGTCGAGGCGGTGCCGACGCTCCTTTCCATTCCGGTTCCTTCTTCATGATCAACAGCTTGCTCACCCGCGTCTTCGGCAGCCGCAACGAACGTCTGCTCAAACAGCTCGACCGCCTGGTGGCGCGCATCAATGCGCTGGAACCTGAGATCCAGAAGCTCAGCGACGACGAGCTGAAGGCCAAGACGCCCGAGTTCCAGAAGCGCATCGCCGACGGCGAAGCCCTGGACAAAGTGCTGCCCGAAGCCTTCGCCGTCTGCCGCGAGGCCTCCACCCGGGTGCTGGGCCTGCGCCACTACGACGTGCAGCTGGTCGGCGGCATGGTCCTGCACCTGGGCAAGATCGCCGAGATGCGCACCGGCGAAGGCAAGACCCTGGTCGCTACCCTGCCGGTGTATCTCAACGCGCTGGAAGGCAAGGGCGTCCACGTGGTCACGGTCAACGACTACCTGGCCCGTCGCGACTCGGCCCAGATGGGCAAGCTCTACAACTGGCTGGGCCTGAGCGTGGGCGTGGTCTACCCGGGCATGCCGCACGGCGACAAGCGCGCCGCGTATGCCGCCGACATCACCTACGGCACCAACAACGAATTCGGCTTCGACTACCTGCGCGACAACATGGCGATGGCGCGCGAAGACCGCCACCAGCGCAGCCTGCATTACGCGATCGTCGACGAAGTCGACTCGATCCTGATCGACGAAGCCCGCACCCCGCTGATCATCTCCGGCCCGGCTGACGATTCCCCGGAGCTGTACATCCGCGTCAACCGCATCGTGCCCTCGCTGATCAAGCAGGAAAGCGAGGAAGGCGAGGGCGATTATTGGGTGGACGAGAAGTCCAAGCAGGTCCACCTGTCCGAAGCCGGCCAGACCCATGCCGAAGACCTGCTGCGCCAGGCCGGCATCCTCAAGGACGACGAGGACGACGGCCTGTATTCGCCGCAGAACCTGGGCGTGGTCCACCACCTCAATGCCGCCATGCGCGCGCACGCCATCTACCAGCGCGACGTCGACTACATCGTGCGCGACGGTGAAGTGGTGATCGTCGATGAGTTCACCGGCCGTACGCTGGTGGGCCGCCGCTGGTCCGATGGCCTGCACCAGGCCGTGGAAGCGAAGGAAGGCGTGCCGGTCCAGCGCGAAAACCAGACCCTGGCCAGCATCACCTTCCAGAACCTGTTCCGCATGTACGGCAAGCTGGCCGGCATGACCGGTACGGCCGATACCGAGGCTTACGAATTCCAGAGCATCTACGGCCTGGAAGTGATCGTGATCCCGACCAACCGCGCGACCATCCGCAAGGATTCGTCCGACCAGGTGTTCCTCAACCGCAACGGCAAGTTCAACGCCGTGCTGGTGGACATCCAGGACTGCTACGCGCGCGGCCAGCCGGTGCTGGTGGGCACGACCTCGATCGAGACCTCCGAGCTGCTGTCCGAGCACCTGACCAAGAACAAGGTTCCGCACGAAGTCCTCAACGCCAAGCAGCACGAGCGCGAAGCCTCGATCGTGGCCAACGCCGGTCGTCCGGCCGCGGTGACCATCGCCACCAACATGGCCGGTCGCGGTACCGACATCGTGCTGGGCGGTTCGCTGGAGTCCGAGTTGCACGAGCTGGGCGAAGACGCGCCGGAGCTGGACATCGCCCGGGTCAAGTCCGAGTGGAAGACCCGCCACGAGCAGGTCAAGGCCGCCGGCGGCCTGCACATCGTGGGCACCGAGCGCCACGAATCGCGTCGTATCGACAACCAGCTGCGTGGCCGTTCCGGCCGCCAGGGTGACCCGGGTTCGTCCCGCTTCTACCTGTCGCTGGAAGACAACCTGATGCGCATCTTCGCCAGCGACTGGGTGCAGAAGGCGATGAAGCTGATCGGCATGAAGGAAGACGACGTGATCGAAGATCGCCTCGTCAGCCGCCAGATCGAGAAGGCCCAGCGCAAGGTCGAGGCGCACAACTTCGACATCCGCAAGAACCTGCTGGACTTCGACGACGTCAACAACGACCAGCGCAAGGTGATCTACGCCCAGCGCGACGAGCTGCTGGACGCCGAGTCGGTCAAGGACAACATCGAAGGCATCCGTGGCGACGTGGTCGCCGACCTGGTCGCCCGCCATGTGCCGCCGAACTCGATCGACGAGCAGTGGGACCTGCCCGCGCTGCAGGCCGAGCTGGCGTCCGAGGCCGGCGTGGACCTGCCGGTCACCCAGTGGCCGCAGGACGTGGAAGAGCTGGATGCCGAGCGCATCGAGGCGCGCGTGCAGGAGGCGATGAACGCCCACTTCGAGCAGAAGGAAGCCCAGATCGGCGGCGAGACCATGCGCGCGCTGGAAAAGCACGTGATGCTGACCGTGCTGGACAAGGGCTGGAAGGAACACCTGGCGCGCATGGATTACCTGCGCCAGGGCATCCACCTGCGCGGCTACGCGCAGAAGCAGCCCAAGCAGGAGTACAAGAAGGAAGCCTTCGAGCTGTTCTCGGAGATGCTGGAAAGCGTCAAGCGCGAAGTGGTCACCATCCTGGCGCGCCTGCGCGTGCGCAGCGAGGAAGAAGTGGCCGAGATGGAAGCGCAGGAGCGTCGCGTGGCCGAGGCCCAGCAGCGCGCCATGCAATTCCAGCACGCCGAGACCGGCGGCTACGGTGCCGACGAGGAAGCTGCGCAGGCGCAGGCCGCCCAGGCCGCCGCCGCCGGCATCCAGGGCACGATCCTGCGCGACGAGCCCAAGGTCGGTCGCAACGATCCGTGCCCGTGCGGCAGCGGCAAGAAGTTCAAGCACTGCCACGGCCAGCTGACCTGATCGCAGGTTTGCCACGCTGAAAAACGAAAGCCCGGAGGCGCTGCTTCCGGGCTTTTTTCTTGGGCGCGTTTCTCCGCCGAGGACGTCAGCGTGGGCGCGGCTTCTTCGGTGGGGCAAAGCCGGGCTGGCCCTCCTGCTCGGCCAGTTGGGGCACGCGCACGAGCTTGGTGGTGTCCACGCCGTGTGCCTTCATCTTCGCGACCAGCTCGGCGTACTGCGCATCGGGTAGGTCGGCGCTGCGCGAGAAGATCCAGGCCAAGTCGCGGCCGGGGTAGTCGACCAATGCCCAGGAATAATCCGGCGCGGTTTCCAGGATGCGGTACTTGGTCGGGATCACACTGAAGAACCAGGTGGTCCAGCGTCGGTTGCCGCTGCCGTCCTTGACCGTGGCGCGTGAGTTCAGGTCCTTGATCGGTTCGCCGAAGCCTTCCTGATAGACGTAATGCACGCCGATGCTGCCGTTGGGCCGCAGCGTGTATTCGTCGCGGCTGGCCACATGGCCACGCTCGCCGAAGTACGGCACATGCGCGATCACGTGCCAGGCACCCATGAAGCGCGGCAAGTCGATCGGCGGCGTGGCAGGCGCTGAGGCGATGGGCATGGGCGAGGTTCCGCAGGCGGCGAGCAGGGACAGCGCGGCCAGCGCGAACAGGCGCCGACGGCGGACGGGCGGGGCAGTGGCGCTGGGAGCGTGCATGGCCGTGAGGCTAGGCCTGGGCATGTCAACGCGATGTTCCGGCGGGCGGCGGCGGGGCGTCGCAACCGGTGAGAAGGCCGGCGCGCAGCCTGCGTCTCCAGACCCGACAGGACGCACCGCCATGGCTCACCCAACGCACGCCGCCCGCACCGCTTCCCACGCCGATCCGCGCCTGGAGCTGGTGCTGCGGGTCATCGCCCTGACCGGGTTGGCCCTGGTCCTCCTGCTGCCGGCCGGACGCGGCAGCACCGAACTGCTGGGCTGGACGCCGTTGTGGCTGGGCGTGCTGCCGACGGTGGCCTGGTGGTCGCTGCATCGCTTCCGGCTGCCGTCTTGGCCCGCACCGGTGCGGGCCGCGATGGAGGTGCCGGTGCGCCGCCGTCGCCCGGGCGCGCAAGCCCGTCGACGCAGGCCGATGCTGGCGCAGATGTCACGCGCCGCCTGACCTTCGGCACGGGCTGGGGCCCGCAGGGCGTGTGCTAGCGTGCGGCGGCATCCTGCCTCGTACGGAGACCCGCCTTGAATCGACTCGCCCTTGCCCTGGTGGCCGGCATTGCCGCCAGCGGCGCCCAAGCCCAGGAGACCGCCGTGACCAACGACCCTTACCAGTGGATGGAAGAGGTCGAAGGCGCCAAGCCGCTGGCCTGGGTGAAGGACCAGAACGCCAAGACGGAAACCGAGCTGGCCGGCACGCCGCAGTTCAAGCAGCTTGAAGGCGACATCCGCACCATCCTGGATTCGGACGCCAAGATTCCCTACGTCGAGAAGATCGGCGACCACTACTACAACCTGTGGAAGGACAAGAACCACGCGCGCGGCGTCTGGCGCCGCACCACGCTGGCCGAGTACCGCAAGCCCAATCCCACCTGGGAAACGGTGCTGGACATCGACGCGCTCAACGCCGCCGAGAAGGAAACCTGGGTCTGGCACGGCGCCGAATGCCGCAAGCCCGACAACACCCGCTGCCTGATCGCGCTCTCGCGCGGTGGTTCCGATGCCGACGTCACCCGCGAGTTCGACCTGACCACCAAGACCTGGGTCGAAGGCGGCTTCTATCGTCCCGCGGCCAAGGGCGGGCTGGGCTGGATCGACGCGGACACCGTCTATGTCTACACCGATTTCGGCGAGGGCAGCCTGACCAGTTCCGGCTATCCGCGCATCGTCAAGGAATGGAAGCGCGGCACGCCGCTGGCCTCGGCCAAGGTCGTCTATGAAGGCAAGGCGGACGACATGTACATCGCCGCCGGCCACGATGCGACCAAGGGCTTCGAGCGCGACTTCGTCACCCGGACCATCGCTTTCTACAATGACGAGCTGTACCTGCGCGGCAAGGACGGCACGCTGGCCAAGGTCGACGCGCCCAACTCGGCGCAGAAGTCGGTGCAGCGCGAGTGGCTGGGCCTGGAGCTGCGCGAGCCGTGGACCGTGGGCGGCAAGACCTACAAGGCCGGCTCGTTCCTGGTCACGCGCTTCGATGACTTCATGGCGGGCAAGCGCGACTTCGACGTGCTGTTCGAGCCGACCGACACGACCTCGCTCGCCAGTGCCACGCTCACCCAGCACCACATCGTGCTCAACGTCATGCAGGACGTGAAGAATCGCCTGAGCGTGCTGACCCACACCGATGGCAAATGGGTGTCCGCGCCGCTGAAGGTCGGCGATTCGGCCTTCGGCGCGATCGCCGCCAGCGCGGTGGACAGCGAGGAGTCCGACGCGCTGTGGCTCACCGTCACCGACTACCTGACCCCGACCACACTGATGCTGGCCGACGCGGACAAGCCGGACGCGAAGATCGAGCCGCTGAAGACCATGCCGACCTTCTTCGACGCCTCGCGCGATGTGATTGAGCAGCACTTCGCCGTGTCCAAGGACGGCACCAAGGTGCCGTACTTCCTGGTGCGGCCGAAGGACCTGAAGTTCGACGGCACCGCGCCGACACTGCTGTATGGCTACGGTGGCTTTGAGATCTCGATGACGCCGGGGTATTCCGGTGGCATCGGCAAGGGCTGGTTGGAGAAGGGCGGCGTGTACGCGGTCGCCAACATCCGCGGCGGTGGCGAATACGGCCCGCGCTGGCACCAGGCCGCGCTCAAGGCCAACCGCCACAAGGCCTACGAGGACTTCGCCGCGGTGGCGGAGGATCTGGCCACGCGCAAGATCACGTCCCCTGCGCATCTTGGCGCGCAGGGCGGCAGCAACGGCGGCCTGCTGATGGGCAACATGCTCACCCAGTATCCGCAGTTGTTCGGCGCGATCGTGGTGCAGGTCCCGCTGCTGGACATGAAGCGTTACAGCCACCTGCTGGCCGGCGCCTCGTGGATGGCCGAGTACGGCAATCCCGACACGGCCGACTGGGACTACATCAAGACGTTCTCGCCGTATCACCTGTTCGACGCGTCCAAGACCTATCCGCCGACCTTGTTCATGACCTCCACGCGCGACGACCGCGTGCATCCGGGCCATGCACGCAAGATGGCGGCCAAGATGCTCGACGCCGGCAAGGACGTGCGTTACTACGAAAACATCGAAGGCGGCCACGGCGGCGCGGCAAACAACGCCCAGTCCGCGCACATGAACGCGCTGGCCTACAGCTTCCTGTGGCAGCAGTTGAGCCAGTAAACCGCTGATGCCCGGCCGCTCGCCCGCTGCAGGACGCACGGGCGCAGCGACCGGTGCCCTTGCAACCCGCCCCTGACGGACCTATCCATGAAGCCTCTTCCCGCTCTGCTGGCCGCGACCCTGCTGATGACCACTTCGATCTCCACCACCTTCGCCGCCACCGACGCCACGCCGCCGGACGTGGCCAAGAAGCCGCATGTGGTCAAGGCGCCGTTCGGTGCCGAGCGCCAGGACGAGTACTACTGGCTGCGCGACGACGATCGCAAGAATCCGCAGATGCTCGACTACCTCAAGGCCGAGAACGCCTACGCCGATGCGGTGCTGGCGCCGCTCAAGCCGCTGCAGGACACGCTGTACAAGGAGATCGTCGCGCGCATCAAGCAGGACGATGCTTCCGTGCCGTATCGCGAGCGCGGCTACTGGTATTACACGCGCTACGAGACCGGCAAGGATTACCCCATCCACGCGCGCCGCAAGGGCAGCATGGACGCGCCGGAAGAAGTCCTGCTGGACGTCAACGCGCTGGCCGAAGGCAAGGGCTATTACAGCGTCGGCGATTGGGACGTCAGCCAGGACAACCAGCTGCTCGCCTATGTCGATGATGCGGTGGGCCGCCGCCAGTACACGATCCGCTTCAAGGACCTGGCCACCGGCAAGGTGCTGCCCGACGAGATTACCGGCGTCTCGCCCAACGTGGTGTGGGCCGATGACAACAAGACCCTGTTCTACGTCGAGAACGATCCGGAAACCCTGCTCACCGTGCGCGTGAAAAAACACGTGCTCGGCACGCCGGCGGCGCAGGACGCGCTGGTCTACGAAGAGCACGACGACAGCTTCTACATGGGCGTGGGCCGCACCCGCGACGACCAGTACATCACCATCGGCGTGCACAGCACGGTCTCCAGCGAGGAGCGTTACGCGCCGGCCGCCGATCCGAAGACCTTCACGGTGCTGGCGCCGCGCGCGCGCGATGTGGAATACGACGCCGACCACTTCGACGGCCGCTGGGTCATCCGCACCAATGCCGATGGCGCCACCAACTTCAAGCTCGTCACCGCGCCGGACAACGCCACCACGCGCAAGCAGTGGAAGGACTGGATCGCGCACAGCGAAAGCGTCTACATCGATGGCTTCGAGCTGTTCGATGGCTTTACCGCGATCGGCGAGCGCTCGGAAGGGCTGGAGCGCATTCGCCTGCTGAACAAGGACGGCAAGTCCGAGTTCGTCAAAGCCGATGAACCCGCGTATTCGATGGGCCTGGACGTCAATGCCGAGCACGACACGCCTTGGTTGCGCTATAGCTACACCTCGCTGACCACGCCGGCCACCACTTACGAGCTCAACACTGTCACCGGCGAGCGCCGTCTGATGAAGCAGCAGCCGGTGCTGGGCTACGACCCGTCCAAGTACACCACCGAGCGGTTGTGGGTGACCGCGCGCGACGGCACCAAAGTGCCGGTGTCGCTGGTTTACAAGCATGGCTTCAAAAAGGACGGCACCGCCGCGCTGCTGCAGTACGGCTACGGCAGCTACGGCGCGTCGATGGATCCGGGCTTCTCCGGCCCGGTGGTGAGCCTGCTGGACCGCGGCATGGTCTACGCCATCGCCCACATCCGCGGCGGCGAGGAGATGGGTCGCGCCTGGTATGACAACGGCAAACTGCTCAACAAGAAGAACACCTTCACCGACTTCATCGACGTCACCGAGGCGCTGGTCAAGCAGGGCTACGCGGCGAAGGATCGCGTCGCGGCGATGGGCGGCAGCGCCGGCGGCCTGCTGATGGGCGCCATCACCAACATGGCGCCGGACGACTACCGCGTGATCATCTCGCAGGTGCCGTTCGTGGACGTGGTCACCACCATGCTGGACCCGACCATCCCGCTGACCACCAACGAGTACGACGAGTGGGGCAACCCGGAGAAGAAAGCCTTCTACGACTACATCGTCGCCTATTCGCCGTACGACAACCTCAAGGCGCGCGCGTATCCGGCGATGTTCGTCGGCACCGGCCTGTGGGATTCGCAGGTGCAGTACTGGGAGCCGGCCAAGTACGTCGCCCGCCTGCGCGACCTGGACACCGGCAAGCAGCCGGTGGTGTTCCGCACGAACATGGAAGCCGGCCACGGCGGCAAGTCCGGCCGCTTCCGCCGCTACCAGGAAATGTCCGAGTACTACGCCTTCATGCTGGACCAGCTGGGGCTGGCGAAGATCAACTGACGCGAACTTCCAGCATCGTGTGAACCAAAAGAGGGCGACGGAAACGTCGCCCTCTTTGCGTGTAGGACAAGTCTGATTTTTGTATCGAACGCAATGAAGTGTGCGTTGCGTTGTCGCAAGGCACGCCATTCGATTGGGTTCGATGTTAGGATCGCCACAGAGTCAGGAAGACTCGATTGCCCAACGCGCCTGAGAGCAGGTGCAGGAAGACTTCAAGGAGGAAGTGATGCGTCCCGAAGACGCTGCCGATATTTGTTGCCCGCCGACTGCGCCCTGCAGTTCGTTGCGTCTTTCCGTTTGACCGCTTGCATCCCGTACTCGATGGCGCATGACGCGCCATCGCGTCCGATGTCGTGCTTTTCCCTATGAAAAAGGACCTTTCATGAATCGTATCTATCGCCTTGTCTTCAACCGCCAGCTTGGCGTGATGCAGGTGGCTTCGGAGCTGGCTAGCTTCACAAGTGCTGCTCAGGGCGCAGCTTCATTCAGCTCGAAGGGGATGTCCCGCGCTGCCCTGTCAGTGGCTTTGGTCGCAATTCTTGGGCTTGCCAGCGCAAGCTCGGTACAAGCTCAGAGTCGCTACTACTTCACGCAGGACGGAACGGTTTCGACACCGTTGCTGCTGGATGAGCGAGATGCGTACGTAGGTCCGAATGCCGGTGATGACGTCACGGTGCTTGTCAAAGATCAAGGCAGCATTGATGTGACGACCGATCAAATCGGGTACACCGGCCACTTCTACATCGGCTGGTTTAACAACACCAAAGCCAAGGTGGTCGTCGATGGACCCAATGCAAGCATCTATACCGAGAAGGAAATCACGATCGGGAACAGCGATGCCCAAGGGACCCTGATCGTCCAGAACGGTGGCCTTGTTCAAACGGGCGATCATCCACCTTCCTCTTCTTCCACCACGCAAAGCTATGTGGTCGTCGGACTCAACGGCCAGCTCATCGTGGAAAATCCCGGCTCGCGCCTGATCACCGGCGTGGTGACCGCGGGTGATCGAAATGTCTATGGCACGCCGGGCGAGGATCTCAATGGCTTCCTGATCGCGCGTGATGGTGCGACGCTGGTGTCGCGCTATGCGAATTTGTACTCGCACGGACTAGACGATACAGCCGCGGCAACCGTCACCGGCGCCGGCACAACATGGACCATCGAAAACCAACTATGGGGCGGCGGCCTGGATCTGCTAGACGGCGCCAAGATGAGCGTCGGCTCCGCCACGATCACGTCCGATGCTCGCACCACCGCCAACTACGATATTCACGAACCGCAGGTTTTGATTTCCGGGCAGGACACCTCGCTCACCAGCGCAGGTAACGTCAATGTCGAATGGGGCACGGTGACGCTGGCCGACGGCGGACGCCTGGAGTTGGGCGCGAATGAGATCCGATTGTCATCCCGCTCCACGCTCTTCAAGAGCGATTCGGCCGGCGCGCTGACAATCGGTGGCAGGACCAAGTGGGAAGATTCCTCCTTCCCGGATATCGGCGAGGTTTCTGCGGCCACGGCGGCGGGGTATGTCAATCCGGAAGCAAAGATCCGCTTCATGGACAGCGATCTGCTCAACAACAGCGGCTTGATCTTCAACCATACCGAGACGGATTACGTGTTCTCGAACACGCTGATCAGCGATCGCACCGGTGATGGCAAGATCTTCAACCTGGCTGGGCATACCACACTGACTGGCGACCTGACGGCCTTCTCGGGACACTTTGGTGTGTCGGGCGGCACACTGGTGCTGGACGACAGCGTTTCGATGGCCACGGGGGCTTCCAGCAATTCGACCAATACGCCTGCCTTCATCGTGGAGAACGGCGGTGCGTTTGTCGTGGATGGGTCGATCAAGACCCGGCTGGGCATCGTGACCTCGCACTATGGCGTAGTCACCGGGATTTCGGATGACGGCACGAACAGCGCGCCGGGTGGCATCCTCGGCGGTTCGGGACTCATCGACACGAAATCCACCTCGGGCGCCGCGGGCGCGGTCTATGTCTACGACGGCGGCACGATCGCACCTGGTCACGACGGGGTAGGAACGCTCACGATCGACGGCGGTCTTGCGCTTGGTTTTGCCACCTCTGGCTTGTACGGCAAGTCCGATACGCTGGATCCGGCGCATCTGGACATCGACATCAAGGCCGATGGCACCAGCGACAAGCTGGTCGTGACCGGGGCCACGCAGATCGGCAGTGCAGCGACCAGCACGTTGCCTGCGCTCACCGCCGACGTGCGGGTGACGGCGCTCGATGACGCGACCAGCTACCAGGATGGCCAGCAGTACACCATCCTGACTTCGACAGGTGGGATCACCGGACAGTTCACGGGTGTTACCAGCCAATCGGCGTTTTTGCGTCCCACGCTGACCTATGACGCCAATAACGTGTTCTTGAATCTTGCGCTGTCCATCCAGGACATCGGTAACGGCCAGGTGCTGGCAGGGGTGCAGGACCAGGGCACCACCCGCATCCTTTCCGGCGGCACGCTCTCGCCGGGGACCGCCGAATCGCCGATCGGCACGATGCAGTTCAACGGCGACCTGACCTTCGCAGCCGGCGCGTTCTACGACGTCGACATCAAGGGCGCGACCACCACGACAGCCAGTGCGTCCGGGACGACGTTCAAGGCGGCCGCAGTGTCCAGCGTCAACGATCTGGTCAATGTCTCAGGCAAGGCCACGCTGGACGGCGGTACAGTGCGGGTCACCGCGCTGGATCCACAGGCGAGCTACCAGGATGGTCATGTCTATTCGATCCTCCATGCCGATGGTGGTGTCAGCGGAACTTTTGCCGGCTCGGCGAGCCGATCCGCGTTCCTGACCACCGACCTGTCTTACACGGCCAACGACGTGCTGCTGGGCATCAAGCTGGTGACGGCTGGCAGTGGCGAGTCCGGTGGCGACGATGACGACAACAGCACGCCCGGCACGGACCTGCCACCGCCGATCTTCGAAACCGTCGCCAACAGCCGCAACCAGTACAACATCGCGCAGGCACTGGATACGTTGCCGCAGCAGGGCGAGGCGTTGGCGCTGTACAACCAGCTGTTGATGCAGGACGCTGATTCAGCACGCGCTGCCTTCGGCGATCTGTCCGGCGAAGTACATACCGCGACACGCTCGGCGCTGCTTGATGACCGCTTTCTGCAGGACGGCGTGCGTCAGCGGCTGGCGGGGCAGGCAGTGGGCATGGACGACAACGGGCTTGGCGTCTGGGTTGCGGGCAGCGGCGCCACCGGTCACTTGGACGGCGACCAGAACGCAGCCCGCACCGAAGGCCAACGACAGGGCCTGATGGGCGGCGTGGACTGGACGCTGGGCGAGGACACGGTGATCGGCGTCGTCGCCGGCAACGAGGACCTCCAGCAGCGCGTGCCGCAGTGGCAGTCCACGGCGGACATCGATGCGAACGCGGCCGGCGTGTACGCCGCGACACATTGGGGCGCGCTGTCGCTGCGTGGCGGCGTGAACTACGCCGACTACGACGTCGACACGCGTCGACAGGTGGTGGTGGGTGCCACGGTCGATCAGGCCATCAACGCCAGTTACAAGGCCCACGCCACCACGTTCTATGCCGAGGGTGGCTGGGACTTCGTTTGGGACACGCTCTCGCTGACGCCGTACCTGGCGGTGGCCCACACGCGCCTGGAGACCGACGGCACGACCGAAGTTGGCGGCAGCACAGCGCTGGTGGTGGCCGACAGCAAGGACGAGTTGCTGACCAGCACCGCCGGCGTGCGTGCGGCCTGGGACATCAGCGGTGGCCAGAGCGATGGCGCGGTCCTGACTGCGGGCCTGGCCTGGCAGAACGCCTCGGGCGAGCTGAAGGCCGACAGCCGGGCCAGGTTTGCCGCGGGCGGTGACAGCTTCACCGTCTATGGCACGCCGCTGGCGCGCAATGTGGCGATCGCTGAGCTGGGCGTGGGCGTGAACACCGGGACGCGCAGCCGCCTGTCGCTGTCCGCACAGGGCCGTGCCGGCGATGGCCTGCGCGAGTTCGGGGCGCAGCTCAACTGGGCATGGAAGTTCTGACGCAGCACTGCGGTTGAACTGGGCGACCACAGACCCCGCGGATCGATGATCCGCGGGGTTTTGCTTTGCCTGCGCAAGCCTAGGGTGTTCGAATGAATTTCCGACTGCCAATCGCCTGTAAAACCTGCGTTCGATGTCACAACTTGCAACGCAGCGTACGGTTGTCGCGATGACGCGTGCACATCGGCTGGGCGACAATGTGGCTGTGGACACGCCACTCCCTCCCGAGGTTTCGCCGCCGCCCAGTCGTTTCCGCTGGGCGTGGTGGCTGCTGGCCTGGACCAGCCTGATCCTGGGCGTGGTGGGGATGTTCCTGCCGGTGATGCCGACGACGGTCTTCATCCTGATCGCGGCCTTCGCCGCCTCGCGTGGTTCGGAAAAACTCCACCGCGCGCTGCTGTCGCATAAGCATTTCGGCCCCCTGATCCAGGATTGGCAGACCCATGGCGCGGTGCCGCGCCGGGCCAAGTGGCTGGCCACCTGGACGATGCTGGCGAGCGCGGTGTTCACCGTCACGGTCATGGCGATCTTCGCCAGCCACCATTGGTGGATGTCGGCCCTGCCGATCGTATGCATGGCGGCGGTGGTGATCTGGCTGTGGCAGCGGCCCGAGCCGCCTGCGCAGGTCGATAATCCGCCGATCGGCGGCTGAACCGCGCCGCGCGCGTGGCCAGCGACACGCGGCCACTCGCTATACTCGCCCCATGAAGACCGTATCGCGACTGGCGCTCTCGTGCGCCGCACTGCTGGCGCTCTCTGCCTGCGGCAACAAGGGCCCGCTGGTGTTGCCGGAAAAGCCGGCGCCGGTCGCCGCGCCCGCCCCGGCCACGCCCGCCACCACCGATCCAAGCCAGCCGGCCGCCGTGGGCGAGCAGGGCGCCACCCCGCCGGTGCAGATCAAGCCCCAGGACACCACCACGGCCCCCACCTCCGACGATGCCGCCGCCGACAAGGCGGTCGATGAAGGCGGCGCAGACGGGAATGGCTGAGCCCGCCGCACTGCGGTTCTCCAAGATGCACGGCGCGGGCAACGACTTCGTCGTGCTGGACCTGCGCGACGGCCGCCCGGCACCCGATGCGGCGCTGGCCGCGCAACTAGCCGACCGCCACACCGGCGTCGGCTGCGACCAGATCCTGACGATCGAAGCGCCACATGACGCGGCCTCGGTGGCGTCGTACCGCATCTGGAACTCGGATGGCTCGGCCGCCGGCCAATGCGGCAACGGCGCGCGTTGCGTGGCGGCGTGGCTGGTGCGCGATGGCGCGGCCGATCCCGACGCCTTCCAGATGGAAAGTCCCGCCGGCGTCCACCAGGTGCGGCGTACGCCCGCCGGGTTCGCGGTGGCGATGGGCGTGCCGCGCTGGTCTCCGGCACAGATTCCGCTGGCCGGGTTCGACGGTGAGCAGCCTGCGTATTCGGTCGAGGTCGATGGCGCGCCGGTGACCTTTGGTGTCGTGTCGATGGGCAATCCGCATGCGGTGGTGCAGGTGGTCGAAGTCGCCAGCGCGCCGGTGCTGCAGCTTGGGCCGGCACTGCAGGCCAGTGCGGCGTTTCCCGATTCGGTCAATGTGGGCTTTGCCCAGGTGATCTCGCGCCAGCGCATCGCGCTGCGCGTGTTCGAACGCGGCGTCGGCGAAACCCTGGCCTGCGGCAGTGGCGCCTGCGCCGCGGCGGTCGTGCTGATGCGGGCGGGCCTGGTCGAGCGCAGTGTGTCGGTGGCGTTGCCCGGTGGCACGCTGCAGATCGACTGGCCGCACGACGGCGCCGAGGTCGTGATGTCCGGCCCGGCTACTTTTGTTTTCGAAGGAGCGTGGACCCCATGAGCGAAGTCACCGAGAAACTCGGCGCGCACGAAGTCGCCACCTGGCTGCGCCGGCATCCCACCTTCCTGCAGCAGTTCCCCGACCTGGCGTCGACCCTGGTGGTGCCGCGCGAGGAAGGGCCGACTGCCTCGCTGGCCAGCTACCAGCTGGAAGTCCTGCGCGACAAAAACCGCGAGCTCTCCCGCCGTTTGGGCGAACTGTCATCCAACGCGCTGGAAAACGAGCGCCTGGCTGTGCGCGTGCACCAGCTGACCCTGGCGCTGATGCGACAGGACAGCCGCGCGAGCACGCTGGCGGCGATGGCCGCCTCGCTGGAAGAAGATTTCCACGGCGATCTGGTGCGCATCGTGGTGCTCGGCCCGATGCCGCCTGAGCTGGCCGATGCCCCGTGGCTGCAGGCGCTGTCGGCCGACAGCTCGCACCTGGTGCCGTTTCGCGATTGCCTGGCCGATGGCGAGCCCATCTGCGGCCGCCTGCAGCCGCAGAAGAACGCGCTGCTGTACGCCTCGCGTGCGGATGAGGTCGGTTCCTCCGCGCTGCTGCCGCTGCCGGGCGTGGGTTTGGTCGCCGTCGGCAGTCGCGATGGCAACCGCTTCTATCCGGGTATGGGCACGCTGTTCCTGCGCATGATGGGCGAGTCGCTAGCAGCGGCGTTGAAGCGGTTCGATGCCTGATCGCGTGCCGGCGGGTGGGTCATGCCCGCACGGCTGATGTCCGTTGCGGCGGCGCCCAGCGAGCGCGCCTCGCCGGAGATCGAAGCTTTCCTCGATCACCTGCGCGTCGAGCGGCAGATGTCCGCGCATACGCTCGATGCGTATCGGCGTGACCTGACCGCGCTGCAGCACTGGGCCGAAGCCCAGCAGTTGCCCGCACTGACCAAGCTGCACGTCGACCAACTGCGCGCCTTCATCGCCAGCGGCCATCGCGCCGGGCTGGCGCCCAAGAGCTTGCAGCGGCGGCTGTCGGCGTGTCGCAGTTTCTATACGTGGTTGCTCAAGCACGGGCGCATCGACGCCAGTCCGGTCGCGGGCCTGCGCGCGCCCAAGGCGCCGCGCAAGCTACCGCAGGTGCTCGATGCCGATGAAGCGGTGCAGCTGGTCGAAGTGCCGACCGACGCACCGCTGGGCCTGCGCGATCGCGCGCTGCTGGAGCTGTTCTATTCCTCAGGCCTGCGCCTGAGCGAGCTGTGCGCGCTGCGCTGGAACGATCTGGATCTGGCCGCTGGTGTGGTCACCGTGTTGGGCAAGGGTCGCAAGGAGCGGATCGTGCCGGTCGGTTCGCATGCGAAGAAGGCCTTGCTCGAATGGCGCGCGGAAAAGCCGGTGGCCGACACCGCGCAGGTATTTCCCGGGCGTGGCGGTGCGCCGATCTCGCAGCGCGCGGTGCAGCTACGGATCAAGGCGTTGGCGCAGCGGCAGGGCCTGTTCAAGCACGTGCATCCGCACATGCTGCGGCACAGTTTCGCCAGCCATATTCTCGAATCCTCCGGCGACCTGCGCGGCGTGCAGGAACTGCTCGGCCACGCCGATATCGCCACCACGCAGATCTATACGCACTTGGATTTCCAGCACCTGGCCAAGGTGTACGACGGTGCGCATCCGCGGGCCAAGCGCAAGCCCTGACCGGCGCGATGTGATGTCCGGAAGCGGCGAGCATCGTCGCCTGCGCAGGCGGATGCTGCAGTTTCTTTCCTATCGCGATGCGCACCATGTCGGCTTCCACGTTCCAGCTTTGCGGGCTTGACCCCGCGCCGTTCCAACCCTTGTTCGCACTGAATGACGCGTCACTTGCCGCACGCGGGGCGCTCCGTCGCATTGTCGACAACGCGCCTGGCTACCCCTGCCGCATCAGCCTGGAAGACGCAGCGCTCGGTGAAACAGTGCTGTTGCTGCCGTACCTGCATCAGGCCACCGACTCGCCCTATCGCAGTTCCGGGCCGATCTACGTGCGGGCGAATGCGAAGCAGGCAACGCTAGCGCCCGGCCACGTTCCGACGTCCGTCAGCAGCCGGCTGATCTCGCTGCGTGCCTACGACGAGCACGACATGATGGTGTGCGCGGACGTGCATCCGGGCAATGAAGTCGCGGCCGCGTTGGAGGTGTTGTTCGCCGATGCCGGCGTGGCCTACGTCCACCTGCACAACGCACGTCAGGGCTGTTTCTCTTGCCTGGCGCGCCGCGTCGACAGCTGACAATCTGGTCAGGGTTCAGCTTGGGCGGGCAAGGATGCGGCTCCCATCGATGGACCAGGAGTCGTTGCATGAAGCACATCCTTTCCGCGCTTGCGTTGTCGCTGGTTGTAGCAGCGCCGGCCATGGCGCAGACCTCGCCCTCAGCGACCAGCACCCGCGACGCCATCATCAAGGGCGGCGCCCAGCTCAATGGCGTGGCCGTGCATTGCGGCAAGATCACCGAAGCCCAAGCCAAGGAAAGCAAAGAGAAAGCCCGGGTCTCGATCTATGGCAAGGGCGGCGATTCGACGGGATTCGACGCATTGTATGACGCGAGTTACAACGCGGGTCTGGCCAAGGCCAAGGCCATGCCCGACAACGGCAAGGCGGCCTGTGAGCGCCTGGACGAACTGCAAAAGCAGGGCGCGGCCGCAGCCAAGAAGTAACTTCCACAACCGCGCCTGACCGCTGGCGTCAGGCGCGGCGCGCGGGTTGAAGACCCGCTACGGGCGCCCCATCTGCTCTGGACGCATTCCGGAGCCTGCCATGGACCCCAGCCAGAACCCCAACGTCTTCCACGCCACCACCATCCTGTCGGTGCGCCGTAACGGCCGTGTCGCCATTGCCGGCGACGGCCAGGTGACGCTGGGCCACACCGTGATGAAGGGCAACGCGCGCAAGGTGCGCCGCCTGGGCCGCGAAGGCCAGGTGTTGGCCGGGTTCGCCGGCGCCGCTGCCGATGCCTTCACCCTGTTCGAGTTGTTCGAAGCCAAGCTGGAAAAGCACGGCCAGCTGCAGCGCGCTGCGGTAGAGATGGCCAAGGACTGGCGCACCGAGCGCCGCTACGGCAAGTTGGAAGCGCTGCTCGCCGTGGCCGACAAGGACATCTCGCTGATCATCAGTGGCACCGGCGATGTGATCGAGCCGGAGGACGGCATCATCGCGATCGGTTCGGGCGGCTCCTACGCGCTGTCCGCCGCGCGCGCGCTGCTCCAGCACACCGAGCTGGATGCCAAGACCATCGCCGTCGAGTCGCTCAATATCGCGGGCGATATCTGCATCTACACCAATCGCAACGTCGTGGTCGAAGAGCTCTGAGCGTTACGCGCTCGCCTTCGCAAGACCTTCTCCCTTTCATTCGGTTTGCCTTCCATGTCGATGATCCCCGATACGTCTTCCACCATGACCCCGCGCGAGATCGTGCAGGAGCTGGACCGCCACATCGTCGGCCAGCACGCCGCCAAGCGCGCGGTCGCCATTGCGCTGCGCAACCGCTGGCGTCGCGCGCAGCTGGAGCCGGAGCTACGCAATGAAGTGATGCCCAAGAACATCCTGATGATCGGCCCGACCGGCGTGGGCAAGACCGAGATTGCGCGCCGCCTGGCGACGCTGGCCAATGCGCCCTTCGTCAAGGTCGAAGCCACGCGCTTCACCGAGGTCGGCTATGTCGGCAAGGACGTCGAGCAGATCATCCGCGACCTGGCCGATACGGCGGTCAAGCTGTATCGCGAGCAGGCCAAGACCCGCGTCCGCACCCAGGCCGAAGAACGTGCGGAAGACCGCATCCTCGATGCGCTGTTGCCCAAGCGCAGCACCGGCATCGGCTTCGATCCGTCGGTGGTGTCGAGCGAAGCATCGGCGCAGGACGGGGACACGCGCGCCAAGTTCCGCAAGATGCTGCGCAAGGGTGAGTTGGACGACAAGGAAATCGAGCTGGAGCTTTCGCTCGGCACCGGCGGCGTGGACATCATGACCCCGCCGGGCATGGAGGAAATGGGCCAGCAGCTCAAGCAGATGTTCTCCAACCTGGGCCAGGCCAAGACCCACAAGCGCACCGTGACCATTAAGGCCGCGCGCCCGCAGCTGGTCGAGGAAGAAGCCGCCAAGCTGGTCAACGAGGACGACGTGCGCGCTGCGGCGATCGAAGCCTGCGAGCAGCACGGCATCGTCTTCATCGACGAGATCGACAAGGTTGCCAAGCGCGGTGACAACGTCGGCGGTGGCGACGTCTCGCGCGAAGGCGTGCAGCGCGACCTGCTGCCGCTGGTCGAAGGCAGCAACGTCTCCACCAAGTACGGCACGGTCAAGACCGACCACATCCTGTTCATCGCCTCGGGCGCGTTTCATCTGGCCAAGCCATCGGATCTGATTCCCGAACTGCAGGGCCGTTTCCCGATCCGCGTGGAACTGGGCGCGTTGAGCAAGGATGATTTCGTCCGCATCCTCACCGAGCCCAAGGCCGCGCTGACCAAGCAGTACGTGCAGCTGATGCAGACCGAGGGCGTCACCGTCACCTTCGCGCCCGAAGCGGTGGATCGCCTCGCTGAGATCGCAGCGCAGGTCAACGAGCGCCAGGAAAACATCGGCGCGCGCCGCCTGCACACGGTGCTCGAGCGCCTGCTGGACAGCCTGAGCTTCGAAGCCCCCGATCGCGATGGCGAGGCGGTGGCGATCGACCGCGCCTACGTCGACAAGTACCTGGGTGAACTGGTGCAGGACCCGGATCTGAGCCGCTACATCCTCTGACCCGGCGCTGCATCTGAGACCGAAAAGGCGCCCAGCAGGGCGCCTTTGCTTTTGTGCAGGAGCCGCTTCAGCGGCGATGGGCTTTCATCGGTAGAGCTGTCCCTGCTGAAGCGGCTCCCACAAAGACAGTGCAAGCAATTTTAGGCGGCCTTCATCCAGCGCCGGGCATGCTCACTGCCCTGTTCATCTTGATCCGAGGGTGGCCCATGTTACGTCCCATCGTGCTCGTGTCGGCGCTCGCGCTGGCCGCGTTTGCTGCACCGTCCTACGCCCGCACCACCTGCCACCTGGACTTCAAGATGTCCGGCTGGTCGGCGTTCTACAAGACCTCCAGCGGCACCGGTCGGATCACCTGCGACAACGGCCAGGCCATTCCGGTCAAGGTCAGCGCCAAGGGCGGCGGCCTGACGGTGGGCAAGTCCACGGTCGAGGGCACCGGCGAATTCACCGAAGTGCGCAACATCAACGAAGTGCTGGGCAGCTACGCCACCGCCGAAGCGCACGCCGGCGCCGAGAAATCCAGCAAGGCCCAGGTCATGACCAAGGGCGAGGTCTCGCTGTCGCTGGCCGGCACCGGCAAGGGCTGGGACCTCGGCATCGCCTTTGGCGCGTTTCATATCGATCCGCTGTAAGCCGTCCGCTCACTGAAACGATAACGGCGCGCCTGGCAAGGGCGCGCCGTTGTCATGTGGGTATTTAAGGATTCGCAGCGAGGCGAGGGCACTCGTCCGTGCGGTCAATCCTCGCCGATATCCTCGTTCCACACGTCGGGGTTGGCGGCGATGTAGCCGCCGAGTAGGTCGACGCATTCCTGGCTGTCCAGGTCGATGACGTTGACGCCGGCCTCGCGCAGCCAGTCGATGCCGCCGGTGAAGGTGCGCGATTCGCCGACCACCACGGTGCCGATGTTGAACTGGCGCACCAGGCCGCTGCAGTACCAGCACGGCGCCAAGGTGGTGACCATGATCGTGTCCTTGTAGCGGCGCTGGCGGCCGGCCTTGCGGAAGGCATCGGTCTCGCCGTGCACTGAAGGATCGCCTTCCTGTACGCGGCGGTTATGGCCGCAGCCCAGCATCCGGCCGTCGTTGTGATACAGCGCCGCGCCGATCGGGATGCCGCCTTCGCCCAGGCCAGTGCGGGCTTCGTCGATGGCGGTCTGCAGCAGGGCCTGGTAGTTCGGTGTGGCAATCATGGGGCGTCTCCAGCAAGTGCTGCGCGTGGTGCGGGCATAGACCAAAGGATATTGCATCGCAACAGGATCACGACAGGATGCATGGAATACTTTGCACCCCGCTTTCGCGCACCTCTTACCTGCAGGATTGTCCATGATGCATGCGAGCCCTTCTTCCACCACGGCTTCGGTCGCGCGTTCGACGCCGAAACTGGCCATGGCCGTGGTCACCACGATCTTTTTCATGTGGGGCTTCCTGACCTGCCTCAACGACATCCTCGTGCCGCACCTGAAGTCGGTGTTTACGCTGAACTTCACCCAGGCGGCGCTGGTGCAGTTCACCTTCTTTGGCGCGTACTTTCTCATGGGCCTGCCTGCGGGCCGCGTGGTCGCCGCACTCGGCTACAAGAACGGCATCGTCTGCGGCTTGGCCGTGGCCGGTGTCGGCGCGCTGCTGTTCTGGCCGGCCGCGGCCATGCATAGCTATCCGCTGTTCCTGTTCGCGCTGTTCGTGCTGGCGACGGGCATCACCGTGTTGCAGGTGGCGGCCAATCCGTATGTCGCGCTACTGGGGCCGGAAAAGACCGCGTCCAGCCGCCTCAACCTGTCGCAGGCTTTCAACTCGCTGGGGACCGCGATTGCGCCGCTGTTCGGCGGCCTGCTGATTCTGGCTGCCGATCCCAAGACGCCCGATCAGCTGAGCGCGATGTCGCAGGCCGAAACGCTGGCCTATCGCACCGCCGAGGCCAACTCGGTGCAGATGCCGTACCTAGGCCTGGGCATCGCGCTGTTTGCGCTGGCCGTCTTCATCTTTGCTTTCCGCCTGCCGGCGATCACCGAGGCGGACGAAAAGAACGACAGCCACCACTACGGCATCTTCGAGCCGCTGCGCCACCGTCATGTGCTGCTGGGCGTGCTGGGCCTGTTCTTCTACGTCGGTGCGGAAGTCTCGATCGGCAGCTATCTGGTCAATTACCTGTCGATGCCCGACATCGGCGCCATGAGCGAGCAGACCGCAACCAAGTACGTGTCGGCTTACTGGACGGGTGCGATGGTGGGCCGCTTCGTCGGTTCTTGGCTGCTGCTGCGCGTGGACGCGGGCAAGCTCCTGGCGGTGTTTGCCGGTATCGCATCGCTGCTGCTGCTGGTCACGCTGGCCACCAGCGGCATGACCGCGGTGTACGCGGTGGTGGCGATCGGCCTGTTCAATTCGATCATGTTCCCGACCATTTTCACCTTGGGCATGGCCAAGCTGGGGCCGCTGACCAGCAAGGCGTCTTCGCTGCTGATCATGGCGATTGTGGGTGGCGCAGTCCTTCCGCTGCTGATGGGTTTCCTGGCCGATCACATCGGTCTGCACCATTCTTTCCTGCTGCCGCTGGTCTGCTATCTGTACATCGCCTACTACGGCATCAGCGGGTCGAAAGTTCGCGAGCCGGTGGTGGCGTCGACGGCAAAGCGCTGAAGACCGCGTCGCCCGTGGGAGCTAATACCGTCAGGGTGGGCTTTCCTGACAAGGTCCATCGCTGCTGAAGCAGCTCCCACAACGATCTGACTCAAGGGCGCGCCGAAAGGCGCGCCCTTGTCGTCTGCGGCCGGCCAGTGACACCCGCCTCCGGCCAGCAGTGCGATAATCGCGGCCATGAGCGAATCCCCCTATACCTCCGGCACCACCCATTTCGGCTTCCGTGACGTCGCCGCGCGCGACAAGCAGAAGCTGGTCGGCCAGGTCTTCACCTCGGTGGCCGGCAAGTACGATCTGATGAATGACCTGATGAGTCTGGGCATCCATCGGGTCTGGAAGCGCTACTTCACCGCCACCGCGCAGGTGAAGCCTGGCGATCGCGTGCTGGACCTGGCTGGCGGCACCGGCGACATCGCCGCGTTGCTGAAGGGCCGCGTGGGCAAGACCGGCAGCATCGTGCTGGGCGACATCAATGCCGGCATGCTCACCGTCGGCCGCGACCGCATGACCGACCGCGGCCTGGTCGCGGGCATGGACTACGTGCAGCTCAATGCCGAGGCGCTGCCGTTCCCGGACAACAGTTTTGACCTGGTGACCATTGCCTTCGGCCTGCGCAACGTGACCGACAAGGAAGCGGGCCTGCGCGAGATGTACCGCGTGCTCAAGGTCGGCGGCCAGGCGCGCGTGCTGGAGTTCTCCGAGGTCACGCCGGAGTGGTTCAAGCCGATCTACGACTTCCACTCGTTCAAGATCCTGCCCAAGCTGGGCAAGCTGTTCGCCGGCGACGCCGACAGCTACCAGTACCTGGCCGAGTCGATCCGCAAGCATCCGCCGCAGGAACAGCTCAAGGCGATGATGACCGAGGCTGGCTTCGCCCGCGCCCGTTACACGAACCTGTCGGCCGGTATCGTCGCCATCCACGACGGCTACAAGGCTTGACAGCGACGATTGCGCGACGGGGTTGAGACCCTGTCCGCAATCCTGATCTCCGGCACGGGCCGGGCCTGCGCGGCTCGCTAAACTTCTCTGCTGATCTACGGAGAGGTACGGACTGGATGATCCAGACGGTGCTGGGACGCGTTTTCCCGCGGTCGTTGGGCCTGCGGCTGCTGGCCGTGGCGTTCGTGGGGATCCATACGCCGCTGATCCTGCTGGCGGTGTGGATGTTCGTCCGCAGCGAGCTGCCGCGCGAGGAGGCCATCGTCGTGCTACTGGTGGTGCTGGCGGCCACGTTGCTGGGCACGGCAATCACCCTGCTGGTGATGCATCGCATGCTGGCGCCGCTGCGCCATGCCTTCAGCATGCTGGAACTGGCAGAGACCGGCACCGGCGCGCCGACGCCGCGCCTGCCCGAAGCCGGCGACGATGAAGTGGGCCGCCTGCTGCGCAGCTTCAACCGCAGCCTGCAGGGCGCCAAGGCCGGCATGCGCGACCTCGCGCGCGAGGCGCAGACCGATCCTCTGACCTCGGCCCTCAATCGCCGCGGTAGCGAGCAGGCGCTGGCCGATTCGGTGCAGCGGGCCGAACAGCAGCGCGGCCCGTTCGTGCTGGTGGTGGTCGACCTGGACAACCTCAAGCAGGTCAACGACCAGCTCGGCCATAGCGCCGGCGATGCGGTACTCACGCGGCTGACCCGGCAGGCCCAGCGCTGGCTCGGGCCGGGCGACTGGTTCGGCCGCTGGGGCGGCGACGAATTCCTGATCGGCCTGCACCTGGAGGTGGGCGAGGCCTGCGCGCGGGTCGAGGCCTGGCGCCTGGCGCTGGAACAGGGCGATGAGGACGACCAGCAGCCGGTGTTCCTCAGTGCCGGCGTGGCCGCGCACCACCATGGCGAAGACAGCCAGACGCTGTACCGCCGCGCCGATGCGGCGATGTACCGGGCCAAGTTCGGCGGTGGCCGTCGCCTGCGCCTGGACCCGGCGACCTCGCCGCCACCCTGAGACGCCGGTGCCGGGCCGGGCTGAAGGGCAGGGGCTAGAATGCAGGTCCCGTTGATGCTGCTCGGATCATTCGATGCGTTCTGCTTTCCTGCTGTTTTCCTGCGCGGCTGCGCTGCTGACGGCGTGTTCGAAGGAGGCTTCCGCCCCCGACGCCACTTCCGCCACCACGCCCAAGGCCGCCGCCGTGACCTCTTCTTCCCGCAGCCACGACGAAAGCTCCTACGCCCAGCCTGACCAGGTGGTCATCAAGGACCTGGCGCTGGACATCAAGGTCGACTTCGACAGCAAGCAGATCGGCGGCACCGCCACCTACCGGCTGGACTGGAAGGACCCCAAGGCCGCCACGCTGCTGCTGGATACGCGCGCGCTGACCATCGAGAAGGTGGAAGGCGGCGACGCGACCGGCAAGAGCTTCGCTCCACTGGAATACACGCTGGCCGACGCCGACAAGGTGCTGGGCAGCAAGCTGACGATCCAGGCGCCGCAGCGCAATCCGATCGTGCGCATCACCTACCACGGCGCGTCCGATGCCTCGGGCCTGCAGTGGCTGGAGCCGGCGATGACCGAGGGCAAGCAGCTGCCCTTCATGTTCAGCCAGTCGCAGGCCATCCATGCGCGCAGCTGGGTGCCGCTGCAGGACACGCCGTCGGTGCGCTTCACCTACACCGCGCATGTGACCAGCCGTGCGGATGTGATGGTGCTGATGAGCGCGGGCAACGACCCGGCCGCGGTGCGCGATGGCGACTACAACTTCGTCATGAACAAGCCGATCCCGTCCTACCTGCTGGCCATCGCCGCCGGTGACCTGGTGTTCCGTCCGCTGTCCGACCGCGCCGGCGTGTGGGCCGAACCGACCATGGCCGACAAGGCGGCCAAGGAGTTCGAAGACACCGAGAAGATGATCACCACCACCGAGCAGCTGTACGGCCCGTATCGCTGGGGTCGCTACGACATCCTGGTGCTGCCGCCGTCGTTTCCGTTCGGCGGCATGGAAAACCCGACGCTGACCTTCGCCACGCCCACCGTGATCGTGGGCGACAAGTCGCTGGTGTCGCTGGTGGCCCATGAGCTGGCGCACAGCTGGTCGGGCAACCTGGTGACCAACGCCAGCTGGAAGGACATCTGGCTCAACGAAGGCTTCACCACCTACGTCCAGGCGCGCATCACCGAGGCCGTCTACGGCCAGGAGATGGCCGAGATGGAGCGCCAGATCGACCAGGCCGACCTGGCCGCGGAAATGAAGGACATGCCGGCCGCCAACCAGGTGCTGGCGCTGCCGCCGCTGGGCGACCACGACCCCGATGGCGTGCTGAGCAGCGTGGCCTACGTCAAGGGCGCGTGGTTCCTGCAGTTCCTGGAGCAGCGCTTCGGCCGCGAGACCTTCGATCCGTTCCTGCGCAAATGGTTCGACGATCACTCGTTCAAGAGCGAGACCACCGATGTCTTCGTCGATTACCTGAAGAAGAACCTGCTGCCCAAGAATCCCAACGCGGTCACCGCCGAGGAACTGGACACCTGGTTGAACAAGCCGGGCATTCCGCCGTTCGCGATCAAGGCGCAGTCACGTGGCTTCGCCCTGGTCGATACCGCGCGCATCGCCTGGCTGGGCAGCGGCACGCTGCCGGCCAAACAGGCCACCGATGACTGGGAAACCCAGCAGTGGGTGCGCTTCATCGACGGCCTGGGCGACACCATCAAGCCTGAGCAGCTCAAGCAACTCGATGACGCCTACCACTTCACCGGCACGCCCAACGGCGAGATCGCCATGCGCTGGTATCCGCTGGCGATCCGCAGCGGCGACAAGGCCGCATGGGAACAAGCCGGTGCCTTCATCGAGCGCGTCGGCCGTCGCAAGCTGATCATGCCGATCTACGCCGAGCTGGTGAAAACGCCGGAAGGCCTGGCCTTCGCCAAGGAGGTCTTTGCCAAGGCCAAGCCGGGCTATCACCCGATCACCACAGGCTCGGTCGAAGCGATGCTGGCCGGCGCTGCGCCGACCGCGGCAGCACCTGCGCCGGCCGCACCGGCGGCGCCCGAAGCCCCGAAGCCGTCCACGCCGCCCGCGCAGTAAGGGTGCAAAGAAAAAGCCGCCGTGTCGTCCGCTAAGTGCGGATCGATACGGCGGCTTTTTTATTGCGCGAACGTCGGGAATTGCTGTTGTGGGAGCTGCTCCAGCAGCGATGGAGCCTTACCGATAAAGCCCCATCGCTGCTGGAGCAGCTCCCACATCTCTTTTCCTTGGGTCAGGCGGGTTCGAATGCGCTATCGGCCAGCGCGCGCCAGCGTGGCAGCTGGTCCAGGCGGCCGACCCGGCGCAGGTAGTCCAGGTCCGGCTCGTGGCCTTCGACCAGTGCGGCGGCCACGTGCACCGCGCCGGTCACCCAGAACACATTGCCGGCCTGCGCCGGCTGCTGGTGATGGGCGACGGCCTCGACGATCGGCGCGGGCAGGCCCCACAGGCCCAACAGGTAGGCGCCGGCAATCCCGTGCGACAGGCTGACCTGCTCGCCGTCCCGCTCGACCTGCATCGGCGGCAGCAGCATGCCGACCTGCGACAGCAGGCCCGCGGTGCCGGCCAGGCCGACGCTGGCGCCGGGCAGCAGCTGCGCGCTCAGGCGCGAGATGCGCAGCGCGCGCTCGCGCACCACGTCGGCGCCGGGGCCGGAGGAAAACACTTCGCTGGCCAGCACCAGCTGCCGCAACGCGTCCTGGCCCAGGCGGATCACCGCGGTACGCAGGTCGCTGATTTCGCGGCCACCGGAGTAATAGGCCGAATTGCTCAGGCGCAGCACGCGCGCGACCAGTGCGGGGTCCTGCGACACCACGTCGACCACGTTGCCGGCCTGGGTCGAAGGATCGCGCAGCATGCGGGTCAGGGTGAGGTACTGGCGCGGCGCGGCCGGCAGCGGGCCGGCGCGTTCGATCGCCTGCTTGAGGCCGGCGTCGTCCAGCAGGCCGCGCAGGGTCGCCATGCCTTCGATCGCTTCGATCACGGCCACGCCATCCAGCGGCACCGGCAGCACGCGATGGACCACGTCCAGCGCATGCATCACTTCCTCGTCGCGATGGCCGTCCATCAGCACGATGCGCGCCGCCAGCGGGTGCTGGTCGCGCACGTGGTGCAGCAGCAGGTTGCAGCGGTTCCAGCCGTGGGCCGAAAAACACACCAGCGCATCGAGCGCGTCCATCGCGCCCAGCGGCGTTGGGCCATCGTCCAGCGGCAGCCAGGTGACCTCCCAGTCCAGTCCCTGGCTGGCCAGTTCGGCCCGCAAGGTTGCGGCGTCTTCGCCGTGTTCGCCCGCCACTACGATGTGCACTGTCTCTCCAAGGTGTCGTGTTGCACGTTCCAGCGGAGATGATAACAACGCGTTCACGCAAGAACGCGGTTTTTCAGGTGTTTTATGCCGGTTGCGCGGGTGTGGGCAGGAGCGCGATGACACGGCTGCCAGCATCCGTGGCGGTTTCCTGCAGGCTGCCGCCGAGCAGCGTGGCGCGCTCGCGCATGGCCAACCGGCCGAAGCCCGGCGGCTGGGTGGTGTCGTAACCGCGACCGTTGTCGTCCACCTGCAGGCGCAGGCCATCGTCGGTGTGTGCGAGCTGGACGGTGAGCCGGGTCGCGTGGCCGTGGCGCAGCGCGTTGGTGATCGCTTCCTGCGCGATGCGGTAGGCGGCCAGTTCGATCGCGGGTGCGGCGCGGGGAAAATCCGAGGGGGCGATCAGGTCCAGCGTGGCGTGCCCGCGTGCCGCCAATGCATCGCCAAGATCCTGCAGCGCGGCGACCAGGCCCAGGCTGTCCAGCTGTGGCGGGCGCAGGCCGCGCGCGACGCTGCGAATGCGCGCCAGCGCGTCGTCGGCCAGCACCAGCACATCGCAGGCCAGGTCCTGTTGCCTTGGATCTTCCAAGGTATCGGCCAGGGCGCTGGCGCTCAGGCGCAGCGCGGTGAGCAGCTGGCCGACCTCGTCATGCAGGTCTCGGGCCAGTGCACGCCGCTCGGCTTCCTGCGCATCGAGCAGGGCGCCGGTGGGAAGCGAGTCGGGTGGCGCGGGCGGCCGGGACGCGGTCATCCCGCAAGATTACGCGAGGTGGCTGCCCGGCAGCTCGCGCGCCTTCTGGTAGCTGTCCAGCCACTGGTCAAACTCCAGCGCTGGCAGCGCGGGCGAGTACAGGTAGCCCTGGACTTCGTTGCAGCCCAGCGCGCGCAGGAATTCGGCCTGCACGCTGGACTCCACGCCTTCGGCCGTGACCTGCAGGTCGAAGTTGCGCGCGATCAGCAGGATCGAACGCACGATCGCCGCGTCGCCACGGTCCTGCATCACATCGCGCACGAACCCGCGATCGATCTTGACCCGGTCCACGGCCAGGTGATGCAGCATCGACAGCGACGCATAGCCGGTACCGAAGTCGTCGTAGGCCACGCGCACGCCGCGGCGACGCAGCGCCTGCAGCGTGGCGCCGCAGCCTTCGTCGTTGCGCAGGGCGATGGTTTCGGTGAGTTCCAGTTCCAGGCGCGCCGGGGCCAGCTTGCTGTTGATCAGCGCGTTGTCCACCTCGTGCAGGAAATCCTCGTGGTCGAACTGCGCCGGGAACAGGTTGACGCTCACCGCCAGCGGCCGGCCATCGACCAACGGCCAGGTGGTGGCGTCCTTGCAGGCCTGCTCCAGGATCCACCAGCCCACGGTGGTGGCGATGCCGCTGATGGCCAGCGCGTCCAGGAACGCGGCCGGCATCAGCAGGCCGCGCTCGGGATGGCGCCAGCGCAGCAGCGCCTCGGCGCCGGCGACACGGCCGGATTTCAGTTCGATCTGCGGCTGGTAGTGGAGCTCGAACTCGCCGTCGCGCTCGGCGCGGCGCAGCTCCAGGTCGAGCTTGCGGCGGTCGATCGCCTCGGTGCGCATGCCTGGCTCGAACCGGCGCAGCGAGCGGCCGCGCGTGCGCTTGGCGTGGTGCATGGCCAGCTGCGCGCGCGTCACCAGTTCCAGCGCGTCGGGGCGCTCGGGCGAGACATCGACCGCGGCAATTTCGTCGCCGCTCTCGTCGGCGATGGCCGGGGCCTCGTCGTGGTCCAGCGCCATGCCGATGCAGGCGTCCAAGTGCACGCGATGCAGGTCCACTTCACAGGGCTGGGCCAAGTCCAGCAGCAAGGCATTGAGCATCGCTTCGATGGTTTTCTGGCGCGCGCTGGGGAAGGCCATCGCGAACTCGTCGCCATCCAGGCGCGACAGGTACACATCGTCGGGCAGGCGCGCGAGCAGGCGCGCGGCCACCACCTGCAGCACGGTCTCGGCGGTGCCGTGGCCCAGGGTCACGATGATCGAGCGGAAGTTGTCCAGGCCCAGCAGCGCGACCGCGGTGGGTTCGCCGGACATGCGCCGCGCGTCCAGCGTGGCCAGCAGCGCGTTGCGGTTGGGCAGGCCGGTGACCGGGTCTTCCTCGGCACGGGTCGGTTCGCGCGGCACGCTGTCCAGCAACGCGTCGACGTAATGCACCAGCAGGTCGTCGGAGGGCGGATGGTTCATGCAGCCCGGCTCTGCGGCGTGGTCGCCGGCGGCTGGGCGAGCAACCAGTCCAGCGCCTGCTGGTAGGCGTCGGCGCCGGCGCCGGACAGCGGACTGTTGGCGGCGATCGCGCGCGCGTCGCGCAGGCGCGCGTCCATCGGCACCGCGTCGGGCCACACGCGGCCGGCGTACAGGCCGTGCAGCAGTTCCAGGCTTTGCGCGCCCAGGGTGGTGCGCTTGTCGAACAGCGTCGGCAGGACGAAGCGCGCCAGCGGCCGGCGGCGCGAGGTCTCCACCATTTCGGCGGTGCGCAGCATGTCGGCCAGGCCGTGCAGGGCCAGCGGATCGGTCTGGGTCGGCACCACCAGGCAATCGGCGGCGGCCAGCGCGTTGACCATCAGCAGGCCCAGCGTGGGTGGGCAATCGAGCAGGGTGTAGTCGTAGAGCTGGGTGACGCCGGCCAGCGCGCGCTGCAGGGCCATCCCCAGGCCCGGCTGGGTGGCGCTGCGGCGTTCCAGCGTGGCCAGGCCCGGCTGGGCGGCGAGCAGGCGCAGCCGCTCGATTGGCGTGGTGCGGGCCAGCGTATCCAGGCCCGGCGCGCCGACCGAAAAGAGTTCATGGGTGCCGCTGGGAACCGGATGGCGCGGCACGTTGAACGCGCGCGTCATCGAGGCGTGCGGGTCCAGGTCGATCAGCAGCACGCGCTGGCCCGATTCGGCCAGGCCACGGGCCAGGCACAGGGTGCTGGTGGTCTTGCCGACGCCGCCCTTCTGGTTGGCGATTGCCCAGATCTGCATGTCAGTTGCCTCCCTGTGCGGCGGGGCTGACGCCGGTCATGGCCGCGGGCACGGCGGTGGCGACCGGCGGGGCGGCTAGGGTCGCGGCATCGGGCGACGGCGCAGCGGCCGGTACCTGCGCGGCGACGGTGGGCGTGGCGACCAGCGCATCCGGACCCTGCGGCGCGCCTTCCGGTGCGGCCAGGATGACCAGCATCACGCGACGGTTGGCATTGCGGCCCTCGGCGGTGCTGTTGTCGGCGATGGGCTGGTATTCGCCGTAGCCGACCACGGCCAGGCGCGAGGCCGGCACGCCCTGGTCGGCCAGCACGTGGACCACGCTGGCGGCGCGCGCGGCCGACAGTTCCCAGTTGGAGGCGTACTGCGCGGTCGCGATCGGCTGGTTGTCGGTATAGCCCTCCACGCGCACGGCGTTGGGCACATCGCGCAGCACGTCGGCCACTTCGCGCACGGTCTTGGCGGCGACGGGATTGGGCGCGGCCACACCGCTGGCGAACAGGATGTCGCTCTGGATTTCCACTTCCAGATAGTTGGCGCCGCGGCGCACGGTGACGAGCTTCTTCTGCACCAGGTCGGACAGCACGGCCTGGATGTTTTCGCCCAGCGCCATCAGCTGGCCTTCGGAAGTGCCATTGCCCTTGCCGGCGCCGGGACCTGCGCCATTGCCGTCCAGCGCGGTGGGCACCATGCCGGGCGTGGTCTTGCCATAGCGCGGCATGTCCAGCGACTGGCGCAGCTTGGACTGCATCAGTTGGCTGGCTGGCGCCGGCCCATTGCGCGCGGCGGCCGTGGCCAGCGAGGGACGATCGAACGAAGAGCCCAGCAGCTGGTGCTTGCCCAGCTGCAGCGGCGAGATCGAGCGCGGCGGGCCGCCGAACTCGGCGTTGAGCGCATCGGACACCGCGCGGAACTTGCCCTCGTTGACCGAGGAGATCGCATACATCACCACGAACAGCGCCAGCAGCAGCGTCACCAGGTCGCCATAGGGGATGGCCCAGGCTTCGTGGTTGGCGTGTTCTTCGTGGACATGCTTGCGCGCCATCGTCGTGCCCTTAGTGCTGCACGTAGACGGACAGGCGCGACTCGATGTTGCGCGGGTTCTCGCCCTGGGCGATGGCGATCAGGCCTTCCAGGACCATCTCGCTGGATTCGTTCTGCTCGGCGATCAGCGCCTTGAGCTTGCTGGCCATCGGCAGGAACAGCAGGTTGGCCAGGCCGATGCCGTAGATGGTCGCGGTGAACGCGGCGGCGATGCCGTGGCCCAGCTTGGACGGGTCGGCCAGGTTCTTCATCACCGCGATCAAGCCCAGCACCGCGCCGATGATGCCCAGGGTCGGTGCATAGATGCCCATGCCCTCGAACACCTTGGCCGCGGCGGTGTTGCGGGTCTGCTGGTGGTGCATCTCGGTTTCGAGCACGTTGCGGATCGAGTCCGGCTCGATGCCGTCCACGACCATCTGCAGGCCTTTCTTGATGAAGGGGTTGTCCTGTTCCTTGACCTGGGCTTCCAGGCCCAGCAGGCCCTGCTTGCGCGCGGTGTTGGACCACTCGACGATCTTGGCCAGGGTGCCGGCGCGGTCCTGGCTGGGTGGCAGGAACACCCACTTGGCCAGCTTCCACGCCAGCATGAAGGTGCTCATGTGGGTCTGGATCATGATCGCGGCGAAGGTGCCGACCACCACGATGACGAACGCGGCCGGCGACCACAGGGCTTCGATGCCCGCACCCTTGAGCACGCTGCCAAGCAGCAGTGCGCACAGCGCGAGAATTCCACCAATGAGGCTGAGCTTGTCCATGGTCACTTTGACGGCCGGGGGCCGGAATCCTGAAGGGGGAATTTTTGCCCGTCGCAACGGGCACGGACCGGGCCGGGTCTGCGACCTGGCCAGGGCAGGTCCGGTCAGGGCGACCGGCTGCACTCAGGCACAGCAAGATGCGTGCCGAGGGAGAAGGCCGCGCGGCGTTGCGCGGGGCGGCCGGGTGCTGCGGTGGCCTGCCGAAACGCAGGCAAAGGTGCCGACTTTTTGCCGACTGTGACCGGTTGCTTCGAAGCGCCGCGCGCGGGCGGTGCAGCGGCGCGCTAGGCGCCGCCAGGGTGTCCTCAGTCTTCCTCGTCCTGCGGCTCGCGCTTCCACTCGGCCAGGCGCGCGCGCAGGCGGACCATGGCCTGGCCGTGGATCTGGCAGACCCGCGATTCGCTGACCGACAGCACCGCGCCGATCTCGCGCAGGTTGAGTTCCTGTTCGTAGTACAGCGACAGCACCAGGCCTTCGCGCTCGGGCAGGCTGGCGATGGCCTCGGCCAGCGCACCGCGGAAGGCTTCGTCCTCGAACGCACGCGCCGGGGTGGCACGGTCGGCGGTGGCCAGCTGCGGCTCGCCGTCGTGTTCTTCCATGTGCGCGTCCAGGCTCGAGAGCTGGCCGCGAGCGGCGTCCTCGACCATCTGGTGGTACTCGTCCAGCGGGATCTCCAGCGCCGCGGCCACCTGCGCCGGCGTCGCCGCGCGGCCGGTGGACTGCTCGATCTGGCGCACCGCGGCGATCATCTGCCGGTAGTTGCGGTGGACCGAACGCGGGGTCCAGTCGCCGCGGCGCATCTCGTCGATCATCGCGCCACGGATGCGGATCGAGGCATAGGTCTCGAAGGTCGCGCCCTGGTCGGCCTGGTAGTTCCGGGCCGCGTCGATCAGGCCCAGCATGCCGGCCTGGATCAGGTCGTCGATCTCGACGCTGGCCGGCAGGCGCGCGGCCAGGTGGTGGGCGATGCGGCGGACCAGTTCACCGTGTTTTTCGACGATGTCGCTGGCCGAGCCGTTCTGGTTGGCGCGGTAACTGCGCGTGGCGAGGGCGTTCATGGCGCACGGCTCCCGTGGGCGGCGGACTGGCCGACCATCCGTTCAAGAAAGAATTCCACGTGCCCGCGCGGGCCGGTGGGCAGCTGCCACTGGCGCGCGCGACGGGCGATGTCGCGGTAGGCGGTCGCCGACGGCGCCGAGGGGAAGGCGTCGACGACGGCCTCCTGGCGCTGCACCGCACGGCGCAGCCACTCGTCGCGCGGGATCGCGCCCAGGTAGTTCAGGGTGATGTCCAGGAAGCGCGAGGTGACGCGCTCCAGCTTGGCGAACAGGGCCGGGCCTTCGGTCGCATCGGCGACCTGGTTGGCCAGCACGTGCACGCGGGTCAGGCCGCGATCGCGCCCGAGCACCTTGATCAGCGCGTAGGCGTCGGTCATCGAGGCGGGCTCGTCGCAGACCACCACCACCACGTCGTGCGCGGCCTGGCAGAAGGTCAGCACGCCATCGGCAATGCCGGCGGCGTTGTCGATCACCATCACGTCCAGCGGGATGTCCAGCTCGGAGAACGCGTGGACCAGGCCGACGTGCTCCTGCGGCGAAAGCTGGGCCATGTGCTGCTTGCCCGACGCGGCCGGCACCACCATCAGGCCGTTGGGACCTTCCAGCACGGTATCGGCCAGCGTGCACTTGCCGGCGAACACATCGGACAGGGTGAAGCGCGGGGACAGGCCCAGCATCACGTCGGCGTTGGCCAGCCCCAGGTCGGTATCCAGCAGCAGCGTGCGCTGGCCGGCGTTGACCATGGCCGCGGCCAGGTTGATCGAGGTGGTGGTCTTGCCGACGCCGCCCTTGCCACTGGCAACGGCGATGACGCGGGGCATCTGCATGGGGCCGGACTCAGGCGACGGCATGACGGGCCTCGATACCTTGGGTGGCGACGTCGCTGCTGTGGCGCGCGCTTTCCATCGCCAGGGCGATGCGTTCGGCGTCGGCCGCGTCGATGTCGCTGTCGATGCGCTGGCCATTGGTGGTGTAGGCGATCGGCACGCCGGCACGGGCGGTGACCGACAGCGCGCTGCCCAGGTAGCCGGTTTCGTCCAGCTTGGTCAGGACCAGGCCTTCCGGCTCGGCCGGGCGGTAGCGGCGGATGACTTCGCCCATGTCCTGCGGATTGCCGTTGGCCGGCAGCACCAGCAGGCTGCGGACCTTGCGGGTGGAGCGCAGCCACAGGATCTGGTTGAACAGGGCGCGGTCGGTCGGCGCGTAGCCGGTGGTATCGACCAGCACCAGCGGGTAGTCGGCCAGCTGCTCCAGGGCCAGCTGCAGGCCGCCGATGCCGCGGGCCTCGCACACGGTGATGCCCAGCTTGCGGCCGTAGGCCTGCAGCTGCTCGTGCGCGCCCGGGCGCTCGCAGTCGGTGGTGATCAGGGCCACGTCGCGGGCGCGGTGGCGGGCGGCGAAGCGCGCGGCCAGCTTGGCCGCGGTGGTGGTCTTGCCGGCGCCGGTCGGGCCGACCAGGGCGATGATGCCGCCCTCGTCGATCGGCTCGGCGGTGGTGACCGGCAGGCTGTGGGCCAGCTCGGCGACCATGGCGGTATTGATCTCCGACAGCGGCAGGGTCGGGTCGATGCGCAGGGCAACGGTCTGGGCCAGCTGCTGCTCGCAGCCGTAGCGGGTCAGCGCATCGAACGCGGCGGCACGCGCCGGCGAACCGCGCAGGCGCTCCAGCGAGAGCTGCTCCATCTGGGTTTCCATCAGGGCGCGCATGCGGGCCATTTCCTCGCGCATGGCGACGATGGCTGGGTCCACTTCGGGCGTGGTGATCAGGGTCAGGGCCGGGCGCGCCGGGGCGACGGGCTGCTCCTCGATGGGCGCGAAGGCCGCTTCGACGCTGGCCGGGGCGACGGCCTCGATCACCGCGGCGGCGATCGGCGCGGCGACCTGGGCCTGGGCGGCCTGGGTCATGTTGAGGGTGACGGTGGCCTGGGCCTCGCTGGCAGCCAGGCGGGCGCGCAGGTTGGCGGCGAAATCGGGGACCTGGAACTCGGCGGCTTCGACCTGCGGGGCGCGAGCCTCGACCGTCGCGGTGGCGCGTGCCAGGGTCGGGGCCGGGGCGGGTGCCAGTTCGGCCAGGGTCTGCTCGTGGTGGTGGCCGAGGAGGCGGGCGCGGGCACGGGCCAGTAGCGAATCGGACGCGGCGCTCTCGGCGCGGGTCTTGGTGAAGGCGGCGGCGAACGCGGCGGCCTGATCGGGCTGCGCGGCCAGGGCGGCCTGGACCGGCGCGGCGACCGGGGCCACGGCGACCGGCTGCGCCGGGATTCCGACGGCTGCCGAGATTCCGGCGTGGCCCTGGCCCTGGGCCAGCGCCGACAGGGCGGCCGGGGTCGAATCGCTCGGATCGGCGCCAGCTGCGCGCATGGCGCGGGCCAGGGCGGCTTCGTCGTATTCGGTGGCCGAGACCACTTCGATGCCACCGGCCACCGGCCGGCTGGACAGGATCACCGCATCGGGACCTTGCGCGTCACGGATCATCCGCAGGGCGGTGCGCATGTCGCTGGCAACGAAACTCTTGATGTTCATCTGAGTGGACTCTTCTGCGCTGCCGGCCACCCGGCATCACGCTCGAAGACTTCCCTGCATGAGCTGTGCCGCGGCGCGGGCGACGGCATTCGGGCGTGGGGTCAGGGTCGCGGAGGCGGGAGCGTGGAACTGCGCCGGGGGCCTCAGTGCGAGCAGGCGTGTTGCTTCTGCCCTCCCTTGCACGCGTAGCGTGCAGGGGAGGGCCGGGGAGGGGTTGGCTTTTGACACGTGCCCGAAAAGCGGTGGAGCGAAGTGCTAAAGCGATCCCTCCCCCTCAGTCGCTAGAACGCGACATCGAGCTCCCCTTCGCTTCGCGAAAGGGAGGGGGCCAAAAGCGGGTTTGCGGCTAGCGGAGAATCTCGCGCCTCAAGTCGCAACCCCAACCCCAACCCTCAGCTCACCGAGCCGACCAGGCGCAGGCGCTTGTCCTCGGGGACTTCCGAATACGCCAGCACCGACAGCGAGGGCACGCTGTGGCGGACCAGGCGGGCGATCGAGGCGCGGACGTTGCCGGGGACCAGCAGCACGGCCGGCTCGCCCTTGCTTTCCTGCTGGGTGACGCACTGGCTCAGGTTCTGGTGGATGCGCTCGGCCAGGCCCGGTTCCAGCGCGGCGCCGGAGCCGTTGACCGAATCCTGCAGCACGCGTTCGAGCTGCGGGGCCAGGGTGTAGACGGGCAGTTCGTCGGACATGCCGTTGAGCTCCTGCACGATGAACCGGCCCAGCGCCACGCGGACCGCGGCGGTCAGCTGCGCCGGGTCCTGGGTGTGGACGGCGTGCTCCATCAGGGTCTCGACGATCTGGCGGATCTGGCGCACCGGCACCTTGTCGGCCAGCAGCGACTGCAGCACCTTGGCCACCACCGACAGCGGCAGCAGCTTGGGCGTGAGGTCCTCGACCAGCTTGGCGTTGCCGCGGCCCAGGGTGGCCAGCAGCTGCTGCACTTCCTCCAGGCCCAGCAGCTCGGCGGCGCGCTCGCGGATCAGGTGCGACAGATGGGTGGCGACCACGGTGGCCGCATCGACCACGGTGTAGCCCAATGATTCGGCATGCGCGCGCTGGCTGGGCAGGATCCAGGTCGAGTCCAGGCCGAAGGCCGGGTCCTTGCCGGGGATGCCGTCCAGCGCGCCGAACACCCGGCCCGGGTCCAGCGCCAGTTCGCGATCGGGGTGGATGTCGCCGCCGGCCAGCGGCACGCCGTGGACCAGCACGCGGTACTGGCCCGGGGCCAGTTCCAGGTTGTCGCGCACGTGCACGGCGGGAATCAGGAAGCCCAGGTCCTGGGTCAGCTTGCGGCGCACGCCCTTCAGGCGCGCCAGCAGTTCACCGCCCTGGTTCTTGTCCACCAGCGCGATCAGCTTGTAGCCCACTTCCAGGGCCAGCGGCTCGACCGGGCGGATCTCGTCCCAGCTCAGCTCGGCGTTGGGTGCGGTCGCAGCGCTGGCGGTGGCCGCCGCAGCGGCTTCGGCCTGGGGCGCGGCCAGGTTGCGCTTGTGCAGCTTGAAGGCGGCAAAGCCCAGGATGCCGGCCAGCAGCAGGAACGGCACGTTCGGCATGCCCGGGATGATCCCGATCAGGCCCAGCAGCAGGGCGGCGACCGTCAGCGCGCGCTGGTGGCCGAACACCTGCTTGGACACCGTGGCGCCCATGTCCTGCTCGCCGGTGGAGCGGGTGACCAGCATGGCCACGGCGGTGGCGATCAGCAGCGCCGGCAGCTGGGCGACAAGGCCGTCGCCGATGGCCAGCAGGGTGTAGGTACGCAGCGCCTCGCCGAAGCTCATGTCGTGCTGGAGCACGCCGATCAGCAGGCCGCCGATGATGTTGATCGCCAGGATCAGGATGCCGGCGATGGCGTCGCCACGGACGAACTTGGACGCACCGTCCATCGAGCCGTAGAAGTCCGCTTCCTCGCGCACTTCCTGGCGGCGGGCCTTGGCTTCCTCACGGGTCAGCAGGCCGGCGTTGAGGTCGGCGTCGATCGCCATCTGCTTGCCGGGCAGGGCGTCGAGGATGAAGCGCGCCGACACTTCCGAAATGCGCCCGGCGCCCTTGGTGACCACCACGAAGTTGACGATGGTCAGGATCGCGAAGACCACGATGCCGACGGCGAAGCTGCCGCCGATCACGAACTGGCCGAAGGATTCGATCACATGGCCGGCCGCGCCCGGGCCCTTGTGGCCGTGCAGCAGCACCACGCGGGTGGAAGCCACGTTCAGCGCCAGGCGCAGCAGGGTGACCATCAGCAGGACGCTGGGGAAGATCGAGAATTCCAGCGGCCGCTTCACGTACACGACCGCCAGCATCACCACCAGCGACAGCGCGATGTTGATGGTGAACAGGCCGTCCAGGACGATCGGCGCCAGCGGCACGATCACCATGGCCAACATCGCCACCACCACCAGCGGGGCCGCCGCGCCGCTCTTGACTGCGCCCATCACGCCATTGACGGAGATCCGTCCCGGTTGTGCGCTCACGGCGACGACTCCTTGGCGCCGTGCGGATCGTAGTCGACCGCGCCCTCGGGGCCGGCGTCGATGCTCGCCAGCGACGGCATCGGGCCACGGCCGGGCGCCCAGGCGCGCAGCTGGTAGACGTAAGAGAGCACTTGAGCAACGGCAGCGTAGAGCTTCACCGGGATTTCCTGATCGACCTGCGCCTGCCTGTACAAGGACCGTGCCAGCGGCGGCGCCTCGACCACGGCGATGCGGTGCTGCTCGGCCAGGTCGCGGATGGCCATGGCTATCTCGTCCACGCCCTTGGCCACCACCACCGGCGCGCGCATGCCGCCGTCGGCCTTATATTTCAGGGCCACGGCGTAGTGGGTCGGGTTCATCAGGATCACATCGGCGGTGGGCACCGCTTCCATCATCCGGCGCCGCGACATCTGCATGGCCACCTGGCGCACGCGGGCCTTCATTTCCGGGTTGCCCTCGGCTTCCTTGTGCTCGTCGCGGATCTCCTGCTTGGTCATCTTCAGCTTGGAGCGGTACTGGAAGTGCTGCCACGGCACGTCGATCAGGGCCAGCGCGCCCAGCGCGCCGACCATCGCCAGCAGCGTAGTCATGGCCATCTGCACGCCGCCGGCGACCGACTGCTCCAGCGAGGCCTGCGGCATGCCCAGCAGGGCCTTGAAGGCGCGGTAGACCATCCAGGTGCCCACGCCGCCGATCAGCGCCACGCGCAGCAGCGAGCGAAGCACTTCGGCTAGGCTTTCCTTGCCCCACATGCGGGCGATGCCGGACATCGGGTTGAGCCGGCTGAAATCCGGCTGCAGCGACTGCCCGGCAAAGCGTAGGCTGCCCATGATGGCCGGCGAGATCAGGCAGGCGGCCAGCGCGGCGAAGATCATCGGCAGCATCGGCACCACCAGCGAGCCGAGCAGGCCGGCCGCGTGCGGCAGCAGCCGGTCGGGCGCATCCAGCAGGGCACGGTCGTAGTGCAGCGCACCCTGCATCCAGTCACGGCTGACCGCGCCGATGTGGCCGGCGCTGACCTTCAGCGCCAGCACCGCGCAGCCCAGCACCGCCACGTTGGCCAGCTCGCGCGAGCGCGGGACGTTGCCTTTCTCCCTGGCTTCGCGCAGGCGTTTTTCGGTTGGGGCCTCTGTGCGGTCTTCCTGGTCTTCGCTGCTCATCGTGGTCCGGTCCTGTCAGGCAGCCGTGTTCAGCCAGTGATCGCGCGGGCGGCGGCAAAGGCCTGGTCGAACAGCGACTGCACCGGTGCCTGCAGCTGGCGTGCCAGCAGCATCAGCAGGACCAGGCCGACCAGCAGCGAGACCGGCAGGCCGATCTGCATGGGATTGAGCTGCTGGGCCGCGCGGGCCAACACGCCGAACGCGATGTTCACCGCCAGCAGCGCCATGATCACCGGCAGCGCCAGCAGCACGCCGGCGCGCAGGCAGGCGCCGAAGAAATCCGGCACCGCCGACAGCACCGCGTGGGTATCGGGCAGGGCCGCGCCGATGGGCAGGTTGCTGTAGCTGTCGGCCAGCAGGCTGATCAGCGCCAGGTGCCCGTCCAGGGTGAAGAACAGCAGCGAGAACACCAGGAAGAACCACTGCGACAGCACCGGCGAGGACGCGCCGGAGAGCGGATCGGCCATCGTCGCGAACGACAGGCCCATGCCTTGGGAGACCAGTTCGCCGGCCAGCTGCCCGGCTTCGAACGCCAGCCGCAGCATCAGGCCGATGGCGATGCCGACGGTGAACTCGCGCAGCACGCCCAGCACCGTGGCCGAATCGATCGCCATCGGCGGTGCAGCGGGCAGCACCGTGGAGAGCGTGGCCGACAGCGCCAGCACCAGGATCAGCCGCACCCGCGCCGGCAGCATGCGGCCGCCGATGACCGGCAACACCTGCACCGCCGCACCGATGCGCAGCGCGTGCCACAGCACCGTGGCCAGCAGACTGAACAGGTCCACGCCCGTGGACGTGGTCAGGGTGACGGCATCCATCGTGCCTCAGCCGATCAGCTGCGGGATGCGCTGGAACAGGTCGATGGTGAAGCTGGTCAGCCGCCCCAGCAGGAAGTTGCCGGCCACCGCCAAGGTCGCCACCAGGGTCAGCGCCTTGACCACGAAAGCGATGGTCGGCTCGTTGATCTGGGTGGCCGCCTGCAGGATGCCCACCACCACGCCGATCACCAGCACCGCCAGCAACGGCGGCGCGCCCAGGACCAGGGCGATCTCCAGCCCACGGGAAATTTCGGTCATGGCGGTTTCGGGGGTCATGGCGGTCGGCGCATCAGGAGGCAAGGGAAGGCGCCGGAAGCCCGGCGCGTGCCGCAACGGCTGCAAGCGGCGTGCCGCCGTGGAAAAATGCGACACCAAGGGCATAACCTCTCCCCAGCCCTCCCCTTGGCCTGCGGCTAAAGGGAGGGGGTCAAAACGGTGCACCATCAGGTCGCAGGATCCGCTCCCTCCCTTGCGAAGCAGGGGAGGGCTGGGGAGGGGTTGGCTTTTCCGCCTTTCCGCCCAGCGCTAGTCTGGCGATCAGTCATAGGGGAGCCAGGCATGGATGCCTTACGCCATCGCGCACGCACGCTGCGCAACGCGCCCACCGACGCCGAGCATCGCCTCTGGCAACGCTTGCGCGGCGGACAGCTGGCAGGCGTCAAGTTCCGCCGTCAGATGCCGATTGCCGGCTTCATTGCGGATTTCGCCGCGCCTTCCGCACGGTTGATCGTGGAGCTGGACGGCGGCCAGCATGGCGAACAAATCGAAGCCGATGCGAGGCGGACGGCTGCATTGAATGCAGCGGGTTATCGTGTCGTGCGTTACTGGAATCACGACGTCCTTCAGCGAACCGAGATGGTGCTGGAGAACATCCTGCGGGCGTTGGGGAAGGTGGACTAGGGCGAAAGTGCCAAGCGCAGAAGCTAACCCCACCCCGGCCCTCCCCTTCGCTGCGCGAAAGGGAGGGAGCCAAAAGCAGCGCACCATCGGATCGCGAATTCTGCTCCCTCCCTTGCGTGCGCAGCACGGAGGGGAGGGCCGGGGAGGGGGTGGCCTTTGCCGTCAGAACGGATTGAAGCTCGACGCCAGCGAACCCACCACCAGCACCCAGCCGTCGACCAGCACGAACAGCAGGATCTTGAACGGGGCGGAGATCAGCATCGGCGAGAGCATCATCATGCCCATCGACATCAGCACGCTGGCCACCACCAGGTCGATGATCACGAACGGGATGTAGATCAGGAAGGCGATCTCGAACGCGGTCTTCAGCTCGCTGGTCAGGAAGGACGCAGCCAACACGCCGAACGGCACGTCCTGCGGATTGGCGTACGGCCCGGTGTGGGACAGGCTGGCGAAGGTCATCAGATCGTTCTGGCGTACCTGGGCCAGCATGAAGCCGCGGAACGGATCGATCGCCGCCGCCCAGGCGGTCTTGAAGTCCATCGTCTTGTCCAGGTACGGCGCAATGCCGTGCGCCCAGGAGGCGTCGAACACCGGCGTCATCACCATGAAGGTCAGGAACAGCGCCAGCGCCAGCAGCACCTGGTTGGACGGGGTCTGGCCGGTGCCGAGCGCCTGCCGCAGCAGGCCCAGCACGATGATGATGCGGGTGAAGGCCGTCATGCCCAGCAGCGCGGCCGGCAGCAGCGTGATGCTGGTCATCAGCAGTAGCACCTGCAGCGGCATGCTGACCTTCTCGCCGCCGACCTGGCCGACGTTCAACTGCGGCAGCGTCTGCCCGGCCAGGTCGCTGACCGTGGGCAGGTTGTTCTGCGCCGGCGCGGCGGCCGGGGAGGGTGCCTGGGCCTGCGGCGCGGCCGGGGCGGCGGCCTGTTGTGCGAAAGCACCGCCAGCCAGCGGCAGGGCGATGCTCAGCAGCAGGACGACCAGCAGGCGGATCAGGCGGGAGCGTGACAACAGACGCGAACGGCTCATTGCTTCTTACCGAAGTGTTGCGCCAGCACCTGCGCGAAGGCCGGCGGCGCTTTGGTCGGGGTGACGGGCAACGGCGTGTCGAGCTGATGCAGGACGCGGGTGCCGCCGGCGCCGGTGCCCAGCACCAGCTGGGTGTCTCCGACGGCCACGACCACCACGCGTTCGCGCGGGCTCAAGGACAGCGATCCGATCACTTTCAACGCCGGATTGCTGGCGCCGCCGATGCCCGGCATGCGCTTGGCCAGCCATCCCAGAACGAGGATCAAGCCGACCACCAGGACCAGTGCAAGGACTGCGCCACCGATGCTGCCCGCCCCGCCGGGCTTGGCCGCTGGCGCGCCGAGCGGCATGCCGACCTGCGTGGTGGTGGTCGATGCGGCCGGGCGGCCGGGGACGGTGAACTGCTTTTCCACCTGCGCGGTGGTGGCGGGCGCCGCGGACTGTGTGGTCGCCGTGTCCTGCGTCGGCGCGGGCGTGGATGAAGTCGCCAGCGCTGGTGCCGGATTCCCGACGTCCTGCGTCGTCGCAGCGGTCTTGGGCACAGACGCATCGGCCTGCGCGGCGTCGGTCGTGGCCATCGCCATCGCCGGCACGCCGATCAACGGGGCGGCGGCCTCCGCGATCGGCGCGGGCAGGGCCGGCGCCGGTGCGGACGCCGCCATGCTCACTTGAGCCTCTTGATGCGCTCGGCCGGGCTGACCACGTCGGTCAGGCGCACGCCGAAGCGGTCGTTCACCACCACCACTTCTCCCTGGGCGATCAGGGTGCCGTTGACGTACACGTCCAGCGGTTCGCCGGCCGCCCGCTCCAGTTCCACCACCGAGCCGGCGGTGAGTTGCAGCAGGTTGCGGATCGGGATGCGGGTGCGGCCCACTTCCAGCGACAGCTGCACCGGCACGTCGAGGATGACGTCCAGGTTCAGGTCGCCGGCCACGGACGCGCCGGGTTCGGCGGTCAGCGGATCGAAGGCGGCGGGGGCGGCGTTCTCGGTGCTCATGGGGCGACAAGCTCTTGGGAATCGTTGGAGGAGGGCATGCGCGGGAACTGCACCTGCGTGACCTTGAAGGCGTTGAAGCCGTTATGGGTGCCGAACTCGCCGGCGAACATCGGCGTGCGCTCGACTTCCAGATGCACGGGGCGTGCCAGCTCGATCGGGATGATGTCGCCGACCTTCAGTCGCGACAGGTCGCGCAGGCTGATCTGGCGATGGGCGATGGACAGGCTCAGCTCCAGGTCAGCTTCCTGCACGCCGGCGCGCAGGGCGCGGGCCCAGCTGGTGTCCGGTTCGGCGCGCGGGCGCTTGGAGGCTTCCAAATCTTCGCGCAGCGGTTCGAGCATCTTGTAGGGCATGGCGATGGCGAAATCGCCGCCGCCGGTGTCCAGCGCCACCGAGAAGCGGCTGACCACCATGTGGTCGCGGCCGTCCATCAGTTCGGCCAGCTGCGTGTTGGGATCGTGCGGCAGCGCTTCGAAGGTCACCGCCAGCAGCGGCGTCCAGGCCTCGGCCAGGTCGGTGAAGGTCTGCTTGAGCATCAGCTGGATCACGCGCTGCTCGGACGGGGTGAAGGCGCGGTTCTCGAAACGCGCCGGCATCCGCCCGGTGCCGCCGAAGAAGTTCTCCACCACGGTGAACACCAGGCGCGGCTCGTACACCACCAGTGCGGTGCCCTTGAGCGGGCCCATCTGCACGCGGTTGACGCTGGCCGGCACCGGCAGCGAGTTGGCGTATTCGTCGAAGCGGACCACGTCGGTGCCGCGGTAGGTCAGCTCCGGCGCGCGTCGCAGCAGGTTGAACAGGCCGGTCTTGAAGTTGCGCACGAAGCGCTCGTTGACCGTGTCCAGGCCCGGCAGGCGGCCACGGACCACACGCCCGGCGCTCTTGAAATCGTAGATGCGCACTTCGCCCGGCGCCGCGGACGGCCCCATGCCGACCGCACCGCTGTCCACGCCATGCAACAGGGCGTCGATTTCATCCTGGGACAGCAGCTCGTTGCTCATCACTGCACGACCAGGCTGGTGAAGATGACCGCTTCGGGCTTGTTGGGACCGCCTTCGGCGGCCAGCACTTTCTTGACTTCCTCAAGCGCGGCGTCCTGCAGGCGCTCCTTGCCGCTGCGCTGGGCCAACTGCACCGAGGTCTGCTGGCCGAACAGCAGCAGCAGGCGGTTGCGGATGGCCGGCGCCTGGGCCTCGATGGCCTTGAGCGTGTCCGGATCGCGGGTCATCACCTGCACGTCGCCCTGCAGGTAGCGGTTGGCGTCGGTATCGGCCAGGTTGACCACGAAGGCCGGCTCCAGCGCGAAGTAGGTCGCCACGGCCTTGGTCGGCGCCGCGGCGTGCTCGGCTTCGGCCGGGGCGGCATGGGCCGCGCCGCGCTGCTGCATGAACCAGCCGCCGGCCAGGCCACCGCCCAGCAATACGACCGCGCCGATGATCAGCGGCAGCTTGCTCTTCTTCTTGGGCGCATCGGCCGCTGCGGGTTTGGTGGCCACGGGAAGACTCCGGTATCAAAAAAGGGGGACTCGCCCCTGTACTGCAAGCCGCGTGCCGCGATCCTGGCGGCGTCGCACTGGCGGCCGACGGATCGCCGACGGCGGGCGCGGCGGGATTCCGACGGGGATGGCCCTGGGTGCGATGCGGGTTTCGTGCCGCGGCCGGCCGGGCTTCGGGGCGCGTCGAGGGTGTCCGCCTTGCGCGGGCGCTCGGCGAAAGCGCGGCGGCGACCGCAGCAGCCCGGAGCGACGGCGCGATTGAAACCCCGCCGCCAGACCCTTGACGGCCGTCACGCCGGATCGAACAATTCGGCCACACGCGACGCGTGCAGGGGCGGGCGCCGCGAAGGGACGCGGCATCCGGGCAACAAGGTCGTTGAACACAGGGGGCAAGGATGAATAACCCATACCAGGGCCCGCGCGCCAATGTCGCGCCGCTCCCGCTTGCCAGCGCCGTGCTGGACGATGTCGCTGCCGGGCAGCGTTGGGTGGTCTACGCGATCCTGCTGTACTTCGTGGCGATGCTGGCCGCCAACGCGATCACCGCGCCGGTCGCCAGCCTGCTGATCACGACCTTGATCGTATTCGCCTGCGTCGGTCTGTCCTGGGCTGGCATCTATCGATTGAGCCGCGGCCTGGGCTACCCGCTGTGGTGGCGCATCGGGCTGCTGGTGCTGATGCTGATCCCGCTGGTCGGCCTGCTGATCCTGGTCATGCTCAGCAGTCGCGCGACCAAGCGCCTGCGCGCGGCGGGGTATCGCGTCGGCCTGCTCGGGGCACGCGCCAGCTGATCGCGCGATGCCGGACGCATCGCGCCACGCCATTCGACTTTCAAGGAGCTTCACCGACATGGACAAGATCCAGGCCGACGCGATCATCCGCGCGCTGCTCACCCCCGATCCACAACACCGCGCCGACGTGGCCTTCCGCCGCGAACGCGAAGCCCGGCAGCTGTTGCGCCAGCGCCGCATGGCCTGGCTGAGCCTGGCCGGCGTCGTGCTCGGTGCGACTTGTGCGGTGCTCCTCGATCAGCGCCTGGTGGTCGGCGCGCTGTGGGGCGGTATCTGCGGCCAACTGCTCGGCCACGCCCTCAACCCGCGTCCGCTGGCCTGAGCCTCGCTCGCCTTCTTTTTTCCCTTTCTTCTTTCATCGGAACCCCCGTCATGTACGCCACCGAGATCGCACTCTTCATCGGCGGCCTCGTGCTGCTGGTCATCGGCTATCGCAGGAACACCCGAAACCTGATGGCCACGGCCGCGCTGCTGCTATTCCTCTCGGGCGCGGCTGCACCGGCCTGGGAAGGTTTCAGGGACGGGCTTGAACATTCGAGCGGCCACGCGCTGTAAAGCGCCTGGCCTGGTGAGGTGCTTATCGTTGCAGCGTGCAACGCCTTGCCCGGATCGAATCGATGAACCCTGACGCGCCGCCCGTCTCACCTGACAACGTTGCGATGACATGTGGGAAGTAGCGCTTCGCGGGCTGACCTACGACGGCTGCGTGCTGCACAGCGTGATCAATCACGGCTTGTGCGTGGTGATGACGGTGGCATTGGCCTGGAAAACACCGTCCAGCGGTCGAAGGCATGCCGGTTGGCTGGTTTGCCTGCTGCTGGTCTCGGCGCTGCAGGTGATGCTGTGGTGGTTCGGCGCGATGGGCGTGTCGCTGGTGTGGTGCGCGCTGTGCGGTTATGGGCTCACGCAGTTCCGTGGCACGCGCGGCGCCGCACGTGTCGGGTTGGTAGTTGCACTGCTGCTGGCAGTGGCAGGCCTGGTGTTCTACGCGATGACATTTCCAGCCATCACCACGGTGGCGCATGCATGTGCGGTGCTGGTAGGCGTGGTGATCGGCAAGGTCTGGAACGGGCTGGAGGGCGCGGTATCGGGCGCGCGAACGGCGAGATCGCGGAAGCACGCAAAGGATGACATCGGTTAGCGGTGCTGGACCTGATGTGCACGCCGGGCGCGTTAGGATCAACGTGACTGTCGCGTCCAGGGAGGACAGAATGATTTCGCGGATCTGGCATGGGTATACCTCGCACGATTGCGCCGATGCGTACGAGGATCTGTTGCGCGAGGACGTATTTGCCGGCATCCGGGCGCGGGGCATCGCGGGTTTCATCGATGTGCAGATGTTGCGTCGGGTGCATGATCGCGAGGTGGAGTTCGTGACCATCATGCGGTTCGACGACATGGAAGCGGTCAAGGGGTATGCCGGTTCGGATTACGAAACGGCCAGGGTGCCGTCGAAGGCCGGCGCGTTGCTGGCGCGCTTCGATGAGCGCGTCCAGCATTACGAAGTCAGGATCCTGGCAGATGGATCCCGCGGTTGATCGAAGCGATGCCGTTGCAGGCTGACGCGCATCCGACTTGATGCCACGCATCGCCCTTGAACGAACAAGGCCCGCTTGCGCGGGCCTTCTCTTTGCAGGTTGATCGATGCGTGTGCAGCGCGGTCCAACAACGCTGATCAGGCGTACTCGTCGAGCAGCCCCCGGCTGCGCACCACGATCGGCGCGACCGTGGAAACAACCGTGCTGGCCGACCCACCGCCGTCCGCGGTGCTGCCCGCGGAGCCGCGCGCGCTGGACTGCCCCTGCTGCGACTGCTGCTGGGCCTGGCGCTGGCCGATATCGGCATTGCCCAGCTGCATGCCCTGCTGGCCGAGCATCTCGCGCAGGCGCGGCAGGCTGGCCTCCAGCGCCTGGCGCACATCGGCGTTGGCGCTGTTGAAGCTGGCGTTGACCTGGGTGCCATCCAGCTGGATGCGAACGTCGATCGGGCCGGCGTGTTCCGGATTCAAACGGATCTCGGCATGGCCGAGTTTCTGTTCGGCCATCCACGCGATGCGCGTGCCCAGTCCATCGTCGAAGCCATCGTCCAGGTGCGTGGGCATTGCCAGCGGGGTGGCGGCCACGGCATTGGTGGTCAGCGGGCGATCCAGCGTCTGGCTGGTGCCGGTCAAGCCGCCCAGGCCGAACAGCGAGGTCTTGTCGTCCTTGGTGTCGGGCAGGGCGAAGCTGCTGCCGGCATCGCGATCCAGGGCGACGTTCATCGCCAGCTTGAGCGCGTCGGCAGGCGTGTCGGTGGTGGCGGCCGTCTTGGGATCTAGCAGCGCGGAGAGCGCGCCGGTCTGGGCCAGGCCAGGCGACTGCTGCAGCTGGGTGGCGGCGTTTCCGGCGATCAACGCGGCAGTTGCGCCATTGCCCGCGCCGGTGGCGCTGGGATCGACGCTCGGCAACGTTACCGCCGCCTGCGCCGGCTGCGTGGGCGCGGTGATCGCCAGGCTGCCGGCGAGCAGCGCAAGCATCTGCTGCGACAGCGTGGCATCGGCGGGATTGGCCGGCGCCGGTGCCGTGGCGTCCTTGTCGCTGTCGGTCGAAGCGGCGACGGTCACCGGCGCGGCGGGCGTCGTCGGCGCGGTTGCATCGACGGTGTCGGCCGGCTGTAGCGCGGCCACCATCGACAACGCACCGGCTGGCGCAGCGGTCTTGGCGGCATCGGTCTGGACGGCGGTCGCCGCGGCGAGCTTGGCGGCGTTGGCGCTCACCGCGGCGGCCTGTTCGGCCGTGGCAGCGGCCAGGCGCGCGGCATTGGCCGACAGCGCGGCGGCTTGCGCGGCGGCCGTCGTGGTCGCCTGCTGCAGGGAGGTGATGTTCTGCATGGGCAGCGCGGTCTGTGGCGTCGCCGCGGTCGCGGTGGCGCTGGCGGTTGTCGTGGTCGGCGTCGCAGAAGGCGCAGGCGCCGTGGTCGCCGATGTAGCGCTGTCCTGCGCGGCGGCCGTGGCGGCGTAGTCGGCGAAGCTGGCGCCATCGCCGCTGGCATCGCTGCGCGTCGCGGAGGAGGTAGCAGTGCTCGCATTCGCGCCATTGGCGCCGAGCAAGGCGAAGCCGTTCTGCACGGCACTGGCACCGTTGCCGATCATGCGCTCTCTCCTTCGCCGACCGCGAGCGCGGCGGTGTTGGTGCGACGGCGGCTGCCGATCTCGTCCAGCTCGCGCTGGGCCTTGGCCTGTTCGACCTGGGCTTCCTGGGCGCGATAGCTGTCGGCCAGTTTTTCCAGCACCAGGGTTTCGCGGCTGGCCAGCATCAGGCGCGCGCGCTCGACATCGCTGACGCGACGGCTCTGGTCGACGATGCCGGCCTGCTGCACGACGGCGGCGTTGAGCCGCTCGCGGAAGGCAATGCGATTGACCAGCAATGCCGGCGAGATGGTCGCGTTGGCTGGCGAGGCGGCGTATTCCTCGGCGTAGCGGCGCAGCGCGTCCAGGCGCTCCTGCTGCTCGCGCACGACCTGCTCGCGCTCGGCCACGGTGCGGGCGGCGTCATCCTGGCGCTGTTGGGTCACCTTGATCAGCGGATCGAGCCGTTGGGAGCGCATGGGCGTGGTTCTCTTGCGTGGGGGCTACGTGTGGGGTGTTGAAGCGTTGTTGCTTGAGCGGCTATTGCTTGAGCGGAAATGGCTGGCCTTGCGCGTTGTTGTCATCCAGCAGGCGCGACAGCGCATCGCGGCTGGCGGGGACATCGGACGATTCGCGCACGTCCTGGCCAAGGAAGTTCTGGATCGCCGGCCAACGCGCCATCGCTTCGTCGACATTCGGATCGCTGCCGCGCTGGTAGGCGCCGATGGCGATCAGGTCGCGCTGCGCGCTGTGCGCGGCCATCAGGCGCTTGAGCTTGCGGATGCGTTCGCGCCACGGCGCGTCGGTGATGTCCTGCATCACGCGGCTGACGGACTGCTCGATGTCGATGGCCGGATACTGGCCCGAATCTGCGATGCGGCGGGTCAGCACGATGTGGCCATCGAGGATTGCGCGCGACGCATCGGCGATGGGTTCCTGCTGGTCGTCGCCTTCGGTCAGCACCGTGTAGAACGCGGTGATCGAACCGCGCCCATCGGCGCCCATGCCGGCGCGCTCCACCAGCGCCGGCAGCTTGGCGAACACGCTGGGCGGATAGCCGCGCGTGGTCGGCGGCTCGCCCACCGACAGGCCGATCTCGCGCTGCGCCTGGGCGAAGCGGGTCAGCGAATCCATCAGCAGCAGCACGTCCAGGCCCTGGTCGCGATACCACTCGGCGATCGCGGTCGCCCGAAGCGCGCCATGCAAACGCGCGAGCGGCGGACGGTCGGCCGGTGCGGCGACCACGACCGAGCGGCGCAGGCCTTCCTCGCCCAGCGTGGCTTCGACGAAATCGCGCACTTCGCGGCCACGTTCACCGATCAGCCCGACCACGATGACATCGGCCGAGGTGAAGCGGGTCATCATGCCCAGCAGCGTCGACTTACCCACGCCCGAACCAGCGAACAGGCCCACGCGCTGGCCGCGGCCGATCGGCAGCATCGCGTTGATCGCGCGCACGCCGACATCGAGCGATTCCTCGATCGGCTGGCGCGAGAGCGGATTGATCGGCGTGCCGGCCAGCGGCACGTAGCTTTCGGCGCGGATCGGGCCCTTGCCGTCCAGCGGCGCGCCATCGTTGTCGATCACGCGGCCGAGCAGGCCTTCGCCCACGGCCACTTCACCCTTGCGGCGGGTGGAGACCACGCGCGCGTTGGGCAGCAGGCCCTGCAGGTCGCCGGTCGGCATCAGGTAGGTACGGTCGCCGGAGAAGCCGACCACTTCGGCATCCACCCAGCGCCCGCCGGAGGTCGCCACGCGGCAGCGCGAGCCCATCGGCGCGCTGCAGCCGGAGGCCTCCAGCGTCAAACCGACGGCGCGACGCAGCACGCCTTCGCGGACCAGGCCCATGTTGGGCGAATCGGGCATCGCCGCGCGCAGCCGTTCGGCCAGGCGCAGGTTGCGTGCGCCCTGCAGGCCGTCAACGGTGGCATCGCGATGCGCGGTGGTGTTCATTCGATGGCTTCGGCGTCGTGGCTGGCCGCCAGGGTGGCGTCCAGGACCGACTGCAGCCGTGCATGAAGCGTGCCGTCGATGCGCACGCCCTCACTGTTCAGGCGCAGCTCGCCGCGGCCCAGCGATGCGTCCGCCGTCAGGCGCACGCCATCCAGGCCCGCCAGGTGCGGGGCGAGCACGCTGAAGTCATCGCCGTGCAGGCGCAGTTCGATCTCGCGGCTGCCACTGCCGACCGCATCCAGCGCTTCGCGCACCAGGTCGGCCAGCAGGCTCGGATCGGCCGCGTAGGCATGGCCGACCAGCACGCCGGCGATACGCACGGAGAGATCGGAGAGCGCATCGGCCACCTCGCCATCCAGGCGTGCCAGCGGACGGGTGAAGCCGTCCAGCACGCTCTGGATCTGGGCGATGCGGCGCTGCACTTCGGCCTGGCCGGCGGCGTAACCGGCGGCATAGCCGGCAGCGTGGCCTTCGGACTGCGCGGCGCTGGTGATCTGGTCGATCTCGGCGGCGGTCGGCGGCTTGGGCACGACCGGGTCGGCCGCACGCGGGCCTAAGCCCGGGGCGTTCCAGCGCACGGCATCGGCGGCGGCGGAAAATCCGTGCATCAGACCAGGGCCTCAGTGCGGGTGCTGATGGAGATGTCGCCGGCTTCGGCCATCTTGCGGACCTGGTCCAGGATGTCCTTCTGCGCGGCTTCCACTTCAGCCAGACGCACCGGGCCGCGCGCTTCCATGTCGTCGAGCAGGATTTCGGCCGCGCGCTGGGACATGTTCTTGGTGATCTTGTCGCGCACGCGCGCATCGGCGCCGCGCATGGCCAGGGCGAGCTTATCGGTGGAGACCTCGCGCAGGATCGCCTGCATCGTGCGGTCTTCCAGGCCGGCCAGGTTGTCGAACACGAACATCAGGTCGCGGATCTCGGTGCCCAGGCCATCGTCGACTTCGGCGATGGCCTTGAGCAGGGTTTCGTCCTGGCCGGCCTCGACGAAGTTGAGGATGTTGGCTGCGACCTTGGCGCCGCCGATGGCCGACGGCTTGGACTGGGTGCCGCTGAACTGGCGCGCCATCACGTCGTTGAGTTCGGCCAGCGCGTGCGGCGGGATGCCGTCCAGCGTGGCGATGCGCACCAGCAGGTCGCCGTGGACTTCGGCCGGGATGTGCTTGAGCACTTCAGCGGCCTGGTCGCCTTCCAGGTGGGCCATGACGATCGCAATGATCTGCGGGTGCTCGTTGCGCACCAGCTGGGCGATGGCCTTGGGCTCCATCCATTTGAGCGCTTCCAGGCCCGGCGTGTTGCGGCCGGTGAGGATGCGGTCGATCAGGCCACTGGCGCGTTCTTCGCCCAGCGCCTGCATCAGCACCGCGCGCACGTATTCGTCGGCGCCGTCGCCGATCTTGGCCGGCTGCTCCAGGGTGTCGACGAACTGGCCGATGACCTGCTCGACGACCTTGTGCGAGATGTCGCCGACGCTGGCCATGGCCAGGCCGAGCTTCTGCACTTCCTTGGCGCCCATGTGCTTGAGCACTTCGGCGGCCTGGGCTTCGCCCAGCGACAGCAGCACGACGGCTGCACGCTGGGTTCCGGAGAGGGTTCCGTCCTGATCAGCCATCGGAGGCCACCATCTCGCGCACGACCTGGGCCACGCGCTTGGGATCTGCGCTGGCCACGTCGCGGGCGCTCTGTAGTTTCTGGTCGAAGCCCGGGGCCGGCGGCAGTGCCGGCTTGGGCGAATAGGCGGGCGAGAGCTTCACCGGGACTTCGTCGTCATCCACCATCTCGGCGGTCACCGTCGGCATCACCTGCGGGCCACCGGCGCCGGCACCGGCCATGACCATCGCGGTGCCATTGGCGCCACGCGGGGACAGCATGGATTTGAAGGCCGGGCGCAGCACGAAGATGATCAGGCCCAGCACCGCCAGCCCACCCAGGGCCAGGCGCGCGATGTTGAGGTTGCGCGGGTCCTGCCACAGCGGGATCGCGGTATCGGGCGCATCGACCGTGGCCGGCGCGAACGGTGCGTTGACCACCGAGACCACGTCGCCACGCTGCTGGTCGAAGCCGATCGCCTGCTGCACCAGGGTTTCGATGCGCTTGAGTTCGGCATCGTTGAGCGCACGCGTCGCGGCGGGCTTGCCGGCTGCGGCCGGGACGCCGGGCACGTTGTCCACCAGCACCGCGGCGGTGACGCGGCGGATGCGCGGGGTGGCCTGGCGGGTGTGGGTCAGGGTGCGGTCGATCTCGTAGTTGCGCACCGAGCTGCGCGTGCCCTGACCGCCGCTGCTGGTGTTGGCCGCGGTGGCATTGGCGGCCGGCGCGGCGCCGTTGGCCGGCGCGGCAGGCGCGGTGTTGGCGTTCGGCGTGTTGCTGGCGCTGCCGGGCACGCCCTGCGCATTGGCATTGGAGGCCGACAGGTTGCCGGATTCGCTCAGCTGTTCGCTGCGCACGATCGCCGGTTGCGGGCCGTAGGTTTCGCTGGCCTGTTCGGTCTGGGCGAAGTCCATGTCCACGCTGACCTTGGCGCTGACGCGGCCCGGGCCGGTCATCGGCGCCAGCAGTTCCTCGATGCGCTGCACGTACATCGCTTCCTGGCGGCGCTGCTGTTCGAACTGCTTGTTGCTCACGGCCTCGTCGCTGGTCGGATCGTCCTGCGACAGCAGGCGGCCGAACTGGTCGACCACGGTCACGCGCTCAGGGCTCAGGTCCGACACCGACGAAGCGACCAGGCGCTCGATCGCATCGATCTGGTTCTGTTCCAGCGACTGGCCGGCGTTGAGCTGCAGCACCACCGAGGCGCTGGCCGGCTCGTTCTGGCGGGTGAAGGCCGACGGCTTGGGCATGGCCAGGTGCACGCGGGCTTCGCGCACCGGGCGCAGCTGGGTGATGGTGCGGGCCAGCTCGATTTCCATCGCGTGCTGGTAGCGCGCGTTCTCGACGAACTGGCTGGTGCCGAAGCCCTGGTCGCCCTGCAGCGATTCATACCCGGCCGGGTTGGAGGCGGTGATGCCGGCGCTGGCCATGGTCATGCGCGCCGCGCCGGCCTGGTCGGCCGGGACGGTCAGCGCGCCGGTGGCGTTGTCCAGCTTGAACGGGATCTGCGCGGTGCGCAGCGCATCGGAGGCCTCGGCGGTGGACTTGGCGTCCAGCCCGGCCTGCACGGTCACGTAGTCCGGCTTCTGCGTCCAGAAGAACAGCCACAGGCCCAGCGCGATGGCGGCTGCGGCCAGCACGAACACGCCCAGCTGGCGCACGACCGGGATGTCCTGGAAACGACCGAGGTCGCGCAGGGCGTTGGCAGCTTTGGGAAGGGCGGTTGCGCTCATCGAGGCAGGTCTGCGAAGAAGATCGGTTGAAGGAGATCAGCGGTACTGCGGAAGCGGAGAAAGCGCGCCGGTCAGACCGGCATGTTCATCACGTCCTGGTAGGCCTGGACCAGTCGATTGCGGACTTCGACCGTGGCGCGGAACGCGATCTGGGACTGCTGCATGGCGACCATCGTGCGGGCCAGGTCGGCGCGCGGATCGCCCAGTTCGAAGGCGGTCTGCAGCGATGAGGCGTTGGCCTGGGTCTCGCTGACGTTGTCGATCGCCTTGGACAACAATTGGCCGAAGCCGGCGCCGTTGGACGGGGTGGTTTCGTTGCTGCGACCGACATTGCCGACGTTGCCGAAACCACCGACGTCGATGGCGTTGCTGACCCCTTCCCGGGTACGCGATTCGTGTGCGCGGATCTGGGAGAGGATCGATGAGATGGCGTCGGTCATGGCGGCTTATCCGGCGGACGGGTTCTTGACGTGAATAGGCAAGTCCCGTGCCACCGACCCGGTCAGAAACCTGCCGCGACCGCCGGCATCGCGTCGCTGGCTTCGCGATCGATGCCGTACTTGCGCAGCTTCTCCACCAGGGTGGTGCGACGCAGGCCGAGCAGCGGCGCGGCGTGGGCGACCACGCCACCGGCCTGGGCCAGCGCGGCGCGGATCAGGTCCAGCTCGATGTTGGCGATGTGGTTGCGCAGGTCGATGCCATCGGCCGGCAGCACGGTCTCGCTGGCCGCGGCAGGCGCGGAGACAGGCAGGGCGACGTTGACCACCGGCACCTGCACCGGCGCCACGGCGACCGGCTCGGCCAGGGCGGCCATCAGACTGGTGTCGGAGATCTGCGGCTGGGCGATCTGGGAGATCACCGGCGCCGCTTCCAGGCCTTCGCCCGGCAGCGTGCCGCGGTAGCGCGGCGGCAGGTCGCTGGCGCGCACGGTGCCGGCCGGATGCAGCACCGACAGGCGCTCGATCAGGTTGGACAGCTCGCGCACGTTGCCCGGCCAGGCGTGGCGCTTGAGCGTGGTGACCGCTTCGTCGGACAGGGTCACGTGGCCGCGGCCGTTGTCGCGCAGCTGGCGGGTGATGGCATCGACCAGCTCGGGCAGGTCCTCGATGCGCTCGCGCAGGGCCGGCATCTCGATGGGGAACACGTTGAGGCGGTAGAACAGGTCCTCGCGGAACTGGCCGGTGCCGATGCGCGCTTCCAGGTCGCGGTGGGTCGCGGCGATGACGCGCACGTCGCACTTGATGGTCTGGGTGCCGCCGACGCGCTCGAAGCAGCGCTCCTGCAGCACGCGCAGCAGCTTGACCTGCATGGTCAGGGACATGTCGCCGATTTCGTCCAGCAGCAGGGTGCCGCCTTCGGCCATCTCGAAACGGCCCTTGCGCTGGGTCAGCGCGCCGGTGAAGGAACCCTTCTCGTGGCCGAACAGTTCGCTTTCCAGCAGGTCGGCCGGGATCGCGCCGCAGTTGACGGCGACGAACGGCTTCTCGCGACGGGCCGAGCGCTCGTGCAGGGCGCGGGCGGCCACTTCCTTGCCGGTGCCCGACTCGCCCAGGATCAGGACGGTGGTGTCGTGCGGGGCGACCTGGTCGATCATGCGGTTGAGTTCGACCGCGCGCGCGCTGCGGCCGGTCGGGCCGGACTGGGCGCGGCCGACGCGGGCTTCGGCTTCGGCGTGCTTGACGGCGGCCTTGGCCAGCGCGTCCTGCAGCTGGGTGCGGCGCACCGGGAAATCCAGCGGCCACACCGTCTGGCGGTGCAGCGGCGCGCGCCAGCGGGCGTCCGGGGCGTGGCCCGGCAGCTCCAGCACCGGCGGGTGCAGCGGCTGCTTAGCCAGCCAGGCGGTGAAGGCGGCCAGTTCGGCATCGGCCCCGTCGCCGACGATCACCGCCATCCAGTCGTTGGGACGGGCGCGCGACAGGTCGATGTCGGCCACTTCCGCAACGATGCGCGGGGTGTAGTCCATGAACTCCAGCAGGGTCGCCACGCGCTCGGCGCGGTCCATGTCCTGGTCGATGACAAGAATGCGGGCGGTGTTCATTAGGCGGCGACCTGGTGGTTGATCTGGCGGGACATCTGGCGGGCCTTGGCCGGACCGATGGAGAGCTGGTCGCGGTACTTGGCAACGGTGCGGCGGGCGATGCGCACGCCCTGGCGGGCGAGCAGGCCGGCGATGACGTCATCGGCCAGCGGGGCGGTGCGGGGTTCGTCGTCGATCAGGCGCTTGACCATGGCGCGCACGGCGCTGCCGGAGACATCGGCGCCTTCCAGGCGCACGGCGAACAGGCGCTTGAGTTCGATCGTGCCGCGCGGGGTCTGGATGTACTTGCCCGAGACGATGCGCGAGACGGTGGATTCGTGGACGCCGATGGCATCGGCCACTTCGCGCAGGGTCAGCGGCAGGATGGCTTCTTCGCCGCGCTCCAGGAACCCGCGCTGGCGCTCGACCAGCAGCTGGGCGGTGCGCATCAGGGTGTCGTTGCGCATCGCCAGGCCGCGGACCAGCCAGCGGGCTTCGTCCAGCAGGCCGCGCAGCACGGCGTTGTCGCCGCCGTTGCCCGACAGCGCACGCTCGCAATGGGCCGAGATGCGCACGCGCGGGGTGGTGTGGCGGCCCAGCGCGACGCGCCAGGCGCCACCGGCAAACCACACCACCACGTCGGGCAGGATGTGGCTGGCTTCGGCCGAGGCCGGGGCTTCGACCGGATGGGCGCGCAGCGACATCACCAGGGCGACGGCGGCCTTCACTTCATCCAGCGACGCGCCGGTGGCGGCAGCCAGCGCGGCATCGTCGTGCGCGGCCAGCAGGTCCAGGTGATCGGCCAGGATGCGCGCGGCCAGCATGTTGGCCGGGCCTTCCGGGGCGACGCGCAGCTGGGCGCGCAGGCACTCGGCCGGGTTGGCGGCGGCCATGCCGGCCCACTCGCCGTGCAGCAGGCGCTGGCGCACGACCTGCAGGTCGTCGGCGTCGTAGGAGGCAGCGCCTTCGGCCAGCAGTTCGTCCAGCGGCTGCTCCAGGTAGCCGTTGTCGTCGCAACGGTCCAGCCACCAGGCGGCCATGGTCAGGTCGGTCTTGTTCCAGTGCAGGGCCAGCAGGTCCAGCAGGCGCAGGCGCATGTCGGTGGACTCGCCTTCGGCGATGCGGGCGCTGGCGTCTTCCAGGTCACCGCCGCCGGCGCTGTTGCCGGACAGGCCGGACATGAAGGCCGCTTCGGGCAGCTCGTCCCATGCGGCCGTTTCCATCTGGGCGTCGATGACCTCGACGCTGGCGTCCTCGGACTCGGCGTCCTCGGTCTCCAGCAGCGGGTTGCGGTCCAGGGTCTGGGCCAGTTCGAGCTCCAGCTGCTGGCTGGTCAGCTGCAGCAGGCGGATGGACTGGAGCAGTTGCGGCGTCAGGTTGACGCCTTGCGCCATCTTGGCGGTCAGGGTGCCTTTCACGTTACGGATCTCCGTCGCATCCGGCCGAAGTGCCGGTGTGGAGATATCGTGAAGTTGACGCGACGACTCTCGAATCAGGGCGAACCCTGTAGGGATTCAGGGCATTCCTGTCGCCTTGTCAGGCGGTCCCTGACTTTGCGTCGTAAATATGACGTGAAAGCTGGCTGAATGACGAAAGGTGACACGGTGCGTCACGTGCGACGTAAGTCACAAGCCGGGATTTTGTCGGCCGAAGCGCCACATTTGGCGGGTTTGCATTCAGTAGCGCGATCCGGCCGGCAGATGCAACGCGCATGCCGCGGCTGGCGAGGCGCTGTTGGCGCTCGCTCCGTGGCGTTGGACGAGGAATTGGGGGGGTTAAGGACGATCGTGGTGGCGCATGGCCACGCGCAGCAGTTCGCCGGCATTCCGGCAGCCCAGCGCTTCCATCATGCGGGCGCGATGGGTTTCCACCGTCTTGACGCTGATGTCCAGGTCGGCGGCGATCTGCTTGGTGGTGCGGCCGGCGCCCAGTGCATCGAGGATTTCGCGCTGGCGGCGGGGCAGGCTTTCGACATCGCCCGGTTCGCGTGCGGTGCGGTAGCCGCGCAGCTGCGGCGCCGACACCTGGGGGCTGAGGAAGTTGCGGCCGGCGGCCGCGGCGCGCAGGGCGATTTCCAGTTCGGCCGGCGACGAGTCCTTGACGACGTAGCAGAGCGCGCCACGCGACAAGGCTTCGCGCACGTGCAGCACGTCGTCGTGCATGGACAGCACGACCACGGCGGCGTCGGCATAGGTGCGGCGCAGTTCGGCCAGGGCATCGAAACCACTGCGGCCCTTGAGGGACAGGTCCAGCACGATGATGTCCGGCAGGACCTGCTTGGCCTTGATCACCACTTCGTCGGCGTTGGCGGCTTCGCCCACGACCTCCACGCCGTCCATGGTCTCCAGCAGGCGCTTCACGCCGGCCCGGACCAGGGCATGGTCATCGCAAATCAGCACACGCAGCACGGTGTAACTCCTGTTCCGGCCCCCTGGCCACGTGCAACCTTAACGAACCGGTTGCCGGGACAACAAGACCGTCGTCACGGTGTGCCGCCGCTTAGCGCTCCCTGCGACTGTGTGCCACGGCGCGGCGGTGGATGCGGAACACGTGGCGTTCCAGCGCCGATTCCATCGCTGCGGAAAGCTGCTCGAAGCCCAGCCACACGCGGGATGCGCCGGTTTCCTGCCGCACGGCCAGCACGCGCGACGGCAGCAATAGCGGCGTCGGCAGCCAGTCCGAGGCGCGCACGCGGAACATGCCTTCCTGTCCCGGCGCGGGCGCGTTGGGCAGCGTCAGTTCAACGCCACGGGCCGACCAGACCAGGGCTTGACGCGCATCGCTGCGATCGTGTGCCGCAGCCAGGTCGGCGACCAGCAGGGTCAGGATGTCCAGTTTCGCTTCCATCCGCAGCAGCGCCGGATCGGCCTGCTGATCGGGGTCATCGATGCGTGCCGCGCCGTCGTCGATCACCGCCAGCGAGCGCAGCAGCGCTTCGCCCTGTGCGGCAGCATCGTGCAGGGCCGAAGGCGTCAGCGCGCCAGGCAGGAAGGTGGCCGCGCGCGTTTCTTCCAGGGTGAGGATCTCGTCGAACAGCGCGGCGTGGGCCTGTTCGGGCGTCATGGATGCGGCGTGGGTCATGCGGGCCTTCCTCGGGTGCTGGCGCGCAGGATCGCCTGCTTCGCGTCGGTGGCGCGTGTGCCACCGGTCCAGGCCATTGGGCTTACTTCAGTGCGCGCAGCCAGGCATTAGCGCCGCGGCGCCCGGCGCCCAGGCGGGCGAGTTCGGCACTGGCGGCATCGCGGCCCTCGCGCAGTTCGTCCATCAGGCCGCGGTGCTCGGACAGCAGGTCCAGCCACGGGCCGCGATCGGCGGTCTTCAGGTCGACCTTGGCCAGCGCCAGCACCAGTTGGTGCTGGTGGTGGGAGAGCAGGTCTTCGGCCTGTTCCCAGTCTTCCACGTGGATCGCGTGGCGGATCGCCTCGATCGGCAGCTCGGGCACGCGCGCCAGCATGGGATGCGGCGTGCCGTCCATCACGGCACCTGCGGCGCGATCTGGCGCCAGGCCGATTCGATATCGCCCAGGATGCTGTCGATTTCGTGCAGCGGGGCGACGTCGTTGTTGAGGTTGGCCGCCAGCAGGCGACGCTGGCAGTAGTCGTACAGCGCGGCCAGGCCATCGGCGATCTCGCCGCCGGCTTCCATGTTCAGCGAGCTGTTGAGGCCGCCGATGATCGCGCAGGTGTCGGTGATCGCATGCGCCTTGCGGGTCACGTCGCCGCGCTCCAGCGAGGCGACGGCCAACCGGATGCGCTCGCGCGCGGTCGACAGCATGATCGCGATCAGCTGGTGCGGGCTGGCGTCCAGCGTGGCACTGCTGGCGCCGGTCTGCTTGTACTGGTTGGCAAGGCTGCGGGCGTTCATCGGATCACGGCTCGGTTAGTCATCACTGCTGCTCTTGGCGAGCTGCTGGGTCAAAAAATCGCTGGTGCTCTGGAGCTGGGTCATCAGGGTATCCAGCGCGGTGAACTGCGCCTTGTAGCGCGCCTCGGCGGCGGCCATGCGGACGTCCAGGGCGTCCTTCTGCGCGTCCAGTTTCTTGGTCTGGGCAGTCAAAGTGTCACTACGCGAGTCAAGCAAACCGCCGCTATCGGTCAGGCCCTTCAGGACAGTCGAGACCTTGCCGACCATCGTGTCCGTCCCACTGCCGAAGACCTTGGCCAGCGTGGAGGAATCCGCGGTCATGGCCGCGGTGAAGTCGGACTGAGACAGCGTTAGCTTGCCGTCTTTCGCGATGGTGATACCCAGGGCTTTCAGGTCGACCACGCTACTGCCGACCAGGTCGCGAAGTTGCCGCGTTGTACCGCGGACCATCGAATCGCCGTTCAGTGCAGCGGCTGTCTGTGTGGTGCTGTCGTAGCTCGTGGCGGTCGCGATTGCGGCCAATGCGGCGTTGTACTTGTCGACAAACGCCTGCACTGCAGTGACTTGGGACGCAGCGTCATTGGTAATGGTCATCTGGACCGTCGTGCCAGGACTAGCATTGGTCAGATTGAAAGTGACGCCATCGACCAGGTTAGTGATCGTGTTACTGGAACTCGTTCGGACGACGCCATCCACGACTACTTCGGAATCGCTGGCCGCGACCAGTTGGGTCATGCCGGAGGTGGTACCTGCACTGTATGTAAGCCCGGCCAGGCTGCCGTTGTCATTGCTGGCCGTTATCGTGATCGCGTTGCTCGTCCCGCCGTCAAGCGAGGTCAGCACGAGGTGTGCGCCATCGTCGCCGGTCACAATGCTGGCCGTCACGCCCTTGCCACCCGCGGCGGCGTTGATGGCATCGCGGATTCCAACCAGCGAGTTGTTGGAAGAGTTGATATCGACGGACAGGTTGGTGCTGCCGAAGCTGATGCCCAACGTGCCTGTGCCGACCGTAGTATCGCGCGAGGCATACCCAGCAGAGGACAGCTTCTGAGCGGTGGCGAGCGCGCGAACTTCGACCGAGTAGCTGCCAGTCGCAGCGCCAGCTGCAGCCGTCGCGGTAAAGCCTGCGCCGGTGCCGACCGTGGCCAAGCGGGCGCTCGTTGTCGTTTTGCTCGTCAGTGTGGTGATGGCTGAATTGAGTGCGGAAAACGCCGAGCGCAGGGTGGCCACCGCCGAGACCTGGGACTTGATCTTGGTCTCGGTGGCAGCGTAACGCGTGTCAGTCGGCGCCCGCTCCGCAGCGACCAGCTGAGCCGCCATCGTGGTCGGATCAATGCTACTGCTACTGGTGGTCCCGATGGTGGTCATGCGCGTCCTCCAGGAAGGGACTTGGCGTCTGGCAGCGTGTTGGCGTTGCGCATGGCGCGGTCCTCGCAAAACGAAGGAGACAGGAGGTGCAACGGACGTCCAGCGGCTGTTTGCTGAGCGCGGTCGGGCGTTTTGCGTCCTGTTCCAAGCCCGCACTGTAGGCACAGTGCGGGCTTGGAACAGGACGCGACCATGTGGTCGCGTCCTGAGATTGCTGGGTTACGAGATCAGTTTCAGCACGCCGGAGCTGCTCTGGTTGGCCTGGGCCAGCATCGCGGTACCGGCCTGCTGCAGGATCTGGTTGCGGGTCAGCGCAGCCGATTCCTTGGCATAGTCGGTGTCCTGGATACGGCTACGGGCAGCCGACAGGTTTTCCGATGTGGTCGACAGATTGGCTACGACCGAGGTGAAGCGGTTCTGCACGGCACCAAGGTCGGCGCGCGCGCCGCTGACAAGCGTCAATGCATCATCGATCGCGGTCAGCTGGTCCGCGACGCCCGTGCCGGCCGTCACGCCCGTGACGTCAAAAGCGTCTGTGTCAATGTCGAGGCCGGGGACGACGATATCGATCTGGTCGTTCGCGGTGGCATTCGAGCCAACCTGGATCGAGATGGTGTTGGGGTCGGTGCCGAACAACGTCTTGCCGTTGAACTGGGTGTTGGCCAGCACGCGGCCGATTTCGCTACCCAGGGCGGTGATTTCCTTCTGGATTGCGGCCTGGTCGTCGTCGGAGTTCGTACCGTTGGCGGCCTGCACGGTCAGTTCGCGGATGCGCTGCAGGTTGTCACCGATGGTGCTCAGCGCGCCTTCGGCGGTCTGGGCCAGCGAGATGCCGTCGTTGGCATTGCGGGCAGCCTGGTCTAGGCCCTTGATCTGGGTGGTCATGCGCTGGCTGATGGCGAGGCCAGCGGCGTCGTCCTTGGCGCTGTTGATGCGCAGGCCCGAGGACAGGCGCTGCAGCGAGGTGGCGAGGTCGTTGCCGGACGCGGTCAGGTTGCGCTGGGCGTTCAACGACATCACGTTGGTGTTGATGACTGACGACATGAGAAGTCTCCTGAGTGTGATGGTCCGGCGGCGACTGAGAGGGCTAGGCCGGGTTCCGCAGGGTGTGGCCGGGATTGGCCCTCTCCGCTGCTGATAGGTTTAACGGCACCTCGTGCGCCGCCTTTAGCCCTGTGTCGAAAATATTTTGACTTTTCGACGCTGGGCCACTTTCAAAGGCCTTGCAAAGTTGCTAACGCGTCCGGCCGTGTCAGGTGTGTCATGCTGCGACACAGATGCGTTCCCCCGTTGTAACGGCAGGGTCCGCAGGAACTTGAGGCCGGTTCAAACATCCTCTTTGGAGCGCGGTGCAACGCTCCGCAGAGGCAATGACAGCAAATGTTTCTGGTTCGATGCGGGAGCCGCTTCAGCGGCGATGAACGGCCGAGCTAAAGCCACGTCGCTGCTGAAGCAGCTCCCACAAGGTGCTTGGGGTTTACAGCAGGTCGAACAGGGATTTGCTCTGGACGGCCAGCATCGTTTTCTGCGCTGCTTCCAGGGCGATCTGTTGCAGGGACAGTTTGCTCGCCGCTTCGGCCGGGTCGACATCGCGCAGGTTGGAGAGGGTGGTTTCCAGATTGACGCCATAGGCGCTGCGCGCGTCGGTGGCGTCATCGATCGCTGCCAGACGCGAGCCGGTCTGCGAGCGACTGAGCAGGAAGTGATCCTGCGCCGTGCTGATATTGCCCAGCGCCGTGCTGAGCGCGTTGCTGCGGACGGCTTTCTCCTGCGCGGTCGTCGCTGGTGCCTCGAGTGCGCTGGCCAAGGCATCAAGCGTGCTGAAGATGTCCTGGTTCGGCGCCTTGCCCAAGGTGAAGCTATCGCCGGCGGCCGGCGCCCCGCTGATGGTCATCTGCACGCCGGCGCCCGTGATGGTGCTGCCCTGGGTGTAGGTGCCCGCGGCAAGCGCATTGCCGCTGCTGTCCAGGATTTGATAGGTGTCCGGTGCGGTGAACTTCACCGTGACCGACTGCCCATTCCATGCGCTGTTATCGGTGACGGCGCTGCCGGTCAGTACGCCGGTGCCGGTATTGGTACTGTCCGCCGAGGCTGCGCTGGTGCCGTCGCCGGTGCGGATGCGTAGGAACAGATCGCTACCGGGATCAGTGTCGGCCACCTTCAGGGCTGGCGCGATCTCGACCTGGTTCTGGCCGTCATCCCCCACATAGGTGACATTGCCATTGGCATCCTGTGTGAAAGGAATCACGGCATCGCGCGAGCCGGCGAAGAGCTGGTGTCCGGTGCCGTCGTCACGATTGGCGATGGACAAAATCGCAGAGCGGATCTGGCGCAGTTCGTCTGCGATGGATTTTCGGTCTGAATCGGATAGTGTGTCGCTGCTGGCCTGTAGGGTCAGTACACGCGCACGGTCCAACTGCGTACCTACGTCCGCTAGCGCTTGCTCCTGAGAACGCAATCGATTTTCCAGGAGCGCCGAATCCTTATCCTGCTGATCCAGCGTCGCCAGCGCATGATCTAGGCGTTGGGCCTGCGCCATGCCGCTCGGATCGTCGGCGGCGGTGATCAGCTTCTTCTGCGTGGTCAATTCCAGCTGAGAGCGCGAGACATTCGCCTGCTGGGCCAGCATCGCCGCCAGGCTTTGCTGGTGCATGCCGTTGGTGGAAAGACGGAGGGTCATGGTCGGGTCCTATCAGCGTGCCACGGCGGAGAGCAGGGTCTGGAACAGGGTGTCGGCGGTCTTGAGTACCTGCGCGGCCGCCTGGTAGGCCTGCTGGAACTTCATCATGTCGGCGGCTTCTTCATCGAGGTTGACGCCGCTGACCGACTCGCGCTCGGCGGTGACCTGCGCGTCGATGGCCTGCTGCGCCTCCAGGCTCAACTGAGCGTGGCTGGCCTCGGTGCCGGCCTTGGCGGTGAGCTGGCTCATGGCCATCGTCAGCGACTGGGTGCCGCCGCTGAGCACCTGCTTGCTGTCCAGCGTGGAGAACAGCTGCGCGTTGGCATTGCTGGACGAGCGCGCCGGGGTCTTGCCCAGGCTGAAGCTGTCGCCGGCGCTGGGCGTGCCGCTGAGCGTGATCGACCAGCCGGTCGCCGGATCGATGATCGCGCCGCCGGCGGTGTAGGTCTGCGGCGTGCCGCCGTTGATGGTGTAGGTGCTGTCGTCGATGAACTCGATCGATGCGCCGGCGAACGACGCGAACGCCGTCGCATTGGTCACCGAGGTGGAGGCCACCGCCGCGTTGCCCAGGTTGGTCGTGGTCGCGCTGGCGCTCATCGCGCCGGCTGCGGCAATCGTGGTCGGGTCGGTCAGCAGCACCGAGAGGCTGCCGGCCGCGCCGGTGGTCGGGCGCACGGTGAACTTGTCGCCCACCGCCGCGCTTCCGGACAGCACCAGGGACACGCCATCGACCTGGAAGGGATTGGCCGCCGAGCCATCGCCGCTCATCGGCACCACCGCGCCGGTGTCGGCGCGCTGCGCGGTCCAGCCGCTGGCGCTGTAGCGCAGCACGACATCGCTGTTGGTGAGCTTGGAGACATCGCTGGCTGAGGCGGTGATGCCGGCCGTGCCGGTGTTGCCGCTGTTGCTGACCACGGCCGGGGCGGCGATCTTGAACAGATCCGTGCCCACGTCGCCGTTGTAGTCCACGCCGCTGGCCTGGGCCTGGTTGAAGGTCATCGCCACGCTGGTGGCCAGGCGGCCGAGTTCGGCACGGGCCGGATCCAGCACGCTGGTGCGGAACTGCAGCAGGCCGCCCAGTTCGCCGGAGATCGACGAATCGGGCAGCCGCACCGGCGTGCCGTTGCCGGTGTCCAGGCCCACCTGCGAGCGCTCGGGGCGATCGGGGTCCTGCAACGCGGTCAGCGTGTTGGCCTTGGCGCCCACCACCAACGGCTGGCCGCCGATCGTGAACACATTGAGCGAGCCGTCGCTCTGGGCGACCGTGGTCGCGCCGATCAGCGTGGCCAGCTTGGTGATGCGCAGGTCGCGCGCGTCCAGCAGCTCGGCCGAGGCGTTGCCGCCGGCCGAGGAGATCGACTTGTTGAGGTCGGCGATTTCCGTGGACAGCTGATTAACGTCGCCGATCTTGTTCTTGAGGTTCTCGTTGGTCTCGTCGTCGATCGTGGACAGCTGGTTGTCCAGCGAGTTGAAACGGCTGGCCAGCGACTTGGCCGCGGCCAGCAGCGCATCGCGCGCACTGGTGCTGGTCGGATCGCTGGAGACGCCGCGCGCGGCGGTGAAGAAGGCCGACATCGGCGTGGACAGGCCGGTGGCCGAATCGGACAGCAGCGAATCTACGCGCCCGGCCATCGAGGACAGGCTGGTCAGGCGGCCGACTTCGCCGCTGCTGTCCACCTGACGGGCGAACACCAGGCCATCGGCCAGGCGCTGCAGCGAGGCCACGTCCACGCCCTGGCCGTTGTAGCCCACACCCGAGGCGATGTTGCTGCCGATGCGCGCGGCCAGGTCCACGCGCTGGCGGCTGTAGCCCTCGGTGGTGGCGTTGGCGACGTTGTTGCTGACAGTGCCGAGCGCGCGCTGGAACGCCAGCAGCGCGGAACTTCCCGTGGAGAGCAGGCTGGTCATCGTCTAATCCTCAGTAGCTCGCCACGGCGCGGTAGCGGTTGCCCAGCGCGGCGAACATCGCGCTGGTGTCGACATTCGCGCCGGAGACGGCGTTGGTGGCCGGTGCGGCACTGGCCAGGCGGGCATCGCTGCCGTAGCTGCCCAGCGCGCTGTTGCCCGGCAGGTTGGCCAGGGCACGGCTGATGGTGGCGCCGTTGGCGATCGCGGTCAGCTTGGAGGCGTAGTGCGGATCGGTGGCGTAGCCGGCGCGCTGCAGTGCGGTGGCGAAGCGGTGCGTGTCCTGGCCGGTGCCGCGCGCGGCGGCGTAGCGGTCGTTGCCCAGCAGCCGGGTGTAGTCGGCGAAGCTGTCGGCGGCCGAGCCATAGGCGCGGAAGTTGGCACGTTCGGCATGGCGCACGCCGTTGGTGTATTCGGTGGTGGCGACGTTGACGCTGTCGCCGTCCCAGCTGCTGCCGGCCTTGATGCCGAACAGGTTGTTGGAGGTCACGCCCTGCTTGCCGGCCAGGCGACGGCCCCAGCCGGTTTCCAGCGCGGCCTGGGCGACCAGCGCCTTGGCCGGCACGCCCAGGGCTTCGGCGGCTTTCTGCGCGTGCGGCCAGATCGACTGGACGAAGGCTTCCGGGCTGCTGCAGTCCAGCTGACAGTCGCTCAGGTCGAGTTCCTGCGGCGCCTGCGGCATCGCCATCGCCGGCATCGCCTGCAGCGACACGCCGGCGCTGGACGAGGCCAGCGACAGGCTGCCGCCGGTGGCCACCGGCACTGCGCCATTGGCGCTGGTCGGCGCGCGCAGCGGCAGCTGGCTGGTGGTGAACGGGAACGCGGTGCCCGAGGTGCTCTGCGGGCGCAGCGGCATCGGCGCGCCGGTATTCGAATGGGCCGAAGGCAGCGTGGTGTCCAACGCCTTCGTGTCCTGCGCACCGCCGTTGTCGCGGCTCAGCTGCTTTTCGATGACCGAGGACAGACCCAGGCCGCGGCCCTTGGTCAGTTCCTTGGCCAGCTGCTGGTCGTACATGTCGCGATAGGTGGTGTCGTTGCCACCCAGCGGATCGCCGCCGGTGGTGCTACGCATCGACTTGACCAGCATTGAGGCGAACTGGGTCTCCAGCTCTTTCGAGGCTTTCTTGATCTGCTCGGGCGAAGCCGTAGTCGACTTGCTCAACGAGAGTGCAGTGGTGCCGGGCAGCTGCATGGTCATGACGGAAGGGCCGGGTGGCGGTGCGTTGAAAGGTGTGTGTCCTTCCTAGGCAAGTCCCGTGCCGCGGCTTGTCGATTTCCCGTCACCGGCGGTGTTGGCGGCCCTTGAAACGCAACGCCCCGCCGTTTCATGCGAAAGGGCGGGGCGGGTCGAACGCACTGGGCGCAGAAGGGTTAGATGATTTCCAGCTCCGCCCGCAGGGCACCGGCGCGTTTGAGCGCTTCCAGGATCGCGACCAGGTCGCCTGGGGCGGCGCCGACGGCGTTGACCGCGCGGACGATGGCTTCCAGCGAGGTGCCGCCCTGGAACATGAACATCTTGCCGCCCTCGCTGGTCGTGCTGATCGTGGACTGCGGCACCACCGCGGTCTGGCCGCCGCGCGAGAACGCCTCGGGCTGGCTGACCAGGTTGTTCTCGCTGATCGAGACGGTGAGCGAGCCATGCGACACCGCCGCCGGCAGCACCGAGATGTTGCCGCCCATCACCACCGTGCCGGTGCGCGCATTGACCACCACCTTGGCCGCGGCCGCGCCGGGGCTGACGTCCAGCGATTCCAGCTGGGCCATGAAGCCGATGCGGTTGTTGCCGGGTGCGGCGACCTGGATGGTCACCGGGTCCACGGCCTGGGCACGGCCCTCGCCGAAGGTGCGGTTGACCGCATCGACGATCCGCGAGGCGGTAGTGAAGTCGGCCTCGTGCAGGTTCAGGGTGACCACGCCGTTGTCAGCGCCGCCGCCGGGCGCGGCGCGCTCGACCGTGGCGCCGTTGGGGATGCTGCCGCCGTTGGGCGCGTTGACCGAGATCTTGGAGCCGTCCTTGCCCGAGGCGCCGAAGCCGCTGACCACCAGCGTGCCCTGGGCGATCGCGTAGATCTGGCCGTCGGCACCGCGCAGCGGCGCCATCAGCAGCGCACCGCCGCGCAGCGAGCCGGCGTTGCCGATCGAGGACACGGTGACGTCAATGGTCTGGCCGGGCTTGGAATACGGCGGCAGTTCGGCCTGGATGGCCACCGCGGCGACGTTCTTCAGCTGCGGATTGGTGCCCGGCGGGATGGTCACGCCCAGCTGGTCGAGCATGGTCTTCAGGCTCTGCACCGTGAAGGGCGTCTGGCTGGTGCGGTCGCCGCTGCCATCCAGGCCGACCACCAGGCCGTAGCCGACGAGCTGGTTGCCGCGGACGCCGGCCACCTGGGCCAGGTCCTTGATGCGTTCGGCCTGGGCCGGTGCGGAAGCCAGCGTGGCCAGGGCCAGCGAGGCGGCCACGAGGGAACGGAAGAAGGTCGCGCGCATGATGGCGATGCTCAGTACGGTGCAGCGGCGGAGTTGAAGAAGCGGCCCAGCCAGCCCATGGCGTTGGAACGCGCCACGGCGCCGCGGCCGCCATAGACGATCTGCGCGTTGCCCACGCGATCGGAGGTGACGCGGTTGTCCGGGCCGATGTCGGCGATGCGGACGATGCCCTGCACCTGCACCAGCTCGTCGCCCTGGTTCAGGCGCAGCTGCTTCTGGCCGGACACGCGGATGTTGCCGTTGCCCAGGCGCTCGACCACGGTCACGGTCACATCGCCATCCAGCGAGTTGCTCTGCTGGGTGTCGCCGGCGCCGTTGAAGCCGCGCTTGGCGTCCACTTCGGCCTGCAGCAGGTTCTTGCCGTTATAGGTGATGCTCTGGCCCAGGACGGTCGGCGCGCCCATGGCGATCGACGAATCCTTGCTGATGCCCGTCTTGGCGTTGGACTTGGCGCTGGTGCTTTCCACCAAAACGATCGTCAGCAGGTCGCCGACCTCGCGTGCCTTGTTGTCCTGGAACAGGCGGATGCCGCGATTGCCGCTGCCATCGGAGGCGCTGGCGAAGATCGAGCCGCCGCCGTCGCCCACGCCCGGCCGCGCGTAACCCTGCGCCACCGCGCCGGGCTGGGCCTGGCTGGAAGCGGGCTGCGCGTAGCCGGGCGGGACCGGCTGCGGCGGCACCACGCCGTTGGGCGCGGGCGGCTGTTCGGCGAAGGGACGCACATCGCCCATGACGGTGGCGCAGCCGGAGAGCGCCCCGAGGCAGGCAATGACAGCGGTGGCAAGGACGATGCGCATGGCGATCACAGGTTCTGGTTGAGGAAGCCCAGCATCGAATCGACGGTGCTGATGGCCTTGGCGTTGGTTTCGTAGGCGCGCTGGGTTTCGATCATCGAGACCAGCTCTTCGACGCTGTTGACGTTGGAGCTTTCCAGCGAGCCTTGGATCAGCAGGCCGGCGCCGCTTTCGCCCGGGGCGCCGGTCTGGGCCGGGCCGGAGGCGCCGGTTTCCGAGTACAGGTTGCCGCCCATCGCATGCAGGCCCGGCGGATTGACGAAATCGGTGATGGTCAGCTGGCCGACCTGGGTGGCCGCGGCCTGGCCCTGCAGCTGGACGCTGACGGTGCCGTCGCTGCCGATGGTGATGCTCTGCGCGCCCTCGGGGATCTGCAGGCCCGGCTGCACCGGATAGCCTTCGTTGGTGACCAGCTCGTTCTCGGCGTTGACCTGGAAGGCGCCGTCGCGGGTGTAGGCGCTGCTGCCGTCCGGCATCAGCACTTCGAAGAAGCCGCGGCCGTTGATCGCCACGTCCAGCGCGTTGCCGGTCTGGCTCAGGTTGCCCTGCACGAACGACTTGGCCGTGGTGGCCACGCGCACGCCGGTGCCGGTTTCCATGCCCGAGGGCAGCATCGTCTGCTCGGAGGTCGCACCGCCGGGCTGGCGCTGGGTCTGGTACAGCAGGTCCTCGAAATTGGCACGGTCGCGCTTGAAGCCGGTCGTGTTGATGTTGGCGAGGTTGTTGGAAATGACCGCCATGCGCGTCTGCTGCGCGTCGAGGCCGGTCTTGGCAATCCAGAGCGCCTGGGTCATGGCGGTTCTCCGTCAGGAAAAGGTCAAGGAATCAACGCGAGGACAACAACGAGTTGGAGCTCTGCGCGGTTTCATCACCGCTGTGCAAGACGCGTACCTGCATCTCGAACTGGCGCGCCAGCTCGATCATCGACACCAGCGCGCCGGTCGCATCGACGTTGCTGCTTTCCAGCACGCCGGTGGACAGGGCCGCGCCGGTGGCCGGCGTCGGCGCCGGCGCGCCTGGCGCCTGGCGCATCAGGCTGTCTTCGCCGCGCACCAAGTTGGCGGTGCTGGTCTGGACCACCTGCAGGCGGCCGATCTGGGTCATGGATGAAGCCGGCGAGCCCTGCGGGATCACCGAGATCGTGCCGTCGGCGCCGATGTCCATGCCATCGTTGGGCGGGATCACCATCGGTGCGCCGCCGGCATCCAGCAGCTGCAGGCCTGACGAGGTGGTGAGCAGGCCGTTCTGGGTGATTTTGAGGTCGCCGGCGCGGGTGTAGGCGGTGCCGCCGTTCTTGTCCTGCACGGCGAACCAGTTGCCTGGGTTCAGGGCCACGTCCAGCGGGTTGCCCGTGGTGCTGAGCGATCCGCTGGCGTCGGAGACGCCGACCATGCGTTCGGCCGTGGCCACGCGCGAGGCCAGCCCGTTGCCGGTCACCGGCATGGCCTGGGTCGCGCTCAAGGTGGCCTGGAAGCCGACCGTGTTGGCGTTGGCCAGGTTGTGCGAATTGGTGGCCTGCGCCTTCAGCGTGGCGCTGGCGCCGGTCATGGCGATGTAGAGGGCTCTGTCCATGCCCAACACCCTGCAAGTGCCGTGCCGCGGCGCCCCAAAAGGAAAGCGCCGGCACGGGGCCGGCGCTTTCAGGTTGCTTCTGCCCCCGCCCTTGCGAAGCAGGGGGAGCTCGAAGTCGCGTCCTAGCGACTGAGGGGGAGGGGCTGGCTTTTCGCTTTTGCCGCGAACAGCACCCCACCCCGACCCTCTCCTCCGCGCTACGCGCGCAAGGGAGGGAGTTACATCAGCGATTACCGCAGGTTGATGATCGTCTGGGTGATCTGGTCCTGGGTCTGGATCATCTGCGCGTTGGCCTGGAAGTTGCGCTGGGCGCTGATCATGTTCACCAGCTCGGCGGTCTGGTCGACGTTGGAGGCTTCCAGCGCGCCGCCCTGGATCAGGCCGAACTTGGATGTGCCCGGTGCGCCGCGCAGCGCCTGGCCCGAGGCGTAGGTCTCGGAGAACGAGTTGTCGCCGTTCTGCTGCAGGCCCTGTGGGTTGGCGAACATGGTCATGGCGACCTGGCCGATCGACTTGGTTACGCCGTTGGAATAGCTGGCCTGGACCACGCCTTCGGCCGAGACCGAGATGCTGGACAGGCTGCCGGTGCCATAGCCGTCCTGGTTCAGGGCCGACACCGCGAACTTCTGGCCGTACTGGCTGGAGGTGCCCAGGTCGACAGTGAGGGCCATCGGGCCGGCGCCGCCCGGCGGGGTATAGGCCGGCAGGGCGATGTCGCCACCGACCGGGCTCACCAGCGCGCCGGCCGAGTCATAGGTCAGGGTCTGCGGGGTGCCCACGTCATTGCCGTCGATCTGGGTCTGGACGGTCCACTCGTTGTCGTTGGCGGTCTTGGTGAAGTACAGCGACTGGCTGTGCGAGGCGCCCAGCGAGTCGTACACCGTCAGCGAGGTGGTGTGGTTGTAGGTGGTCGGGTCGGCCGCGTTGAACGGGCTGTTGGTCGGCACCGTCGCGTTGCCCGGCAGGGTCACGCTGGCCTGGACGCTGGTGGACACCTTGGGCGCGGCATCGCCGGTGGCCAGCTGGATGTCGGTCATCTTGCCGGTGTTGAAAGTGGTGCCATCGGCATTGGGCTGGAACACCTGCAGGCGCTGGCCCGACGGATTGACCACATAGCCCTGCGAATCGGTGCTGAAGTTGCCGGCGCGCGAGTAGACCGTGCTGCCGTTGTTGGACAGGGTGAAGAAGCCTTCGCCCGAGACCGCCATGTCCAGCGCGTTGCCGGTGAAATCGATGTTGCCCTGGGTGAACTGCTGGGCCACGCGCTGCAGGCGCGCGCCGGCGCCGGTGGCGTTGCTGGCCAGGCCGTAGGCCGACACGGCGAACACGTCGCCGAACTCGGCGCGGCTGGTCTTGAAGCCGGTGGTGTTGGAGTTGGCGATGTTGTTGGAAACGACGTTCAGGTCGGACGAGGCGGCGTTCATGCCGCTCAGGGAAATGCGGAAGCTCATGGGAAGGTCTCCGTGAAAACGTGGCGGGACGTGCGGTTCGTGGAAGGGAAGGGCGGGTCAGGCCCTAGCTGACGCGGCGGATGGACGACAACGGGAACCCGCCCACGCCCGCAAGGTTCAGGGTGAGTCCGGAGGACTCGATCGAGACGCTGTCCACGTGCGCCAACACCCCGATCTCCAGGGAGGTGGCCTTGGACACGTCCGAGGCGGCGACTGAACCGGTCACCGCTTTGAGCGAATAGGTGCCAGAACCGGCGGCGGTGCCGCTGTCGGTCAGGCCATCCCAGTGGAAATTGGTCGCGCCGGCGCTGGTCGCATCGACCTGCAGCGTGCGCACCACGGTGCCGTTGCTGTCGGTGATCTGCAGGGTCACCGGGCCGGAGGTGGCCGCGGTGATCTCCCCGTCCAGGCTGCCGCCGGCCGTATGGCTGATGGAGGAGGCCGTCACCATCGCGTCGTGGCCGACCAGCGAGGCCGCGCGCAGCGTCTGGTCCGATTCCATGACGCTGGCCATCGAGCCCATCGCCGTCTGCATCTCCTCGATGCCCTGCACGGTGGAGAACTGCGCCAGCTGGCCCAGGAACTGCTGGCTGTCCAGCGGCTTGAGCGGGTCCTGGTTCTTCAGCTGCTCGGTCATCAGCTTGAGGAAGTCGGCCTGGCCGATCGCGCCGGTGGAGGCGGTCTTGGTCGTGGTGCTGGAACTGGTCAGGCCCAGCGAGGCGAGCTTGGTGGTATCGACGGTGGCCATGGTCAGGCGGTCTCAGGTGGCGGTGCGGTCAATCGGGCGAGGGGGCGGGCCATCAGCGGCCCATGTTCAGGGTGGCGGTCGCCGTTTCCTTGGCGCTGTTGAAGACCTCCACGTTGGCCTGGTAGCTGCGCGTGGCCGAGATCAGGTCGACCATCTGCGCCACCGGATCGATGTCCGGCGCGTACACGTAGCCATTGCCGTCGGCCAGCGGATTGCCGGGCTCGTAGCGCTTGATCGGCGCGGCGTTGGAGTCCTGCACCGCGGCCGTGCGCACCCCGACCAGGGCCGGGTTGTTGCCGACCTGTTCGGTGGTGAAGACCGGCTGCTTGGCGCGGAAGACGGTATTGGGATCGCCGGACACCGAGTCGGCGTTGGCGAGGTTGGAGGCCACCGTGCTCAGGCGCACCGACTGGGCGTTCATCGCCGAACCGGCGACGTCGAAGATGGGCAGGTTGCTCATGGCGATGCGTTCCTTACTGGCCGGTGATGGCGGTCAGCATCGACCGCACCTTGGATTCGACGAAGGACAGCGAGGCCTTGTATTCCAGCGTCGCCTGGGCGAACGCCGCGTTCTCGCGGTCGCCGTCCACGGTGTTGCCATCCAGGCTGGGCTGGCTGGACGGGCGGTAGAAGTGCGCCGCCGCGCTGGCCTGGCCGATCGCATTGCCGCCCTCCAACGCGTTGCCGCCGGCGCCGGGCGCCTGCAGGGCCGCGCTCAGGGCCGCATTGAAGTTCAGGTCCTGGGCCTGGTAGCCCGGGGTGTCGGCATTGGCGATGTTGGCCGACAGCAACTGCAGCCGCTGCTCGCGGATGGCCAGCGCAGTGCCGTGGATACCAAGGAAATCGGACATGGGACGCTCCGGGGAAAAGGTTCACCCCCGACAAGGCAAGCGCCGTGCCACGCCTGCTGTTGCCAGCCCCACGCCGGCATCCCGACAGCCCTTGCCGCGCCCGCCTGCACCCGTTCCCGCGCGCGCTGCTTCTATAGGCAGGCCGCTGCAGCGCCAAAATCAGATCGCCGCCAGCGGCCTGCAAGCGTGATCCAGCAAGGCTTTCGCCAAAAAACCGGCGCCGGTGTTTGCCAGAAGAAGCATTTCGGCAAAGCGGCAATCGTTCACCGCCCTGCGCCGGACCCTCACCCCAACCCCTCTCCCGAGGGGAGAGGGGCTCAAGCGTTGCTTCCCGTTTGCTGCCGTTGCACACGCTCGCCTTGGCTTCTGTTTGGGCTCTGCTGTGCCTGGCCTGGCCTGGCTTCGCTTGGCTTTGGCTCTTCGCATTTGATCCACCGAGCCGTAAAGCGAGCCGAGCACCGCAGGCTGAATTGGCCGAAGAGGCGCGGGTGTCTGAGCGAAGCGAGTTCCCGCGCCGTGCCATTTCAGGCGAGGAGCACAGGGCACCGATGCGGCTTCACCGCATCGGCTCGCGTCCCGGCGAAGACGGTTTTGCCTACTTTTGCCAAGGCAAAAGTAGGACGCGCCAAAGGCGCGGAAGCCTTTGCTTTCAACGCAGGCCAAAGCGAGCGCTGGGGCACAAGACTTGCAAAACCCCAACCATGAAACGCCCAACCCTCCAACGCGTCCTATTGCTCGCGGCCCTGGCGACCTGCAAGGCTCAGGCCGCCACCACCGGCCTGCAGCCGCTGGACAGCGTCCGCGCTGCCGCGCTCCAGGCCGTCGGCGGTCCCCAGGCGCAAGGCGAGGCCCGGTTGGATTCCAGCCTGCGCCTGCCCGCCTGCGGCCAGCCGCTGCAGGCAGTGGCTTCGGGCACGCGCATGGCCCAGGTCCGCTGCGACGACGCGCCGGGCTGGAAGATCTTCGTCCCGGTCACCGTGCGTCGCGAGGCCGACGTGGTCGTGGTCGGCGCGCCGCTGCGCCCGGGCCAGCCGCTGTCCGACGCCCAGCTGCTGGTCCAGCGCCGCGATCTGGGCACCACCGAGGGCGCAACCTTCAGCGATCCGGCCCAGCTGGCCGGCAGCGTCACCCGCCGCGCCCTGAGCGCGGGCGACGTGGTCACCGCCGCCGACCTGCAGGAGGGCGAACCCCTGAAGCGCGGCGACCCGGTGGTGCTGGTCTCGCGCGTGGGTGGGGCCGAGATCCGCATGCCCGGCGTGGCCCTGGGCAACGCCCAGGTCGGCCAGCGCGTGGCGGTACAGAACAGTTCCTCCAACAAGGTCATCCGCGGCAAGGTCTCGGCCGAACCGGGGGTGGTCGAGGTCGTCCAGTGAAGCTGAACGGCCGGCTGACAAAAAATGTCACCTGCCCCTCAAGTTCCCTGCGGACCCGCCGTTACCGGGTTCGACAAAAGAACTTTGGGAGTGCCCCATGAGCTACAAGATCGACGGGCTGACGCCTGCCACGCGTGCGGCGGATGTCGCTGCGACCGTGGCCGCCAGCCGCACCGGTGGCGCCCGCAATGAACCCATCTCGGCTGCGGCCGAGCCAGACCGCCTCAGCCTGACCGGCGACGCCGAAGGACTCAAAGCCATGGGACGCGAACTCGGTGCCGCTCCGGCGGGGATCGACATGGGCCGTGTAAACGCGCTCAAGGCCGCCATCGCCGATGGCAGCTACAAGATCGACGCGCAGGCCATCGCCTCGCGCATGCTGGACCTGGACCGCGAACTGGGACGCTGACATGAGCCTTTCCAACACCGACGCAAGCCCGCTGGGCGCGCTGGAGCAGGCGCTGCAGGAAGAGCGCCGCGCCCTACTGGACAACGACGTGCTGGCGCTGCTGGCCTCCACCGAAGCCAAGGTGCGCGCCCTGCGCCAGGCCGAAGCCGCCCCGCCGGACCATTCGGCTGCCGAGCGCGTCAACGCCCTGCGCCAGCTCAACCAGGCCAACGGCATCCTGCTGGCGCGTCGTCGCCGCGAAGTGGACTGGGCGCTGCGCCATCTGGGCCGCGTCGAATCGACCGGCACGTACAATGCTGCGGGCCTGGCCGGCACGCGCGCACAGGGGCGCAGCCTCGCCGTCGTGTAACACCCATCCGTGGTGGCCAGGCACACCCTCGCCCCACGGAGTTGTCCCTCGATGAAGCGCCTCCTGCTGTCCGTCCTGTGCACTGCCGCCCTGGCCGGCTGCACCGACCACGAAGCCGAACAACGTCAGCAGGCCGCCGCCCTGGCCGCCCAACAGCAGCAGGCGTCGGAAAAACTCGCCGCCCAGTTCGACGAGGCCTACACCGCCCAGAACTGGGACCTGGCCCGCGCCCACGGCAGCGCCCTGATCGACCAGTACCCCGACACGCCGGCGGCGCAGAAGATCAAGCCGCAGTACGACGACGCCAAGGTCAAATCCGACACCGCGCGCGAAGATCGCCGCCTGGCCGGCCTGTGGAACTACAACCAGGTGATGATCGGCAAGGGCGCACAGGTCTCGGCCTCGATCATGAGCCACCTGCCATTGGACACCGACGGCAGCGGCAAGAAGCAGGACGTGCAGCTGGTCTTCCGCGACCACCCCGAGTGGAAGCAGAGTTCCTACCTGGTGCTCAAGGCCGGCGATTTCCCCTGCCTGAAGGGCTGCAAGGTCAAGGTGACCGTCGACGACGGCAAGCCCAAGGCGATGGATGCCTGGCGTCCGGACACCGATGAGGCCATCGCGATGTTCATCACCGACTACAAGGGCCTGTGGAAGTTGGCCGCGCATGCCAAGACCTTGAAGATCGAATTTCCGGTGAAGTCCGGTGGGACGCAGACGGCGGAGTTCGAGACCGGTGGGTTGGATGTGGCGCAGATGCCGGGATGGGATGCAGGGAAGTGATCGTTTTGCTTCTCTTCTGATTGCTCGACTACGCGAGCTGCCAGGCGGCGTTCGAATCAAAGGCCTTTAAAGCAAAGCTTTCACGCTGCTTCGCAGCGCGCCTTCCTTTTGTCTTGGCAAAAGGAAGCAAAACCGCCAGCGCCTGACACTCGCCGATGCTTCGCATCGGTGCCCTGTGCTCCTCGTCTGATCGGGCACGGCGCCCAAACTCGCTTCGCTCAAACAGGGCGCCTCTTCGGCCCGATCAGCCTGCGGTGCTCGGCTCGCTTTGAAGGCGCTGAAGATCAAGAGCGGAGCAACAGCAAAAGCAAAATCGGCACCGCGCGCGGTGCTGCTCTTGCTTGCGCTTTGAAATCTCCGTGAGGCGCGGCGAAGGGGCGAGGCAAAGACCCGTAGGGCGACGTGCATGGATGCACGTCGTTTTTGGAAGGGACAAGGATGTCCCTTCCAAAAATCCCTCGCCCCGTAGCGAACCTGCGAAGCGGGCGTGCCGCCCGGAGTGTGTTGACCAGACATGCGTCTGTGGAAAAGCGCTTCTTTGCCTAGCTTTCTTTGCACAAGCAAAGAAAGTAGGTCGGGCGGCGAAGCCGCACGAAAGCTCTGCTTTCAAAAGCTAAAGTGCGAACTTGCAGCGCACTGCAAGCGGAAAAGCTAGGCCGCCTTTGGCGCCACCTCAAACCTCCGCTGCAACGCCCGCCGATCCACCTTTCCCACGCCATTGACCGGCAAGGTCTTCAGGAAATGGATCTCCTGCGGCACATACGTCCGCGCCAGCTTCTGCCGGATCAGGCCCTGCAGCGCGTCGGCATCGACCGCAGGCGCGGACGGGTCCAGCACCACGAACGCCACCGGCACTTCGCCCAGGTCGTGGTGCGGCAGGCCGACCACGCAGCATTCGGCGACCGACGCATGGCGGCTCAACTCGGCCTCGATCAGCGCGGGCGAGATGTTCTCGCCACCGCGGATGATCACGTCCTTGATGCGGCCGGTGATCGACAGATAACCGTCTTCATCGAAGCGGCCCAGGTCGCCGGTGAGCAGCCAGCCGCGTTCGATCGGCTGGGCGGCATCGGTGCCGATGTAGCCCAGCATCAGCGCCTCGCCGCCGATGCGGATCTCGCCTTCGCCGCGATCAACGACCTCATCGGTGCCGGGCTTGAACAGCTTGACCACCTGGCCTTCCAGCACGGTGCCGATACTGCCGATGCGGCGCGCACCCGGCGGATTCATCGTGGAGGTGCAGGTGGCTTCGGATAGGCCGTAAGACACCAGCAGCTGCACGCCGAAGGCTTCCTCGATCTGTACCTGCAACGCGGGCGTGATCGGCGCCGAACCGCAGCGCAGGAAACGCAACGAGGGGAAGCGCTCGCCTTCCTTCAAAAACGGCAGCATGCGTGCATACATCGTCGGCACGCCGGTGAGGTAGGTCGGCGCGTAATCGCGCAGCTGCTGCACGCAGTCTTCGGCGCGGAAGCGCTCGATCAGCACCACCTGCGCGCCGCACAGGAACGGTGCGATCAACTGGTTGTTGACGCCGTTGGTGTGGTGGACCGGCATGGCATGCAGCAGGCGATCGTCCGGGGTGATCTGCGTGTGCGCGATCACGCCGCTGGCGTTGCTGTCCAGGCCGCGATGCGGCTGCAGCACGCCCTTGGATTTTCCGGTGCTGCCGCTGGTGAACAGGATCTGCGCGCGGTCGTCCGGGCTCAGGCCGTCATCGATCCAGCTGCCGTCGCCGGAAAGCGCCTCGAGTGCGATCACCTGCAGGCCCGGCACCAGCGCCTGCAGCTGCGCGCCGGCCTCGGCGTCTTCCACCACCAGGCGCAACATGCCCACGGCCAGCATGCGCTCGGCCGCGGCGTCGAGGGCCAGGCCCGGTTCCATGAAGCCGGGGCAGCCGCCGGCCTGCATCAGGCCGAAGAACGCGGCGATGGCCTCGGGCGTCTTGCGCGTGACCAGGCCGACCAGTTCGCCGCGCTGCAAGCCGTGGTCATGCGCGGCGGCCGCGGCGGCATCGATATCGCGTGCAAGCTGCGCGTAGGACACCTCGCCGAACGGGCCGATCAAGGCGGTGTGGCCTGCGGCCGCGTGGGCCTGCAGCGCGCTGCGCAGGCGATGGCTGATGGATTGGACTGTCGACACGGCGACTCCTGAGCGTGAAGCGTGGAGGACGAGATGGCGGCGTGGGGTCCGTCAGGGAAGGTGCCGGCTTAGGACGCGCCGGCATGTGCTCATGCCCGCAGGTGCGGGCACGGGCGCTTGACTCAATGCAGCTTGACCTTGGCATCGCGCTCGAACTGACCGGTTGGGTCGAGCGAACGCAGTGCATCGATTTCTTCCTGCGTGGGCAGTGGCGTGGGCGTGGCGCCGGTCGCGTCGAAGTCGAAACCGGTGCGCGCCTTCACTTCTTCCAGCGTCACCTCGGGATGCCAGGACGCCAGCGCCAGTTTGTCGTCGCGCTTGATGAACACTGCGATCGGCGTGACCACGCCGGCCAGTCCGCCGGCGGCAGTGACGAAGTCCAGCTTCTCCACCAGCGTGCGCGTGGAGTGCTCGGTGCGCCAGGTGCAGGCGCGGCGTGCGGTCGGCAGCATCACCGCGCCGCCACCGCCGCCGGGCAGGCGCACCTTCGGTGCATGCCAGTCGCCGATCGACGAGACGTTGGTGCGACCCAGTCCGTCGATCTGCGCCGCGCCGAGGAAGCACAGGTCCATTCGCCCGCGCGTGCACAGGTCATAGAAATCCTCGTTGGCGAAGATCGCGGTCGAGCGCTCGGCCAGCACCGGATCGGAGCTGGAAATCGGGATCATCGACGGCTGCGGATCGACGCCGCCGGCCACATTGATGAAGGTGAACTCGAAATCGTAGGCGCGCTTGGCCATCAGGCAGGCCAGCATCGGCAGCGTCGAGTTGACGCCGCTGAAGGTCACCTCCTGCGGGCGCACGAAGCGCGCCAGGTTGGTGACGATGTACGAGAACCCGGACCAGGACTCAGACATGGGCGGCCTCCGTTTCGCGGGCTTCGGGCGCGGCATCCAGATGTGCGTCGAGCACACCGGGCGCGTCCTCCAGGTACGCGGTGACCGCGGGGTAATCCACTTCGTACTCGGGCCAGCACGAGCCCGGCCACGCGCCACCGGGCACGATGGCGTAGGCGGTGGTCATGAAGTGCGGCACCAGGGTGAGTTCGGGCTGGGTGCGGAAACTTTCCTCGCTGGCCACACGCTCGGCGACCACGATCACCTTGTCGGCGGCGCGGGTCATGATGCGATCCCAGTGCGAGGTGCCATAGACGCGCACGTCGCCGTCGGGGCTGACCTCATTGACGTGCAGCACGGCGAAGTCCGGCTTGATCGCGGGGATCACGTAGGTCGGCTCGCCCTGGCCGTAGGGATCGTCGAGCGCCTTCCAGCCGTTGAGTTCCACCAATGCAGAACCGTGTACGCCACCGACGGGCTGGAACGGCACGCCGAACGCAGAGGCACGCAGGCCAGCGGTCAGCGTGGCGCATGCGTGTTCTTCCAGTTCGATCTGTTGCTGTTCGACCGCCTTGCGATACCACGGCGCCAGGCCGAAGTTGCCTTCCATCGCCACGATCCCGGCGCGGGTGCGACGCACCGCGCCGGCGCGGCACAGCAGGTCGATGTCGTAGCCGGGCGACTGCTTGATAATTTCCAGATCCTTGCGGCCCTGGCGGATCAGCTCGCGCACCAGCGCGAACGGCCCGCGATGCAGGAAGCTGCCGCCCAGCGCCAGCGAGGCGCCATCGGGCACGAGGGCGGCCAGATCACTGATCGACAACTGCTTCTTTGAGGTGGTGGTGCTCATGCGCGAGCTCCTTCGCGATAGCGGCGGATGCGTTCGTGGATGCCGGGCACCGCGGCCGAAGCGACCAGCGCGGCCATGTCGGCGTCGCGCGTGTCGGCCAGCAGGGCGCTGTCCAGGCGACGCCAGGCATCGCCGCTCAGGCGCGGCAAGGTGGTGGTTTGCAGTTGTTCCAGCAGGGCAGGCCAAGTGTCGGTCTCGGCAATCTGCGTGAGGAAGCCGTCGTGCACGGCGGTGGCCGCATCGAAGGTCATGCCATCGCCCAGCACGCTGCGTGCGCGCACTGCGCCGACGCGCGCGGCATAGCGGCGCGTGCCCAGCACCAGGCCGAAGCCCAGGCCCGGCATCATGAAGCTGGCATCGGCACTGGCGATGCGACGATCGCAGCTGCAGATCAGGTCCACGCCGGCGCCGAAGTTGCGGCCATGCACCAACGCCACGGTTTCGAACGGTGCGTGCGCCACAGCCTGCAGCAGCTGCTCGATGTGCACGAAGCGCAGCAACAGGTCGCCCTCGGAGGCTTCGGCGTAATCGGACAGGTCGAAGCCCGCGCAGAAATTCTTGCCTTCGCCGCGCAGTACCAGCAGCTCGGTGCCGTCGTGATATGCCGCCTGTACGGCGCCCAGCAGCGCATCGACCAGCGACGGCGACAGCGCATTGCGCTTGTCGGCGCGATCCAGCGTGAGCGTCAGCGTCGTGCCGGCGCGCTCAACGCGCAGCTCCTTCACCTGATCAAGCATGACGGGCCACCTTCTGCAGCGGCGCATCGTCTGTATCGCGTGCGGCGATCAACGCATCGACTTCGGCGAAGACTTCGGCGTTGTGCTGGCCCAGCGACGGCGGATTGCGCGTGATCGGAAAGCCCTCGCCGGAGAACCGCAGCGGCGAGCCGAACGTGCGCGCGCTGCCGCCGCCGGGCAGGTCGATCTGCGAGATCCAGCCCATGTGTTCCACCTGGGGATCGGCCAGCGCTTCGGAATAGGTGTTGATCGGCGAGCACGGCACGCCGGCCGCGCGGAAGCGCGCTAGCAGGTCGGCCGCATCGAGCTTGGAGAACACGCGCTCGTCCAGCAGCGCTTTCAGTTCGCTCTGGTGCTGGGCACGCAATGAGGTCGAGGCGAAGCGCACGTCATCGGCCAGTTCCGGCCAGTCGATCGCCTTGCACGCGGCCTTGAACAGCGCGTTGTTGCCGGCGGCCATCGCGAACCAGCCGTCGCGCGCCTGGAACGCTTGGTACGGCGCGTTGCGCGGATGGGCCGAACCCAGCTTGCGCGGATCGCGGCCGCTGCCGAAGTACTCGCTGGTCTGCAGCGCGGCCACGGCCAGCGAGGCGCCGAACATCGATGCGTCGATGTGCGTGCCCTGGCCGCCGGCGCGTGCCTGCATCAGCGCTGCGGCGATCGCGTAGGCCGCGTATAGGCCAGTGCAGAAATCCGAGAGCGGCACGCCGCACTTCACCGGCGCGCCGCCTTCTTCGCCGGTCACGCTCATGATCCCGCTCATCGCCTGCAGGGTCAGGTCGAAGCCGGCCTCGCGCGAGCGCGGGCCTTCCTGGCCGAAGGCCGAGATCGAGCAGTACACCAGCGCCGGATTGGCCTGCACAGCGCTGGCGTAATCCAGGCCCAGGCGCTGCATCACGCCAGGACGATTGTTCTCCAGCACCACCTGCGCGCTGTCGATCAGCGCCTTGGCGCGGGCGTTGTCGGTCGGATCCTTGAGGTCCAGCGTGATCGCGCGCTTGTTGCGGTTGACCGAGGCGAAGTTCTCGCTGAAGCCTTCGGTCAGCGGCGGCCAGGCACGCATGGAATCGCCGCCGTCCGGGTTCTCGACCTTGATCACGTCCGCGCCCATGTCGGCCAGCAGCATCGAGCAGAACGGGCCGGCGGCCACGGAGCAGAATTCCACGACGCGCACGCCGGAAAGGGGAAGTTGCATGGGGGACTCCTTGTGCATCGTCAGGCTCAGGCCGCGGCGCGATCGCCGGCCGCGGGAAGGGGTTCGTACCGGGTGCAGCCCATCGCACGCGAGACCTCGCGGGCGGCTTCGACCACGCGCTCGGCGTGCTTGCGTAGCGTGGCCGGGCGCAGGCGTTCGGCCGGGCCGGAGACGCCGACCGCGGCGATCACCTGGCGCTGCGCGTCCAGGATCACCGCGGCCGCGCCGCATACGCCTTCGCGCCATTCGCCGCGGTTGATCGCATAGCCCAGTTCGCGCACCTGCTGGGTTTCGGTGAGCAGGGCCTTGCGCCCGGCCAGCGTGCGCGAGGTGGTGCGCTCGAAGGTCTCCGGCAGCAGGGCCAAGGTGGATTCGTCCTGCCAGGCCAGCATTGCCTTGCCGGTGGCCACCGCGTAGGCCGGCGCGCGGCCGCCGACGCTGGAATAGGCGCGCACCGGCTGGATGCTCTCGATCTTGTGCAAATAAATCACCTCCAGCCGGTCGAGCACGGCCAGGTGGATGCTCTCCTGGGTCTTGGCCGCCAACGCCTGCATGGCCGGTTCGGCCAGCTGGCGCACGTCCAGGCGGGCGACCAGCGGGCTGGCCAGTTCGAACAGTTTCAGCGTGCAGGCGTAGGTGCCCTGACGCAGGCCTTGGTGCACGTAACCAGCCGACACCAGGGTCTGCAGCGTGCGGTGCACGTTGCTCTTGGTCAGGTTGAGTGCGCGGGCGATATCGGAAACGCCCTTGGGCTGCTCGCTCTGGGCGAGCAGCTCCAACACGTTGAGGCCTTTCAGCAGGGTGGTGTCCATCGTTCCAAATACCGGAATGGCGTTTCGAAATACGCTACGCCTGACGAAATTTAGCTGTCAACCCACTCTGGCGAGGATCACTTTTTCGACTTTCCACATGCCGAAACGCCATCATTTCGCATGTCAGAACATGCTGCACTGCACGTTGACCGGCCTCGAAAGCGTCTGATCTAGTCGTTTCAGGATACAAAACATCGTTCCGAAATGTAGAACACTTTCGCTGGCAGGTTTCTTTGGAGAACCAGGCAATGTCTGCACAACCCCTCTCGAATGTGAGCAAGCGAGGCTCGGTGTTCCGCGTGGTCAGCGGCAACTTCCTCGAAATGTTCGACTTCATGGTCTACGGCTTCTATGCCTCGGCCATCGCCAAGGCCATGTTCCCCAGCGACAACGAGTTCGTGTCGCTGATGCTGTCGCTGATGACCTTCGGCGTCGGCTTCCTGATGCGTCCGCTGGGCGCGATCGTGCTGGGCGGCTACATCGATCGCCATGGCCGCCGCGCCGGCCTGCTGATGAGCTTAGGGATCATGTCCGCCGGCGTGCTGCTGATCGCGCTGACGCCCAGCTACGCCACTATCGGCCTGGCCGCGCCGGTCCTGATCGTGGTCGGCCGCCTGCTGCAGGGCTTCTCCGCCGGCGCCGAATCCGGCGGCGTGTCGGTCTATCTGGCCGAGATCGCCACGCCGGGCAAGCGCGGTTTCTACGTGAGCTGGCAGTCGGCCAGCCAGCAGGTGGCGGTGGTATTCGCCGCGATCATCGGCGTGGGCCTGCGCTTCACCCTGAGCGAAGACCAGATGCAGGCCTGGGGCTGGCGCGTGCCGTTCCTGATCGGCTGCCTGATCGTGCCGTTCCTGTTCTTCATCCGCCGCTCGCTGCAGGAAACCGAGGATTTCAAGCAGCGCGCGGCCACGACCAAGCGGCCGTCGCTGCGCGAGGTCTACGGCGCACTGGCGCGCGACTGGCGCATCGTGCTGCTGGCGGTGTTCCTGGTGACGCTGACCAGCGTGATGTTCTACCTGATCACGGCCTACACGCCGACCTTCGGCAAGCGCGAGCTGGGCCTGACCGACATGGACAGCTTCGTCTGCACCGTGGCCGTGGGCATCGCCAACTTCATCTGGATCCCGCTGATGGGCTCGCTGTCCGACCGGGTCGGGCGCTTCCGGGTGCTGCTGGTGTTCTCGGCGCTGATCGCGCTGACCGCATATCCGGCGATGCTGTGGCTGGTGGCCGAGCCGTCGTTCGGCCGTCTGTTGGCGACATTGATGTGGTTCTCGTTCCTGTACGGCGGCTACCAGGGGGTGATGGTGGTGACGCTGACCGAGATCATGCCGGCCAACGTCCGTGCGACCGGCTTTTCGCTGGCTTACAGCCTGGCCCAGGCGATCTTCGGCGGGTTTACCCCGGCGATTTCGACCTGGCTGATCCAGTCCACCGGCAACAAGGCCATGCCCGGCGCGTGGCTGGCGGCCTCCGCCGTGGTGGCAGTCCTAGGCGCGGTGCTGCTGTACCGCCGCGGGGCGTTCTCCGACGATTTGGCTATACGGGCATCCGGGCGCACCCGCGTACAGTCGCGCCTGCATTCATCACATGGCTGACACAGCCGTCACTAAAAGATGCCGCGCCCGCAGCCACCGCGGGCACGGCATTTGAATTGAAAACGGGAGAGAACATGAAGCGGACATTGCTCAGCGCAAGTCTGTTGTGCATCGCAGGCACCGCCGCGGCGGCCGATTGGCCGACGTCATACAAATTCGATAATGGCGGTCAGCTGGCCATCACGGGCAACTTTGCCTATGACCAGAACCACTTCAGCGGTGACGATGCCCGCTTCGAGAACGCGGATGACATGCGTCGCAAGGAGTTCGGCGCGACGTACAAGCTCGATGGCGTCTTCGATGCAATGGCGTACTACGATTTCCAGGCCGAGGTCTGGCTGGACATCTACATGCGCTTCCAGACCAAGGCCTGGTTCGGCAAGGACTACGGCGCGATCCGTGTCGGTTATATCAAGACGCCGGTCGGGCTTGATTCGGTTGGCTCCTCACGCTCGATCTCTTTCCTCGAAGCGCCACTGGCCACGCAGGCCATCTATGAGGGTCGCCGCACCGGCGTGGAGTGGGCGCTGACCCGCAAGACCTGGAACCTGCAGCTGCAGGGTTTTGCCGGCGGCACCCCGGAAGGGACCAACCACGGCACCACCATGGCCGGCCACTTCACCTGGACGCCGCATAAGGCCGAAGGCGACGTGATCCACCTGGGCGTGGGTTACTCGGTCGAAAATCCGGATACGACCTCCCAGCGCGTGCGCGCCAAGATCGAAGCGGGCCTGACCGATACGCGCCTGATCGACAGCGGCGCGCTGCCGGGCACCAGCCATATCGAACGCGGTGGCCTGGAATTCATCCGCATCGCCGGCCCGTTCACCGTGCTGGCCGAGCACCTGGAAGAAAACGTCGCCCGCGGCGACGGTTTCGACGACTTCCACGCGCAGGGCAACACCGTGTACGGCAGCTGGGTCGTCACCGGCGAATCGCGTGCCTACACCGGCACCCTGGGCAACGTGACGCCGAAGGGCCCGGCCGGCGCACTGGAACTGCTGCTGCGCTACAGCGACCTGGACCTCAACGACGGCAACATCCAGGGTGGCTACCAGCACGACTGGACCGTGGGCGCGAACTACTACTTCAGCAAGCACTTCAAGGTGCAGGCCAACTACATCAAGGCCAGCAGCCGCCGTGCCGGGGTGACGATCGAGCCGGACGCGGTCGAGATGCGCGCGCAGGTCATGTTCTGATCTGACGCATTGCCGCGTGCAACACAAAAAGGCAGGCCCTGCGGGGCCTGCCTTTTTCATTGTGCGGATGCTTAGTGCGAGGGTTCCATGGCGCGACGCGCGCGTCGTCGATCGAGCAGGCGCGTGGACAGGTGGCGCAGCTTGATGGTGGTCGAACGTGCGGTGTAGCGCCACACCACCGGCAGCGCGAACAGGCCCAGTAGCGCATGCACGCGCCCGCGGTACAGGTCGGTCTTGAGCTGTTCGAAACGCTCCAGGCCGCGCGCGCCGGACTTGCAGCGCACCAGTTCGCGCCTGACCACCGGCGACAGGCGTCCGCCATAGCGTTGCAGTAGCTGGTCGATGTTGCGCAGCACCGGCTTCAGGTTGAGCACGGTGCGCGAGTGCGGCGAGCGCGTGGCGGAGTAATCGCTGTAGGCCAGCGTGTAGACGTAATAGGCCTGCGGCACCAGCGCCGCACGCGCGCCTTCCAGCAGGCAGCGGATGTGCAGGTCGAAGTCCTCGCCGATCTTGCAGGCTGGGTCGTAGCGCAGCCCGTGCTGGGTGAGGAAATCGCGACGGATCATCGGCTTGATCAGCGGGGAATACGTCCCGCGATGGCCAGACAGGATTTCGCGCAGGCTCGGGATGTTGTTGGCGCGCTTGAGGAAGGTCAGCGCATCCATGGCCTTGAGCTGCGCGGTGGGGTTGAAGGCCGTTGCACCGACATGGCGACCCAGGTGCAGGTCGAGCAGCACCTGGTTGTCGCCCACCACATCGAGCTGCTGCGCTTCGGCCTGCTGGACCAGGTGTTCGAGCCGCTCGGGCAGGAAGATGTCATCGGCATCGAGGAAGGCGATGTAGCGTCCGCGGGCCTGGTCGATGCCGGTGTTACGGGCGACGGCGACGCCGCCGTTTTTTTCCTGCCTGAGCAGGCGGATCTCGGCGCCTTCGGCGATCAGCGCTTCGACCGTGGCGATGGTGTCGTCGGTGGACGCGTCATCGACCACCAGGATCTCCAGATCGGTCAGGGTCTGCTGCTGGATCGAAGCGACGCTGCGATGGATGAAGGCGGCCGCGTTGTAGGCAGGGATGACGATCGAGACGAGGGGCATAAGTGCTGGGGTTCCCTATGCGTGCGGAAGGGGTTTTCGAACCAGGTAACTGCGCAGCAGCGAGCTGCCCGCCGCTGCGCCGGCCATGACGCACAGGCCCATCGCGCCCAGCGCCAGGAAGATCTCGACACGGTTCAACTGCATGACGGCGTCGCGCGACAGCACGACTACCAGCGCGAGCATCAGCGCCGCGCCCACCGCCACCGGCAACAAATCGCGCTGCAGCCACGGGCGATACAGGCCGGGCGTGAGCCGGCGCTGCACCAGCGGCGGATAGGAGATGAAGGTCAACGCCTGCAGCACGCACCACACCACCGCGGTGCCCATCGCGCCGAAGCGGTACGCCGCCAGCACGATGAGCGGCGTGCCGATCACCGCCTGCAGCGTGGACACCCGGATGTTCAGCGCCAGGTCTCCGTAGGCGTATTGCAGGTAGTACTGGTAGGAGGTGAAGGTGAGGAAGGTATTGCCGACCATGTACCAGCACAGGATCGACGCTGCCCAGGTGGCCGCGGCCAGGTCGCCGGTCCAGGCATACATCAGCTCCCGGCCGAACACCGCGACCATGCCGGTCAGGGGGATCATCACCACGGCGGTGAGCTGGGTGGCATGGCGGAACAGGCGCCGCAGCTGTTCGGTCTCGCCGCGCGAGTGCAGGTAGGTCAGGCGCGGGATCAGCGCATTGCTGATCGGCGAAGCGGCCAGCATCACCGCACCGGACAGGGCGGTGACCAGCGAGAAGTATCCGTACTGTGCCAGCGGCAACAGCCCGGACAGCAGCAGCCGGTCCAGCTGCGACAGCAGCATCCACAACACCGAGGTGTAGGCCACGCCCAGGCCAAAGGGCAGGGCGGCGCGCAGTTCCTGCCGGGCAAAGGCCAGGCCGATGCGCGTGGCCGTCGGCGGGAACACGCGATAGCAGCGTCGCGCCAGGATCAGCGGCTCCAGCACGCCCAGCACCAGCTGGAACAGGAAGAACGCCAGTGGGGTCGGACTCACGAAGACCAGCACCGCCAGCGAACCCAGCGCTTTCGCCAAGGCCAAAACCGTGTTGATCGCGTTGAGCGAGACCTGTGCTTCCATCCCGTTGAGCGCGGTGCGGTAGATCGAGGCGAAGAACCTCAGTCCGATCATCCAGCCCATCAGCATCACGCACTGGCTGACCTGCGCCGGGTCCAGTGCCTGCACCTTGAACCAGTGCGCGGCCAGCAGCGGGCTGGCCAGGGTGATCGCCAGCCCGGTGGCCAGGGCGATACCGGCGAAGATCAGCTCGACGCTGCGCAGGACCCGGCGAAAGTCGTCGAACCCGGCCGGAAGCGCCCGGGCCCGGGCGACCTCGCGGTTGAGCATCGGCGACAGGCCCACGTCCAGCAGTCCCAGCCACAGCTGCAGGACCACGAAAAAACCGACCAGCCCGTACGCCTCGGCCCCGAGATACTGGAGATAAACCGGCACGAAGACGATGCCGACCAGGGTCGACACGCCTTGCCCAAGGACATTGGCCAGTGCGTTCAAGCGCACGGAGGGGGAATGGGTCATGTCCGGCCGGGGGATGCCTGCACGTTGTGTTCGAAAGGGCTAACGTCATGCCCGGCCGTTTCAGGACGTCCGGAAGCGCGCGGATGCGCCTGTCTGACAGGACTGACACGGTCCGGTCAGCCGCCGGGATCCCCGGTGGTGCTTGATCTCCCAGGGGCGGCCAAACAAAAAGGCGGCCTCGTGGCCGCCTCTCGTGACTGCAGTGGGCCGCGCCTTACAGCGCGTAGCCGAACTGCTGCTTGAACTGGTCGTTGAACTCGTCGAAGTCGAAGCGCTGGTTCTGGGTGCCCGGATGCTCGACCTTGAGCGCGCCCATCAGGTTGCCCATGCGGCCGATGGTCAGCCAGTCGCAGCCCTTTTCGATGCCGAAGATCAGGCCGGCGCGGAACGCGTCGCCGCAGCCGGTCGGATCGACCACGCGGCGCTCGTGGGCCGGCGGCACGTCGTAGGTCTTGCCCGGCGTGTGCACCAGCGCGCCCTTGGGGCCCTGGGTGGTGATGTAGGCCTTGACCCGGCTGACGATGGCTTTCTCGTCCCATCCGGTGCGCTCCTGCAGCAGGTTGGACTCGTAGTCGTTGACCACCACGTAGTCGGCCTGCTCGATGAAGGTGCGCAGCTCCGGGCCGTTGAACAGCGGCATGGCCTGGCCCGGGTCGAAGATGAAGGGCACGCCGCCGGCGGCGAATTCCTCGGCGTTCTGGATCATGCCTTCGCGCCCGTCCGGGCCGACCAGGCCCAGGGTCACGCCCGGCACGTCCTTCACGTGGTTCTCGTAGCTGCGCATCATCGCGCCGGGATGGAAGGCGGTGATCTGGTTGTTGTCGTGGTCGGTGGTGATGAAGGCCTGCGGGGTGAACAGTTCCTCGATCACCTTCACGCGCGACAGGTCGATGCCCAGGGTTTCGAAATGCTCGCGGTACGGGCCGAAATCCTGGCCCACAGTGCCCATCGGGATCGGGTTGCCGCCCAGCAGATGCAGGTTGTAGGCGATGTTGCCGGCGCAGCCGCCGAACTCGCGGCGCATGCGCGGGACCAGGAACGACACATTCAGGATGTGCACCTTGTCCGGCAGGATGTGGTTCTTGAACTGGTCCGGGAACACCATGATGGTGTCGTAGGCGAGGGAACCACAGATCAGTGCGGACATGGCGGCCTTGGCAGGGGTGGCGCAGCCTCCGGCGTGCCGATCGCACGCCAGGGGACGTTGAAGGAGTGCCGACGCAAGCCGGCAAGAGTTGCCAAGGTTACCGGCTGATGCCGGACAGGGCCAGCCGAGCAGTCGGTCCCAACCCCGTCGCGACCCAGCTGAAAGGCTTGTTCATGCTGCGATTTTCCTTGTATGCCGCAAGGGGGGTTGCTAGGCTAGCCGACCTCTTTTTTGCCCATTTTTTCGCCATCGGCGCTGGGCATTTGCATCTCTTTCGAAGGATTCCATCCCCCGATGTTCAAGAAGCTGCGCGGCATGTTCTCCAACGACCTGTCCATCGATCTGGGCACGGCCAACACCCTGATCTACGTCCGCGGGCAGGGCATCGTGTTGAACGAACCCTCGGTGGTGGCCGTGCGCCAGGACCGCGCCATCGGTGGCACGCGCTCGGTGGCGGCCGTCGGCGCCGAGGCCAAGCAGATGCTCGGCCGCACCCCGGGCCACATCACCACCATCCGCCCGATGAAGGACGGCGTCATCGCCGACTTCACCTACACCGAGGCGATGCTCAAGCACTTCATCAAGAAGGTGCACAAGTCGCGCGTGCTGCGTCCCAGCCCGCGCGTGCTGGTCTGCGTGCCGGCCGGTTCGACCCAGGTCGAGCGCCGCGCCATCAAGGAATCGGCTGAAGAAGCCGGTGCACGCGACGTCTACCTGATCGAGGAGCCGATGGCTGCGGCGATCGGCGCCGGTCTGCCGGTGACCGAGGCGCGCGGCTCGATGGTCATCGACATCGGCGGCGGCACCACCGAGGTCGCGGTGATCTCGCTCAACGGCATCGTGTACTCGCAGTCAGTGCGCGTGGGCGGCGACCGTTTCGACGAATCCATCACCAATTACGTGCGCCGCAACCACGGCATGCTGATCGGTGAAGCCACCGCCGAGCGCATCAAGCTGGAAATCGGCTGCGCCTACGCCCAGCCGGAAGTGGAGGAGATGGAAATCTCCGGCCGCAACCTGGCCGAAGGCGTGCCGAAGATGATCAAGATCAACTCCAACGAGGTGCTCGAAGCCCTGCACGAGCCGCTGTCGGGCATCGTCTCGGCGGTCAAGCTGGCGCTGGAGCAGACCCCGCCGGAGCTGTGCGCCGACGTGGCCGAGCGCGGCATCGTGCTCACCGGCGGCGGCGCGCTGCTGCGCGACCTGGACAAGCTGATCTCCGAAGAAACCGGCCTGCACGTGCAGGTCGCCGACGATCCGCTGACCTGCGTGGCCCGCGGTGGCGGCCGTGCGCTGGAACTGGTGGACATGCACGGCAACGAGTTCTTCGCCGCCGAGTAACGGCGCCGGACGCCGCGGCAAGGGGCAGGGAACGCGGGCCCCTTCCGCCGCAGGCCGGGGTGCTGCATGCGCCAGGCCTCTCTTTCTTTCTCATCCGGTCATCGCCCCGCCCACGTGCCTTCCTACGCCGGCCCTCCCGTTGCTCCTCGTCCCGGCGAGATCGCCAGCTCCCTCCGGCTGCTGGCCTATCTGGCGCTGGGCGTGGCCCTGGTGATCCTGGACCACCAGGGCGGCTGGCTGGCGCGGGCCAAGCAGGAGGTCAGCCTGGCGGCCGGACCGCTGTGGCTGGTCGCCGGCCTGCCGGGCAAGCTGGGCACGCGGTTGCAGGATGACGCGGCCACCTTGGGCCAGCTGACCAGCGAGAACCGCCGCCTGCGTGACGAACTGCTGGTCTCCAACGCCCGCCTGACCCGGCTGAGCGCGGCGGTGGCCGACAACGCCCAGCTGCGTGCGCTGCTGGGCGCAGCCGGGAATCGCGGCCTGGACGTGCAGCTGGCCGCAGTGCTCAACATCGACCTGGATCCGACCCGCCAGCGCCTGGTGCTGGATGCCGGCGCGCGCGATGGCGTGTACGTGGGCCAGCCGGTGATCGATGCCGGCGGCCTGCTCGGCCAGATCGTGCAGGTGATGCCGACCTATTCGACCGTGCTGCTGCTGACCGACCCGGACCACGCGGTGCCGGTGATGGTGCAGCGCAACGGTGTGCGCCTGCTGGCTTACGGCAACGGCCGCAGCGACCAGCTGCAGCTGGTCAACGTCCCGCTGAACGCGGACATCAAGGATGGCGACGTGGTGGTGACCTCGGGCCTGGGCGGGCGTTTCCCGGCGGGCTTCCCGGTCGGCACGGTGGCCGACCTGCATGCCGATGACAGTCGCACCTTCCTGGTGGGCGAACTGACCCCAGCCGCGCACCTGGACCGGGGCCGGAACGTGCTGCTGCTCAAGGCCTCCGACATCGCGCCGCCGCTGCCGGTACCGCCGGGTGCGAACGGCCCGGCCGCGCAGGTGCCCGCGCCGGCCGCCAACGCGGCCGGCAAGCCGGCTTCGACCGTGACGCCTGCGAAACCGGCCGCTGGCGGGACTGCGCCGCCCGTGACGCCACCGGCCACTGGCGCTGCGACGACTGCCCCGCGCACGCCTGCCGCCGCTGCCGGTCGCCAGCCGTCCACGACGCCGGCCGGTGCTTCCCCTCAAACCAGCGCGCCAGCCACCGCACCCGCCACGCCGCGCCCGCAGGCTATGCCGCCCGCGACCACCGCCACGCCCGCCAGCACGGAGCCGGGCCGATGAGCCGCACCCGCAATGCCTGGGTGCTGCCAACCAGCGTGGTGTTGGCACTGCTGCTGTCGCTGGTGCCGCTGCCGCCGATGGTGCAGGCGCTGCGCCCGTACTGGCTCGCGCTGGTGCTGGCTTACTGGGTGATCGAAGAACCCGAGCGCGTCGGCCTGGGCTTTGTCTTCATCATGGGCCTGATCGCCGATATCAGTTTCGGCGGGCTGCTGGGCGAACAGGCGCTGCGGCTGGTGGTGATGGCCTTCATCCTGCAGCGCTTCCGCGCGCGGCTGCGGTTCTTCCCGCTGTCCCAGCAGGCGCTGGCGATCGGTGGCCTGCTGCTGAACGATCGCATCGTCGCCAGCGCGATCCATTTCGCGGTCGGCGAGCCGATGCTGCCGTGGACGTACTGGTGGGCGCCGCTGATCGGCCTGCTGCTGTGGCCGCCGCTGTTCGTGCTGCTCGATGGCCTGCGCCTGGGGCGCCGCAGCTGAGCCGCGCCCATGATCTCCAGCCGCCGCCCGCTCAAGAACGCGCACGCTGAAGCCGACCAGTTTCGCCGCCGCGCGGTGCTGGGCTTCGTCGCCGTGTTCCTGTGCCTGGCCGGCCTGGGCGGCTGGTATTTCAAGCTGCAGGTGGTGGACCACGCCGAGTACGCCACGCGCTCGGAGGCCAACCGCATCAAGCTGCGTCCGGTGGTGCCGGCGCGCGGCAGCATCTACGACCGCAACGGCGTGCTGCTGGCCGAAAACATCCCCGCCTACCGCCTGGACGTGGTGCCCGACCAGGCCGGCGATCCGGCCACCTGGCTGGACGAACTGGGTAAGGTGATCGCGCTGGATCCGGAAGAAGTGCAGCACTTCCTGGCCACGCGCAAGGTCAGCCGCGGGTTTCGCGGCATCACCATCAAGCCCAAGCTGAGCGAAGAAGAGATCGCCGTGCTGGCGGTCAACCGCTGGCGCTTTCCCGGCGTGGAAGTGGTGCCTTACCTGACCCGCCATTACCCGTATGGGCCGCTGATGGCGCACATCATCGGCTACGTTGGCCGCGTGGACGAGGCTGACCTGCAGCAGCTGGGCGAGGTCAATTCGGCGCTGACCCACATGGGCAAGAGCGGCCTGGAGCGCTATTACGAGCAGCAGCTGCGCGGCAAGGTCGGTTACGAGAAGGTCGAGACCAACGTGGAAGGCCGCGCGCTGGGCGTGGTCGGCCGCGTGCCCGCGCAGGCCGGCACCGACCTGAAGTTGTCCATCGACATCAAGCTGCAGCAGGCCATGACCGAAGCCTTCGGCCAGTACGAGGGTTCGGCCGTGGCGATGGACCCGCGCACCGGTGAGATCCTGGCGATGGTCAGCCTGCCGAGCTTCGACACCAACCTGTTCGTCAACGGCATCTCGTCGAAGGATTTCAAGGCACTCAACGACAATCCCTCGCGGCCGCAGTTCAACCGGCTGGTGCTGGGCGGCGTGGCGCCGGGCTCGACGATCAAGCCGCTGATGGGCCTGGCCGGCCTGGACAGCGGTGCGCGCAAGCCGGAAGACCGGATCCTCTCCACCGGCATGTTCTACCTGCCAGGCGTCAGCCGTGGCTGGGGCGATTCGCACCGCGGCGGCCACGGCTGGACCGACCTGCGCAAGTCCATCGCCCAGTCGGTGAACACCTACTACTACAAGCTCGCCATCGACATGGGCATCGGCAAGGTCGATGACTACATGACCAAGTACGGCTTCGGCTCGCCCACCGGCATCGATTTGACCGGCGAGATCGGCGGCATCGTGCCGTCGCCGGCGTTCAAGATGAAGAGCCGCAAGGAAGGCTGGTATCCGGGCGATACGGTCAACATCGCCATCGGCCAGGGCGACTGGAAGGTCACGCCGCTGCAGCTGGTGCGCGCAGTCTCGGGCATCGCCGATGGCCAGCTGCGCACGCCGCACCTGGTGATGGACCAGCGCAACGGCTTCGACCAGCCCTGGCAGCCGCGTGCGCCGGGCCCGAGCAAGCCGATCAGCGACAACCCGACCAACGTGCAGTGGGTGCGCGAGGGCATGAAGGACACCATGCGCCCGGGCGGCACCGGCTTTGCCATCACCGGCGGGGCGCCGTACCAGATGGCGGGCAAGACCGGCACCGCGCAGGTCGCCAGCCGCAAGGGCACCGCGGCGGTGGACCCGCGCAGCCTGCCGATGCACCTGCGCCATCGCGGCCTGTTCGAAGGCTATGCGCCGGCCGACAACCCGACCATCGCCGTGGCCGTGGCGGTCGAGGCCGGTGGCTTCGGCACCAGCTCGGCCGCGCCGATCGCGCGCAAGATCTTCGACGCCTGGCTGCTGGGCAAGATGCCGGGCACCGACGAGAACGGCACCGAGGTCGTGGCCACCGAAATGGAAGGCGAGCAGGCCGACGCCAACGCCGAGCAGGGCGTGGACGACGTCGATCCGGCGCTGGTCCAGTCGCCGCCGGCCAGCAGCGGGCCAGTCACGCCCGCGCCCGCTCCGGGCGCACCGCCGCCTGCACCCGCAGCGCCGGCCGGCGCCAACCGTGCGGAGACGTCCGAGCCCGCCAAACCATCGACGGACGACGCGCCGCGATGACCGATCTGATCCGCTATCTCGGCGACCTGGTCTGGCGCTTCCTGCGCAGCCTGGACTGGGTGCTGTGCCTGGCCTTGGCCGGGGTGATGTGCTTCGGCCTGGCGGTGCTCAAGAGCGCCGGCGGCGCGACCGGCGGCACCCATCTGGTGATCGCGCAGGGCATCCGCTTTGCCATCGGCGCCGGCGCGATGTGGGCGCTGTCGCGGGTCTCGCTGCCGCGCCTGCGCGCGTGGACGCCGATGACCTATGCGCTGTCGATGCTGCCGCTGCTGGCGGTGTTCGTGCTGGGCACCGGCAAATACGGCCGCCAGTGGCTGGACCTGAAGGTGTTCTACCTGCAGCCGGCCGAGCTGCTGAAGATCAGCATGCCGATGATGGTGGCCTGGTACCTGCACCGCATGCCGCTGCCGCCCAGGATCCCGACGGTGCTGGTCGCGGCGGTGATCATCGGCATCCCGACCGGGCTGATCATGCTGCAGCCGGATTTCGGCACCGGCGTGCTGATCGCGGCCTCCGGCGCGTTCGCGCTGCTGCTGGCCGGCCTGCCGTGGTGGTGGGTGGGCATCGGCGTAGCTGGCGTGGCCAGTGCGGCGCCGGCGGCGTGGTTCTTCCTGCTGCGGCCCTACCAGAAGGACCGCATCATGATGTTCCTCAATCCGGAGAACGATGCGCTGGGCGCGGGCTGGAACATCATCCAGTCCAAGATCGCGATCGGCTCGGGTGGGCTGACCGGCAAGGGCTGGGGCCTGGGCAGCCAGTCGCACCTGAACTTCATCCCCGAGCAGACCACCGATTTCGCGTTCTCGGTGTTGAGCGAGGAATTCGGCTGGGTCGGCGTGGCCACCGTGCTGACGTTGTACCTGGTGATCGTCGGCCGCTGCCTGTGGATCGCGATGGAAGCGCGCGACACCTATTCGCGCGTGCTGGCCGGCTCGCTGGGCTTGGCGTTCTTCGTCTACGTGCTGGTTAACGGCGGCATGATCTCCGGCCTGCTGCCGGTGGTGGGTGTGCCGATGCCGTTGATGAGTTACGGCGGCACCTCGGCGGTCTCGCTGCTGGCCGGGCTGGGATTGGTGATGGCGGTGCGCTCGCACCGGCCGGTGAATCGCTGACGCAGTGCGTTGTGGCGCCGTGCGAAACGCCGGTTGCACATGAACAAACCGCGGCAAGTGACTGACAAGTCAGGGTTCATTTCCGCAGCGTGCGTGCTAACCTCGCGCCCGATGATCCGACGTGCACTTGCCTGCCTGTTCACGCTTGGCCTGGTCGCCTGTGCGACCCAGCCCAAGCCCTCGACTCCTCCGAAACAGACCGTCCAGCAGCCCGCGCCCACGCGGCCGCCGGTCCCGGTGCCTGGTGGAAAACCGGCCGAGACCGCGGTCGAGCAGCGCGCCGATGCGCAGTTGCTGGACCTGACGCCTGTGCCGTTCGAGGTCTCGCGCGCCAACTTCATCCGCGATACCGCCGCGCGCTTCCAGCTGGACCCGGCCTGGATCGAAGCCACGCTCGCCCATGCCAACTGGCGCGAGGACACCATCAAGCTGATGTCCAAGCCGGCCGAGCGCACCATCGGCTGGAGCGAGTACCGCCCGCGCTTCATCACCGAGTCGCGCATCAGCGGCGGCCAGAAATTCCTCGCCACGCACCGCGCCGAACTGATGCGCGTGCAGGAACGCACCGGCGTGCCGGCCGAAATCATCGTTGCGATCCTGGGCGTGGAAACCAGCTACGGCGGCTACACCGGCAAGACCCCGATCGTCGATGCGCTGTACACGCTGGCATTCCGTTATCCGCGCACCGGCGATCCGGCGCGTGCCCAGTACGAAGCGCGCCGCGAGCTGTTCTTCCGCGACGAACTCGCGCAGCTGTTCGCGCTGTCCAAGGAACAGAACCTCGACCTCACCACACTCACCGGCAGCTACGCCGGCGCGATGGGGCTGGGCCAGTTCATGCCGTCCAGCTACCGCGACTTCGGCGTGGACGGCGACGGCGACGGCCGCATCAACCTGCTGACCGATTTCGACGACATCTTCTCCTCGGTGGCCAACTACTTCGTCAAGAAGGGCGGCGCCTACGGCTGGGAGCGCGGCGGTCCGGTCGCGGTGCAGGCCACGCTGGCGCCGGGCAAGGCTGCGTTCGATCCGCTGGACTGGACCCCGACCTGGACCCAGGCCGATCTGGCCGCGCGCGGCTACACCGCGCTGGCGCCGGTACCGCCCGGCGAGACCGCCACGCCGGTGACGCTGGCGGCGAGCAACGGGCCGCAGTACTGGCTCGGCTTCCGCAACTACTACGCGATCACCCGCTACAACAACTCCAAGATGTACGCGATGGCCGTATGGCAACTCTCCGAAGCGATCGCCGGCCGCCCGTTGCCGCCGGCATGAGGACCTGGCTGCTCCTGCTGGTGGTGGTGACGCTGGCCGCGTGCAGCAGCGCGCCGCGCAAGGCGTCCAAACCGGGCGAGGCCCTGGTCTCGGTGCCCAAGGGCGCGACGCCGCCCGCCGCGGTCGCGGCCGGCTGCCACGGCCGTTACGCACCGGCGCAGGAAGACCTCTCCACCCGCGGCGATTACACCGCCGGCGGCCTCTACAAGCCGGGCGTCTCGGACAGCACGCCGACCGAAGTACCCGACGTGGACTGCATCGCCGAGCCGAAGATCTCCTCCGAGCCGATGTCCGACTACGGCAACAAATCGCCCTATTCGGTGCTGGGCAAGGACTACAAGGTCCTGGATACCGCCGCCGACTACGACGAGCAGGGCCTGGCCTCGTATTACGGGCAGAAATTCCACGGCCGCAAGACCTCCAACCACGAGGTCTACGACATGTACCAGTTCACCGCCGCGCACAAGACGCTGCCGCTGCCGAGCTTCGCGCTGGTGACCAACTTGGATAACGGCAAGGACGTGATCGTGCGCGTCAACGACCGCGGGCCGTTCCACGATGGCCGCGTGATCGATCTCAGCTACGCCGCCGCGGTCAAGCTGGGCATCACCGCGCGCGGCACTGGCCGGGTCGAAGTCAAGGCGCTGCATCCGGACGATCCCAAGCTGCCGGCCTTGCTGGCCAGCCGCGGCCAGCCCGCCAGCCGCGTGCCCACCACGATCGCCACCGGTGTGCCGACCACCATCGCCACCGGCAAGCCGGCGCCGGTGAAGCCTTCGGGCATGGACCAGATGGTCGCTGGCCTGCCGGCCAAACCGGCCACGCCATCGCCAAGCGCAGCGACCAGCGCGGCGGTGGCCTCGACCAAGCCCGTGGCGGTGCCTGCGGCCGCGAGCAAGGCCAGCCCCAGCGATCCCTCGCTGCGCTACCACGTGATCCCCAACACCAAGGAGCCGGCCAGCGCCGACCGCTTCGAAGCCTGGATGCAGAGCCAGGGCGTGCACGTGGCCACCGGCAAGCCGGGCACGCCCGTCGCCGGCGCCAGCCAGGTTGCCGTTGCCACTGAAGCCAAGGTCGCGACGCCTGCGCCGGCGCGCCCGGTTGCGGTCGCAGCGCCTGCCAAGCCCGTCGCGGCCAAGCCCGAGACCAGCGCCGGCAGCTACGGCCAGGCCGCGATGAACGTGCTGCTGCAGGTCGCCAGCTTCGCCAGCCGCGACAACGCCGAGAAGGCCGTTGCCCGCCTGGTCGCGGCCGGGATTCCGACCGCATCACTCAGCGATGTGATCGCCGGTGGCCGCACCCTGTGGCGCGTGCGGGTCGGTGCAGCGGACAATGCCGGGGCCGACGCGCTGGCTTCGCGCATCGCCGGCCTGGGGTTTTCGCGCCCGCAGGTCGTGCGCGAGTGAACCAACGCCGCAGGCCGTGGTCTGGTGCCTGCAGCCGTGTCATCCAACTCTTTCAAGATTCCCTAGGGGTGTGTTCTCCATGAAGTTCCGTTTTGCCTTCGCCGCCCTGGCGACCGCCGCCTTCGGCGCGGCCATTGCCCAGACGCCGCCACCGGACGTCAGCACCGCGCCGCCGCCGGAGGTCCAGATCCCCGACGCGCCGGCTCCGGCCGTGTCCAAGGCCTGGATCGTGATGGACGCGGCCAGCGGCCAGGTCCTGGCCGGCCAGAACATCAACGAGCATCTGGCCCCGGCCAGCATGACCAAGGTCATGACCTCCTACGTGCTGGCGTCGGAGCTGAAGAACGGCAAGATCAAGCGCGACGACCAGGTCATGATGACCGAGCGCGCCTGGCGCGAAGGCGGCGCCGGCACCGACGGCAGCTACAGCGGCTTCCCCGTCAACCAGACCGCGCGCCTGGAAGACATGGAAAAAGGCATGGTGGTGCAGTCGGGCAACGACGCCGCCATCGCCCTGGCCGAGCACACCGCCGGCAGCGAGGAAGCCTTCGTCCAGCTGATGAACGCCTATGCCCAGCGCATCGGCATGAAGGATTCGCACTTCGCCGACGTGCACGGCCTGGCGGCCGATGGTCACTACTCCAGCGCCTACGACATGGCGCTGCTGGGCCGCGCGCTGATCCGCGATTACCCGGACACCTACGCGTACAACAAGATCAAGGAGATGACCGTCAGCGGCATTACCCAGCCCAACCGCAACCTGCTGTTGTGGCGCGATCCGAGCGTGGACGGCATCAAGACCGGCCATACCTCGCAGGCCGGCTACTGCATCATGAATTCGGCGATCCGCGGCGACCAGCGCCTGATCACCGTGATCATGGGCGACGTGTCCGAGAAGCAGCGCGCCGACGATTCGCTGGCGCTGCTCAACTGGGGCTTCCGCTTCTTCGAAACCCACCGCCTGTACGAGCCGGGCAAGGCCCTGGCCACGCAGAAGGTGTGGAAGGGCGCAACCCAGCAGGTCCAGCTGGGCGTGGCCGCCCCGCTGCTGGTCGGCGTGCCGCGCGGCAAGTACGACCAGCTCAAGCCATCGATGGACGTGCCCAAGCAGCTGGTGGCGCCGATCAAGGCCGGCCAGCAGATCGGCATGGTCAAGGTGAACCTGGACGGCAAGACCATCGCCCAGGCGCCGCTGGTGGCGATCGAAGGCGTGGAGGAGGGGGGCTTCTTCCGTCGCCTGTGGGATGCCTTCTGGATGTGGTGGGAATCGGTCTGAGGCATCACGCCTGACCTGATAGACCGAAAAAGCCGGCAGATGCCGGCTTTTTCGTGCCTGCAACACGGCCGGCGCCGGCGGCGACTTGGGTTTGGCCGGAGCCGACCCGATAATCGCGGGCATGGATATCTCTTCTGACAACCCCGACCACGGCTTCCAGTTCCCCGGCACCTTCGAGCTCAGCGCCATGGGCACGGCCGGCATCGCGCTGGAGACCGAGCTTCCCCGCCTGCTCACCGCCGCCGGCATCGAGGTGGTGGAAGAGCGCATCAGCTGGAAGCACTCCTCCAACGGCAAGTACGTCTCGGTGCGCATCGCCTTCCACGCGCAGGATCGTGCCCAGTACGACGCCGCGCATGAAGCGCTGCGCGAGCATCCGGAAGTGAAGTGGACGATCTGACCGACGCCTGCCCGGTGGCGGGCGTGGACGAGGCGAGCGTCGCGCGTGCGCCGCTGCCGGCGACGGTCTTCGACCTGGGTCGCCAGCACTACGAACCGGTGTGGCGCGCGATGCAGGCCTTCACCGACGCGCGCGACGAGGCCACGCCCGATGCGCTGTGGATCGTCGAGCACGACCCGGTGTTCACCCTGGGCCAGGCCGGCAAACCCGAGCACGTGTTGGCGGCCGGCGACATTCCGGTCATCCATGTCGACCGCGGCGGGCAGGTGACTTACCACGGCCCCGGCCAGCTGGTGGTCTATCCGCTGCTGGACCTCAAGCGCCTGAAGATCGGCGTGCGCGATTACGTGTGCCTGATCGAGCAGGCCATCATCGACACCTGCGCCGAGTGGAACATCGTGGCCGCGCGCAAGGACGGCGCGCCCGGCGTATACGTGGCCGGTGCCAAGATCGGCGCGCTCGGCATCCGCGTGCGTCGTGGCTGCACCTTCCACGGCTTGAGCTTCAACATCGCCATGGATTTGGAGCCGTTCCGGCGCATCAATCCCTGCGGCTATCAGGGCCTGCAGACCATCGCGCTCTCCGACCTGGGCGGCCCGGCGTCGATCGAGACGGTGAAGGCGGTGCTGCTGGAGAAGATCGCAGACCTGTTCAAGCTGGAACTACGTCGGATCGACGGGCTGCCGGACGCGTTGCGGGCGGGCGAATAGCAACGCCAAGCCATACACGCAGATGACCGCGGGCAGCGAAGCGATGAGTAAGACGCCGGTCCAGCTGCCGGGAATGAAGAGTCCGAAATGCCAGCCTGGCAGTAACGGCCAGAGTCCCGATGACAGGGCAAACAGCATCTTTCCCCAACGGGTACTGCTTAGATGGGCGCGAAGCGAGCCAGCGAGCGCGCCCCAGATGGGCAAGAAGAACAGTGATGCGAAGCCGCAGACGATGACGGCAGGCAGAATCGCCAGGAGTGAAGGTTGCAGGCCTGCGGCGTTTTGTCCTGTCAGGGTCTTTACGCTCCACTGGTGCAGAAAAAGTGCACCGGTGGCAGCCAGTCCGTAGGCGACCGAACCAATCAGTGGAAATACCAGGGCACCGATAACGATATCGGCTGCGATCCGCTTCAGGCTTCTTGCTGGAGTCGTGCGCTCGGAGCGCGGCGGTTGACCGAGGATAAGGGCGCTGGGTGGCATGTACGCGCTTGAGGACGTTTCATCTTGCATGTCGATGGTTCTTCCATGATGGATTACATGATCCGCGGTAATGCTTGATGCACACTTGCCGCCCATGACCAGTGTGCCAGACCCCATTGCCAAGGCGTTGCGTCGGTTGCGCGACGCGTCGCCGGACATCGCGCAGGCGCTTGTCGCGCCCGAGATCGAAGCGCAGCTGTCGCGCCTGGCGCAGGCCAGCGATTTCGCCATCGACACGCTGTGTCGCCAGCCCGCGTTGCTCGCACATCTGTTGAAGGACGCCAGCGGCGCGCTCCCAGTGCCGACGCTTGCGGCAGCATCGCCCGAGCAGTGGCCGACCCAGTTGCGGCGCCATCGCACCGCCGAGTCCACGCGCCTTATCTGGCGCGATGTGGTGGAAGGCGCCGACGTCGACGAGATCCTCGCTGGCAGCACGCGGCTGGCCGAAACCTGCCTGCAGCTGGCGCTGGCGGCGCTGGAGGGCGAGTTCATCGCCAAGCACGGCCAGGTGCGCGATCGCGAAGGCGCGGTCGTGCGGCCGGTCGTGTTCGGCCTGGGCAAACTGGGCGGCGGCGAATTGAACTTTTCTTCCGACGTGGACCTGGTCTACGCGTTCGCCGCGCAGGGCGAATCCGATGGCCCGCGTCCGCTGGCCGCCGAGGAGTACTTCGCGCGGCTGGGTCAGCGCCTGGCGCGGTTGCTGGATGAAGTCACGGGCGAAGGTTTCAGTCATCGCGTCGACCTGCGCCTGCGGCCGTACGGCAACGCCGGGCGCGTGGCGCTGTCGTTTGCCGGGATGGATCGCTACTTCCAGACCGAAGGCCGCGACTGGGAGCGCTACGCCTGGTTGAAGGCGCGCGCGGTCGCTGGCGATATCGATGCGGGCGAGGACTGGCTGCAGACGCTGCGGCCGTTCGTCTATCGCCGCTACCTGGATTTCACCGCGCTCGATGGCCTGCGCGCGATGAAGGCGATGATCACCGCCGAGGTCGCGCGTCGCGACATGGCCGACGACATCAAGCGCGGCGCCGGCGGCATCCGCGAGATCGAATTCCTCGCCCAGGCGCTGCAGCTTGTGCACGGGGGACGCGATGCGCGCCTGCGCCAGCGCGGCCTGCGTGCGGCGCTGGCGGCGCTGGTGGATGCGCGGCTGCTGTCTTCATCGGTGGCCGATGGCCTGCGTGGCGCGTATCGCTTCCTGCGCGTGCTGGAAAACCGCATCCAGATGCTGCGCGATGCGCAGACCCATCGCGTGCCGGACAACGCCGAAGATGCCGCGCGCATTGCCGCTTCGCTGGGCTACGCCGACGTCGCCGCACTGCGTGCGGCGCTGCAGGTGCAACGCGCGGTGGTGTCGGCCGCGTTCGCACCGCTGATGGCCGCACCGGAAGCGGCGCATGACGCAGACGAACGCGCGCCGTTCCAGCGCCTGCTCGCCCATCGCGATGAAGCCGAGACAACACTGCGGCAAGCCGGCTTCGAAGATCCCGCGCAGTCCGATACGCGCCTGCGCGATTTCCTCAAGGCGCCGGGCGTGGCGGCCTTGTCCGATGTCGCGCGTACGCGGCTGGATCGCGTGCTGCCGGCGGTGCTGCAGGCGGCGTCGCAATCGGATCGTCCCGACGCCGCGCTGCAGCGCAGCCTGGCGTTGCTGCAGTCGATCCTGCGTCGGGCAAGTTATCTCGCGCTGCTGGATGAAGCGCCGCGTGCGCTGGCGCGCCTGGTCGATGTCGTTGCGCGCAGCGCCTGGTTGGCCGAGCGCGTCGCGCAGTATCCGCTGCTGCTGGACGAACTGCTCGATGCGCGCGCGGCCGGGCCGATGCCGGGGCGTGAGGACATGCTGGCCGCCTGCAACGCGGCCTTGCTCGACCCTGATCCGGAACTCGCGCTGCGCCGGCTCAACGAGACACGCCTGGCATTCGGTTTCCGCATCGCGCTGGCGGCGCTGGATGTACGCCAGCCGCCCGATGCCTCGGCGCGCCAGCTCGCGTGGCTGGCCGATGCGGTCTGCGGCGTGGTGCTGCGTATGGCGCGCTCCGCGGTGGAAGCCGCGCACGGACAGGTGGCTGGCGGCGAGTTCGCATTGATCGGTTACGGCAGTCTGGGCGGTGAGGAGATGGGCTTCGGCTCGGACCTGGACCTGGTGTTCCTGTATCGCGCGCCGGCCGATGCCGTATCCGATGGCGCGCGCGCGCTGGACGCCGGGCGCTGGTACCTGCGCCTGGCGCAGAAGGTCGTGGCGCTGCTGGAAACCATGACCGGTGCCGGCCGCCTGTATGCGGTGGACGTGCGCCTGCGTCCCGATGGCGCCAAGGGGTTGCTGGTCACCTCGCTCGACAGCTACGCCGACTACCAGCGCCATCGCGCGTGGACCTGGGAACACCAGGCGCTGGTGCGCGCGCGAGCGGTGGCCGGTGATGGAGGTCTGCTGGATGCCTTCGACCAGATCCGCGACCAGACCCTGGCCACGCCGCGCGAACAAGACAAGCTGCGCGAGGACGTCCTGCACATGCGCAGCCGCATGCGCGCCGAACTGGACCGCAGCAGCGCCGAGCGGTTCGACCTCAAGCAGGGTGCGGGCGGACTGGTGGACCTGGAGTTCCTGCTGCAGGCGCTGGTGCTGCAGCACGCCGCGCGCGTGCCCGCACTGCTCGATCCGGAAAACACGCGCGCCTTGCTGCAGGCGATGGCTGATGCGTCGCTGTTGCCGGCCGACACGGACGCAAGCCTGATCGACGCCCACACCACGCTGCTCGCCGCCAGCCTGTCCTGCACCCTGGATCGACGCCCGCGCCTGACCGCACCGACGCCCGCGCTTCAGCAGGCGCGTGAAGTGGTCACGGCTGCGTGCGAGGCAAGTGGATTGGTCTTTGCGGGTGGTCGTGATTCCAGCGGCTGACCTCAGCCCAGCCCCAAGCGCAGCTTGACCTGCCTGGCCACGCGCGCGGTCTCGCGCAGGGGCGTGACCTCGAAATGCTCCAGCGTGTCGTCCAGGGCGTGGATGCGGCCGCGTTCCAGCAGGGCGCGGAGGAAGCGTTGCGGTCGACCCCGCACGCGCTCGGGCGTGGGCACGAAGACCGGCGCATGCGTGGCGCAGGCTTCGGACAGCATGTTGACCGAGTCTGCCGTGCAGACGATGCGGTCGGCCCAGCCGAGCAGCCCGGGATACGGATTGGCGCCGTCGCCGTCATCGCACCACAGCAGGTGGCGCGTGTTGCCGTAGCGCTCGCGCAACACCGCGACCACCTCGGCTGGCGTGCGCCGGGAGGTGGCGATCATCAGCGTGCCGCCTTCGCGCTGCACGATCGGATTGATCGCCAGGCAGATGCGCTGGATCTCGCCGGCATCGAGCGTGGCATGGGCGCTGGGTCCGCCGACCAGCAGCGCGGTGCGCGGGCCGGGCAGGGCGCCGAGACGCGAGAACTGCTGGCGCGCATCGGCCAGCCACGCATCGTCCACCGGATGCAGGCTGCCGAGCAGGGTCAGCACGTTGGGACCGCGCAGGCCGTCATGCGTGGGGGCGATCACCAGATCCCAATGCTGTGGACGCACGCGCGGATCGAGGATCTGGATCACGCGACTGCCGTAGGCGCGCAACACGCGCGTGGCCAGCGCGGCCTGGCGTCCGCAGCCGATGGCTAGCGCAGGTGCGTGGTCGAGCGCGGTCTGGAACTGCGGCCCGAAGGCGCCGTCGCTGCCCGGCAACACGCGCGGGGCAAGCTGCTTCCACGGTGCGCGTGCCTGCAGCACCCACTCGCGCGCGGGCAAACCGAGTGCATGGGCGAGCGCAGCGGCCTGGCGCACGTTGCCGGCATGCCCATCGGTCAAGGTCCAGGTCCGTGGTAGCGAGGTCATCGGCGGTCGTGCTGACGAAACAGACAGGGTCCAGGCAGGTGCATTTGTTCTGAAAGCCAAAACAATCCGTTGCGGATCGCCGTGGTGTTGCATCTGCAGCCACACCCTACACTGCCGGCCGGCCTCGCGTGAAGCCGCAAGGCAGCACGTGTCGCTTTCCTATTCTGTTCGGAGGGGTTCGATGTCCCAGAGTCTTGATGCTGCAGCGCTCGACCAGCTGTTCCGCACCGCGCGCAGCCAGAACGCGTTCACCGATGCGCCGGTCAGCGACGAACAACTGCACGCGCTGTACGACCTGCTGAAATGGGGCCCGACCGCGGCCAACGGCACGCCCGCGCGTTTCGTGTTCGTCACCTCGCCCGAAGCCAAGGCCAAGTTGAAGCCGGCGCTGTCGGCCAACAACGAAGGCAAGACGATGTCAGCGCCGGTGACCGTGATCATCGCGCACGACCTGGACTTCCACGAGCAGCTGCCCAAGCTGTTTCCGCATACCGATGCCAAGGCCTGGTTCGACGGCCCGCAGGAAGGACGCGTGGAAGCGGCCTTCCGCAACGGCAGCCTGCAGGGCGCGTACCTGATCCTGGCCGCGCGCGCGCTGGGCCTGGATGCCGGCCCGATGTCTGGCTTCGACAACGCCAAGGTCGACGAAGCGTTTTTCGCCGACACCTCGATCAAGTCCAACTTCCTGGTCAACCTGGGCCATGGCGATCCGGCTGGCGTGTTCGATCGCCTGCCGCGCCTGTCCTTCGACGAAGCCGCGCGCATCGTCTGAGCGATCCGATTCGATTCACCTGGCGGCAACGCCACCGCTGTTCCCTTAGCCGCCACACCACTCTAGGAGTCATCCATGCGCAAGTTCCTGCTCGCCGCCGCCCTGTCCGCCCTGGTCGCCCCGGCGTTCGCCACGCCGGTCACCTACAAGCTCGACCCGGCCCACACCGACGTCATCGCCACCTGGAACCACTTCGGGTATTCCAACCCCAGCGCGCACTTCGGCGATGCCGACGGCAGCCTGACCTATGACGCGGCCAACGTGTCCAAGTCCAGCGTCGAAGTGACCCTGCCGCTGAGCGGCCTGCAGGCCTTCACCGCCAAGTTCAACACCCACCTCAACAGCGCCGACTTCTTCGATTCGGCCAAGTTCCCGTCCGCCACCTTCAAGAGCACCAAGGTCGAAGCCGCCGGCAAGGACAAGCTGAAGGTCACCGGCGACCTGACCATCAAGGGCATCACCAAGCCGGTCGTGCTGGATGTCACCTTGAACAAAGCCGCCGAGCATCCGATGAAGAAGACCCAGTCGATCGGTTTCGACGCGACCGCCACGGTCAAGCGTTCGGACTTCGGCGTCGGTGCGTATGCGCCGATGGTCAGCGACGAAGTGAAGCTGCACATCACCACCGAAGCCGACGTGCCGAAGGCCAAGTGATGTCGTGATGAGGGCGCTGCGTGCAGCGGCTTCATCGGTAAAACAACAACGCCGCCGGGTGCGAATCCGGCGGCGTTGTTGTTTTGAGTAATCCAGCGTGTGTTTGTGGGAGCTGCTTTAGCAGTGATGAGGCTTTCCTTCGAAAGCCCATCGCCGATGAATCGGCTCCCACCTCAGCAGTTCGCTCATGTTGCGCAGCTCAGGCCTTGGCCAGCGCCTGGGCGAAGTCGCCGATCAGGTCGTCGATGTGTTCCAGGCCGACCGACACGCGCAGCAGGTTCTGTGGCGTGACCGACGCCGGGCCTTCGACCGAGACGCGATGCTCGACCAGCGATTCGCAGCCGCCCAGCGAGGTGGCGTTGGTGAAAATCTGCAGCGCGCCGGCCACCGCCAGCGCCGCGTCGCGACCACCCTTGATCTGCACGCTGAGCATGCCGCCGCCCTGGCGCATCTGGCGCATGGCCAGCGCGTGCGCGGGGTGCGAGGGCAGGCCGGGATAGTGCACGGCGTCTACTTGCGGCTGCGCTTCCAGGTATTCGGCCAGCGCCTTGGCGTTGGAACAATGCAGTGCCATGCGCGCCGGCAGCGAGCGGCAACCACGCAGGGTCAGCCACGCGTTGAACGGCGCCATCACCGCGCCGGTGATGTGCAGGCGATGGGCGACCGCGCGGTACAGGTCGTCCTCGCGCGCGAACGCCAACGCGCCACCCAGCACGTCGCTGTGGCCGCCGAAATACTTGGTGGTCGAGTGCATGACGATGTCCGCGCCCAGCGCCAGCGGCTGCTGCAGCACCGGCGAGGCGAAGGTGTTGTCGGCCACCAGTAGCGCGCCGCGTGCGTGCGCGAGTTCGGCCAGCGCGGCGATATCGCTGACCTGCATCATCGGGTTGGACGGGGTTTCCACCCAGATCACATCGATGCCGTCGGCGCAGGCCGCGGTGACCGCGGCGAGGTCGGTCATGTCCAGGCGCTGCACCTGCATGCCGCGTTCGGGCAGGTATTCGGTGGCCAACAGGCGCAGGCCGGCGTAGCAGTCGTCGGGAACGATTACCCGCGCGCCGGGCGGCAGGGTTTCCAGCAGCGTGGTGATGGCGGCCATGCCCGAGGCGAAGGTGATCGCCTGGGCGGCGCCTTCCAGCGCGGCCACGGCTGCGCGCAGGCGGTCGTTGGTGGGATTGCCTTCGCGCTGGTACTCGTAGCCGGCGATGCGCTCGGCCGCCGGGCCGTGGCGGAAGGTGGTGGCCAGGTGGATCGGCGGGACGACCGCGCCGGTTTCCGGGTCATATTCGCCGCCGGCGTGGATGGCGAGGGTTTCAAGGCGCATCAGGTCAGTTCCCGGTGAGGTGATAGAAGTCGAAGACGCGAGCCAGCGTATCGGCGCTGGAAAAGCCCACTGCATCCAGCCCGGCCGCGCGCGCGCCGCTGACGTTCTCGTCGCGGTCGTCGATGAAGAGGGTATCGGCCGGCGCCGCATCCAGCAGCGCCAGGGCGCGCAGGTAGGCCTGCGGCGAAGGCTTGGCGATGCCGACATCGCCCGCGCCCACCACGCGCCCGGCAAACAGCGGGAACAGCGCCGGGCAGATCTGCTCCAGGTGCAGGGTCAGGAACGGGCCGTTGTTGGTGAAGATCGCCACCTGCGCGTGCCGCGCGACCTCGCGGGCCAGGGCAACCATCGCCGGATCGGCCTGCACGGCCACGGTGCGCGCGGCGATGCAGTCGGCCAGGGTCAGGCGCGCGCCGAGGCGGCGCGAGAGTTCGTCGGCGTAGTCCTCCGGGCGCCACAGGCCGATGTCGGACTCGTGCTCCAGCCCGGAGTCGAACAACGCCGCCTGCACCGCCGCCGGGCTGGTGCCGCTGCGGTGGGCCAGTTCGACCAGGCGCACCCGGCGTTCGTAACGGGCCAGCACGTCGTCCAGGTCGAACAGGACCAGCGCGGGCGGGCGCAGGCGCGGGCGTTCGAGCCGGTTCATGCGGGCAGGGCGCGCAGTGCGCGCGGGAAGGGCAGGGTCATGGCGGGTCGGGGGAAACCAGCCCGCGAGGATAGCGACAACGCCTGCGCAGGTCGCGTCCCGGAGCGTGGCGAAGACGGGTTTTCGCCAGCTGACAGGCGGGTGGGCAGGCGGGGCGGGAGTGTGACGCCGGGCACCTACCCGGCGAGGGGGGACCTACCCGTCGCGGGCAGCGGTGGAGCGGATTTCCGAGGTTAGGTTTGTGTGAAGCGAGCGCGCCGTCCGCACAGGACACCGGTTCAAGGGGATCCGGTCGCCCGCCTCCAGGTCCTTCCGTCGCAGTCCTTCCCTTCGCCTTGCTCAGGAGCCCCCAGGTCATGCGCAGTCGCCCCACCCGCCGTCCTCTCGCCGTTGCCGTCTCCGCCTCCCTGCTGCTGGCCGCCGTCGTCCAGGCCCATGCAGCCGATGCTCCGCTGGCCGATACACCTGCCGACCAGGCCAAGACCCTGGATTCGGTCAGCGTCATCTCCACCGGTACCCGCAAGGCCAACATGGCCGTGACCGACAGCCCGGCGCCGATCCAGCTTGTCAGTGCCGAAGCGCTGACCAAGACCGCCGCGCCAGACCTGATGAACGCCATCGCCAACCAGGTGCCGTCGTACAACGCCTCCCAGGTCGGCGGCGACATGATGAGCCAGACCCTGACCGCCTCCATGCGTGGCCTGACCGCCAACCACACCTTGGTCCTGGTCAACGGCAAGCGCCGCCACGTGACCTCCAACTTCGGCGTGGCCGGCAGTGGCGAAATGGCCACCGACCTGTCCTACATCCCGCAGTCGGCCATCGACCACGTCGAAGTGCTGACCGACGGCGCCGCCGCGCTGTACGGCTCGGACGCCATCGCCGGCGTGATCAACATCATCCTCAAGAAGGGCGCCTCCGGCGGCGAACTCAACGCCGGGTATGCCGGCTACGCCGATGGCGGTGGCGGCACCGATTCGTGGGGCGGCAACATCGGCTTCGGCGGCGAGAGCGGCTTCGTCAACATCAGCGCCGAAGTGGAAAACCGCAAGACCGTCTACCGCATGTCCAACCCCAGCTACGCCAACTGCCTGGCCGACCAGGTGGCTTGCGCGGCGTATGCCAACGCCAACGGCCGCAGTGACCTGCTGGCCCGCCTGGCCAACGACCAGGGCGCGCTGATGAATGGCCGCTTCCCGGCCCTCAACGCCTGGCTCAACCCGCCGGAAGTGCACCGCAAGATCGCCATGTTCAACGCCGGCTACGACTTCGGCGAGGGCCTGGAGTTCTACGCCTTCGGTAGCTACGGCCAGAAGACCGCGCAGTCGGAAGAAAACTATCGTCGTCCCTCGCAGGACGGTGGCTACGACTTCAACGGCGACGGCGACGTCAACGACGTGGGCGAGCACAAGTATCCGTATGGCTTCAATCCGTCCGAGCGCTCGGAGGAGAAGGACTACGACCTGACCCTGGGCTTGAAGGGCGAGTTCGGCAGCGGCTGGATGTGGGACGTGTCCACCGAGTACGGCCGCAACGAGATGGACGTCTACACGGTCAACTCGATGAACTTCTCGCTGTGGAACGACTTCGGCACCTCGCCGGAGAACTTCTACGACGGCTCCTTCTACAGCACCCAGTGGGACACCAATGCGGCTGTCACCAAGGACTTCGACATCGGCCTGGCCGGTGGCCCGCTGACCTTGAACGCCGGCGTGGAATACCGTCGCGACGAATACGGCATCGAAGCTGGCGACCCGACCTCGTACTACGGCGCCGGCGCCTCGTCCTTCCCGGGTTACAACCCGCTGTCGGCGGGTGACTACTCGCGCCACAGCCAGGCCGTGTTCGCCGACGTGATCCTGTATCCGACCGAAGCCTGGCTGGTGGACATCGCCGGTCGCTACGAGAAGTACAGCGACTTCGGCAGCAAGGCGATCGGCAAGTTCACCACCCGCTACGACATCACCGACACCTTCGCCATCCGCGGCACGGCCAGCACCGGCTTCCGCGCGCCGAACATGGGCGAGCAGTACTACACCGCGATCCAGGTCAGCCCGACCGGTGCGACCGCTACGCTGGCCGGTTCGTCGGTGGGCAACGGCCTGAAGCCGGAAACCAGCAAGAACTTCTCGCTGGGCCTGGTGTGGCAGCCGCTGCCGAACCTGACCTCCACCCTTGATGCGTACCAGATCAAGATCGCCGACCGGACCTACATGGGCTCGTTCGCCTACTCGGTGGCGCAGTCGGCCGCCACGGTCACCGGCCGCACCACCGGCAGCTGGAACGCCGACCTGCCCGATCCGGCCGACACCGACGGCGACGGCGTGCCGGACGACACCTACAACCAGATCCTGGGCGATGCGCTGGTCGCTGGCGGCTTCATCAGCGATGCCAACGATCCGTCGGCACCGGGCGGCAGCTTCGACCAGACCGCGCGCGCCAACATCAACCTGAGCTTCCTCAGCAACGTGCTGGACACCAAGACCACCGGCGTGGACTGGGTGACCAACTACATGAGCGAGTTCAGCTGGGGCTCGATCGACTGGTTGCTGGCGGCCAACTACAACAAGACCGAGGTGACCAAGGCCGGCCGCGTCACGGGCTTCGAAAGCATCCCGCTGTTCACCGAAGCCAACATCTACGACATCGAGCACGCCAGCCCGAAGTTCCGCGTCAACCTGGCGGCGACCTTCAACTGGCAGAAGTTCACCCTGACCCTGCGCGAGTCAATCTACGGCCCGCAGACCCAGGTCAACAGCCTGGCCGGTTACGAGCAGCTGGCTGACCAGCTGGACGTGGTGACCCTGGGCGGCGGCGAGTACTACAAGCTCAAGCTGGGCACGATGCTCACCACCGGCTTCGACCTGAGCTTCAAGCCCGATGACCAGTGGACCATCAGTGTCGGCGGCGACAACGTGTTCAACGAATACCCTGACAAGATCCCGTCGGCGGTGTGGAACTACGACGTGGCCAACTACCAGAACGGCAATAACGAGTACATCGCCAGCAGCAACTACGCCGGCTTCTCGGGCAGCCCGATCGGTTACTTCGGCGCGCGTTACTACGCCAAGCTGACCTATCGCTTCTGATCGCGACACCGCGCCGTCCTGCCTGCCGCGTGCAGGTGGGACGGCGCGCATGAGGGAATCGCAGGACTTCGATCTACCCAAGACTTCCAGCGGTCTTTCCGGGACCGCGGCGCCCACCGCAGATGCAGTGGGCGGACTTTTTTCAGCACTTCGGTGGCCACGCGTTGGATGTGCCGGTCGCCGCCCACGGGATGAACTCAATGAAGGGCGTCACCACTGCAATGAGCCGCCGCCAGCTGTTGGCCCGCATCGGGCTGGCCGCTGGCGGTTCCATGATGTACCAGGCGATGAGCAGCCTGGGTTTTGCCGCCGAATCCGGCTACAAGGGCCCGGTGCACCTGCAGGGTAATCCGAAGGGCGCCACGGTACTCATCCTCGGCGCTGGCATGGCCGGCATGACCGCCGCCTACGAAATGCGCAAGGCTGGCTACAAGGTCAAGATCCTCGAATACAACGCGCGTCCCGGCGGTCGTAACTGGACCCTGCGCGGCGGCGATACCTACACCGAACTGGGCGGCGAAACCCAGCACTGCGGTTTCGATGACGGCCTGTACATCAACCCGGGCCCGTGGCGCATCCCGCACCACCACCGCGCGATGCTGGCGTACTGCAAGCAGTTCGGCGTGGCGCTGGAATCGTTCGTGCAGGTCAACTACAACGCCTTCCTGCACAACACCGAGGCGTTCGGCGGCAAGCCACAGCGCTTCCGCGAAATCGATGCCGACTACAAGGGCCATGTCTCCGAACTGTTGGCCAAGGTCACCCGGCAGGGCGCGCTGGACAAAGCAGTGACCAAGGAAGACCAGGAGCTGCTGCTGGAATCGCTGCGCAGCTGGGGCGGCCTGGACAAGAACATGGCCTACGCCATGACCGAGGAAAGCAACCTGCGCCGTGGCTACGCCAAATATCCCGGCGGCGGCCTGAGCGGCAAGCCGGCGCTGTCCAAGCCGATGGCGGCCGAGGACGTGCTGCGCTCGCGCCTATGGAGCCAGCTGGCGGCCGGCAACGGCATCGAGATGCAGACCAGCATGTTCCAGCCCGTGGGCGGCATGGACATGGTCGGCAAGGCGTTCGCGCGCGAGCTGGGCCCGGGCGTGATCCAGTACAACGCCAAGGTCACCAACATCGACCAGGACGATCACGGCGTCACCGTCAGCTACGAGGACACCACCGCGCCGGGCACCACGCGCACCGAGAAGGCCGACTGGTGCATCTGCACCATCCCGTTTTCCGTGCTGAGCCGCATCCCGGTCAAGGTCGGCCCGGCGATGAGCGAGGCGATCACCAAGCTGCCCTATGCCTCCTCGGTGAAGGTCGGCCTGCAGTTCAAGCGTCGCTTCTGGGAAGAGGACGAGGCCATCTACGGCGGCATCAGCTACACCAACCTGCCGATCACCAACATCAGCTATCCCAGCACCGGCTTCCAAGCGCCGGGCAAGGGCGTGCTGCTGGGCGCCTACATCTGGGGCCTGGATGCGTTCGACTTCACCTCTCACAGCCCGGCCGAACGCGTGAAGCGCGCCGTCGACTATGGCAGCCAGATCCATCCGCAGTATCCGAAGGAATTCGACAACGGCGTCTCGGTCGCCTGGCATCGCGTGCCCAGCCACCACGGTTGCTTCGGCGCGTGGAACGAGGACCTGCGTACGCAGCACTACGAAGCGGCCTGCCAGATCGATGGCCGCATCGCCATGGCTGGCGAACACATCTCCTACATCCCGGCCTGGCAGGAGGGCGCGGTGCTGTCCGCGCACGATGTCATCGGCCGCCTGCACGCCAAGGTACTGGCGACCGGAGGCAAGGCATGAGCGTCAAAGTCCTGAGTTGCGCCGCGCTGGCGGCGGCCTTGCTGGTGGTGCCGGCGTGGCTGGCCGCGCCGGTACGCGCGCAAACCTCCGATGCGACCGGCCTGGTCAACACCCGCGACTTCAGCCACGCCAACGGCGCGCAGGTCTACACCACCATCTGCCAGGGCTGCCACATGCCCGCCGGGCAGGGCGCGCGTGGTGCCGGCGAATATCCGGCCTTGGCCTCCAATCCCAAGCTGGCCGCCGCGCCCTATGTGGAGATGATGGTGCTGTCCGGTAATGGCGCCATGCCGGGTTTTCGGGGCATGCTCAGCGACAAGCAGGTGGCTGAAGTCACTGCCTACGTGCGCACGCACTTCGGCAACCAGTACGACGAGCCGGTGACCGATGCCGACGTCAAGGCGCTGCGTGCCGCGCTTGCGCCGTCCGGCGCCAGCGACGATTGATGCCGATGTCTTTTTCCTTCTTTCAAAACGGAGTTCCCATGCGCCTGTCCCGCCGTCTTCCCCTGATGCTGAGCTTCCTGGCCCTGCCGCTGGCCGCGCAGGCTGCCGATGTGGTGCGCGTGCCGATTCCCGGCAGCGATTTCCCGATCGCCGCGGCGGTGGAAGTGCCGGCCGGCAAGGCCACCATCTACGTCAGCGGCAAGGTGCCGGCCGTGGCCAACGCCTCGGCGCCCAAGGACTCGGTGGAAGCCTTCGGCGATACCAAGACCCAGACCATCAGCGTGCTCACCCAGATCCAGAAGCAGCTCGAAGGCATGGGCCTGGGCATGAAGGACGTGGTCAAGATGCAGGCCTTCCTGGTCGGCGGCCCGGAGACCGGCGGCAAGATGGATTTCAAGGGCTTCATGGAGGGCTACACGCAGTTCTTCGGCAAGGACGCCAAGCAGATGAACCTGCCGGCGCGTTCTGCCTTCCAGATCGCCGCGCTGGGCAATCCCGGCATGCGCATCGAGATCGAAGTGGTCGCCGTCCGTCCCTGACGTATTCCTCCCCCGCCTAGGAGTTGCCCCATGAAAGCCCCCATTTCCCGCCGTCGTTTCCTGCATGGCTCGGCCCTGGCCGCCGGTGCGGCCACGGCCGCGCCGCTGCTGGGCCTGGCCGGTCCGGCGTTTGCGCAGGAAGCCGCACGTCGCGCGCCCAAGGTCGATGTCAAGCAGGCCTCCGACCTGGGCCTGGCCCCGGTGATGATCAACGCCAACGAAAACCCGCTCGGCCCCAGCGCTGCCGCGCTGAAGGCAATCGACGCCATCGCGCCGGAAGGCGGTCGCTATCTGTTCAACATGCAGAAGGAGCTGGTCGAGGAGATGGCCGCCCAGCTCAACGTCAAGCCCGAATACATCGTGCCGTACGCCGGCTCGGGCCTGCCGCTGCAGCAGACGGTGATGGCGTTTACCTCGCCGACGGCGTCGCTGGTGACGGCCGATCCGACCTTCGAATCGGGCTGGCGCACCGCCGACCGGGTCAAGGCACCGGTGCACAAGATCCCGCTGCGCAAGGACTTCAGTCACGACGTGGAAGCCATGTGCGCGGCCGACCCCAAGGCCGGCATGATCTACATCTGCAACCCGAACAACCCGACCGGCTCGATCACCACGCGCAAGGACATCGAGTACGCGCTCAAGCACAAGCCCAAGGGCAGCATCCTGGTACTGGACGAGGCTTACATCCACCTGTCGCCCACCGCCGTGACCGGCGCGGACATGGTCGCGGCAGGCGAGGACGTGGTGATCCTGCGCACCTTCTCCAAGCTCTACGGCATGGCCGGCATCCGCCTGGGCTACGTGGTGGCGCGTCCGGACCTGATGGAGCGCATCACCTACTTCAGCACCAATGCGCTGTCGGTGACCGCGATGGCGGCCGGCCTGGCCAGCCTGCGTGATCCGGACCTGGTGCCCACGCGCCGCGATGCCAACACCAAGCTGCGCGATGGCATCACCAACTGGCTGACCAGCGAGGGTTATGCCTGCACGACCTCGGAGAGCAACTGCTTCATGGTTGACGTCAAGCGCCCGGCGCCGGAGTTCATGGAGGCCATGGCGACCTACGGTGTGTTCGTTGGTCGCGCCTGGCCGGTGTGGCCGACCTGGTCACGCATCACCATCGGCACGCCGGAGGAAATGGCGCGCTTCAAGGACGCCTTCGCCAAGGTGATGGCCGGCAAGCGCGGCCCGGTGCCGGTGAAGATGGCCCTGCTGGAAGACGAGCGCCGCGACGGCAGCCACACCGCCTACGCCTGATCGCGCAATCGAGATCGCTTGAGTGATCCCTAACCCCTGCCGCTCGCGCGGCAGGGGTTCTGTTTGGGTCAGCCCGGCGGTGCGGTCGCGGCGATCAAGCCACGCTGCAGCGCGATCCCCAGTGCGGATTCGCGCGTGGTGGCTTCGAGCTTGCGGTAGAGGTTCTTGAGGTGGAACTTCACCGTGTTTTCCGACACCGCCAGGCGCCGCGCGATGTGCTTGTTGGAATGGCCCTGGGCCAGTTCGGCCAGCACTTCCAGTTCGCGCTCGCTGAAGAGTTCGGTGACCTGTGCTTCGTCGAAGGACAGTTTGTCCAACAGCGTCTGGATGGTCAGCGCGCGCGTGGTGCCGGCCGCGGCCTGCGGGTCCAGCTGGCGCGCGCTGCGCAGCAGGGCCTTGGCCGGCAAGCCGGCGTCGACCACCACCTGCCAGGCGCGCGCGCCGGCAATGTGATCCAGCGCCAGGCCCAATGGAATCAGCGCCGCCTCGATCTGGCCGCGCTGCTGCAAGGTCATGGCCAAACGCAACTGGATGCGGCCGAGGTGATAGCGATCGCCTGCGGCTTCGGCCGCCTGCTGCTGGCGATGCAGGATCGCCACAGCCTGGCCGGCGCGACCGCACAGTGCATGCCAGCGCGCCAGGGCAAAGCCCAGGGCGTGACCCTGGCGCCAGCCGTGGCCGCTGGTGAGCGCGTGCAGGAAGGCGGCTTCGCCCCCGGAGCGCGCCATCGCCGCGTCGATCGCGCTGTTGCCCGGCAGGTCCAGCAACACGTCCAGACGCCAGGCGGCGGCCAGTTCGGTCAGGCGGGTGAGATGCCGGCGCGTGGCCAACGCATCGATGCGGTCTAGCAGCGCATGGGCGGCGCGGCCGCTGCGGTCGCGCTGGCGCGCCAGGGTGAGCGCGGTGCTGAAGCCGGCGGCGTAGACATCGACCCAGCCATCGTCCTGCTCCAGCGCATCCAGTGCGCCTTCGAGCAGGTCGGCGGCTTCGTCGTAGCGGCCGCGCTCGGCCCGCAGCTGGGCCAGCAGGCAGCGACAGGCCGCGACCAGCGTGGCGTCCACGCCATGCTGCGGCTGGGCCAGCTGCAGGGCGTGGGTGTAGCAAACTTCGGCCTGGTCCAGCGCGCCGCGATAGAAATGGCTCTGTCCCAGGTGCACCAGCGCGTAGCCGGCGGTGTTGGGCGTGTCGCTGCGCGACATCACATCGACCGCGTCCTGCGACAGCCGATGGGCCTCGCCGAACTCGCTGCGTCCCAGCGCCGTGGTGGCGCAGATGCACAGCAGCGTGCCGCGGCCCAGGTGATCGTCTTCATCCAGCGCGTCGGCCTGCGCCGCCAATTGTGCGATACCGCGCGGATTGCCGCAGACCAGGTCCATCAGGTCGCGCAGCAGCGCCACCACGACCGTGTAGTCGCGCTCCAGCGGCGCGCGAAGGTCTTCGGGAAAATCGCGGAAACGCTCCAGCAGCATCTGCGCGTGGCTGAACTCGCCCAGCCGCATGTGCAGGTAAGCCTGGGTGAGGTTGAGCGGCGGCGTATCGCGGATCACGCGCGGGTCGAACTGGCAAAGCAGCGCGCGGACCGAGGCGGTGCCGTGCTGCAGCAGCATCTGCCAGCTGCCGGCCTGGCGGATGCATTCGGCGGCCAGCGGCACGTCGTGGGCGCGCAGCGCATGGCGCACGGCTTCGGGCAGCTGGTCGTGCGCGGCGCACCACTGCGCGGCGCGGCGATGCAGGTGGACGACCAAGCCTGGCGACTGGCGATCGAGCTGCTGGTGCAGGTAATCGGCGAACAGCGGGTGATAGCGGAACCACTCGTGGTCATCGTCCAGCGGCACCAGCAGGCCCTGGAAATGGCCGAGCCGCGCCAGCAGCTGGCCGCTGTCCTGGCGGCCGCGCACGGTATCGGCTAGCGCGGCGTTGAAGCGCTCCAGCACGGTGGTTTCCAGCAGGAAATCGCGCAGTTCCGGGTCGAGGTCGCGCACGACCTGTTCGGCCAGGTACGCGGCCAGCCCGGCAGTGCGGCCGGAGAAGCGGGCGACATCCTCGCTGCGGCGGCCATCGCCGGAAATCCACAGCGCGGCCAGGCGCACGGCGACTGGCCAGCCTTCGGTCTTGTGGCGCAGCCGGCGCGCGTCTTCGTCGCTGGAGTGCTCGCCCAACATGGCGCGGGTCTCCTGGCGGTTCAGCGCCAGCTGTTCGGCGCCCACCTGCAGCAGGGCGCCGCGCACGGCGAGCCGCGCCAACGGCAAGGCCGGCGCACGACGCGTGGCCAGCAGCACGTGCAGGCGCGGGCCACCATGTTCGACCAGCAGGGTGATCAGTTCATCTGCGGCCGGGCCGGCGGCGCGGTCGTAATCGTCCAGCACCAGCACCAGCGGCTGCTGGGCGCAGCGCACTGCGCGCAGCAGCGCGGTGCGCGTGGCGGCCGGATCCAGGTCGCGCCAATGGGCCACGCCCAGCGGCATGGTGTTGTTCTCGAATCCGCCCAGCCCCAGCGCCAGCGCCAGATAGGCCAGCAGACGGGTCGGATCGGCGTCGTCCTCGTCCAGCGACAGCCACGCCACCTGGGCGCGGCCGCTGGCGAAGACATGCGCATGCCACTGCGCCAGCAAGGTGGTCTTGCCGAAGCCCGGCGGGGCAAGCAGCAGGGTCAAGGGCAGGCCGATGCCCTGGTCGAGTTGGGCGATCAGGCGTTCGCGCTGGACCGCATCCACGTGCAGGCGTGGGGGTTCCAGCTTGTCCGGCAGGATCCAGTCGCCCGCAGCAATGCCGTCACGGGCAATGGACGGGCGCGGGCCGATCAGTGCAACTGGTTTTGCTACGGGCACGCGCGTCTCCGACGTGTCCGATCTCCCCAAAGATCGGCGCTGTGCGTCCCAGCATCGGGCCACGCGCCATGAGCGCGTTGAGCCGCACCGATTCTGTGACAGGGCCCCCGCCCATACCCGTCCTTAGGTATCTGTCAGCCACGTTATGTCAGGGCGCTGTCATTTGCCAAGTCATGCCGACAAGCGTGAAAAACCGCAGGTTGACTACGCGATGGCCGAAAACGCTTCCTTTGCGGCCTGCAGAGTGGCTTCGATGACAATCCTGTCATGCGCGCTGGAGGTGAAGCCAGCCTCGTAGGCCGAGGGCGCCAGGAACACGCCGCGTTCCAGCATCGCGTGGAAGAACCGGTTGAAGGCCGCGGTGTCGCAGGCCGTGGCCTGGGCGTAGGTCTCCACCTTCTGGTCGGTGAAGAACAGGCCGAACATCGCCCCGACCTGGTTGGTGGTCACGGCCACGCCGGCGTCGCGCGCGGCTGCTTCGAGTCCGGCGCAGAGGGTGGCGGTGGTGGCGGTCAGGTCGGCGTGGAAGCCCGGCGCTTGGACCAGGTCCAGCATCGCCAGGCCGGCGGCCATCGCGACGGGGTTCCCTGACAGGGTGCCGGCCTGATAGATCGGGCCGGACGGGGCGATCTGCGTCATCAAATCGGCACGGCCGCCGTAGGCACCCACCGGCATGCCGCCGCCGATGATCTTGCCGAAGGTGGTGAGGTCCGGCGTGATGCCGTAATGCGCCTGCGCGCCGCCCAGGGCCACGCGGAAGCCGGTCATCACTTCGTCGAAGATCAGCAGCGCGCCGCGCCGGGTGCACAGGTCGCGCAGGTGCTGCAGGTAGCCTTCGCGCGGCGGGATGCAGTTGGCGTTGCCCACCACCGGCTCGATGATCACCGCGGCCACTTCGCTGCCGATGTCCTCGAACAGCGCCGTGGCGCCTTCGAAATCGTTGTAGCTCAACGTGGCGGTCAGTTCGCTCAGGCCCGCCGGCACGCCCGGCGAGGTGGGCACGCCCAGGGTCAGCATGCCGCTGCCGGCCTTGACCAGGAACGAATCGCCGTGGCCGTGGTAGCAGCCTTCGAACTTGACGATGCGCTGGCGGCCGGTGGCGCCGCGCGCCAGACGGATTGCCGACAGCGTGGCCTCGGTGCCGGAGTTGACCATGCGCACCATCTCGCAGGAAGGCACCAGGCGGGTGATGGTCTGCGCCATGGTGACTTCGGCCGGGCAGGGCGCGCCGAAGGACAGCCCGTCGCGGATCGCCTTCTCCACGGCCTCGCGCACGTGCGGGTGGTTGTGGCCGACGATCATCGGGCCCCACGAGCCCACGTAATCGATATAGCGATTGCCATCCACGTCATGCAGGTAGGCGCCGTCGGCGCGCTGGACGAAGAACGGCTCGCCGCCCACGGACTTGAACGCGCGCACCGGCGAGTTGACGCCGCCGGGGATCAGGGCCTGGGCCTGGGTGAACAAGGCGTGCGAACGGTCGTGCTGCATGGGTTGGGATCCTGTGCGGGTGGGCGCCGGGCGCCCAGAGGGAAGGGTGGCAGGCGGTGCCCGCGCGGCGAACGCAGCTCGCGCGCGGGGACGTGCCGGGGCCGAAAGACGGCCAGTACGCCGCCTATTGTCGGGCTTGCGGGCCACAACGGCCAAGCGCAGCAAGGGCTTGGCCGAGCTACCTACCCACCCAGGTGGGACCTACCCGTCGCAGTTGCGGCGCCAAAGCGTGACGCTGATTAGCATCCAGAGCACACGCGGATGCATGACGTCATAAACAAACGCCATTCGCCACATGTGACTCAAGTTTTCAAAGTGTCACCGCAGCGTCGTTCTCAGGGGTGAAGCGACGCGCTCTTCGGCACCTTGCCGTTCCAACTTTTGGGGAAACAAGCAGCATGAATCGATTGATCCGTAAGAGCGCCCTGGCGCTGGCCTTGGCGGTTGCCGCCAACGGGGCCTATGCCCAGTCCACCACCGGCCGCATCTTCGGCACCGTCAGCGGGGCCGGCGATGCCGATACGGTCTTGGTCCAGAGCAGCGGCGGTTTCTCGCGCGAAGTGAAGGTCGAAGGCGGCCGCTACTCGCTGAGCAGCGTGCCGCTGGGCAGCTACACCGTGACCCTCAAGCACGACGGCGCGGTCGTCGACTCCCGCGAGAACGTCTCGATCCTGGTCGGCGCCGGTACCGAAGTCGGGCTGTCCGCCGGTGGCGCCACCACCCTGGGCTCGGTCTCGGTCAAGGGCACGACCGCCATTTCCCCGATCGACGTCTCCAGCGTCGACACCCGCACCGTGGTGACCTCCGAGCAGCTGCAGCAGCTGCCGCTGGGTCGCAGCGCTGAAGCGATCGCGCTGCTGGCGCCGGGCGTGGTGGTCAACAGCGGTGGTTTCGACAACGGTCCGCTAGGCGGCTCGCTGCCGAGCTTCGGTGGTTCGGCCGCTTCGGAAAACGCCTACTACCTCAACGGTTTCAACACCACTTCCACCGCCAACAACCTCGGCGGCCTGACGCTGCCCTACGGCGCGATCGACCAGCAGGAAATCTTCACCGGCGGCTATGGCGCCCAGTATGGCCGTTCCAACGGCGGCGTGATCAACCAGGTCGGCAAGCGCGGTACCAATGAATGGAAGTTTGGCGCGGCGGTCGTGTTCGAGCCGGATGCGATGAAGGCCAGCCAGAAGGACATCTACTGGCGTCCCGACAGCCAGACCTCGACGACCACCAACACGGCCTACAACTATGCCCGTTCGGCCAATGGCCTGTACCAGCCGTTGAGCGAGACCAAGGCAACCTCTGAAACCTACAGCGCCTATGTCGGCGGCCCGATCCTCAAGGACCGGCTGTTCTTCTTCCTGGCCGGTGAACGCGTCAATTCGCACGGCACCCGCATCGCCAGCAATCGTGACGCCGACAATGGTGCGGTCGGTGGTCTGACCGAATACGAATACGAGCAGAATCGCTGGTACGGCAAGCTGGACTGGTACATCACCGATAACCACCTGCTGGAACTCACCAGCGCCGGTGACAAGTACGAAACCAACGGCACGATCTACCGGTACAACTACCTCACCCGTTCTAAGGGTGCGTACTACAACAACGAGAACACCAACAAGGCCGGCCCGGTCCTGAATTCGGCCAAGTACACCGGCTACTTTGGCGACAACATCACCGTCAGCGCGCTGTACGGCGAGATGCGCACGCCGGATGAGATCAGCTACTACAACTACAGCGCGGCCAATGGCCCGGTGATCGGCAGCGTCGCACTGCAGAATCCGGCCTACACGGGCGGCACGCCGATCCAGGGTTCGCAGCTGCAGAGCTCGATCACCGCGTCGGACCGCGAGTACGAGAAGCGCAACCTGCGCCTGAGCGTGGAATGGCGCCTCGGCGACCACGCGATCACGGCCGGCGTGGACAACCAGGATCTGAAAGCCACCAACATCGGTACACAGGCCTCAGGCCCTGGCTATGCCTGGACTTACGGCCGCACCAGCGATCCGTACGGCACCGCAGCAGGCGCCAACGGCCTGATCAGCCAGTCGGCCAACGAGGCCGGTGGCAAGGGCGCGGCCAGTCCGGGCCTGGTCGACCCGGTCTACGGTGCCTCCGGTTACTACGTGACCAAGGACACCACCAGCGGCCTGAACTCCTACGACGCCGACCAGAAGGCGTACTACCTGGAAGACAAGTGGCAGGTGACCGACAACCTGCTGCTGAGCCTGGGCCTGCGCAAGGATGAGTTCACCAACTACGTGCCGATCAGCCACGTGCCCTATATCAGCGTGGATGCGTGGTCGCCGCGCATCGGCTTCAGCTGGGACGTGCACGGCGATTCCAGCCTGAAGGTGTTCGGCAACATCGGCCGCTACTACCTGGGTCTGCCGCTGTCGGCCGTCGGTCTGTTCACCTCCTCGGTGTCCAAGAGCGAGTACTTCACCTATAGCGGCATCAACGCCGACGGCACGCCGATCATCTCGCAGTCGTTGGGCCCGGCGGTTTCGGCGAACTCGCGCTTCGGTCGAGCCTCCGATCCCAACGCCGCCGTGGTCAAGGACATCAAGGGCGAGAACCAGGATGAGCTGATCCTCGGCTTCAGCAAGCAGATGGAGAACGGCTGGGTCTACGGCGTGCGCGGCACCTATCGCCGCCTCAACGACGCGATCGATGACCAGAACTTCGATACCGACAACGTCGGCCTGGTCAACTCGGCCATCGCGCAGGGTGTCGACATCGATTACACCCGGACCGCCGGCGCTGAGCTGATCAATCCGGGCAAGACCAACATCTGGAACGTGTACGACACCGATGGCAACCTGCGCCAGGTCAGCGTGTCGCGTGAGGCTGCTGGCTTCCCGGAGCTAAAGCGTGACTACGCGGGCCTGGAGTTCAACTTCGAGCGTCCGTTCGATGGCAAGTGGTATGCCAAGGCGAACTACGTGTGGTCGCATAGCTACGGCACGACCGAGGGCCAGCTGCGTTCGGACCTGTTCCGTTCCGGTGGCGCGCTGGGCAGCTACCAGGGCCAGGCGGCGGTCTCGACCACGCAGAGCTGGGACCATGCCGCGCTGATGGAGAACACCAACGGCGACCAGTCCAACGATCACCGTCACCAGCTCAAGCTGTACGGCTACTACCAGCTGACCAGTGAGTTCGGCATCTCCGCCAACTTGAGCATGGCCTCCGGTGCGCCGAAGAACTGCCTGGGCAACTACTACGGCACGACCTATTCCGGCAGCGATCCGGCGGGTTACGGCGGCAGCGCCGTAACCGGTGGCCCGTACCATTACTGCTACGACCCGGCGACCGGCACCGGCAGTGCATCGCCCCCGGGCTCGCATGGTCGGATGCCGTGGATCAACCAGCTGGACCTGGGCTTCACCTTCAAGCCGGATTTCGCCGAAGGCAAGCTGGCGATCAACCTCAACATCTTCAACGTGCTCAACGCGCAGAAGCCGATCACCTACTACCCGTTCTCGCAGCTGCCGGATAACTCGGTGAACCCGCTGTACGGCCAGGCGGTGGCGTATCAGACCCCGCGCTACGCCCGCGTTACCGCAAGCTACGACTTCTGATGTACGTCGCCCCGGCCTGCGTTGGCAGGCCGGGACAGCAGGAAGTCGATCCAAACGAAAGGCCGCGGCAATCTGCCGCGGCCTTTTTGCTTCTAGTGGATCAGGCGTTCAGTCGAACAACGCTTTGAACGCGCGCGCCGTGGCAATCGGATCGGCCGCATCGTAGACCCCGCCAATGGCGGCGATCAGATCGGCGCCGGCGTCGATGGCGGGCCGGGCATTGGCCGGGGTCAGGCCACCAATGGCGACGCGCGGAACGCCCAGCGTTGCGGTCTCCAGCAGCACCGCCGGTGTGGCGCGATGCGTGGTCGGCTTGCTGCGGCTGGGGAAAAACGCACCGAAGCTGACGTAGCTGGCGCCCTGCGCCACCGCCTGGGCCGCCAGTGCCGCCTGGTCGTAGCAGGACGCGCCGATCAGGGCCTGCGGGCCGAGTGCAGCGCGGGCCGCTTCCAGGCCGATCGAGTTGTCTTCCAGATGCACGCCCGCTGCGCCGATCGACAAGGCCAGCGCGATGTCGTCGTTGATGATCAGCGGCACGCCGTGCTGCGCGCAGAGCGCCTGCAGCGTAGTGGCTTGTTCGCGCTGAGCTGCGGCGTCGGCCGCGCGGTTGCGGTACTGCAGCCAGGTGACCACGCCGGCCTCCAGCAGGGCCTGCGTGCGGGCCAGCAGGCGCGCGCCATCGGCGTCCTCCTGGGTAATCAGGTACAGGCCACGGTGCGAGGTGAGGCGGGACATGGCGGCTCCAGCGCGCCGGGGCGCGTGTGTGACAATGCGGCACCCTAGGCCTGCGATGATCCGATGAGCAACCCCGGCGACACCACCTACCGCAACTGGATGTGCGTGGTCTGTGGCTTCATTTACCGTGAAGCCGAAGGCCTGCCCGAAGAAGGCATCGCGCCCGGCACGCGCTGGGAAGACGTGCCCGAGACCTGGACCTGCCCCGACTGCGGCGTGACCAAGGACGATTTCGAGATGGTCGAGCTGGATTGACGGCGCCTGGCCCCATCACCGCTCGCCATCCTTGCCTGGAGATTGCATGAGCGACCTGCTCGACACCGTTGAACTGGAAACCGGCGCCGCCCCGCAGTGGACCGTGCTGTGGCTGCACGGCCTGGGCGCCGATGGCAATGACTTCGCCCCGATCGTGCCCGAGCTGGTGCGCCCGGGCTGGCCGGCGCTGCGCTTCGTGTTCCCGCACGCGCCGGTGCGCGCAGTGACGATCAACAACGGCATGCGCATGCGGGCCTGGTACGACATCGCCGGCACCGATTTCGCCACGCGCGCCGACGCGGCCGGCGTGGACGAATCGATCGTCCAGGTCGAAGCCCTGATCACGCGCGAAGCGGCGCGGGGCATCGACGCCGCGCACATCCTGCTGGCGGGCTTCTCGCAGGGCGGCGCGATTACCCTCGCCGCAGGCGCGCGCCGCAGCGTGCCGCTGGCCGGGCTGATCGCGCTGTCGACGTACCTGCCTGCCGCTGACGCGCTGGCTGGGTTCGCTCATGAAGCCGCCAGGACGCAGCCGATCTTCATGGGCCACGGCACTGCCGATCCGGTCGTGCTGCCCGAATACGGCCAGCGCAGCGCGCAGGCGCTGACCGGCGAAGGCTTCAGCATCGATTGGCATACCTATCCGATGGGCCATTCGGTCTGCGCCGAGGAAATCCGCGACCTGGGCGACTGGATGTCGCAGCGCTTCTCCTGAGCCCATGAGCGAGGCGCCCGCCGCACCGCAGGACTGGTTGCCGGAGCTGTGCACGGTGCCGCGGTTGCTGGTGATGCTGGGCCTGGCCGAACTGGTGGTGATCGTGCTGTCGCTGTCGCCCGATGGGGCGCCGCACTGGACGGTCGAGCATTTCCTCTCGGCCAGCGCGTTTGGCCTGTGGCAGGCGATCGCGGTGACCGCGCTGCTGTGCGTGATGCGCCCGCATCTGTCGCGATTGCCGCAGCGGTTGGGCGCGCTGTGCGCGGTCGGCGTGGCCGGCGCGGTGGCGATGTTTTCGGCCGGCGCCCTGTACACGCTGTACACCGCCACCGGCCTGGAAATCGGCGCAGGTGGCGTAGGGTTCTGGCGGTTCGTGCTGGGCAGCGCGGCGGTGGTGATGCTGATCAGCGCGTTGGCGCTGCGCTACTTCTACGTCAGCGATCGCTGGGCCGCGCAGGTCTCGGCCAGTGCGCGCGCGGAGGCCGACGCCCTGCAGGCGCGCATTCGCCCGCATTTCCTGTTCAACAGCATGAATCTCATCGCCAGCCTGCTGCACAGCGCGCCGCAGGTGGCCGAGCGCGCGGTGCTGGATCTGTCGGATCTGTTCCGCGCTGCACTGGGTGCGGGCGAAGACAACTCCTCGCTGGCCCAGGAAGTGGAGCTGGCCGAGCGCTATCTTTCGATCGAATCGCTGCGCCTGGGCGAGCGCCTGCAGGTGCAGTGGAACCGCATCGAGCCGCTGCCCTGGGATCTGGTGCTGCCGCGCCTGGTGCTGCAGCCGATGGTGGAGAACGCGGTACTGCATGGCATCTCGCGCCTGTCTGAAGGCGGCACCATCGAGATTGATCTGCACGTGGAAGGCCGCTTGTTGCATATCCGCGTGCGCAATCCCGCGCCCGAGCCCGGCAGCGTGCCGGTGCCGCTGGTGGGGCGCGGGGCCGGACACGCCCAGCGCAGCATCGCGCACCGGCTGTCGTATCGCTTTGGCGCGAGCGCGCGGGTGACGGGCTTCTGGGAGCAGGGCTACTATGCCTGTGAACTCGCCATTCCCCTGGCCTGAGGTGCGCATGCCCCTGACCGTGGTGGTTGTAGACGACGAACCCCTTGCCCGCGAACGCCTGCGCAGCCTGCTGGCCGAGCAGCCTGACGTGCAGGTCGTGGCTGAAGCCGGCGATGGCCTGGCCGCGCTGCAGGCCTGCGCCGAGCATCGGCCGGACCTGGTGCTGCTGGATATCTCCATGCCCGGCGTCGACGGACTGGAGGCCGCGCGCCATCTGGCCGCGTTCGATCCGCGTCCGGCGGTGGTGTTCTGCACCGCGTATGACGCGCACGCGCTGTCGGCGTTCGAGGCGGCGGCGATCGATTACCTGATGAAGCCGGTGCGCGTGGAGCGGCTGGTTTCTGCGCTGGAGCGCGCGCGCACCTTCATCGCCGGTCGCGCCACCGCGCCGGCGCCGTCGAGCCGCCAGCCGCGCACGCACCTGTGTGCCCGCCTGCGTGGCAGCCTGCGCCTGATTCCGCTGGACGACGTGCACTACCTGCAGGCCGAAGAAAAATACGTCGTGGTCCACCACGCCCGTGGCGAGGACCTGATCGAGGAATCGCTGAAGTCGCTGGAAGAGGAGTTCGCCAGCCGCTTCGTGCGAATCCATCGCAACTGCCTGGTCGCCCGCCACGAGCTGATGGAACTGCGGCGCGTGGATGATGGCCGCGTGCAGGCGGTGCTGCGCCATGCGCCGGCGCCCTTGGAAGTCAGCCGGCGTTGCGTGCCCGCGCTGCGGGATACGGTCAAGGCGCTGTAAAGCAGCGGGCGTCGGAGAACCGCGGTGCGTCGAGGATTTCCGTGGGAGCCGCTTCAGCGGCGATGATGGATATCTAAGCAAAGCCCTTCGCCGCTGAAGCGGCTCCCACAAGGGCGTGCCGACCAGGGCAATTCTCATTCGGACATCGCGCATCGCCGCCCGGTGGCCGGTTGCGGCGATAATGCCGGCATGAGATCGCTGCGCATCGCCACCCGCAAGAGCGCGCTCGCCTTATGGCAGAGCGAACACGTCGCCAACCTGTTGCGCGCCGCCCATCCCGGGCTGGCTGTCGAACTGGTGCCGATGAGCACCAGGGGCGACGAGGTGCTGGATCGCTCGCTGGCCGCCATCGGCGGCAAGGGCCTGTTCCTGAAGGAGCTGGAGCTGGCGATGCTGGACGACCGCGCAGACTGCGCGGTGCACTCGCTCAAGGACGTGCCGATGGAGCTGGAAGGGCCATTCGTGCTGCCGGCCATCCTGGAGCGCGCCGATCCGGCCGATGCCTTCATCTCCAACGCTTATCAGCGCCTGGACGCGCTGCCGCACGGGGCGAAGGTCGGCACCTCCTCGCTGCGCCGCCAGTCGCAGCTTCGCGCGTTGCGCCCGGACCTGCAGCTGGCCGACCTGCGCGGTAACGTCAATACGCGCCTAGCCAAGCTTGATGCCGGCGAGTACGACGCCATCATCCTGGCTTGCGCCGGGCTGCAGCGCCTGGGCCTGCAGGACCGCATCACCGCGCGACTGGAATCGCCGCAGTGGCTGCCCGCGCCTGCGCAGGGCGCGATCGCGGTGGAATGCCGCAGCGATGCGGCCCAGGTGCTGGCCTTGTTCGCCGCGCTGGATCACCTGCCTACGCGTCGCTGCGTCGAGGCCGAGCGGGCGATGAATCGCGCCCTGCACGGCAGCTGCCACGTGCCGGTCGGCGCGTTCGCGCAGGAAGATGCGAACGGCATGACCCTGAAAGGCCTGGTCGGCTCGGCTGAGCTGGGCACCCTGGTCCATGCCGAAGCCGCCTCATCCAACCTGACGCCGGAAAACCTCGGACATCAGGTCGCCCAGGCGCTGCTGGCCAATGGCGCCGACGCGCTGCTGGCCGATCTGGACCTCTAACCCGCAGCATCGATGCGCGCGCTGCGCCGACTGGAAACCCGCGTGCCGCCGCCGGTGTTGCTGGCGCTGCTCGGTCTCGCGGTCTGGTGGTTGGCGCGCGGGATGCCGCTGCAGTTCCCATCGCCAGCGCTGCATTGGATGGGGGTCGTGTTGATGCTCGCCGGCGTGGCCTTGAACCTGCTGCCCAAGCGCGGCTTCCGGCGCGTCGGCACCACGGTCAATCCGATGCGCCCCGCGGCCAGCACGCAATTGGTCACGACCGGCGTCTATCGGTACAGCCGCAATCCGATGTACCTGGGCCACGTGCTGGTGCTGATCGGCTGGGGCCTGTGGCTGCAGACCGCTTGGGTATTGCCTGCGGTGCTTCTGCAGCTGGCGTGGCTGCGCGCGCTGCAGATCGGTCCTGAGGAACGTGCGCTGGACCAACGGTTCGGCGACGTCTATCGCGCCTATTGCGCACAGGTCCGGCGCTGGCTGTAGCGCTTTCGCTTTCGGTGTCCCAGAAAAAGAAAGCCCCTCCGCGTTGCCGCTGGAGGGGCGGTGTCCACGCGCTGCGCTTCAGCGCAGGCGCATTGGCTTACTTGAAGCCGTAGACCACGTTGACGGTGGTCAGGTTGTCGGTCTTCTTCAGGCCCGGCTCGACGTCGGTGTTGTGGCGGGTTTCCAGGCCGGCCTTCAGGGCCAGCGCGTCAGTCATCTTCACCTGCACGCCGATCTGGTTCTTGGCGAAGGTGTTGTCCGCGCCCGATTCCACCAGCAGCGTGTCGTAGAACGAGGTGGTATCGGTCAGCTTGACGCCGTAGTCGGCATAGCCACGGCCGATGACTTCGTTGTGGTGGATCTGCACGCCCTGGTCCTTGGACCAGCGGTAACCCGGACCAGCTTCCAGCGTCAGGTGCTGGCGATCGGTCTTGACTGCTTCCCAGCCCAGACCAACACCGACGGTCCACTGGTACTCGTCGTCGGTGAAGTGATCGCGCTCGTTACGCACCGAGCCGTAGGTGTAGGTGCGCTCGCCGAAGCGATAGCCGCTGGTGCCGAACAGCTCGTAGCGGTTGGCGTTTTCTTCGTCCTCATCCTTGCCGTACTGGTAATTGCCGCCGAACTGGTGCTTCCACTTCGGGTCGGAGTAATCCATCTGGAACTTGCCGACGAAGTTCTGCGTATCGGTGTTGCCGCTGGAAATGGCCAGGCCGAGTTCGCCGGTGCCACTCCAGCCCTTGTCATCGGTGGTGCCGGCGGAGGGAACGGCGCCGCCGTTCTGGGCGAGGGCGGGCAGGGGGGCGATCAGGGCCAACAGCAGCACAGGCGCGAGGCGGTGGGGCATGGTCATGAGTCCTTTTGGGGGATTGGGGTACAAAAAAAGCCGGTGTTCAGCCGGCTTCTTGGGGTCCATCTTCGTTTCGTTAACTTGAATCGGCGTGAAATGCGGCACGGCGCTGACATCTTTGACGCGTTCTACACACGCATCGATACGCTTGGATGTGGGGCCCGCTCCAGCGGCGAGGCGACCTTATCGATGGCGTTACCGCCCTTGTAAGGACTGCCACAAGTCGCGGCGGATCAGCCCGATGCCGCCGGCGTATCGATCACGATGCCCGGATCGTTGAAGCGGCTGTAGCGCACGGTCATCGTGTACGGCTGGCCCTGCGAGACGCCCTGATGGCGCAGCTGCACCGGCAGGCCGTCGGGGCCGATCCAGTAGAAGAACTGCACCGGCTGTTCGGCCGGGCCGTTACGCACCAGGAACTGGCGCGCGGTGATGCCGTCGATCTGGCTGCTGCCCTGTTCCTGCACCTGCAGGTTGGCGTGGCCGGCCTTGAGCTGCATCGGATCGCGCCACTGGGCCACGGTGCCTTCGGGCAGCTGCATCTTCTGGGTGCGGCCCTGCGACTGCAGGTACAGCACGTCGCCGATGATCACCTGGGTGCCGATCGGCATCTGCATGCGGTAGCGGTCGGGCGCGACGAAATCGAGTTCGTTCGTGGTCTCGCGCGCGCCTTCCAGCGACATCACCGCGTGGAAGCTGCGCGCCTCCTGGAAGGCCTCCATCGAGGCGGTCACCTGTTCGGTCGGCGTGCGCGCGGCAGTCCCGGCCGGGGTAGCAGGGCCGGCGGCGGGATCGGGATGGCCCTGGCAGGCGGCCAGCAGCAAGCAGGCCAGGACGGGAAGGGCGCGACGCATGACGACAACTCCGGAGAAAGCGGTAAAGGACGGGCAGGTGACAAGGGTGCGACACCGGCGGTGAATGCCACCCGATGCATTGACGCGCGGCTCGGCCATAATCGGGCGCATGGACAAGATCGAACGCATCACCGCCCTGCACCGCATTCTGAAGGGTGCGCGCTATCCGGTCACGGTCAAGCGCCTCCAGGACGAACTGGGCTGCTCGCGCGCCACTGTTTACCGCGACCTGGCGTATCTGCGCGATGCGCTGATGGCGCCGGTGGAAGGCGATGGCGAGGCGGGCTTCCGCTACGCCGCCGGCGAGACCGACCGCTTCGAGCTGCCGGGCCTGTGGCTCAGCTCGGACGAGCTGTACGCGCTGGTGGCCTCGCAGGAGCTGCTGCTGCGCACTGGCGGCGGCGTGCTGGCCGGCGCGCTGGCACCGCTGCAGAAGCGCTTGGAAGGCCTGCTGGCCGACCACGCCGGCGCCGAGCGCTGGCCGGTCGAACGCGTGCGGGTCATCCCGCATCGCGGCCGCAAGCTGGACGAGGCGGCCTTCCGCTGCGTGGCCAGCACCGTGCTGGAGCGCAAGCAACTGAGTTTCGAATACCGCGCGCGCTCCACCGACGAGCGCACCAAGCGCACTGTCTCGCCCCAGCGCATCACCCACTACCGCGATAACTGGTACCTGGATGCGTGGGACCACGGCCGCGAGGCGCTGCGCAGTTTCGCGGTGGACCGCATCAGCAATGCGCGCGCGCTGGACGACGTCGCGGCGGAAATGGGCAAGGACGAGCTGAGCCAGCACCTGGCGTCGAGCTACGGGATTTTTTCCGGCGAACCCAAGGGCTGGGCGACGATCGTCTTCAGTCCCAAGGCTGCGCGCTGGGTCGCCGACGAGCAGTGGCACGCGCGCCAGGAAGGGCGCTTCCTGCCTGATGGCCGCTATGAATTGAAGGTGCCCTACAGCGCCTCGCGCGAGCTGCTGATGGACGTGCTGCACTACGGCTCGGACGCCGAGATCGTCGGTCCGCCGGTGCTGCGCGAGCAGGCCAAGGCGCTGCTGGAACTGGCGCTGTCCAACTACGAAGGCGATCCGGCCAAGCGCTGAAGCTTCGTGCCACGCGCCGGCCACACGTCGGCGTCGGCTACCATGTTGTCGTCTCCCGTTGTCTTGACGCCGTCCCCGCGCCTGTTGCCGCGGACCCGGCATCGGATGACGGCGGGCCATTCCCCCACTTCTGCGCAAAGTCCCGCCATGGAATCCGCTCCACTCCGCTCCATCCACGTCGTTGCCGCCGTCATCACCGATGCGCGCGGGCGCATCCTGCTGGCCCGCCGTGGCGATGGGCGCGACCTGGCCGGGCTGTGGGAATTCCCCGGCGGCAAGCGCGAGCCGGGCGAGTCGACCGAAGACACCTTGATCCGCGAGCTGCAGGAAGAACTGGGCATCACCGTGCAGGTCGGCGCGCCGATCATGCGCGTGCCGCACATGTACCCGGACAAGCAGCTGCTGCTGGACATCCGCCGCGTCACCGCGTGGAAGGGCGTGCCGCGCGGCGTCGAAGGCCAGGCGCTGGCCTGGGTCGAACAGGACAAGCTGAGCCGTTACCCGATGCCGGCCGCCGACAAGCCGGTGGTGGCGGTGCTGCAGCAGCCGGACCGTTACCTGGTCACGCCCGAGCCGGGCGACGACCACCAGGCATGGCTGGATGCCTTGTCGAAGGCACTGGCCGACGGCGTGCGCCGCGTGCAGCTGCGCGGCCGCAGCCTGGAAGCCGATCCGGCCTGGCCGCAGCTGGCCGCTGCCGCGGTCGCGCTGTGCAAAAAGGCCGGGGCTCAGGTGCTGCTCAACGGCGCGGCCAAGCTGGCGCGCGACCTGGGCGTGGGCCTGCATCTGCGCGGCGAGCAGCTCGCCCGCCTGGATGCGCGCCCGGTCGCCAGCGGCACGCTGCTGGCCGCGTCCTGCCATTCGCTGGACGAGCTGCGCATGGCCGAAGACCTAGGCTGCGATTTCGCGGTGCTGGGCAACGTGCGCGACACGCCCGGCCAGCCGGAACATCCCGCGATGGGCTGGGATGCGTTCGCCCGCCTGCGCGAAGGCGTGTCGTTGCCGATTTACGCGATCGGCGGGCTGGGTGTGGCCGACATCGCCGAAGCGCGCCAGCACGGCGCACAGGGCGTCGCCGCGATTCGCGGCCTGTGGCCGACCAGCTGATCCTGTTGAAGGTGGGCGCGGCTCAGGCCGTCGCCAGCAGCCGATAACGCCGGTCCAGTTCGGCCACGGCCTGGGCGATGTCGTCCAGCGTGCCATCGTTGCGCACGATGTCGTCGGCGATGGCAATGCGCTGCGCATCGCTGGCCTGCGCGTCGATCATGCGCTGGGCCAGCGCCTGGTCGATGCCGTCACGGCGCAACAGCCGCGCCATGCGCACCTCCATCGGCGCGGTGACCACGGCGATGCGCTGCAGCCACGGATAGCGTTCGCGCCCGCCGCCTTCGGCCAGCAGCGGAATCATCGCCACGGCATAGGGACTGGCGGCCATGCGGCATTGCTGTTCCAGCGCGGCGCGCACGGCGGGGTGGACGATGGCTTCCAGCTCCTGGCGTGCCTCGACGTCGTCGAACACGCGCCGGCGCATCGCCGCGCGGTCGAGCTGGCCGTCGGAATCGAGCACGTCCGCGCCGAAGGCTTCCACGATCGCGGCCAGCGCCGGCTCACCGGGTTCGACCACGGCGCGCGAGATGCGGTCGGCATCGGCGACGAAGATGCCAAGCGCGGTGAACGCGCTTTCCAGCGCGCTCTTGCCCGAGGCGATGCCGCCAGTCATGCCGATGAAGGTCTGGCTCATGCCCGCATTATCCGCCGCGCCGGGTGTCGCTACAGCCAGCGTCGCACGCGCGCGCAGTACAGCTCATAGGCGACGCCGAACTCGCGGCGCAGGCGCGCTTCCTCGAACGGGATCAGCACTCGCTGCAGGGCCAGCCACGGCAGCGGCATCAGCAGCAGCGCCCACGGCACGATCAGGTAGCCGGCCAGGCCGATGTAGCTCAGCACCAGGCTGACATACATCGGGTTGCGGCTCAGCCGGTATGGGCCGCGCACCACCAGCGTGGACGGCTGCTGGCTGGGCAGGATGGTGGTGCGACGCATGGCGAACAGGGCGAAGCAGGTCAGCGCCAGCAGCAGGGCGGCGGCCGCCAGCAGCGAGCCGGCCCATTGCATGGCCAGCAGCGGCGTGTCGCGCGGCAAGGGCAGGGCGAGGGCATATTGCAGCCATGCCGCCAGGCCGAAGGCGGCCAGGAAATGCAGCGGCGAGGTCGTGCGTACCAGCCAGGGGGCACGCGCGCGTCCGGCAGCCACCCGGTCGGTCATCCGTTCTTCCAGCACGCCCTGCGGTCATCCATTGAATGCAATGGCGACATCTTAGCGTGGGCGCTGCGGCCACGTGTCCGGCAAACGCGGCGCTTACACTCGCAGGCCCCCAGTTCCGAGCCATGCCATGCGGCCCTCCCTGCGTCATCGCCTCCTCTCGTGCCTGTTCGCGCCCGTGCTGTTGCTTGGCGCATGGGCCGCACAGGCGCAGACACCGACAGGCCAGGCAGAAAACTTCGAGCTGGTCGCGTTGGGCGTGGCCGGCGGGCTGGAGGACGGCAATCTCTCGTCCTACCTGGTCCGCGCCCGCGGCGACGCGCATTACCTGGGCCTGGATGCGGGCACGGTGCTGCCCGGCATCGCACGCGCGCTGGACAAGGGCGCCTTCGCCGATCTGCCGCCTGGCCAGGACGCCACGCCACAGGGCCAGGTGTTCCGCGAGGCGATCGCCGGCTACTTCATCAGCCATGCGCACCTGGACCATGTCGAAGGCCTGCTGATTGCCGCCACCGACGACACCGGGCACAAGCCGATCTATGGACTGGCCTCGACCCTGGATTCATTGAGCCGCGACTACTTCAACTGGACGGCCTGGCCGAACTTCGCCGACCGCGGCGCGGCGCCGGCGCTGGGCCGCTATCGGCTGACTGAAACGGTGCCGGGCCAGTGGTTCCAGATTCCAGGCACGGCGCTGTCGGCCAGCGTGTATCCGCTGTCGCACGACAAGCTGACCTCTTCGATGGTGCTGCTGCGCACCGGCCAGGCCTACTACGCCTACTTCGGCGATACCGGCCCCGATGCGCTGTCCGGCGGCCAGCATCGGCTGGCCGACATCTGGCAGGTGCTGGCGCCGCTGGTCCGTGCGCACCGGCTCAAGGGGCTGCAGATCGAGGTCTCGCTGCCCAACGACGTGGCCGATGCCCAGCTGTTCGGCCATCTCACCCCGGCCTGGCTGCTGAAGGAACTGGACGCGCTGGCGACCACGACCGGCGGCCGCCAGCCGCTGGCGGGCCTGCCGGTGGTGGTCGGGCACATCAAACCCAGCCTGGTGGCGGGGCGCGATCCGCGCAGCCTGATCCGCCAGCAGCTGGCCGACGGCAGCCGGCTGGGCGTGCGCTTCCTGTTCCCGGAGCAGGGCGACACGGTGCTACTGCCTTAAACATGGGCATTTCGGCGGCGTTCGACGCTTTTTGTCACCGTTGACACATTCCGAAAAGAAATGAATCTTGCAAATTCGTAATTTCCATGTGAAAACCGGTTGCTGCTGTGCAGCATTGCCGGTCACCCGACGACGCGCGAAAGCCAGGGGCAAGTTCCACCTGGGCTGATCGCCGCCTCCGGGCAGGCTGACGAAGGTGCCGGCGCCCTTCGTTGCTGTTGCCTGCCCCGGACCTGCCATGCCCGTCGCATCACCCGCATCCCTCGATGCCTGCCGTCCGCTGCAGGCCCAGCGCGCGCCGCGCCGCCTGGATCGCGCGAGCGCTGCCCGATGAAGGGCTGGTCCGGCTTCCGCCTGGCCGAGCATGGCACCTCGGTCCGCACCGAGCTGCTGGCCGGGTTCACCACCTTCCTGACGATGGCCTACATCGTCTTCGTCAACCCGGACATCCTCTCGGCCGCGGGCATGGACAAGGGCGCGGTGTTCGTCGCGACCTGCCTGGCCGCTGCGCTGGGCTCGCTGCTGATGGGCCTGCTGGCGAACTGGCCGATCGGCTTGGCGCCGGGCATGGGCCTGAACGCGTTCTTCGCCTTCTCCGTGGTCGGGGCGATGGGCTATCCGTGGCCGCAGGCGCTGGGGTTGGTCTTCATCTCCGGCTGCATGTTCCTGCTGCTGACCCTGACCGGGGCGCGACGCTGGCTGGTCGATGGCATTCCGCAGTCGCTGCGTAGTGGCATCGCGGCGGGCATCGGTTTGTTCCTGGCCTTCATCGGCCTGCAGGGCGCCGGCCTGGTGGTCGACAGCCCGGCCACGCTGGTGACCCTGGGCGACCTGCACACGGCCGAGCCGCTGCTGGCGCTGGGCGGGCTGGTGCTGATCGGCATCCTGGATGCGCTGCGCGTGCGCGGCGCGATCCTGATCGGGATCCTGGCCGTGACCGGCGCCGGCCTGCTGCTGGGCAAGGTGCATTACGCCGGCCTGATAGCGCTGCCGCCGAGCCTGTCGCCGACCTTCCTCAAGCTGGATATCGCCGGCGCGCTGACCCAGCACGGCGGCGCCATGGCGCTGCTGCACGTGTTGCTGGTGTTCCTGCTGGTGGAGATGTTCGATGCGACCGGCACGCTGGCTGGCGTTGCCCAGCGCGCCGGGCTGCTGGGCAAGCCGGAGCAGCGCGTGCAGTTCGACCGCGCGCTGCTGGCCGATAGCACCGCGGTGCTGGCCGGCTCGCTGCTGGGGACTTCCAGCACCACCGCGTTTGTTGAAAGCGCCGCGGGCGTGCAGGCGGGCGGCCGCACCGGCCTGACCGCGCTGACGGTGGCCGCGCTGTTCCTGCTCGCCCTGCTGTTCTCGCCGCTGGCCGGCATGGTCCCGGCGTATGCGACCGCGCCGGCGCTGATCTACGTGGCCGGGCTGATGCTGCGCGAGCTGGTGCACCTGGACTGGAGCGACGTTACCGAAGCCATGCCGGCCTGCCTGGCCGCGCTGGGCATGCCCTTCACCTATTCCATCGCCAACGGCCTGGCCCTGGGTTTCGTCAGCCATGCGCTGCTGAAGCTGGGCACCGGCCGCTGGCGCGGCGTGCACGTGGCCACCTGGGTGGTCGCCGCGCTCTTCGTCCTGCGCTACGCGCTGTAGCGCGAGACGGTGTGGGGACACTGAACTCAATGACACAAGGGGATCAAGGCACGTGGTAGTCAGCAGGCTGTTGTGGGTGGGCGCGGTGTTGGGTTGCGCGCTGTCGGGCGTGGCACTGGCCGCCGATGGCGCGGGCGCGGCGCGCTCGGACCAGGCGCGCGTGGGCGAGGTCATGCGGGGCCTGAGCGACAACGGCGCCAAGCTGCGCGCGTTCCTCCAGGCCATGCCCAAGGGCGGCGACCTGCACAACCACCTGGGCGGCAGCGTCTACGCGGAGGACTTCCTGCGCTGGGCCGATGCGGAAAACGCCTGCATCGCCGTGGTCGACCACAAGCTCTCGCCGCCGCCGTGTGGCGAAGGTCAGGTGCCGGCGCGCGGACTGGCCAAGCGCGATGCGGCGTTCTACTCGGCGACGGTCGATGCGCTGTCGATGCGCAACTTCGTGCCGGGCAACGCGGCCGCATCGGGGCACGACCAGTTCTTCAGCACCTTCTCCCGTTTCGGTGGCGTCGGCCATCGCGCCGAGGCCGTGGTGGTGACCCTGGAGCAGGCCGCGCGCGATCGCGTGCCGTATGTCGAACTCATCGCCAATCCGCCGCAGGCCGCCGCGCTGGGCAAGCGCGCGCAGCAGCTGGACTGGAACACACAGGACTTCGCTGCCGACCTGGCGCCGCTGCAGGGCGAACTGCCCGCACTGGTTGCTGCGGCGCGCGAGGATTTCGGCACGCTCGATGCGCAGGTGCGCGACCTGATGCATTGCGGCCAGGCCGACGCCAGCCCGGGTTGCAACGTGCGCTATCGCTACGTGCCCTACGTGCTGCGCATCCTGCCGCCGCCGGTGGTGTTCGGCCAGATGGTGATGGGCTATGCGCTGGTACAGGCCGATCCGGAACACTTCGCCGCGGTGAACATCGTCGCGCCGGAAGACAACCCGATCGCGCTGTCCGACTACCGCCTGCACATGGACATGTTCCGCTTCCTGTCCACGCGCTATCCGACCGTGCCGTTGACCCTGCATGCCGGTGAGCTGGCGCTGGGCCTGGTGCCGCCGGCGGACCTGCGTTTCCACATCCGCGATGCGGTCGAGGCCGGCGCCAGGCGCATCGGCCACGGCGTGGACATCGGTTATGAGGACGATGCTGCCGGCCTGCTGGCCAAGATGAAGGCGCAGCACGTCGCGGTGGAGATCAACCTCTCCAGCAACGACGGCATCCTCGGGGTGAAGGGCCGCGATCATCCGCTGCTGATGTACCTGGCGGCGGGCGTGCCGGTGGTGCTGTCCACCGATGATGAAGGCGTTTCGCGCAGCGACATGACCCACGAATACCAGCGCGCCGTGCAGGAGCAGGGCGTGGACTACGCCACGCTCAAGCAGATCGCGCGCAACGGCCTGACCTACGCTTTCATCCCCGGCGCCAGCCTGTGGAACGACGACGGCATCGCGCCCGGCGCGGCCTGCGCAGCCAGCCTGCGTGCGAATGCCAGCAAGCCTGACGCGCGCTGCGATGCGCTGCTCAAGCAGAGCGAAAAGGCCCGGATGCAGTGGCAGCTGGAGCGCGATTTCGCTGCGTTCGAAACGCAGATCCTGAAGGGCACGCACTGATGCGCGCGCCCGTGGTCAAGCCGATGTTGAAGGCCGCGGCGTTGTGCATGGCGCTGGCCTGCGCGCTGCCGTCGCTCGCTGCCGAGAAGAAGCTGGTGATCCTGGACGATGACCTGGATGGCTTTTCGCCTGCGCAGGTGATGGCGCTGCAGGCGCCGGACGTGCAGGTGCTGGGCTTCACCACGGTCAGCGGCAACGCCTGGGCCACCGATGCCACCGCGCATGCGCGCCGCATGCTGGAAATCACCGGGCATCCCGACGTGCCGGCGGTGCAGGGCGCGATCTATCCGCTGGTCAACACCGAGGCCGAGACCGAGCGCTGGGAAGCGCTGTACGGCAAGCTCGTGTGGAAAGGCGCGTGGATGAAGCACTGGGTGGAAGACAACTTCCAGGCCGATCCGCAGTACCACGGCCCTGAAATCGTGCCCGACCTCAAGCTCGGCAATCCGAGCGTGGTCAAGGCGTCGAGTGAGCTGGCCGCGACCTTCATGCTGCGCATGGTCCACGCGCATCCGGGCCAGGTGACGATCATCGCCACCGGCCCGCTGACCAACCTGGCGCTCGCGCAGAAGCTGGATCCCCAGTTCGCCACGCTGGCGAAAGAACTGATCTACATGGGCGGCAGCCTGGAGCCGCGCCAGGTACTGGACAGCGATGCGGCGAAGCAGTTCGCGCGCGAGTTCGTCAACACGCCGCGGCGCGAGTTCAACATCCGCTTCGATCCCGAGGCCGCCAGCATCGTCATGCGCGCGCCGTGGAAGAAGATCGTGATGGTGCCGGCCGATCCTTCCACCGCCACTGAAGTGACGCCGGCGCTGCTCAAGCGCATGTCGGCCGCGCAGACGCCGATCGCCAAGGCCATCGCCAAGCGCCAGACCGGTTTCCCGCTGTGGGACGAGCTGGCCGTGGCGGTGTGGCTGGATCCGACGCTGATCATCGAAGCGGATGACCTGATGGTCGATACCAACATCGATCACGGCGCCGGCTACGGCGACATCCTCTCCTGGAGCCCGCCGTATGCGCCGGGCGTCGGCGAGCAGCGCGAAACCGTGGTGCGCCAGATCGACGTGCCGCGCTTCGAAGCACTGATGTCGCAGCTGCTGACCCGGCCGCAGCCGCGCGCCGTCGGTGCGCCGGTGCCATGAAACCTGTCCTTGCACGGCGCGCGCGGCGCGTCGACGTTTTCCCGTTCCCAGGAGTTGCAATGTCGTTGATGAAGTTCCGCCGCGGCCTGGCCATCACCGGCCTGGCGCTGGTTGCACAGCTGGCGCAGGCCGCAGAACCGGCGGTGCCGGCGGTGGCCACGCCGAGCGCGCGCATCGCGGTGAAGATGGTGGTAGTTGCCAATTTCGAGAACGGCCAGGACACCGGTGACAAGCCGGGCGAATACCAGTTCTGGGTCGAACGCGAACACCTGGACCAGACCATCGCCGTGCGCGGTGCCGAGCACCCGATCCGGCGCAATGCCGATGGCCTATACGGCCTGATGCTCAAGGACATGGACGCGTTCGTGATCGATCCGCGCTTCGATCTCACGCACACCTACTGGCTGTTCACCGGCATCTCCGGCGGCGATCCGAATGAAGTCTCGGTCGGCAGCGCCGCGTGGGCGCGCTGGGTGGTCAACGGCGACCAGCTGCGCGAGTTCGACGATCGCCAGATTCCGAAGGACTGGCCGTATGGCCTCTTCGCGATCGGTGCGATGACGCCCAACGCGTTGCCGACCGATCCCAACGGTTTCGGCAGCGTGGAAAGCCCCGAGCAGCTGGGCATGGCCTACACGCTCAATCCGTCGCTGGTGCAGTGGGCGTTCGACCTGACCAAGGACGTCAAGATCCCCGACACCGCCGAGCTGGCCGCGCGCCGCAAGGCGTGGATCGGCTTTCCCAATGCGCTTAAAGCCCCGCAGGTGATCCTCGGCGAAACCCTGGGCAGCAAGCGCTACTGGCATGGCTCCATGCGCAACCAGTGGGCCGAGGACTGGGTGAAGTTGTGGACCGGCGGCAAAGGCCGCTTCGTCATGACCAACATGGAAAGCCAGAACGCCGCGCAGATGATCAAGCGCTACGGGCTGATGGGCTTCGTCGATCCACAGCGCGTGCTGGTGCTGCGCACCGCGAGCAATCCGTCCATGCCACCGCCGGGCCAGGACCCGCTGGCCACCATCGGCGATGAAACGCCGGGCCAAGTCGCCGCATACGAAGCCAATTACCGGGTCGGCGTCCCGGTGATCCACCAGATCCTGCAGCACTGGAACCAGTACGAACACGTACTGCCCGGTGCGGGCAAGCAGGCGCAGTAAAGCAGGACGTTGCAGGCAGTCGGGTCGATGGAACGGCCCAAACGGCAGCCGGGATGCACAGAACACCGGTCGCTGGCGTTTTCCTTCGCTCAACCTTACCCACACAGGCACTCCCCACATGAACAAAGGCATCCTGACCCTCGCCGTGACGGCCGCACTATATGCGTCCGCCGGCGTTGCGTTCGCGCAGGACGCGACGGGCACCGACACCGCCCAACGCACCAGCGTGACCTCCACTTCCAACACCACCAACTCCAACGCCACCCAGCGTGCGCGCCAGCTGGATACGGTGAAGGTCTCCGGCCAGACGCTCTCGCTGGGCGGCGGCAACATGCAGGTCCAGGACGCGCCCAAGGCCGTGTCCACGATCGGCCGTGAAGCGATCCTCAAGGCCGCGCCGGGCGCCAACTTCACCCAGATGCTGAGCAGCATCCCGGGCGCGGTGTCGGCCACCAACGACGTGACCGGCCTGAATGACGGCAACTTCTCGGTGCGTGGCTACCCACCGGATGAGGTGGGCGTGACCGTCAACGGCGTGCCGATCAACGACTCGGGCAACTACAAGATGTACGCCACCGAGTACGGCGATACGGAGAACATGGGCGACATCACCGTCGAGCAGGGCTATCCCAGCGTGACCTCGCCGGTGATCGGCGCGGCCGGCGGCAACATCGCCTGGGTGACGGTCGATCCGACCCATGATGCGGGCCTGGATTTCAGCCAGAGCGCCGGCAGCAATGGCTACCACCGCACCTTCCTGCGCTACAACACCGGCGATACCGGCCCGCTGCGTTCGTGGATCTCCTTCTCCAACAACGAGACCAACCTGTGGCGTGGCAGCGGCAAGTCGAAGGTCACCAAGATCGACGCCAAGTCGGTGTGGACCATCGATGACGACAACTCGATCACCGGTTCGCTGCAGTACAACCGCGAGTTCAAGAACAATTACCGCAACGTCACCAAGGCCCAGGCCGCGCAGAACTACCATTTCGGCTACGACGGCAATTACACCGCCTCGGCGCCGGGCAACTATGCGTACATGCAGACCAACCCCTTCCGCAGCTGGATCCTCAGCCTGGATGGCGAGTTCACCCTGACCGACTCGCTGCACCTGTCGGTGGTGCCGTACATGGTCTACGGCGAAGGCGGCGGCGGCAGCGGGACCACGCAGAGCGAAAGCGCCTACGGCGGCGTCGATGCCAACAAGGACGGCGATACCACCGACGGCAGCGTGCCGGTCTACCAGATGTTCACCTCCGACACCTATCGCCCGGGTATCCAGGTCAAGTTCAAGCAGGATTTCGGCCTGAATGACAGCCTGGAGTTCGGTGCGCTGTATGAGCGTCCGCGCAACCAGCAGAGCCGCAACCTGATGCCGACCAGCGTCGATGGCGACCCGTCGAACCTCTGGGGCCAGGACAACGTCGACATGCTGACCTACGCCAATGGCAGCGCGCTGCAGACCTATCGCTCGTATTCGATCACCGATACCAAGCGTGTCTTCGCAACCAACACCTGGACGCCCAATGACCAGTGGACCGTTACGCTCGGCGGCGCCTACACCTGGGTCAACCGCAAGGGCTGGTACACCAACCTGCCGGACTCGGGCATCGCCACCGTGGGCACCAGCCTGGGTGAAGTCACCGGCGCGGGCGAGGCCAAGTACAACAAGTTCACCCCGACCGGCGGCGTCAAGTTCCAGCTCGATGACCGCAACCAGTTCTATTTCGGCATCGGCCAGGCCTATCGCGCGCCGATCAACACCGCGGCGCTGAATTACTTCTACAGCAAGGCCGCAGCCGAGGAACTGGCCCTGGCCAGCAGCACCATCAAGCCCAAGCCTGAATCCTCGTGGACGGCGGACCTGGGCTGGCGCTTCTACGGCGACCAGGTCAGCGCGATGGTCGACCTGTACTCCAGCAAGTTCAAGAACAAGCAGGTCAGCGGCACCGACCCGGTCAGCAAGGCCTCGGTCTACACCGTGCTGGACAAGGTGGACGTGTACGGCATCAACGGCGAGATCAGCTACAAGTTCAACGACAACTGGTCCACCTACGCCTCCTACGCGTACAACAAGTCGGAGATCAAGGATGACCTGACCATCGGCACCACCACGTACGACACCGACGGCAAGATCATGGTCAACGCGCCGAAGAACGTCGGCTACGTGGCCGTGAACTACAACCAGGGACCGGCCTGGGCCAGCGTCAGTGCCAACGTGATGAGCGACATCTACGCCGACTGGGAGAACACCGCCCATGCCGGCGGTTACACCACCATCAACCTCAACGGCGGCTGGAACTTCGCCGATGCGGGTTGGCTGAAGAAGCCGTACGTGAAGTTCAACATCTGGAACCTGGACAACCGCAAGGCATTCACCTGGGCCTCCAGCGTGACGACCTACCGCTCGTCCGGCACCGACTCGTACCAGCTGCTGCAGGACCGCACCTTCATGGTGACGGTTGGCGCTTCGTTCGATCTGTAACACGCAACACCGCGTGGTCGCGTGCAGCGCTTCACCGGCTGCACGCCCCGCGCCCCGCCCTGCATCGGTTCGCCGCTGCAGGGCGCACTTTTCTCGTCGATGCCTGCAGTCCGCCGCGTGCGCGTGGTGGTCTGCAGGCATTGTTTTATCCAGGATCCAGACCCCGGAGCCCGCCCATGTCCATCTCCTGTTCCTCGCTGATCGCCGCCGCCGCGCTGGCGCTGCCCGTGGCCGCAATCGCCTTGCCTGCCGCCACGCAGGCGCCGCTGGCGCCCAAGGTCATGGTGATCACCATGTTCGCGCCCGAGGCCGCGCCCTGGCGCGCGGCGGAAGACTTCACCACCGAGATCGCGGTGCCGGGACTGTCGCCGCAGTACCCCAAGGTGTCGTGTACCGCGGCGGGGCTGTGCCTGATGACCACCGACATGGGCCTGGCCAATGCCGCCAGCTCGGTTGGCGCGTTGGTGCAGTCGGGCAGGTTCGACCTGCGAAACACGTACCTCCTGATCGCCGGCATCGGCGGCGTGGACCCGGACGACGGCACCTTGGGCTCGGCCCACTGGGCACGCTATGCCATTGACGGCGGGCTGCTGCACATGATCGATCCGCGCCAGCAGCCGGCCGGCTGGTCGTCCAACCTGCTGATGCTGGGCGCCAAGGCGCCGGGCGAAAAGAGCGCCTGGAAGACCGGCACCGAGCTGTTCCAGCTCGACGAGGCCCTGCTGCAGAAGGCCTACGCGCTCAGCGCCAACGTGCCGCTGGAAGACAGCGACGCCGCCAAGGCCTACCGGCTGCAGTACCCGCAGGCGGCCGGTCACGGCGCGCCCAAGGTCAGCATCTGCGACACCCTGACCAGCGACACCTACTGGCATGGCACGCGCATCGCCCAGGCGATGCAGGCTTACGTGAGCCTGACTACCGATGGCCGGGGCAACTACTGCACGACCCAGATGGAGGACAATGCCAGCCTGACCGCGCTCAAGCGGGGCGCCGATGCCGGCCTGCTGCAGTTCGGCCGCATCGCCCTGCTGCGCACGGCCTCCAACTTCGACCGCGAAGCGCCCGGCCAGGATGTGGGCACCTCGCTGTCGACCAAGTCGGGCGGTTTCCTGCCGTCCACCCACAACGCCTACCGCGTCGGACATGCGCTGGCGGCCGACATCCTGCAGCACTGGGATGCCTGGTCCAGTGGCGTGCCCAAAGACTGAGTGATGCCATGCCTGTTGTTGCTTCCACCTTTACCAAGCGCCTGCTGCTGGGCGTGCTCGCCAGCGCGCTGCTGGCCGCGCCGGCCTTCGGCCAGATGCTCCAGGGCAACACACTGCCGCAGGCGCGCCTGACCCAGCGGCCGCTGATCGTGGCTCACCGCGGCCACGCCTCGGCCGACCAGGCCGAGAACAGCCTCAAGCAGATGCAGGCCGTGGCCACCCGCCAGATCGGCGTGGAGATGGACCTGGCCACCAGCAAGGACGGCGTGCTCTACCTGCTGCACGACGACACCCTGGACCGCACCACCACCGGCACCGGCCCGCTGGCCGCGCAGGACAGCCAGGCGCTGGACAAGCTGCGGCTCAAGGACGGCAAGGGCCAGCCCACCGGCGAGGCGCTGCCGCGCCTGACCCAGGTGCTGGACTGGGCCACGCAGACGCCGGAAGTGATGCTGATCCTGGACCTCAAGGGCACGCCGGCGGCCAAGGTCGTGCCGCTGTTGAACGAACGCAAGCTGATCAACCGCGCGATCCTGCTGACCTTCGATCGCGGTCGCGCGGCCGAGGCGCTGAAGGCTTCACCGGACGTGCTGGTCTCGGTGCTGGTGACCAACCAGTCGGACATCAACTACTACCGCCGCATCGCCGGCCCACGCCCACTGGCGATGTACGTCTCCAACACCGCCAAGAGCAAGCTCTACGGCATGGTCCAGGCGGCCAGCGCCGTGGTCGTCACCGACGTCAACAAGGACGTGCTGGCTGGCGTGGACACGCTGGCCGACAAGGTCGGGAAAAAGGGCTGCAAGGCCTACCACGACTATCTCGACGAGCAGCACATCGACGTCCTGGTGACCAACAACCCGGTCTGCGCGGCCGAGACGATCAAGTAAGGCGAAGGTTTCACTTCTGCCAGAACGCACACGGGCCGCATCCAGCGGCCCGTGTGCTGTGAGGCAGATGAAACAGCCGTGGCTTACGGCAGGCCGGCCAGCCAGTCGTCGTCGCTGCCCTCGTTGATGTCGGCGAACAGCGGCGTGGAGAAGTAACGCTCGCCGGTGTCGGGCAGCATCGCCAGGATCACCGAGCCGGGCACAGCCTTCTCGGCCACTTCCAGCGCGGTGGCGACGGTGGCGCCGGCGGAGATGCCGACGAAGATGCCTTCTTCGGCCGCCAGCCTGCGCGAGGTCTCGATCGCACGCGTGTCGTCGATGGTGAACAGCTCATCGAAGACCTCGCGGTTGAGCACGTCCGGCACGAAGTCCGGGGTCCAGCCCTGGATCTTGTGCGGCTTCCATTCGTCGCCCTTCAGCAGCGCAGCGCCGGCCGGTTCGGTGGCGATGATCTTGGTTTCCGGGCGGGCGACCTTGAGCACTTCGCCCACGCCGGTCAGCGTGCCGCCGGTGCCCCAGCCGGTGACGAAGAAGTCCAGGCGCTTGCCGGCGAAGTCGCGCAGAATTTCCGGCGCGGTGGTGTTGCGGTGGTAGGCCGGGTTCGCCGGATTGGCGAACTGGCTGGCCAGGAACCAGCCGTGTTGCTCGGCCAGCTCTTTCGCCTTGCGGACCATGCCGCTGCCGCGCTCGGCGGCCGGGGTCAGGATCACCTTGGCGCCATAGGCGCGCATCAGCTTGCGGCGCTCGATGGAGAAGGTTTCCACCATGGTTGCCACGAACTTGTAGCCACGCGCCGCGCAGACCATCGCCAGCGCCACGCCGGTGTTGCCGGAGGTCGCCTCGACCACGGTATCGCCGGGCTTGAGCAGGCCCTTAGCCTCGGCGTCCAGGATGATCGCAAGCGCCAGGCGGTCCTTGACCGAGCCGCCCGGGTTGAACGATTCCACCTTGACGTAGACGCTGGTGTGCGCGGGCGCCAGGCGGTGCAGCTTGACCACCGGCGTGTTGCCGATGGTGTCCAGAATGTTGTCGTAGATGGCCATGTGGGACGGATCTCCGTAACGAAAAGGGGGAAGGCTCAGGCGGCGCGCGACAGCGTGTGCGCCGCGGCGTTGGAGGCGTGTGCAGGCGCGGTCAGCGGCGCGGCGCCGTACCAGTGCAGCGTGTGGGCCAGGGCAGTGACTTCGCCCAGGATCAGCAAGGCGGGCGAGCGCACGTCGAAGGCGCGTGCGGTTTCAGGCAGGTCGGCCAGGGTGCCGGTGACCACGCGCTGCTCGCGACGCGAGCCGTTTTCGACCAGCGCGAAGGGAATCGTCGGCGCGCGGCCGTGGGCGATGAGCTTGTCGCGGAAGGTTTCCAGCCCGGCCACGCCCATGTAGACGGCCAGGGTCTGGCGTTCCTGCGCCAGCGCCTGCCAGTCCAGGGTGTCCAGCGAGTCCTTGCAGTGCGCGGTGACCAGGCGCACGGCCTGGGCATGGTCGCGATGGGTCAGCGGAATGCCCGAGTACGCCGCGCACGCCAGCGCCGCGGTGATGCCGGGCACCACTTCGAACGGCACGCCGTGGGCCTTGAGGATCTCAAGCTCTTCGCCGCCGCGGCCGAACACGAACGGATCGCCGCCCTTCAGCCGCACCACGCGCTTGCCGGCGCGGGCGTGTTCCAGCATCAGGGCGTGAATGTCGTCCTGGTGGGTGCTGTGGCCCTTGGCGGACTTGCCGACTTCGATCCGGGTGGCATCGCGGCGGGCCATCGCCAGCACCTCGGCGCTGACCAGGCGGTCGTGCAGGATCACGTCCGCCTCGTTCATCGCGCGCAGCGCGTTGAGGGTGAGCAGGCCGGCATCGCCGGGACCTGCGCCGACCAGGGTGACGGTGCCGATGCTTGGTGCGTTGGGCGCCAGCGAGAGGGCGCGCTGCAGTTCTGCCTCGGCGGCGTCGTTCTGGCGCTGGCGCAGCAGGCGCGGCACGGCGCCTGCCAGCAGCTGTTCGAAGAAGCGACGGCGCTCGCCCATCTCGGGGAAACGCGCGCGGATACGGGCGCGCTGGCGGCCGAGCAGGGCGACCAGTTCGCCCCACGAGGCGTCCAGCAGCGTTTCCAGTTGGCGGCGGATGTGGCGCGCGACCATCGGCGCGTGGCCGCCGCTGGAGATGGCGATCTGCAGCTCGCCGCGCTCGACGATCGCCGGCACCTGGAAGCTGGACAGCTCGGCATCGTCGACCACGTTGGCCAGCAGGCGGCGCGCTTCGGCCTCATCGGCGACAGCGCGGTTGACCGCGTGATCGTCGGTCGCGGCGATCACCAGCCACACCTGCTCCAGCCAGTCAGGGATGAAGGTGCCAAGGTCCCACTGCACCCGGCCTTCGGCGGCCCATTGGGCCAGGCGCGGGGTCAGCTCGGGGGCGCCGATGCGGGGCAAAGCGCCGGCGTGCAGCAGGGCCTCGACCTTGCGTTCGGCGACCGCGCCGCCGCCGACCACGCGTACGGCGCGGCCACGCAGGTCAGCAAACAAGGGGAACAAGGCAGCGCTCACGGGACGGTCCAACGGGTAAGGGCCACGACGCTACGCGCCGCTTATGACCATCGGAAATGACTTGCCGCTGCGTTCAGATAACCCTACGTTATAAGCGGGCGCATCGAGAGCGCTTACAGTCGTTCACCCCCCACGGCCGGCATGAGCGGGCCTTTCGAGCCGATTTCCGATGACCCTGACCCAGCTGCGCTATCTGGTCGCCATCGCCGACGCCGACTTCAACATCACCCTGGCCGCGGCCCGCGTGCATGCGACCCAGCCGGGCCTGTCCAAGCAGCTCAAGCAGCTGGAGGACGAGCTGGGCTTCCTGCTGTTCGTGCGCAAGGGGCGCAGCCTGGACTCGGTGACCCCGGCCGGTGTCGAAGTGATCCAGCGCGCCCGCGCGCTGCTGGCCGAGGCCAACAACATCCGCACCTACGCGGCCAACCAGCGCCGCGAGAGCCAGGGCCAGCTGGTGCTGGCGACCACGCACACCCAGTCGCGCTTCGTGCTGCCGCACGCGGTGGCGCAGATCAAGCGCGCCTATCCGCAGGTCAGCGTGCACCTGCAGCAGGCCGCCGAGAGCGACGCGCTGGACCTGCTCGGCCAGGGCGACGCCGACATGGCGGTGATCAGCACCTCTGGCGACACCCCGCCATCGGGCCTGGCCGTGCCGCTGTACCGCTGGCGCCGGCTGGTGGTGGTGCCGCGCGGCCACGCGCTGGACCGCAAGGGCGTGGTACCGGACCTGGCGATGCTGGCCGGCCAGCCGCTGATCAGTTACGAATCCTCGACCCGGCCAGGCTCTTCGCTGCAGCGCGCCTTCGGCGAGGCCGGGCTGGAACCCAACATCGCCCTGACCGCGCTGGATGCGGACCTGATCAAGACCTACGTGCGCACCGGCATGGGCGTGGGCCTGCTGGCCGAGATGGCGCTCAGCGTTGGCGACGAGGACCTGCGCTCGTGGCCGGCGCCGAAGGAAATCAAGGAATGCATCGCCTGGGCGGTGCTGCCGCGCGAGCGCGTGCTGCGCGATTACGCGCTGGACCTGGTGCACGTGCTGGCGCCGCAGATCGACAAGCGCGACCTGCGCCAGGTGATGGATGGCAACCGCGATCCGGATTGGCCGACGCCACCGACGTGGGAGGCGTTGACGCAGACCATCACGAGTTGATGGACTGCGCTTCGGCGGGCTTTTGAAGCTTTAGAGCAAGAGCTTTCGTGCGGCTTCGCCGCCCGACCTACTTTCTTTGCTTGTGCAAAGAAAGCTAGGCAAAGAAACACACTCCGGGCGGCGCGCCTGCTTCGCAGGTTCGCTACGGGCCGACGGATTTTTGGAAGGGACATCCCTGTCCCTTCCAAAAACGACGTGCATCCATGCACGTCGCCCTGCGGGTCTTATCCTCGTCCCTTCGCCGTGCCTCACGGAGATCTGAAAGCGCAAGTAAGAGCAGCACCGCGCGCGGTGCCGATTTTGCTTTTGCTGTTGCACTGCTCTTGATCTTCAGTGCCTTCAAAGCGAGCCGAGCACCGCAGGCGGAAACGGCCGAAGAGGCGCGGGTGTCTGAGCGCAGCGAGTTCCCGCGCCGTGCCGTTTCCGGCGCGGAGCACAGGGCACCGATGCAAAGCATCGGCGAGTGTCAGGCGCTGGCGGTTTTGGCTACCTTTTGCCAAGACAAAAGTAGCTCGTGCGGCGAAGCCGCGCGAAAGCCTTTGCTTTGAAGGCTCTACCCAAAGCAAAAAACACAGGAAGCTGCTGCGCCGCATCAAGCCCATTCCACCTCCAAGCGCTACGCTGCGCCTCCCCCGCGTCCATGCAACGAACCATCAGGAGGCCATCGTGCCCAAGTACGTGATCGAACGTGACATTCCCGGCGCAGGGAAGCTGACGCCCGCCGAGCTCAACGGCATTTCCCAGCAGTCCTGCAGCGTGCTGCATGGCATGGGGCCGCAGATCCAATGGGTGCAGAGCTATGTCACCGACGACAAGATCTATTGCGTCTACATCGCGCCCGACGAAGCCAGCGTGCGCGAGCATGCGGCCAAGGGTGGGTTCCCGGCCAATTCGGTGGCGCAGGTGCGTACGGTGATCGATCCGACCACGGCCGAAGCCTGATCGCCGCACATCGTGACCCCGAAAAGCGCGCCGCCTGCCGGCGCGTTTCTCATGCCGGATCCATCGCAGGTGGCGGACCTTGGACCATGGTCTAGACTAGGCCGATGCTGCGCCACCGCCGCTTCCTGCTGACCATGCACCGGCTCGCCCTGATGGGCGCGCTGCTGATGGCGCTGGCGCCGGTGGTCAGCCGCTGGGTCCAGTCGCAGGCGCCGGCCGCGTCGCAGGCCATCCAGGCGATGTGCCATGGCGTGGCTGCGCCGGTGGCGACCATGCCCGAACATGCTGGTATGGAGCACGCGGGCATGACGCATGCCGGGATGCAGCACGCCGGCCATGCGATGAACATGGACATGCCGATGCAGATGGCCATGCCGCTAGCGATGGAGTACGGCGCGGGCATGCCGATGCCGCCGGGCCACGACGAAGCCGCCTGCGATTACTGCGTGCTGGCTGCCAACCTGCTGCCGTTCGTGCTGGTGCTGCTGGTGCTGGCCTTGCTGGCCCCGGCGATCCACACCTTCCTGCCGTCGCTGGCCCGTCCGCGGATCGGCGGCGCCTGGCCTGCCCACGCCGCACGCGGCCCGCCGCTCCTGGCCTGAAAGTCCTGACGTGCCTGCACCTTTGCGCCTGAAACCCGGCGTGCGGTGAAGGCTTGTGCGGCCTCCCGTCTGCAGGCCGGTCTTTCCCGGAGTGGTTCTCTCATGTTTCGACCCGTTTCCGCGGCGGTCGTGCCGTCGCGTTTGGCGACGGCGCTGGCCGTCTGCCTGTGCACGCCTGCGGCTTTGGCCCAGGTGTCACCCAGCACTTCTGATTCCGTTCCCGATGCACGTCGTGCGGACGACACGGCCCTGACCCTGGGCACCGTCCAGGTGGCCGGCCAGACCCAGGGCGCGCTGTCCACGCGCGGTGTGTTCAGTTCCGTCGATATCGTCGGCGCCGACCGCCTGCAGGACCAGGTCGTCGACCACAGCGCCGAACTGCTGGCACGCGCACCGGGCGTGCAGCTCACGCGTTTCCACATGGGCGTGGTGGGAACGAGCTTTTCGTTCCGCGGCTTCAATGCCGAGGGCCGGGTCAGCGCGATCAAGCTGTTGATCGATGGCATCCCGTCCAACGACAACACCGGCAACATGCCGTACCTGGATGGGGTGTTTCCGATCGAAATCGCCGCGCTGGAAGTGGTGCGTGGCACCAACGATCCGCGCTACGGCCTCAACGCGATCGCCGGCGACGTCAACGTGGTCACGCGCACGGGCGGCACCGACGGCCATGCGCGAGTGACCGTGGGCAGCTACGGCACGCAGGAGGTGCAGGTGACCAAGGGTTTCGAACAGGGCCCGTGGAGCGAGAACATCACCGCCGCCTGGCGCAGCACCGACAGCTATCGCGATCATGGCGACGGCCGCCAACGTGCGCTGTCCGGCAAATGGTTCTACACCGATCCCGACGCGCGCTGGCGCGCCGGCCTGACCGCACGCACGTATCGCAACGACGCACTGGAAGCGGGTTACTTCAGCACGCCGCAGCAGGTGCAGGACGCGCCGCGCAGCTCGCCCGGTTATGCGCGCGATGACCGCAGTCAGCGCCGCATCACCCAGCTGGCGCTGCAGGCCGAAGGCACGCTGACGCCGACCCTGGACTGGAGCACCAAGCTCCACCAGAGCCACTACGAAAACAGCCGCTGGGTGCGCTTTTCCGAAGCCGGCGTGCAGCAGGAGCGCGACAACGACGAAACCCATCGCGGCGTACTGGCGACGCTGACCTGGCGGCCGGTGGATGAGCGCTTCGTGCTGGAAGGCGGCGCCGACGCGCAGTGGCAGGACAACGCTGCGCAGCGCTATCGCACGCTGGCGCGCGTGCGCACCAGCCAGATCCGCGACTGGGATTTCGATCTGGAAACCCGCGGTGCGTACGTGCAGGCCGTGATCCGCCCGACCGCGCGGCTCAAGCTGGTGCCGGCCTACCGCATCGACCACATTGGCGGGCACCTGGACGACGGTCTCACCGGCGCGACCTATCCCACCTATGACTACGGCCTGGTGCGCCAACCGAAATTCAGCGCGTCCTACACGCTCAGCGATGCGGTCACCGCGTACGGAAACTGGGGCCGCACCTTCCAGGTGGGCGTGGGAGATGGCAGCTATCGCCGGGCGGAGGCCAACCTGCGGCCGTCGCTCAACGATGGCTGGGAAGCCGGCCTGCGCTTGCGTCCAAGCAGCTGGCTGGATGCGCGCGTGGCGTACTGGGAGCAGCGTGCATCGGGCGAGGTCGCCACCGTGCTGGGCGTCACCGGCACCGCCGATCAGAGCGCGGTGGCCAATGTCGGGTCCACCCTGCGACGCGGCTGGGATGCGCAGCTCAACCTGCACGCGGGCGAGCAGTGGGAAGGCTGGCTGTCGTATGCGCGGCAGAAGGCGACCATCGTCGATCCCGATCCCAGCGCGCCTGACACGCGTGGCCGCGAGATCGAGAACGTGCCGCACTACCTCGCCTCGGCCGGTGTGGAATTCCAGGCGACGTCGGCGTTCAAGCTCTCGGCCTCGGTGACGGCGCAGGGCGATTACTTCATCGACCGCACCAACACGCTCGGGCGCTACGGCGGCTATACGCTGCTGGATCTCGGCGCGGAGTGGGCCTTGCCGCACAACACGAGCCTGTCGTTGCAGTTGAAGAACGTCACCGATCGCCGCTACGTGTACGCCTGGTACGACACCGGCTCGTATGGCTATTCGCCCGGTGACGGACGCGCGCTGTACGCCTCGCTGGGTTGGGATTTCTGATGGCCGTGACCACTTGGCCGCAGGGCGAAGGCATCACCGCCAAGGCGCTGTATCGCGCGGTGTGGCGCTGGCATTTCTACGCGGGCCTGCTGGTGCTGCCGTTCCTGGCGTGGCTGGCGTTGACCGGCGCGGCGTTCGTCTATCACAAGCCGCTGGACCGGCTGGTGCATCACCACCTGCTGGTGGTGACGCCTTCGTCGACGCCACAGGCATCGCCGCAACGCATTGCTGAGGCCGCATTGGCAGCGCAGCCAGGGCAGGTGTTCCGCTATACCACGCCGGTCACCGCCGATGCCTCGGCCGAAGTGGGCGTTGTCACCGCGCGTGGCGAACGGCGCGTGGTCTATGTCGATCCGGGCGATGCACGCGTGTTGGGTTCGCTGCCCGATCGCGGCACCTTCGGCTGGACCATGCGCCGCTTGCACAGCCTGGACCTGCTCGGCACCTGGGCCAACGCCTTGATCGAGATCTCCGCGGGCTGGGCGATCCTGCTGGTGCTGACCGGCGTCTACCTGTGGTGGCCGCGTGGAAGGAAAGGCGGCGTCGTCACCGTACGTGGCAAGCCGGCGCAGCGCCTGTTCTGGCGCGACCTGCATGCGGTGACCGGCATCGCCGCTGGGGGTGCGCTGCTGTTCCTGGCGCTGACCGGGATGCCGTGGTCGTGGTTCTGGGGCGCGCAGGTCAATGCGCTGGCCAACGGGCATGACTACGGCTATCCGGCCGGCGTGCGCGTGCAGGTGCCGATGTCGCAACAGCGCCTGGCCCACAGCACGGTGCCGGCCTGGTCGCTGCAGCAGGCGCAACTGCCGCAGTCGACGCCACCGGACGCGATGGCCGACATGCCCAACATGGAACACGCCGGCCACGGCGGCATGGCGATGGGCGCCAGCGCACCGCAGGCCGGCGCGATCGGGCTGGATGCAGCGCTGAAACAGTTCGACTTGCGCGGACTTGCGCCGGGCTACAGCGTGTCGCTGCCGCAGGGTGCGCGCGGGGTCTATACCGCCTCGGTCTATCCGGACGACCTGCATCGCCAGCGCGTGGTGCATCTGGATCAGTACAGCGGCCAAGTGCTGCTGGACATGGATTACGCCGACTACGGTCCGCTGGCCAAGGCGCTGGAATGGAGCATCAACGTGCACATGGGCCAGGAATTCGGCTGGCTCAACCAGCTGCTGCTGGTGCTGGCCTGCGCCTGCATCGTGCTGCTGTGCGTGAGCGCGGCGGTGATGTGGTGGAAGCGTCGCCCAAGCGGATCGCTCGGCGTGCCGCCGCTACCCGCGCAACCGCGGGCATTGAAGGTGGTGGTCGGCCTGCTGGTGATCGGTGGCGTGCTGTTTCCGCTGGTCGGGCTGTCGCTGCTGCTGATGCTGGCAGTGGACCTCGGCTGGGTGATGCGGCGCCAGCGCCGCGCGGTATCGACGTAACGCGTGCCCACGCACAGCACGTGCGTGGCTTTGTATCGTAGGACCGTCGCGGCGCCGGTATGCGCCGCATTCCTTGAGGAGAGGCAAGGCTCATGTTGAAACCCGTCTTCACCGCGGCGTTGTTGTTGCTGTCCGCGTTCGCCCACGGCGCCACGCCTGCAGGCGTGCAGGTCAGCAACGCCTGGATGCGTGCCACGCCGCCGCAGGCGCCGACCGCTGCGGGCTATCTGACCGTGATCAACCACGGCGCCCAGCCCGACCGCCTGCTGTCGATCAGCAGCGATGCGGCCGAACGCGTCGAGCTGCACAGCAGCGACATGCAGGGCGGCGTGATGCGCATGCGCAAGCTCGACTATGGCGTCGCATTGCCTGCCGGGGGAACCGTCGCGCTGGCGCCGTCGGGCACCCACCTGATGTTCATCGCGCCGCGCAAGCCGCTGGTGGCCGGGCAGGTGGTCACCGCGACGCTGCGCTTCGCCCATGCCGCGCCGCAGGTGGTGCAGTTCAAGGTCATGCCGCTGGGTGCCATGCCGTCTTCCCATGACCACGACATGCCGGGCATGAAGATGTAGCCTCGCCTGCTCTGCAGGCCGGTCTCGCGCGACGCACAGGGGGTGTGGAAATGAAGCGGATGTCGATGATGGTGGCGCGCCTTTACGCGCCGGCCCCAGTACTGGTGATCGGCGGCTGGCTGGCCTCGTTCGCGGTCGAACACGCCGACGGCCTGCTGGGCGTGCACGGCGCGCGCCAGGCCGGCTCGCTGCTGGCCTTGCTGGGCACGGGCTTGGGCTTTGTCTGGGCGATGCTGGCCAGCTGGCGCCTGTACCTGTGGCTGCGCGGGATGGAACAGGGCCGCTGCCACTGCGGCGGCCTGCTGTCGCGCCCGCGCCGCAAGGGCCATGGGCCGGCGTATCGCAAATGCCTGGCCTGCGGCGAGAAGGTGCCGCTGGTGGCGCCGCCGATGCCCGACGCACCGTCGGGTACCTGACGTCGCTGTTGCTCAGGCCGGCGAGGTGCTGGCCTGTTCCAGCTCGGCTTTGGCCTGGTTGCGCAGCAAAAACCGCTGTATCTTGCCGCTGGGGGTCTTGGGCAATTCGTTGACGAAGGCGATCTCGCGCGGGTAGGCGTGTGCGGACAGGCGCTGCTTCACGTACTGGGCTAATTCGGTGGCCAGCGCGTCGCTGCCCGCGGCACCGGCGCGCAGCACCACGTAGGCCTTCACCAGCTCCAGGCGCTCGGGATCGGGTTTGCCGACCACGCCGGCCTCGACCACGTCGGGGTGTTCGAGCAGGCAACTCTCCACGTCGAACGGGCCGATGCGATAGCCAGCCGAGGTGATCACATCGTCGCTGCGACCGACGAAGGCGATGCTGCCGTCGTCATTGCGCTCGACCGTATCGCCGGTGAGGTACCAGCCGTCCTTGAACGGCTGCGTGTCCGCCTGCCAGTAGCCGCGGAAGAACAGCGCCGGCGAATCGGCGATGTGCACCGCCAGCATGCCCGGCGTGCCGACCGGCTGCGGCTTGCCGTCTTCGCCTAAAACTTCGAGTCGATACCCAGGCAGCGGATAGCCGGCGCTGCCGGCCTGCACCGGATGGGCCAGCGCGTGGTGGTTGCACAGGGTCATGCCGGTCTCGGTCTGGCCGTAGTGGTCGTGGATCAGCGTGCCCAGCGCCTTGTCGAACCAGCGGATCACTTCCGGGTTGAGCGGCTCGCCGGCACTGCTGACCGCACGCAGCTGGCCCTTGACCGCCGCGGCAGGCGCGTCGCCGGCGGCCATCAGCATGCGGTAGGCGGTGGGCGCGCCCATCAGGTTGGTCACGCCCAGCTGGGCGATGGTGGCGTAGCAGCTCTCAACGGTGAACGGGCCCTCGTGGAAAGTCGTCGAATGGCCCAGCGCCAGCGGCCCGGCGATGCCGTAGTACAGGCCGTAGGCCCAGCCCGGGTCGGCGATGTTCCAGAGCGTGTCGTCGGCGCGCAGGTCCACGGCCTCGCGCATGTACGTGGCCATCACGTCCAGCCCGTGCAGCGGCACCATCAGCCCCTTGGGCGCACCGACGGTGCCGGAGGTGAACATGATCATGCACGGGTCTTCGCGGGTCAGCGGGACCGGGTCGAACGCGGTCGGCAGGCTGTCCATCGCACGCCAGAAATGCTCCTCGCCGTCCGCGTCCAAGGTGAGGATCTGGGCGGTGGTGGCGATCTCGTCCAGCTTGGCGCGCTGGTCGCGCGCGGAGACCACCAGCCTGGCACCGCTGGTGGACAGGCGATGCTCCAGCGACTTGGGCCCGAACGCGGTAAACAGCGGCTGGTAGACGCCACCGGCGCGCCAGGTGCCCAGGATCACGATCAGCAGTTCCAGCCGGCGCGGCAGCAGCCCGGCCACCACGTCGCCGGGCTTGAGCCCGCGCGCGACCAGCAGGTGGGCGAACTGCGCCGACCAGCCATCCAGTTCCTCGAAGGTGTAGCGCCGCACCTGGCGCTGCAGGTCCACCCAGCACAGCGCCTCGCGCTGCTGGCCCAGGTGCGCGCCGACGCAGGTGGTCCAGGCGTTGACCGGTCCTTCCAGCGGTGCGGAAGGCGGTTGGCGGACGTGTTCGAAATAGTCGCGTGGTGTGGTCATGCGCGGGTCCCGAAGCGAGGCCCGCACAGTAACCCGATCAATACGCCAGCGGATGTTGTCCCGCGCCATGGCGCCTGGGACGCGCTGTTGCAGCGGCTTTGGCCACGCAAAAAAAAGGGCCGGCGCTCCTGCCGGCCCTTAAGGGGAGAGAGATGCAACGTGTGGCGTCATAGCTGCTCGTGGATACCGCATTCACGCTTGAGGCCGAAGAAGCGTGTGTCTTCCTCGCGCATGCCCGGCTCCCAGCGGCGGGTGGTGTGGAAGTCGCCGATCGAGACGTAGCCTTCTTCCCACAGCGGGTGATAGGGCAGGTCGTTGGCCTTCATGTACTGCCAGATGTCGCGATCGGTCCAGTCGGCGATCGGGCTGACCTTCCAGCGCTGCCCGCGCAGCTGCACGATCGGCGTGTGGGTGCGGCTGGTGGCCTGCTGGCGGCGCAGGCCGGTGAACCAGGTGCCGGCGTCCAGCTCGTCCAGGGCACGGCGCATCGGCTCGACCTTGCGCAGGCTGTTGTACTGCTCGATGCCCACCACGCCCTGTTCCCACAGGCGGCCATGGCGCGCTTCCATCCAGGCGCGGCTGACCAGCGGGCGGAAGATCTTGATGTTGAGCTTGAGCCGCTCGATCAGCTCATCGGCGAAGCGGTACGTCTCCGGGAACAGGTAGCCCGTGTCGATCAGGATCACCGGGATATCCGGCTTCTGCTGGGTGACCAGGTGCAGGGTCACCGCCGACTGCGCGCCGAAGCTGGACGAGAGCACCGCCTGCGCGGGTCCGTGTTCCAGGGCCCAGGCCACGCGCGCCTGCGCGCTCATCGTCTCGAGCGCGGTGTTGGCCTTGTCCAGGTCAACACTGTCGGGCGCAGTGGTCTCGTGGGGATCGTCGTTGGCGGGCAGCGCGGTCATGCGTGCAGTTCCACAGGGATCGAACGGTTGGTGGGATAGGGCGGCAGGTCGATCGCGCCGGCGCGATGCAGGAAATCGCCGAAGCCTTCGTCGGCGATGCGCTCGCTCGCGTAGCGGCCGAACAGCGGGTCCAGTTCGCCGAGGATCTGGTCTTCGGTGATGTTTTCGCGATACAGCGTGTTGAGGCGCTGGCCGCGATGGTCGCCGCCGAGCATCAGGTTGTAACGGCCGGGTGCCTTGCCCACCAGGGCGATCTCGGCCAGGTACGGGCGCGAGCAGCCGTTGGGGCAACCGGAGATGCGCAGCACGATCGGTGCTTCGGTCAATGCGTGTTTTTCCAGCAGCGGCTGCAGCTTGTCGCTGAACTCGGGCAGATAGCGCTCGGCTTCGGCCATGGCCAGGCCGCAGGTCGGCAGCGCCACGCAGGCCATTGCCTTGCGGGCCAGCGCGGTCGGCAACGCATTGCCGGCATCCAGGCCGTGCTGCTGCACCAGCGCATCGATGGCGACCTTGTGGTGCTCGCTGATATTGGAGATCACCAGGTTCTGGTTGGACGTCATGCGGAACTCGCCGCTGGCATCGGTGCCCTGCAGCAGCACGGCGATTTCGCGCAGGCCGGTCAGATGCGTGGCCGCGCCCACGTCGGCGATGCGGCCGGCGGAGATCGACAGGGTCAGGTGCCAGCGGCCATCGGTGCCCTGGGTCCAGCCATAGCGGTCGCCGTTGTGATCGAAGGAAAATGCACGCGCCGGCTGGAAGGTCACGCCGGCACGTTCCTCGATCTGCGCCTTGATGAAGTCCAGGCCCTTGTCGTCGATCGTGTACTTGAAGCGCGCGCGCTTGCGCACGGCGCGGTTGCCGTAATCGCGCTGGGTGGTGACCACCGCGGTAGCGACATCCAGCAGCTGTTCGCGGGTGATGAAGCCGACTACATCGGCCACGCGCGGGTAGGTTTCCGCATCGCCGTGGGAAGCGCCCATGCCGCCGCCAAGGCTCACGTTATAGCCGGCGATCTGGCCATCGTCACCGGTGATACCGATGAAACCCAGGTCGTTGGCGAACACGTCCACGTCGTTGATCGGCGGCAGCGCGAAGCCGATCTTGAACTTGCGCGGCAGGTACTTGTCGCCGTAGACCGGCTCGGTCTCCTCGCCGGCGCCGGCGACCTTTTCCTCGTCCAGCCAGATCTCGTAATAGGCGCGGGTGTTGGGCAGCAGGTGCTCGGAAGTCGCGGCCGCATCGGCGTAGAGCGTGGCGTGCGCATCGGACAGCAGCGGGTTGGCCGCGACCTGCACGTTGCGGTTGACGTCGCCGCAGGCGGCCAGCGTATCGATCAGCGCGGCGTTGATCGCCTGCATCGTCGATTTCAATTCGCGCTTGATGACCCCGTGGAACTGGAACGCCTGGCGCGTGGTGACGCGCAGCGAGTGGTTGCCGTACTCGGTAGCGATGGCATCCAGCTTGATCCACTGCTCTGGCGTGATGACGCCGCCCGGCGTGCGCGTGCGGATCATGAACTGGTAGGCCGGCTCCAGCTTCTGGCGACGGCGCTCATCGCGGATGTCGCGGTCGTCCTGCTGGTAGCTGCCGTGGTACTTGATCAGCGTCTGGTCGTCCTCGCGCAGCGCGCCGGTGACCTGGTCGGCCAGGCTTTCCAGCAGGCTGCCACGCAGGCGGCGGCTCTGGCCCTTGATGTCTTCGACGGAATGGTTGCTCATGATCGTTGGCTGACGAGGTCTTAGTAGACGTCGCGGCTGTAGCGTCCTTCGGTCTGCAAAGTGGTGAGGTAGTCGTGGGCGGCTTCGCTATCCAGCGCGCCGTGTTCGATGACGATGTCCTGCAGCGCGGCGTGCACGTCCTTGCCCATGGCGATCGAGCCGCACACGTAGAAGTGCGCGCCGGACTGCAGCCAGTCATAGACCTCGCGGCCGCGCTCGCGCAGGCGATGCTGCACGTAAAGCTTCTGCGCCTGGTCGCGCGAGAACGCCAGGTCCAGGCGGTTGAGTTCGCCGCGCTTGAGCGCTTCCTGCCACTCGCTCTGATAGAGGAAACCGCTGTTGAAGTGCTGGGTGCCGAAGAACAGCCAGTTGCGCCCGGTCGCGCCGGTCTCGGCACGCTCCTGCACGAAGGCGCGGAACGGCGCCACGCCGGTGCCCGGGCCGACCATCAGGATGTCGCGCGAGGCATCGGCCGGCACGCGGAAGCGGTCGTTGGTTTCGATGTAGACCGGCGCGTGGTCGCCTTCGGCCAGGTTGGCGAGGAAGCCGCTGGCCGAGCCGACGTGCTCGCTGCCGTGCGCGGTGTAGCGCAGCTCGTCCACGGTCAGGTGCACCTCGTCGCCGACGCGGGCGCGGCTGGAGGCGATCGAATACAGGCGCGGTGCCAGCGGACGCAGCGCGGTCAGCAGGCTTTCGGCCTCCCACTCGGCCGGCCAGCGACGCAGCACGTCGACCAGCTGGTGGCTGCCCAGCAGCGCGGAGAAATCGGCGTTGCGACCCGGCGCCAGCAGGTCGTTGAGCTCGCTGGCCTTGGCCTGGGCGGCGTGCGCGGCCAGGAACGGGCGCGAAAGCTTGGTGAGTTCGCGATGGCCGGCCAGCCAGTCGCGCAGGCTGCGCTCGGTGCCGTCGATGCGCAGGCTGGCGTTGCCGTCCAGCGACAGGGCGTCCAGCACCGGCTCGACCACGGCGTCGGGATTGCGATGGACAAAGCCCAGCGCGTCGCCCGGCAGGTAGGTCAGCCCGCTGCCTTCCAGCGAGAACTCAATGTGGCGCACCTGCTTGTCGCTGGCGCCGTGCTGGCCGAAGGCCGGGCCCTTGAAGTTGCGGCCGCTGATCGGCTGGTTGGCCAGCACTTCGGCCGAGAACGGCGCGCTGTGCGAGTACACCGGCGCCGACGCTGCGGCCGGACGCAGCGGCGTGACCGTGGCGCCGGTGGCCGGCGCGGCGGTCTTCAGCGTCTTCTTCGCCTGCTCCAGCGCCAGGGCGCGCCAGGGCAGGGCGACGGTGTCGATGTCCAGGTCGGCTTCGCCGGCGTCGAACAGGCGCGTGGCGCCCAGCTCGGCCAGGCGCGCGTCCAGGCGCTTGGAGATGCCGCAGAAATCGGCGTAGCTCGAATCACCCAGGCCCAGCACGGCGAACTTCAGGTCCGGCAGCTTGGGCGCGCGGCGGCCGTTAAGGAATTCGGTGAAGCCGATGGAATCGTCCGGCGGATCGCCTTCGCCCTGGGTGCTGATGACCAGGTACAGCAGGCGTTCGCTAGCCAGCTCGCGGGTAGCGTAGGTGTCTGCGCGGGCCAGGCGGACGGCCAGGCCGGCGCCTTCCAGCTCGGCGACCAGCGCTTCGGCGGCGCGCTTGGCGTTGCCGGTCTGGCTGCCGTAGAGGACCGTGGCGCGCTCGCCGGCGCTGGCCGCCGGGGCCACCGCCGCGGCCGAACCCTGCAGCAGGGCCAGGTGCGGAGCCGGGTGGGCGGCCTGGGCCAGGCCGGCGGTGAAGCCGGACAGCCACCACAGCGAGGCGCTGTCCAGGCCTTCGACCACGCGCGCCAGCAGCGCCTTGCGGTCATCGGGCAAGGGGCCGGCGGCCAACGCGGGAGGTGCAGCGGACATCGCAGATCCAAAGGCGGTTTCGTGGAGTGCCGATGCTAGGCCTGCGTGTCACAGGCCTGAAAGGATGCAGGGTTATGGGCTTATGCCCCCAGCTTATTTCGCCAGGGCATAAGCGGTGCCGATACTGCGGCGCCACCGGCAAGGCCCGCCATCACGGCGCTGATACCCTTGCGCCGGCTGCCTTTCCCTTCGCGCGCCTGCACATGACCGCTGCTGAACCCCTGTCCCACCTCGACCGGCTGGAAGCCGAAAGCATCCACATCCTGCGTGAGGTCGCCGCGGCGTTCCGCAATCCGGTGCTGTTGTATTCGGTGGGCAAGGACAGCTCGGTGCTGCTGCACCTGCTGCTCAAGGCCTTCGCCCCGGCTCGGCCGCCGATCCCGCTGCTGCACGTGGACACCCGCTGGAAGTTCCGCGAGATGATCGCCTTCCGCGACCAGCGGGCCGCAGAAACGGGCGTGGACCTGCGCGTGCACATCAACCCGGACGGCGTGGCCCAGAACGTGGGCCCGATCAGCCACGGTGCCACCGTCCACACCGACATCATGAAGACCCAGGGCCTGAAGCAGGCGCTGGATCACTACAAGTTCGATGCGGCCATCGGCGGCGCCCGCCGCGACGAGGAGAAATCCCGCGCCAAGGAGCGCGTGTTCTCCTTCCGTAACGACAAGCACCGCTGGGACCCCAAGAACCAGCGCCCGGAGCTGTGGAACGCCTACAACCCGCGCATCCACACCGGCGAGAGCGTCCGTGCCTTCCCGCTGTCCAACTGGACCGAGCTGGACATCTGGCTCTACATCTTCCGCGAGCAGATCCCGGTGCCGTCGCTGTACCTGGCTGCGGAGCGCCCGGTGGTCGAGCGCGATGGCGCCCTGATTCTGGTCGACGATGACCGCCTGCCGCTCAAGGACGGCGAAGTGCCGATGATCAAATCGGTCCGCTTCCGCACGCTGGGCTGCTATCCGCTGACCGGCGCGGTCGAATCGGATGCCGACACGCTGGAGAAGATCATCGCCGAGATGCTGGTGGCCACCAGCTCCGAACGCCAGGGCCGGGTGATCGACCACGACCCCACCGCCTCGATGGAGAAGAAGAAGCTGGAGGGCTACTTCTGATGACCAGCCACACCGACATCGCCGCCTACCTCAAGCAACACGAAGCCAAGCCGCTGCTGCGCTTCATTACCTGTGGCAGCGTGGACGACGGCAAGAGCACGCTGATCGGTCGACTGCTGTACGACAGCAAGCGCTTGTTCGACGATCAATTGGCCGCGCTGGAAAACGACAGCCGCCGCCACGGCACTCAGGGCGCGGGCATCGACTACGCGCTGCTGCTGGACGGCCTGGCCGCCGAGCGCGAGCAGGGCATCACCATCGACGTGGCCTACCGCTACTTCGATACCGACCGGCGCAAGTACATCGTCGCCGACTGCCCCGGACACGAGCAGTACACGCGCAACATGGCCACCGGCGCCTCGACCGCCGATGTCGCGGTGGTGCTGGTGGACGCGCGCAAGGGCTTGCTCACCCAGACCCGCCGGCACAGCTACATCGTCTCGCTGCTGGGGATCTCGCAGGTGGTGCTGGCGGTGAACAAGATGGATCTGGTCGGCTACGACCCCGCCGTGTTCGACGCGATCACCCGCGACTACCGCGCGCTGGCTGCGCAGCTGGGCATCGCCCAGGTGCAGTGCATCCCGCTGTCGGCGCTGGCCGGCGACAACCTTTCCAGTCGCTCGGCCAACACACCCTGGTACACCGGCCCGAGCCTGATCGAACACTTGGATACGGTGCAGCTGGACGCGCATGGCGCCGATAGCGGTCTGCGCCTGCCGGTGCAGTACGTGAATCGCCCGCACCAGAATTTCCGTGGCTTCGCCGGCACGATCGCCGCCGGCCGTGTGCAGCCGGGCGATGCGGTCGTGGTGCTGCCATCGTCGCGGCGCTCGACCGTGGCCAAGGTCTTCGATGCCAATGGCGAAGTGCAGTTCGCACGCGCCGGGCGGGCGGTGACGCTGACGCTCGCCGATGAGATCGACATCAGCCGCGGCGATGTGATCGCGGCCGCCGAGGATCCGCCGGAAGTCTCCGACCAGTTCGCCGCGCACGTGCTGTGGATGGACGATGCCGCGCTGCTGCCCGGTCGCCCTTATTGGCTGCAGATCGGCGCGCGCACCGTGTCGGCCAGCGTCAGCGAGATCAAGCACCGCATCGACGTGAACAGCCAGGAAGAACTGGCCGCCAAGCGCCTGGAATTGAACGAAGTCGGCGTCTGCAACCTGTCGCTGGACGAGCCGATCGCGTTCGAGCCTTACGCACGCAATCGCGCGCTGGGCGGCTTCATCCTGATCGATCGCCAGACCAACGCCACCGTCGCCGCCGGCACGCTGGATTTCGCCCTGCGCCGCGCCGGCAATGTGCACTGGCAGCACCTGGACGTGGACAAGGCCGCGCGTGCGCGGATCAAGGCGCAGGAACCGAAGGTGCTGTGGTTCACCGGCCTGTCCGGTGCGGGTAAATCCACCGTCGCCAACCTGGTCGACAAGCGCCTGCACGCGCTCGGCCACCACACTTTCATCCTCGATGGCGACAACGTGCGCCACGGCTTGAATCGCGACCTCGGCTTCACCGACGAGGATCGCGTGGAGAACATCCGCCGCGTGGCCGAAGTCGCGCGCCTGATGACCGATGCCGGCCTGATCGTGCTGGTGAGTTTCATCTCGCCGTTCCGCGCCGAACGCCAGATGGCACGCGAGCGCTTCGCGCCGGGCGAGTTCATCGAGGTGTTCGTCGACGTGCCGCTGGCCGTGGCCGAAGCGCGCGACGTCAAGGGCCTGTACGCCAAGGCGCGCGCCGGCAAGATTCCCAACTTCACCGGCATCGATTCGCCCTACGAAGCGCCGGAATCGCCGGAGCTGCACCTGCTGGCCGACCAGGAAACCACCGAGCAGATGGTCGCCCGCGTCCTGATTGAGCTCGGTCTGGATTGATCTGGCGATGAATCTCGTGGGAGCCGCTTTAGCGGCGATAGGGCTTTCCGGATAAAGCCTCATCGCCGCTGAAGCGGCTCCCACCGTGGGTTTGCGGCACACTGCGGCCTCGTCCGGTATCGACGCGAGCGTGGACCATGCACACCGCCCCGCACGACCATTCCGACTACGGTGCGGCTCGCTGGCGCGACCTGCGGCTGGAGGGCGAAGGCTTCGTCCTGCGTCGCTGGCGCACCGACGATCTCGACGCACTGCTGCGCCACGCCGATGACGAACAGGTCGCCGCGCGGGTCAGCGACCGCTTTCCTTCGCCGTATACGCGCGCCGACGCCGAGCGCTTCTTCTCCGGTCGCGTGGTCGACCTGGCCCACCCGGTGCTGGCCATCGAAGTGGACGGCCAGGCCTGCGGCAGCATTGCCGCGCGTCCGGGCAGCGGCGAACGCGCGCATAGCGCCGAGCTGGGGTACTGGCTCGGCCGCACGCACTGGGGCCAGGGCCTGATGACGCGTGCGGTGGCGCTGTACGTGCCGTGGGCGATGCGCGAGCTGCGGCTCTACCGGCTCGGCGCACACGTGCTGGACACCAATCCGGCTTCGGCGCGCGTGCTGCTGAAGAACGGTTTCACCGAGGAAGGCACGCTGCGCTGCGCGGTGGTCAAGCGTGGGCGCGTGCACGACCTGCGCAGCTTCGCGCAGGTGTCGCCGCCGTCAGGTTGAGCGGCACGCCGAGGCGCTTCGGGTAAGGTGTGGATGCAGGCGCCGCGTGCGCCTGTCCCCCTTGCCGCCACGATCACGGAGCCCACTGCCGGTGGAAACGCTTGTCTCGACCCTCAACGACATCATCTGGAGCCCGGCGCTGGTCTATCTATGCCTGGGCGCGGGCCTGTATTTCTCGCTGCGCACGCGCTTCATGCAGGTGCGTGGCTTCTTCGAGATGATCCGGCTGATGTTCAAGGGCGAGTCGTCGGCCGCCGGCGTGTCCTCGTTCCAGGCGCTGGCGATGTCGCTGTCCGGGCGCGTCGGCACCGGCAACATCGCCGGCGTGGCCACGGCGATTGCCTCCGGCGGGCCGGGCGCGGTGTTCTGGATGTGGATGGTCGCCTTCCTGGGCGCGTCCACTGCCTATATCGAGTCCACGCTGGGCCAGATCTACAAGGAGCGCGATCCTTCCGGCCAGTACCGCGGTGGCCCGGCGTACTTCATCGAAAAGGCGATGGGCCAGCGCTGGTATGCCTGGACCTTTGCCGTGGTGATGGTGGTGGCCGCCGGCCTGCTGCTGCCGGGCGTGCAGGCCAACAGCATCGCCCAGGGCATGAACACCGCCTGGGGCATCCCCACCTGGATCACCGCGCTGTGCGTGGTGGTCGCGCTGGGCTTCATCATCTTCGGCGGGGTCAAGCGCATCGCGCGCTTCGCCGAGTTCGTGGTGCCGTTCATGGCCGCCGGCTACATGCTGATGGCGCTGTACGTGCTGTTCACCAACCTGGGCCAGGTGCCGGTGGTGTTCGGCCTGATCTTCCGCAGCGCGTTCAACATGGAAGCGGGCTTCGGCGCGGTGCTGGGCCTGGCGGTGCAGTGGGGCGTCAAGCGCGGCATCTATTCCAATGAAGCCGGGCAGGGCACCGGCCCGCACGCCGCCGCCGCCGCCGAGGTCTCGCATCCGGCCAAGCAGGGCTACGTGCAGGCGTTCTCGGTCTATGTGGACACGCTGCTGGTGTGCTCGGCCACCGCGTTCCTGATCATCTCCACCGGCATGTACAACGTGGCCAATCCGGCCGGCGGATTCCTGTATGAAGGCCTGCCCGGCGCCGCGGCGGGCCCGACTTTCGCCCAGGCCGCGGTGGAAACGGTGCTGCCGGGCTGGGGTGCGGGCTTCGTGGCGATCGCGCTGCTGTTCTTCGCCTTCACCACCATCGTCGCCTACTACTACATGGCCGAAACCAACATCGCCTACATCAACCGCAAGGTGCATCGGCCGTGGCTGACCCTGGTCCTGCGCATCGCACTGATGGCGGCGGTGGCCTACGGCTCGGTGCGCAGCGCGGAGCTGGCCTGGGGCCTGGGCGATATCGGTGTCGGTTTGATGGCCTGGCTGAATATCATTGCCATCCTGATCCTGCAGAAGCCGGCCCTGCTGGCCCTGCGCGATTACGAACAGCAGAAGAAGGCCGGCCTCGATCCGGTCTTCGACCCCGACAAGCTCGGCATCAAGCACGCCGAGCTGTGGAACGAGAAGAAGGCGAACTGAGCAATGGCTGGACCCTGGCAGAAACTTCCCCCGCGGCGCGAACCCGGCGCCCGGCCACCGCGTGAGCACGCGCCTGTTGGCGGACAGCTTGCCGACGAGCATGCGCCGCGCCCGTCGCGCCGTGGCGAGGAAGTGCGCCTGTACGGCCTCAACGCCGTGCGCGCGCTGTTCGAGGCGCGACCCGAGGCGCTGCGCAAGCTGTACCTGACCCAGGCGCGCGTGCACGCGCTCAAGCCGATCCTGGCCTGGTGCGTCGCCAACCGCGTCGGCTATCGCGTGGTCGAGGAGGCGGACCTGCACAAGCTGGCATCCAGCGCGCACCACGAAGGCGTGGTCGCCGACGTGCTGCGCCGCGCCCCGGTATCGCTGGCCGACTGGATCGCCGCGCAGCCGGCGGGCCCTGCGCTGGCGCTGTGGCTGGATGGCGTGGGCAACCCACACAACTTCGGCGCGATCCTGCGCTCGGCCGCGCACTTCGGCGTGGCCGGCCTGCTGCTGCCGCAGGATTCGCCGCTGGCGCTGTCCGGCGCGGCCGCGCGCGTGGCCGAAGGCGGCGCCGAAGCAGTGCAACTCGTGCAGGCTGGCGACAGCGCCACGGCGTTCGCCCAGCTGCGCGCGGCCGGTTTCAATCTGGCGGCCACGCTGGTCGACGGCGGCGAGAATCTGTTCGCCACCACGTTGCCGCAGCGCCTGGTCTACGTGATGGGGGCAGAAGGCGAGGGCATGGACCGTGGCCTGGCCACGCAGTGCGACCTGTCGCTATCCATTCCCGGCAGCGGCCGCGTGGAAAGCCTCAACGTGGCCTCGGCCACGGCGGTGCTGCTGGCGCAGTGGGCGAGCAGCACCGCATTTGGCTCTGGATTGGGAAGCGCTAAGTGATTGCAGGGTATTGGTCGAAACGAAGCCTCGTTGAACGGTTCTCACTGGTACTGATTCTGGTATATGCAGGTATCGGGCTTTATCTGATGGTGCTATCTCCGGGCGTACCTTATGCCGATGCCTGGAGATTTTTGGCCCACTTTCTTCAGCGGGGATTTCCCGCCGATATCCTGACGCCGGATAACGGTCATCACGAGTTGATCCCCAACATCGTCCGTGTCATTGAACTGCGCCTTTTCAAGGCCAATCAGTGGCTGCAGGTCGGCAGTGGCATCGCTTTCTTGCTGGCGTCAGTGTGGTTTGGCTGGAAGATGATTCGAGAGCTTCCCGCTTCTGAGACACAGATCGCCGGGCTGCTGTCGTTGTGCATTGGCTTGTTTTGGCTTGGTAATGAGCGCGCGCTCAGCCATGCCAACGAAACCGTCCACGCCTACAGCGTTGTGCTGTTCCTGGTCTATGGCATCGCGTTGTTGACCGCAGCTGACCTGCGTCCGGGAAAAGTCGTTGGTGCCTGTGCTTGTGGCCTCGCGGCAGCCTTCTCCTTCGGGAGCGGTATTGCCGTGTTTGGCGGATTTGCCGCGGTCCTTCTGGTCCGGCGCGCAGGGGTGACCCCATGGCTGGTGTTGATCACAGGCGCCCTTCTGACTCTGGTGTTGTTGCATTTGACTGGCGATTCTTCCGGCGCACTCCTGTTCCGCCCGGGGCATCAGCTCTTTTCACTCGTGTCGTGGCTGAGCGGCCCGGCCATCTATGTTGGCTGGCCCATGCTGGACTCAGAGGTGGCTAACAATCTTCCCGGTCATCTGAGGGGTATCGCGATCCTGATCGCAGCGGCGTATCAGGAAATGTTCGGTTCTGTGATGTTGCCGCGATGGCCGCATTTCCTGCTGGGGTTGCTAGGTGGTTGCTGGTATTGCCTAGAGCTATGGAAGGCATGGAAGGCCCCATCGCGCGTGTCGAGCCTGGGCCTTGGGCTTTCCAGTTTTGCATTGACCGTGGCGGCTTTGATCGCCGTCGTGAGATTCCCTTATCTTCAATCGCATCCTGACCAGCTGCTTGCGCCGAGATACGTGGTTTGGTCCAGCTTGTTCTGGTCCGGCCTGCTGCTGGCGTTGGTCGGGCGGCCGTTGGCATGGACCCGATCCGCCGCTTTTGTTCTGGCCACCGCCCTGTTACTGCTTCCCAGTGAGGTGTGGATGTGGCGTCTTGCCGAAGGCTTGCGGACCACGGCAACCAGAAACGCTCTGGCCGCGACCATGGGCATCGTGGACGCTGAAGAGGGTCAAGGCGAGAGCGCGCCCGGCGATATCGCCAAGGCTATTCCGCTGCTCAAAGGCGCGAATGCTGCAATGTTTGCAGACCAGGCGCCGCACTGGCTAGGTCATTCCTGGCTCGACAGTCCGGAAAGTCGCTCGGAGGCTTACGCTGAAAGCGTGTTGCCCGTGCAGAATTTGATCGGCGCATCTGGACGAAAGGTGACGTTCCTGCTGCGTTCGAACCAGCGGCGAATGCTACTGGTGGATCCCGATGGTGTCGTCAGGGGCATCGCCATGCCCGATCCCGCAGGCCGGCGACATCAATGGGTTGGCTGGATGATGGGTCCGCTGCAGGCGGGCATGCCGAGGATCGTTGAAGTGCCCGCAACCGATCCACCGCACTGAGTGATGGATCTCGGGAAGCTGAGCGGCTTTAGATTGAATGGGACGGACCCCACGAGTGGTTGCCCATAAGGCTGATTAACCGATTGCCGGCTGGGGAAGATTTTGCGCATGCAGTCGCCGCGCTTGAGTAGGCCGAAAGCGATGGCTTTCTCATCAGCATCAGTCACGTTCGCTTGGGATCCGACGATTCCCACAAGGACTGATCAACCGCGATCTGGCCCCTGATGGGCATCGTTGATGCCCGCACGGTGGAAGTATCTGTTTCTCTAAGGCGGGAGGGATATCGGTCCAATTAGATCGATCAACTTCGCAAGACCGCTAGGAAAAAGGCCGGGAATCCCCGGCCTTTTTGCTTATCCCGGAAACTTCGGGAACTTGTCGTCCGGGTGGTTCTTCTTCCACTCGGTGTAGGCGGCGGTGCCTTCCCATGCGGCGAAGGCGCGCGGCGGACGGCCGCGGCCGGTCCAGGTCTCGCCGGTGTGCGGCAGCCAGTACTTGGCGGCCACTTCCTGGCGCGAACCGCCGGTGGCCTTCTTCGGCTTGGCGCCGGAGACCACGAAACCGGCGATCTCGGCCTTCTGCTTGCTGCTGAAGTGCTCGGCGAAATCCTTCAGCAGCGCGGTGATCTGCTCGAACGCTTCGACGGACTGCTGGCCGCGCAGGGCCACTTCCTGCTCTTCCAGCTTGCGCAGTTCTTCGGCGAGCTTGGCCTTGGCCTCGGCGATGTCGGCCAGGTGCTGGGTGTTCTTCGAGGTCATCAGGATCGGGTCTTCTTCAAGTGAGGGAGGCATTTTCGGCGCTGGCGGACCGCAAGACAATGCGCGCGGCCGCCGGTGCCTGCGTGTGTGCGTGTGTGCGTGGGCGGTTCAGTGGCCCGGCTTGGCCGGGGCGGCCTTGGGCGTGCTGCCGAAATCACCCTTGGCCTCCGAGGCCAGGTACAGGAACACCGCGTAGGCGGCGACATTCTGGGCCAGGTCCTTCGGGTCGATCTTGTCCAGGGTGTCGTCGGCGTTGTGGTGCAGGTCGAAGTAATTGGTGCCGTCGTGGCCCAGGAACGCCCAGGTCATGCCCAGCTGCGCCATCGGACCGATGTCCGATTCCGGGTCGCCGGTGCCGGGCTTGTGGGCCACGTCCAGCGGCTTGAGCGCGCCGGCAATCGCCTCGATCGCGCCCTTGGCGTGGTCGGCGGCATTGCTGTCGAAGGCATAGATGTGGCCGGCACCGAAGTCGCTTTCGGCCGCGATCACGTGCTGTTTGATCTCCTTGGCGTGCGCCTTGGCGTAGGCCTGGCCGCCGTAGAGGCCCTGTTCCTCATTGGCGAAGGCCACCACGCGGATCGTGCGGGCCGGGCGCTGCTTGGCGACCAGGTGCGCGGCGGCCATCGAGATGCCGATGCCAGCCGCGTCGTCGATCGCGCCGGTGCCCAGATCCCACGAGTCCAGATGCCCGCCGGTCAGCACGATTTCCTTGGGCTTGCTGCGCCCGGTGATCTCGCCGATCACGTTGTAGCTGGTCGCCTCGCCATCCCAGCCGCAGTCCAGGGCCAGCTTCACGGTGACCGGGCCCAGCTTGACCAGGCGTGCGAGCTGGTCGGCATCGGGGATCGACACGGCGGCGGCAGGAATCGGCGTCAGTCCAGCCTCGTAGCGGGTGATGCCGGTGTTGACCACGCGATGCGGCGTGGTGCCGGCCGAACGCATCAGGAAGCCGAGCGCGCCCTTCTTGATCGCCTCTGACGGGCCGCGGCCGCGGATGCCGCCGCCGTAGCGGTAGTCACCGCCATCGAGCTTCTTCTGCATCTGGAAATCGACGAAGGCGATCTTGCCGGCCAGCGAGCCTTCCGGCGCGGCCTGCAGCGCAGCCAGGTCTGGGAAACGCACGATCTGCGCTTCGACCGTGCCGCCGGCGCTGCCGCCCAACGCGGTCACCACCAGCGGCTGCGCATGCGCGCCGGTGACCTGCGCGTTTTCGCTGCGGCGCTCCCACTTGGGGAAAGTCACCGGCTCGGTCCACACCTTGTCGAAGCCCAGTTCCTTGAACTTGGCCTGTGCCCAGGCCACGGCGCGGGCATCGGCTTCGCTGCCGGCCAGGCGCGGGCCGACTTCGGTGGTCAGCGATTCTGTGACCTTCCAGCCGGTGTCGTCGGCCAGCGCCTGCGCACGCAGCGTGTCGGCGGTCTTGAGCGCGGCATCGGGGATCGTCGTCGGGGTGGCGGCCTGCAGGGGAAGCGCGGTGCACAACAGCAGGGCACTGGCGAGGATCGAACGACGCATGCGGGGGCGCTCCAAGGGGAAAAGAAAAGAGCCGCGAGCTTAACAGCCCGCGGCCCCGTGTTTTCCAGCGTTCGCGCCGTAGCGTTACGGCTGCTTTTTCAGCGAATCGCGGATCTCGCGCAGCAGCAGCACGTCTTCCGGCGTCGGCGCCGGAGCTTCCGGCTTGGCCTCTTCCTTGTGCTTGAAGCGGTTGATGGTGCGCACGACCATGAAGATGGCGAAGGCCACGATGACGAACTGGATGACGATGTTGATGAAGGTGCCGTAGTTGATCGTCACCGCCGGAATCTCCTTGCCGGCTGCGTCCACCGCGGCATCGCGCAAGGTCAGCACCAGGGCGGAGAAATCCACGCCACCAATCAATAGTCCGATCGGCGGCATGATGATGTCGTTGACCAACGAGGTGACGATCTTGCCGAAGGCCGCGCCGATCACCACACCGACCGCCAGGTCGATCACGTTGCCGCGCATGGCGAAGGTCTTGAATTCGCTGATCATGCCCATGGGCTGTCTCCTTAAAGGTGGGGGAAGTTCACGGTAAGCCTAACGCAGGGCGATGTTGCCATGCGGTCAACCGTGCGTCCTCAACCCGTGATCGTGCCGCGCACGTCCACCACGCCATCGAGGCTGCCGACGAAGGTATCGCCGGCTTGCAGTGCCGCCACGCCGGAAGGCGTGCCCATGAAGACCAGGTCGCCGGCCTTGAGCGCGTAGAGCTTGGACAGTTCGTGCAGGATGTCCGGCACGTCCCAGATCATGTCGGTCAACGGTGCGTGCTGGCGCTGGGTGCCGTTGACGGTCAGCGTCACGCCGAGCGCCATCAGGTCAGTGACCTGCGCGGCGGGGACCAGTTCGCTGATCGGCGCGGAATGATCGAAGCCCTTGGCCGTGTCCCAGGGCAGGCCGGCCTTCTTCGCGGCGGCCTGCAGGTCGCGGCGGGTCAGATCCAGGCCGATGCCATAGCCGTAGATCAGTGCGTCGGTGGCCTCCAGCGGCAGCACGCCGGCCGGTGCGTCGGTACCGAGCGCGACCACCAGTTCCACTTCATGGTGCAGGTCGGACGTGCCGGTCGGATAGGGCACGTCGGCGCCGTCGATGACGATCGCATCGGCCGGCTTGGCGAAGAAGGTCGGGTTGCCGCGATCGGCTTTGGACGCCGGCGCGGTGGCGCCCATTTCACGGGCGTGGTCGGCGAAGTTGCGGCCGACACAGTAGATGCGACGCACGGGGAACGTGCCGCCGCCGCGCACCGGCACACGCGCCTGCACGGGCGCGGAAATCACATCGGACATCGAGGCATTCCTGACTGACGCTAGGGAATGCCGGAGTGTAATCGCGCGGACGCGAACTCAGTGCGAGAGCGGCAGCGCCGGCTTGCGCACGACTTCGTATTCGCCTTCCACCACGCGCTGCTGTGCGCTGGCGCGCTGGCGCGGACGCAGCAGGCGATAGGCCATGCCGGCCGCCAGCATGGCCGCACCGACGAACACACCAAAGAACACCAGCACGCACAGCACGCCCAGGCCGAGCAGGCCGACGGCCAGGCGCAGCAGCGGGTGGCGGGGCTTGCGCGGTGCGAATACAGCACGCAGGCGTGAGGCATCGAAGGAGAAGGTGCGGATCATTGGGCGCGTGACACAATGGTTGGGAACCGTCGGCGCAGTATGGTCACCTCCCCGGAGAGTGTGTGAAACCTTTGTTAATCCCATGGATGTGACCGATTTCGAATCGCTGGTCGATGGCGTGCCGGCCGAGGCCGAGGCGGTCATCGATGGCATTGCCGAATCGCTCATCCTGCTGCGCGATGGCGCGCAGGTGCGTGCCTGGCTCAACGTCTGCCCGCATGCCGGGCGTCGGCTGGACTGGGCGCCGGGCAAGTTTTTGCTCAGCAAGAGCGGTCAGCTGGTGTGCGCCGCGCACGGCGCGACGTTCGAATTACAAGGTGGACAGTGCCTGGCCGGACCGTGTCGCGGCGAAGCCTTGCGCGCGATCGCGGTGCAGGTGCGCGATGGCGTGGTCGCGCTGGTTAATTAGCTAGCGCGCGATCGGCTCGTTGACGGTGTGGCCGGCGGCGCGCAATGCGTCCAGGCTGGTCGCCAACTGTGATTGCTTGACCATCACGTAGTCGGTATCGAAGGTCGAGACCGCGAAGATGCCCACGTTGGCCGCGGCCAACGGCAGCAGCACCTGGGCCAGGATGCCGGTCAGGTCGAAGGCGAACGGACCGTGCAGCATCAGGCTGCGCCAGCCGCGTTCGCATTGCACGTCCTCGGGCACATGCGCCTCGTCGCAGACGATGGACAGTTCCTCGTCGGTCCAGCTCACGTGCGAGAGGGCGCCGTGGACGAACCAGGCCGGCAGCGCCGAGCCGGCCGGCAGTCGGCACACCGCGAATTGGCCTTGCAGCAGCTTGAGGGTCAATGCCATGCGTGTGAATTCCTTCGTTGCCGCTCAGACGCGGCTGCTCCACCAGAACATCAGGTTGACCATGCCGACCACCACCACGGTGTAGATCAGCGACATCGGCCCACCCACGCGCCACATCTGTCGCGCGTTGTAGTTGGCCGGGCCGGTGATCATCGACACCACCGGGTTGGAGGCGGTCATCAGGTTGTTGGACGCCGACAACGCGGTGATCAGCGCGAACGCGGTCGGATTGCCGCCGGCGGCCAGTGCCAGGCTGATCGCCATCGGCACCATCACGATGGTCGCGCCGACGTGGCTGATCACCAGCGAGAATGCTGTGGTCAGCAGCGCGATGGCGATCTCCAGCACCCACACCGGCAAGCCTTCGGGCAGGCGTTCAACCGTGTGGCCGGCGACCCAGGCCGCCGCGCCGCTGCTGTCCATCGCCCAGCCCAGCGGAATCAGGCCGGCCATGAGGAACACGGTCTTCCAGTTGATCGAGGCGTAGGCCTCGTCCATGCGCAGCACTCCGGTCAGCAGCATGCCGGCCACGCCGGTCATCAGGGTCAGCGCGACCGGCAGGCGCGAGGTCAGCGCGATGATGATCGTGAGGGCGAAGATCGCCATCGCGATCTTGAACTTGTGCGGCCGCTGCTCGCCCTTGGGGTAATCGGTGACCACGACGAAGTCGCCGTTCTTGGCCGTGGCGGCCAGGTCCTGCCAGATGCTGTGCAGCACCAGCATGTCGCCCGCGCGCAGCGGCACCTTGCGCACGTCCTCGCGCACCACCTTCTTGTCGCGGTTGATCGCCAGCAGGCTGATGCCGGACTTCTTGCGCAGCGCCAGCTCGGCCGCGCTCTTGCCGATGAAGTGCGAGGTCGGTGGCACCACGGCTTCGGAGATACCGGCGCGGCTGGGATTGAACAGATCGCCGAAGTGGCGCAGGCGCGAAGACAGGCGCAGGAACTGGTTCTGCGAAAAGTCCGCCACGTCCTGGCGCGCGCCCATCGCGCCCAGCACGCTGCCCACCCAGATGCGCATGTCCGCCGGCGGTGCCAGGCGCGTGTCGTTGCCGGTCTGCAGGGCCAGCATCAGCGGCGCGCCGTGCAGCGCTTCGGCTTCGCCCAGGGTCATGCCGACCAGCGGGCTGTCGGCGCTGACGGTGAGCTCGAACACCTCGCCCTCGATGCCGTAGGTGCTGGCGAAGTAGCTCTCGGTGCGGGCCGGCGCGGCGCTGGCAGTGCCGGTGGTTTCCTCCTTCAGCTTGCGATCGCCGTAGAAGCGGAAGTACGCCAGCGAGGCCAGCAGCAGTGCCACGCCGATCGGCAGCGGCGCGAACATACGCAGCGGCTCCAGCGTGGCCATGCCCGAGGGCAGGTTGTTGTTGGCCGAGACCATCAGGTCGTTGAGCAGGATCAGCGGCGAGTTGCCGACCATGGTCAGCGCGCCGCCCATCACGATCGCCGAGCAGATCGGCAGCAGCAGGCGCTGCAGGTTGAGCGTGGTGCGCGAGGCCAGGCGCGCGGTGACCGGCAGGTACAGCGCCATCACCGACGGGTTCTGCATGAAGGACGAGTTGAGCCCGGCGATCGCCGTGGTCAGCAGCAGCAGGCGCTGTTCGACGCCGTGTCCGCGCCGCAGCAGCCAGGACGCGAGCCGGTTGAGCGCGCCGGTGCGCTCCAGCCCTGCACCCAGAATCGTGGTGGAGATGATGCTCATCACCGCGTTACCGGAAAAGCCGCCGAAGATTTCCTCAGGCGCGACCAGCCCGGTCAGGCCCAGCACCACCAGCACGACCACCGCGACCACGTCGGCGCGGATGCGCTCGAACAGGAACATCACCATCACGAAGCCGACCAGCCCCAGCACCAGGCGCATGTCGTTGGTCAGCGTGAGGGCGGTATCCATCCGGTCTTATCGCACGCGCTTGGAAAAGCCTGGCGCGACCTGCGCGCCAGCGGCTGGGAACGGTTCGTCAGCAGCGGTCATAGACCAGGTCCCAGACGCCGTGGCCGAGGTTCTGGCCGCGCGTTTCGAAATGGGTCTGCGGGCGCCAGGCCGGGCGTTCGACATGGCCGCGCGCGCCAGCGCGGTTGCGCAGGCCGGGCGTGGCATCGAGGACGTCCCACATCTGCTCGGCATAGTCCTGCCAGTCGGTGGCCGCGTGCAGGCGGCCATCGGGCGCCAGGCGCGAGACCAGCAGCTTGGCGAACTCAGGCTGGATCAGGCGGCGCTTGTTGTGGCGCTTCTTGTGCCACGGATCGGGGAAATAGATGCGGATCTCGTCCAGCGACCCGGCGGCCACCTCGTTCTGCAGCACTTCCACCGCGTCGTAGTGGTACAGGCGCACGTGCTGGGCGCCATCGGCTTCCAGCGCGTTGAGCAGGCGACCCACGCCGGGAGCATGGACTTCGATGCCGATGTAATCGCGGCTGGGGTCCTGCTGCGAGGCGAAGCGCAGCGCCTCGCCGTTGCCGAAGCCGATCTCCAGCACGCGCTTGGCCTGGCGGCCGAAGATCGCGTCGAAGTCGCGCGGCTGGCCGGTGTAGTCCAGGCCCAGCTGTGGCCAGGCCTGGTCGAACGCGCGCTGCTGGGCTTCGGTGAAGCGCCCCTGGCGCAGCACGAAGCTGCGCACCGGGCGGTGGCCTTCGGTCGCGGTGAATGGCTTGGGCGGCGCCTTGGCGCCCGGGCTGGAAAACGGATCGGTCATGTCAGCCGAGCCGCCCGGCAAACAGCGGCGCGCGGTGGGCGCGGCGCGGGGCGATCAGTGGGGCGTTGCGGAGGAAAGTCGACAGGCGCGAGGCGAGGGCCTGGCCCGCGCTGACCTGCGAAGCATGGGGGTGGGGTGCACACATGCACGGATTATCGCCCAACTTGTCGGCGCGGTCGCGTGATCCGCACGACCGTGCGGCGCAGCGTGGTGGCGTTCTCGCAAAGTTGGGCGTTGCGGCTGTGGCCGATGGCGAGCGCTTGGGCTGCGTGGCGTGCGGTCGAAAACAGCGGAAGGATCGTCGCGGTCGCTGACGCCTTGCGCAGCAATCCGCAGGGCCAAGGCCGGGCGTGGTTCGTAGCGCTCCTGCGCACGCCTGCGCTGTGTGGTGCCCGCCACCTCCGCCGCACGATGTGCCGCACTGCAGCGTGAGTTGGCATGTGTCGTAATGAAATCATAACGACCCAATGCGGTGCCGTACGGTCGGCGCCACGCCCAGACATCCCACGCGACACGATGGAGCTTCACATGCGCGCACCCCGTTCCCTGTCCACCCTGGCCGCCGCGGTGGTCGTTGCCCTGGCTGCTGGCGCCCCGCAGGCTCACGGCGAGCAGGTCTATTCGCAGACCGTGTTCTTTGGCGACAGCCTGTCCGACTCGGGCCACTTCCGTCCGACCCTGATCCAGATCGCCGGCCCGTCGGCCGCCATCGTCGGCCGCTTCACCACCAACCCGGGCCTTGTCTGGGGCGAGTACCTGGCCGATTTCTATGGCACCAACGCCACCAGCGACAACCAGGGCGGCACCAACTACGCCGTCGGCGGTGCGCGGGTGGGCGTGAACAGCGCCACGGCGCTGGGCGTAGCGCCGTCGATCTCCTCGCAGGTGACCAGCTACCTGACCAGCACCGGCGGCGTGGCCGATGCCAAGGCGCTGTATTCGGTGTGGGGCGGGGCGAACGACCTGTTTGCCGTGGCCGCCGGCGCGCCGGCGCAGACCACCATCGGCTCGGCCGTGACCACCCAGATCGGCCTGATCGGCACGCTGCAGGCGGCCGGCGCGCAGTACGTGCTGGTGCCGACGATCCCGGACCTGGGCAAGACCCCGCAGTTCCTGGCGGGCGGCGCGGCGGCCTCGGCCGCCGGCACCCAGCTGGCCACCAGCTACAACACCGCGCTGTTCAACGGCCTGGCCGCCAGCGGCCTGCGCGTGATCCCGCTGGACACCTTCACCCTGATCGACGAAATCACCGCCTCGCCGGCCACCTACGGTTTCACCAACGCGACCGGCACCGCCTGCACGGTGGCGTCGTCGGTGACCTGCAGCCCGCTGAATTACGCGACCCCGACCGCGGCCTCGGACTACATCTTCGCCGACGGCGTGCACCCCAGCGCCGCCGCGCACGAAGTGCTCTCGCAGTACGCCCTGTCGGTGCTGGAAGGCCCGCGCCAGGTGTCGGTGCTGACCCATTCGGCCACGGTGACCGGCTACTCGCGCGCCGAGCGCGTGGCCATGCATGCCGATGGCGCCGCGGAAGGCCAGGGCCTGCGCTGGTGGGGCAACGTGCGTGGCGACATGCAGCGCCAGCAGGACGGCGACCTGTACGACGGCACCACGCCGGCTGGCCTGTTCGGCATTGACTGGTTGAACGGCGGCCTGACCCTGGGCGGCTTCGCCGGCTACGGCAAGGGCACCCAAGACTTCGGCCATTCCTCGGGCGAGTTCGACCAGGAAGACACCACGGCCGGCGTGTTCGCCCAGTGGGCCGGCGGCGGCGCCTGGGTCAACGCCCAGGTCAGCTACAGCTGGTTGAAGTACGACGTGACCCGCGAGATCCAGCTGGGCGCGGCCACCCGCAAGCAGACCGGCTCGCCGGACGGCAGCAACCTGACTGCCGCGGTCAACGCCGGCTTCGATTTCGGCAACGGCGGCAGCTGGAAGACCGGCCCGGTGCTGGGCCTGGTCTCGCAGACCATCAAGGTCGACGGCTACGACGAGAAGGAGCTCAACTCCACCGCGCTGTCCTACCAGGACCAGGAATTTGACTCGCTGATTGGGAGCGTCGGCTGGCGCGCGAGCTTCCAGATCTCGCCGACGGTGACGCCGTACGCGCAGGCTACGTACAACCACGAGTTCGAAGACAACGCCGGCATGGCCTGGGCCTCGCTGCAGACCATCCCGGGCGCGATGCCGTATGCGGTGCCGGGCGTGGAATTCGACCGCGACTACGGCGTGTTCGTGGTCGGCGCCCGCGCCCAGATCGGCGACCTGAGCGCCGACGTGGGCGCCCGCACCACCATCGGCCAGAGCGCGGCGAATGACGCGGGCCTGTTCCTGAGCCTGGGCGGCAGCTTCTGAGTCGTCCTGCTGCAACGTTCCAGTGTTGAATCCAGCGCCCGGCCCAAGCCGGGCGCTGGCGTTTTGGCCATCGCCGCGCGATCGCCGTTGCGCGGTCGAGGAGGCCCGGCATAGACTGCCGCCCACCCGATGCGGGTGTAGCTCAATGGTAGAGCTGTAGCTTCCCAAGCTACTGACGAGGGTTCGATTCCCTTCACCCGCTCCAGTTTCGGCCCCGTGGTCTTGCCGGGCGCTTGTTAAAGCTTCGATCCCCTCGTTGTGCCCTCTTGCCGCCTCGCGCGCCGGCGTTGCCTTGCGCGGCACTCCCTGACGTGATGGCTACCGCTCTCGGTCACAAATTGACGTTTGTCACAGTTATTGGTGCTCACTTGGAGCGATCCCGCGCCGGCCCAAGGCCAAAATGGCGTCCGGCGTTACAAATGAGACTTGCATTCTTAATTTCATGTCTGATTGTCAATTTCCGTGACTCAGTTATCATATTGTTAAGTCTGCGTCTTTTTTCCGCGAACACGCGTAGCAGAAGAAGGCGACGCTTGGGGACTTGCATCGCTTGCCGGCATGGCGTCGGCATGGGGACAGCGTCTGGCACGTTTCGTGCGCAACGCGATTGAGTTAGCTGGTTTTGGGATAGGGGAACAACTCGTGGTGCAAAACCTGAATGGCCGAGTGCCGGCCGTCCTGCGTGCCGTCCTGTCGGTCGCAGCGTTCCTGGCGTATTCCACGATCCTTCCCGCGGCCGCCCAGTCGACGGTGACGAACACCGTCACCGTGACCAACCCAACCGGCACGACGTGTACGGCTGGCGGCACCTGCGCCGTCTCGGCCTCGGATACCGACACGGTCGTCGCTCAGCAGCTGTCGCTGACCAAGACGCATATCGGTAACTTCAGTCCTGGCAGCACCGGTACGTACACGCTGACCGTCAGCAACACCGGTACGACCTCCACCAGCGGCACCATTACAGTCGTCGACACGTTACCGACCGGTCTGACCTATGTGTCGGGCAACGGTACCGGCTGGACCTGTGGCGTTTCGGGCCAGACCGTGACCTGCAACACCACCAGCGCGACCGTCATCGCGAACGGGGCGGCGGGCAATCCCATTACCTTGACAGTGTCCGTTGCAGCCAATGCAGGCAGCAGTGTGACCAACACCGCGCGCGCGAGTGGCGGTGGCGACACCACCTGTTTGGCTTCTGGTACGACCCAGGCTCGCTGCAACGCGTCCGACGTGACGACAATCAACCCGAGTGTACAGACGGTTGGCAGCGCGACGGCGGTGGAAGGTAACCCGCTGGTGCACACGGTGACGTTGAGCGCGGCGACCACAGCCTCGACGACCTATGCCCTGAACTTGGTGGGCGTGACGGCCACGGCCGGGACGGACTTCAACACCTCGCCACTGACCTTCACCAATGGTGTGACCTACAACAGCGGCACGGGTCTGATCACGGTGCCGTCGGGCGTGAGCACCTTTACGGTGAGCTACCCGACCATCGCCGACAACGTGTCCGACAACGGCGAGACCACGACGCTGACCGTGGGTGGCGTCAATGGCACCGGCACGATCAGCGATCCGCCGACCGTTTCCACTGTGGGTGATGCCACGGCCGTGGAAGGCAGTCCGCTGGTTCATACGGTGACGCTGGGCTCTACGACGACGGCCAGCTCCAGCTATGCGTTCAGCCTGGTGGGCGTGACGGCCACGGCCGGGACGGACTTCAACACCTCGCCGTTGACCTTCACCGGCGGTGTGACTTACGACAGCAGCACTGGTCGTATCACGGTGCCGTCGGGTGTGAGCACCTTTACGGTGAGCTACCCGACCACGACGGACAACGTGGCCGATGATGGCGAGACTACGCGGGTGACCGTGGGCGGTGTCTCGGGCACCGGTACGATCCGCGATCCTGCGCCGACGGTAAGCACGGTTGGCAGCGCGACGGCGGTGGAAGGTAACCCGCTGGTGCACACGGTGACGTTGAGCGCGGCGACCACAGCCTCGACGACCTATGCCCTGAACTTGGTGGGCGTGACGGCCACGGCCGGGACGGACTTCAACACCTCGCCACTGACCTTCACCAATGGTGTGACCTACAACAGCGGCACGGGTCTGATCACGGTGCCGTCGGGCGTGAGCACCTTTACGGTGAGCTACCCGACCATCGCCGACAACGTGTCCGACAACGGCGAGACCACGACGCTGACCGTGGGTGGCGTCAATGGCACCGGCACGATCAACGATCCGACCGCGCCGACGGTAAGCACGGTGTCCGACGACACGGTGACCGAAGGCCAGAACCTGGTCCAGACGGTGACCCTGTCGGCGGCGACCAGCAACCCGACGACCTATAGCTATGCCCTGGTGGGCGGCACGGCCACGGCCGGCACCGACTTCTCCACCAGCGCCAGCTTCAGCAACGGCGTGACCCTGGCCAACGGCGTGCTGACGGTACCTGCCGGCGTCACCAGCTTCACGGTGACCTACGCGACCAACGCCGACAACCAGGCCGAAGGCAGCGAGACGACCCAGCTGACGGTCGGTGGCGTCACTGGCACCGGCACGATCAACGATCCGACCGCGCCGACGGTGAGCACGGTGTCCGACGACACGGTGACCGAAGGCCAGAACCTGGTCCAGACGGTGACCCTGTCGGCGGCGACCAGCAACCCGACGACCTATAGCTATGCCCTGGTGGGCGGCACGGCCACGGCCGGCACCGACTTCTCCACCAGCGCCAGCTTCAGCAACGGCGTGACCCTGGCCAACGGCGTGCTGACGGTACCTGCCGGCGTCACCAGCTTCACGGTGACCTACGCGACCAACGCCGACAACCAGGCCGAAGGCAGCGAGACGACCCAGCTGACGGTCGGTGGCGTCACTGGCACCGGCACGATCAACGATCCGACCGCACCGACGGTACAGAGCGTGAGTAATGCCACGGCGACCGAAGGCAGTGCGCTGGTGCACACCGTGACCCTGTCCGGTGCGACCAGCAACCCGACGACCTATCCGTTCACCTTGGCCGATGGCACTGCTACAGCGCCAGCGGACTACACCAACAGCCCGACGTTCTCCGACGGGGTGACCTTGGCCGGTGGCGTGCTGACCGTGCCGGCCGGCGTGACGACCTTTACCGTCAGCTATCCGACGATGGCCGACAACGTGGCTGACAGTGGCGAGACCACCAATCTGGTGATCGGTGGCGTCAGCGGCATCGGCACGATCAACGACCCTGTTCTGCCGATTGATGCCGTCAGCGATTCGTTCCCAAGCATCGACATGGCAGCCGGTGGCACGACGACGTCCGTGTTGGGCAATGACCTGATCAATGGTCAGTCGGCGACCACCACGAGCGTGACGCTGATTCCTGGCACCTCGCCGCAGTCCGGGATCTCGATGAACCCGGATGGCACGATCACCGTGGCCGCTGGAACGCCCGCGGGCACCTACGCCTATCCATACACGATCTGCCAGGCAGGTAATGCCGCCAACTGCGACTCGGCGGTGGCCTCGATCACCATCAGTCCGCCGATCGACGCGGTCAACGACAGCTTCCCGGCCGTCAATGGCGGTGGCAGCACGGCGTCGGTCCTGGCCAACGACACGTTGAACGGCCAGCCGGCAACCCCGGCCAACGTCACGCTGACCCCGGGCACCGCACCGGCCGGCCTGACGATGAATCCGGACGGCACCATCACGGTGGCGGTCGGTACGCCGGCGGGCACGTACAGTTATCCGTACACGATCTGCGTCACCGGCAGCACCAGCACCTGTGACACCGCGACCGCCACCGTGGTCGTGGCGCCGCCGATCGTGGCCACCAACGACTCCCTGCCGGCGATTACCGACAGCGGCACCAGTACCGTGTCGGTCCTGGCCAACGACACGTTGAACGGCCAGCCGGTGACCACCGCCACCGTGACGCTGACCCCGGGCACCTCGCCCCAGGCCGGCATCACGATGAACCCGGATGGCACCGTCACTGTCGCGGCAGGCACGCCGGAAGGCACCTACAGCTACCCGTACACGATCTGCGAGATCGCCAACCCGACCAATTGCGCCAGCGCGATTGCCACGGTGACCGTGACCTTCACGCCGATCGCCTCGGTCAGCGACACCCCGCCGACCATCAACGGCGAGCAGGGCGGCACCACGCCGAGCGTGCTGTTGAACGACACGCTGGGCGGTCAGCCGGTGAATCCGGGCAACGTGATCCTGACCCCGGGCCTCTCGCCGCTGCCGTCGAGCATCGTGATGAACCCGGATGGCACCATCACCATCTCGGCCGGCACCCCGGCAGGCACGTACAGCTATCCGTACACGATCTGCGAGCGTGCGGACCCGACCAACTGCGCCAGTTCGACGGCGACGGTGGTGGTGGCCTCCAGCTACGACATCCGTGTCACCAAGACCGTCGCCACCAGCACGGCGGTGGTCGGTGACCTGGTGCGCTACACGCTGACGGTGGAGAACGTGGGCGATGGCGCCTTCCTGGGCGGCAACGTCCTGGATACGCCGCCGGCCGGCTTCACCTACGTGGAAGGCTCGCTGTCGGTGGTGGATGGCGACAACAGCGCCACGGTCAGCGGCCAGAGCCCGATCCGCATCGAAGGCGTGGACGTGGCCGCGGGCAAGAGCGCGACCTTCATCTACCTGATGCGCGTCGGTGCAGGCGTGCGCCAGGGCACCCAGGTCAACCAGGCCCAGGCATTCACCGCCGGCGGCACGTCGGTTTCCAACATCGCCACCGCCTCGGTGACGGTGCAGTCCGATGCGCTGGTCGATGAAAGCCTGCTGTTCGGCACGGTGTTCGACGACCGCGACGGCGACGGCTGGCAGGACAACGCCGAGATCACCGGCCTGCGCGTGCAGGGTGGCTTCGATCCGTCGGTGTACGTGCCGAACTCGACCGTGATGGATGCCGGCAAGGGCTGGCAGCCGCAGGCCGACGCCAGCGCCCCGCTACTGCACGGCATCGCCGTGGGCGGCATCAGCGCCCGTCAGTCCAGCGCCGATCCGGCCAGCGCGCACCAGGTGGTGATCCGCCAGGTGCTGACCTCGCCGCGCTTCACCGATGACTTCGTGCTGACCACCAAGCAGGGCGTGACCGTGCACATGGACGCCGCCGGCCAGACCCGCGTGGAGAAGTCCGGCGATGCGGCCAAGGGCCTCAACGGAGCGGCGCCGGTCGTCGAGCGCCACATCTCGCAGGGCGAGCAGGGCACGATCGTCGACTACGTGATCCGCAACGAAGGCGTCGACGAGCGCGGCATCCCCGGCGTGCGCGTGGCCTCGGTCGAGGGCATGTTGCTGGAGACCGACCAGTTCGGCCGCTACCACCTGGAAGGCGTCAGCAGTGGCGACTGGGCGCGTGGCCGCAACTTCATCTTCAAGGTCGATCCGTCCACGCTGCCGGCCGGCGCCACCTTCACCACCGCCAACCCGCTGGTCCGTCGCATCACCACGGGCATGCCCACGCGCTTCGACTTCGGCGTGAAGCTGCCGGTCGAGGAGCTGAAGGGCCAGGCGCGCACGGTCGAGCTGGAGCTGGGCCAGGTGCTGTTCGCCCCGGGCAGCGCCGAGTTGAAGCCGCAGTACCTGCCGGCCGTGGATCGCATGGCGGCCCAGGTCGAGGCCTACCGCGGTGGCGAAGTGATCATCGGCGCCACCGGTGAGGACGAAGGCCTGGCCTTCGATCGCGCCAACGCGGTCAAGGTCGCCCTGCTGCAGAAGCTGAGCCCGGAAACGGCCCGTGCCGTGACCATCAGCGTGCGCAGCGATGCGCAGGACCCGGCCTCGATGAGCGCCGGCCTGGACGGCAAGGGACCGCTGCTGGGCGAGCTGCTGTTCGATACGGACAAGGCCACGATCAAGCCGCAGTTCAACGCGTTGCTGGATCGGGTTGCGGCCTACCTCGACCAGCAGGGCGGTGGCGTGATCTCGGTGGTCGGCCATGCCGACCGTCGCGGCCCGGCCAGCTACAACGTCGAGCTCGGCCTGCGTCGTGCCAAGGCGGTCTACGAAGCCATTGCAAAGCGGCTCTCGCCTGAGGCGCGTGCCAAGGTGCGGGTGGAATCCAGCAACGATCCAACGGCTCCCGCCGGCGTGGCCGGGCAGTGAGGGGGCGGACGATGAACATGAAGATGAAACTGCTGGACTACACCCTGGTCAGCCTGATGGCCGGCGTCGCGCCTGCGGCAATGGCCCAGGAAGCGGGCATCACGCCGCCTGACTCGCTCTCGACCATGGACTGCAACGACGGTGGCTGCCAGGCCGCCGACGGGCTGTTGTTCAAGGTGCGCACGCGTGGCGAAACCCAGCCGCTGACCGGCGCCGATGCCACCACCGGCGCGGCGCTGGCGCCGGACCGCCGCGTGGACCTGGCGCAAGCCCAGCCGGGCATGGCCAAGGCCACCGGCCGCTTCGCGCTGAACCTGGCCAACGGCGGCGTGATCTGGGCCACCGAGGACCCCGCCATCGGCACCGCCGAACTGTCGGTCTCCGCGCCCAGCATGGTCGCCTTCGACGGCCAGGAGATCACCAAGCCGGTGCAGTTCTATGTGCGCAGCAACTACTCGGCCTTCGTCGAGCGCTACGAGCTGACCCTGTACCGCGCCAGCGATACCGATCTGGTCTCGCCGCTGGTGACCGTGCCGATGAACGTCGGCAACGTCAGCCAGACCGACTGGGATGGCGCGCTGCCGTCTACCTACCGCTACCGCACCGGCGATGAGCTGGTCTACGTGCTGCGCGCCTACGACAAGGACGGCAGCTACGACGAGACCTATCCCAAGACGCTGCAGCTGGTGAAGCCCGAAGAGGCCGAGCGCGGCAGCGACCTGCTGCGCGAAAGCACCGAGCAGTCGCTGGGCACCGCGCTCACGTCCGACCAGGCCCAGACCCAGAGCCTGATCTCGGACGTGTTCTCCGGGAATGGTCTGCGCCTGCAGAACATCCCGCTGTACGGCTCGCGCGTGCGCGTGCAGGGCCGCAACCTGCCGGCCGGCTACCAGCTGGAAATCAACGGCGAAAGCTATCCGGTCGACCTGGAGCGTAAGTTCGTCGCCGAATACCTGGTGCCGGTGGGCCGCCACAGCTTCGATCTGGAGCTGCAGGACGGTGCCGATGGCCTGGGCGGCGCGGCGGCTGGCGACGGCCAGGCCGCGGCGCACCAGCGCCTGGACGTGGATGTCACCGGTCGCTACTTCTTCGGCGTTGGCATCGCCGATGTGACCATCGCGCAGAACAAGGTGTCCGGCTCGACCGAAACACTGTCGGCGACCGATGCGCGCTACAACGACGACATCATCAGCGACGGCCGCCTGGCCTTCTACGGCAAGGCCAAGTTCAAGGGCAAGTACCTGGTGACCGCGCAGGCGGACACCACCGAGCAGGACCTGCAGCACCTGTTCGACAACTTCACCCAAGCCTATGCGACGGACGTGTTCCGCAGCCTGGACCCGGACCTGTACTACCCGACCTACGGCGATGACTCGTCGGCGGTGCGCGATGTCGATACGCAAGGCCGTTTCTACGTCCGCGTCGATTGGGACAAGAACCAGGCCCTGTGGGGCAATTTCGCCACCGGCTTCACCGACACCGAGTACGGCCAGTACGTGCGTTCGCTGTACGGTGCGGCGTTCGACTGGCGCTCGCGCGCGATCACCCCGTGGGGCGATGCCAAGACCGAAGTGCGCGCGTTCGGCTCGCAGGCGCAGAGCGCGCCGGGCCACAGCGAGTTCATCGGCACCGGCGGCAGCCTGTATTACCTCAAGCACACCGAAGTACTGGCCGGTTCGGACATCGTCACCCTGGAAGTGAGCGACGAGACCACCGGCCGCGTGGTCGATCGCGTCTCGCTGACCCGCGGCGTGGACTACGAGATCGACCAGATCCAGGGCCGCATCCTGCTGACCCGTCCGCTCTCGCAGATCACCCGCGAGAACGTGACCACGCTGACCCGCGACACCCCGCTGGATGGCTACGAGCAGCGCCTGCTGGTGGACTACGAGTTCGTCCCCACCGATTTCCAGACCGACGACATCAGCGCCGGCTTCCGCGGCAAGCAGTGGCTGGGCGACCACGTCGCCGTGGGCGCGACCTACGTCGAGGAAAACCGCGCAGGCGAGGACTACACCCTGGCCGGTGGCGACCTGACCCTGCAGGCTGGCAAGGGCACCTACCTGAAGGCCGAGTACACCCAGACCGAGTCGTACTCCACGCCGGTGTTCTTCTCGGACAACGGCGGCTTCACCTTCACCCAGCTCAATTCCACCGCCCCGCGCGAAGGCGACGCCAAGGCCGTCGAGGCCCGCGCCAACTTCAAGGAACTGGGCTGGACCCAGAACGACTGGGCCGCCGGTGCATGGTGGCGCGAGGTGGGTTCGGGCTATTCGGTCAGTCGCTACGACACCGGTGAGGACGTCACCGAATACGGCGCCGAAGTCACCGGCCAGTTCACCCCGGACCTGAGCCTGTACGCGCGTTACAGCAAGGCCGAGAGCGGCGCCGAATCGCTGATCCAGGCCCAGGTCACCAGCGAGTGGCGTCTGGGCGAATGGGACACGCTGGCGGCTGAAATCCGTCGCGTCGAAGAGCAGCGCACCAGCGGCGATGCCGCCGGCATCCTGGGCGCGCTGAAGTACACCCACCGCTTCGGCACCAGCCTGGACCTGTACGGCCAGGCCCAGCTGACCCTGGACGACGACCACGGCAAATACGCCGACAACGACGCCTACACCGTCGGCGGCAAGTACCTGTTCGGCAACCTGTCCTCGGTCGGTGCCGAACTCACCAGCGGCGACCGCGGCAACGCGGCCACCGTCGATGCCGAGTACCGCCTGACCGCTCAGCACAGCTTCTACGGCGCCTACACCGCGACCAGCGACACCGATGCCTACGATCCGCTGTTCAGCACCACCTCGCAGGATGGCTGGACCCTGGGCCAGCGCTGGCGCCTGTCCAACCAGATCAACGTCTTCAACGAAAGCCAGTTCCTGAAGTCCGACACCACCGGCGAATCCGGCCTGGCCCACACCTTCGGCCTGGATTTCTATCCGGCCCAGGGCTGGACCACCGGCTTCACCCTGCAGCACGGCGACCTGGTCAACAGCGAAGGCGGCAACGTCGATCGCCGCGCGGTCAGCGTCAACGCCGGTCGCACCTCGCCAATGACCGACTGGCAGAGCAAGGTCGAGTGGCGTCGCGACACCGGCGCCGAGCAGCGCGAGCAGTGGGTGTCCACCAACCGCCTGACCCACAAGTTCAACGACAGCTGGCGCATCGCCGCCCGCGTGAACTATTCGGATACCGACGACAAGCTGGATCCGGCCGCCGGTGCCAAGTTCATCGAAGGCAACATGGGCTTTGCCTGGCGTCCGTGGAACTCGCTGCGCTGGGGCGTGTTTGGCCGTTACACCTACCTGTACGACCTGTCCACGCTGGCCCAGATCGGCGGCAACAACTACGACCAGAAGACCCAGGTGGTCTCGCTGGAAGGCGTGTACAAGCTGGACCAGCGCTGGGAGTTCGCCGCCAAGGCGGCCCGTCGCGAAGGCAAGGCGCGTTACGGCCGCGGCACCGGCGACTGGTTCGATTCGGCCACCACGTTCTACTCCGGCCAGATCCGCTACGACCTGGGCCAGCAGTGGCACGCCCTGGCCGAGCACCGCACGCTCAAGGTCGATGACGGCGGCACGCGCAGCGGCTACCTGGTCGGCGTGGACCGTGACATCGGCAAGAACCTGCGGATCGGCGTGGGGTATAACTTCACCAAGTTCAGCGATGACCTGACCGACTTCGACAACAACCACAAGGGCTGGTTCATCAACCTGGTGGGGAGCTATTGATGCGCGTCAATTTCCATTCCGGCCTGACACTGCTGCGCCGCGGGGCGATCGCTGTGCTGGCGAGTGCTGGGATGGTGGGGACTGCGCAAGCAGCGGCGTTCGCGACATGTCCAACGGACATGTTCTTGTCCCAGGCGCCGAATGGAAACTCCAACACTACACTTTATAACGTCAACACCAGCACCAATCCCTTCACTTTTCCTGCGCAGGGAACCATCGCGTCGGTCAATTACAACGCGATCGGCTTCAATCCGAACGACAGCTACCTCTATGCGATCCAGCAGAACAGCAATGTCCTGCTGCAGATCGGGGACAACGGCCAGGCGGTCAGCCTGGGAGCTGTCGATCAGCTGCCGACCGGTGTCAATTTTCTAGCCGGTGAAATCTCAAGCAACGGCACGTATTACGTCATCGCGCGTAACTCGAACACCTTGTATGTCATCGACATCGCCACGCGCCACGCGACCACGCGGACACTGACCCAGTCAGTGGACAGCCTCGATCTGGCGTGGAGCAACGGACTGTTGTATTCGCTGACGCCTGCGAACGATCAGCTGTTTTCGATCAATGTCACTTCCGGTCAGGTCACGACGATCGGGAGCGGCGGCGGCAACGTGTCTTACGGCGCATTGTTCGGTACGCCGACCGGCGTTTACGCCAACGCCAACGATGGCAGCGGCTTCTATCGCGTGAACTTGGGCAACGGAACGTTGACGCTGCTGTCTTCTTCTCCCGGTGCCCAGCTCAATGACGGCGCGCACTGCGTCAATGCAGAGGTGGCGCTCGGTTCCGAGATTTCGGTGACCAAGACCGACGGCACCAACGTCACCAGTTATTTGCCCGGCAACCCGGTGACCTACACCGTGGTGGTGAGCAACGCTGGGCCTTTCACGGCGCAGTCGATCACGGTCAGCGATCCGATGCCGACCGGTATTACAAGTGCCAGCTGGACTTGTGCTGCATCCAATGGTTCGACCTGTGGCGGCAGCGGCAGCGGCAGCCTGACCGACACCGTGACGCTGCTTTCTGGTGGGACGGCGACCTACACGATCGTCATGCAAGTACCAGCCAACAGGACTGGGAATCTCGTCAATACCGCCAGCGTGACCTTGCCCGCTACGGTGAAGGACACCAACACCAGCAACAATTCTGCGACAGATACCGATACGCAGGCGCGCGCTCAACTTGCGGTGACCAAGACCAATACACCGACTTCGGGCGCCAGCGATCTGGCGAATGACACGGTGACGCGCGGTTTGCCTACCACCTACACAATCGTGGTCACCAACAATGGCCCGCAGGCGGCCAATGGCGCGATTGTGACCGATCCGGCAGTGACCGGTCTGACCTGCACGCGGGCCGACTGCACCGGCACCACCGGCAGCGCGACTTGCCCGACCCAGGCCAATGGCGCGGCGCTGCTAACCGCACTGCAGGGCACGGGCGCGGCGATTCCCGCGCTGCCGAACGCGAGCACCGTCACCTTGACGGTGACCTGCACGGTCAACTAAATCTGATGCGCCATCGTGGTTGGGTGGCGCGCCATTTGCTCCGACATTCTCTTGAAGGTCTGCCGTTCCATGAAGTTCTCGCGCGTGCGTTCCCGCTCCCTGCTTGCCAGCGCCATGCTGCTGGCGTTTTCTTCGGTCCAGGCCCAGGTGGTCACCACCTGTCCTTCGGGCCTGGAACAGACCACCAACTATCCGTACACCAGCAACACGGTCTCTACCTTCACCGTGCCGGCGCGGGTGACCTCGGTCCACCTGATCGCGGTCGGGGCGGACGGCGGTGAGCGGACCAACACGCAATACGCGGGTGGTTCGGGCGCACAGAGCGCCGGCACGTTTGCGGTGAACCCCGGACAAGTGATCACGCTCATTCCCGGCCAGGCGCCTCCGGGCGCGAATGACCAGGAATCTGGCGGCGGCGGCGCATCTGGTGCCTACATCGACAGCGCGCTTGCGGTCATTGCAGGTGCTGGTGGCGGCGATGACAACACCGGCAACGGGCGCGGCGGCCAAGCCACCCGCAACGGGAGCAACGGTGGCAGCGCCGCTGGTGGTGATTGCCCGGCCGGTGGCCTCGGGGGAACCGGTGGCGCTGGCGGCCAGTTCGGTGAAGTCGCGGCCGATGGTACGACGGCCTGTCAGACCGGCGATGGCGGCGGCGGCGGCGGCGGATTCTTAAGCGACGGCGGGAGCGTGACGTTTTCCGGCGCGCATCAAGGCCCGCGCGGTGGTGCACGTTGCTCCATTAACGGCGCTGCAGGCGGTGCGGGCGGTACCGGCGATCCAGGCAATATCTCGGGAGACCTGGACAACTTTGGCGCGGCGGGCGGCTGGGGTATCTGCGGCGGTGGCGGCGCTGATCAGCGTGAAAGCGGCGGCGGCGGTGGGTATTCCGGCGGCGGTGGCGGCCCTGAAAGCAGCTATCCGGGTGGTGGTGGCTCCTACGTCGATTCGACGGCGACTGCAACTTCGCTTGTCGCGGGTGCGGACGGCGGTGGCAGCGGCCGCAATGGTTCGGTGCGCGTGTGCTATTCGCTGCGTGCGGAACTGACCGTGACCAAGACCAACACACCAACACTTGGCGCCAGCGACCAGGCCAACGACACAGTCACCCGCGGCGCCGCGACCAGCTACCAGATCGTGGCGACCAACAATGGCCCGGTCGTGGCCGATGGCGCGGTGATCAAGGATCCGGTCAGCACCGGGCTGACCTGCGCCACGGCCAGCTGCGGCAGCGCGACCGGCGGTGCGGTGTGTCCCACCGCCAGCAACACGGCGATGATGACCGCCTTGCAGTCCAGTAACGGCCTCACCATCGCGACCTTCCCGGTCAACGGCAGCCTGACCTTCACCGTCAACTGCACGGTCAACTGAGACAACGCCGCTCGCGCGATGCGGGCCGGAAGCGACACCTGGAACGCAGCGCCTGCATGTCATGCTAGGCGCCGTTTTTCCTGACGAACCGGCCGCATGAAACTGGCGATCCTCTCGCGCAACACTCGGCTCTACTCGACCAAGCGCCTGGTCGAAGCCGCACGCCAGCGCGGGCACGTGGTGCGGGTGCTGGATCCGCTGCGCTGCTACATGCGCATCGATGCCGGACGCTTCGACCTGCGTTACAAGGGCCGGACGCTGTCTGGGTTCGACGCGGTGATCCCGCGCATCGGCGCCTCGGTGACGCGCTATGGCACCGCGGTGCTGCGCCAGTTCGAACTGATGGGCTGCCACACGCCCAATCCCTCCGATGCCATCCTGCGCGCGCGCGACAAGCTGCGCGCGCACCAGCTGCTGGCCGCGCACGGCATCGACCTGCCGGCAACCGTGTTCGGTGACAACCCCGACGACACCGCCGACCTGCTGGCCCTGCTCGGGCCGCCGCCGCACGTGATCAAGCTCAACGAAGGTGCGCAGGGCGCGGGCGTGATGCTCACCGAGAAACCTTCGGCCTCGCGCTCGGTGATTGAAGCGCTGCGCGGGCTCTACGCCAGCTTCGTGGTGCAGGAGTTCGTCGAGGAAGCCAAGGGCGCGGACCTGCGCTGCTTCGTGGTCGGCGACCGGGTCGTGGCGGCGATGCGCCGACAGGCGCCGGAGGGCGACTTCCGCTCCAACCTGCATCGCGGTGGCGAGGCCGCGCCGGCCACCGCCACGCCCGAGGAGGTCAGCGTCGCCGTGCGCGCGGCTGCCACCCTGGGCCTGGGCGTGGCCGGCGTCGACCTGATCCGCTCCGCCCGCGGCCCACTGGTGCTGGAGGTCAACTCCACCCCCGGCCTGGAAGGCATCGAGCAGGTGTCCGGCGTGGATATCGCCGGCGCGGTGGTGGAACTGGTGGCGTCGCGCGTGGTCAGTGGTAGACCCGGCGGCCGTCGCGGTGGCGCGGCACCCCCGCAGTCAACGTGAACGGGCATGCAGGGATGCTCACCGGCGGTGTGACAGAATCGGCCACCTGAACGCGGCCAGCCAGCCCCCAAGCCCCGCCGCTTCTTGCTTTGCGAAGACAACCAAGGACTTCCATGACCCTCATTTTTCCGATGTGCCGCCGCTCCCCGCGCCAGGCCATCCGTGTGCAGGAGGCCTGCTGACATGCGCATCCTCGTGATTGAAGACAACAGCGATATCGCCGCCAACCTGGGCGATTACCTGGAAGACCGCGGCCATACCGTGGATTTCGCCGCCGATGGCGTGACCGGCCTGCACTTGGCCGTGGTCCATGATTTCGACGCCATCGTGCTCGACCTCAACCTGCCGGGCATGGATGGCCTGGAGGTCTGCCGCAAGCTGCGTAACGAAGCGCGCAAGCAGACGCCGGTGCTGATGCTTACCGCCCGCGACAGCCTGGACAACAAGCTGGCCGGCTTTGATTCCGGCGCCGACGATTACCTGATCAAGCCCTTCGCGCTGCAGGAAGTGGAAGTGCGCCTCAACGCGCTCTCGCGCCGCGGCAAGGGCGTGCAGACCCGCGTGCTGGACGTGGGCGACCTGGAATACAACCTGGACACGCTGGAAGTGCGCCGCGGCGGCAAGCTGCTGCAGCTCAACCCGACCGCGCTGAAGATCCTGCAGTCGCTGATGGAAGCCTCGCCGGCCGTGGTCACGCGCCAGGAACTGGAAACCCGCGTGTGGGGCGAAGAGCTGCCCGATTCCGATTCGCTGCGCGTGCACATCCATGGCCTGCGCGCCGTGGTCGACAAGCCGTTCGAGACCCAGTACATCCAGACCCGCCATGGCATCGGTTACCGCATCGCCGCACCCGAAGCCTGAGTCCGGTCCTGCCGCGCGGCCCGGTGCCGCGCGTGCACGCAAGTTCCGCCGGCGCCTTCGCACCCGCATCGTCTGGTCGTTCGTGCTGTTGGGCTTCTGCCTGACGGTGCTGTTCGCCTTTGCGGCGGTGCAGGCGCGCCAGCGCGTGGAAAACCAGCTGGTCGAAGACGTGATGAACCGCAACCTGGAGGAATCCTGGCGGCGGTTCGTCAGCAGTGGCGGCACCAATACCGCCGCGCCGGTCCAGCAGATGAAGGGGTACCTGTATCCGGTCGACATCCTGCCGCGCCTGGCCCAGGAAAAACCCGACTGGTACAAGCTCAAGGACGGCATCCACCCGTTTTCCGGTACCGACGAGAACGGCAATCCGTTTTCCTACCGGATCGGCGTGCGCAAGACGCCGACGGCGTGGTTCTACCTGACCTACGACATGGGCCAGGTCGCACTGGGTGAAGTGCAGTTCAAGCGCACGCTGTGGGGCACGGTGGCGCTGTTCACCCTGCTGTCGCTGATTATCGGCTGGTGGTCGGCCTCGCGGGTGATGAGCCCGGTGTCCGAGTTGGCCACGCGCCTGCGCGCGTACCGCGGCAGCAGCAATCCGACCCAGCTGGGGCCGCTGTTCCCCGAGGACGAGGTGGGCGAGCTGGCGCGTGCGCTGGACGATTATTCCAACCGCCTGACCGAAGTGGTCCAGCGCGACCGCGAGTTCAATGCCGACGTCAGCCACGAGCTGCGCACGCCGCTGGCCGTGATCCGCGGCGCGACCGAGCTACTGCTGGGCCGGCCGAACCTGGAGCCCAAGATCCAGGCGCGCCTGCTGCGCATCCAGCGCGCCGAACAGGCCTGTACCGACCTGATCGGCTCGCTGCTGCTGCTCTCGCGCAACGAGCGCGGGCAGGGCAACTGCAATGTGGCGCGGGTGACCGACCAGCTGCTGGATTCGCATCGCGCGCAGATCGGCGGCAAGCCGCTCGAGCTGGTCCAGGAAGGCAACCAGGACCTGGTCATCGACGCGCCCGATGCGGCGCTGTCGGTGGCGCTAGGCAACCTGATCGGTAACGCGGTCAAGTACACTCAGGAAGGCAGCGTGGTCGTGCGCGTGCTGGAAGACGCGGTGGAAGTGATCGATTCCGGCCCGGGCCTGAGCGAGGAAGACGCAGCCAAGCTGTTCAACCGCGGCTATCGCGGCACCCATGCGGGCCATTCGCAGGGTGGCGGCATCGGCCTGTCGATCGTCAGCCGCCTGTGCGAACTCTACGGCTGGCAGGTCAACGTGCGCCCGGGCATCGAACGCGGCGTGATCGCGACCCTGCGGTTCCGCCCGGCCGACTGAGCCGGACGCGGCGCCTTACAGCGTGATCCAGAAGCAGTCGTAGCTACGGCGAATGCCCAGTACGGTGCTCGACGGCGTACTGGTGTTAGCCAGCGTCTGCTGCAGGCGCAGGCCGACGGGGCGCGGTTTCTGCGGCGGCGAGGGCGTGGGGAAATAACCGTCGGCATTGGCGTCGATCACCTGGCCGTTGGCATCCAGCACCGGTGTCGGTTCGACCGCGGGGAAGATCGGCGCGATGTCCACCAGCGGCCGGCGCACGATGGTCTCCATCTGATCCAGCAGGCGGTTGGCCGAGGCGTCGGAGATGCCATTCCACTGGTATAGCGCGGCGAGCCGGTTGGCATCGTTGGCATCGATCGCGCCGGTGATCTGCTGGACCAGGTCGCTGAGTTTGCGCGGGCAGCCCAGGTGCAGCGGCGCAGCCGGTTGGCCTTGCGCATTGAGGCGCGGCCGGATCACGCGACTGGCCGCGCCCACATCCTCGCAGCGCCGGTCGGTGAACACCGCCGCGCCACTGGCATCGGTGCAGCGATGCACGGCCTGCGCGTGGGCCTGCGGCAGCCAGGCAGGCGCCGACACCGCGACAGCCGCGGCGATCATCAGCAAGGGGAGCAGGGCAGTCGGGCGCATCGCAGCACGCAGCCTAACCCGGCGTGGCTGACCGACGGTTGGCCGTCGGTATCGCCTGCTCGCTCAGCCGCGGCCCAGGCGCTTGAGCACCAGCTGGCTCGGCTTGGCCAGGTTGAGCGTGTAGAAGTGCAGGCCCGGCACGCCGCCGGCGATCAGCTTCTCGCACAGCTGCGCGACCACGTCGGCGCCGAAGTCGCGAATTGAATCGGCATCGTCACCATAGGCGGCCATGCGCTTGGCGATCCAGCGCGGGATCTCGGCGCCGCACTGCTCGGAAAACCGGCGCAGCTGGCTGAAGTTGGAGATCGGCATGATCCCGGGAATGATCGGGATCTCCACGCCCAGCTTGCGCACCGCATCGACGAAGCCGAAGTACGCATCGGCGTTGTAGAAGTACTGGGTGATCGCCGCATCGGCGCCGGCATCGACCTTGGCCTTGAAGTGCTTCAGATCGGCCAGCGCGTCGCTGGCCTGCGGATGGGTTTCCGGATACGCGCCCACTTCCAGATGGAACGCGTCGCCGTGCTCGGCGCGGATGAAGGCGATCAGGTCCGAGGCGTAGCGCAGGTCGCCGGCGTGGCCCATGCCCGAGGGCAGGTCGCCGCGCAGCGCCACGATGCGCTTGCAGCCGATCGCGCGGTAAAGCTTGAGCAGCTCGCGGATTTCCTCGCGGTTCCCGCCCACGCACGACAGGTGCGGCGCGGCGTCGAAACGGTGGTGCTGCTTGAGGTGGCGCACCGTTTCAGAGGTGTAGCTCAGGGTCGAGCCGCCCGCGCCGAAGGTGCACGACACATAGTCCGGCGCGTATTTCTTCAGCTTGTCCGCGGTGCGGTCCAGCTGGGCGCGCTGGTCGTCGGTCTTGGGCGGGTAGAACTCGAAGCTGACGGGCGTCATCGCGGCAGGCTTGCTGGAAGGAGGGTGAATAATATCGCTTCATCGCGATGGACGCATGGATTGGTTGCGTGCGCGACGAACCTGATGAGATTTTTCCGGTTCCCGAGGACCGACTTCGAAACTCCCGGTTCTGTCTCTGGCCGAGCCGTTGGCTTGTTGTGGGAGCTGCTTCAGCAGCGATGGCTTTACTTGTGAAGCCCCATCGATGCTGAAGCGGCTCCCACAAAAGCTCGCCCACGAAGCGTCGCTTTCGGCCCTGCACCTGCAAACCGCCAAGGTCGCCGTTACCCTGTCCCGCCCAGTTCCTGCCGACCTGCATGTCGATCGTCCTGACCGAGTTCGCCCGTCCGCGCCTGTTTCCCCGCGACAAGCGCCGCAATGCCATCCAGGACTGCACGCCGCAGCAGTTCGAGGAGCGCCTCAATGCCGAGCCGCCGCTGAAGGTGCTCGATGGCTATGCGCCGTTCTGCAAGCTGCACGTGCATCGCAACTGGACCTCGACCCGCTGCCTGACCTTGCCGATCACCGACGACAACCGGCACCAGCTGCGCTCGGGCTACGAGGCGCGCAACTCGGCCGAACTGCCGGTGCTGGTGCGCTGGTTCGAAGGCGTCGAGCCGCCGGTAGCGGACTACTTCGTGGTGATCCTCTACAGCCGCGAGCAGCTGGCCAAGGAAGGCGCACCGATCGAGGCGGACTGGGGCATCGTCGGCTGCATCTACACCGCGCAGCCGGAAGAAGTGCCGATGGCGCCGATCACCATATTGCGCAACGCGCTGGGCGTGGAAGAAGGCGGCTCGGGCGTGGCCCTGGACCGCGACGCCTACCGGCGCAGCGTGGCGTTCTGGGAGCGCAACGCCAACTGGCGCCCATAAAACGGCTGTTGCAGCGGCCGGCCGCGACGGGAAGGGCGCGCTTGGTGCACCATAGGGACAGGGGGAGCTAGTCGCCGAGGGTGGGCTTTAGCATTGGGGCACGAACTCCGAAGATTCTGCTTTGGGTTCGTCATGCCACGTCTGCTTCCTGCGCCAGATACCGACCAGACCACGCGCGACCAGCGTTTCGTCCGCCGCATGCATCGCATGCGCATGCTGGGCGTGGTCCTTACCGCGTTGCCGATCATCGCCCACTTGTCGCAGGCGCCGACCAGCGTCGCGATCTGGTTTGCGCTCGCGCTCAACGTGCTGGCCTGGCCGCATGTGGCCTGGCTGCTCGCGCGGCGCGCCAAGCGTCCGGCCAGCGCCGAACTCTGGAACCTGACCCTCGACGGTGCCGCTGGCGGCTTCTGGATGGCGATGCTGCAGCTCAGCGCGCTGCCGTGCGTGCTGATGGCCTCGATCCTGTTGTCCGACCGCTATGCAGCCGGCGGCTGGCCGCTGGTGCGCCGGGCTGCGGCGGCGCTGGGCAGCGCCTTGCTGGTGACGCTGGTCGCGCGCGGCGGCGCGGTGGATTTTTCGGTGAGCGAACGGGTGATCTACGCCTGCCTGCCGCTGCTGGGCATTTACCCGCTGGCGCTGAGCATCCTGGGTCGGCGCCTGGCGGTGCGCGTGGCCAAGCAGAACCGCCAGCTCGCCTCCTTCGGCCTGCTCGGCGCCAAGGGCGAGCTGCCCACGCGCCAGCGCCTGAGCGAACAGGCCGCGGCCTTCGTGCGCACGCCGGTGGTGGACAACCAGCACGCGGCCTTCATGGTCGTGTGCCTGGATCAGGGTGCGAGCGTGGACAGTCGCTATGGCGCGGCGGTCGGCGACGTCGTCCGCGCGGCACTGACCGACATCGTGCGCGAGACCGCGCGCAATGCCGGCGTGCCGGCACGCTGGTCCGGTGACGAATTCGCCCTGCTGCTGCCGCGCACCGACGCCGATCTGGCCACCTCGATCGGCGAGCTGGTGCGGATGAAGGTGCGCCAGGTGACGCTGGAAGAACACCCGCAGGTCTACTGCACCGCCAGCGTCGGCGTGGCCATCTGGCCCGGCCGCTGGAGCGGCGCCGGCGACTGGATCAAGGGCGCCGAAGGCGCGATGCAGCAGGCCCGTCGCCAGGGCGGCGATCGCGTGTACGTGGCGCGGCCGTTTCCTTCGTTGCGGGCGTCCTGAGCGAATGCGGATACCTGCGAGGCAGCTTCGGCGCATCGCATGGCGTGAACGAAAAACGGGCGCCTCGCGGCGCCCGTTTTCATTTCGCTGCGATACAACGCAGGCCGATCAGTAGCGGTAGTGATCCGGCTTGTACGGGCCGGCCACGTTCACGCCCAGGTAGTCGGCCTGGTCCTTGCTCAGCGTGGTCAGCTTCACGCCGATCTTTTCCAGGTGCAGGCGCGCGACTTCCTCATCCAGCTGCTTGGGCAGGCGGTAGACGGTCTTCTCGTACACGTCCTTGTTGGCCCACAGGTCGATCTGCGCCAAGGTCTGGTTGGCGAACGAGTTGGACATCACGAAGCTCGGATGGCCCGTCGCGCAACCCAGGTTGACCAGGCGGCCTTCGGCCAGCAGGAAGATCGCGTTGCCGTTGGCGAACACGAACTTGTCCACCTGCGGCTTGATGTTGATGCGCTCAGCGCCGGAGGCGTACAGCGCGTCGACCTGGATCTCGTTGTCGAAGTGGCCGATGTTGCAGACGATGGCCTGGTCCTTCATCGCCTTCATGTGCTCGAGGGTGATGATGTCCTTGTTGCCGGTGGTGGTGACGTAGATGTCGGCCTGGCCCAGGCTGTCTTCGACGGTGTTGACCTCGAAGCCTTCCATCGCTGCCTGCAGGGCGCAGATCGGGTCGATTTCGGTGACGATCACGCGGGCACCGTAGGCACGCAGCGAGTGCGCCGAACCCTTGCCCACGTCGCCGTAGCCGCAGACCACGGCGACCTTGCCGGCCAGCATCACGTCCATCGCACGCTTGAGGCCGTCGGCCAGCGACTCGCGGCAGCCGTAGAGGTTGTCGAACTTGGACTTGGTGACCGAGTCGTTGACGTTGATCGCAGGCACCAGCAGCTTGCCGGCCTCGGCGATCTGGTACAGGCGGTGCACGCCGGTGGTGGTCTCTTCCGAGACGCCCCTCCAGTCGGCGACCACGCGGGTCCAGTAACCCGGACGCTCAACGGCCACGCGCTTGAGCAGGGCCTTGATCACGCCTTCCTCGTGCGAGGACGCCGGCTCGTCGACCCACTTGGAGCCGTTCTCCAGCTCATAGCCCTTGTGGATCAGCAGGGTCACGTCGCCGCCGTCGTCCACCACCAGCTCCGGGCCGGTCTGGGTGCCGTCGGCCAGGGTGAAGGTCAGCGCGTCCAGGGTGCAGTCCCAATACTCTTCCAGGGTCTCGCCCTTCCAGGCGAACACCGGGGTGCCGGTCGCGGCGATCGCCGCGGCGGCGTGGTCCTGGGTGGAGAAGATGTTGCACGAGGCCCAGCGCACGTCGGCGCCGATGTCCTTCAGCGTTTCGATCAACACCGCGGTCTGGATGGTCATGTGCAGCGAGCCGGTCACGCGCACGCCGGCCAGCGGCTTGGTGGTGGCGTGCTTCTTGCGGATCGACATCAGGCCGGGCATTTCGTGCTCGGCGATGTCCAGCTCCTTGCGGCCCCAATCGGCCAGGGAGATGTCGGCGACCTTGTAATCGCCGTCGGTGGAAAAGGTCTTCAGTTGCGCATTCATGCAGATGGCTCCGGTCAAGGGCGAGGGAAAAGCTCGCGGTTGCCGGGCGCCGTTGCACGTGGGAATCGCCGAGCCTGGCCTGGTGGCGTGCCTTGGCACGGACCGGGTCGCAGCGCCCCTCGACGAGCGGCGCAGTATATCGCCGCCACCAAAGTCGAGGCATGAATACGTCCGCCTTGCAGTAGGCTTGGCGTCCCCCAGCGATCGGTCAATGTGGTCTACGCGATGAATTCATCTGCAACTGTGTCGGCATCGTCCTCGATCTCCGAATTTGCAACGCCCGACCTGCCGCTGCGCGACGATGTGCGCCGGCTGGGCGCGCTGGTCGGCGACATGCTGGCCGAGCAGGTCTCGCCGGATTTCCTGGCGCAGGTCGAGGCGATCCGCACCGCGGCCATCGCCCGCCGCCAGAAAGGCGAAACCACCGAGCAACTCGCATCCACCCTGGCCGGCATGGACGCAGAGGAAGCCGAGGCGCTGATCCGCGCGTTCAGCGCCTACTTCCAGGTGGTCAACATCGCCGAACGCGTGCATCGCATCCGCCGCCGCCGCGACTACCAGCGCAAGGGCGATGCGCCGCAGCCCGAAGGCCTGCACGCCAGCCTGCGCAAGCTCAAAGAGCAGGGCGTCGACCTGGCCGAAGCCACGCGCTGGCTGGAAAAGATCGACCTGGAGCCGGTGTTCACCGCGCACCCGACCGAAGCGGTGCGCCGGGCGCTGCTGGAAAAGGAACAGCTGATGGTCGCCAGCCTGGTCGCCGGCCTGGACGGCAGCCGCACACCGGGCGAGGCGGCCACCGATGCCGCGCGCTTCCGCATGGCGCTGACCGCGGCGTGGCAGACCGCCGACTCCTCGCCGGTGCGGCCGACCGTGGCCGATGAGCGCGAGCACGTCGGCTTCTACCTGACCGAGGTGCTGTATCGCGTGGTGCCGGTGTTCTACGAATCGCTGGAACACGCCTTCGACGAGACCTACGGCAGTGCGCCGGAGCTGCCGCGCGTGCTGCGCTTCGGCACCTGGGTCGGCGGCGACATGGACGGCAACCCGAACGTGGACGCCACCACCATCGCCGCGACCCTGCGCGCGCAGCGCCAGGCGGTGCTGGAGCGGTATCTGAAGGAGCTCTGGCAGCTGGCCAGCCTGTTGAGCCAGTCGACCACGCTGGTGCCGGTCAGCGATGCGCTGCAGGCGCGTTTGGCGCAGTACCAGGCGGCGATGCCGCAGGCCGCGGCGCGCTCGCGCCCGCGCCATGCCGACATGCCGTATCGCCTGCTCAACGACCTGATGCGCGCGCGCCTGCGCGCCACCCTGGAGGAAGGCCCGGACAGCTACGCCTCGCCGGCCGAATTCGCCGAGGACGTGCAGCTGATCCTGGACAGCCTGGAAGCGCACAAGGGCCTGCATGCCGGCTGGTTCGCGGTGCGCCGCCTGCAGTGGCGCGTGCGCACCTTCGGCTTCCACCTGGCGCGGTTGGACGTGCGCCAGGAATCCAGCGTGCACGGCCGCGCCGTGGCCGCCGCGCTCGGCGATGGCGGCTGGGACGCGCATGACGCGCTCGCACGCGCCACGCTGCTGCAGCCTTATGCCTCGGGCGAACAGACGCTGCCGGCCAGCGAGGACGAAGGCAATCCGCGCCTGGATGCGGTGTTCGCCGCATTGAGCGAAGCGCGCCGCCTGCATGGCGCCGATGCGCTGGGCGCCTACATCATCTCGATGGCGCACAGCCGCGCCGACGTGCTCACCGTGCTGGCGCTGGCGCGTCGCGGTGGCCTGGTCGACGACCACGGCGATGTGCCGCTGGATATCGCGCCCTTGTTTGAAACCGTCGACGACCTGCGCCACGGCCCGGAGGTCCTGCGCGACCTGGCCGCCGACCCGGTCTACCGCAAGCACCTCGCCGCGCGCGGCGATACCCAGATGGTGATGCTGGGCTATTCGGACAGCGGCAAGGACGGCGGCACCACCGCTTCGCGCTGGGGCCTGCAGCGCGGCCAGGTGGAACTGCTGGAGGCCGCGCAGGAACTCGGCATCAAGCTGACCTTCTTCCACGGCCGCGGTGGTTCGATCAGCCGTGGTGGCGGCAAGACCACGCGTGCGGTCGATGCGTCGCCGCGCGGCAGCGTCGATGGCCGCCTGCGCGTGACCGAGCAGGGTGAAGTGATCCACCGCAAGTACGGCATCCGCGCGCTGGCGGTGCGTTCGCTGGAGCAGTCACTGGGCGCGGTCATGGTCTCCAGCATCCGCCCGCGTGCCGCCGAACCGCGCGAAGCGCAGTGGCGCAAGATCATGGACACCGTCTCCAGGGCCAGCAATCGCGCCTACCTGGACTTCGTCGGTGCCAAGGGCTTCATGGATTACTTCCGCACGGCCACGCCGATCGACGTGATCGAGCGCATGACGCTGGGGTCGCGCCCGTCGCGCCGGCTGGGCCAGGACGCGGCGCTGGATAACCTGCGCGCGATCCCGTGGGTGTTCGGCTGGAGCCAGGCGCGCGCCACGATTCCCGGCTGGTACGGCGTGGGCAGCGGCCTGGCCGCGGCGGTGGAAGAATTCGGCGAAGAAGCGGTGCGCGAAATGGGTCGCGACTGGCCGTTCGTGCGCACCTTCCTGGACGACATCGCGATGGTGCTGGCCAAGGGCGACCTGGGCATCGCGGCGCTGTTCTCGCAGCTTTCGGGCGAGCTGCACGGCCAGTTCTTCCCGAAGATCGAAGCCGAACACGAACTCACCCGCCACTGGCTGCTGCGTTTGAATGGCGCCGACTCGCTGCTGCAGCACGACCAGCGCCTGGCGTTGTCGATCCGCCTGCGCAATCCCTACATCGATCCGATGAGCCTGCTGCAGGTCGACCTGCTCAAGCGCTGGCGCGCGGCCGGCCGCGAGGACGACGCGCTGCTGCGCGCGCTGGTGGCCAGCGTCAACGGCGTGTCGCAAGGCGTGCAGAACACCGGCTGATGGCACAGGACCGATCGCCATGCGTTACCGGGTAACGGTGTTCGATCCCGCGGTCGCACCGCGGACGGCGGCGGGTTTCCTGACATGGACGCGGGTGCCGACCTGGACCGAACACAACGCCAGCGATCCAGGCGCGACGATGCTCGAGCTGCTCGCGTATCTGCGCGAGGCGCAGCGGCAGTTCCCGATGGACGAGGGCGTGCGCCCGGCACTACGTTCCGGCCAGCACGTGCTGGTCGAGCACCAGGTCGCCCGGGACCAGATCCAGCTGGTGTTCGAGACCGATGACGTGCGTGCGCTGTCCGCGCAATTGCAGGGCCTGGCCACGCAGCATCACGTGGGCTTCTACGAGATCAGCGTTGGTGACGCTGCGCCGGTGCTGGACCCACCCAAGGCAATGCTGCCTGCACGCAAGCCCTGGTGGAAGCGCTGGTAACTCCCTGCGCTGGCGGGTGTTGTGGGAGCCGCTTCAGCGGCGATGAGGCCTTGCCGGACACGCCCGATCACCGATGAATCGGCTCCCACAAGATGCGCCGCTTGCCCATAAAAAAGCCGCCCGGAGGCGGCTTTTTTGGCCCAACTGCGCGGATCAGTTGAGTTCGGACGGATCCGGGCCGCGGCGCTTGCCGGCATCCAGGCTGGCGATGGCGGCCATGTCCTCGTTGCTGAGCTTGAAGTCGAACACGTCGATGTTCTCCTTGATGCGCGCCGGCGTGACTGACTTCGGGAAGACCACGCAGCCCAGCTGGATGTGCCAGCGCAGGATCACCTGGGCGGCGGTCTTGCCGTGGCGCGCGCCAATGTCCTTGAGGATCGGGTTTTCCAGCAGCTCGCCGCCCTGGGCGATCGGGCTCCAGGATTCGGTCAGGATGCCGTGGGTCTGGTGGTAGTCGCGCAGGGCGCGCTGCTGCAGCAGCGGATGCAGCTCGATCTGGTTGACCGCCGGCATGACGCCTGTGGCGGCGACGATGTGCTCGATGTCCTCGACGCGGAAGTTGGACACGCCGATCGACTTGACCTTGCCGGCGTCGCGCGCGGCGATCAGCGCCTTCCAGCTGTCGATGAACTTGCCGTTGGCCGGGCACGGCCAGTGGATCAGGTACAGGTCGACGTAATCGAGCTTGAGCTTGGCCAGGCTGGTGTCCAGCGCCTTGAGCGCGCTGTCGTAGCCCTGGTCGGCGTTCCACAGCTTGGTGGTGATGAACAGCTGGTCGCGCGGAATGCCGGACGCGGCGATCGCCTGGCCGACGCCCTCCTCGTTGCCGTAGATGGCGGCGGCGTCGATGTGGCGGTAGCCCAGCTTGAAGGCCTCGCCCACGACACGGGCGGTTTCATCGGCAGGGGTCTGCCACACGCCCAGGCCGAACTGCGGAATGGTGCGGCCGTCGAGCATTTCGAGGAAGGGAACAGATGACATGGCATGGCCTCGCGATAACGTGGAAAACAGACCGCCCAGTGTAGGCGGCGGCCTGTTTGCGTCATGCCAATGCGTGGTGCGCCGCGCAGAACAGCGTGTTTCCGCGCGGCCGGTGGCTCAGCCGTCCAGCGCGCTCCAGCGGGCGTAGGCAGTTTCCAGCTGGGCGTTGAGCGCGGCCAGGGCCTCGTTCTCGGCCACGATCGTGGCGCTGTCCTGCTGGAAGAACGCCGGCTGGCCCATCGCTGCGGTGCGCGCGGCGATGTCGGTTTCCAGCTGTTCGATCCGGGCCGGCAGCTGCTCCAGCTCGCGCTGGTCCTTGAAGCTGAGCTTCTTCTTTGGTGCGGCGGGTTCGGCCGGGGCGGAGGCTGCGGCGGCGTTGGCGGCAATCACCTGTTCCTGCGGGGTGCGGTCGGTGATGACGCCGGCGCTGTCGAAACCAGCGCGGCCACGCGGGCGTTGGCGCAACCAGTCGTTGTAGCCGCCGATGTAATCGCCGACGCGCCCGCCACCTTCCAGCACAAGGGTGCTGGTGACCACGTTATCGATGAAGTCGCGGTCATGGCTGACCAGCAGCAGCGTGCCCTTGTAGTCGGCCAGCAGCTCTTCCAGCAGCTCCAGGGTTTCCACGTCCAGGTCGTTGGTCGGTTCGTCCATCACCAGCAGGTTGGACGGCTGCGAGAACAGCTTGGCCAGCAGCAGACGGTTGCGCTCGCCGCCGGACAGGCGGGTGATCGGCGCGCGTGCGCGTTCGGGCGAGAACAGGAAATCCTGCAGGTAGCCGATGATGTGCTTGCGGCTGCCGTTGACCTCGACGAAGTCGGTGCCCTGGGCGACGTTTTCCAGCGCGTTGCGGGTCTCGTCCAGCTGGCTGCGGTGCTGGTCGAAGTAGGCGATCTGCAGGTTGGTGCCGGTCTCCACCTCGCCCATCTGCGGGGCCAGCTCGCCCAGCAGGATCTTGAGCAGGGTCGACTTGCCCGAACCGTTCGGACCGATGATGCCCACGCGGTCGCCGCGCATGATGTTGACGCTGACATCGTCCAGCAGGGTGCGGCCGGCGTAGATCTGGGTGATGTGCTCGGCGCTGATGACCTTCTTGCCGGAGGCCTGCGCATTGGAGGTTTCCATGCGCACGTTGCCGGTCAGGTCGCGGCGCTCCGAACGCTCGCGGCGCATCGCCTTCAGGGCAGTGACGCGGCCTTCGTTGCGGGTGCGGCGGGCCTTGATACCCTGGCGGATCCAGACTTCTTCCTGGGCCAGCAGCTTGTCGAAGCGCGCGTTTTCCTGCGCCTCGGCGTGCAGGCGTTCCTCGCGGCGGCGCAGGTAGTTGTCGTAGTCGCCCGGCCAGCTGGTGACCTGGCCGCGGTCGATCTCGACGATGCGCGTGGCCAGGTTGCGCAGGAAGCTGCGGTCGTGGGTGATGAAGATCAGGCTGCCTTCGAACGACTTGAGGAAGCCTTCGAGCCAGTCGATGGCTTCGATGTCCAGGTGGTTGGTCGGCTCGTCCAGCAGCAGGATGTCCGGCTTGCGCACCAGCGCCTGGGCCAGCAGCACCCGGCGCTTCATGCCGCCGGAGAGTGCGGCGAAATCGGCATCGCCGTCCAGCTCCAGCCGGTCCAGCGTGGCCTGCACGCGGGTATCCAGATCCCAGGCGTTGTGGGCCTCGATCTGGGTCTGGGCGCGGCCCATGGCGTCCATGTCGCCCTCGTGCAGGGCGTGGTGGTAGTCGGCCAGCATCTTGCCGAGCGCGCCTAGCCCTTCGGCGACCACGTCGAAGATGGTGCCCGAGGTGTCCTGCGGGACCTCCTGGGCCATGCGCGCGACCACCGCGCCTGAGCGCAGGCGGATTTCGCCGTCGTCAGGCGTGATGTCGCCGGCGATCAGCTTCATCAGGGTGGACTTGCCGGCACCGTTGCGGCCGACGATGCAGACGCGTTCGCCGGATTCGATGGAAAGCTCGACCTGTTCGAGCAGCAGCGGGCCGCCGACGCTGTAGTCGAGGCGCTGGAGTTGCAGTAGGGACATGCGACCATTGTAGCCGGGGCCATCACATCAAAGCCGGAACATCGAATGTCGCAAGGCGGGGACACTGCACGCAGACTGTCGCGCTGGGCCGGTTTTGGAATGTTGGCGTGCGCGCTGGGGTTCGGCGGGCTCTATCTGGCGCTGTTCCTGCGCGACAACGCCGCGCCGCCCGTGGCCCTGCCGGCCGCGCCGACGACGCCGGATGGGCGCTTCGCCCACGCCACCACGTTCTGCCGGATCACCGCCGACCGGGTGGTGGTGCGCGGCTGGGCAGTGCGCAAAGGGACGGGCTGGCCGCTGACCCATAACCGGGTGGTGATGCGCCTGGCCGATGGCCGCGGCGTGGCGCTGGACACGGCGATGCTGGACAGCAAGGACATGGCCGACACGATCCACGCGGCCACCGACGATACGCGCACCTATTACGCGGCGCGCTTTGTTGCCTCGCTCAACCTCCGGGTTGCCGGGCTGGACGCGCGCGGCGCGCGGCTGTTCCTGGACTGGCACGAGGGACAGGTGCGCGCGCTGCTGCCGCTGGATTGCGTGGGGAACGCGCCATGAAGCGCTTGATGTCGCCGTGGTCGCTGGCCGGCCTGGGCTGGGTGCTGGCCGGGATCGCCTGCATCCATCTGTTCGGCATCAGCGATGCGCCGGTTGCCGACGATGCCTACTTCGCGAAGATGCTGTCGCAGTATTCGCTGGGCGATTACCTCATCCACCGCTACCACACCTGGACCGGGCGCCTGCCGATCGAAGGCCTGCTGGTGGTGCTGGTCCATCACACCTGGATCTGGCGGGCCTGCAACGCGGTGCTGATGGCGCTGCTGATCGTGGCCACGGCGCGGCTAGCGCGGGTGGGCACAGCGCTGTCGCAGGGCGGGGCGATGGCGCTGGTGTTCGCGCTGTTCATGCTGATTACTCCGCAAATCCAGTTCGAATCCAGCCGCTGGCTGACCGGCTCGCTGAATTACCTGTGGCCGGCCGCGCTGGGTCTGTGGAGCCTGGTGCCGCTGGTGGAGGGCAAGGCTTACGGCTGGCCGCAGCGGCTGGGATTCTGCCTGGCCGCCAGCCTGGCCGCGTACTGCGACCAACTCGCGCTGGCGCTGGTCCCGCTCGCGCTGGGGCTGCTGATCTGGCGCGCGCGCCAGGGTCGCGCCACGCGCTGGGATATCGCGCAAGCGCTGCTGCTGGTGGCCAACGCGGCGTTCGCCCTGAGTGCACCGGGCAACGCACAGCGTTTCCACGAAGAGCAGGGCATGCGCTTCCCCAACTTCGCCGACCTGGACGTGCTGGAAAAGCTGCGCATCGGCCTGGGCCTGATCGCGCGGGCCTTCAGCGATCCCTACAACTACCTGGTGGAACTGCTCGGCGTGCTGGTGCTGGTGCTGCTGTGGCGCGCGCCGCTGTCGCGCTGGCTGAAAGGCGTGCTGGGCGCGGTGCTGGTGGTGTCGCTGGCGCAGGTCGCGCTGGTGCTGACGCCGCTGTCGGGCCATGCGCTGCGTGCGTGGTTGCCGATGCGGCTGGATGGCGACGTGGTGTTCTTCGCCGGCAACTATGCGGTGACGGCGTGGACGCTGTTCTCGGTGGGGTGCCTGATGATCGCCTGCGCGTGCTGTTTCTGGCGTAGCACCAGCGAGGCGCTGCGGATGCTGGGCGTGCTGCTGCTGGGCCTGGCGTCGCTGGGGATGATGGGTTTTTCACCGACGGCCTACCTGTCGAGCATGCGCATCGCCTTCCTGTGCGCGATGGCGCTGGTGATCGTCGGCACGCGCCTGTTCGCGCGACTGCCCCAGGTCTACGGGCCGGGGATGTCGCGCGCGCTGGTGGCGGTCACCCTGCTGCTGGCGAGCTGGCGGATCGTGGCGCTCTGCCTGGCCTGAGCGCGCTGCGCGTACGAGCTAATCTTCTTGCCGATAAAAGCTGTAGCCGGATGGCTTTCTTCCGAAGAAACCCTGCAGGAAACCAACCGAGTAGCTCTGCTCAATCTTGATGGATGGCAATCCACCTCGGTTGCATGCGGCATAGGCACCGCCTTCGCGCCACTCAGATAGCACTATTTCTTCTGCAAGGATTCGTGCGGAGAGCAGGTCGGTCTCTCGTACTAGCCTAGTTGTGAAAAACCCAATCGACGCATCGTTCTCGTCGAGAAGGGCATCGATTCCGCTGCCTGAAAGTATGAATTTGAAGTAGGGCAAGACTGATAGTTCCGGATCACTGGAAGGCGTACCGCACCACATGGAAGAACACCGGCGCGGCGAACACCACCGAGTCCAGCCGGTCCAGCGCACCGCCGTGGCCTTCGATCATTTCGCCCCAGTCCTTGGCGCCCAGGCTGCGCTTGGTCGCCGACAGCGCCAGCCCGCCGAGGAAGCCGCAGAGCACGATCAGCAGCGACAGCGCCGCCGACTGCAGCGGACTGAAGGGCGTGACCCACCACAGCGCCGCGCCGATCGCCGCGGCCGACAGGCCGCCGCCGACGAGGCCTTCGACCGTCTTGGACGGGCTTACTTTCGGCGCCAGCAGATGCTTGCCGAACAGCTTGCCGAACACGTACTGGAGCACGTCGCTCAGCTGCACCACCAGCAGCAGGTAGAACAGCAGCATCAGGTTCTGGCCTTCGTAGCCGGGGATCTGCAGCATCATCAGCGCCGGCGCGTGGCTGAGGCAGAACACCGTCAGCATCAGGCCCCACTGCACCTTGGTGTTGCGCGCCAGGAAGTCCTCGGTATCGCCCGACAGCGCGGTCACCGCCGGCAGCAGCAGGAAGCCGTAGACCGGGATGCACATGACGAACAGGCCGTACCAGCCGATCCCGATCAGCCAGTACTGCAGCGGGATCGCGATGTAGAAGCACAAACACAGCGCCAGGTGGTCGCCGCGGCGCGTGGGCGTCAGGGTCAGGAATTCGCGCAGGGCGAAGAACGACAGCAGCGCGTACAGCACCAGCGTGGCGACCTTGCCGATCAGGAAGCACACCAGCAGGATCGCGACCATCACCCACCACGCGTTGATGCGCGCGTTGAGGTTGTCCACCACCGCCGAGGGCTTGCGCTTGCCCAGCACCCAGCCGATCGCCGAGGCCAGCACCAGCAGGCCGATGACGCCGCCGATCATCCACCAGAACTTGCCCGGGGCCTGCGCGATGGCCGCGCGCACGAAGCCGTTGAGCTGGGATGTGCCCATTGCGATCAAGGTCATGGGGCCAGCGCCTCCACTGCGTGGCGGGCACGTTCCAGGAACGCGGGTTTGTCTTCGCCGGGATCGACGTGCAGGGCCGCGCCGAAGCGCACCGTGCAGATCAGCGGCACCGGCAGCAGGCTGCCCTTGGGCATGCTGCGGCGGGCGTTGTCCAGATAGACCGCGATCAGTTCGACCTGCGGATAGCGCTGGGCCAGGTGGTACAGGCCGGACTTGAATGGCAGCAAGGTCGCCTCGTGGTTGCGCGTGCCTTCCGGGAAGATGATCAGCGAATCACCCGCGTCCAGCGCGTCGTACAGCGGCTGCAGCGGATCGACGTCAGCGTGTTCGCGATGGCGGTCGATCAGGACCACGTTCAAGCCGGGGCCGGCGATCAACCCTTTCAATCCACCGCCACCCCAGTAATCGCGTGCGGCGACCGGGCGCGTCTTCTTGCGCAGGGCAGGCGGCAGGGCCGACCACAGCGCGACGGTGTCCAGGTGGCTGGAGTGGTTGGCGAAATAGATCCGCTGGGTCGGTTCTGGCTTGCTGCCCAGCCAGCGCGGGTAGGCGCCGAACAAGGCCTTGCTGGCGGTCACCAGCAGGCGGTCGATGATCATGCGACGTCCCTGTCGTTGAGCTGGCGGGCGATCGCCACGCTGCGGGTGATGCAGGTCAGCAGCGCGCCAGCGGCGATGACGATGGCGGCCACCAGCAGTGCCCAGCGCGTGCCGTGCAGGGCGCCTTCGACCGCGCCGAGGATGCAGGCGGCGGTCAGCACGGCCATGCGGTGCTGCTTGGCCATCGGTCCGCGGAAATCCTGCGCCAAGCCCAGGCTGCCGCCGGCCAGGCGCACGTACGCGGTCAAGGCGGCCAGCAGCGCGCCGAGCCAGCCCAGCCACGACAGGCCGCAGCCATAGCCCAGGCCGACGATCAGCAGCGAGTCGGCGACGCGATCGGGGAACTCGTTGTAGAGCGCGCCGGTGGCGGTCTTGCGGCCGCCTTCCATCGCGACCATGCCATCCAGCAGGTTGCACACCAGGCGTAGCTGGATGCAGACCGCCGCGATCACCAGGCCGCCGGCGATCGGTGCCCAGGCCAGCATCGCCGCGCCGATGGCGGCGAAGAAGATGCTCAGCACGGAGATCTGGTTGGGCGTGATCGACGACTGCGCCAGCGCCGCGCTCAGGCGCTGCGCCCATCCGGTGTTGCGCGCGGCGATCGGCCGGCGATTGTCATCCTGACTCATGGGCGCCGATGGTAATCCAGTTCCGGCGCCAGCCACGCCAACGGCGCGCGGGCAGCAAAAAGCCGGCGTCGCGGCCGGCTTTCTGCGGTGTTGCGAAGTGACGACGATCAGGCAGCGTGATCGCGCTGCTGGGCGAAGGTCTGGCCCTTTTTCTTCGGTGCCGGCTTGGTCGGCTGGCCGGCCTTGCGCACCGCGCCCAGGAACTCCTGGCCCCAGCGATCCACGTCGTAGTAATCGACGATGTCGTAGAGCTGGCGCAGGCGGTCGCCGGCTTCTTCCTCGGGCATCTGCAGGGCCTGCAGCAGCGCGGCGGTGAGGTCGGCCTGGTCATGCGGGTTGGTCAGCACCGCGCCCTTCAGTTCGGCCGCAGCGCCGGCGAACTCGCTCAGCACCAGGATGCCGTTGCCGCCCTCGATGCCCTGGGTGGCGACGAACTCTTTGCCCACCAGGTTCAGCCCGTCACGCAGCGGCGTGATCCACATGACCTGGGCGGCGGCGTAATGCGCCACCACGTCCTCGAACGGAAAGGCCTGGGCGAAGAAGCGCACTGGCGTCCAGTCCATCCGCGCGAAGCGGCCGTTGATGCGGCCCACCGCCTGTTCGATGGAATTTTGCAGCTGGCGGTAGACGGTCATTTCCTTGGCCGCCGGCACGCAGATCATCAGCAGCGTCACCTTGTTGTGCAGGCTGGGCTGGGATTCGAGCAGGCGCTCGAAGGCCTCCAGCTTGGCCAGCGTGCCCTTGGTGTAGTCCAGGCGCTCGACCGACAACACCAGCTTGCGCGCGCCGATCTCGCGCCGCAGCTTGTAGATGTTGTTGCGCACCTCCGGGTTGGTCAGGACGTTCTTGATCCGGCGCATGTCGGTGCCGACCGGATGCGCGCCCAGGGCGACCTCGCGACCAGGCACGCGCAGGCGCGTGGTCATCGTGTCCAGGCCTACCGCGCAGCCGTAAGTGAGGAAGCGCGGCGCGCAGCTTTCGGTCTGCACGCGCTCCACCGGCGCCACGCCGCGGACCACGTCGACGAAGTTCTCCACCTGGCGCGGGATGTGGAAGCCCACGTAATCGCACGACAGCAGGCTGCCGATGATCTCGCGGCGCCACGGCACTACGTTGAACACGTCGGCCGAGGGGAAATAGGTGTGGTGGAAGAAGGCGATCTTCAGGTCCGGGCGCATCTCGCGCAGGTAGGCCGGCACCATCCACAGGTTGTAGTCGTGGATCCAGACGGTGGCGCCTTCGGCGGCTTCCTCGGCCGTGGCCTCGGCGAACTTGCGGTTGACCTTGAGGAACACCTTCCAGTCGTCCTCGCGGAAGCGCGCGCGCTCCCAGAACACGTGCAGCATCGGCCAGAACGCTTCCTTGCTGAAGCGCTTGTAGAAGATGTCCACCTCGGTCTTGGTCAGCGGCACGCGCGCGGCGGTGAGGTTGGGGTACTTCTCATCGACCGCGGTGTGGGTTTCGAACGGGCCGCGCTTGGGATCGTCGATGCTCCAGGCCACCCATGAGCCGGTCTGCCCGCCCTGGAAGAAGCCCAGCAGCGAGGGAATGATCCCGTTGGGCGACTTGGGCTGGCGGCGGACGATCTTGTCGTCCTCGATGACCTCCTCGTAGGGCAGGCGGTGGTAGACCATCAGCAACTGCGCCTTGCCGGTCGGCGCAGTGCGCGCGACGGGCACGTACGGGTCGTCCTTGTCCAGCAGCTTGTAGTGGGCGATGGCTTCCAGGATGCCGCCGCAGCCGGGCGCCTGCGCATGCAGCACGTCGCTGAGCGAACCGGTGGCCTCGATCAGCGCCGGCTCCGAATCGCCCACGCACACGCCGCGGAAACCCGCGACATACATCGACAGGTCGTTGAGCGTGTCGCCGGCGACCAGCACGTTCTCGCGCTTGAGCTTGAGCTGCTTGGCCAGCGCCTTGAGGGTGCGGCCTTTGTCGGTGTCCGGCGGCAGGATGTCCAGGTAGCGGTCGGCCGAGTACAGCACCGAGCAGCCCAGTTCGCGCGCGGTGTCCTCGATCTGGGTGCGCAGCGGGGCCAGCGTGTCCGGGTCGCAGTAGTACGAGCAGCGGCGCTCCTGCGGCACGTCCTGGCGCTGCAGGCCGGGGAAGGCGCGCATGGCTTCGGCCACGGTGGTTTCGCCCGGCCAGCGCGCATCGATGCGCGACTGCAGGGGCTGCAGCGGCAGCAGGGTCTGGCCATCGACCACGGTCGCGCCCACGTCGCAGACCACGTAATCGGGGCGGGGAATGGAAGGATCGGTCAGCAGCGGCATCACCGATTCCAGGCCGCGGCCGGTGATGAAGATCAGGCAGATCTCGGGGTGCTGGTCCACCAGGCGATACAGGCGCTGGCGCTGCTCGGCGCTGCCGGCCAGGAAGGTGCCGTCCAGGTCGGTGGCCAGGATCAGGCGCGGATCGGGCCGGGCCTGGGTGGAGCGGGGTGAGGTATTTCGTGTGGGTGCGGTCAGGTCAGTCAAAAGGGATCCTCTTAGGGTTGAGACGGGGTTTCGGTTTCAGGCATCAGCTCCAGCGCGGACGGGGTGGTGCGCAGCATGGGGCGGAAGGGGGATTCGAACGTGCGGTCGCGGCGGAAGCGCAACCGCGCGAACAGGTAGCCGGCCAGCGCCAGCAGCATCACGGCGAAGTACACCGGCAGCGCCGCGGCGCCGAAGCGCTGCATCGCGCCGCCGGCCAGCGCCGGGCCGATCGCCGAGCCGACGCCGTTGACCAGCAGCAGGCTGGAACAGCCCGACAGCAGGTGTTCGCGCGGCAGGTAATCGAGCATGTGTGCCACCGCGAACGGGTACAGCGAAAAGCTCAGCCCGCCGAACAGGAAGAACAGGCCGAACAACAGCCGGTGATCGGCCTGGACCGCCGGCAACAGCATCGCCAGGGCGACGCCGGCTGCGGCCAGCGCGGTGATGGCGAGGGCCAGGCGACGGTCACGGCCATTGCTGACCTTGCCGATCGGCACCTGCAGCAGCGCACCGCCGGCGATCGCGGCCAGCATAAACAAGGCCACGCCCTGCGTGTCCAGGCCGATGCGCCCGGCGTACACCGGCGACAGGCCCCAGAACCCGCCCATCGCCAGGCCCGACAGCGCGGCGCCCACCGTGGCCGCCGGGGCCAGCCCGTACAGGCGCTTGAGGCTGAAGCGGGTCAGCGGCGGCACCTCCGGCTGGGTCAGGCGGGTGGCCGAGACCGGCATCACCGAGGCGCAGACCAGAATCGCGGTCAGCGAGAACAGCGTCGCCATCTCCATCCCGCCCCAGCCCAGCAGGACCTGGCCCAGGGCCAGCGCCGACAGGTTCACCATCATGTAGACCGAGAACACCTTGGCCCGGGTGTCGGGGTGGGGCTCGGCGTTGAGCCAGCTCTCGATGGTGGTGTACAGGCCGACCAGGGCCGCGCCGGTGATCAGGCGCAGCAGGCCCCAGACCCAGGGATTGACCCAGACCGGATGCAACAGGATCGCGATCGCGGCCAGCGCGGCGAAGAAGGCAAAGGCGCGGATATGGCCGATCCGGCCGATCATCGGCGGGCCCAGGAAGGTGCCGAAGAAGAACCCGGCGAAGTATCCGGACATCACCAGGCCCAGGGTCCGGTCGTCGAATCCGGCCTGCGCGCCACGCACCGCCAGCAGGGTGCCCAGCAGCCCGCTGCCCGTCAGGAGGAGGGCAACGCCAAGCAGGAGGGTCGTGAGCCGTAGCATCAGCGCGACCTTCTTGGGGAAGGGGAGCTGGTCACCAATGAAATCATAACATATTGATTCAGATGGGGAAAATGGAGGGCGTTTCAGGCACGGCGGAGCGCCGGCCGGAGACTGCGTCTGCAAGGGAAAGGGTGCTCACCGGCCATCTGCGAAGATGCCGCCCCGTTCGAGCAGGCCTTGCCGTGCTGCATTGCAGCAACGACCATCCTGCACCCGACCCCATGAAAGCCCTGTCGTGAGCCAAGAACTCGTCTACCTGCTGCTGATCTTTGGCCTGCTGGTCATCCCGCGTTTCCTGCAGCAGTTCAAACTGCCGGCGCCGCTGACCTGCCTGGTGTTCGGCATCGTCGCCGCGCTGGTGCTGGGCAAGCGGGTGGAGGACGGCGTGGTCTCGCTGCTGGCCTCGCTGGGCATCGCCTCGCTGTTCCTGTTCGCCGGGCTGGAGGTCGACCTGAAGGCGCTGCGCCGCGGGCTGTGGCCGCTGGTCACGCATCTGCTGGTGCGGGTGGCGTTCCTGGTGGGCGTGGGCTGGCTTGTGTGGCGCTACGCGCACCTGTCCTGGCAGGCCTCGGCGCTGCTGGCGCTGGCCCTGCTGACCCCGTCGACCGGGTTCATCATCGACACGCTCGGCCGGCTGGGCCTGGACGAAAAAGAACAGTTCTGGGTCACCAACAAGGCCATCGCTGGCGAACTGCTGGCGCTGGTGGTGCTGTTCGTGGTGCTGCAGTCGGCCAGCCCGCCGCTGCAGATCGTCGGCTCGTCGCTGGCGCTGGTGGCGATGCTGATCGGCCTGCCGCTGCTGTTCGTCGCGCTGGGCCGCTGGGTGCTGCCGCATTCGCCGGGCGCGGAGTTCTCGCTGCTGGTGATGGTCGGGGTGATCGCCGCCTATGTGACCCATCTGATCGGCGTGCACGATCTGGTCGGTGCCTTCATCACCGGCCTGGTCGCGCGCCTGCTGCGCCAGCGCATGCCGACCCTGGCCTCGCACGACAACCTGCACGCGGTGCGGCTGTTCGCCAGCTTCTTCGTGCCGTTCTACTTCTTTTATTCGGGCACCACGGTGCCAGCCGGGGCGTTGAGCTTCAGCGCGCTGGGCGTGGGCCTGGCGCTGACCGCGGTGTCGCTGCCACTGCGTGTGGGCGTGGTCGCCCTGCAGCGCAAGCTGGTGTTCGGCGAGTCGTTCAAGACCGGGCTGCGGATCGGCACCGCGTTGGCGCCGACCCTGATCTTCACCCTGGTGCTGGCCGGGCTGCTGCGCGAGCGCTTCCAGATTCCCGATGCGCTGTTCGGCGGGCTGCTGCTGTACGCGATCCTGACCACGCTGTTGCCCTCGCTGGTGTTCAAGACCCCATTCGACGTCGATCCGGTGGAGAACGAGCCGGGCCACCACGCGCCCGCGGCCGGCGGCGCGGCCTCCACGCTGATGGCGCCGGGCACCTCGGAACTGCACGCGCACCGGGTCGGCGCGGCCTTCGTCGCAGCCAGCGAAACCCCGATCCTGCCCGCCGCGGAAGTGGCCGACAGCGACGGTCCGCTGCCCGAGGATCGCGGCCACGGCGATCGCACCGCTTGATTCGCCGGCCGCCAACCCCCACCGTTGCGCCCTGAAACGTCCGACTGACCCCCATCGCCATGCCGATCTACGCTTTTGAATGCACCACCTGCGGCCACAGCTTCGACAAGCTGCAGAAACTGTCCGACGCCGATCCGGCGGCCTGCCCCAGTTGCGGCGCGCCCACGGTCAAGCGCCAGATCACCGCGCCCTCGTTCCGCCTGGCCGGCGGCGGCTGGTACGAGACCGACTTCAAGAAGGGCGGCGACAAGAAGCGCAATCTGGCCGAAGGCGGCGGAACGGGCGGGACGTCCTCCGGCGGCGACAGCAAGCCGTCGGGTTCCAGCTCCAGCAGCGACTGACGCCGCGCAGGTTCGCGCAATAAAAAAGCCGGGCATTGCCCGGCTTTTTCATGTCCAGCGAACGAAAGCCCTGTCAGCGACCGCCGAAGCGGGCCCGGCAGCCGTCGTCCACCCAGAGCTGGCCATTGCGGTAGGCCCAGGTGCGGCCTTCGACGCAGGCCGTCTTGGACAGCTGCTTGACCACCACCGGGCGGCCGGCGCGTTCGTTCCAGTCGCAGGTATGGCGGCGGTTGTCGTCGCTGGAGCAGGTCACGGTGTAGTTGGGATCGACCCCGCCTCCCCAGCCCGGGCCGCCGCCACCGCCCCAGCCACCGCCGCCTTCGGCGAATTCACCGCGGCAACCCTGGCTGACCCAGATGGTGCTGCCGCGCTGGCCCCAGCTGCGGCCTTCGACGCAGCGGCTGTCGGACAGCTGGCGCGCCAGCGTGGCGCGGCCGCGGAAGCCGGCGGCGCATTCGCGGGTGCGGTTGTCGGTGCTCTCGCAGCGGATCGTGCGGCCGCTGTTGCCACCGCCAGGGCCACCTGTCCAGCTGGGCACGAACCGGCCGCGGCAGCCGCGGTCGACCCAGATCACGCCATTGCGGTTGCCCCAGGTGCGGCCTTCGATGCAGGGCGCGTCGGACAGGGCGCGGTCCAGGCGGGCGCGACCATTGAAGGCGCGGCACTCCCGGTACTTGTTGTCCTGGCTTTCGCAAGTCACCGCGTTCTGGGCGTGGGCGGGCCCAGCGGCGTAGAGCCCCAAGGCGAAAACAAGGACCGCAAACAGTCGCAACATGGCACGGCTCCGGCGGAATCTGAGGTGGCCGGACTATACACGCGGGGCTGCTGCGTCCACGTGGTGGATGCGGCCCATTTGCCGCGCCGCAGCGGCGGCCCCAAAATAGCCGGCTTTCCCGGCCGCTTGCCTGCGGCCCGCCTGGAGTTGCCTGCAATGCGTACCCACTTCTGCGGCCTGATCAATGAATCCCTGATCGGCCAGACCGTCACCCTGGCCGGCTGGACCGACGTGGCCCGCAACCAGGGCGGCGTGTGCTTCATCGACCTGCGCGACCACGAAGGCATCGTGCAGGTGACCGTGGAGCAGGACAACGCCGAGGTGTTTGCCGTGGCCGCGTCGCTGGGGTACGAGGACGTGCTGCAGGTCGAGGGCGTGGTGCGCGCGCGCCATGCGGTCAACGACAAGATCAAGACCGGCAAGCTCGAAGTGATCGCCACCAAGATCACCCTCCTCAACAAGGCCGCGCCGCTGCCGTTCCACGCCCACGAGAACCCGGGCGAGGAAACCCGCCTCAAGTATCGCTACCTGGACCTGCGCCGCCCCGAGATGCAGCGCATGCAGCGCACCCGCATCAAGCTGGTCCAGGCGCTGCGCCGTCACCTGGACGGCCAGGGTTTCCAGGACATCGAAACGCCGATCCTGACCAAGGCTACGCCGGAAGGTGCGCGCGACTTCCTGGTGCCGGCGCGCATGCACCCGGGCGAGTTCTACGCCCTGCCGCAGAGCCCGCAGCTGTTCAAGCAGATCCTGATGGTGGCCGGCTTCGACCGCTACTACCAGATCGCGCGCTGCTTCCGCGACGAAGCGCTGCGGGCCGACCGCCAGCTGGAATTCACCCAGCTCGACATGGAGTTTGCGTTCGTCAAGGAACGCGACGTGCAGGATTTCGTTGAAACGATGATCCGCGCGATCTTCAAGGAAGTGGTCGACGTCGAACTGGCCACGCAGTTCCCGCGCATGACCTGGGCCGAGGCGATGCGTCGCTACGGCTCGGACAAGCCGGACCTGCGCATCGCGCTGGAGCTGGTCGACGTGGCCGAGCTGGTCAAGGACAGCGAGTTCGCCGTGTTCACCGGCCCGGCCAATGACGCCGACGGCCGCGTGGCCGCGCTGCGCATTCCGGGCGGTGCGACGTTGTCGCGCAAGCAGATCGACGAGTACGCCGCGCACGCGGCCAAGTACGGCAGCAAGGGCCTGGCCTACATCAAGATCAGCGAGACCGGCGAAGTCACCTCGCCGATCGCCAAGTTCTTCGCCGAGGACAAGTTCGCCGCGCTGATCGCGCACGTCGGGGCCGGTAACGGCGACCTGGTGTTCTTCGGCGCCGGCGGCTACAACAAGGTCTCCGACTTCATGGGCGCCGTGCGCTTGAAGGCCGGCAAGGACTTCGGCCTGGTCAGCGAAGGCTGGGCGCCGCTGTGGGTCACCGACTTTCCGATGTTCGAATGGGACGAGGAAGACCAGCGCTACGTGGCCCTGCATCACCCCTTCACCGCGCCGGCCGTGGACGACATCGCCGAGCTGCGCGCGCATGCCAAGACCGCCGTGTCGCGCGGCTACGACATGGTGCTCAACGGCAATGAGATCGGCGGCGGTTCGATCCGTATCCATCGCCCGGAGATGCAGAGCGCGGTGTTCGAGCTGCTCGGCATCGGCGCTGAAGAAGCGCAGGCCAAGTTCGGCTTCCTGCTGGATGCGCTGAACTACGGCGCCCCGCCGCACGGCGGCATCGCTTTCGGCATCGACCGCATCGCCGCGCTGATGGCGGGCACCGAATCGATCCGCGACGTGATCCCGTTCCCCAAGACCACCGGCGCGCAGTGCCTGATGACCGATGCGCCGTCGCCGATCGCCGATGCGCAGCTGGCCGAAGTGCACATCCAGGTCCGCCCGCAGCCGGCCAAGGGCTGAGCAACGCGCGCCGGTCGGGAGTTCCCACCGGCGTCATCCCGGCCCGGCCAAGTGCCGGGATGCCGCGAGGAATCCATGGCCGTCACGATCCGCCAAGCCACGCCCGACGACGCGCAGGTCATTTCCGACCTGGCCGCGCGCACCTTCACCGAGACCTTCGGCCATCTGTATCCGGCCGAGGACCTCACGGGCTTTCTTGAGGAAAGCTACGCGGTGGATCGCGCGGAGATCGTGCTGCGCCATCCCGACTACGCGATCTTCCTGGCCGAGGACGATGGCGTGGCCGTCGGCCATTCCGCCGCCGGTCCGTGCGGCCTGCCGCATGCGGACGTGCAGCCGGAAGACGGCGAGCTCAAGCGCCTGTACCTGGTCAACACGCACCAGAACAGCGGCATCGGCTCGCGCCTGTTCGAGACCACGCTGGCCTGGTTGCAGCGCAACGGGCCACGCGCGCTGTGGATCGGCGTGTGGTCGGAGAACTTCGGCGCGCAGCGCTTCTATGCGCGGCACGGGTTCGAGCGGGTCGGGCAATACAAGTTCCCGGTCGGCAAGACGATCGACGACGAGTTCATCCTGCGACGTCCCGCACAGGGGTGATCCCGTCGCGCGGTTGAGCGACCGGCACGCCTGGGGCATGCTGCGGGCACTTTTCATGGAGGAAATGCCGATGTCCGTTCTGCGTCCCGTGTTGTGCCTGGTGGTGGTCGCCGCGCTGAGTGGTTGCGGCGAGAAGATGATGCGCTGCACGTCCGCCTCCGGCAGTTGGGCGATCGGTCGCGTCGCCGACCAGGGCATCCTGGATCGCATCCAGGCCGAAAGCGGCGCCAAGCAGGTCCGCACGCTCACCGACGGCGAGACCTCTTCGGATCTCGGCATGGACCGGGTCACCGTCCACGTCAACGCGCAGAACCTGGTCACCGCGGTCACCTGCGACTGAGCCTGCGTCGCTCCCATGTCGAAGCTGCTGCTGCCGGCGTGAAGCCGGCGGTGCTGGTCCTGCATGGCATCTGGAACGCGGATCTGTGGGTGCGCCCGCTGGCCCGGCGGCTGTCGCAGGCTGGCTTCGACGCGCAGGTCTTCGGCTACCAGAGCATCGCCAGTGCGCCGCAGGTGGCGTTCACCCGCCTGGCCGAACGCCTGCGCGATGCACCGCCGACGCATCTGGTCGGGCACAGCCTGGGTGGGCTGATCGCCCTGGAAACCCTGCGCCGCCATCCGGACCTGCCGGTGCCGCGCCTGGTCTGCCTGGGCTCGCCGCTGAAAGGCAGTGCCACCGCCCATGCCCTGCTGCAGCGGGGCTGGACCGGCACCCTCGGGCGCAGCGGGCCGCTGCTGGATCGCGGCTGCCAGCCCTGGCGCGGGCCGACCCAGGTCGGCATGGTCGCCGGCGATGTGCCGCGGGGCATCGGCCGGCTGCTGGGCGGGATCGGCGACGATTCGGACGGCACCGTGGCCCTGGCCGAGACCCGCCTGCCGGGCCTGGCCGACCATTGCTGCGTGCGCACCAGCCACACCGGACTGGCGTTTTCGCCGCTGGCGGCGCGCCAGGTGGTGGCCTTCCTGCGGCAGGGGCACTTCCTGTCCTGAGCGGGCAGGGCGGCGGCGCGCGCGCATTGGGGTAAAATTCCCGCTTCGTGTTCGTGTCCCCAACGGAAGTGTGTCATGGGTCGAGGCCCTTCGATCGAAGCCCGCAAGAACGCCAGTGACGCCAAGCGCGGCAAGGTGTTCACCAAGATCATCCGCGAGATCAGCGTGGCCGCGCGCGGCGCAGGCGGCGGTGATCCGGCCAACAACCCGGCCCTGCGGTCGGCGATGGACAAGGGCCTGGCGGCCAACATGACCAAGGACGTCATGGAGCGCGCCATCAAGAAGGCCACCGGTGAACTGGAAGGCGTGGAGTACGAAACCATCCGCTACGAGGGCTACGCGCCCGGTGGCGTGGCGGTGATCGTCGACTGCCTGACCGACAACCGCGTGCGCACAGTGGCCGACGTGCGCCATGCCTTCGCCAAGTGCGGCGGCAACATGGGCACCGAAGGCTCGGTGTCCTTCATGTTCAAGAAGCTGGGCGTGCTGAGCTTTGGCGGCGGCCTGGACGAGGACACGGTGACCGAAGCGGCGATCGAAGCCGGCGCCGACGACGTGGTGGTGTATCCGGAAGACGGCGCCATCGACGTGGTCACCGCGCCGGAGGCCTTTGAAGATGTCAAGCAGGCGATGGCCGCGGCGGGCTTCACCCCCGGCTTCGCCGAAATCACCTTCCGCGCCGACAACGACGTGGCCGTGGATGCCGAGACGGCCCAGCAGGTCACCAAGCTGCTGGGCATGCTGGAGGACCTGGACGACGTGCAGAACGTCTATTCCAACGCCGACCTCGGTCAGGACGCGTACGCCTGATGCCGGTTCCGGGACAGGCGGCACGCAGTCCCGGTGGCATGGTTCCTGCGTGATCGACCCCACGTCCCACCGCCTCGCAGGACCGCTCCCTACATGACCCGCATCCTCGGCATCGACCCGGGTTCGCAGCGCACTGGCGTGGGCATCATCGATGTCGACGCCGGTGGGCGGACCAAGCATGTCTATAACGGGCCGCTGGTGCTGCTGGGCGAGGGTGGATTCCCGCAGCGGCTCAAGCGGCTGCTGGTCGGGCTGGGCGAGCTGCTGGAGCAGTGGCAGCCTGACGAAGTGGCGATCGAACAGGTGTTCGTCGGCAAGAGCGCCGACTCGGCACTCAAGCTCGGCCAGGCGCGCGGCGCGGCGATCAGCGCGGTGGTGCTGCGCGACCTGCCGGTGCACGAATACGCGCCCAAAGAGGTCAAGCTGGCCGTCGTCGGCCGCGGTGGCGCAGACAAGGAACAGATCCAGCACATGGTCGCACTCATGCTCAACCTCAAAGGCAAGCTGCAGGCCGACGCGGCCGACGCGCTGGCCGTGGCCATCACCCACGCGCACGTGCGCGCCACCGCCGCCCGCATGGGCGTGGACGCGCGCCTGGCCTGGAGCCGGAAATGATCGGAAGACTGCGCGGCATCCTCATCACCAAGTCGCCACCTTGGCTGATGATCGAAGTGGGCGGCGGCATCGGCTACGAGCTCGAAGCGCCGATGAGTACCTTCTACGACCTGCCCGAACTCGGTCGCGAAGTGACGCTGTTCACCCACTACGCGCAGAAGGAGGACAGCGTCTCGCTGTACGGCTTCCTGCGCGAGAGCGAGCGGCGCCTGTTCCGCGACGTGCAGAAGGTCACCGGCATCGGCGCCAAGATCGCCCTGGCGATCCTGTCCGGCGTCAGCGTCGATGAGTTCGCGCGCATGGTGCAGGCCGGCGATGTCACCGCGCTCACCCGCATCCCCGGTATCGGCAAGAAGACCGCCGAGCGCATGGTGGTCGAGCTGCGCGATCGCGCCGCCGCTTTGACCGGCAGCGATCCGGTGACGCTGTCCGCCGCGCCGGTCGATCCGCAGTCCGAAGCCGTCATCGCCCTGCAGCAGCTCGGCTACAAGCCGGCCGAGGCCCAGCGGATGGCCCGCGAAGCCGCCGCCGCCGGCGACGATGCCGCCGCCATCATCCGCAAGGCCCTGCGCTCAGCCCTTCGCTGAGTGTGCAGGCCTTCGTCACTTTTCCAGCAGTAGGCTAGCGTCCGCCATGTCCACCGCGACTCCCACTTCGTCGGCCAGCAACGCGCCGTCCCATCACGGTCACGGCAACCAGGGCCTTCCCGGCCTGGTGCTCGGTGCCATCGGCGTCGTGTTCGGCGACATCGGCACCAGCCCGCTGTACACGCTGAAGGAGGCGTTTTCGCCGCACTTCGGCCTGGTCGGCAACCACGACACCATCCTGGGCATCCTGTCGCTTGTGTTCTGGGCGCTGGTGATCACGGTGACGGTTAAGTACGTGACCATCATCATGCGCGCCGACAACGATGGCGAAGGCGGGATCATGGCGCTGATGACCCTGGCCCAGCGCACGCTGCCCAAGGATTCGCGCTCGGCCTACGTGGTCGGCATCCTCGGCATCTTCGGCGCGTCGCTGTTCTTCGGCGATGGCGTGATCACCCCGGCGATCTCGGTGCTGGGCGCGGTGGAAGGGCTGGAAGTGGCCGCCCCCGGTCTGGACCACTGGATCGTGCCGATCACGGTGGTGATCCTGATCCTGGTGTTCATGGCCCAGCGCTTCGGCACCGAGAAGGTGGGCAAGGTGTTCGGCCCGATCACGATGGTGTGGTTCCTGTCGCTGGCGGCGATCGGCATCTACAACATCGTCGACGCGCCGGAAGTGCTCAAGGCCTTCAACCCCTGGTGGGGATTCCAGTTCTTCGTGACCCACGGCTGGCACTCGGTGCTGATCTTGGGCGCGGTGGTGCTGGCGGTGACCGGCGGCGAGGCGCTGTACGCTGACATGGGCCACTTCGGCGCCCGACCCATCCGCTACGGCTGGTACATCATGGTGCTGCCGTGCCTGATGCTGAATTACCTCGGCCAGGGCGCGCTGGTGCTCGAAGACCCGGCCGCGGTCAACAATCCCTTCTACGAAGCGGTGCCGGACTGGGCGCTGTATCCGATGATCGTGCTGGCCACCATGGCCGCGATCATCGCCTCGCAAGCGGTCATCAGCGGGGCGTTCTCGGTCGCGCGCCAGGCCATGCAGCTGGGCTATATCCCGCGCATGCAGGTCAAGCACACCTCGCACGACACCATCGGCCAGATCTACGTGCCCGGCGTGAACTGGATCATGATGCTGGCGGTGCTGGCCGTGGTGCTGGCCTTCGGTAGCTCGACCGCGCTGGCCACCGCGTACGGCATTTCGGTGTCGGCCACCATGCTCATCGATACCCTGCTGCTGGCGCTGGTGGCGCGCGCGCTGTGGCCGAAGTGGCGCACCTGGGTGCTGCCGCTGTGCGTGGTGTTCTTCATCGTCGACGTGGGCTTCGTGATCGCCAACGGCGCCAAGTTCTTCGACGGCGCCTGGTTCCCGCTGGCGCTGGGCCTGGTGGTGTTCACCCTGTTGCGCACCTGGCGCCGCGGCCGCGAGCTGCTGGGCGCGGAAATCCGCAAGGATGGCATCGCGCTGGACAGCTTCCTGCCGGGCCTGATGCTGGCCCCGCCGGTGCGCGTGCCGGGCACGGCGGTGTTCCTGACCGCGCAGACCGGTATGGTCCCGCACGCGCTGCTGCACAACCTCAAGCACAACAAGGTGCTGCACGAGCGCAACGTGTTCCTGACCGTGTACACGCTGCCGCTGCCGTACGCGCCGGCCGACAAGCGCATGCGTGTGGAAGAGATCGGCGACGAGTTCTACCGCGTGGTGGTCAAGTTCGGCTTCATGGAAACCCCGGACGTGCCGCTGGCGCTGATGCGCAGTTGCGACCACGGCGGGCCGTATTTCGATCCGATGGACACCACCTTCTTCGCCAGCCGCGAGACCATCGTCGCCAGCGCCCGCCGCGGCATGCCGATCTGGCGCGACAAGCTGTTCGCGGCCATGCACCGCAACGCGGCGCCGGCGACCGGCTTCTTCCGCATCCCCGGCAATCGCCTGGTCGAGCTGGGCGCGCAGGTGGAGATCTGATGCGTACGGCCTGCGCCGCACCCGCGGCGCGTGAGACCATGACGGCATGAGTGACCGCATCATCGCCGCCGACGCCACCCGCGAGGACGACGCCCTGGAGGCATCGATCCGGCCCAAGCGCCTGGCCGATTACCTCGGCCAGCAGCCGGTCCGCGAGCAGCTGGACATCTACATCCAGGCGGCCAAGGGCCGCAGCGAAGCGCTGGACCATGTGCTGATCTTTGGGCCGCCCGGCCTGGGCAAGACCACGCTGAGCCACGTGATCGCCAACGAGCTGGGCGTTGCCCTGCGCGTGACCTCCGGCCCGGTGATCGAGAAAGCCGGCGACCTGGCCGCGCTGCTGACCAACCTGCAGCCGCACGATGTGTTGTTCATCGACGAGATCCATCGCCTCTCGCCCGTCGTGGAAGAAGTGCTGTATCCGGCGATGGAAGACTTCCAGCTGGACATCATGATCGGCGAGGGCCCGGCCGCGCGTTCGATCAAGATCGACCTGCCGCCCTTCACCCTGATCGGGGCGACCACGCGCGCCGGCCTGCTGACCGCGCCGCTGCGCGATCGCTTCGGCATCGTCCAGCGGCTGCAGTTCTACAGCGCCGAGGAGCTGACCCGGATCGTGCGCCGCTCGGCCCAGATCATGGCCATCACCTGCGAACCCGACGGCGCGGCCGAGATCGCGCGACGCTCGCGCGGCACCCCGCGTATCGCCAACCGCCTGCTGCGCCGCGTGCGCGACTACGCCCAGGTCAAGGCCGCCGGCCACATCGACCGCGCCGTGGCCAATGCCGCGATGGAAATGCTGAAGGTCGACCCGGAAGGCTTCGACGAGATCGATCGCCGCCTGCTGCACACCATCGTCGATAGCTTCGACGGCGGCCCGGTCGGCGTCGAATCGCTGGCCGCGGCGCTGAGCGAGGAGCGCGGCACGCTGGAAGACGTGATCGAGCCCTACCTGATCCAGCAGGGCTTCCTGGTGCGCACCGCGCGTGGGCGCATGGCCACGGCCAAGGCCTATCGCCACCTGGGCCTGCCCGGCAAGGAGCCCGATCCGGGTCCGGCCGGGCTGACCGAGTCGCTGTTCTGACCCCGCCGGTCCCGTTGCCGCGTTCGAATCCCGCACCTGCCTGGAGCCCGCCGTTTTGTCCGAGTCGCCCTCGTCAACCTCGCCTGTTACCGACGCATTCAGTTGGCCGACACGCGTTTATTGGGAAGATACCGACGCCGGTGGCGTGGTCTATCACGCGCAGTACGTGGCCTTTCTGGAACGCGCGCGCAGTGAATGGATGCGCGCCCGCGGCCAGATGCAGGAGCAGCTGCGCCTGGAGCACGACCTGGTCTTCGTCGTGCGGGCCATGCAGCTGGACTTCCTCAAGCCCGCGCGCCTGGATGACCTGCTGAAGGTCAGCGTGGCGGTCAAGCAGGTGAAGCGGGCGAGCATCGTGTTCGCCCAGTCGATCTGGCGCGACGACCAGCGGCTGCTGACGGCCGAGGTCAAGGTGGCGGCGGTCTCGGCCACCGCCTTCCGCCCGGTGGGGCTGGACGAGGCGCTGTACGAAGAATTCAAGTTGTTGGAAGTTCCCACAACCCTTTAAGCGTAGAACCCGAGGAAACAACGGATGATTGGATTGCTCCTGGCGCTGCAGGACACCGTGACTGAGGCGCTGCCGGCGGAGACCGCGAATGCGGCTGCCCAGGCCACCGCACAGGTCGCCCACAGCAGCATCAACTACTTCGAGCTGCTGCTAAAAGCCAGCCTGCCGGTCAAGGTGATCGTGCTGCTGCTGCTGACCGGCTCGCTGGTGAGCTGGGTAATCATTTTCCGCAAGGCGGGCGTGTTCAAGCGCGCCAACCGTGATGCGGATGATTTCGAAAGCCGCTTCTGGTCCGGTGCGGACCTCAACAAGCTGTATTCTTCGGCCACCGATCGCGGTCGCGTGGTGACCGGCCTGGAAGCCATCTTCGAAGCCGGCTTCCGCGAATTCGCCCGCCTGCGCGACAAGCGCGTCGCCGACGGCCGCCTGCAGCTGGAAGGCGCCCAGCGCGCCATGCGCACCGCCTATGCGCGCGAGATCGATGCGCTGGAGCGCAACCTGGAACTGCTGGCCAACATCGGTTCGACCGCGCCGTACGTGGGCCTGGTCGGCACGGTGTTCGGCATCATGGTGACCATGCACGACATGCTCAACAGCGGCGAGCAGGCCGGCATCGCGGCCGTCGCCCCGGGTATTTCCGAAGCACTGTTCGCCACCGCGATCGGCCTGTTCGTGGCGATCCCGGCGGTGTGGGCCTACAACCGCTTCACCACCCGTGTCGAGCGCATCTCGGTGCGTTACGAGACCTTCGCCGACGAATTCAGCTCCATCCTGCAGCGCCAGACCGGCGAAGGCTGAGGAGTCGCCCATGCAATCGGCCATTTCGCGCCATCGCAAGCGGCGCAAGCTCAAGTCCGAGATCAACGTCGTGCCGTACATCGACGTGATGCTCGTGCTGCTGATCATCTTCATGGTGACCGCGCCCATGCTGACCCTGGCGGTCAACGTGGACATCCCCAAGTCGACCGCGCGTTCGGTCGACAGCAAGGCCGATCCGGTGATCGTCACCGTCGACGGGGACGGGCGCTTCTTCCTCAAGCTCAAGGATGCGGAAATCCAGGAGCTGTCGCCGGAAGAACTGCAGGCGCGCCTGAGCGCCTTCGTCAGCGAGAACAAGGACATCCCGGTGTTCCTGGCTGCGCCCGGCGACGCCAACTACCAGAAGGTCATCGATGCCACCGGCATCATCTCCAAGTCCGGCGTCACCAAGGTGGGCCTGATGAGCAAGCCGGGCGGTACGGGCGGCAATGCACGCTGAGGCGTCCCATTTCGACCGGCGTGATCCACGCGACCGGCCCGGCCTGGCCGTGGGCCTGGCCGTGGGCGTGCATGTCCTGTTGCTGCTGCTGATCATCGCCTCGTCCTATTTCCATTGGAACGAGGACCAGGCCGAAGCCGCGGCCGGTTCGCCGGCGATCGAGGCCTCGCTGCAGATGTCCGCTTCGGACATGCAGGCCGCGCAGCAAGCGATCCGCGAGGCGTCCAAGGTCGAGCCCAAGCCGGTCCCGCCCACGCCGATGCCCGAGCCGGTGGCCGAACAGGACACCACGCCGCCGCCGCAGCCGATCCCCGAGCCCAAGCCGCAGGATTCGCCCGTGCCGCCGCAGCAGCAGGCGCAGGAGCGCGTGCCCGATCCGGACCAGGTCAACCAGGAAGAGGCCAGTCGCCTGGCCATCGCCCAGGAGAAGGCCGAGAAGGAACAGGAAGCCAAGCGCAAGCAGGAGCAGATCGACCTGACCGAGCGCAAGCGCCAGGAAGAAGCCGAGCGCAAGCAGCGCCTGGCCGCCCAGCAGCTGGAGGACGACAAGCAGAAGAAGCTCGCCGCCCTGCGTGCCGCCCGCGCCCAGAACGACCAGCAGGCCAAGCTGGCCGAGCAGAAGCTGCGCCAGCTGGCCGATGCCCGCGCCAAGCAGGCATCGCAGCAGCAGGCGGCGCAGTCAAGCCAGGCCCAGGCCGCGCAGACTGCCCCGCAGGCCGGCCAGAACGGCACCGACCAGGGCTTGCAGGCCAAGTACGTCGCGGCGATCCAGAGCGCGGTGATGAACCAGTGGACCCGTCCTGACTCGGTGCCGGTCGGCACGCGCTGCAAGGTCGAAGTCACCCAGCTTCCGGGCGGTGAGGTCATCTCGGCCGACGTCACGGGCGGTTGCGCGATGGACGCCGCAGGCCAGCGCTCGCTGGAAGCAGCCGTGCTGCGCGCGCAGCCACTGCCGTATCGCGGCTTCGAGCCGGTGTTCAACCGACGCCTGATTTTCACCTTCGAGGCGCAGGATCGCTGAGTTCACGCCGCCTTGGCGTTCATAATTGCGAAATTGTTCACGCGTTGGCTGGTATCCCTAGCCGGCCATTTTTTCCAAAGCCCAGCATTCATGAAGAAACTGACGCGGTATTTCGCCTTACTGGTCTTCCTGTTCCTGCCTGCGGCGGCCTTCGCCCAGAGCCAGGGCCTGGAAATCAACATCGTCGGCGGCAATCCGTCGGCACTGCCGATCACCATCGTGCCGATGCCTTACCAGGGCTCGGGCGCCGCGCCGACTACCGATGTCTCGCAGGTGGTGCGCGCCGACCTGGAGCGCTCCGGCGCCTTCCGCACGCTGCCCGAAGCCAGCATCGTCGAGAAGCCGACCCGCGGCTCGGAGATCCAATACCCGACCTGGCGCGCGCTGAAGCAGGATTACATCGTCGTCGGTCGCGTGATGGACGGCGGCAACGGCGCCTTCCGCGTCGAGTACGAGCTGTTCGACGTCGCCAAGCAGGAGCGTCTGCTTGGCCTGGCCATGACCGGCCGCGCCAACGCCATGCGCGATGTCGCCCACCAGATGGCCGATGCCATCTACGAGAAGATCACTGGCATCCGCGGCGCCTTCTGGACCCGCATCGCCTACGTGACCCAGACCGGCCTGGGCGCCAACGCCCGCTATGCGCTGATGGTCGCCGACTCGGACGGCTTCAACCCGCAGACGATCGTGCGCTCGGCCGAGCCGCTGCTGTCGCCGTCGTGGAGCCCGGATGGCCGCAAGCTGGCCTACGTCAGCTTCGAGCGCGGCAACTCGTCGATCTACATCCAGGACATCACCACTGGTGCGCGCGAATTGGTCGCCAGCTTCCGTGGCATCAACGGTGCACCGGCGTTCTCGCCCGATGGCCGTCGCCTGGCGCTGACGCTCTCGCGCAGCGGCAATCCCGAGATCTACGTGATGGATCTGGGCAGCAAGGCCCTGACCCAGATCACAAATCAGTACGGCATCGACACCGAGCCGACCTGGAGCGCCGACGGCGGCTCGATCTACTTCGTGTCCGATCGCGGCGGCCGTCCGCAGGTCTACAAGGCCCCGTCCAGCGGCGGCGGCGCGACCCGCGTGACCTTCGAAGGCAACTACAACGCCACCCCGAGCGTGTCCTACGACGGCAAGAAGATCGCCGTGGCCCAAGGCAGCGGCAGCACCTATCGCATTGCGATGATGGATTCGAGCACCGGTTCGCCGCGCTGGCAGACCCTGTCGCCGGGTTCGCTGGATGAGTCGCCCAGCTTCGCGCCGAACGCCTCGATGATCCTGTACGCGGCCCGCGAAGGTGGCCGTGGCGTGCTGTACGCCGTGTCGGCCGATGGCCGCGTGCGTCAGCGCCTCGTCCTGGCCCAGGGCGATGTGCGCGAGCCGGCATGGTCGCCGTACCGCAGCGCCGCTGCAGCGCAAAAATAATGCAACGACGCCATTCAATTGGCTTAATGTTGCGTTAAACTAGCGCACGTTTGTATCCACCACCCCGGATTGCGTGTCTTTAAGGAACCCAAATGAACACCACTTTTCGCGTCGTTGCTCTGTCCCTGATGTCCGTGGCCGTTCTGGCCGGTTGTAAGAAGAACACGAAGGAAGTCCCGCCGCCGGCCGTCGAGCCGCCGCCGGCGATGACCCAGCCGACCGAGAACTCTGGCCTGTACGGCCCGAGCGATCTGGATACCGACGCTTGCCTGCGCCAGCGCGTGGTCTACTTCGATCTGGACCAGGATTCGCTGAAGCCGGAATTCCAGGCCATCATGTCCTGCCACGCCAAGTACCTGCGCGACCGTCCGTCCTCGCGCATCAACCTGGAAGGCAACACCGACGAGCGCGGCTCGCGTGAGTACAACCTGGGTCTGGGCGAGCGCCGCGGCAACGCTGTCTCCTCCGCCCTGCAGGCCGCCGGTGGTTCGGGCGCGCAGCTGTCGGTCGTGAGCTACGGCGAAGAGCGTCCGACCTGCACCGAGTCGAACGAAGACTGCTGGGCCAAGAACCGTCGCGTCGAAATCGTGTACACCGCGAAGTAATCGACGTCTGACCTGAGCCACCGTCCGCGGTGGCTCGACCAGGGCCGGTGACCGGGGCGGGGCAACAGGACACAACCTGTCTGCCCCGCACGGCACCGGCCCTTTTTATTGGTACGCCATGATTCAATGTCCGTTCCCGTGTGCATTCCGCAACAACATCACGTGAGTCCCATGCGTCCGACCAAATTCCGCATCGTCCTGCCGGTCCTGCTGCTGTCGCTGAGCCTGGCACCCAGTGCCTTCGCCCAGCGGGCGAGCCTGGCCGACCGCGTCGCCGCGCTCGAAGCGCAGTCGACCAACACCCAGGGCAACACCGACCTGCTCAACCAGGTCAACCAGCTGCGTAGCGAGCTGACCAGCCTGCGCGGCACCGTCGAGCAGCTGCAGAATGAAAACGAGCAGCTCAAGCAGCGTGCCCGCGACCAATACCTGGACCTCGATGGCCGCATCGGCCGCCTCGAAGGCTCGGGCGGTGGTGGCGCAGCGCCTGCCGCCGCCGGCGCCACGCCGCCTGTGGCTTTGCCGCCGCAGGGCGGAAGCGCGGCGGCATCGCAGCCCAATCCCGCCGCCGGCGCCGGAGTGGAAGCCGCGCCGTCCGTGCACGGCGATCCTGGTGCGATGGCCCAGGCCGGTGACGAGCGCACCGCCTATGGCGTGGCGTTCGATGCGCTGAAGAAAGGCGAATACGCCGACGCTGCCAACCTGTTCACCAGCTTCCTGCAGCTGTATCCCAGTGGCGTGTACGCACCCAACGCGCTGTATTGGCTGGGCGAGAGCTATTACGTCACCCAGAACTACCAGATGGCCGCCGACCAGTTCCGCGCGCTGCTCTCGCGTTACCCGACCCACGACAAGGCCTCCGGCGCGCTGCTGAAGCTGGGCCTGGCGCAGTACGGCCTGGGCAAGGTCAACGATGCGCAGACCACGCTGCAGTCGGTGATCCAGCAGTACCCCAACAGCGATGTCGCCCGCACCGCCGAAGACCGCCTGCACTCGATCCAGGTCGGCCAGATGCGCTGATGCGCGCGGCCCGGTTGGGCCGTGGAAGTGGGTTGTACGAAGTGTTTTGAACGCCACTGCGAGGTCTGCGGTGGCGCATCCGTTTTTAGAATGCCGTGTCAGAGAGTCCGTGATGAACGCCGCCGCCGTCGCCCTTCCCAGCCAGATTGAACAATCGCCGCAGGACCGCCTGAAGATCACCGAGATCTTCCTGTCGCTGCAGGGCGAGGCTGACGCGGCCGGCTGGCCGACGGTGTTCGTGCGCCTCACCGGCTGCCCGCTGCGCTGCAGCTATTGCGACACGGCCTACGCCTTCCACGGCGGAACCTGGTGGGAGATCGACGACATCCTGGCCGAGGTCGCGCGCCAGGGCGTGCGGCACGTGTGCGTCACTGGTGGCGAGCCGCTGTCGCAGAAGCGCTGCATCGGCCTGCTCAAGCGTCTGTGCGATGCCGGCTATGACGTGTCGCTGGAGACCTCCGGCGCGATCGATGTCTCGCAGGTCGATCCGCGCGTATCGCGCGTGGTCGACATCAAGACGCCGGGCTCGGCCGAGGAGCACCGCAACCGCTGGGAGAACCTGCCGCTGCTCACCGCACGCGACCAGATCAAGTTCGTCCTGTGCAGCCGCAGTGACTACGAGTGGGCGCGCGAGGTGGTGCGCGAGCACGCGCTGTCGGCGCGCTGCAGCGTGCTGTTCTCGCCGTCCAAGGACCAGGTGAGCCCGCGCGAACTGGCCGACTGGATTGTCGAAGACCGCCTGCCGGTGCGCTTCCAGATGCAGCTGCACAAGCTGCTGTGGAACGACGAACCCGGCCGATGACATGACCGCCGGCGCCTGCTGGCGCTAGGCTATGCATTCCCCGGCCTGTCTCGCCGGCAAGAAGAAACCCCCATGAAAAATGCAGTTGTTCTCGTTTCCGGCGGGATGGATTCCGCCGTGGTCCTGGCCATGGCCCGCGCGCAGGGCTTCAACGCCTATGCGCTCAGCGTGCAGTACGGCCAGCGCCATACCTCTGAACTCGATGCCGCCGCGCGCGTGGCCAAGGAGCTGGGCGCGGCCGCGCACAAGGTCGTCAACGTCGACCTGCGCAGCATCGGCGGCTCGGCCCTGACCGATGACATCGACGTCCCCGTCGATACCGATCAGCAGCCGGGCGGCGACGCCATCCCGGTTACCTACGTGCCGGCGCGCAACACCATCATGCTGTCGGTGGCGCTGGGCTGGGCCGAAGTGCTGGGCGCGGCGGATATCTTCTGTGGCGTCAACGCGGTGGATTACTCGGGCTATCCCGATTGCCGCCCCGAGTTTATCGCCGCGTTCCAGGCGCTGGCCAACCTGGCCACCAAGGCGGGCGTGGAAGGGGCGGGCATCAAGGTGCACGCGCCGCTGCAGTTCATGAGCAAGGCCGACATCGTGCGCGAGGGTGTGGCGCTGGGCGTGGATTTTTCCAGCACCGTGTCCTGCTACAACGCCGATGCGGCCGGCAACGCCTGCGGCCATTGCGATGCATGCCGTTTACGGACCGCAGGCTTTGTCGACGCCGGCGTGGCCGATCCGACCCATTACGCCTGATCGTGGCGTCGGGTCGCGCAGGGGCGACCTGATGCGGTAAAATCTCCGGCCCGGCGCAATGCCGGGCCAGCAGTTCCGGGCCGTTAGCTCAGTCGGTAGAGCAGAAGACTTTTAATCTTTTGGTCGATGGTTCGAATCCATCACGGCCCACCATCTGCTGGATGCATTGGAAAAGCGCTGAAAGGCGCTTTTTTCATCTCCACGATCAGCATGTGCGAAGGTCTGCCGATGAACCATTCTCCTTCGGTCTCTTCCGGTCTGTCCGTGCGCGAAGGCGTGCAGGTGCGCGCGTTGCGCGACTACCGCCTGATCGCCTTCGACATGGACTCCACCCTGATCACCATCGAGTGCATCGATGAGATCGCTGCGGCGGTCGGACTGAAGGAAGAGGTCGCCGCGATCACCGAGGCGACGATGCGCGGGGAAATCACCGATTTCCGTGAAAGCCTGATCCAGCGCGTCGCGTTGCTCAAGGGCGTGCCGGAGCAGGCGCTGCAGGCGGTGTACGACGAGCGCCTGCGGTTGACGCCGGGTGCCGAGACACTGGTGTCGGCCTGCAAGGCGGCGGGCCTGAAAGTGCTGCTGGTGTCGGGCGGATTCACGTTTTTCGCCGAGCGCCTGCGCGACCGGCTGGGGCTGGATTTCGTGCGCGCCAACCTGCTGGAAGCCGCCGATGGCACGCTCACCGGCCGGGTGCTGCCGCAGGCCTGGGGCGATATCTGCGATGGCGCGGTCAAACGCGCGACGCTGCTGGATGTAGCCTCGCTGATGGGCATCGATCCGGCGCAGACGATTGCGGTCGGCGATGGGTCGAACGACATCCCGATGATGCAGGTCGCCGGTCTGTCAGTGGCGTATCACGCCAAGCCGAAGGTGCGCGAGGTGGCCGATGTGTCCATCGACGAAGGTGGGCTGGACCGCTTGCTGGAGCTGTTTGCCTGAGGCGCTGACGCTCGCAAGGCGTGCCGTCGGCCCAATAAAAAAGCCGCCGCAGGTGCAGACCCGCGGCGGCTTTTTTGTCGGTCAGGATTTCAGGCCAGGCGATCGGCGATCGTCTTGCGCACGGCCTTCAGGTCATCGGCGAAAGCCTTGATGCCATCGGCCAGTTTTTCCTTGGCCATCGGGTCGGCTTCGACGTCTGTCTTGAACTTGGCTGCGTCCACCGGCGTGTGCTGGGTGCTTTCCGCGGCCACCGGCGAGAGCTTGCGCGGCAGGTCGCCGTGGTCGGCGTCGAGCTTGTCCAGCAGGTCCGGCGAGATGGTCAGTCGGTCGCAGCCGGCCAGGGCTTCGATCTGCTCGGTGGAGCGGAACGAGGCGCCCATCACCACGGTCTTGATGCCGCGGCGCTTGAAGGTGCCGTAGACGCCGCGCACGAACTTCACGCCCTGGTCGTCGTCGATGGTGGCCGGCGCCTGGTCGTGCGCCTTGTACCAGTCCAGGATGCGGCCCACGAACGGCGAGATCAGGAATGCGCCAGCCTCGGCGCAGGCGATGGCCTGGGTCGGGTTGAAGATCAGGGTGCAGTTGCAGTCGATGCCCTCGGCCTGAAGCTGGCGGCAGGCTTCCACGCCTTCCCAGGTGGAGGCGACCTTGATCAGGATGCGGTCCTTGGGCACGCCGGCTTCGGCGTACATGGCGATGAACTTCTTCGCCTTGGCCACGGTGGCGGCGGTATCGAATGCCAGGTCGGCGTCGACTTCGGTCGAGACACGGCCCTTGATCAGGCCGGAGAGCTTGGTGCCCACGCCGACGGTGAGGCGGTCGACGACTTCGTGGACCAGCGTTTCGGTCACCTCGCCCTGGCTTTTGGCCCAGGAGATCTGTTCGTCGATCAGCTCGGCGTAGACCGGCAGGTCCAGGGCCTTCTTCACCAGGGTGGGATTGGTGGTGCAGTCGACCGGCTTGAGCCGCTTGATCGCGTCGAAATCGCCGGTGTCGGCCACGACCACGGAGAGGTCGCGCAGTTGTTCGAGTTTGCTTGGGGACGTCATGGTGTGGATCCGTGTCGTTGTGCGTGTCGGTTCGGGGGATAGGCTCTCACGCGCGCCGTTGCGACGCCGTGGAAGTTTTCTTGCGCGCGGCCGGCGCCACGCTGGTGATGGTCGGGTCCAGCAGGTCCGCGGGCAGTTCGCGGAACACCTGTGCCAGCTGGGTCAGGAAGGCGTTCATGGCCGAACTCTTGCGCCAGACCATCGCGATGCGGCGGCTGGGATGCGAATCGCTGAAGCCCAGCAGGTGGATGTTGTCCGAGCGCGCCACTGGCGGCTTGACCGCCAGGGTGGGCAGCAAGGTCATGCCGACTTCGGCGGCGACCATCTGGCGCAGGGTCTCCAGGCTGGTGGCGCGGAATTCGGATTTTTCGTTCGCGCCGGACAGGCGGCAGACTTCCAGCGCCTGTTCGCGCAGGCAGTGGCCGTCTTCCAGCAGCAGCAGCTTCTGGTCGTTGAGTTCGGCCAGGGTCAGACTGCGGCGCGCGGCCAGCGGGTGATGCTCGGGCACGGCCAGCACGAAGGGCTCCTCGAACAGGAACTCCACGTGCAGCTGGTCCTCGTCGACCGGCAGGGCGAGCAGGCCGGCGTCGAGCTTGCCCTCGCGCAGGCGCTGGACCAGCACGTCGCTCTTTTCCTCCACCAGCAGCAGTTCCAGCTGCGGGAAGCGCGCGCGGATGGCCGGCACCACGTGCGGCAGCAGGTACGGCCCGAGCGTGGGGAAGATGCCCAGCTTGACCGTGCCGGCTTCCGGGTCCTGGCTGCGGCGGGCGGCTTCCTTCATCTGTTCGACTTCGGCCACGATCCGGCGCGCGCGCTCGGCGGCGTCGCGGCCGGCGGGCGTGAGCATCACCTTGCGCGGGGCGCGCTCAACCAGCGAGACGCCCAGCTCGTCCTCCAGCTTCTTGATCTGGGTCGACAGAGTGGGCTGGCTGACGAAACTGGCGGCCGCGGCACGGCCGAAGTGCATGTGGTCGGCCAAAGCGACCAGGTATTTGAGGTCACGCAGGTTCACGCGAGCAGATCCGCCTGTGGGCTATGCGGCCATCGAAGCCGTCGATGCATTCAACGCTTTTTGCGTCGTCCGATCAATCGATGGCAGGTAAACGGCGCGCGGCCGGGGCCTTGCAGGTCATAAAAAACGCCCGCCGGGAGGACCGGCGGGCGTGCGTCGACATCGTAGGGGAGGTCGGTGAAACGGTGGATCAGGCAGCCTCGGCCTCGGTCACCGGCGTTTCGGCCGGGGCGCTGTGGCGGATCAGGTGGTCGAAGGCGCTCAGCGCGGCCTTGGAGCCTTCGCCCATGGCGATCACGATCTGCTTGTACGGCACCGTGGTGGCATCGCCGGCGGCGAACACGCCCGGCACGCTGGTCTGGCCGCGGTCGTCGACGATGATCTCGCCGCGCGGAGACAGGTCAACCGTGCCCTTGAGCCACTCGGTGTTGGGCAGCAGGCCGATCTGCACGAAGATGCCTTCCAGCTCGATCTTGTGCGACGCGTCGTTGGTGCGGTCGGTGTAGGACAGCCCGGTCACCTTGCTGCCATCGCCATGCACCTCGGTGCTCAGCGCCGACATGATGATGGTGACGTTGGGCAGGCTGCGCAGCTTGCGCTGCAGGACTTCATCGGCACGCAGCTTGTGGTCGAACTCGATCAGGGTGACGTGCTTGACGATGCCGGCCAGGTCGATGGCCGCTTCCACGCCGGAGTTGCCGCCGCCGATCACCGCCACGCGCTTGCCCTTGAACAGCGGGCCATCGCAATGCGGGCAGTAGGCCACGCCCTTGTTCTTGTATTCGTTCTCGCCGGGCACGTTCATCTGCCGCCAGCGCGCACCGGTGGACAGGATCACCGTCTTGCCCTTGAGCGCGGCGCCATTGGCCAGCTCGATCGAGATCAGGCCATCGGCCCCGGCCGGCACCAGCTTCTCGGCGCGCTGCAGGTTCATGATGTCCACCTCGTACTGGCGCACGTGGGCTTCCAGCGCGGCGGCCATCTTCGGACCTTCGGTCTCCTGCACGGAAATGAAGTTCTCGATCGCCATGGTGTCCAGCACCTGGCCACCGAAGCGCTCGGCGGCCACGCCGGTGCGGATGCCCTTGCGCGCGGCGTAGATCGCCGCGGCCGAGCCGGCCGGACCGCCGCCGACGATGAGCACCTCGAACGGCGCCTTGGCCGAGATCTTCATGGCGTCGCGCTTGGCCGCACCAGCGTCCAGACGCCCGACGATCTCTTCCACGTTCATGCGGCCCTGACCGAAGGTCTCGCCGTTGAGGTATACCGTCGGCACCGACATCACCTGGCGCTGTTCCACTTCTTCGGGGAACACCGCGCCGTCGATGGCCACGTGCTGGATACGGGGGTTCAGGACCGCCATCAGGTTCAACGCCTGGACCACGTCCGGGCAGTTCTGGCAGCTCTGGGAAAAATAGGTCTCGAACTTGTAGTCGCCGTCCAGGCCCTGGATCTGCTCGATCGTGTCCAGCGCGGCCTTGGACGGATAACCGCCCACCTGCAGCAGCGCCAGCACCAGCGAGGTGAACTCATGGCCCATCGGCAGGCCGGCGAAGCGCAGGTGGATGTCCTGGCCCGGCGAGTTCAGCGCGAAGGAAGGGGTATGCGCATCGGCGTTGCGGTGCTCGACCAGCGAAACCTGGTCGGACAGCAGCACGATGTCGCCCAGTAGCTCCAGCATTTCCTTGGAGGTGGCCGAATCGTCGATCGAGGCGATGATCTCGACCGGACGGGTGACGCGCTCCAGGTACGCCTTGAGCTGGGTCTTGAGGGTGTCATCCAACATGGGGGCATCTCCTAAATTGCGGGAACAGACAGGCCTGCCCGGTTGGGCAGCACGAACAGGGGGAGGCAAACCGCAAGCCGCGTCAGGCGTGGGAGCGAAGCGGATTCCGGTTTGCCGCCGGTGCCTTCCCCGCGCAGGGCGGGGAAGGCGATCAGGCAAAACCTTAGATCTTGCCGACCAGGTCCAGCGACGGCGCGAGGGTCTTGGCGCCTTCCTTCCACTTGGCCGGGCAGACTTCACCCGGGTGGGCGGCGACGTACAGCGCAGCCTTCACCTTGCGCAGGGTCTCGGACGCGTCGCGGCCGATGCCTTCAGCGGTGATTTCCACACCCTGGATCACGCCCTGCGGGTCGATGATGAAGGTGCCACGGTCAGCCAGACCGGCCGGACGCAGGACTTCGAAGTTCTTCGAAATCTGGTGGGTCGGGTCGCCGATCATGGCGTACTTGATCTTGCCGATCGCATCGGAGGTGTCGTGCCAGGCCTTGTGCGAGAAATGGGTGTCGGTCGACACCGAGTAGACCTCGACGCCCAGCTTCTGGAACTCGGCGTAATGCTCGGCCAGGTCTTCCAGCTCGGTCGGGCACACGAAGGTGAAGTCGGCCGGGTAGAAGGCCACCACGGACCACTTGCCCTTCAGGTCGGCTTCGCTGACTTCGATGAACTCGCCGTTCTTGTAGGCGGTGGCCTTGAACGGCAGGATTTCGGTGTTGATGACGGGCATCGGTATTCCTCGTTGGTGGGGATGGGTGAAAGCGACTGAGGGCCATCGTACGGAGGTCGATTCGATTACTCAAATCGATTAACGGCATCGAGGTGATAGCTAATGGCTATGGATCGTCGCGTCGTCCCATCCTAGGGCCGCAGGTGTTGCAGGAAGATCACGGACGCCGCACGAACGCGCCGATCGTCTCCAGCAACTGCGGTCCGCGCTTGGGCGAATACAGCTCGACCAACGGGGTGAAGTGGCTGCCATCGGGCAGGCGCAAGGTCTGCACCGGCACGCCGGCGTCCTTCAGGTGCGCGTCCAGTTCGTAGGTCTGCCCGGGCGAGACGATCTTGTCGTTGGTCCCCACTGCCAGCAGGAACGGCGGCTCATCGCCATCGACGAAACGCGTGGCCATTGCATCGGGCCACTGCGCAGACGGGCCGAAAGCGCGTTCGAGATCGTGATCGCCGGCGATGGTGAAGTTGTACGGGCCGGACAGACCGATCACGCCGGCCAGCTGCTTGGGTTCCAGGCCCACGGTCTTCAGGTAACGCGCATCGGTGCCCAGCAGCGCCGCGATCTGCGCGCCGGCCGAGTGCCCGGCAATGAACAGACGCTTGGGGTCGCCGCCGTAGTCGGCGGCATGCTGGCGCGCCCAGGCCACGGCGCGCGCGCCGTCGTACATGAAGCCGGGGAAAGGCGTCTTGGGTGCAAGCCGGTAGTCGGCGACCATCACCACCGCGCCGGTCTCGGTCAGGCGCCGGCCGACGAAGCGATACTGCGCGCGATTGCCGCGCTGCCAGCTGCCGCCGTAGAAGAACACGATCACCGGCGCATCGGCCTTGGCATCGCGCGGCCGGAAGATATCCAGCGACAGCGCATGCGGCTGATCGTAGACGGCGGTGGCATCGGGCCGGGCAACCCCGCGATTGGCGATGCCGAAGACCACGGTCTGGCAGCCGCCCAGCAGCAGGGCCACGACGCTGGCCACAGCCAGGCGGAACAACACACGTGCACGATTCAAGAGGCGATGACTCCAGGCGGATTGGGGAAGGGGCGGGCGCAAGCCAGCGGCTAACATGCACGGATGGATACGTTGTCACCCCCGCGTCTGGATGCGCTGCTGCGCGATGGCGCTGCACGCTTGCCTGCGCCGGAAGCCCGTTTCGAAGCCGAAGCCCTGCTGCTGCACGCGCTGGGGCGCGAACGCGCCTGGTTGTTCGCGCATGGCGCCGATCCTGCCGAAGCCGCTGTGCAGGCCACGTTTGCGGCACTGCTGGAACGTCGTTTGGCCGGCGAGCCCGTGGCCTACATCACCGGTACGCGGGGGTTCTGGACGCTGGACTTAGCGGTCACGCCGGCCACGCTGATCCCGCGTGCCGATACCGAGCGCCTGATCGAACTGGCGCTGGAGCGCCTTCCAGCCGATCGCGCGCTGCAGGTCGCCGACCTCGGCACCGGCAGTGGCGCAATTGCACTCGCCATCGCCAGCGAGCGGCCGCAGGCGCAGGTGCTGGCCACCGATGCCAGCGCCGACGCGTTGAACGTGGCGCAGGGCAATGCCAAGGCCCACGCATTGGTGAACGTGGACTTCGCCCACGGTGACTGGTTCGCGCCGCTGCAGGGCCGACGCTTCGACCTGATCGCCAGCAATCCGCCCTATATCGAAGCCGGCGACAAGCACCTGGCCCAAGGCGACCTGCGCTTCGAACCTGCGAGCGCGCTGGCCTCCGGTGCCGACGGCCTGGACGACATCCGCCACCTCGCCGCGCACGCCGGCGCTTATCTGCTGCCCGGCGGCTGGCTGCTGCTGGAGCACGGTTTCGACCAGGGCCAGGCCGTGCGTGCGCTGCTGCACGAGGCCGGCTTTATCGACGTGCAGACCGCGCAGGACCTGGAAGCACGCGATCGCGTCAGCCTGGGACGTCGCGCCTGAGACGGCACGAAGGGCTGCGTTAGACTGCCGGCCCGTCCCCCGCAGTCAGCGTTGTCTTCATGCGCAAGCTCTATCCCGCCATCGAACCCTTCGACACCGGCCGCCTGCAGGTCGACGAACGCCACGCGCTGTATTACGAGCAGTGTGGCAATCCGAACGGCAAGCCGGTGGTGCTGCTGCATGGCGGTCCTGGCGGCGGTTGCAGCCCGAAGATGCGCTGCTTCCACGACCCGGCCAAGTACCGCATCGTGTTGTTCGACCAGCGTGGCTCGGGTCGCTCGCGCCCGCACGCGGATCTGATCGACAACACCACCTGGGACCTGGTGGCCGATATCGAAAAACTGCGCACGCATCTGGGCATCGAGGCGTGGCAGGTGTTTGGTGGCAGCTGGGGGTCGACCCTGGCGCTGGCCTATGCCGAAACTCATCCCAAGCACGTCACCGAGCTGGTCCTGCGCGGCATCTTCATGCTGCGCCGCTGGGAGCTGGAGTGGTTCTACCAGGAAGGCGCCAGCCGCCTGTTCCCCGATGCGTGGGAGCACTACATCAAGGCCATCCCGGAAGTGGAGCGCGCCGACCTGATCTCGGCCTTCCATCGCCGCCTGACCAGCGATGACGCGCAGACCCGGCTCGATGCGGCGCGCGCATGGTCGGTGTGGGAGGGCGCGACCAGCTTCCTGCGCGTGGACGATGATTTCGTCAGCGGCCATGAAGATACGGAGTTCGCGCTGGCCTTTGCCCGCATCGAAAACCATTACTTCGTCAACGGCGGCTTCTTCGAGGTGGAAGACCAGCTGCTGCGCGACGCGCACAAGATCGCCGACATCCCCGGCGTGATCGTGCACGGCCGCTACGACGTGGTCTGCCCGATCGCCAACGCCTGGGACCTGCACAAGGCTTGGCCGAAGGCGACGCTGGAGATCAGCCCGACCTCGGGCCACTCGGCGTTCGAGGAAGAAAACATCGACGCGCTGATCCGCGCGACCGACGCCTTCGCCTAAACGCGCCGCGCGGCGGCCCGCGCCGTCGCGCAGCCTTCCACACCGCCGGCTGTACGGCACGCGCCTGTGTCGTGCTGCATGGCGCGTGCGGCAAATCCGCCGCGCACACGCTGCCTAGCATCGCCCGATCTTCTCGATGAGGTCGTGCCGTGCCGGGTTTTCGTCCGTGGTTGTCCGTTGCCTTCCTGCCTTTGGCCTTGCTGGCGGCGCGTGCGTCGTTCGCGCAGCAGATCGCCTCCGACACGCCGCAGGCCTGGCAGGCCGATGCCAAAGCCAACAAGCAGGCGCAGAAGGCCGCTGAAAAAGCCGCCAAGGCGGGCATGCCGAAGATGAAGGGCGGCGGCAACGCGCCCGGTGGCGAAGGCGGCCCGCCCGGTGGCGGCGGTGCGCCGGGTGGTGGCATGGACGGCGGTGGTGCGCCTGGTGGTGGTGAAGGCGGTCCTCCGGGCGGTGGTCACGGTGGCCCGCCTGGCGGTGGGAAGGGTGGGCGTTCGCAGGCCGGTGCCGATGCGATGCTGCGACCGGAGATGGATTTCGCCGCGCCGCTGAAGGACACGCTGGTGCTGTATCGCAGCCGCGAGGCGGTGGTGTTCGGCAGCACGCAATCGCAGGACGTGGTGATCCTGCCGCTGTCCGGCGAAGGCGTGACAATCGCGCCAGGCGTGACGGCCTCGCTGCATGACGGCGCCGGCGCGCTGCGCGTGGACATCGTCACCAGCAACGACATCCACGTACGCTTCGACTATCGCAGCGAAGGCGGCGTGCTCAAGGTCGATGTACATGCGCAAGGGCCGTTCCCGCGCCCGGGCAGCCAGTTCGAGGTCGAGCGGCAGTATCGGCTGGGCAAGCCGGCGCACTGAGGCGCGCGGCCTGATCCGGCGTTGGAAAGACCTTCCACCTGCGCGCAAGCGACAGGTGGCGATCAAGCTCAGGTCACCGCATACGCCGGTGGCGTCGCGCTGACTGGAAGCCGTGGCGACAGCGTCGGGTCATCGGTCTCGTCCGTCCACACCACGAACTTCTCCAGCGTGTTGGCGCCGAAGCTGTTGCTGATCGCCGCGTCCGCGGCGTCGCGGCCGCGCGCGATCAGCACCCGGCCGATGCGTGGCGTGTTGTGGCGCGCATCGAAGGTGTACCACTGACCGTCCAGGTAGGCCTCGAACCACGCCGAGAAATCCATCGGCGCATCCACCGGCGGAATGCCGATGTCGCCCAGGTAGCCGGTGCAATAGCGCGCGGGGATGTTCATGCAGCGGCACAGCGCAATGGCCGAATGCGCGAAGTCGCGGCAGACCCCGCGGCCTTCGCGCAGGGCTTGGGCGGCGCCCTTGGTCGGGTTGGCGTGGTGATAACCGAATTCGATCTGCGCGTGTACGTAGTCGCAGATCGCCTGCACGCGGTTCCAGCCGGTCTGCGCGTGGCCGAACAGGTCCCAGGCCATGCCGACCAGCTGGTCGGTCTCGCAGTAGCGGCTGCCCAGCAGATAGAGCAGCGCCTCGTCAGGCAGCTCGTCGACCGGCACTTCGCGCAGCTGCGGCATGGTCAGATCCTGCACGCCGCTGTCCTGTACCACCGCATCGGCGTACAGGGTGAACAGGCCGGGCGGCGCCACCAGGCGCGTGCAGGTGTTGCCGAAACTGTCGTGGTACTGGCGCATCGGCACCTGTGGCAGGCCGCGCAGTTCCTGGCCGATGAGGATGTCGGTGCGACGCGAGTCGTGGATGTTCAGCGTCACCAGCATCGGCGTCGGCTGGGGTAGGCGGAACGCGATTTCGTAACCCAGGCGGATCAGCATGGTGGCGGCACAACTCGGGGGAGGTTGTACCGGTATAGCACCCCGGAAACCTACGCGTGCGTGAAGCCCGGCGCCAGTGACGTCAACATGTTCGCAAGGCGCTGCGCCCACTGGGCCTGGCCGGCGTCGTCGGCGATCAGGTCCTGGCGGATTTCCAGCTCCAGATGCACCAGTCCGCGCGCTTCGCCATGCACGGGAATCGCGTAGTCGGTCTGGTCGCTGACCGCGTACGGCTGGTTGTCGCCCACCACCAGGCCATCGGCTTCCAGCAGTGGCTTGAGCGCCATCGCCAAGCGGTTGTCGCGCAGGTAGAGCACGCCGGCGTGCCAGGGCCGGATGATCCCGCCGAACACCGGCGTGAAGCTGTGCATCGCGATCAGGATCGTCGGCTGGCCGCGCGCGGCGCGCGCATCGAGCTGGTCGCGGATGGCCGCGTGGTACGGCGCGAAGATTTCCTCGGCGCGCTGGGTGCGCTGCGCTTCGCCGGCGGCGACATTGGCGGCGATATCGGTGCCGTCGCTGATCGCCGGGATCGAGCCGGGCGCCGACAGCGGCCGGTTGCAGTCGATCACCAGGCGCGAATAGGTCTGCAGCACCGCCGTGGCCTCCAGCAGCGCGGCCAGCTTGCGCGTGGTGCCAGCGATGCCGATGTCCCAGCCGATGTGGCGGTCCAGTTCGACCTGCGGCAGGCCCAGCTGGTCCAGCGCGGCCGGTACGACCTGGCCAGCATGATCGGCGATCAGCACGAAGGGCGAGGGCGCGCCGTCGCCGATCAGGGTGAACGGGGACGGATCGTCCGGTCCCAGCAGCGTGGTGGCCTCAAGCACGCGGCGCACCATCCAGGTGGTGTTCGATCATCCACAGCCCGGCCCACAGCTTGGCGTCGAGCTGGTAGCCCTCGCCGAGTTTCTGCACCAGCCATGCCGCGGCCTGGGTGCGTGGCACTTCGTGCACGGTGATGTTCTCGTCGCCATCGCCGCCGCCTTCGCCGACCTTGGTCAGGCCGGTGGCGCGGACGAAGGCGATGCGCTCGTTGGTCGAACCCGACGACACCGGGCCGATCAGCAGCACTTCGGCATGTTCGGCAGTCCAGCCGGTTTCTTCTTCCAGCTCACGGATCGCCGACAGCTCGATGGATTCGTCGGCATGGATGTCGCCGACCAGGCCGGCCGGCATCTCGATGGTGTTGGCCTGCAGCGGCACGCGAAACTGCTCGACGAAGACGATGTTGTCCTGTGGCGTGACCGCGATGATGATCGCCGCCAGCCCGCCGGCGTGCGCGCGCTCGGCGTATTCCCAAGTGCCGCGCCGGATCATGCGCAGGTACTTGCCGTCGTACATGACTTCAGCGGGTTCGGTCTTGGAGCTCATGGGATCAGGCCGGTTCGTAGGAAGGGAAATGCGGCGCGTCGTCGCTGGGCGGTGGCGTCCACGGCTGCTCCAGCCCGGCCGCGGCACGCAGGCGGCGGCGCAGGGTCGGGCCGAAGCGCACCGCATCGGCCAGTGCGTCGAGCATGTCGCCATCGACCGGCCCGCGGATGAATCCCGGCGTGATGCCTTCCAGCGGGGCATCCAGGGCGATCGTGGTCAGCTGGCGCCACAGCAGCGCGTGTTCGCGCTGTTCGCGCAGGCGCGCGGCGGCTTGCGCGGCACCGCGCATGCGCAGGAAGGCCACTTCGTCGCTGCGCGCCAGCAGCGCGTCCAGGCTGCCGAAATGCGCCAGCAGGATCGCCGCGGTCTTGGCGCCGATGCCGGTGACGCCGGGAATGTTGTCGATCGCATCGCCGCACAGCGCCAGGTAGTCGGCGATCTGGTGCGCTTCCACGCCATGCCGCGCCTTGACGCCGCCCATGCCCCAGCGCAGGCCGCGGGCGAAATCCCACTGCTCGTCGTGGGTCCACAACAGCTGCGAGAGGTCCTTGTCGGCCGAGACGATCACGCCGCGAAAGCCCAGCGGCCGCGCCGCGTGCAAAGCGCTGCCGATCAGGTCGTCGGCTTCGTATTCGGTATGGGCCAGCACGTTCAGCCCCATCGCCGCGCACAGCGCCTTGCAGTGCGCGAACTGGCGCCGCAGCTCGGCGGGGGCCGGCTCGCGGTTGCCCTTGTAGGCGGGGTAGAGCGCGTGGCGGAAGCAGCTATCCAGCGCTTCATCGAACGCCACCACGATGTGCTGCGGGCGTTCGCGTTCGCTCAGGTCCAGCAGGAAGCGCGCGAAGCCATGCACCGCGTTGGTCGGCCAGCCTTCGGCATCCTGGAACTGGTCCGGCATCGAGTGCCAGGCGCGGAACACGTACAGGCTGGCATCCACCAGGTACAGCGGCTGCGGCCGCGGCGCCTGGAGGGTGGGCAGTTCAGTCACGGCCGTTCCAGTCGGTCAGCAGCGCGGCGGGGTCGGGACGCTCGCGCTCGGGGACCTCCATCGCGGCGGTGCCGATGTGCATGAAGCCGGCGATGCGCTCGTCCGGGCCCAGGCCCAGTTCCGTGGCGATCACCGGATCGGTCGCCGCCCAGCCGGTCAGCCATTGCGCGCCAAACCCGTAGGCCTGCGCGGCCTGGAGCAGGGCGAAGCACACGCTGCCGGCGGTCAGCCATTGCTCTTCCAGTGGCACTTTGTGACCGGGCTGGAGGCTGGCCACCACGGTGATGATCAGCGGCGCGCTGGAAAACCGTCCGCGATCCTTCTCCACCGCCGCGGTTGGCGCGGCCGGATCTTTTTGTATGGTGCGCGCGGCGAGCAGGTCGCCGAGCGCCTGGCGGGCCGCGCCTTCGATCCGGATGAAGCGCCACGGCACCAGCTTGCCGTGATCGGGCACGCGGCTGGCGCTGGCCAGGATCCGCAGCAGCGTGGCCGAATCGGGGCCTGGCGCATGCAGCTGTTTCGACGGAACTGAACGACGCTGGTCGAGGGCTTGCAGCAGTTCTGGGGTACGCATACGCTTCAGTTTAGCTGCTTGGCACGCTTTTTGAGTGAGAGGCAGATCGACCGGTGGCATGGACGCGGATCACACACCAGCCGTCGTACGCTTCGGAATCTTTCGGGCACTCAGGGGGCTTGGTGTCGCGGCATGGCAAGTGCGTTTACCCAGGAAGCCAAGCGAGATCGCAACACCGCACTGCTTGAGCACGTGCGGTTGCTGGCGATCGTGCCGGTGGGCGAAATCTTCCAGGCCGTCGTCGATGTGCTGCCCGCGCGCTTGGATGAATACGCTGGCCGCGCCGGCGATTCGCAGATCGACCTGATCGAGGCCAAGCACGAGGTCCGCCGCCGCCGCGAGCGCAGCCTGTCGCGGTTCCGTTCCCACCTGGTCAACGCCTGGCAATTGTTGGAGCTGGGCCGGCCGCTGTCGGTCGAATACAAGCTGGCCGACACCGACCTGGACGAAGACGGCGCCAAGAAGCTGAGCCTGCTCAGCTACCAGGACATGGAAGTGCGCCTGGCGATCCGGCGCATGGCCGATGCCATCGCCCACCGCTGGCGCCCCGAACTGATGCGCGTGAATCGCTACGTCGGCCTGCTGGCCGGCGGCATCCGGCTGGGCGACGACACGCTGCCGTTCGGCCCGCATCACATTGGCGCCGGCGTGTTCGACGCGTTCGAGGAAATGACCCTTGCCCCGGCCGCGCGCCTGGCCATCATCCGCATCTGCGAGGAAGAACTGCAGGAGCGCCTGGGCGTGCTGTATTCCGGCCTGGAGCGGCGGCTGGTGCAGGTGGTGCGCAGCTCCGAGAGCGCGCTACTCAAGCCGCGCGCCCGCACGCGCATTCCAAGCGCCCGTTATCTCAACGATGACGATGCCACGCCCGAGGAAGCGCCGGACTGGATCGCGCGTTTCTTCGCGCAATGGCAGCCGCCGTCGGCCAGTGGCCCGGTCGCGGCCGGTGCCGACCACGTGCGCGTGGCCAAGGAAATCCTGCCGGGCGAACTGCACGCCTTGCTGCAGCGTTCGCGCGACGAAGAGGCCGGCGATGTCGATCGCCGTCGCCATCTGTCCCAGCGCGAACTGCTGTCGGTGCTGTCGCTGATGCAGTCCATGCCGGGCGAGGCGCAGGCGCCGGGTCCGCGCGACGGTCCGCTGCCGCAACTGCTCAAGCGTGACGTGCTGGCCACGGCCGGCAAGCTGGGCATCGACGCCACCCAGGTGCGCCTGGCGCCTGTAGACGAAGACACCGTCGACCTGGTGGCGATGCTGTTCGACGTGATGATGGACGAGTGCCACCTGCACGGCGCCGAGCGCGCCGGGATGCTGCGCCTGCTGGTGCCGTATGCGAAGGTCGCGCTGCTCAATCCCGAGCTATTTTTGCGCGAAAACGATCCGCCGCGCCGCCTGCTCAACCTGCTGGCCGACGCAGCCGAGGACCTGACCGGTGGCGACGTGGCTGAGAAGCAGCTGCGGGTGGAGTTCGACCGCACGCTGGACCGCATCACGGCTGATTTCGCCGAACACACCGAGGTGTTCGCGGTGTTGCTGCAGTCCTTCGGCACCGCCTTCGCCAGCTATCGCCGCCGGGTGGAAATCGCCGAACGTCGCGCCACCGAGATGCATCGCGCGCAGGAGCGTCGTGACGAAGCGCGGCGTTTTGCCAACAGCGCCGTCGCGGCCCGCGCGCAGGGGCGCACGCTGCCGCCGGCGATCCAGGATTTCCTCGACCGCTACTGGGCGCCGTACGTGGGCATGACCGTGCTGCGTGGCGAAAGCGGCGCGGCCGACCTGGCCGACGCGCTGGCCCTGGCCGACGCGCTGCTGGAAGAACTCGACCTGGCCCGCGTCAACGGCCAGGCCCGACCGTGGCTGGAGCAGCTGCAGCCGTCGCTGACCAAGTTGCTGGACAACCTGGGGCTGAGCGCCGGCGATGCCGAAGCTGCTCGCCAGGCGCTGCGCGAGGCGCTGTCGGTGCAGGCGCCGCAGGACCACGCCGTGCAGGCCGAGCTGCCGCCGCTGCCGCGCCCGCTGCCCACCGCCCAGCCCGAAGCGCCGGCGCCGAGCGCTTGGGAAGAGCCGCTTCCGCCCGAAGAGGTCGACGAGGTCACCGCCGACTACTTCCGCCAGATGCCGATGGGCACCTGGCTGGATTTCGTGTCGCGCGACGGCAGCGTGCGCCCGGGCAAACTGAGCTGGGTCAGCCCGATTTCAGCCAGGCTGATGTTCGTGAACCGGCGCGGCGGGCGCCTGTGCGTGGCCTCGCCGGATGAGTTATCGGCGCTGGCGCACCTGGACCGGGTCCGCACCCACCGCCACGAAGACGCCTTCTACAGCGCCATGCAGGGCGCAATCGACCAGCTGGAACACTGAGCCGACACCTTTTTGCTTTAGCGTCGCAGGGGATTGCCAATTTCGTCACGGTTCATAGGCCGGGCGATTCACTACGATCACGCTTCGCGGACCCAGGGGCCGCATTCCCCCACGTTTCAGCACCCACGGACGCCCTCGCCCGTATGTCCCCATTCGCCGATCTCCAGAGCCGCCAAGGCCGGAACGCACGCCTGCTCGAACAGGCGCGGGTGACCGTGCTGCCCGCGCTGGTGACCGCGTTCGGGGATGCGCTGGGCAAGTTCGACGATGCGCTGTTCGACCGCGCCGAGCGCGCCGGTCCGGCGCAGATGGCGTTCCTGGATGGCATGCGCGAGTTGCGCCGCCAGCGCGAGCCGGCGATCTCGCGCTTCCGCCAGCACCTGGAAAAGGCCTGGCAGGCGCTGGAAGACGGCGTGCCGCTGTCGATCGACACCGCCCTGACCGATCCCAACGTCACCGGCCTGAGCCTGGTGTCGGAAACCGAACTCGAATCGCGCCTGGCCGCGCGCAACCTGGCCAGCGTGGTCGGTCGCGACTGCCGCCAGGTGCTGACCCGCCTGGATCGCCGCCTGGGGATCATCGCCGCGGTCGGCGACCTGGATTCGGACCACAACCCGATCGGCCCCGAGCATGTCGGCGTGGCCATGCACGAGGCGTTTTCCGGCTGCGATTTCACGCTGGACGTGCGCCTGACCGTCATCAAGCTGGGCGAGCGCGAGCTGGTCCCGCACCTGGCGCGCATCTACGAGGTGCTCGACCAGATGCTGGTCCAGGCCGGCGTGGTCGGTGAGCTGCCGGCCGCGCGCAAGCCTGCGCCGCCGCGCCCAGTCACACCGCCGGCGCAGATTCCTGGCCTGGACACGGTCGAAAGCCGCAACGTCGCCGACCTGGGCATGCCCGCCGGCAACGACGACGCACTGCCGGCCTGGATGGCGCGCTTCACCGAACGCCTGCGCGGCAGCGAGCCGTGGCAGAGCGGGGCAGAAGCGGCGGGTGGCTATGCGGGCACCAATTACGCGGGCGCCGCCGATCCTTCGATGGGCGTCGGCGCGCAGGGCGTCCTGCTGGAGGCGCTGCATCACCTGCTGCAGGAGTCGCGCGGGCATCGCGGCGAGCCGTCGGCCGATTACGGCACCGGCCGCGGCCACGCCGGTGGGGGCCTGGAAGGCGACACCCGCTCGCTGTCCAAGCGCGAAATGCTGTCGGTCCTGTCCTCGCTGCAGACCACGCCCAGCGCCACGCTGCAACGCGCGGCCGCTGGCGGCACCAACGAATCCCTGGCCCAGCGCCTGAAGAGCGAAGTGCTCAACAACGCCGGCCAGCTGGGCATGGAGCCGGGCAGCACGCGCCTGTCGCCGGTGGACGAGGATGCGATCGACCTGGTCGGCATGCTGTTCGACGTGATGCTGGACGAGCGCGACCTGGAAGTGCAGTCGCGCGAGCTGATGGGCAAGCTGGTGGTGCCCTTCGTCAAGGTCGCGCTGCTGGACCGGCGCATGTTCGTGCAGAAGACCCACCCGGCGCGTCGCCTGCTCAACGTGCTGGCCGAGGCCTGCGAGGGCAATACCGGCGAAAGCGCGGCCGAGCGCGTGCTGATGGCCAAGGTCGAGGAAGTCGTCGACCGGCTGGTGGCCGAGTTCAACGAGAACCTGGCGATCTTCCTCACCCTGGAAGAGGAGTTCCGCGACTTCCTGGGCCAGCACAAGCGCCGCATCGAGATCGCCGAACGCCGCGCCACCGAGCTGCAGCGCGGCCAGGAACGCCTGGAAGCCGCCCGTGCGCGCGCCAGCGCCGAGCTGGCCAAGCGCCTGGAAGGCCGGCGCGTGCCGCAGACGATCGAGGATTTCCTGCGCCAGCCCTGGGCGCATCACCTGACCATGGCGCTGCTGCGCGATGGCGAGGACAGCTCGATGGCGGCCAGCGCACTGGCCCTGGCCGACGGCGTGCTGCAGGAGCTGGCCGAGGCGCAGATGCAGATCGTCGGCAAGCCGTGGCTGCAGGAATGGCGCCACGGTTTGATCAAGGTCTTCAGCAGCGTCGGCATGGGCGGCGAAGCGGCCGGCTCGGCCATCGATGCGCTGCACGACACGCTGCAGGCGGTGTCGGTGTCGCGTCCGGACCTGGAACGCGCGCTGCCCGACCTGCCGCCGGTGGCCGAACCCGCTGCGCAGGCCGCCGCCGCGCAGGCGCCGAACCTGGAACTGGTCGGCGGCACCGATGCGCTGGATTTCGACAGCGCCGATGCCGATCACTTCCGCGCGCTGCCGATCGGCACGTGGCTGGATTTCGTCGACAAGGACAACAAGGTCCAGGCCGGCAAGCTGTCGTGGGTGAGCCCGATCTCCTCGCGGTTGCTGTTCGTCAACCGCCGCGGCGTGCGCTTCTGCGTGGCCTCGCCGGAGGAGTTGGCAGTCATGGTCCGCCTGGGCCGGCTGCGCCGGCATCGCCATGAAGATGCCTTCGACAGCGCGATGCAAGGCGTGATCGACCGCCTGGATGGCGCCGGCCGTCAGCCGGCCGACGCCTGATCCGCCGCAACCAGCGCGGGTGGTTGCCGCAGCCCGCAGGAAGGTTTCTCGTCATTTTCCCGTCCGTCGCACGTGCCCCTCGCGGCGCCGGCGGGTGGATGCCTTTGCTAGCATCGCCGCTCTTTGAACAATGGGCGGAACGGGGATGACGGTCGACGTACGGGTGGTGCGGGAAACAGCGGCAGGCGAGCGACGCGTGGCCGCCGTGCCGGAAACCGTGAAGAAGCTCATCGCCGCCGGCGCCGCCGTGCAGGTCGAAGCCGGCGCCGGTGCCGCCGCCGGCTTCACCGACCAAACCTATCTGGACGCGGGCGCCACGCTCATCGATCCCGCCGCGCCTTTGGCTGCCGGGCTGGTGCTGTGCGTGCAAAGCCCGGAGGCCGCCGTGCTGTCGAGCTGGCCGGCAGGGACCGTGCTGGTCGGCACGCTGCAGCCGCAGGCCGATGCGGCCCGCGCGCAGGCGCTGACCGCTGCCGGCGTGGTGGCCTTCCCGCTGGAACGCCTGCCGCGCACCACGCGCGCACAGGCCATGGACGTGCTGAGCTCGCAGGCCGGCATGGCCGGTTACAAGGCGGTGCTGATCGCCGCGGAGCTGACCCCGCGCTTCTTCCCGATGCTGACCACCGCGGCCGGCACGATCCGCCCATCCAAGGTGCTGATCGTCGGCGCCGGCGTAGCCGGCCTGCAGGCCGTCGCTACGGCCAAGCGCCTGGGTGCGCAGGTGGAAGGCTTCGACGTGCGCCCGGAAACGCGCGAGCAGATCGAATCGCTGGGCGGCAAGTTCCTGGACCTGGGCGTCAGTGCGGCTGGCGAGGGCGGCTACGCGCGCCAGCTCACCGATGAGGAGCGCGCCGAACAGCAGCGTCGCCTGGCCGAGCACCTCAAGGGCGTGGACACCATCGTCTGCACCGCCGCCGTGCCGGGCCGCCCGGCGCCCAAGATCATCACCGCCGCCATGGTCGCCGGGATGAAGCCGGGCAGCGTGATCGTCGACCTGGCCGCGGAGACCGGCGGCAACTGCGAGTTGACCCAGCCGGGCCACAACGTGCTGTCCGATAACGGCGTGACCGTCGCCGGCCCGCTCAACCTGGCCAGCATGGGCGCGGTCCACGCCAGCGAGATGTACGCGCGCAACGTCTACAACTTCGTGGCGCTGTTCCTGAAGGACGGCACGCTGTCCTTCGACTGGGAAGACGAACTGCTGGCCAAGACCCGCTGGCAGGCCGACGCGGCCGCCTGACACAGGGCCGGACGATCCGGATTCAGTCCGGATCGTCGTCGCGCTGCGGCGGGTGCGTGCGCACCCAGTCCTGGCGCTGCTGCGGGGTCATGCTCTTCCACGCATCGCGCAGCTGCTTGCGCTGCGACGGCGGCAGGTCGCGCATGTGGTCGAACAGGGCGCGGGCTTCCTCGCGCTGCTGCGGATTCATGCCCTCGTAGCGGCGCACGCCCTGGCGCGCCTGTTCGCGCTGCTCCGGGGTCATGTCGTGCCAGCGCTGGGCGTGTTCCATCATTCTCGGGCGCTGCTTCGGATCGGCGTTCCAGCGTTCGCGCAGCTGGGTCACCAGCACGTCGCGCTGCTGCGGGGTGAGCTGTTCCCATGCCGGCCATTGCGTCTGCGCGCCGGGCGGCGGAGGTGGTGCCGGCGGGCGGGCCTGCTGCGCCCACAGCGGCGCGGCCGCGGCAGCCAGCAGGAACAACAGGATCAGTCGAAGCGGTGCGCGCATGGCGGTCATTCCGTGGTCGGCGAGGCGTCCGAGCCCAGCCAGACGTAGAGGTCGGGATTCTGGTCCAGCACGTCGGCGGTGCTGACGAAGTTGTCGGCGTCGCTGCTGGCCTGCATGGCGGCGACCGTGGCCGGTTGGCTGCGCGCCGGGGCCATGGGCGTCTGCGTCGGCATCAGCTGGGTCGCGGCCACCATCGCCAGCAGTGCGGTACAGGCCGTGGCGCCGAGCCAGGCGAAGGTGCGGCCGCGGCGCGGACGCGTTACGGCGGCATGGCGCGCGCTGCGCAGCCTGGCAAGGGTCTGTGGGGAGACCGCACCGAGCGACGCGGCGTGCAGCTGCCGCAGGTCGTGGTCGAAGTCGGACGGGGTATTCACCGGAAATCCTCCAGCTGCTTCTGCAACGCGTCGCGCGCACGCGACAGATGGGTTTTGACCGAACCTTCCGAACAGCCCATGGCGCGGGCGGTCTGGGCCACGTCCAGCTCTTCCAGCACGCGCAGGGTGAACGCCTCGCGCTGGCGGGCGGGCAGCCCGCGCAGGGCCTGCACCAGTTTGCCGTACGCCTCGCGCTGGTCGTGGCTGCCGGAAGGGCCGGGCGTGTTGTCGGCCCAGTCGATCAGGCTGTCCTCGCTGCGCTCGCTGGCCGGCAGCATCCACTTCAGACGGAAGTTGCCGCGCCGCTGCAGATCGATGATGCGCCGGCGCAGGATGCTCCAGAACAGCGGCGTCCACTCGGCGGCCGGGCGATCGGCGTAGCCCAGCATCTTCATCATCGCGTCCTGGACCGCGTCCAGGGCGTCGTCGCGGCTGCGCAGGCCGGCCTCGGCGAAGCGGAAGGCGCGCGTGGAGATGCCGGCCAGGAACGCTTCCAGCGACGCAGGCAGGGCCTGCTCGGCGGTGTCGGCAGGGTCCGGCGGATCAGGGATGAGGGGGCTCACCAGCACAGCTTAGCCATGGCAGGGGGGAGACTGGTGCGAACGCGTCACCGGAGCAGGGGTTGACCCCGGTCTCAAGCCAGTCAGGCCACGGTTATGATGCCGCCCCGGCTTTTTGCCGGACATCCACGGGGAAATCAGTCCATGAGCGACGGCTTCGTTGCGCTGTACATCTTCATGCTGGCGGCCATCGCCGGCCACGTCATCATCTCGCGCGTGCCGGTGATCCTGCACACGCCGCTGATGTCCGGCTCCAACTTCATCCACGGGATCGTGCTGATCGGCGCGATGGTGGTGCTGGGCCACGCCGACACCACGCTGGAAAAGGCGCTGGGCTTCCTGGCGGTGCTGCTGGGCGCGGGCAACGCCGCCGGCGGCTACGTGGTGACCGAGCGGATGCTGGACATGTTCAAGTCCAGCAAGAAGCCGGAGGCAGGCAAGTGAACCTGACCACCGTCGAGCTGCTGGACTGGGTGGTCAAGGCCAGTTACCTGGTCGCCGCAACCCTGTTTTTGCTGGGCCTGCAGCGCATGGCCTCGCCCAAGACCGCGCGCAGCGGCATCCACTGGGCCGGCACCGGCATGCTGGTGGCGACCATCGCCACCTTCTTCCTGCCCGACCTGCACAACATCCCGCTGATCCTGGCGGCGATCGTGATCGGCGTGGGCGCGGCGTGGGTGTCGGCCAAGAAGGTCGCCATCACCGACATGCCGCAGATGGTCGCGCTGTACAACGGCATGGGCGGCGGGTCGGCCGCGGCGATCGGCGCGGTGGAACTGCTGCGCCTGTCGTTCCTGCTCAATCGCGACACCAGCAACTGGAGCGATCAGGCGATTGCCGACCTGGCCGCGCGCCAGCCCAGCGCGACGATGCTGGGCCTGGCGGTGATCGGCTCGGCGATCGGTGCGGTGTCGCTGTCGGGCTCGGTGATCGCCTGGGCCAAGCTGGACGGCCGCCTGGACAAGCGCGTGACCTTCCCGGGCCAGCAGGTGTTCAACCTGGCCGTCGCCGTGGCGGTGGTGGTGCTGGGCCTCTGGGCGGCGGTGAGCCTGAGTCCGCTGGCGATCGTGGCGTTCTTCGTCACCGCGCTTGCGCTGGGCGTGCTGATGACGCTGCCGATCGGCGGCGCAGACATGCCGGTGGTGATCTCGCTGTACAACGCCTTCACCGGCCTGGCGGTGGCGTTCGAAGGCTATGTGCTGGGCAACGAGGCGCTGATCATCGCCGGCATGATGGTCGGCGCGGCCGGCATCCTGCTGACCCGCCTGATGGCCAAGGCGATGAACCGCCCAGTCACCGGCGTGCTGTTCTCCAACTTCGGCGGTGGCGGCACCGCGGCCGAGATCAGCGGCTCGCAGAAGCCCATCGAAGCCGGCGACGTGGCCGCGATGATGGCCTTCGCCGAGCGCGTGGTGATCGTGCCCGGATACGGCATGGCCGTGGCCCAGGCCCAGCACAAGATCTGGGAACTGGCGCAGCGGCTGATCGAGCGCGGGGTGAAGGTGAAGTTCGCCATCCACCCGGTCGCCGGGCGCATGCCGGGCCACATGAACGTGCTGTTGGCCGAGGCCGGCGTGCCGTACGACCTGATCGCCGACATGGATGACATCAACCCCGAGTTCGCCAACACCGACGTGTCGCTGGTGATCGGCGCCAACGACGTGGTCAATCCGGTGGCCAAGACCGACCCGGGCAGCCCGATCTACGGCATGCCGATCCTGGACGTAGTCGATTCGAAGAACACCATCGTGATCAAGCGCGGCAAGGGCACCGGCTTTGCCGGTATCGAAAACGCCCTGTTCTACGCCGACAACACCCGCATGCTGTACGGCGACGGTGCCGAAGCGGCCAGCGCGCTGGTTAGCGAGTTGAAAGCCCTCGACGGCGGCCACTGAGCCGCCGCGGCCACGCCATCGCTTCGCGGTTCAGCGCGAGGCGATGGCCGCGCCGATCACCGCCAGCGCCAGCAGGGCATAGTCCAACGGCGTATTGGCGAGCAGGAACAGGGTCCTGGCCAGGTGCCAGCCCAGCTTCACGGCCGATTCCTGCGGGCGCACGCCCATCGTGACGCCCATCTGCAGCACCACGATCCCCCAGCTGGCCCACGCCACGCCGACTGCGGTCAGCCCGGCGGCCCAGGCCATGCGCAGGCGTCCGGCGGCCATGCCGCCCATGCGCAGCGACAGGGTCGCCGTCAGCGCGATCACCAGCGCCATCCAGCTGCACTGCGCGCCCAGGTAGAACGCCAGGCCCATCCAGATCAGCGATTGCAGCAGCGCCAGCAGCACGAACAGGGACAGGGCGGTGAGCGGGGGAAACCGGGTCGGGGCAGGCATCGGCGCGCAAGCGAAGGGCAATCGGTCAAGGATACTGCGCCAGGCCCGTCCGCCGGGACGGACGAGGTCGCCGTGGCGGCCCTGCAACGCTGTGGGGTGCCGATGGGGCCCGGCTGGCGCCGCGCGCCCGGTAGAATGCGCGCTTGCCTTGCCTCCGCGCGTCCCCATCTTTCCCCGCATGTACTCCAGCAGCAGCGAACCGGTCCAGTTTGAGCGCGATTGCGCCGCCGTCATGGTGCCCGCGGGCGAAACCGTGACCCTGCCGGCCGGCACCTACGGCTACATCACCCAGGCGCTCGGCGGCAGCTACACCGTGTTCGTCGAAGGCAACCTGTTCCGCATCGCGGGCAAGGATGCCGATGCGCTGGGCAAGGAACCGGCCGCGCCGCTGGAACTGGTAAAGGACGCCAGCGACGAACAGGTCGAACAACTGGTGTGGCAGCAGCTGCGCACCTGCTTCGACCCGGAGATCCCGTTCAACATCGTGGACCTGGGCCTGGTGTACGAGGTGGACATGCGCCATCGCGAGGATGGCCAGCGCGAGGTCGGCGTGCAGATGACGCTGACGGCGCCGGGCTGCGGCATGGGCGACATCCTGGTCGACGACGTGCGCAGCAAGCTGGAAATGATCCCCACGATCGCCGAGGCCGACGTCAACCTTGTGTTCGACCCGCCGTGGGGCCGCCACATGATGTCCGAGGCCGCGCGTCTCGAGATGGGCATGATGTAAGCGTGCCGCGCGCAGTGATGCGCGTGCGCTCCATCCCAGCGTGGTTGGCATTCCACCACGCTCGACACTTCGGTTTTGGCCGCCAGTACGCGCGCACTGCAGCGAGCGATGCAGCGCGTATCACGTGCAGCGCGTTGTCCACACGCATGCGCCATGGGGTGTCTCGTGCGCGCATGAACCTGCGCCATCGGCGATGCCATTGGCTGACAAAAACATCCTGCACGGCGTGATCGCACCGCGGGTGCTGGAACAGCTTCGCAACGACGACTGCAAACGCAGTCCCATCTTTGAAATCTGAAATCGTCTTCCTGACAAACATGGCCATGAACCGTGTTTGACTCGCCTCGCATTGTTACTTTTGAACACGCCTTCGATGGCGATGTTCATTGGCTGGTGGAATCGCGATGCGACACGCCTCCGCCGCCATCCGCAATGGGCCAGACAGGAAGTCGAACGCATCCGCCGCAGTACTCCAGGGCAGCAAGGATCGCCATGACGGCCATCCAGTCCCGCGGCGCGATGACGATTCCAGGCAGATTCCTGGGCCCGCGGCCGCACCGGCACGGTTGCCAGTACGGATTGCTCCGCTTGGTCGCATGAAGACGCCGCTTTGAGAGTTGCGTGCAGACGCCCGGTCCTGCGCGCGGGCGATCGCCTGCGTGTTGGAGGAGTGCGGGCCTGCAAAAGCAGCCGGCACGACGCGTTGGCCAGCAGGGCCAGCGTGCAACTGGATGCACCGGCAACCCCCGTAGCCCGGTGCAGACCCAACATCCCATCGACGGAGAACCGCACACGTGATGTCAAACAACGGACGTTCCATCGCCCTCTGGCTCAGCCCCCTCGCCATCGCGCTTTGCGCGGCCACGGCATCGGCGGCCACGCGCACCGACCTGCACAAGCAGGATGTCACCCAGCTCAACGCGCAGTACGCGCAGGCCGTGCAATCACTGGGCGCCACGCCCGCGATCGCCGAGCGTCATGCCGAGCTGGCCGGGCTGGATCCGCGCTCCACGCTCAAGCTCATCAAGACCACCAAGGACAAGCGCGGCGCGCAGCATTACCGCTACCAGCAGGTCTACAACGGCATCCCCGTGTTCGGCGAACAGGTCATCGTCAGCGAGGACAAGAGCGGCGCGGTGCGCACGCTGTTCGGCCGTCGCATCGATGGCCTGGCCAGCGAGATTCCGCTCACCGCCACCAGCCGCGTGACCGGCCCGCAGGCGCTCTCGGCGGCCAAGACCGCGACGCTGGGCAAGCAGGCGCTGACCAAGAAGATCCAGCGCGAGAAGAGCGAGCAGATGATCTACGTCGACAGTGCCGGCAAGGCGCACGTGTCCTACGTGGTGAGCTTCTTCGCCGATGCGCCGACCGGCGGCAGCCCGACGCGCCCGGTGGTGATCATCGATGCGCAGACCGGCAAGGTGCTCAAGCAATGGGATGCGCTGGCGCATGCCGAAACCGGCACCGGCCCCGGCGGCAACGCCAAGACCGGCCAGTACGAATACGGCACCGACTTCGGCTATCTGGATGTGGCCACCAGCGGCACGACGTGCACGTTCAACAACACCAACGTCAAGACGATCAACCTCAACGGCAGCACCAGCGGCAGCACCGCGTTTTCATACACCTGCCCGCGCAACACGGTGAAGACCATCAACGGCGCGTACTCGCCGCTCAACGATGCGCATTACTTCGGCAGCGTGGTCTTCGACATGTTCAACGACTATGTCGGGCAGGCGCCGCTGACCTTCCAGCTGGAAATGCGCGTGCACTACAGCAGCAGCTACGAGAATGCGTTCTGGGACGGCACCGGCATGACCTTCGGCGATGGCGGCAGCACGTTCTATCCGCTGGTGGCGCTGGATGTGTCCTCGCATGAAATCGCCCACGGCTACACCGAGCAGAACTCCAACCTGACCTACGACGGCCAGTCCGGCGGCATCAACGAGGCGTTCTCGGACATGGCCGGCGAAGCGGCCGAGTACTTCATGAATGGCAGCAACGATTTCGACGTGGGTGCGCAGATCTTCAAGGGCACCGGCGCGCTGCGCTACATGGACAACCCGACCGCCGACGGCAGCTCGATCGACGACGCCAGCGACTACTACGACGGCCTGGACGTGCACTACTCCTCGGGCGTCTACAACAAGGCGTTCTACACGCTGGCCAAGACCTCGGGCTGGACCACCAAGACCGCGTTCCAGACCTTCGCCAAGGCCAACTCGGACTACTGGACTTCCAGCACCGATTACGACACCGGCGCCTGCGGCGTGGAAACCGCGGCCGAAGACCTGGGCTTCGACGCGGCCGATGTCACCGCTGCGTTCGCCGCGGTCGGCGTGAGCTGCGCCGGCGACGGTGGCGGAGATGATGGCGGTGGCGATGACGGCGGCACCGGCACCACGCTGAGCAATGGCGTGGCCAAGACCGGCCTGTCGGCCAGCACCGGCAGCGCGCTGAGCTACACGATGGTGATTCCCTCGGGCACCAGCAGCGTGAGCTTCGTGATGTCCGGCGGCACCGGCGATGCGGACCTGTACGTCAAGGCCGGCAGCGCGCCGACCGACAGTTCCTACGACTGCCGGCCGTACAAGTCCGGCAACGCCGAGACCTGCACGATCTCCAGCCCGACCGCCGGCACCTACTACGTGCGGCTGAAGGCCTACTCGGCGTTTTCTGGCGTAAGCATCAAGGGCACCTACTGATCGGGCCGAACAGGGGCGGTGGCTGACCACCGCGCCACGGATGGCAGGCCCCGGCATCGCGCCGGGGCCTTTTCGTTTCAGCGGCAAGCGCCGCGCGGCGCTATCCTTGCGGGGTTTTGTCACTCAGCAGGTATGTGGTCCATGTCTTCTCCGTCGCCGGCCTTCGCCATCCTGACCTCCAGCACTGCCCGCAGCGCCGCCGAGCGCGAGCAGATCCTCGCCGCCCCCGGTTTCGGCACCCGTTTTACCGACCACATGGTGGCGGTGAGCTGGAGCGCCGCCGATGGCTGGCACGACGCCCAGGTCCGCCCCTACGGTCCGCTGCAACTGGACCCAGCGGCCTCGGTGCTGCACTACGGTCAGGAGATCTTCGAGGGCATCAAGGCCTACCGTCATGAGGACGGCTCGATCTGGACCTTCCGCCCGGAATCCAACGGCGCGCGCCTGCAGCGCTCGGCCAAGCGCCTGGCGCTGCCGGAACTGCCGGTGGACCTGTTCGTCGAATCGCTGCGCCAGATGATCGCCGTGGACGGCGCCTGGGTGCCGTCGGCGCCGGAAACCAGCCTGTATTTCCGTCCCTTCATGATTGCCGACGAAGCCTTCCTGGGCGTGCGTGCGGCGCAGAAGGCCTCGTACTACGTGATCGCCAGCCCGGCCGGCCCGTACTTCACCAAGGGCGTGGCGCCGGTGTCGATCTGGCTGTCCACCGACTACGCGCGTGCGGCCAAGGGCGGCACCGGTGCGGCCAAGTGCGGCGGCAACTACGCCGCGTCGCTGCTGCCGCAGACCATCGCCCAGCAGAAGGGCTGCTCGCAGGTGCTGTTCCTGGACCCGGTGGAAGGCAAGTACATCGAGGAACTGGGCGGCATGAACGTGTTCCTGGTCTACGCCGACGGCCGCCTGGTCACCCCGGCGCTGTCGGGCAGCATCCTGGAAGGCATCACCCGCGAGAGCATCCTGCAGCTGGCCCGCGACCGCGGCATGGTCGTGGAGGAGCGCAAGGTCTCCATCGACGAATGGAAGCAGGGCGTGGCCGATGGCACGATTTCCGAGGTGTTCGCCTGCGGCACCGCGGCGGTGGTCACCCCGATCGGTGAGCTGAAGGGCGAGGGCTTTGCCGTCGGCAGCCCGGACGCGCCGGCCGGCGAAGTCACCATGTCCCTGCGCAAGGAGCTGACCGACATTCAGTACGGTCGCCTGCCGGACCGCCACGGCTGGCTGGTGCGCCTGGACGCCTGAGTCCAGGCCGGGCGCTCCGGCGTCCACATTTCGATCCCGCGACGCCCGGCCATTGCCGGGCGTCTTGCGTTTTGGGCGATCGAAGGCCTGCCATGGCCGATGCGTGGCTTGCCGCGACACGCTACGGCCATCGTCTGTCACGGATGCGCAAATTCGGTGCTGCAGCTGCGAAAAATAACGAATAAATAACGAATAGACCGTGTTCAGCCGCTTGAAACGCGTAGCTGGAAGCGGTTCAACCGGTGACAGACTTCGCGAATCGGAATGCTTCTGACACATTGCGTCACAAATTGACGCAAAACCCGCGCCTGGCGCGTCGGCGCTCGGTTAGTTTCCGGTCAGGTTCGGTGCAACGCCGGACCGGATTCCCCCGGAGATCGCAGCCGCCAGACATACACAACAGCCCCCGACCCGTCGTGGGCGATCGCCGGGTATTCCCGCAAGAAGCGGGATCACATCATCTGAAGAGGGAAGTTCGATGTCCGATGTTTCCAAGCGTCGTTTGCGCCTGCATTCGCTGGCTGCCGCCACGGTGGTCGCGTTGTCCGCACTGAGCGCAGCCCCGGCCATGGCCGCGGGGCGGGTGAACCTGAGTGGCCTGCAATCCCCCGAGCAGCACAGCTTCGACCGTTTCATCGTCAAGTACCTCGACAACAGCACGCCGCAGACCAGCACCGCGGCGCTGACCCAATCCCTGTCCACTGCCGCCCGCGCCGTCCCGCAGGCGCAGGGCCGTGCGCTGGGGATCCAGCGCCTGCGCCGTACGGCGGTGGGTTCGGATGTGGTGGTGGCCAATCGCAAGCTGGACCGCGTCGAGGCCGAGACCCTGATGCGCCAGATCGCCGCCGACCCGAACGTGGACTACGTCGAGGTCGACAAACTCAACCACGCCTACCTCACGCCCAACGACACCAACTTCTCCCAGCAGTGGGACCTGGGCACCGGCGTGGGCGGCATGTACGCGACCACGGCGTGGGACGTGACCAACGGCGCCGGCGCGGTGGTGGCGGTGCTCGATACCGGCATCACCTCGCACTCGGACCTCAACGCCAACGTGCTGCCGGGCTACGACTTCATCATCGATACCTTCGTCTCCAACGACGGCAACGGCCGTGACAGCAATCCGTCCGATCCGGGCGATGCGTATGCGGCCAACGAATGCGGCAGCGGCATCCCCGCCTCCAGCTCCAGCTGGCATGGCACCCACGTGGCCGGCACGATCGCCGCGGTCACCAACAACGGCAAGGGCGTGGCGGGCATCGCCTACGGCGCCAAGGTCGTGCCGGTGCGCGTGCTGGGCAAGTGCGGCGGCTACGACTCGGACATCGCCGACGCCATCATCTGGGCCTCCGGCGGCACCGTCAGCGGTGTGCCGGCCAATGCCAACCCGGCCGAAGCGATCAACCTGAGCCTGGGCGGCGCCGGCGCATGCGGCAGCACCACGCAGGCGGCCATCAACGGCGCGGTCGCGCGCGGCACCACGCTGGTGATCGCCGCGGGCAACGACAACACCAATGTCTCCAACGCCAGCCCCGCCAACTGCAACAACGTTATCGCCGTGGGCGCCACCACCAGCACCGGCGCGCGCGCCAGCTATTCCAACTACGGATCGCTGGTGGATATCGCCGCGCCGGGCTCGGGCATCCTGTCCACGCTGAACTCCGGCACCACCTCGCCGGGTTCGGAAACCTACGCCTCCTACAGCGGCACCTCGATGGCCACCCCGCACGTGGCCGCGGTCGTGGCGCTGATGCAGTCGGTGGCCAATCCGGCGCTGACCCCGGCGCAGGTGGAGTCGATCCTCAAGAGCACCGCGCGGGCATTCCCGTCCACGCCGTCGCAGTCGATCGGCGCCGGCATCCTGCAGGCACGCGCGGCGGTGGACGCGGCCAAGGCCGGCGGCAGCACCGGCGGTGGTGGCGATACCGGCGGCACCACGCTGGCCAACAACGTGGCCAAGACGGGCCTTGCGGCCAGCACCGGCAGTTCGGTCAGCTACACGATGACCGTCCCGGCCGGCGCCAAGAACCTGAGCTTCGCCATCTCCGGCGGCAGCGGCGATGCGGACCTGTACGTGAAGTTCGGCAGCGCGCCGACCGACACCAGCTACGCCTGCCGTCCGTACAAGTCGGGCAATGCCGAAACCTGCAGCTTCGCCACGCCCTCGGCCGGCACCTACTACGTGCGGGTCAAGGCGTACTCCACTTTCTCCGGCGTCTCGCTGACCGGCAAGTACACGCCGTAAGCCCATCCCGCAACACGGTTTCGCAAGGTCGCGCAGCGGATGCGCTGGGCACGGACCGCCCGCCTTGCCTCATGGACGAACGCAGGTCACGACCCGCCGGGCAGGGAGCCTGGCGGGTCGTTTTGTTTTGACGTGCGGACAAAGAAAAACCCCGGCCAGGCCGGGGTTTTCCATCTCCAGATCGCGCGGGCGATCAGGCCGCTTCGAAACGGTTGGCCGCCACGTTCTTGCGCACCTTGGTCGGGTCCCAGATGCGGCCGTTCATGGCGATCCATACGCCGTTGGGCGCCGACTGCACCGCGCCGACCGCACAGCCGATGTTGAACTCCGCATCCGAGCCGCGGAAACCGGCCGGGTTGAGCGCGCCGGTCAGCACGATGGTGCGGTCTTCGAGCGAGGACAGCGCCTGCGCGGTGGCGACCATCGAGTCGGTGCCGTGGGTGATCAGCACGTGGCGCGCGGGCTGGGCGGCGATGGTGGCGCGCAGCAGTTCGCGGTCGGCGTCGGTGATGTGCAGCGAATCCTTGCGGATGATCGGGATCACCGTGAAGCGGAACGCCACGCCCAGCGCCTTGAGGATGCTGCCGATCTGGGGTTCGCCGACCTGGTAGTCGGACTTGTCGTCGAAATAGATCTTGTCGATGGTGCCGCCGGTGGTGACCACCAGCAGTTCGTCCATCGGCTTGGTTTCAATGCTCACGGGAATGGCCCATCACTGCGCGGAATCGTCGGGCGCTGATTTTACGCGTGTCGGCGCCGCAGCCCCAGCCTGGCGCTTGCGGCCCAGCTTGGCGCGCAGCCCGGTCCAGTTGGCGGCGAAGATCACCGTCAGCGCCAAGACCAGCTCGATCCAGCCGTACAGGCGCACCTCCGGGTGCGTCCAGGCCGTCATCACCCCATGGCTGAACCAGCCCAGCCCGAGCACACCAGTCCAGAATGCCGCCAGCCGCGAGCCCAGGCGTGCGCCGATGGCCAGCACCAGCGGTGGCAGGGTGAACACCAGCAGCGTGGCCAGGTAATGGCGGTCGTCGCGGAACCACCAGCCGAACAGCGCCGACAGCGCCAACAGGCCGATGGCCAGCAGCGGGCGCGGGGTGCGCGGCGCGCTCATCGGTGGGCGTCCAGGCGACGGGCGATCTCGGCCAGGCGCCGGCCCAGGGCGCGGGCGAGCACGGCCTCTTCCTCGCTGGGCTGTGGATCGTCCTCGCCGCCGGCGACATGGCTGGCGCCGTAGGGCGTGCCGCCGGTCCTGGTCGTGCTGAGCAGGGGCTCGGTATACGGAAGGCCGACGATCACGCAGCCGTGGTGCAGCAGCGGCACCTGCATCGACAGCAGGGTCGATTCCTGGCCGCCGTGCTGGGTGGCGGTGGAGGTGAACACCGACGCGGGCTTGCCCACCAGGGCGCCGCTGGCCCACTCGGCGCCGAGCGAATCGATGAAGAACTTCATCGGCGCGGCCATGTTGCCGAAGCGGGTCGGGCTGCCCACGGCCAGGCCGATGCAGTCGGCCAGATCCTGCTTGTCCACGTACGGTGCGCCGTCTTCGGGCACTGGCGGGGCGCGGGTCTCGGTCACTGCGGCCACCGGCGGCACCGTGCGCAGGCGCGCGGACATGCCCTCGACCTCGCCGATGCCGCGCGCGATCTGTCGCGCCAGCTTGGCCACCGAGCCGCCGCGGCTGTAGTACAGGACCAGGATCTCGGGCATCGACACGCACTCCGGCAACGCTGAAAAGGGCGCCAGTATCGACGCTGGCCGCGTGCCTGTCGCCTGCGTGCAGCGCCGGGGCGCATGACGGGCGGCGCTGGGCGCTTGGGTTAACCTTGGCCGCGATGTCCCTGGCCACGACCTTCCAGCGCTGGAACCAGAACGCACGCGACCGTGCGCGGGTGACGGCGTTCTCGCAGTTCCTGCTCAAGCGCTTCTGGGACGACCGCCTGTTCCAGACCGCGGCGTCGCTGGCCTACACCACGATGTTCGCGCTGGTGCCGCTGGCGATGGTGGTATTCGGCGTGCTGTCGGCGTTTCCCGGCTTCAGCCAGTGGAGCGATTCGCTGAGTGACTACGTGTTCTCCAACTTCGTGCCAAGCGCCGCGCGCGCGGCCGAAGGCTATCTGAAGGAGTTCTCGGCCAGCGCACGCGACCTGACGGTGGCCGGCGTGATCGCGCTGGTGATCTCGCTACTGATCACGCTCAACAGCGTGGAGTCGGCGTTCAACCAGATCTGGCGCGTGTCCGGCTCGCGGCCGCGGTTGGGGCGCTTCCTGATGTACTGGACGGTGTTGACGTTGGGTGCGCTGCTGTCGGCCGCGTCGCTGGCGATCACGGCCAAAGTGTTCGCGTTGCCGCTGTTCAAGACCCAGGAGGGCCGCCAGGTCGCCTCGGTGGCGCTGTCGCTGGCGCCGGTGTTCATCGAGCTGTGCGCGATCGCGGTGATCTACCGCGTGGTGCCGCATCGCTCGATCCACTGGCGCTACGCTTTCGCCGGCGCGCTGCTGGCGACGATCGGCCTGGAGCTGGTGAAGTGGGGCATGGGCCTGTACCTGAGCAGCTTCAACTCGTACACGCGCGTGTACGGCGCGGTGGCCGTGGCGCCGATCCTGATGTTGTGGATCTACCTGAGCTGGATTTCGATCCTGCTCGGTGCGTCGCTCGCCGCATCGATGTCGGCCTTCCGCTACCAGCCCGAATCGATGCGGTTGCCGCCGGGCTTCGAGATCTATGGCCTGTTGCGATTGCTGGGCCGGTTCCACGAGGCACGCCAGCAAGGCCACGGCCTCAGCGATGACCGCATCCTGCAGTTGGAGCCGATGCTGACCGACTCGCTGGTGCAGGAATTCCTCGACAAGCTCTCGCGCATTAGCCTGCTGCGCTGTACCGACACGGGCGAGTGGATGCTGGCCCGCGACCTGGACAGCATCTCGCTGTCCGAACTGTATGAAGCCTGCCAGCTGCGCATTCCCATCGCCGAGGCGCATTTGCCGTGCCAGGACGATGCGCTGGGCGTCGCCGCGCGCGAAGCCCTGGACCGCATCCGCCTGCCGGTGCGCGACCTGATGCGCCCGCGCGCCGGCACCATCTATCACCTGCTTCCGGAGTCACCGCCTTGAAGATCGTTCGTCCGCTGTTGCCCGTCGCCGGCGTCGCGCTGGCCTGCCTGCTGTTCACTGCCTGCAAGGGGAACGAGAACGAAGCCATCTCCGCGCCGCCGGCCTCCACGCCGGCCGCAGCCATCACCCAGTCGCAGCCGGCGCAGACCCCGGCCGCGCCCGATGCGCCGGTGGCGCTCAAGCTGGCCACCGTCGACGGCGGCAGCTTCGACACCGCCGAGCACCGCGGCAAATGGCTGGTGGTGAACTTCTGGGCGACCTGGTGCCATCCCTGCCTGGCCGAAATGCCCGAGCTGTCGGCCATGGCCACCCGGCGCAAGGACATCGACGTGGTTGGCCTGGCCTACGACGACATCGAGCCGGCCGCGCTGAAGACCTTCGTTGAAGCGCATCCGGTCAGCTACCCGATCGCGCAGGTCGACGTGTACGACCCGCCGAAGGTGTTCGAAGCGCCGACCGGGCTGCCGACGACCTACCTGCTGGATCCGCAGGGCAAGATCGCCAAGCGCTTCGTCGGCCCGGTCACGCCGGCCGAGATCGAGCAGGCAGTCGACGCGGGCGGCAAGGCTGCCGGCATGCCATGAGCGCAGCGCGCTTCCTGGTGAGTGGGCGGGTGCAGGGTGTGTTCTTTCGCACTTCGACCAAACAGGAGGCATTGGCGCTGGGCCTTCATGGCAGTGCGCGCAACCTGCCTGACGGACGCGTCGAGGTGATCGTCGGCGGTGACGCCGCGGCGATCGACACGCTGGCGCAGTGGCTGCAGCACGGGCCGCCGATGGCCGACGTTGAAGCGGTCCAGCGCAGTGCGTGGGACGGCGAGGTGTCGACGGGGTTTACGACCGCCTGACGCGGTGGCGCCGCGTTTATTCGACCGACGAGCCCGGCATCAGGGCGGCCGCCATCCGCGCCAAGCGTCGTGGTGCCGGCACGCGACGGCCGGTGTCCAGCGCCGGCTGCAGGGCCTGCGACAGGCGCAGAGGGAAGCCTGCATCGTTATCGACGAAGAACTGGCGCGCGGCGGCGCCCATCGATGCACAGGTTTCTGGCGGCAGCGCCAACGCGCGTTCGACTGCGTCTTCGATCCCGGCCACGTCCACGCGATAGCGCGTGCCCAGCGCCATCGGGCGCTCGCCGGCCGGCTGCAGCAGGATCCCGCGCTCGGGCGTGACCAGCTCGTTCATCGGCTCGCCGTCGGTGGTGATCACGACCGCGCCCGTGCTCAACGCCTCGACCAGGTAATGGCCGAAGCCCTCGGCCTCGGACGGGCACAGGTGGAAGGCATGGGTGTTCTGCAGCTGGCGCAGCTGCGCATCGTCCAGGTAACCCAGGCGATGGTCGATGTTGGGCGCCTCGACCTTCGGCACGTCGCGCGACTGCACCACGGTCAGCGTCGGCCACTCGGGATGGCGCAGCCAGGCTTGCATCACCGCATCGGTGCCCTTGGCGGTGCTGCGGCCGGCCACGTGCAGGAACGCGCGCTGGCGCGGCACGCCGGCGGTGTAGCGGTCCTCGCTGGTGAAACCGATATAACGGGTGTTGCAGCCCAGCGCGGAAAACACGCGCTCGGCATTGCGGGTCTTGCACAGCACGCGCTCGAACTGCGGCAGCAGCGGCAGCCACTTGTCCAGCATCCACTCGGGGTTGGGGATCAGCACGTTGCGGTGCGCCGCCGGCAGCACGCCACGGTAGATGCGCTCTAGGAAAATCTGCGTATCGACGCGACCGCTGGCGACGGCCTTCAGGCGGGTGCCGGCCTGGACCAGGTTGTTCACCAAGCGCGTGCCGCCGAAAGTCAGCGCCTCGCTCTGAATCTGGTTGCCGCGCAAGGCGCGCGCCACGATGTCCAGGTCACGGCGTAGCCCCACGCCGTTGTCACGGGTGATCAGGCGGACGCGTCCAGGTGCGTGCAGCGGCGACGTTGAAGCGGAAACAGGCGGGGTGAGCAGGGCCATGATGACGTCTGGCACGGTGGGGGCGTGCCGTGAAAAGGGAATAATGCAAGGTTGGCATTCAATCGTCATCACCCGATGCCGAGGGGTGTCATGAGGTGTTCAGTGCCGGGACCGCGGTCTCACTGACGTTTCAGTCGGTGTCACTCTTGTCGGGAATCGGCTTCAGCAGGTCGAAGCTCTCATGCAGCGGACCGTGGCCCAGCTTCTTCAGTTTGAGCGGGGTTTCCGGCACTGAGGTGTCGGGCAGGCGCGAGAGCAGGTCGCGGATCAGGGTCAGGCGGCCGCGCTTCTGATCATTGAAATTCACCAGCGTCCACGGCGCGTGGTGGCTGTGGGTCGCCGCCAGCATGGCCTCGCGGGCCTGGGTGTAATCGTCGTACTTGGCGCGCGCCTGCAGGTCTACCGGCGAAAGCTTCCAGCGCTTGAGCGGGTCGTCCAGGCGCTCGGCGAAGCGCGCTTCCTGCTCCTTCTGGTCCACGGTCAGCCAGTACTTGAACAGCAGGATGCCGTCATCGACCAGCAGCTGTTCAAAGATCGGCGCCTGCTGCAGGAAGGCGGTGTATTCGTCGCCGGTGCAATAGCCCATGACCTTTTCCACGCCGGCGCGGTTGTACCAGCTGCGGTCCATCAGCAGCAGCTCGCCGGCGGCGGGTAGATGCGAGATATAGCGCTGGAAATACCACTGCGTGGCTTCGCGATCGCTGGGCTTGGGCAGCGCAAGCACCTTGCACTGGCGCGGGTTGAGGTGCTCGCGGATCGCGTCGATGCTGCCGCCCTTGCCGGCGGTATCGCGGCCTTCGAAGATCACCACCACGCGGTGGCCGGTCTTGGCCAGCCAGCGGGCCATCGACACCAGCTGCAGCTGCAGCGGTTCCAGCCTGGCCTGGTAATCCTTGCGCTTGAGGGGTTTGCTCACGGCAGTTCCTTGTTGGCGGTGCGACGTCGGCGGGCGCGGGTGTCGGCCATGCCGCGGGCGACTTCGATCAATGCGCCCTGCTGGCGCGGGCTGAGGCTGCGATAGGCGGTGAGCAGGTCCGATTCGCCGCGGGTGCGGGCCGGGTCGAGCTGGGTGGCCAGTTCGGACAGCAGCGCGCCTGCGGGAATTCCCAGCGTACGGGCCAGCGCGATGAGCTGTTCGCGGCCCGGGAGTTTTTCCCCGGCCATCCAGGCCCGCACGGTGGCGGCGCCGACGCGTGGAATCGCGGCGGCCAGGTCGGCGGCGCTCAGGCCACTGCTGCGCGCCAGCAGGCGCAGCGTGGAATCCAGCGCCACGCCGGCTTATTCCTTCAGCCGTGGCCGCAGCGTGGCCAGGTTGCAGGGGCGGGTGCGGGCGTCGAGCTGGGCGCTGATGATCTTTTCCCAGGCCGTGGTGCAGGCCGAGGTCGAGCCCGGCAGGCAGAACACGAAGGTCTGGTTGGCCAGCCCGGCAAAGGCGCGCGATTGGAGCGACGAGGTGCCGATCTCCTCCACGCTGACCGCGCGGAACAGTTCGCCGAAGCCCGGCATCTGCTTGTCCAGCAGCGGGGCGATGGCCTCGGGTGTGGAATCGCGGCCGGTGAAGCCGGTGCCGCCGGTGATCAGCACACCGTCCACTTCGTCATCGGCGATCCACGCCGCGACGATGGCGCGCATCCGGTAGATGTCGTCCTTCACCAGGGTGCGGTCGTGCAGAAGGTGGCCGGCGTCGGTGGTGACCTGCACCAGGTAGTCGCCGGAGGTGTCATTGGCCAGGGTGCGGGTGTCAGAGACGGTCAACACGCACAGGCGCAGCGGGATCAGGGAATCGGCATGGCTCATGCGGCCAGCCTAAGCGCTGCGCCGTGACGCTTCAACGAAGGCGCGCACGACAAGGCGTCGACACCCTTGAAGGGCGCCGGCGCCGGTGGTCACGACGATGCGCTTACGGCTGGGTGCTGGAGCTGGCAGCCGAACCGTTGGCCGAACCGCCGACCGAGGCATTTACGCCATTGCGCGACGCGCCCGCACTGGCATTGCCGGTGGCCGCGCCATTGCCGCTGGTGTTGCCCAGCGCGCCGTTGCCCGACGCGGTGCCCGAGGCCGAACCGCTGCCGTTGCTGGCCGACGCGGCCGAGGCGGCATCACGGGCCTGCGAGGTCACGTTCGAGGCGGCCGTGCCGGCCTGGCTTGCGGCATTGCTCGCGCCGCTGCGGGCCTGGGTGGCGGCGTTCTGCGCGCCATCACGCACGCGGCCGGCGGCGGTGCGGGCACCGGTCACGGCGTTGCTGGCGCCCGAGCGGGCGGCATCATCCGCCTGGCTGGCGGTGGACTGGGCCGCGCCGGTCACGCCGGTGGTGTCGACACTAGCCGAACCCGCGCCCTGGCCGGCGCCGCTCAGCGCGCCGGTCACATCGCCGTTGCTGGTGCTGCCGGTTGCATTACCGGTGCCGCTGGCATCGCCGGTGACCGAGGCGGCCGAACGCGCGGTGTCAGCGGTCGAGCCGACCGTGCTGCCCAGCGTGCCGGCCTGCGACTGCGCGGCGGCCGTGGTGCTGGCGGCCTTGTTGGCGGCGCGCTGGCGGGCACGCTCAGTGCGCGCGCGGGCCTGTTCCAGGCGCTGGCTGCCCATATTGCGGGTGCTGTCGATGGTGCTGCCGATTCCGCTGGTGGGGTTGCCGACGCCGCCCAGCTGGCCGCCGATATTGCCCGTGCCGCCGATGGCACCGCCGACCTGGCCGCCCAGCCCGCTCAGTGCCTGCGCGCTGGCGCCGGTGCTGGCCAGGGCGATCACGGCGGCGGTGGCCCACATCAGAGTGGTGTGACGCATGAGTGTCTCCTCGTTGGCACGGAACATCCGCTGCCTTCAAAGAGGACTACGCGTGGCCGTTTGGGTTTCTTCCCGAGCGCTGGAGGCTGTTGTGCGCCGTTCATCGACACGGCCCGGCACCAGGCCGCGCCCGTAGATGATGTCCACGCCGGGTTTGCCCAGATCCACGGCCTGCGCCGAGAGGCTGGCCAGCAGCGCGTCGGTGTCCTGTCCGTCAGTGAACGCTTGGGCGGCGAGCGCGGCCACGCGTGGCGCGGCGAAAGAGGTGCCGCGTACCTTCTGGAATTTGCCGCCCGGCGCGGCCACCTGGACATCGATGCCCAGTGCGGCCAGGTCGACCTGCGGACCGCGGCCGGCTTCGGGCAACACGCGATCGCGCGGGTCCACGCCGGTCACGCCGATCACGTTCGGATACGCGGCCGGGAACAGCGGCGGCGCAGCCGGCCCGTCGTTGCCGACCGCGGCCACGATCACCATGCCGCGCGCGCTGGCCGCGGCGATGGCCTGCTTGAGCAAGGCGTTGTCCGGCCCAACAAGGCTCACGTTGACCACCTGCACCTGCTGTTGCGCCATCCACGCCAGTGCCTTGGCCAGGCCCAGCGCGTTGCCGCCGGTGGGCGCGCCGCAATAGACATCGGCCGCCAACAGCTGGGTGCCGGATTGCGCGTGCTGGCCATCGCCGACCAGCAACGAGGCCACGGCGGTGCCGTGCAGGTCCGGATGCGGCGCGTCGTCGCAGCCCCAACGCTGCACGCGCGCGCCGCGCAGCGCGGGATGGCTGGCATCGACGCCGCTATCGACCAGGCCGACGCGCCAGCCGCCGGTCGACGTGCTCGTCTTGCTGGAAGACGTCGCCTGCGTGGCCGCACCCGCACCGCCGCCCGAATACAGATGGTCATAGTCGTAGCTGCCGCCCGGATCGAGCGCGCGCAGCTTGTCCACGGCTTGGCGCGTGGACAGCCCAGCCGGCGCGCGCAGGCTTACGGTCTCCAGGCCCAGTCCTTCCAGCGGCTGCGATGGCCCGGCGCTGAAGCCGGCATCGCGCGCATGCTGCAGCGCTTCGGCCGAGGGCGCCACTGCGACCACTTCGCCACGCACCACCACGTTGTCATTGGCATCGGTATCCAGCACGTCGCGGTGCGCGCGCAGCTGTTTCTGCAGGCCCAGCGTGCGCGCCTGGGTCAGGGTGCGATCCAGCGTGGCCGTCGTATCGTGGACGAGCGGGTCGACTGTCTGTCCCAGCGCCTGGGTCAGCGGCTGGGTGGCCGGCAGGCGCAGCTGCGCGTGGGCCGGCGCGGCGCCCAACAGCAGCGCGCACGCAAGCGCGGCGGCCTGCGCTAGCATCGCGCCGCCGCTCCCATGCCTTGCTGGTGTCAACGATGTCGTGCCCGCCATGGAAGCAATGTGGCTTCCCGAACGTATATCCCTCATGAAGCACGATGCGGCGACACCAGACTTCCGCCAGGCGCTGTGCGAGCGGCTGCCGCAACTGCGCCGTTACGCCCGCAACCTGACCGGCACGCCCCACGATGCCGACGACCTGCTGCAGGTGGCCGCCGAACGCGCCCTGGCGCGGGCCGGGCAGTGGGATCCGCAACAGCCGATCGGTCCGTGGCTGTACCGGATCGTGCGCAACGCTTGGATCGATGAAGTCCGCGCGCGGCGACGCGGCCATGAAATCTTCGCCGACGCCGAGTTGGGCGAACGGGTCGGCGTGGCGGCAATGGAGGCCACGGTGGTGCGGATGTCGGTGGAGGCGGCCATGGCACGCCTGCCCGAGGAACAGCGCAGCGCCATCGCGCTGGTGCTGGTGGAAGGGCTGGCCTACCGCGAGGCTGCCGAGGTGCTGGAGATTCCGATCGGCACCCTGACCAGCCGCCTGGCGCGCGGCCGCGACGCCCTGCAACAGCTGCTGGGCGACGAACCTGGAGAAGCGACATGAACATCGACGACGCCACCCTGATGGCCTACCTGGACGGCGAACTGGATGCCGAGGGCGTCGCGCAGGTCGATGCCGCGCTGGCCAACGACCCGGAACTGGCCGCGCGCATTGCGCGTCAGCAGCGGCTGGATGCACGGCTGCGCGGTGCGCATGCCAAGGCGGCCGAAGAAGCCGTGCCCGATGCGCTGATGCAGCTGGTGCTGGGCACGGGCGCGGCGGCGTCTGCTAACGAATCAATCGCGGAGGCATCGGCGCCGGTGGCCGAACCGCAGGCGAACGTGGTGAGCAACGTCGTCGCCCTTCCGCCCCACAAGCGCGCGCGTACCGTGGTGACGCATTTGAGTGCGCTGGCGGCAGGCATCGTGCTGGCCGTGCTCACGCTGCCGTGGTTGCGTGGCGGCGCCGGCGGTGCGGATTGGGAACAGGGGGCGAACGGCCTGCAGGCGCGTGGCGCGCTGGCCGCGGCGCTGGACGGTCAGCTGGCGGCCGATCCGGCCGGCAAGGTGCAGGTGGCGTTGAGTTTCCGCGACCAGGCCGGCCAGTACTGCCGCGCTTTCCGGCTGGCGTCGGCGAAGACCGCCGGCTTGGCTTGCCACGACGCGCAGGGCTGGTCGCTGCCGGTGCTCGCCCATGACGGCGAAAGTGCGCAGGGCGAACTGCGCCAGGCCGCATCGCCATTGCCGGCGGCGGTCCTGGAGGCCGTGGATGCGCGCATCGCGGGCGATACGCTCGATGCCGGCGGCGAACAGGCCGCGCGCACCGCCGGCTGGCGCTGACGCCGGCTCAGCCTTCGGACAGGCGCGCCAGTTCGTCGACCTGGTGTTCGTGCATGAGTCGGCCGATCAGGTCGTCCATGCCGCCTTCGATGATGTTGGGCAGGTCGTACAGGGTGAGGCCTTCGACGCGGTGGTCGGTGATCCGGCCCTGCGGGAAGTTGTAGGTGCGGATGCGCTGGCTGCGGTCGCCGCTGCCGACCTGCAGCTTGCGGGTTTCGGCTTCGGCCGCGGCCTGCTTGCTGCGCTCGGCGTCGAGCAGCTGCGCCTTGAGCCGCTTCATCGCCTTGTCGCGGTTGGCGTGCTGGCTGCGCTCGGTCTGGCACTCGACCACCGTGCCGGTGGGCACATGGGTGATGCGGATCGCCGAATCGGTCTTGTTGACGTGCTGGCCGCCCGCGCCCGAGGAGCGGAACGTGTCGACCCGCAGGTCCGCCGGGTTGATCGCGATCTCCTCGACCTCGTCGGCCTCGGGAATGATCGCCACGGTCGCGGCCGAGGTGTGGATGCGGCCCTGCGATTCGGTCGCCGGCACGCGTTGCACGCGATGGGTCCCCGATTCGAACTTCAGCCGCGAGAACGCGCCGCGCCCGACCACGCGCGCAACCACTTCCTTGTAGCCGCCATGCTCGCCGGGCGAATCGGATTCGACCTCGACCTTCCAGCCCTGGCGCTCGGCGTAGCGCGCATACATGCGGAACAGGTCGCCGGCGAAAATCGCGGCCTCGTCACCACCGGTGCCGGCGCGCACTTCCAGGAACAGGTTGCCGTCGTCGCGCGCATCGCGCGGGATCAGCAGCAGCGACAGCGCTTCGTCCAGCTCGGCCAGCCGCGCCTGCGCAGCGGCGACTTCTTCGTCGGCCAGTTCGCGCAGCTCCGGGTCGTCGCGCATCGCCAGCGCCGCGGCCAGATCGTCCTGCGCGCGCGCTTCCTCGGCCATGGCCGTGGCGATCGGTTCGAGCTGGGCGAACTCGCGCGACATGTCGCGAAAGCGCGTGTTGTCGGCCACCACTGATGGATCGGCGAGCAGGCGTTCGAGTTCTTCGCGACGCTCGGCCAGCGCCTCCAGCTTACGGCGCAGGGTCGGCGTCATCGGGCAACTTGGCGTGCGAGTAGGGCGCCTTGGCCGGGAACATCCGATCGGCTGCGCGGGTGAGTTCGGTATCGCCGCTCAAAGCCGCTTCGCGCAAGGCCGCGGTTGGCGGATGCAGCAGGCGGTTGGTCAGCGTGTGGGCGAGGAATTCCAGCACCTCGGCCGGGTCGCGGCCGTTGGCCAGCTGCGCCTGGGCCTTGTCCAGCACGTCCTGGCGGGTGCTGTCGCCGTAAGCACGCAGGCGCTTGAGCGGCTCCTGGCGGCTGCCGGCCTGCAGGGTTTCGACGAAACGCGCGACCTGCACGTCGATGATCGCTTCGGCTTCGTCGGCCGCTTCGCGGCGGCCGCGGCGGTTGTCTTCGACCGCGCGTTCCAGGTCGTCGACGGTGTAGAGATAGGCGTCGTCCAGCTCGGCGACGCTGGCCTCGATGTCGCGCGGCACGGCCAGGTCGAACAGCATCATCGGCTTGTGCTTGCGGCGGCGCAGGGCGTCGGTCACGTGCATGCGGGTGATGATCGGCTCGCGCGCGGCGGTGGCCGAGAACACCACGTCCGCATCGGCCAGGTGGCGGTCCAGCTCGGTCAGCGGCAGGGCGACGCCGCCGTGGCGGCTGGCCAGCTCCTGCGCGTGGCCCAGGGTGCGGTTGGCGATCAACAGGCGGCGGACCTTGCCTTCGCTCAGGTGCTTGGCGGCCAGCTCGATGGTCTCGCCGGCGCCGACCAGCAGCACGGTCGAATCGCTCAGGCGCGCGAACGAGTTCTGCGCCAGGCGCACGGCGGTGGAGGCCACCGAAATCGGATTCGCCCCTACGCGCGTATCGGTGCGGGCGCGCTTGGCTACCGCGAACGCCTGCTGGAACAGCCGGTCCAGGCCGCTGCCCAGCGCCTGATGCTCACGCGCCAGCGCCCACGCGTCCTTCACCTGGCCCAGGATTTGCGGTTCGCCCAGCACCATCGAGTCCAGCCCGGTGGCGACGCGGAACAGGTGGCGCACGGCCTCGGCATCGCGATGGCGATACAGATACGCGTCCAGGCCTTCGCCATGCGTGGCCAGCCATTGCACCAGCGGGGTGGCGTCATCGGCCACCGCATACAGCTCGGTGCGGTTGCAGGTGGACAGCAGCGCCGCCTCGCTGACCTGCGGCAAATCACGCAGCGCGCCCAGCGCCTGCGGCAGCGCATCGCCGGCAAAAGCCACCCGTTCGCGCAGGTTGACCGGCGCGGTCTGGTGGTTCAGTCCGAGGACCCACAACGTCATTTTTCGGGGCTTGCGCTAAGCTGCTGGCAGTCTGTTGCCCGCCATTTTACGGCCCGGTTCCCCCTAATGCCTGCAAAGATGCGTTTCGTCCCGCCGTTGTTGCTGATTCTTGCCGGTTTTGCGTCATCTCCTGCGGTCCAGGCCCGGCAGCCGGCGAAAACCGCGGACGCCACCTCGGGCGTGCTGGAGCCGGTGATGGCCGGCGAATTCGCCCTGCAGGCCGGCAAGCTGCCCGATGCCGCGCGCCTATACCTGCAGGCGGCTGAAGCCGGCCAGGACGTGGGCCTGGCCGAACTGGCGACCCGTATTTCCCTGCTGGCCAACGATGACGATCGTGCCGCGCGCGCGCTGAAACTTTGGCAGAAGCGCGCCCCGGAATCGCTGGCCATGCGCGCTGCCCAGGCCACGCTGGCCCTGCGCGAAGGGCGCGAGCGCCCGGCCCGGCGCGAGCTCGAGTCCTTGCTGCGCGATCCCGATCCACAGGCCTGGCGCTATGCGCTGACCGCGCTGGGCAGTGGCGGCCGCGATCCGGCGCTGTCGGCCAAGCTGCTCGGCCAGCTGCTGGACAGCAAGGCGCTGCCCAACCAGTTAAATGTGTGGCTGGCGTTCGGCGGCCTGGCCCAGTCGCTGGAACAGCCGGCCCTGGCCGAACGCATCGTTGCCGAGGTCATCCAGCGTTTCCCGGTCAATGCGCGCGTCACCCTGCTGCATGCCAGCCAGCTGCGCCAGGCCGGCAAGACCGAAGAAGCCCGCAAGGTGCTGGAAGGCCTGCAGCAGCAGGCCGACGCCGATCCGAACGTGCGCCTGGGCGCGGCGGCCGAGTTCGATGCGCTGGGCCTGCCGTCACAGGCGGCGGCCATGCTGGCCGGCGGCCCGCAGGACACCCGCAGCTACGGCCTGCGCGCCTCGCTGCTGGCCAAGTCGGATGACACGGCCGGCCTGACCGCGCTCTACGACGAGGCCAAGGCCGTCAGCACCGATGCGCAGGACCCCGCCCAGCGCCTGCTGCTGGGCCAGATCGCCGAATACCTCAAGCGTCCGCAAGAGGCGCTGGACTGGTACCAGGGCGTGGCCACCGGTGACCATCAGGTGGAAGCACGCCTGCGCGCGGCCAACGTGCTGTTCCAGCTGGCGCGCAAGGACGAGGCCTTCGCCTCGATGCACGCCATGCAGGCCGATGCCAGCGTCAGCGACGACGCGCGCCGCGACGCCTATCTGCTGGAAGCCGATCTGCGCCAGAAGAACGACGACGATGCCGGCGAGCTGGACGCGCTGGCGCGCGGCCTGGCTGCGTATCCGGACGACAACAACATCCTGTATGCGCGCGGCCTGGCCTGGGAGCGGCGCGACCGTATCGACCGCGCCGAGGCTGACCTGCGCCGGGTGCTGGTCACCGATCCGACCAATACCGCCGCGCTCAACGCGCTGGGCTACACCCTGGCCGACCGCACCGATCGCTACAAGGAAGCGCTGGAATTGATCGACCGCGCCCGCGCCGCCGAGCCGGACGAGCCGGCGATCCTGGACAGCTACGGCTGGGTGCTCTATCGCATGGGCCGGCGCGACGAGGCGTTGGTGCAGATCCGCCGCGCCTTCACCCTGATGAAGGACCCGGAGATCGCCGCCCACCTGGGCCAGCTGCTGTGGGAGCAGGGCCACAAGGACGAGGCGCGCAAGTATTTCGACGAGGCACGCAAGCTCGATCCCGAAAACCGCTCGCTGCTGCGCGCGCTGGAAAAGACCGGAGCATGAACTTCTATATGCGTGGCGTGGCGATGCTGCTGGCGGTTTCGTTGCTGGCCGGTTGCGCGGGCCTGTCCAGGCCGAAACAACCGCTGCCACCAGCGGTCGATGCCGGCCAGGCCGCGCAGGCCCAGCTGGCGCGCGAGCAGTGGCTACAGGTGCATCGCAACTGGTCGCTGGAAGGGCGCGTGGCGATTCGCCGCGCCGATAAGGGGGGCAGCGGTCGTATCGACTGGAGCCAGCGCGGCGAGGATTTCGAGGTGTCGCTCAGCGCCCCGGTCACCCGCCAGAGCTGGCGCCTGACCGGCAACGACGCCGGCGTGGTGCTGGATGGCCTGGATGGCGGGCCGCGCCGCGGCGCCGATGCCGGCCAGCTGCTGGTCGAAGCCACCGGCTGGGAAATTCCGGTCCAGGCGCTGGCGTACTGGATCCGCGGCCAGGCCGCGCCCGCGCTGCCGGCCGCTGACCTGCAATACGGCACGGACGGCCATCTTGCCGCACTGACCCAGGGCGGCTGGCGGATTGCGTATACCGCCTGGCAGCCGGCGGCCGGCGATACGCCCGCGCTGCCGGCGCGAATCGAGGCCGAGCGCGGCGATTCGCGCGTTCGCCTGATCGTGGACGGCTGGCAGCCCTGCGCGGCGGCCCCTTGAACGCGTCGCACGTCCCCGGCGGCTGGTCGTGGTGGCCGGCGCCGGCCAAATTGAACCTCTGCCTGCGCATCACCGGCCGCCGCGCCGATGGCTACCACGACCTGCAGAGCGCGTTTCGCATCCTGGACTGGGGCGACCGGGTCGGGATCCGGCTGCGCGAAGACGGCCGCGTGGCCCGCGTCGGCGCCTCCGCACCGGGCGTGGCCGAGGCCGATGACCTCCTGGTTCGCGCGGCGCTGTTGCTGCAAAAGCACGTCAACGGCACGTCAGGTGCCGACATCTGCGTCGAAAAGAATATTCCGGCCGGTGGCGGCTTCGGCGGCGGCTCGTCCGACGCGGCGACCGTGCTGCGGGTCCTGGACCAGCTTTGGGCCACCGATCTGGGCGAGGACGTGCTGGCCGGGCTTGGTCTGCAGCTGGGCGCGGACGTGCCGGTCTTCGTCCGCGGCCGCAACGCCTGGGCCGAAGGCGTGGGCGAACAGCTCACGCCGCTGGACCTGCCGCAGGCCTGGTATGTGCTGGTCGACCCGGGCATTCACGTGGCCACGGCCAAGCTGTTTGGAGCGCCGGATTTGACGCGCACTGCCGCACCCGTGAAAATATCGGACTTCCTTTCCGGATCCGTGCCCGACAACGTGTTCGAGCCGGTGCTGCGGCGTCGTGAACCTGCCATCGAGGCCGTGTTCGCCACGCTCTCGCGCATCGGGACGCCACGGCTGACGGGGACGGGCAGCGGCTGTTTCGTGGAGTTCGCAAGCCTTCAGGCCGCTCAGGCCGGATCGGCCTTGCTGCCTGCGGATCTACGCGGCTGGGTGGTGGCAGGTGCGGCGCGTTCGCCCCTGCTGGATGCCCTGGAAGGAAACCTGCAGGACATCAACTGAATCCACTGGGGCGTCGCCAAGAGGCCTAAGGCACCGGGTTTTGATCCCGGCATTTCGTAGGTTCGAATCCTACCGCCCCAGCCAGTTCCGTCCGTGCGCGAAAGGACCCGCGTCTCGTTCCGCCCACCGTAGTCATCGAGATTCCCACGTGCAAGACGAACGCAGCCTGCTGGTCTTTTCCGGCAACGCCAACAAACCCCTCGCCCAGAGCATCTGCCGTGAACTCGGCGTGCGTCCGGGCAAGGCGATGGTCTCGCATTTCTCCGACGGCGAAGTCCAGGTGGAGATCGAAGAGAACGTCCGCCGCCAGGAAGTCTTCGTCATCCAGCCGACCTGCGCGCCCAGCGCGGAGAACCTGATGGAATTGCTGGTGCTGATCGACGCGCTCAAGCGCGCCAGCGCCGCCAGCGTCACCGCCGTGGTGCCGTATTTCGGCTACTCGCGCCAGGATCGTCGCCTGCGCTCCTCGCGCGTGCCGATCACGGCCAAGGTCGCCGCCAAAATGTTCAGCGCGGTCAGCGCCGATCGCGTGCTCACGGTCGACCTGCACGCCGACCAGATCCAGGGGTTCTTCGATATCCCGGTCGACAACGTGTACGCCTCGCCGCTGCTGCTGGCCGACATCTGGCGCGCCTACGGCACCGACAACATGGTGGTGGTCTCACCGGACGTGGGCGGCGTGGTCCGCGCCCGCGCGGTGGCCAAGCGCCTGGACGATGCGGACCTGGCGATCATCGACAAGCGCCGTCCGCGCGCCAACGTGTCCACGGTGATGAACATCATCGGTGACGTGGAAGGCAAGGCCTGCGTGCTGGTCGACGACATCGTCGACACCGCCGGCACCCTGTGCGCTGCCGCAGCGGCGCTGAAGGACCGTGGCGCGACCAAGGTCGCCGCCTACTGCACCCACCCGGTGCTGTCCGGCCCGGCCGTGGACAACCTCAACAAGTCCGCGCTGGACGAGCTGGTGGTGACCGACACGATCCCGCTGTCGCCGGCCGCCGCGGCCTGCACCAAGATCCGCCAGCTGTCGGTGGCCGGGATGCTGGCCGAGACCATCCGCCGTATCGCCTTCGGCGAATCGGTCAGCTCGCTGTACGTGGATTGATCCAAGTTCCGGGCGGTCGCCCTGTCGGCGACGGCCCAACACGACTCTTCTGGTCGCGGAAGAGTCGCATCCCCGCCGCGAGGCGGTTTACATCAGAGAAAAGTGAAAACCATGGCTAATACACACGAAATCAAGGTGGAGCGCCGCGAAGACGAAGGTAAGGGTGCGAGCCGCCGCCTGCGTCACGCCGGTAGCGTCCCCGCCATCGTCTACGGTGGCGACCTCAAGCCGGTCAGCATCCAGCTGAACCACAACGAAGTCTGGACCGCCAGCCAGCACGACTGGTTCTACTCGTCGATCCTGGACCTGAGCCTCAACGGCGACGTGCAGAAGGTGCTGCTGCGTGACATGCAGCGCCATCCGTTCAAGCAGCAGATCATGCACCTGGACTTCCAGCGCGTGAACGACAAGGAAGCCATCCGCACCGCCGTGCCGCTGCACTTCCTGAACCAGGAAACCTCGCCGGCCGGCAAGTCGTCCGAAGTGGTCATCACCCACGAACTGAACGAAGTCGTGGTCGAGTGCCTGCCGAAGGACCTGCCGGAGTTCATCGAGATCGACCTGGCCAAGATCGCCCAGGGCGACGTGATCCACCTGTCGGAGCTGAAGCTGCCGGCCGGCGTCGAGATCCCCGAGCTGAAGCTGGGCAAGGAGCACGACGTGGCGGTGGTCATCGCCAAGTTCGCCAAGATCGAGGAAGAGTCGGAAGACGCCGACGAAACCTCGGCCGAAGTCCCGGCCGCCAAGGTGGCCAAGGACGACAGCGAGAAGTGATCCATCTCCTTCGCGCCGGCCTGTGCCGGCGCGGGGGAAGCGGATCGTGCTGCTTGCATGGAAGGCGTGCGCCTCATCGTCGGCCTGGGTAATCCCGGTGCCGAACACGCGCGGACCCGGCATAACGCCGGGTTCCGTTTTGTGGACACCCTGGCAGCAGCGCAAGGCCAGCGTTTCAGCGTGGACGCCAAGCTGTTTGGCGAGACCGCGCAGGTCAGCATCAACGGCCAGACGGTGCGGCTGCTCAAGCCGTCCACCTACATGAACCTCTCGGGCAAGTCGGTCACCGCCGCGCTGCGGTTCTGGAAACTCGAACCCGAGCAGGCGCTGCTGGCGCACGACGAGCTGGACATGCCGCCTGGCGTGGCCCGACTGAAATTCGATGGTGGGCACGGCGGCCAGAACGGCCTGCGCGACACCATGCAACTGCTGGGGCACGGGCGCTTTGGTCGCCTGCGCATCGGCATCGGCCATCCCGGCCACAAGGACAAGGTCACCGGTTGGGTGTTGGGCCGTCCCAATGCCGACGACGAGATCCTGATCGGGCGCGCCATCGATGAGGCGCTGGATGTCCTGCCGCTGGCGGTTGCCGGCGATTTCAACGAGGCGATGAAGCGCCTGCACACCCCCAAATAGCGAGCCGTTCAACCGTGAGCCGATGCGCTGATGCGTGGGCTGACGGTTACCGGCTTTCGGTTACCGGAGAAATTCATGGGCATCAAATGCGGCATCGTGGGCCTGCCGAACGTCGGCAAGTCGACCCTCTTCAACGCGCTGACCAAGGCGGGTATTGCCGCGGCCAACTTCCCGTTCTGCACGATCGAACCCAACGTCGGCATCGTGCCGGTGCCGGATCCGCGCCTGAAGGCGCTGGCCGACATCGTCAAGCCGCAGAAGGTCGTGCCGACGGCGGTCGAGTTCGTCGACATTGCCGGCCTGGTCGCCGGTGCGGCCAGCGGTGAAGGCCTGGGCAACAAGTTCCTGTCGCACATCCGCGAAGTCGATGCGATCACCCACGTGGTGCGCTGCTTCGAGAACGACGACGTGATCCACGTCAACAACAAGGTCGACCCGATCTCGGACATCGACACGATCGATACCGAGCTGGCGCTGGCTGACCTGGACAGCGTGGAAAAGGCGCTCAACCGCGCCGAGCGCAGCGCCAAGGGTGGCGACAAAGAAGCGGCCGCGCGCAAGCCGGTGCTGGCCAAGCTGCTGGCAGCGCTCAACGACGGCATCCCCGGCCGCGGCGCGGGCCTGGACGACGAGGAAAAGGCGCTGGTGCGTGACCTGTTCCTGCTGACCCTCAAGCCGGTGATGTACATCGCCAACGTGCTGGAGGACGGCTTCGAGAACAACCCGCACCTGGACGCCGTGCGCGCCCGTGCCGAGAAGGAAGGCGCGCGCGTGGTGCCGGTGTCGGCCGCGATCGAGGAAGAGCTCTCGCAGCTGGACGATGAGGATCGCGACACCTTCCTGGCCGACCTGGGCCTGGAAGAGCCGGGCCTGAACCGCGTGATCTACGCGGCCTACCAGCTGCTGGGTCTGCAGACCTACTTCACCGCTGGCGTACAGGAAGTGCGCGCGTGGACGGTCAAGGCCGGCTCGACCGCGCCCAAGGCAGCGGCGGTGATCCACACCGATTTCGAGAAGGGCTTCATCCGCGCCGAGACGATGGCCTACGACGATTTCATCAAGTACAAGGGCGAAGCCGGCTGCAAGGAAGCCGGGCGCCTGCGTCTGGAAGGCAAGGAGTACAAAGTGCAGGAAGGCGACATCCTGCATTTCCGCTTCAACGTCTGATTCGTCGGGCGCATCGTTTCAGCAGACAGGCCGCGCATTGCGCGGCCTGTCTGTTTTTGGTCTGTGGCGACGCGCTGTTGTTTTTGCTTCCTTCCCTTCGCGTAGCGAAGGGAAAGGGCCGAACGCGCAAGCTCAGGCGACTGCGCGCCCTGCAAGCGCCTGCGCCACCTTGCTGCGCGTGGTGCGCCCCAGCGCCTGGCAGATGAAGTCGCCGGCCTGCGCCAGCTTGTGCAGGTCCACGCCCGTTTCGATGCCCAATCCGTCCAGCAGATACAGCAGGTCCTCGCTGGCGACATTGCCGGCCGCGCCAGGCGCATACGGGCAGCCGCCCAGGCCGGCCACCGAGCTGTCGAAGGTCGCCACGCCCAACTCCAGCGAGGCGTAGACGTTGGCCAGCGCCTGGCCGAAGGTGTCGTGGTAATGCCCGGCCAGCTGCGCGACCGGCACGCGTGCCATCACCGCTTCGAGCATCGCGTGCGTCTTGCCCGGCGTGCCGACGCCGATGGTGTCGCCCAGCGAGATCTCGAAGCAGCCCTGATCCAGCAGCGCGGCGGCGACATCGGCCACCGCCTGCGGTGCGATCGCGCCCTCGTAGGGGCAGCCGAGCACGCAGGACACATAGCCGCGCACCGGAATGCCCGCTTCGCGCGCCGCGCGCGTCACCGCTTCGAAGCGCTGCAGGCTTTCGGCGATCGAGCAGTTGATGTTCTTCTGCGAGAACGTCTCCGACGCCGCGCCGAACACCGCTACTTCATCGGCGCCGGCGGCCAGCGCCGCCTCGAAGCCTTTCAGATTGGGCGTCAGCGCCGAATACACCACGCCCGCGCGGCGCGGAACGCCGCGCATCACCGCGTCGTGATCGGCCATCTGCGGGACCCATTTGGGCGACACGAACGCGGTGGCTTCGATATGGCGCAGGCCGGCCTGCGCCAGGCGCGCGATCAGGTCCAGCTTGGTCTGCGTGGCGACGTTGCCCGGCTCGTTCTGCAGGCCATCGCGCGCGCCCATCTCGACCAGCTTCACCCGCGCGGGCAGGGCGCTCACGCCGCGGCCTCGAAATCGACCAGCGGTGCCTTGTCGGCCACCAGATCGCCGACCTTGCACAGCATCTGGGTCACGGTGCCGTCGGCGGGCGCGCTGACGGTGTATTCCATCTTCATCGCTTCCATCACCAGCAGCGGCGCACCGGCGGCGACGCGCGCGCCATCGGCAGCCAGCACCGCGATGATGCGGCCGGGCATCGGTGCGCTCAGGCCGCCGTGCGCATCGGACTGGCCCGCGACATGAGCCAGCGGATCGATCGGCGCCAGCACCGCATGGCCGGCGGCGGTGAACACGTGCAGCGCGCCGTCGGCAGCCGCGATGACGGTCGCGTGGCCCTGGCGTGTGCCCAGGCGATAGCGCAGCGCCGCGTCTTCGCAGTGCAACACCTGCGCAGGCGTGCCGTCGAGTTCGGCGCCGCCACGGCCGTCATGGCGCACGCTGACGCGATGAGCGCCGCCGGCCGCATCGCGCAGGTCGAGCGTGCGCATGGCCGCGCCGTTGATGCGCCAGCCGTCGCTCTGCGCCCACGGGCTGTGGGGGTCGTCGGTGCTGATGCTGGCCTGCGTGGCGGCACGCTGCGCGTCGGCCTGCAGCGTCCACAGCGCGGCCACGGCCAGCGCATCGGCCGGAAGCGGTGCATCGGTGCCGAGCAACTGGGACAGGGCGCGTTCGATCAGGCCGGTGTCGTAGCCGCCGGCGCGCACCTCGGGATGGACGATCAGGCGCGACAGGAACGCCACGTTGTTGCCCACCCCGACGATCCGCGTGCCGGCCAGCGCCTGCTGCATCCGCAAGAGCGCAGCCTCGCGGGTTTCATCCCAGACGATCAGCTTGGCGATCATCGGGTCGTAATCCGGCCCGATCACATCGCCGCGCTCCACGCCGGTATCGACGCGCACGTGGCGCAGCGCGGTCGGGAAATGCAGGTGTTCGAGCGTGCCGGTGGAGGGCAGGAAGCCGGTGTCCGGTTGCTCGGCGTAGAGTCGCACCTCGATCGCGTGGCCCTGCAGCGGAATCGCGTCCTGGGCAAGCGGTAAAGGCTGGCCATCGGCCACGCGCAGCTGCCATTCGACCAGGTCCTGGCCGGTGACCAGCTCGGTGACCGGGTGTTCGACCTGCAGCCGGGTGTTCATTTCCATGAAGTAGAACGCGCCATCGGCATCGACGATGAACTCCACCGTCCCCGCGCCGACGTAACCCGCCGCGCGCGCCGCATCGACCGCGGCGGTGCCGATCGCGCTGCGGAAGGCCGCGCTGATGTGCGGCGCCGGCGCTTCCTCGATGACTTTCTGGTGGCGGCGCTGCGCCGAACAGTCGCGTTCGTAAAGATGCACGACGTGGCCATGCGTATCGCCGAACACCTGCACCTCGATATGGCGCGGGCGCACCAGGTATTTCTCGACCAGCACGCGGTCGTCGCCGAAGCTGGCGCGCGCCTCGCGCTGGCAGGACGCCAGCGCCGCCTCGAAATCAGCGTCCCGTTCGACCACGCGCATGCCCTTGCCGCCGCCGCCAGCGCTGGCCTTGATCAAGACCGGATAGCCGATGCGCGCGGCCTCGCTACGCAACAAGGCGGGCGACTGGTCATCGCCGTGATAGCCGGGCACCAGCGGCACGCCGGCGGCCTGCATCAGCGCCTTGGCTGCGGACTTGGAGCCCATCGCTTCGATCGCCGACACCGGCGGGCCGATGAAAGTCAGCCCGGCATCCGCACACGCGCGAGCGAAGTCCGCGTTCTCCGACAGGAAGCCATAGCCCGGATGCACCGCCTGTGCGCTGGTGGCCAGCGCCGCGGCGATGACCTTGTCCGCGCGCAGGTAGCTTTCGCGCGAGGCGGCCGGGCCAATGCAGATTGCCTCGTCGGCCAGGCGGACGTGGCGTGCGTTGGCATCGGCCTGCGAATAGACAGCCACCGTGGCGATGCCCAGGCAGCGGCAGGTGGCGATGATGCGGCAGGCGATCTCGCCGCGGTTGGCAATCAGGATCTTGTCGAACACGCTCAGGATCTCCAGGCCGGCGGACGCTTGGCGAAGAAGGCGGCGATGCCTTCGCGCGCCTCGTCGCTGTCGCGCGCGGCGGCGATGCGCGCGGTGGTGTCATGGATCAGCGCGGTGCCGATCGGCTGGGCGGCCACGTGCTGGACCAGCCGCTTGCACGCCGACTGCGCCTGCGGCGCGCCAGCCAGCAGGGCCTCGGTGATGTCACGGACGCGCGCGTCCAGCGCCGCTGCGTCGCAGACCTCGTGCACCAGCCCCAGCTGCAGGGCCTGCGCCGCGTCGAAGCGTTCACCGGTCAGGAAGTAGCGCTGCGCCGCACGCGCGCCAATCGCGCGCAGGACGTACGGGCTGATCGTGGCAGGGATCAGGCCCAGCCGCACTTCGGTCGTGCCGAAGGACGCCTCCGGCGAAGCAATCGCGATGTCGCAGGCCGCGACCAGCCCGGTGCCGCCGGCCAGCGCCGCGCCGTGCACGCGTGCGATCGTCGGCTTGGCGCAATGGGCCAGCGTGGACAGCATCGTCGCCAACGCGCCGGCATCACGCAGGTTCTCGTCATGACTGAAGCCGGCCATGCGCCGCATCCAGTCCAGGTCGCCACCGGCGCAGAAACTCCTGCCGCGTCCGGCCAGCACGATCACGCGCGTGCCCGCATCGGCCTCCAGCGTGCGCAGCGTCTCGGTCAGCGCGGCGATCAGGTGTTCGTCGAATGCGTTGTGGACTTCTGGCCGGTTGAGCCACAGCGTGGCGACCGGGCCGTCGTGTTCGAGTTGCAGGTTCGATGCGCTCATGCCGGTCGCCTCACATGCGGAACACGCCGAAGCGCGTCGGTGCGATCGGGGCGTTCAATGCCGCCGCCAGGCCCAGGCCAAGCAGGCGTCGGGTCTGCGCGGGATCGACGATGCCGTCGTCCCACAGGCGCGCGGTGGCGTAGTAGGGATCGGACTGCGCTTCGAACTGCGCGCGGGTCGGGGATTTGAAAGCTTCTTCTTCTTCCGCGCTCCAGGGCTTTCCCTGTGCTTCCATGGCGTCGCGCCGCACGGTGGCCAGCACGGACGAGGCCTGTTCGCCGCCCATTACCGAGATGCGCGAGTTCGGCCAGCTCCACAAAAAACGCGGCGAGTACGCGCGTCCGCACATGCCGTAATTGCCGGCGCCGTACGAGCCGCCGATCAACACGGTGAACTTCGGCACCGAAGTCGTCGCCACCGCGGTCACCAGCTTGGCGCCGTCCTTGGCGATACCGCCGTTTTCGTAAGCGCGGCCGACCATGAAGCCGGTGATGTTCTGCAAAAACACCAACGGAATCCCGCGCTGCGAGCACAGTTCGACGAAGTGCGCGCCCTTGAGCGCGCTCTCGGAAAACAGGATGCCGTTGTTGGCGACGATGCCCACCGGATAGCCGTGGATGTGGGCGAAACCGGTGACCAGCGTGGTGCCGTAGCGCGCCTTGAATTCATCGAAGCGCGAACCATCGACGATGCGCGCGATGACCTCGCGCACGTCGTAAGGCTTGCGCGTATCGGAGGGAATCACGCCATAGAGTTCGGCCGGGTCGTAACGCGGTTCTTCCGGACTCTGCAGCTGCACCTGCGGGGCGATGCGCGGGCCCAGGTTACCCACGATCCGGCGCAGCAACGACAGCGCATGGTGGTCGTTGTCGGCCAAATGGTCGGCCACGCCGGACAGGCGCGTGTGCACGTCGGCGCCGCCCAGGTCCTCGGCGCTGACGACTTCGCCGGTGGCGGCCTTCACCAGCGGTGGGCCGCCCAGGAAGATCGTGCCCTGGCCCTGCACGATGATGGTTTCATCGCTCATCGCCGGCACGTAGGCGCCGCCGGCGGTGCAGGAGCCCATGACGCAGGCGATCTGTGGGATGCCCGCGGCCGAGAGCTGCGCCTGGTTGTAGAAGATCCGGCCGAAGTGCTCCTTGTCCGGAAAGACCTCGTCCTGCATCGGCAGGAACGCGCCGCCGGAATCAACCAGGTACAGGCAGGGCAGGTGGTTCTCGCGGGCGATCTCCTGCGCGCGCAGGTGCTTTTTCACCGTGATCGGGTAATAGGTGCCGCCCTTGACCGTGGCGTCGTTGGCGACGATTACGCACTCGCGGCCATGCACGCGGCCGATGCCGCCGACCACGCCGCCGGCCGGCACCTGGTCGTCGTACATGCCGTGTGCGGCCAGCGGCGACAGCTCCAGGAAGGGCGTGCCGGGGTCGATCAGCGCATCGACCCGGTCGCGCGCCAGCAGCTTGCCGCGGCCGGTGTGTTTGGCCCGTGCGCTTTCGCTACCGCCCAGCGCGGCCTGCGCGGTGCGGGCGCGCAAGGTGTCCACCTGCGCCTGCAGGGCGGCGCGGTTGGCCTGGAAGGCCTCGTCGTCGGTGCGCAGTTTCGAAACGATGACGCTCATCGTGCGGCGCTCCTCAACCCTGGCCGACCAGTTCGCGGCCGATCAGCATCCGCCGGATTTCCGAGGTGCCTGCCCCGATTTCATAGAGCTTGGCGTCGCGCCACAGGCGCCCGGTCGGGTAGTCGTTGATGTAGCCGTTGCCGCCCAGCGACTGGATCGCCTGGCCGGCCATCCACGTGGCTTTCTCGGCGCTGTAGAGGATCGCGCCGGCCGCATCCTTGCGCGTGGTCTCGCCGCGATCGCAGGCCTTGGCCACCGCGTACACGTAGGCGCGGCAGGCGTTGAAGCCCACGTACATGTCGGCCAGCTTGCCCTGCATCAGTTCGAATTCGCCGATCGGCCGGCCGAACTGGCGGCGTTCGCGCACGTACGGCAGCACGGCATCCATACACGCGGCCATGATCCCCAGTGGCCCGCCGGACAGCACCACGCGTTCGTAGTCCAGGCCGGACATCAGCACTTTCACGCCCTGGTTGAGGCCGCCCAGGATGTTCTCTTCCGGCACTTCGCAATCCTGGAACACCAGCTCGCAGGTGTTGGAGCCGCGCATGCCGAGCTTGTCCAGCTTCTGCGCGGTCGAAAACCCCTTGAAATCCCGCTCGACGATGAACGCGGTGATGCCGCGCGGGCCGGCCTCCGGCTCGGTCTTGGCGTAGACCACCAGCGTGTGCGCGTCGGGCCCGTTGGTGATCCACATCTTGCTGCCGTTGAGCACGTAGCGATCGCCGCGCTTGTCCGCGCGCAGCTTCATGGAGACCACGTCCGAGCCGGCGCCGACCTCGCTCATCGCCAGCGCGCCGATGTGCTCGCCGCTGATCAGTTTGGGCAGGTAGCGGGCTTTCTGCGCGGCGCTGCCGTTCTTGCGCAGCTGGTTCACGCACAGGTTGGAATGCGCGCCGTAGGACAGCCCGATCGCCGAGCAGGCGCGGGAAATTTCTTCCATCGCCACCACGTGCGCGAGGTAGCCCATCGCGGTGCCGCCGTATTCCTCCTCGACCGTCAGGCCCAGCAGGCCCATGTCGCCCAGTTGTGGCCAGAGCGCGTTGGGGAAGGCGTTGTCGCGGTCGGCCGGCTCGGCCAGCGGCGCAATCACGCTGCGGGCGAAGCTGTGGACCGCATCACGGAGCTGGTCGATGTCCTGTCCGAGGTCGAAGCTGAAATCCATGGCGCAAGGTGTCCTTATCGCGGGTCGTCCGTACCCGGAGAATGGCACGGCAAAAGCGGGGCAGGCTGACGATGGAAGGGCGCGCTGGCACGCTGCAGGGCAGCATCGTGCGATTTGTTTGCAATCGGTGCTTCCCGTAACGGCGCTTGCCTGCCACAATGCGCGCCCCTGCGGCAGGCCGCCGACGGGGCGCCAGCGATGGCGTGCTGCACTTTCGGGTGCGCAAGGTGGGGCCGGCAGGAAATCCGGTGCACAGTCGTTGACAGCGCATCGATCTCACGCCAGAATCACCGGCTGTTTCACCCCGGTCCAACAGGCCGGGTCCGAGTAAGATCGGAGGGATACCCAAGCGGCCAACGGGGGCAGACTGTAAATCTGCTGGCTTACGCCTTCGGTGGTTCGAATCCACCTCCCTCCACCAAGTTTCAACCAGGTTTTTGTTGTTGCGGTGCCCCGGCGCGGGAGTAGTTCAACGGTAGAACCTCAGCCTTCCAAGCTGATGGTGCGGGTTCGATTCCCGTCTCCCGCTCCATTGAACTTCCGCTCCATTGTCGCCAGATCCGCCGCAGCGACATCGTTTCACGCTCACGTAGCTCAGTCGGTAGAGCACCTCCTTGGTAAGGAGGAGGTCGAAGGTTCGATTCCTTTCGTGAGCACCATCCAAGCAGTACGTTTCACCCTCTTATCTAACGATCCGAGAATAAGCAGCCATGGCAAAGGGTAAGTTCGAGCGCACCAAGCCGCACGTGAACGTGGGCACCATCGGTCACGTTGACCATGGCAAGACCACGCTGACCGCCGCACTGACCAAGGTCGGCGCCGAGCGTTTCGGTGGCGAGTTCAAGGCTTATGACGCGATCGACGCGGCGCCGGAAGAGAAGGCGCGCGGCATCACGATCTCGACCGCACACGTGGAGTACGAATCGCCGAGCCGCCACTACGCGCACGTCGATTGCCCGGGCCACGCCGACTACGTCAAGAACATGATCACCGGTGCTGCCCAGATGGACGGCGCGATTCTGGTGTGCTCGGCCGCTGACGGCCCGATGCCGCAGACCCGCGAGCACATCCTGCTGTCGCGCCAGGTCGGCGTGCCGCACATCGTGGTGTTCCTGAACAAGGCCGACATGGTCGACGACGCCGAGCTGCTCGAGCTGGTCGAGATGGAAGTCCGTGAGCTGCTGAGCAAGTACGACTTCCCGGGCGACGACACCCCGATCATCCACGGCTCGGCCCGTCTGGCGCTGGAAGGCGACCAGAGCGACATCGGCGTGCCGGCGATCCTGAAGCTGGTCGAAGCCCTCGACACCTTCATTCCGGAGCCGGAGCGTGACATCGACAAGGCGTTCCTGATGCCGGTCGAAGACGTGTTCTCGATTTCGGGCCGCGGCACCGTGGTGACCGGTCGTATCGAGCGCGGCATCATCAAGGTTGGCGACGAAATCGAAATCGTCGGCATCCGTCCGGTGCAGAAGACCACCGTGACCGGCGTGGAAATGTTCCGCAAGCTGCTGGACCAGGGTCAGGCAGGCGACAACGCCGGTCTGCTGCTGCGCGGCACCAAGCGTGACGACGTCGAGCGTGGCCAGGTGCTGGCCAAGCCGGGTTCGATCAAGCCGCACACCGAGTTCGAATCGGAAGTGTATGTGCTGTCGAAGGACGAAGGCGGCCGCCACACCCCGTTCTTCAAGGGCTACCGTCCGCAGTTCTACTTCCGTACCACCGACATCACCGGTGCGGTCGAGCTGCCGGAAGGCACCGAGATGGTGATGCCGGGTGACAACGTGAAGATGGTCGTGACCCTGATCAACCCGGTCGCCATGGACGAAGGTCTGCGCTTCGCGATTCGCGAAGGCGGCCGTACCGTCGGCGCCGGCGTCGTGGCCAAGATCATCAAGTAATAAGGTCCTGCGATTCGGCGATCCCGCATCGCCGATGAGTGACGCGATGGCGGGCCGGGAACCTCGGTCCGCCTTCGCCGTCTAAGGGCATCCTTCAGGCAGTTTCCGTACGCCAGTAGCTCAATTGGCAGAGCAGCGGTCTCCAAAACCGCAGGTTGGGGGTTCGAGTCCCTCCTGGCGTGCCACTGTCCCGTTTCTCCCGTCGCCGCTGGCGGCGGTGCAGTGCAAGGCGGCACATCCGACCGAATGAACAGCAAGATCCAACAATCCAAGGTGGCAGGCACGTCCGGCGCTGATATCGCCAAATACGTGCTGGCCGCTGCGCTGGTGGTGGCCGGCCTGGTGGTGTGGTGGTGGTTTGCTGGCCAGTGGGCCACGCCGCTGCGTGCCTTGGTCGTGGTCGTGGGTCTGGTTGCAGGTGCGGCGGTGTTTATCGCCACGGCCAAGGGGCGCGACACGGTCGAGTTCCTGGCTGAGTCCCGCTTCGAGTTGCGCAAGGTGGTCTGGCCGACGCGCCAGGAATCGTTGCGCATGACCTGGGTGGTGATGGTGGTGGTATTGATCCTCAGCCTGATCCTGGCTGGCTTCGATTTCGGCATCCAGTGGATGGTCGAGAAATTGTTCACGATGGGTCGTTGAGGAGAATTCCGCAGTGAAGCGTTGGTACGTGGTACATGCCTATTCGGGCTTCGAGAAGTCGGTGGCGCAGGCCTTGCGCGATCGCATCGTGCGCAACGGCATGGAAGAGCGCTTCGGTGACGTGCTGGTTCCGACCGAGGAAGTGATCGAGATGCGCTCCGGCCAGAAGCGCCGTTCCGAGCGCAAGTTCTTCCCGGGTTACGTGCTGGTCCAGATCGAGACCCACGAAGAAGCGGGCATCCCGCGCATCGACAACGAGTCGTGGCACATGGTGAAGGAAACCAGCAAGGTGCTGGGCTTCATTGGTGGCACCGCCGACCGTCCGCTGCCGATCCGCGATGATGAGGCTGCCGCGATCCTGGATCGTGTTCAGGAAGGCGTCGAGAAGCCGCGTCCGAAGGTGCTGTTCGAGCCGGGCGAGATGGTGCGCGTGGTCGATGGCCCGTTCAACGACTTCAACGGCGTGGTCGAGGAAGTCAATTACGAAAAGAGCCGCCTGCGCGTCGCGGTGCTCATCTTCGGCCGCTCCACCCCGGTGGAGCTGGAATTCGGCCAGGTCGAGAAGGCCTGATCCCGGCGTCCGGCGCCGCGTGCGCCGGAATGCAAAAAACCTGCTATAGTGCGCGGCTCCCTGCCTAGTAGAGCCGGGCAAGTGCAATGGCCGCCTGCGAGGGCGGCCTTTGTCACGAACGAGATACGCGATGTCGGGACGCGTGATTTTCCCGATCCGATGGGGAGCCTGTATCCCAGGCGCTAGCACCCGGAGAGCATTGAAATGGCAAAGAAAGTTGTCGGTTACATCAAGCTGCAGGTGAAGGCCGGTCAGGCCAATCCCTCGCCGCCGGTCGGTCCTGCGCTGGGTCAGCGCGGCCTGAACATCATGGAGTTCTGCAAGGCGTTCAACGCCGCCACGCAGAAGCTCGAGCCGGGTCTGCCGACCCCGGTCATCATCACGGCCTATTCCGACCGTACCTTCACCTTCATCACCAAGTCGACCCCGGCTTCGGTGCTGCTGAAGAAGGCCGTCGGCATCCAGTCCGGCTCCAAGCGCCCGAACACCGAGAAGGTGGGCAAGGTCACGCGCAAGCAGCTCGAAGAGATCGCCAAGGCGAAGGAAGCCGACCTGACTGCAGCCGACCTGGATGCAGCGGTGCGCACGATTGCGGGCTCGGCCCGTTCCATGGGTCTGACGGTCGAGGGCTGAGACAATGGCAATGAACAAGCGACAGAAGGCCATCCTGGCCGCCGTGACCCCGGGCAAGGCCTATGGCTTTGACGAGGCCCTGAAGATCCTCAAGAGCGCCACCAAGGCCAAGTTCGTTGAGTCGATCGACGTGGCCGTGCGTCTGGGCGTCGATGCCAAGAAGTCCGACCAGCAGGTGCGCGGTTCCACCGTGCTGCCGGCCGGTACCGGCAAGTCGGTCCGCGTGGCGGTGTTCGCACCGGCCGGTGCCAAGGCTGACGAAGCCCTGGCCGCTGGCGCCGAGGCCGTGGGCATGGACGACCTGGCCGAGAAGATGCAGGCCGGTGACCTGAACTACGACGTGGTCATCGCCACCCCGGACGCGATGCGCGTGGTGGGTAAGCTGGGTACGCTGCTGGGCCCGCGTGGCCTGATGCCGAACCCGAAGGTCGGCACCGTCTCGGCCAATCCGGCTGAAGCGGTGAAGAACGCCAAGTCGGGCCAGGTGCGTTACCGCACCGACAAGGCCGGCATCATCCACTGCACCATCGGCAAGGCGTCCTTCGAAGACGGCGCGCTGAAGGACAACCTGCAGGCGCTGCTGGCTGACCTGGTCAAGGCCAAGCCGTCGACCGCCAAGGGTCAGTACCTGCAGAAGATTTCGCTCAGCTCCACGATGGGCCCCGGCGTGACCGTGGACCAGTCCTCGCTGAGCCTGAAGTAATTGCTGTAACCGGCAGCAGGGCAACCTGCTGCCGGTGTTGTGCTTGAGGGCGATCGGACCGGAGCGATCCGGAAAGAAAGCCGTCAAAGACCGCAGGTGCGGTCAGCGCGCTCCGACGACGGGCAGGGAAGCTCGGTCCTGGCAAGGATTCGGCGTCGGCGCTAGCGGGACTGCTTGATTGGCTTTACGGCCAGCCCGCGCAGATGGTGCCGCCTTCATCGGTTTGTTCTGGTTTCCCGTTTCGGGTGCCAGTTGATAAGGCCACCAGATGGGATGCATCGGCATCCCCGGCGTCCAGGATGGATGCTGCCCTGGACCGCAAGCGGCAGGAGCCGTGAGCGGAGTTCACAAGAGGAGTGATTAATGGCTCTCAATCTGTCCCAGAAGCAAGAAGTTGTCGCCGAGCTGGCAGAAGTCGCTGCCAAGGCACACTCCTTGATCGCCGCCGAATACGCAGGCACCACGGTCAGTCAGATGACCGCGATGCGCAAGCAGGCGCGTGAGTCCGGCGTGTACCTGCGGGTCGTCAAGAACACCTTGGCCGCCCGCGCAGTGGAAGGTACCGAATACGAGTGCACCAAGGACTCGTTGGTCGGCCCGCTGCTGTACGCGTTCTCGACCGAGGAGCCCGGCGCTGCCGGTCGCCTGATCAAGGAATTCGCCAAGAGCAACGACAAGCTGCAGCCCAAGGTTGTCGCCGTCGGTGGCCAGATGTACCCGGCCAGCCACGTCGATGTCCTGGCTTCGCTGCCCACGCTCGATCAGGCCCTGGCCATGCTGGCCCGCGTCCTGGCCGAACCCGCCACGATGTTCGCCCGCGCCGTCAAGGCCGTGGCCGACCAGCAGGGCGGTGGCGACGAAGCGGCTCCGGTCGAAGCAGAAGCCTCGGCTGAAGCGCCGGCTGAATCGGCTTAATTTTCGTATCCCATTCCAGAATATTTACCGAAGGTAATCACAATGTCCCTGTCCAACGAACAGATCGTCGACGCCATCGCTGAAAAGACCCTCATGGAAGTCATGGAGCTGGTCAAGGCGATCGAAGAAAAGTTTGGCGTTTCCGCCGCCGCTCCGGTGGCCGTGGCCGCCGCCGCTGGCCCGGCTGCTGCTGTCGAAGAGCAGACCGAGTTCAACGTCATTCTGAAGGAAGCCGGCGCCAAGAAGGTCGACGTCATCAAGGCTGTCCGCGCCATCACCGGCCTGGGCCTGAAGGAAGCCAAGGACCTCACCGAGGCCGGCGGCGTCCTGAAGGAAGCCGTGTCGAAGGAAGACGCCGAGAAGATGAAGAAGGACCTCGAGGCCGCTGGTGCGACCGTCGAAGTGAAGTAATCGAAATTCGTCGCCTGGCTCCATCGGCGACACCCAAAGGCCGGGGGCGAAAGCCCCTGGCCTTCGGTCGTTGTTGAAATCGCAGTACGCAAGACACAACTAGCAGGTCGTTGTTCCGCCACACCGCGGCGAGAAAATCCACGAGTTGGTAGTTGGAAGTAGCGGGAGATGGCGTGCTGGTGCCGGCAATACCAGCGACTTCCAACTGACAGTTCTTCCCATTCGAAAGAATGTTTCCCCCGGAGCCGCGGACGCGCGGTTCCCAGATGCCAGAGGCAATGCCCCATGTCGACGACATACTCGTTTACTGAAAAGAAGCGCATCCGCAAAGACTTCGGCAAGCAGCGGTCGATCCTCGAGGTCCCGTTCCTGCTCGCCATCCAGGTCGATTCCTACCGCGAGTTCCTGCAGGAGCACGTTGACGCCGCCAAGCGCGACGACCGTGGCCTGCACGCCGCCCTCAAGTCGGTCTTCCCGATCTCCAGCTACAGCGGCAACGCCGCCCTGGAATACGTCGGCTACAAGCTGGGCGAGCCGGCGTTCGACGAGCGCGAGTGCCGCCAGCGCGGCATGAGCTACGGCGCGCCGCTGCGCGTGACCGTGCGCCTGGTGATCTACGACCGCGAGTCGTCGACCAAGGCCATCAAGTACGTGAAGGAGCAGGAGGTCTATCTGGGCGAAATCCCGCTGATGACCGACAACGGCACCTTCATCGTCAACGGCACCGAGCGCGTGATCGTCTCGCAGCTGCACCGTTCGCCGGGTGTGTTCTTCGACCACGACCGTGGCAAGACCCACAGCTCGGGCAAGCTGCTGTACAGCGCCCGCATCATTCCTTACCGCGGCTCCTGGCTGGACTTCGAGTTCGACCCGAAGGACGCACTGTTCACCCGTATCGACCGTCGCCGCAAGCTGCCGGTGTCGATCCTGCTGCGTGCGCTGGGCTACAACAACGAGGAAATGCTCAACCATTTCTTCGAGATCAACACCTTCCACATCGACCCGAAGGAAGGTGTGCAGCTTGAGCTGGTGCCCGAGCGCCTGCGCGGCGAAACGCTGAACTTCGACCTGGCCGATGGCGACAAGGTCATCGTGGAAGCCGGCAAGCGCATCACCGCGCGCCACGTCAAGCAGCTCGAAGCTGCGGGCGTTGCTGCCCTGGCCGTGCCGGACGAGTACCTGCTGACCCGCATCCTGTCGCACGACGTGGTCGATGCCTCGACCGGCGAACTGCTGGCCAACGCCAACGACGAAATCACCGAAGACCAGCTGGCGGCGTTCCGCAAGGCCGGCGTGGATGCGGTCGGCACCCTGTGGGTGAACGACCTGGACCGCGGTGCCTACCTGTCCAACACCCTGCGTATCGATCCGACCAAGACCCAGCTTGAAGCGCTGGTCGAGATCTACCGCATGATGCGTCCCGGCGAGCCGCCGACCAAGGATGCCGCGCAGAACCTGTTCCACAACCTGTTCTTCACCTTCGAGCGCTACGACCTGTCCTCGGTCGGCCGCATGAAGTTCAACCGCCGCGTGGGCCGCAAGGAAACCACCGGTGAGTCGGTCCTGTTCGACCACAAGTACTTCAGCGTCCGCAATGACGAGGAATCCAAGCGCCTGGTCGCCACCAACGGCGAAACCTCGGACATCCTGGAAGTCATCCAGACCCTGACCGAGATCCGCAACGGCCGCGGCGTGGTCGACGACATCGACCACCTGGGCAACCGTCGCGTGCGTTCGGTCGGCGAAATGGCCGAGAACGTGTTCCGCGTCGGCCTGGTCCGCGTCGAGCGCGCGGTCAAGGAGCGCCTGTCGATGGCCGAGTCCGAAGGCCTGACCCCGCAGGAGCTGATCAACGCCAAGCCGGTGGCCGCCGCGATCAAGGAGTTCTTCGGCTCCTCGCAGCTGTCCCAGTTCATGGACCAGAACAACCCGCTGTCGGAAGTCACCCACAAGCGTCGCGTCTCGGCCCTGGGCCCGGGCGGCCTGACCCGTGAGCGCGCCGGCTTCGAAGTGCGCGACGTGCATCCGACCCATTACGGCCGCGTCTGCACCATCGAAACGCCGGAAGGCCCGAACATCGGCCTGATCAACTCGCTGGCCGTGTACGCCCGCACCAACTCGTATGGCTTCCTCGAGACGCCGTACCGCAAGGTCGTGGACGGCCAGATCACCGACGAGATCGAGTACCTGTCGGCGATCGAAGAAAACGAGTACGTGATTGCGCAGGCCAACGCCCTGCACGATGCCAAGAGCCGCCTGACCGAGCAGTTCGTGCCTTGCCGCTTCCAGGGCGAGTCGCTGCTGAAGCCGCCGGCAGACGTGGACTTCATGGACGTTTCGCCCATGCAGACCGTGTCGATCGCCGCGGCGCTGGTGCCGTTCCTCGAGCACGATGACGCCAACCGCGCACTGATGGGCGCCAACATGCAGCGCCAGGCCGTGCCGACGCTGCGTTCGCAGAAGCCGCTGGTCGGTACCGGCATCGAGCGTGCCGTGGCCCGCGACTCCGGCGTGACCGTCAACGCCCGCCGTGGTGGTGAAGTCGTGCAGATCGACGCCGCCCGCATCGTGGTCAAGATCAACGAGGACGAGATCCACGACGAGCATGACGCCGGCGTCGATATCTACTCGCTGATCAAGTACACCCGTTCCAACCAGAACACCTGCATCAACCAGCGTCCGCTGGTGAACGTGGGCGACGTGATCGCGCGTGGCGACGTGCTGGCCGACGGTCCGTCGACCGACATCGGCGAGCTGGCCCTGGGCCAGAACATGCTGATCGCGTTCATGCCGTGGAACGGCTACAACTTCGAAGACTCCATCCTGCTCTCCGAGCGCGTGGTGGAAGAGGATCGCTACACCACGATCCACATCGAAGAACTGACCGTCCAGGCGCGTGACACCAAGCTGGGGCCGGAGGAAATCTCGGCCGACATTCCGAACGTCTCGGAGAGCGCGTTGAACCGCCTCGACGAGTCCGGCGTGGTGTACATCGGCGCCGAAGTGCGCGCCGGCGACATCCTGGTCGGCAAGGTCACGCCCAAGGGCGAAAGCCAGCTGACCCCGGAAGAGAAGCTGCTGCGCGCGATCTTCGGCGAGAAGGCTTCGGACGTGAAGGACAGCTCGCTGCGCGTGCCCCCGGGCATGGACGGCGTGGTCATCGACGTGCAGGTCTTCACCCGCGACGGCATCGAGAAGGACAAGCGCGCGCGCCAGATCGAGGATTCCGAGATCAAGCGCGTCAAGAAGGACTTCGACGACCAGTTCCGCATCCTGGAAAGCGCGATCTACTCGCGCCTGCGTGGCCAGCTGCTGGGCAAGGTCGCCAACGGCGGCACCAACCTGAAGAAGGGCGACACCATCACCGGTGAGTACCTGGACGGCCTGAAGAAGGCTGACTGGTTCGCCATCCGCATGAAGGACGACGACGCCGCCGACGCCATCGAGCGCGCCCAGAAGCAGATCCAGGCGCACGAGAAGGAATTCGAGCGTCGCTTCGCCGACAAGCGCGGCAAGATCACCCAGGGCGACGACCTCGCCCCGGGCGTGCTGAAGATGGTGAAGGTGTTCCTGGCCGTGAAGCGCCGCATCCAGCCGGGCGACAAGATGGCCGGCCGCCACGGCAACAAGGGTGTGGTCTCCAACGTGGTTCCGGTCGAGGACATGCCGTACATGGCCGATGGCCAGACGGTGGACATCGCGCTGAACCCGCTGGGCGTGCCGTCGCGTATGAACATCGGCCAGATTCTGGAAGTGCACCTTGGCTGGGCCGCGAAGGGCCTGGGCAAGCGCATCCAGAAGATGCTCGATGAGCAGCGTGCGGTGACCGAGCTGCGTGCGTTCCTGAGCAAGATCTACAACCACGACACCGCCCTGTCGGGCGACCGCGTGGAGCTGGATCAGTTCAGCGATGCCGAGCTGATCGCGCTGGCCAAGAACCTGACCGACGGCGTGCCGATGGCCACCCCGGTGTTCGACGGTGCCCACGAGGACGAGCTGCGCGAGATGCTCAACCTGGCCTATCCGGACGGCGATGCGCAGACCGAACTGCTGGGCTTCAACGCCAGCAAGACCCAGATGCAGCTGTATGACGGCCGCACTGGCGAAGCGTTCGATCGCAAGACCACGGTCGGCTACATGCACTACCTGAAGCTGAACCACCTGGTGGACGACAAGATGCACGCCCGTTCGACCGGTCCGTACTCGCTCGTCACCCAGCAGCCGTTGGGCGGCAAGGCGCAGTTCGGCGGCCAGCGCTTCGGCGAAATGGAAGTCTGGGCGCTGGAAGCCTACGGCGCGGCGCACACCCTGCAGGAAATGCTGACGGTCAAGTCGGACGACGTGCAGGGCCGCAACCAGATGTACAAGAACATCGTCGATGGCGAACACGAGATGGTCGCGGGCATGCCGGAATCCTTCAACGTGTTGGTGAAGGAAATCCGCTCGCTGGCCATCAACATGGAGCTGGAAGACAACTGATCGCGCTGCCGGCGCGGTGGCCTAGCCGCCGCGCCGGGACGTCCCCTTTCGACCAGCCCATCGACAAGCATTCCTCCTGAGGGAGAACCAAAATGAAAGACCTGCTCAACCTCTTCAACCAGCAGCGCCAGACCCTGGACTTCGACGCGATCAAGATCGCGCTGGCCTCGCCGGACCTGATCCGTTCGTGGTCCTTCGGCGAAGTGAAGAAGCCGGAAACCATCAACTACCGTACCTTCAAGCCCGAGCGTGACGGCCTGTTCTGCGCCGCCATCTTCGGACCGATCAAGGACTACGAGTGCCTGTGCGGCAAGTACAAGCGCATGAAGCACCGCGGCGTGGTCTGCGAGAAGTGCGGCACCGAAGTGACCCTGGCCAAGGTGCGCCGCGAGCGCATGGGCCACATCGACCTGGCCTCGCCGGTCGCGCACATCTGGTTCCTCAAGTCGCTGCCCTCGCGCATCGGCCTGATGCTGGACATGACCCTGCGCGACATCGAGCGCGTGCTGTACTTCGAAGCCTATGTGGTCACCGAGCCGGGCCTGACCCCGCTCGAGAGCCGCCAGCTGCTCAACGAAGAGCAGTACATGACCGCGCGCCAGGAGCACGGCGACGACTTTGACGCCGCCATGGGCGCCGAGGCCGTGTTCGACCTGCTGCGCGGCATCGACCTGCAGGCCGAGATGGTCAAGCTGCGCGAGGAAATCGCCAGCACCGGTTCGGAAACCAAGCTCAAGCGCCTCACCAAGCGCATCAAGCTGGTCGAAGCTTTCCTGGAATCGGGCAACCGTCCGGAATGGATGGTCATGACCGTGCTGCCCGTGCTGCCGCCGGACCTGCGTCCGCTGGTGCCGCTGGATGGCGGCCGCTTCGCGACCTCGGACCTGAACGACCTGTACCGCCGCGTCATCAACCGCAACAACCGCTTGCGCCGCCTGCTGGAGCTCAACGCTCCGGACATCATCGTGCGCAACGAAAAGCGCATGCTGCAGGAATCGGTTGACGCCCTGATGGACAACGGCCGTCGCGGCCGCGCCATCACCGGCACCAACAAGCGCCCGCTCAAGTCGCTGGCCGACATGATCAAGGGCAAGCAGGGTCGCTTCCGCCAGAACCTGCTCGGCAAGCGCGTCGACTACTCCGGCCGTTCGGTCATCGTGGTCGGTCCGTACCTCAAGCTGCACCAGTGCGGCCTGCCGAAGAAGATGGCGCTGGAGCTGTTCAAGCCGTTCGTGTTCGCCAAGCTGCAGCGTCGCGGCCTGGCCACCACCATCAAGGCCGCCAAGAAGCTGGTCGAGCGCGAAGAAGGCGAAGTCTGGGACATCCTGGAAGAAGTCATCCGCGAGCATCCGGTGCTGCTGAACCGTGCGCCGACCCTGCACCGTCTGGGCATCCAGGCGTTCGAGCCGGTCCTGATCGAAGGCAAGGCCATCCAGCTGCATCCGCTGGTCTGTACTGCGTTCAACGCCGACTTCGACGGTGACCAGATGGCTGTCCACGTGCCGCTCTCGCTGGAAGCCCAGCTGGAAGCGCGTGCGCTGATGATGTCCTCCAACAACATCCTGTCGCCGGCCAACGGCGAGCCGATCATCGTGCCGTCGCAGGACGTGGTGCTCGGCCTGTACTACATGACCCGCTCGCTGGAGAACAAGGCAGGCGAGGGCATGGTGTTCGCCAACATCGCCGAAGTGAAGCGCGCCTACGACAACCGTGTGGTCGAACTGCACGCCAAGGTCAAGGTCCGCATCACCGAGACCGTGATCGCCGACGACGGCAGCCGCGAAAAGAAGACCTCGATCGTGGACACCACGATCGGTCGCGCCCTGCTGGCCGAAATCCTGCCGGAAGGCCTGCCGTTCGCGCTGGCCAACACCGACCTGACCAAGAAGAACATCTCGCGCCTGATCAACTCCAGCTATCGCCAGCTGGGCTTGAAGGACACGGTCGTGTTCGCCGACAAGCTGATGTACACCGGCTTCCACTACGCCACTCGCGCCGGCGTGTCGATCGGTATCGACGACATGGTCATCCCGGATGAGAAGAAGGGCATCCTGGGCGAAGCCGAGCAGGAAGTGCTGGAAATCCAGGAGCAGTATCAGTCCGGTCTGGTCACCGCCGGCGAGCGCTACAACAAGGTCGTGGACATCTGGTCGCGTACCAATGAGCGCATCGCCAAGGCGATGATGGACACCATCGGTACCGACAAGGTGCTCAACGCCAAGGGCGAGACCATCAACGAAAAGTCGATGAACTCGCTGTACATCATGGCCGACTCCGGTGCCCGTGGTAGCCAGGCGCAGATCCGTCAGTTGGCCGGTATGCGCGGCCTGATGGCGCGTCCGGACGGCTCGATCATCGAGACGCCCATCAAGGCGAACTTCCGCGAAGGCCTGAACGTGCAGGAGTACTTCAACTCCACCCACGGTGCCCGTAAGGGTCTGGCCGATACCGCGCTGAAGACGGCGAACTCCGGTTACTTGACCCGTCGCCTGGTCGACGTGGCCCAGGACGTGGTGATCACCGAAGTCGATTGCGGCACCTCGGAAGGTCTGACCATGACCCCGATCGTGGAAGGCGGCGACGTCGTCGAGCCGTTGCGCGAGCGCGTGCTGGGCCGCATCGTGGCCGAGGACGTGTTCCTGCCGGGCAACGACGAGGATCCGATCGTCACCCGCAACACCCTGCTGGACGAAGCCTGGGTGCAGAAGCTCGAAGACGCCAGCGTGCAGTCGGTGAAGGTCCGTTCGACCATCACCTGCACCTCGGACTTCGGCGTGTGCGCCCTGTGCTACGGCCGTGACCTGGCCCGCGGCCACACCGTCAACATCGGCGAAGCGGTCGGCGTCATCGCCGCCCAGTCGATCGGTGAGCCCGGCACCCAGCTGACCATGCGTACGTTCCACATCGGTGGTGCGGCATCGCGTGCGGCGGCCGTGGACAACATCACGGTCAAGACCACCGGCTCGGTGAAGTTCAACAACCTGAAGTCGGTCGAGCACGCCAGCGGCAACCTGGTCGCCGTGTCGCGTTCGGGTGAACTGTCGGTGCTGGACGCCCACGGCCGTGAGCGCGAGCGTTACAAGCTGACCTACGGCGCGACCATCAACGTCAAGGACGGCGATGCGGTCAAGGCTGGCCAGACCGTGGCCAACTGGGACCCGCATAACCACCCGATCGTGTCGGAAGTGGCCGGTTTCGTGCGCTTCGTGGATTTCGTCGACGGCATCACCGTCATCGAGAAGACCGACGACCTGACCGGCCTGGCTTCGCGCGAGATCACCGATCCGAAGCGTCGCGGCTCGATGGGCAAGGACCTGCGTCCGCTGGTCCGCATCGTCGATGCCAAGGGCAACGACCTGAACATCCCGGGCACCGACATGCCGGCGCAGTACCTGCTGCCGCCGCGCTCGGTCGTCAACCTGCAGGACGGCGCGGCCGTCGGCGTGGGCGACGTGGTGACCAAGGTGCCGCAGGAAGCGTCCAAGACCCGCGACATCACCGGTGGTCTGCCGCGCGTGGCCGACCTGTTCGAAGCGCGCAAGCCGAAGGATCCGGCGATCCTGGCCGAGCGTTCGGGCGTGATCAGCTTCGGCAAGGACACCAAGGGCAAGCAGCGCCTGATCATCAAGGACACCGACGGCACCGAACACGAGGAGCTGATTCCGAAGTTCCGCCAGATCATCGTGTTCGAAGGCGAGCACGTGGCCAAGGGCGAAACCATCGTGGACGGCGAGCCCTCGCCGCAGGACATCCTGCGCCTGCTGGGTGTCGAGCCGCTGGCCGCCTACCTGGTCAAGGAAATCCAGGACGTCTATCGCCTGCAGGGCGTGAAGATCAACGACAAGCACATCGAAGTGATCACCCGTCAGATGCTGCGCAAGGTGGAAATCACCGACGCCGGCAACAGCAAGTTCCTGGCGGGCGAGCAGGTCGAGAAGCAGCGCATGATCGAGGAGAACGCCAAGCTGGTGAAGCGTAACGAACTGCCGGCTCAGGCCGATCCGGTTCTGCTGGGCATCACCAAGGCTTCGCTGGCGACCGAGTCGTTCATCTCCGCAGCGTCCTTCCAGGAAACCACCCGCGTGCTGACCGAGGCCGCCGTGCGCGGTACCCGCGACAGCCTGCGCGGCCTGAAGGAAAACGTGATCGTCGGCCGCTTGATCCCGGCCGGCACGGGCCTGACGTACCACGCCAGCCGCCGTCGCAACGCTTCGGGTCTGACCGATTCGGAAATGGCGGCCCTGTCGGGTCCGGCCAGCGCCGAAGCGGTCGCCGAAGGTGGCGAAGCCGAGTCGGAAAGCGGCGCCGAGCAGCAGTAAGCAAGACCGGCCGGCCCTTGCGAGGGCCGGCCGAGCCAAGTGGAAGGGGGCGCAGGATGCGCCCCGTATCCCGGTCGGGGATCGACCAGACGGCTGTGCGGATTTCGTCGGTTGACGACAAATTCAACAGCCAGCTATACTCTCCTGTCTCGGCAGGCCGCTTTTACGGCCTGCCGTCGTTTTCACGCACAAGGCCCGGCGTTTTCGGCCTTCATTCAAAGAATCCAAAGATGGCAACGATCAACCAGCTGGTCCGCAAGCCGCGGCAGGCACCCACGTACAAGAGCCAGTCGCCCGCACTGGACAACTGCCCGCAGCGCCGTGGCGTCTGCACCCGTGTCTACACCACCACGCCCAAGAAGCCGAACTCGGCGCTGCGCAAGGTGGCCAAGGTGCGTCTGACCAACCAGGAAGAAGTCATCAGCTACATCGGTGGCGAAGGGCACAACCTGCAGGAGCACTCGGTGGTGCTGATCCGCGGCGGTCGCGTCAAGGACCTGCCGGGCGTTCGTTACCACACCGTGCGCGGTTCGCTGGACGCCGCTGGCGTTGCCAAGCGTCGCCAGGGCCGTTCCAAGTACGGCGCCAAGCGCCCGAAGAGCTAAGGGAATAAATCATGTCTCGTAAAGGTTCCGCGCCGCAGCGCACCGTTCTGCCTGATCCGAAGCATGGGTCGCAGACCATCGCCCGCTTCATCAACATGGTGATGCTGAGCGGCAAGAAGTCCGTCGCCGAAAAGATCGTCTACGGCGCCATGGATGTCATCGGTGAGAAGAATCCCAACGCCCTCGAGCTGGTCGAGAAGGCGCTGGAGAACATCTCCCCGGCCGTCGAAGTGAAGTCGCGCCGCGTCGGTGGTGCCACGTACCAGGTGCCGGTCGAAGTGCGCTCCTCGCGCCGCCTGGCGCTGGCCATGCGTTGGCTGATCGAGTCGGCTCGCAAGCGTGGTGAGAACACCATGCCGAAGAAGCTGGCTGCCGAACTGCTGGACGCCTCGGAAAACCGTGGCGGCGCCATCAAGAAGCGTGAAGAAACCCACCGTATGGCCGAAGCCAACAAGGCTTTCGCGCACTACCGCTGGTAATGGCAATGCAGGGGGCTTGATACTTCGGCCCCCAGGCGCCATCTCGGCGCCACACTGCGGTGGATCGCCGCGCCAAGACACGAAAGCCGCCCACGGGCGGCATTCGGTCTTTAGGAATCCGGTGATCACTGCTCCTGTCCGCGCCCCATGGCGCGGCATTCTTTCAACATAGAGAGAGACTCCTCGTGGCTCGCACCACTCCCATCGAGCGTTACCGCAACTTCGGCATCATGGCCCACATCGACGCGGGCAAGACCACCACGTCGGAGCGCATCCTGTTCTACACCGGCGTCAGCCACAAGATCGGTGAAGTGCACGATGGCGCAGCCACGATGGACTGGATGGAGCAGGAGCAGGAGCGTGGCATCACGATCACCTCCGCTGCCACCACCGCCTTCTGGTCGGGCATGGACAAGTCCATGCCGCAGCACCGCTTCAACATCATCGACACCCCCGGCCACGTGGACTTCACCATCGAAGTGGAGCGCTCGCTGCGCGTGCTCGACGGTGCGGTGTTCGTGCTGTGCGCCGTCGGTGGCGTGCAGCCGCAGTCGGAAACCGTGTGGCGCCAGGCCAACAAGTACGCCGTGCCGCGCCTTGCGTTCGTCAACAAGATGGACCGCACCGGTGCCAACTTCAACAAGGTTGTCGAGCAGCTGAAGGCCCGTCTGGGCGCCTACGCCGTGCCGATGCAGGTGCCGATCGGTGCCGAAGACGGCTTCGAGGGCGTGATCGACCTGGTCAAGATGAAGGCGATCCACTGGGATACCGCTTCGCAGGGTACCGTGTTCGAGTACCGCGACATTCCGGCCAACCTGCTGGAAGAGTCCGAAGCTGCGCGCAGCTTCATGGTCGAGGCCGCGGCCGAAGCCAGTGAAACCCTGATGGACAAGTACCTCAACGAGGGCGAGCTGTCCGAGGAAGAGATCCTGTCGGGTCTGCGTGAGCGCACCCTGCGCGTGGAAGTGGTGCCGGTTTATTGCGGTACCGCGTTCAAGAACAAGGGCGTGCAGGCCATGCTCGACGGCGTGATCCAGCTGCTGCCGTCGCCGACCGATCGTCCGCCGGTGCAGGGCATCGACGAAGACGAGAAGGAAGACACCCGTAAGGCCGGTGACAACGAGCCGTTCTCGGCGCTGGCGTTCAAGATCATGACCGACCCGTTCGTGGGTTCGCTGACCTTCTTCCGCGTGTACTCGGGCGTGCTGAACTCCGGCGATGCCGTGTACAACCCGGTCAAGTCGAAGAAGGAGCGCGTGGGTCGCATCCTGCAGATGCACTCCAACAACCGCGAAGAAATCAAGGAAGTCCGTGCAGGCGACATCGCCGCTGCTGTGGGCCTGAAGGACGTCACCACCGGTGACACCCTGTGCGCGCAGGACAAGATCATCACCCTGGAGCGCATGGTGTTCCCGGAGCCGGTGATCTCGATGGCCGTCGAGCCCAAGACCAAGTCGGACCAGGAAAAGATGGGTCTGGCCCTGGGTCGCCTGGCGCAGGAAGATCCGTCGTTCCGCGTCCGTACCGACGAAGAATCCGGCCAGACCATCATCGCCGGCATGGGCGAGCTGCACCTGGAAATCATCGTCGACCGCATGAAGCGCGAGTTCAACGTTGAAGCCAACGTCGGCAAGCCGCAGGTGGCCTACCGCGAGACGATCCGCAAGGCTGTCAAGCAGGAAGGCAAGTTCGTGCGTCAGTCCGGTGGTCGCGGCCAGTACGGCCACATCGTCATCGAGATGGAGCCGGCCGAGCGTGGCGCGGGCTTCTCCTACGAAAGCGCGATCGTCGGTGGCGTGGTGCCGAAGGAATACGTCGCTGCTGCCGGTAAGGGCATCGAAGACGCGCTGAAGAACGGTGTGCTCGCCGGCTTCCCGGTGGTCGACGTGGCCATCAAGGCCGTCGACGGCTCGTTCCATGACGTCGACTCCAACGAAATGGCGTTCAAGGTCGCCGGCTCGATGGCGTTCAAGGAAGCTTTCAGCAAGGCCAGCCCGGTCCTGCTGGAGCCGATGATGAAGGTCGAGATCGTCACCCCCGAGGATTACCTGGGTGACGTGATGGGCGACGTGAGCCGTCGTCGTGGCATCCTACAGGGCCAGGACGACACGCCGTCGGGCAAGGTCATCAACGCGATGGTGCCGCTGGGCGAAATGTTCGGCTACGCCACCACGCTGCGCTCGATGTCGCAGGGTCGCGCGACCTTCTCGATGGAGTTCGACCACTACGCCGAAGCGCCGGCCAACATTGCTGAAGCGGTCACCAAGAAGTAATCGACCGCTTCGCCCAACGCATCAAACACAGACAACTTTTGAAGGATTACGACAATGGCAAAGGGTAAGTTCGAGCGCACTAAGCCGCACGTGAACGTGGGTACCATCGGTCACGTTGACCATGGCAAGACCACGCTGACCGCCGCACTGACCAAGGTCGGCGCCGAGCGTTTCGGTGGCGAGTTCAAGGCTTATGACGCGATCGACGCGGCGCCGGAAGAGAAGGCGCGCGGCATCACGATCTCGACCGCACACGTGGAATACGAATCGCCGTCGCGTCACTACGCGCACGTCGATTGCCCGGGCCACGCCGACTACGTCAAGAACATGATCACCGGTGCTGCCCAGATGGACGGCGCGATCCTGGTGTGCTCGGCCGCTGACGGCCCGATGCCGCAGACCCGCGAGCACATCCTGCTGTCGCGCCAGGTCGGCGTGCCGCACATCGTGGTGTTCCTGAACAAGGCCGACATGGTCGACGACGCCGAGCTGCTCGAGCTGGTCGAGATGGAAGTTCGTGAGCTGCTGAGCAAGTATGACTTCCCGGGCGACGACACCCCGATCATCCACGGCTCGGCCCGTCTGGCGCTGGAAGGCGACCAGAGCGACATCGGCGTGCCGGCGATCCTGAAGCTGGTCGAAGCCCTCGACACCTTCATTCCGGAGCCGGAGCGTGACATCGACAAGGCGTTCCTGATGCCGGTCGAAGACGTGTTCTCGATTTCGGGCCGCGGCACCGTGGTGACCGGTCGTATCGAGCGCGGCATCATCAAGGTTGGCGACGAAATCGAAATCGTCGGCATCCGTCCGGTGCAGAAGACCACCGTGACCGGCGTGGAAATGTTCCGCAAGCTGCTGGACCAGGGCCAGGCAGGTGACAACGCCGGTCTGCTGCTGCGCGGCACCAAGCGTGACGACGTCGAGCGTGGCCAGGTGCTGGCCAAGCCGGGTTCGATCAAGCCGCACACCGAGTTCGAATCGGAAGTGTACGTGCTGTCGAAGGACGAAGGCGGTCGCCACACCCCGTTCTTCAAGGGCTACCGTCCGCAGTTCTACTTCCGTACCACCGACATCACCGGTGCGGTCGAGCTGCCGGAAGGCACCGAGATGGTGATGCCGGGTGACAACGTGAAGATGGTCGTGACCCTGATCAACCCGGTCGCCATGGACGAAGGTCTGCGCTTCGCGATTCGCGAAGGCGGCCGTACCGTCGGCGCCGGCGTCGTGGCCAAGATCATCAAGTAATCCCAAGGCGGTCGCCGGCGACGGCGGCCGTTTCTTGCGCAAGACCTGCCGGTCCCTCCCTGGGAGAAGTGATCGGCCTACCGCGAAAAGAGGTGCAGGAAGCGCCTCGTGTTCGCCAGACAGGAAGTTGACGTGTGAACCGACGCGCGAAAGGGTAACTTTTCGCGCGGTTGTGCGCCCGGGCTGTTGACGGGCGTGATCATGCGTTCTATACTTTTTCGTCTGGGCAGGCCGGTCATCGGTCTGCCTTGTTTGTCAGGAAGATTCCCGGGCCTTTTGAGGCCCCGGCGCGTCGGCTGGATCAGCTGGCACAGGCGCAGGGACTTTCAAAAGCACGTGAACCATTACCGGGGCAAGGCATCCCAGAGGCCGCGCCCGTCGCTCTTTCAACACAGGAAATCGTCATGGCGGACCAAAAGATCCGTATCAGGCTCAAAGCCTACGATCATCGCCTGATCGACCGCTCGGCAAGCGAGATCGTCGAAACGGCTAAGCGGACCGGCGCGCAAGTGCGCGGCCCGATCCCGCTCCCCACCAAGATCGAACGCTACACCATCCTGGTGTCGCCGCACGCCGATAAGGACGCGCGCGATCAGTACGAGACCCGCACGCACAAGCGTGTGCTGGATATCGTTGATCCCAACGACAAGACCGTCGACGCGCTGATGAAGCTCGAGCTGGCGGCTGGCGTTGACGTTCAGATCAAGTTGACCTGAGGCAAACGACCATGACTGCGAAGAAATTTTCGTTGGGCATCGTTGGCCGTAAGGCCGGCATGACCCGGGTGTTCACCGAAGATGGCAAGTCCATCCCGGTCACCCTGATCGAAGCCACCCCGAACCGCATCACCCAGATCAAGACCACTGAAACCGACGGCTACAGCGCCGTGCAGGTTGCCGTTGGTACGCGTCGTGCTGCCCTGATCAACAAGCCGATCGCCGGCCACCTGGCCAAGGCCAAGGTCGAAGCAGGTCGTGGCCTGTGGGAGCTGCGCGTTGAAGCCGACAAGATCGGTGACTTCAGCATTGGCGGCGAGATCAAGGCCGACATCTTCGAAGTGGGCCAGAAGGTCGACGTCGAAGGCGTGACCAAGGGTAAGGGCTTCCAGGGCACCATCAAGCGCTACAACTTCCGGATGGGCGACGCTACCCACGGTAACTCGCTGTCGCATCGCGCGCCGGGTTCGTTGGGTCAGCGCCAGACCCCGGGTCGTGTGTTCCCGGGCAAGAAGATGTCCGGTCACATGGGTGCCGTGCAGCAGAGCACGCAGAACCTTGAAGTCGTCCGCGTGGACGCCGAGCGTGGCCTGATCGCCATTCGCGGTGCCGTGCCGGGTGCGCCGGGTGGTGACGTGATCGTGCGTCCGGCGAGCAAGGGCTAAGGAGAACGATGATGGAACTTGCCATTAACGGCAGCGCCAACAAACTGTCGGTCTCCGACGAAGTGTTTGGTCGCGAATTCAGCCAGGACCTGGTCCACCAGGTCGTCGTGGCTTACCGCAACGCAGGTCGCGCGGGCACCAAGGCCCAGAAGACCCGTTCGGAAGTCAACGGCACCACCAAGAAGTCGAAGAAGCAGAAGGGCGGCGGTGCGCGTCATGGCGCGCTGACGGCTCCGATCTTCGTCGGCGGCGGCGTGACCTTCGCGGCCAAGCCGCGCAGCTTCGAGCAGAAGGTCAACCGCAAGATGTACCGCGCCGCGATGAAGGCCATCCTGAGCGAGCTGGCTCGTCAGGACCGTCTGACCATCGTGGAGGCGTTCGACGTCGAAGCGACCAACACCAAGGGCCTGATTTCCAAGCTCAAGGACCTGAACGTCGGTAAGCGTCCGCTGATCGTGACCGAGGATGCTTCCGAGCACCTCTATCTGTCGGCCCGCAACCTGCCTTACGTCGAAGTGCGTGACGTGCAGGGCCTGGACCCGGCTTCGCTGGTCGGCGCCGACACCGTCGTGATCACCGCTGACGCGGTGAAGAAGATCGAGGAGTGGCTGGCATGATCAGCAACGAAAAAATCTTCAGCGTGCTGCGCGCTCCGCGCGTGTCTGAAAAGACTGCACGCCTGCAGGAAGTATCCAATCAGTACGTCTTCGAAGTCTCGAACGACTCCACCAAGGCCGATATCAAGGCTGCGGTCGAGCAGTTGTTCGACGTCAAGGTCGAGGCTGTCAACGTGGTGAACGTCAAGGGCAAGAACAAGTCCTTCCGTAACCGCAATGGCCGTCGCGGCGACTGGAAAAAGGCGTATGTGCGTCTGGCCGATGGCCAGGCCATCGACGTGTCGGCCACGGCCTGAGGTAGACCCACATGCCATTGATGAAATTCAAACCCACTTCCCCCGGCCGTCGTTCGGCCGTGCGCGTGGTGACTCCGGACCTGCACAAGGGCGCCCCGCATGCACCTCTGCTCGAGAAGCAGAGCAAGTCTGGCGGTCGCAACCACCATGGCCGCATCACCACCCGTCATATCGGTGGTGGCCATAAGCAGCACTACCGCATCATCGACTTCAAGCGCGACAAGGTCGGTATTCCCGCCCGGGTCGAGCGCATCGAATACGATCCCAACCGCACCGCGCACATCGCACTGCTGTGCTACGTGGACGGTGAGCGTCGCTACATCATCGCCCCCAAGGGCCTGAAGGCCGGTGACCAGGTGATCGCGGGCCGTGACGCCCCGATCCGCGCTGGCAACACGCTGCCGCTGCTGAACATCCCGGTCGGTACGACGGTCCACTGCATCGAGCTGAAGGTTGGCAAGGGCGCGCAGATCGCCCGTGCCGCTGGCGCCGCCGTGCAGCTGGTCGCTCGCGAGCAGGGCTTTGCCACGCTGCGTCTTCGCTCCGGCGAAATGCGCAAGGTGCCGGCCGAGTGCTGCGCCACCGTCGGCGAAGTCGGCAACGACGAGCACAGCCTGGAGAAGCTCGGCAAGGCCGGCGCCAAGCGTTGGCGCGGTATCAAGCCGACCGTCCGCGGCGCGGCCATGAACCCGGTCGATCACCCGCACGGTGGTGGTGAAGCCAAGGCTGGCCAGGGCAACCCGCATCCGGTCACCCCGTGGGGTGTCCCGACCAAGGGCTACAAGACGCGCCATAACAAGCGCACCCAGCAATTCATCGTCCGCGATCGTAGGGGCTAATCGACCATGGCACGTTCACTCAAGAAGGGCCCGTTCGTCGATCACCACCTCGTCAAGAAGGTGGAGGCTGCGGCCGGTAGCAAGCGTCCGATCAAGACCTGGTCGCGTCGTTCAATGATCCTGCCGGAGATGGTGGGTTTCACCATCGCCGTGCATAACGGCAAGAACCACGTTCCGGTGCTGGTCAACGAGAACATGGTCGGCCACAAGCTCGGCGAATTTGCCGTCACCCGGACCTTCAAGGGTCACGGTGGCGACAAGAAGTCGGCCGGCAAGCGCTAAGGAGAGATGACAATGGAAGCGAAAGCCATCCTGCGCACCGCGCGCATCTCCCCGCAGAAGGCCCGCCTGGTCGCTGACCAGGTGCGTGGCCTGTCGGCCGAGCGCGCCGTCAACCTGCTGAAGTTCTCGGACAAGAAGGCTGCGGCCCTCATCAAGAAGGTCGTTGAATCGGCCATCGCGAACGCCGAGAACAACCAGGGCGCCGACGTCGACGAGCTGAAGGTCACGACCATCATGGTCGACGAAGGCCCGACGCTGAAGCGTTTCATGGCCCGCGCCAAGGGCCGCGGCACGCGCATCCTCAAGCGCACCAGCCATATCACCGTGGTGGTTGGCGAAGGCAAGGGCAAATAAGACTATGGGCCATAAAGTACATCCGATCGGCATTCGCCTTGGTATCTCCAAGGACTGGAATTCCAAGTGGTTCGCCAACAAGGGCGACTACGCCAGCTATCTGGCTGCTGACCTCAAGGTCCGCGAGATGCTGCGCAAGAAGCTTGCCCAGGCCGGTATCAGCAAGATCCTGATCGAGCGTCCCGCAAAGACCGCTCGCGTGACGATCCACACCGCCCGCCCGGGCGTGGTGATCGGCAAGCGCGGCGAGGACATCGAGAAGCTGCGTAAGGAAGTGAGCGAAATGATGGGCGTCCCGGCGCACATCAACGTCACCGAAGTACGCAAGCCGGAGCTGGACGCCCAGCTGGTGGCCGAGTCCATCGCCCAGCAGCTTGAGCGTCGCATCATGTTCCGCCGCGCGATGAAGCGCGCGGTCGGCAACGCGATCCGCCTCGGTGCCCTGGGCATCAAGGTGAACGTCGCTGGCCGACTGAACGGTGCCGAGATCGCCCGTTCCGAGTGGTACCGCGAAGGTCGTGTGCCGCTGCACACCCTGCGCGCCGACATCGACTACGGCTTTGCCGAAGCGAAGACCACCTACGGAATCATCGGCATCAAGGTGTGGGTCTACAAGGGCGAAGTGTTCGACTTCAGCCAGGTGGGTCAGGAAAAGCAGGACGACGCGCGCCCCGAGCGCAGCGAACGCCCGTCTCGTCCGTCCCGCGATCGTGACGCGAGGTAACCGGCAATGTTGCAACCCAAGCGAACCAAATACCGCAAGATGCACAAGGGCCGTAACTCGGGCCTGAGCTGGAGCGGAAACCTCGTCTCGTTCGGCGAGTACGGCCTGAAGGCCACGGCGCACGGTCAGCTGACCGCGCGTCAGATCGAGGCAGCACGTCGTTCCATCAGCCGTTACGTCAAGCGCGGCGGCAAGATGTGGATCCGCGTGTTCCCCGACAAGCCCATCACCAAGAAGCCGATCGAAGTCCGCATGGGCTCCGGTAAGGGCAACGTGGAATATTGGGTGGCCCAGATCCAGCCGGGCCGCATGATCTATGAAATCGAAGGCGTGGATGAAGCAACGGCACGCGAGGCGTTCCGCCTGGCCGCCGCCAAGCTTTCGGTCACCACCACCTTTGTTGCCCGGACGGTGCGCTAATGGCTATCAAAGAACTCCGCGAGAAGTCTGCTGACGAGCTGAACGCCCACCTGGGCGAGCTGCGCAAGGAACAGTTCTCCCTGCGTATGCAGAAGGCCACCGGTCAGCTGCCGAAGACCCACGAAACCCGCCGGGTCCGTCGCGAGATTGCTCGCGTCAAGACCCTGCTCGGCAGCAAGAAGTAAGGACAGCCGACATGAGTGACAACGAACAGAAAACGCAGCGCACGGTCGAAGGCCGTGTCGTGAGCAACAAGATGGACAAGACGGTCACCATCCTGGTGGAACGTCAGGTCAAGCACGCCCTGTACGGCAAGTACATCAAGCGCTCGACCAAGCTGCACGCCCACGACGCCGACAACGCCTGCAATGAAGGCGACCTGGTCCGCATCGTGGAGATCGCGCCGCTGTCCAAGACCAAGAACTGGCGCGTGGTCGAGATCGTCGCCCGCGCGGCCGAATAAGAGGAGTCTGAATCATGATCCAGATGCAGAGCTATCTCGACGCGGCCGACAACTCCGGTGCCAAGGAACTGATGTGCATCAAGGTGCTCGGCGGCTCCAAGCGTCGTTACGCCGGCATCGGTGACATCATCAAGGTCACCGTGAAGGATGCAATTCCGCGCGGCAAGGTCAAGAAGGGCGAAGTGTATGACGCCGTCGTGGTGCGGACCCGCAAGGGTGTGCGTCGCGCCGACGGCTCGCTGATCCGCTTCGACGGCAACGCCGCCGTGCTGCTCAACAACAAGCAGGAGCCGATCGGCACCCGTATCTTCGGACCGGTGACCCGTGAACTGCGCTCCGAGAAGTTCATGAAGATCGTCTCGCTCGCACCCGAAGTGCTGTGAGCGGAGGAAATCAAGATGGCTAACCGAATCAAGAAAGGCGACCAGGTGGTCGTTCTGACCGGCAAGGACAAGGGCAAGCAGGGCGACGTGCTGCGTGTGGAAGGCGACCGTGTGGTCGTGGCCAACGTGAACATCGTCAAGCGCCACACCAAGCCGAACCCCCAGGCTGGTGTTGCTGGCGGCGTCGTCGAGCGCGAAGCCTCGATCCATATCTCCAATGTTGCTCCGTTCAACGCCGCTACCGGCAAGGGCGAACGCATTGGCTTCAAGGTGCTGGAGGATGGACGCAAACTGCGTGTGTTCCGCTCCAGCGGTGAGGCGCTTGACGCCTGAGGAATGAGGTAATGACCACTCGTCTCGAAAAAATCTACAAGGAAGAGGTTGTTCCGAACTTGACCAAGAAGTTCGGCTACACCAATCCGATGGAAGTCCCGAAGATCACCAAGATCACCATCAACATGGGTGTGGGTGAAGCGGCGACCAACAAGAAGATCCTGGAAAACGCCGTTGCTGATCTGGCCAAGATCACCGGCCAGAAGCCGATCACGACCAAGTCGCGCGTTTCGGTGGCTTCGTTCAAGATCCGTGACGGCTGGCCGATCGGCTGCAAGGTCACCTTGCGCCGTGCCCACATGTACGAATTCCTGGATCGCTTGATCAGCATCTCGCTGCCGCGCGTCCGCGACTTTCGTGGCGTGTCCGGTCGTTCGTTCGACGGCCGTGGCAACTACAACATGGGCGTGAAGGAACAGATCATCTTCCCGGAAATCGACTTCGACCAGGTCGATGCCGTCCGCGGTATGGATATCGCCATCACGACCACTGCCAAGACCGACGCCGAAGCCAAGGCGCTGCTCGAAGCCTTCAAGTTCCCGTTCCGCAACTAAGTCGAGGAGACACTCATGGCAAAGACCTCCATGGTCAACCGCGACATCAAGCGGGCGAAGCTGGCCAAGAAGTACGCGGTCAAGCGCGAAGCACTGAAGAAGATCGTGTCCAGCCCGGACGCCTCGTACGAGGAAAAGATCGACGCCGCCACCAAGCTGCAGAAGTTGCCGCGCGACTCGTCTCCGAGCCGTTTCCGCACCCGTTGCGAGCTGTCGGGTCGTCCGCGCGCCGTGTACAGCAAGTTCGGCCTGGCCCGTAACAAGCTGCGCGAAGCCACCATGCGTGGCGACGTTCCCGGCCTGCGCAAGGCGAGCTGGTAACACTGCAGCGTTTTATGGTGTAGAATCCGCGGCCCGGATTTCGCACCATCCGCAAGCCTGGTTGCAGACCGCAGCCGGGCTTGCGCATTGAAAGAAGTTCGTAAAAAGGGCGGGGCGCCTCATCGGCGGCTCGCCACCACAATCTGAAGATCTTCGCGAAAGCGGATATCGGTGCTACTCATAGGAATCGCACATGAGCATGACTGATCCCATCGCCGACATGCTGGTCCGCATCAAGAATGCGGCCGCCGTTGGCAAGCAGACGGTGAAAATGCCGTCCTCCACCATCAAGGTCGCCATCGCCGGCGTGCTGAAGGCCGAGGGCTACATTGCCGACTCGCGCGTCACCAAGACCGAGAACAACAAGGCCGAGCTGGAAATCGTCCTCAAGTATTTCGAGGGCAAGCCGGTCATCGATACGCTCAAGCGCGTGTCGCGTTCGGGCCTGCGCCACTACCGTGGCAAGGACGAACTGCCGAAGGTCCTCAACGGCCTGGGTATCGCCATCATCTCCACCTCCAAGGGCATCATGACCGACTCGCAGGCGCGCCAGCATGGCGTCGGCGGTGAAGTCCTGTGCTTCGTGGCCTAAGCGAAGGAGCTTGCGACCATGTCCCGCGTAGCCAAGAAGCCGATCACCCTGGCCAAGGGTGTTGAGTACAAGAACGAGAACGACACGCTGACCGTCAAGGGCCCGAAGGGCACCCTGTCGATGGCCAAGCCGGCCGGTGTCGACATCGCGCTGGAAGACGGCGTGTTGAACCTGTCGCCGGCGACCCCGGGCGACGACGCCATCACCGGCACCATCCGCGCGATCCTGGCCAACATGGTCCACGGCGTGTCGGAAGGTTTCCAGCGCAAGCTGGACCTGGTGGGCGTGGGTTACCGCGCCACGATGCAGGGTGCGGACCTCAGCCTGGCGCTGGGTTTCTCCCATCCGATCCTGTTCAAGGCACCGGAAGGCATCACCCTGGCAGTCCCGACCCAGACGGAAATCCTGGTGCAGGGCGCAGACAAGCAGCGCGTCGGTGAAGTTGCGGCCAAGATCCGCGGTTTCCGTCCGCCGGAGCCCTATAAGGGCAAGGGCGTGAAGTACTCCGACGAAACCATCATTCGCAAGGAAGCCAAGAAGGCCTAAGGCCTTTCTCCTTCCCGAGGATCAAGATCATGAGCATCAAGAATACCGCCCGTCTGCGTCGCGCCAAGTCCACCCGTTCGCACATCCGTGTGCTCGGTGTGCACCGCCTGACCGTCCTGCGTACCGGCCAGCACCTGTACGCGCAGGTCTTCACTGCCGATGGCTCCAAGGTGATCGCTTCGGCGAACACCCTGCAGGCCGACGTGAAGGAAGGCCTGAAGAATGGCAAGAACAGCGACGCCGCCGCCAAGGTCGGCAAGCTGATCGCCGAGCGCGCCAAGGCCGCCGGCGTCGAGAAGGTCGCGTTCGACCGCTCGGGCTACCGCTACCACGGCCGCGTCAAGGCGCTGGCCGACGCAGCTCGCGAAGGCGGCCTGCAGTTCTAAGCTTGAACGGCGTGGGGCTAGTCCCCACGCTATTCCCGCCGGTGCGGGTTGCACCGGGCGCCCTGGATCTTATGCATCCAGCTGCGTTTCACCGCTCCAGACCACAGCTATAAGCGGCCAAGCCGTACAGACCCTTTCAACAGGAATATAGACATGGCAGAAGAACAACGCTCGCGCGGGCGCGATCGCAACCGCGAAGAGAAAGTCGACGACGGCATGATCGAGAAGCTGATCGCGGTCAACCGCGTCAGCAAGACGGTCAAGGGCGGTCGCCAGTTCACCTTCACCGCACTGACGGTGGTGGGCGACGGCAACGGTCGCATCGGTTTTGGTTACGGCAAGGCGCGCGAAGTGCCGGTCGCGATCCAGAAGTCGATGGAATATGCCCGCAAGGGCATGCTCAACGTGAACCTCAACAACGGCACCCTGTGGCACCCGGTCAAGGCCGGCCACGGCGCGGCCCGCGTGTTCATGCAGCCCGCCTCGGAAGGTACTGGCGTCATCGCCGGTGGCGCCATGCGCGCCGTGCTGGAAGCGGTCGGCGTGAAGAACGTGCTGGCCAAGGCTGTCGGTTCGCGTAACCCGATCAACCTGGTGCGTGCGACCCTGCGCGGCCTGGAAGACATGCAGTCGCCGGCCCGCATCGCGGCCAAGCGCGGCAAGTCGGTGGAGGAGCTGACCCATGGCTAATGAGTCCAACAAGACTGTGAAGGTCCGCCTGGTGCGTGGCCTGCGTGGTTCCCAGTCCCGTCACCGCCTGTCGGTGAAGGCCCTGGGCCTGAACAAGCTCAACGATGTGCGTGAACTGAAGGACAGCCCGCAGGTGCGCGGTCTGATCGCCAAGGTTCACTACCTCGTCCGCGTCGAGGAGTAATCAACATGCGTCTCAACACTCTCGCGCCCGTCGACGGCGCCCGTACCGCACGCAAGCGCGTCGGTCGCGGTATCGGTTCGGGCCTGGGCAAGACTGCCGGCCGCGGCCACAAGGGTTCCTTTGCCCGTTCGGGTAAGGGCAAGATCAAGGCGAAGTTCGAAGGCGGCCAGATGCCGCTGGTGAAGCGTCTGCCGAAGGTCGGTTTCCGCTCCAAGCTGAAGAAGAACGTCGCCGAAGTGCTGTCCTATGAACTGGACAAGTTGCAGGCAGGCGAGATCGACTTCGCCGCGCTCCGCGCCGCCAAGCTGGTGCCCAGCACCGCCAAGCGCGCCAAGATCGTGCTGAAGGGTGGCCTGACCAAGGCGTTCACGCTGAAGGGCGTGGCCGCAACGGCCGGTGCCAAGGCCGCGATCGAAGCTGCCGGCGGCAGCATCCAGGAGTAAGCGAAGCATGGCGCAGCAAGGCATGGCGGGTGGTCTGGGCAAATTCACCGAGTTGCGGCAGCGTTTGCTGTTCGTCCTGGGGGCCCTGATCGTTTACCGGATCGGTTGCTACGTTCCGGTCCCGGGTGTGAACCCGGATGCCATGATTGCGCTCATGCAGCAGCAGGGCGGCGGCATCGTGGACATGTTCAACATGTTCTCGGGCGGCGCCCTGCATCGCTTCAGCATCTTCGCGCTGAACGTCATGCCGTACATCTCGGCATCGATCGTGATCCAGCTGGGCGCGCACATCTTCCCGGCGCTCAAGGCGCTGCAGAAGGAGGGCGAGTCCGGTCGGCGCAAGATCACCCAGTACTCGCGCATCGGCGCGGTCCTGCTGGCGGTGGTGCAGGGCGGCAGTATTGCCCTGGCCCTGCAGCACCAGACTGCTCCGGGTGGCGCGCCGGTCGTCTACATGCCGGGCATGGGCTTCGTGATCACAGCGATCGTCGCCCTGACCGCGGGCACCATCTTCCTGATGTGGGTGGGCGAGCAGGTCACCGAGCGTGGCGTCGGCAACGGCGTGTCGCTGATCATCTTCTCTGGCATCGTCGCCGGCCTGCCGGCTGCGGTGATCCACACGTTCAGCGCGGTCAACGACGGCACGATGAGCCCCATCGCGCTGATCATCGTCGCTGTGGTGGTGTTTGCCTTCACCTGGTTCGTGGTGTTCGTCGAACGCGGCCAGCGCCGCATCACGGTGAACTACGCCCGTCGTCAGGGTGGCCGCAACGCCTACATGAACCAGACTTCGTTCCTGCCGCTCAAGCTGAACATGGCAGGCGTGATTCCGCCGATCTTTGCCTCGTCGATCCTGGCCTTCCCGGCGACGCTGGCGATGTGGTCGGGCCAGTCGCCGGCCGCCGTGACCCTGCAGCGCATCTCGCAGGCACTGGCCCCGGGTGAGCCGCTGCACATGATCGTGTTCGCGGCGATGATCATCGGCTTCGCGTTCTTCTACACGGCGCTGGTGTTCAACTCGCAGGAAACCGCCGAGAACCTGAAGAAGTCCGGCGCGCTGATTCCTGGCATCCGTCCAGGCAAGGCCACGGCCGACTACGTCGACGCGGTACTGACCCGCCTGACCGCCGCTGGCGCGCTTTATCTGGTGGCGGTGTGCCTGTTGCCGGAAGTGATGCGTACCCAGCTGGGCACCTCGTTCTACTTCGGCGGCACTTCGCTGCTGATCGTGGTGGTGGTGGTGATGGACTTCATCGCGCAGATCCAGGCGCACCTGATGTCGCACCAGTACGAAAGCCTGTTGAAGAAGGCCAATCTGAAGGGCGGTTCGCGCGGCTTGTCCCGCGGCTGATCCTGTAGTCGAAATCGCGGCGGACCCATTCCGCCACCAAGCCCGGCCATCGGCCGGACTTTCAAAATGGGCGGCTCGTGCGGCGGTCTCGCGCGCGGGTGTGAAGCGTTCAGTCCCTGCGCCAGAGTAGCGCGGGGCGGCACGAAGACTCTCGGGTCGTCGGGCCAGGCCGCTTCCGGCGCCGGAGCATGGGCACACTCCCCATGCCGGGTCCGTGGAACCGAAAGGTTCCATGGGCTTCCAAGTAACCCGAGACCTTGCTATCATTTCCAGTTCACTACGCCACAAGTGCGTCTGTCCGTTTCTGGGCGGGCGTTCGCCGGCCATCAAACAGTTTGGAGAATCGCGTCATGGCGCGTATTGCAGGTGTCAACCTGCCTGCCCAGAAGCACGTCTGGGTGGGGCTGCAGAGCATCTACGGCATTGGCCGTACCCGGTCCAAGAAGGTCTGCGAAGCCGCAGGCGTGACGGTGACCACCAAGATCCGTGACCTGTCCGAGCCGGAAGTCGAGCGCCTGCGCGCCGAAATCGGCAAGTACATCGTCGAAGGCGACCTGCGTCGCGAAGTGGGTATGGCGATCAAGCGCCTGATGGACCTGGGCTGCTATCGCGGCCTGCGCCATCGTCGCGGTCTGCCGCTGCGCGGCCAGCGCACCCGTACCAATGCTCGCACCCGTAAGGGTCCGCGCAAAGCCATCAAGAAGTAAGGGGCGCACATCATGGCCAAGCCAGCTGCAAAGGCACCGAAGAAGAAGATCAAGCGCGTCATCACTGATGGCGTCGCCCACGTCCACGCTTCGTTCAACAACACCATCGTCACCATCACCGACCGCCAGGGCAATGCGCTCTCGTGGGCAACGTCGGGCGGTGCAGGCTTCCGCGGTTCGCGTAAGTCGACCCCGTTCGCCGCACAGGTCGCCGCCGAAAAGGCCGGCCGTGCAGCACTCGACTACGGTCTGAAGTCGCTGGAAGTCCGCATCAAGGGTCCGGGTCCGGGCCGTGAGTCGGCCGTACGTTCGCTCAACAACGTCGGCTACAAGATCACCAACATCATCGACGTGACGCCTATCCCGCACAACGGGTGCCGTCCGCCGAAGAAGCGTCGCGTCTAAAGGGAGCGATAAGAAATGGCTCGTTACATCGGTCCTACCTGCAAACTCGCTCGTCGCGAAGGCGCAGACCTGTCCCTCAAGAGCCCGGCGCGCGCGCTGGACTCCAAGTGCAAGCTGGAGCAGAAGCCCGGCCAGCACGGCGCCACTGCCCGCAAGGGCAAGCTGTCCGACTACGCCACCCAGCTGCGTGAAAAGCAGAAGGTCAAGCGTATCTACGGCCTGCTGGAGCGTCAGTTCCGCAATTACTACAAGAAGGCCTCGACCAAGAAAGGCAACACCGGCGAGAACCTCCTGCAGCTGCTGGAAACCCGTCTGGACAACGTGATCTACCGCATGGGTTTCGCGGTCACCCGTCCGGCCGCCCGTCAGCTGGTCTCGCACCGTGGCGTGCTGGTCAACGGCAAGTCCGTGAACCTGCCGTCGTACCAGGTCAAGGCTGGCGACGCCATCGAACTGTCGGAAAAGGCACAGAAGCAGCTGCGCGTCCAGGAGTCCCTGACCGTCGCTGAGCAGCTGGACCTGAGCCCGTCGTGGGTGGAAGTGGATTCGAAGAAGTTTGCCGGCGTGTTCAAGGCCGTGCCGGTCCGTTCGGATCTGCCCGCCGACATCAACGAAGCGCTGATCGTCGAGCTTTACTCGAAGTAATCACAACCGCACCCCTGCCATGGCAGGGGTGTTTGCAGGAGACAAAGCAACATGACGGGTATCACTCAGCAAGTGCTGCGCCCCCGCGGCCCGCAGATCGAGCGCCTGACCGACAACCGCGCCAAGGTGGTCATCGAACCGCTGGAGCGTGGTTATGGTCATACGCTGGGCAATGCGTTGCGCCGCGTGCTGTTGTCGTCCATCCCCGGCTTCGCCATCACCGAGGTCGAGATCGACGGCGTGCTGCACGAGTACAGCACCATCGAGGGTCTGCAGGAGGACGTGCTGGAAGTCCTGTTGAACCTCAAGGATGTGGCCATCCGCATCCACACCGGTGACAACGCCACCCTGAGCCTGACCAAGCAGGGTCCGGGCGTGGTGACCGCCAGCGACATCAAGACCGACCACAACGTCGAGATCCTGAATCCCGACCACGTGATCGCGCACCTGACCAAGGACATCGCGGTCAACCTGCGCCTGAAGATCGAGCGTGGCTTCGGCTATCAGCCGGCCGCTGCCCGTCGCCGTCCGGATGAAGAAAGCCGTGCCATCGGCCGCCTGGTGCTGGATGCCTCGTTCTCGCCCGTCCGTCGCGTCGCCTACGCCGTCGAGTCCGCTCGCGTCGAACAGCGCACCGACCTGGACAAGCTGGTCCTGGACATCGAGACCAACGGCACGATCGACGCCGAAGAAGCCGTGCGCACCGCCGCCGACATCCTGAGCGACCAGCTGTCGGTGTTCGGCGACTTCACGCACCGCGATCGCGGCGCGCCGAAGCAGCAGACCGGTGGCGTGGATCCGGTGCTGCTGCGCCCGATCGACGACCTGGAGCTGACCGTGCGTTCGGCCAACTGCCTCAAGGCCGAGAGCATCTACTACATCGGCGACCTGATCCAGAAGACCGAAGTCGAACTGCTCAAGACCCCGAACCTCGGCAAGAAGTCGCTGACCGAGATCAAGGAAGTCCTGGCGCAGCGCGGCCTGTCCCTGGGCATGAAGCTGGAAAACTGGCCGCCGGCCGGTGTTTCCCAGCACGGCATGATGGGCTGATCAAGCAACACGCAGGTCCCCGCGTCGCAAGGCGCGGGGACCTGGTTTCACCGCATTACCTCGACGACGGACCAATAAGGTCCGCGCGACGTCCGGACAGGATGACCGGACAGGGACCAACCGCAGTCCAAGCAACAACGCCACGATGGCGACAGCGAACCTCAACAGACTCAACATTCATCAGGAAGCACACTCATGCGTCACCAGAAAGCCGGTCGTAAGTTCAACCGCACCAGCTCGCATCGCGCCGCGATGTTCTCCAACATGGCCGCCTCGCTGATCAAGCACGGCCTGATCAAGACCACCCTGCCCAAGGCCAAGGAACTGCGTCGCGTCGCCGAGCCGCTGATCACCCTGGCCAAGGTCGATGGCGTGGCCAACCGCCGCCTGGCGTTCGCGCGTCTGCGCGACAAGGAAGCCGTGGGCACCCTGTTCACCACGCTGGGCCCGCGCTACGTGTCGCGCCCGGGTGGCTACCTGCGCATCCTCAAGTGCGGTTTCCGCGCTGGCGACAACGCGCCGATGGCCTACGTGGAACTGGTCGACCGTCCGGACGCCGCCACCGAGTAATCGGTCGCGCACCACGTAAGACCTCTGCAGACCCCGGCACATGCCGGGGTTTTGCTTTTGGGGCGGCGTCGATGCGACGGAGCATGCCAAGCGGTTATTGGCCGTGCGCGGCGTGGATGGCGATAATGCGGACACCTTTACGACGCACGTGCCCATGAATCCTTTTCGCTGGTCGTTCCGCGCGCAGTTCCTGTCCGGTTTCGTGGTCTGCGTGGTGCTGCTTGGCGCTGCGCTATACACGCAGTATTTCCAGAACCAAATCCCGTGCCCGCTGTGCACGTTCCAGCGTGGCGCGTTCGCGCTGCTGGGACTGCTGTTCCTGATCGGTGGCCTGCATGCGCCGAAGGGGCGCGGTGGACGCGCCACGTATGGGGTGCTGGCGCTGATCCCGGCGGCGATCGGCCTGGGCATCGCAGGCCGACACGTGTGGCTGCAGCACCTGCCGCCAGACCAGGTGCCGGCCTGCGGCCCGGACCTGGCCTACATGATGGAAGCCTTCCCGATGGGCGCGATGTTGCGCCAAGTGCTGACCGGTTCGGGCGAGTGCGCCGAGGTGAGCTGGCGCCTGTTCGGCCTGTCGATGCCGGAGTGGAGCCTGATCTGGTTCGTCGCGCTGACGCTCTGGCTGCTGGTCGCCGCCTTCCGCAGCCGCAAGCCCGACCTGCTGCGCGACCTGCGCTCGTAAACGCGCACTTTCCCTTTCAAGCGGCGCCTCGCGTCGCGGATGTCCTGCCATGAATAGCCCTGACCGCTCGCTGCACGCCGTGAACCTGCCCAAGGACTGGTCGCCGACCACCTGGCGCGATCGGCCTGCGCTGCAGATGCCGACCTATCCCGATGCCGGTACGCTCAAGACCGCGTTGGACGAACTGGGCCGGCTGCCGCCGTTGGTGACCTCGTGGGAGATCTTCGCGCTGAAGAAGCAGCTGGCCGAGGCGCAGGAAGGCAAGCGCTTCCTGCTGCAGGGCGGCGATTGCGCGGAGAGTTTTTCCGACTGCGAGTCCGGGCTGATCTCCAACCGTCTCAAGGTGCTGCTGCAGATGAGCCTGGTCCTGGTGCACGGGCTGCAGCTGCCGGTGGTGCGCGTGGGCCGTTTTGCCGGGCAGTACGCCAAGCCGCGTTCGACCGACATGGAGACGCGCGGCGACGTCACCCTGCCCAGCTATCGCGGCGACCTGGTCAATGCGCCGGAATTCAGCGAGGCCGCGCGCATCCCCGACCCACAACGCATGATCCGCGCGCATTCGCGCTCGGCCATGACGATGAATTTCGTGCGGGCGCTGATCGATGGCGGCTTCGCCGACCTGCACCATCCCGAGTACTGGAACCTCAACTGGGTGGGCTATTCGCCGCTGGCCAACGAATACCAGCAGATGGTGTCGGACATCGGCGGCGCGGTGCGCTTCATGGAGACGCTGGCCGGTTCGGAGGTGCACAACCTCAATCGCATCGATTTCTACACCTCGCACGAAGCGCTGCTGCTGCCCTACGAAGAAGCGCTGACCCGCGAAGTGCCGCGCCAGTGGGGCTGGTTCAACCTGTCCACGCATTATCCGTGGATCGGCATGCGCACCGCGGCGCTCGATGGCGCGCATGTGGAATACCTGCGCGGCGTGCGCAATCCGATCGCGATCAAGGTCGGGCCTTCGGTGCAGCCGGACCAGCTGCTGCGCCTGATGGACGTGCTCAACCCGGACGACGAGCCGGGCCGCCTGAGCTTCATCCATCGCATGGGCGCTGCCCACATCGCGGAGAAGCTGCCGCCGCTGCTTGAAGCAGTCAAGCGCGATGGCCGCCGCGTGCTGTGGGTGTGCGATGCGATGCATGGCAATACCGAGAGCACGTCCAATGGCTTCAAGACGAGGCGCTTCGACAATATCCGCAGCGAAGTGGAGCAGTCCTTCGACCTGCATGCCGCGGCCGGCACGCGCCTGGGTGGCGTGCACCTGGAGCTGACCGGCGAAGACGTGACCGAATGCACCGGCGGCGCGCGCGAGCTGACCGACGTGGATCTGGAGCGTGCGTATCGCTCCACCGTCGATCCGCGCCTGAACTACGAGCAGTCGCTGGAGATCGCGATGCTGATCGTGCGCAAGCAGCGCCAGAACAAAATCGCCACCGCGTAAGCGCCGCGCATGTCGGGCGCGACATCGTGCGCCGACATGAAGTGAACAGCGGCTTTGGCAAGGTCGGTCATTGATGACCGACCTCCACTGGAATGACATCAGCCCGTATGCGATTCCGCTGGGCCTTTCGGCGCTGCTGGGCCTGCTGGCCTGGAGTCTGTTCGCCTGGCTGGAACGCCGGTCGCGCGAGAAGGATTACCGCCGCGCGCGTATCACCCGCATCCTGAGCCTGCCGCTGGCGTTCCTGCTGCCGCTGATCTTCATCCGCGCCGGGCTGGACGCCACGCCGATCAAGGACGCGCAACTGGCGCTGGTGAAGCTTGGCCTGCACGTGGGCATCGTCGGCTGCGCGACCTGGCTGGCTGTGCGCGTGGTCAATGGCATCGTCGCAGCAATCTTGCGCGACCATCGCATCGACGTGGCCGACAACCTCGCCGCGCGCCAGGTCCATACCCAGGCGCGGGTGCTCGGGCGCGTGGCGTCGGGCCTGGTGATCCTGGTGGGTGCCTCGGTGGTGCTGCTGCAGTTCGACGAGGTGCGCCAGCTCGGCAAGACGCTGTTGGCCTCGGCCGGCATCCTCGGGCTGGTGGCCGGCATCGCGGCCAAGCCGGTATTCGGCAACCTGATCGCCGGGCTGCAGATCGCGCTGTCGCAGCCGATCCGGCTGGACGACGTGGTGATCGTCGAAGGCGAATGGGGCCGGATCGAGGAGATCACCAGTTCGTTCGTCGTCGTCCACATCTGGGACGAGCGCCGGATGGTGGTGCCGCTGACCTGGTTCATCGAGAACCCGTTCCAGAACTGGACCCGGCGCAACGCCGACATGCTGGGCACGGTGTTCCTGTGGCTGGACTACCGCACGCCGATGGCCGAGGTGCGCGCCGAAACCGAGCGCGTGTGCAAGGGCGATCCGCGCTGGGACGGGCGGGTGTGCATCGCCCAGGTGACCGAAACCTCGGAGACGGCGATGCAGGTGCGCCTGCTGGTGAGCGCGCGCAACTCCGGCGATGCCTTCGACCTGCGTTGCGTGGTGCGCGAGCGCGTGCTGGATTACCTGGCGCGCGAATATCCCTACGCGCTGCCGCGCCAGCGCAACGAACTCACCCGCGAACAGACGCCGCCGGATACGCCGCAAGTGGTGCCGAGCCTGCGCCAGACCAATTCGCCCGGTGCCGAAGACGGCCCGCCGCCGGTGACCCAGCAGGATGACGCGCCGCCGCCGGCGGTCTAGCGCAAACGCGCTTACTTGGCTGTGGCTGGTTCCAGCGTGGACAGGTATTGCGGCGGCGTGCGGGCCAAGGTGCGCTGCTCGTAGTCGTAACCGAACGCGATCAGCTTGGCCTCGCTCCACGCGGTCCCGATGAACAGCAGGCCCAGCGGCAGCCCGCGGCTCTGACCCATTGGCACGCTCAGGCTGGGGTAGCCGGCCACTGCGGCCGCGCCATAGCCGGCGCCGGGAAAGGGATCCTTGAACGCCGGGTCGGTGCGCCAGGCCGGGCCGGTCGAGGCGGCGATCAGGGCATCGAGCTTCTGCGCCTTCAGCGCCGCATCGATGCCTTCCGGGCCGGCCAGGCGCTTGATCCGCGAACGGGCCTGGATGTAGGCCGGATCATTCAGGCCGCCCATCGCCGCGGATTGTTCGAACAGATCCTGGCCGAACAGCCCGAGTTCTTCGTGGGCGTGTTGCTGGTTGAAGCCGATCAGCTGCTGCAGCGAAGTGAGCGGCGCGTCGCGACTGGTGAGGTAGCGCGCCAGGCCGTTCTTGAACTCGGTCTTGAGCACCAGCAGCTCGTCGTCGTCCCACTGACCGGCGGTCGGGATCTCGGCGTCGACCACGGTGGCGCCGGCGGCGCGCAGGGTGGCGACCGCGCCTTCCATCGCCTTGGCCACGTCCGGGCTGAAGTTGAAGCTGCTGCGGACCACGCCGATGCGCGCGCCCTTCAGGCCGCCCGGGCGCAGCCGCGCCTGGTAATCCAGTGGCGCGTTGAGCGTGGCGTAGCCGGTGGTGGCGTCGGCGGCATCGCGACCGGCCATCACCGAGAGCAGGGTGGCGGCATCGGCGACGGTACGGGTGATCGGGCCGGCAGTGTCCTGGCTCCACGAGATCGGCACGATGCCGTCGCGGCTGACCAGGCCGACGGTGGGCTTCAAGCCGACCACGCCGCTGACCGAGGCCGGGCAGATGATGCTGCCGTCGGTCTCGGTACCGACCGTGGCCGCGGCCAGGTTGGCCGACGCGGCCACGCCGCTGCCGGCGCTGGAGCCGCAGGGATTGCGATCCAGCACGTAGGGATTGTGGGTCTGGCCGCCGACGCCGCTCCAGCCCGAGATCGAATCGCTGGCGCGGAAATTCGCCCACTCGGAGAGGTTGGTCTTGCCCAGGATCACCGCGCCGGCCTCGCGCAGGCGCTTGACCAGGAAGGCATCCTGCTTCGGGCGGAAATCCTTGAGTGCCATCGAGCCCGCGGTGGTGGCCATCGGCGTGGCGTCGATGTTGTCCTTGAGCAGGATCGGGATGCCCTGCAGCGGCCCGCGCACGGTGCCGCTCTCGCGCTCACGGTCGCGCAGGGCGGCCTCGGTCATCGCGTCGGGATTGAGCTGGATCACCGCGTTGAGCTTGGGGCCGGCGCGGTCAACCTGGGCGATGCGGTCCAGGTAAGCGCGGGTCAGGGTGCGGCTGTCCAGTTCGCCGGCCTGCATGCGCTGCTGCAGCTGGGCGATGGTCTGCTCGGCGTAGAGGAAATTGGCCGGTGCCGGCGTGGCTTCGCGCGAGGCGGTGGCCGGGACCGAACACGCCGCCAGGGCCAGGCTGAGAAGCAGCGGGCATGACAGGGACAGCGCAGGCCAGGCACGCATCGGGGATATTCCAGAACAGGGATCGGCGCAGGCTAAACGCTTGCGGGCCGGGCGTGCAACGTCAGTGGCGACGCCGACGCAGCAGGTCGCAGGCCAGGATGGCCACGACCAGCAGGTTGATGATGACCACCGCCCAGGTGTGCCAGCCCGGATGCCGGATCAGCGCGTACATATCGAAGGGCAGGTAGACGGCCGTGCCGACGCAGCCCAGCCACGAGGCCCAGGCCTTGGCCCGCCACAAACCCCAGGCTTCCACCAGGCGCCAGATGGCGTAGATGGCGACCACGGCCACCGCCAGGTGGACCGCTTCGGGACTGATGGCTTTGAGCAGCGAGGGCAGGGTGCCGTGCTCGGGATCAAGATTGAAGCGGGCGATCATCTCGTGGATGAAGCGCCGGATGGGGTCGGGCCCCATCACTTCCAGGCTGGCGCCTGCAATCAGGGCCAGCAGGCCCTTGGCCAGTTCGAACAGCGCCAGCGCGTGCAATCCCGGATGCGCATGCGGATCCGGGTCGTAGGGGCGTTGCGGGTGCATCGAACGGACGAAGGGCCGTGTTGCGAGGCGATCAGGCGGCGCGCGAGGCGCGCTTGCGATCGCTTTCGGTCAGGAACTTCTTGCGCAGGCGGATTTCCTTCGGCGTGATCTCGACCAGCTCGTCGTCGTCGATGAAGTCCAGGGCCTGCTCCAGCGAGAACTTGATCGCCGGGGTCAGGGCGATCGCGTCGTCCTTACCCGAAGCACGCATGTTGGTCAGCGGCTTGGTCTTGATCGCGTTGACGGTCAGGTCGTTGTCCTTGGAGTGGATCCCGATCAGCTGGCCTTCGTACACGTTGTCGCCTTCGGCGGCGAACAGCTTGCCGCGTTCCTGCAGCGGTCCGAGCGAGTAGGCCGGCGTGGCGCCCGGGGCGTTGGCGATCATCACGCCGTTCAGGCGCTTGGCGATCGCGCCCTGTTCCTTCGGACCGTAATGGTCGAACACGTGGAACAGCAGGCCGCCGCCCTGGGTCAGGGTCTTGAACTCGTTCTGGAAGCCGATCAGGCCACGCGCCGGGATTTCATAGTCCAGGCGCACGCGACCCTTGCCGTCCGGCTCCATGTTCTTGAGCTGGGCCTTGCGGGTGCCGAGCTTTTCCATGACGCCGCCCTGGTGGATTTCTTCCACGTCGATCACCAGCTGCTCGATCGGCTCCATCATCTGGCCGTCGATCTCCTTGATGATCACTTCCGGGCGCGACACGGCCAGCTCGTAGCCTTCGCGACGCATGTTCTCGATCAGCACCGACAGGTGCAGCTCGCCGCGGCCGGAGACCAGGAACTTGTCCGCGTCTTCCAGCTGCTCGACCTTCAGCGCCACGTTGTGCACGGTCTCGCGCTCCAGGCGGTCCTTCAGCTGGCGGCTGGTCAGGAACTTGCCGCCCGAGAGGTCCTTGTTGCCGGCGAACGGCGAGTTGTTCACCTGGAAGGTCATCGAGATGGTCGGCTCGTCGACGGTCAGGGCCGGCAGCGCTTCGGGGGTGTCCAGGGCGCAGATGGTGTCGGAGATCGTCAGCTCCTGGATGCCCGAGATGGCGACGATGTCACCGGCCTCGGCGCTGTCCTGCTCGATGCGCTCCAGGCCCAGGAAGCCCAGCACCTGCAGCACCTTGCCCTGGCGCTTCTTGCCTTCGCGGTTGATGACCGAGACGGGCATGTTCTTCTTCAGGGTGCCGCGCTGGATGCGGCCGATGCCGATCACGCCCACGAAGTTGTTGTAGTCCAGCTGGCTGATGCGCATCTGGAAGGCGCCGTCCGGGTCGACTTCCGGCTTGGGCGCGTGCTTCATGATCGCTTCGTACAGCGGGGTCATGTCGCCGCTGCGCACGGTGTCTTCCAGGCCGGCGTAGCCGTTCAGGGCCGAGGCGTAAACGATCGGGAAGTCCATCTGCTCGGGCGTGGCGCCCAGGCGGTCGAACAGGTCCCACACCTGCTCCACGACCCACTCGGGGCGCGAACCGGGGCGATCGACCTTGTTGATGACCACGATCGGCTTGAAGCCCATCGCGAAGGCCTTCTGGGTCACGAAGCGGGTCTGCGGCATCGGGCCGTCCATGGCGTCAACCAGGATCAGCACGGTGTCGACCATCGACAGCACGCGCTCGACCTCACCGCCGAAGTCGGCGTGGCCGGGGGTGTCGACGATGTTGATGCGGTTGCCCTGCCAGGTGATGGCGGTGTTCTTGGCCAGGATCGTGATGCCACGTTCCTTTTCCTGGTCGTTGCTGTCCATCACGCGCTCTGCGAGCACGGTGCGCTCAGACAACGTGCCGGACTGCTTGAGCAGCTGGTCGACGAGGGTGGTTTTACCGTGGTCGACGTGCGCGACGATGGCGATATTGCGGAGATTTTCGATGGACATGCGTCGGCGGGCGCGCTGGTCTGCACGCAGGGCTAGGGAGGGAAGCGCGTATTATAGCCGGTTACCGCCCAGTACCGGGCTGCTCGCTCCAAAGGAGTCCCCAAGATGTCCCTGACCGCCACTTTCAACACCTCCCGCGGCCCCATTCAGGTGGAGCTGTACCCCGACAAGGCGCCGCTGACGGTGGCCAACTTCGTGAACCTGGCCAAGCACGGCTTTTACGACGGGCTGATCTTCCACCGCGTCATCCCCGATTTCATGATCCAGGGCGGCTGCCCAGAAGGCTCCGGCCGTGGCGGCCCGGGCTACCGTTTCGAGGACGAGACCAACAACGGCCTGGGCCATGACCGCGGCGTGCTGTCCATGGCCAATGCCGGTCCCAGCACCAACGGCAGCCAGTTCTTCATCACCCACGTGTCCACCCCGTGGCTGGACGGCAAGCACACCGTGTTCGGCAAGGTCCTGTCGGGCCTGGAAGTCGTTGACGCAGTGAAGCAGGGCGACGTGATCGAGACCCTGGTCATCGAAGGCGACGCCGATGCCGTGCTGGCCGCCAAGGCCGACCGCGTGGCCGAATGGAACAAGCACCTGGCCGCCTGATCCGGCTCCGACGCGCCGGCGCGACCGCAAGTAGACCTTTGGTTGAACACGGTCGCGCCGGGCCTGCGTGCTAAAATTCCGCGCCGCACAATTGAGGCGGCGCCACCAGGAGTCCGCTGTCCATGTCGATCGCGCCGTGTCATCCGCTGGATGCATGCGAGGTTGTGACAGCGCTTCCCGTGAGCCCTCCATCCGCCTGGCGCGTCTAGCGCCTATCCCCTGAGGCGGGCATCGGCCCGCCGTCCGATGCACGAGGAATCCACACCATGAAACAACCCGTCCGAGTTGCCGTCACCGGCGCTGCCGGCCAGATCGGTTACGCCCTGCTGTTCCGCATCGCCTCCGGCGAAATGCTGGGCAAGGACCAGCCGGTCATCCTGCAGCTGCTGGAGCTGCCGATCGACAAGGCCCAGGCCGCCCTGAAGGGCGTGATGATGGAGCTGGAAGACTGCGCGTTCCCGCTGCTGGCCGGCATGATCGGCACCGACAACGCCGAAGTGGCCTTCAAGGATGCCGACGTCGCCCTGCTGGTCGGCTCGCGTCCGCGCGGCCCGGGCATGGAGCGCAAGGATCTGCTGCTGGCCAACGCGGAGATCTTCACCGCCCAGGGCGCGGCGCTGAACAAGGTCGCCAGCCGTGACGTGAAGGTGCTGGTGGTCGGCAACCCGGCCAACACCAATGCCTACATCGCGATGAAGTCCGCCCCGGACCTGAATCCGAAGAACTTCACTGCCATGCTGCGCCTGGACCACAACCGCGCGCTGAGCCAGCTGTCGGCCAAGCTCGGCAAGCCGGTCGCCAGCATCGAGAAGCTGGCCGTGTGGGGCAACCACAGCCCGACCATGTACCCGGACTACCGTTTCGCCACCGCCGACGGCGCCTCCATCGGCGAGGCGATCAACGACCAGGAATGGAACGCCAACACCTTCATCCCGACCGTGGGCAAGCGCGGCGCAGCGATCATCGAAGCTCGCGGCCTGTCCTCGGCCGCCTCGGCTGCCAACGCCGCCATCGACCACATCCATGACTGGGTGCTGGGCACGGATGGCAAGTGGGTGACCATGGGCGTGCCGTCCGACGGTTCGTACGGCATTCCGGAAGGCGTGATGTTCGGCTTCCCGGTGACCACCGAAAACGGCAGCTACACCATCGTCAAGGATCTGCCGATCGACGACTTCAGCCAGAAGTACATCGACAAGACCCTGGCCGAGCTGGAAGAAGAGCGCGCCGGCGTGGCCCACCTGCTCGGCTGATCCAGCGCTGACACAGGTGTCATGAAGCGCCGGGCCGTAAGGTCCGGCGTTTTTGTTTGTGCGCGCGTCGGGTGAGACCAAGGTCGAAACGCGATCGCGGCGCGCGCCGACTACGCTGCCAGGCAGACCAACGACGTGGAACCGGGAGGGTTTCGATGTCGCACGATGCCTATACGCAGGGCCTGGAGCGCAATCGCGCCAACTACACGTCGCTGTCGCCGCTGAGTTTCCTGCGCAAGGCGGCGCAGGTGCATCCGCAGCGCGTGGCGTTGATCCACGGCGAGCGTCGCCTGACCTGGAGCGAGGAATACGCGCGTTGCCGAAGGCTGGCTTCGGCGCTGCACGATTGGGGCATCGGGCGCGGCGATACCGTGGCGGCGATGCTGGCCAACACGCCGGCGATGTTCGAGCTGCACTACGGGCCGGCGATGCTGGGCGCGGTGGTCAACACGCTCAACACGCGTCTGGATGCGGCCACGATCGCCTTCATGCTCGACTACGCGCAGGCGAAGGTCTTGTTCACCGATCGCGAATTCGCACCGGTGGTCGCGCAGGCGCTGGCGTTGTGCAAGCAAGCGCCACGCGTGATCGATGTGGACGACGCGGAAGTGACCGCTGGCGATTTCCTCGGCGAAATCGAATACGAAGCCTTCATCGCCGGTGGCGATGCCGCATTCGAGATGGCGCTGCCCGAGGACGAGTGGGATGCGATCTCGCTCAACTACACCTCCGGCACCACCGGCGATCCGAAGGGCGTGGTCTATCACCATCGCGGCGCGTATTTGAATGCGGTGGCCAACATCATCGACTGGTCGATGCCGCCGCATCCGGTGTACCTGTGGACGCTGCCGATGTTCCACTGCAACGGCTGGTGTTTCCCGTGGACGATGGCGGCCGTCGCCGGCACGCAGGTGTGCCTGCGCAGGTTCGATCCCAAGCGCGTGTTCGAGCTGATGCGCGAACACGGCGTCACCCACTATTGCGGCGCACCGATCGTGCATAGCGCGCTGGTCGCCGCACCTGCCGAATGGAAGCAGGGCTTGAGCGGCGTGCAGGCGCAGGTGGCCGGTGCGGCACCCCCGGCGGCGGTGATCGAAGGCATGGAGCGCATGGGCTTCCATATCACCCATGTGTATGGATTGACCGAGGTCTATGGCCCCGCGTCGCTGTGCCAGCCGAAGGACGAGTGGGCTGCGCTGGGCATCGCCGAACGTGCCGACCTCAACAGTCGCCAGGGCGTGGCCTGCCTGCTGCAGGAAGACATGCAGGTGCTCGATCCGCAGACGCTGCAGCCGGTGCCGTGGGACGGGCAGGCGATCGGCGAGATCATGTATCGCGGCAACATCACCATGAAGGGCTACCTGGGCAATCCACGCGCGACGCAAGCCGCGTTCGAGGGCGGCTGGTTTCATACCGGCGATCTGGCGGTGGTGTATCCCGATGGCTACGTCAAAATCCGCGATCGCTCCAAGGACGTGATCATCTCCGGTGGCGAGAACATCTCCTCGATCGAAGTGGAAGATGCGCTGTGTCGTCATCCAGCGGTGATGGCCGCGGCCGTGGTCGCGCGCCCCGACGAGAAGTGGGGCGAAACCCCGTGCGCTTTCATCGAACTGAAGTCCGGCAGCGACGCGCCGGCCTCCGATGCGTTGCAGCAGTACTGCAAGACCCATCTGGCCGGCTTCAAGGTGCCGCGCGCCTTCGTGTTCGGCGAGTTGCCGCGCACCTCCACCGGCAAGGTGCAGAAGTACCTGCTGCGCGAGCGCGCCAAGGAGCTTCCACCTGCCTGAGTGACGCGCTGCAGCTTCGACCATCGTCCAAAGGTGAGGCTGTCGGGGCGGCCCTATGCTCGTGGCATCGGTCCAGGGAGGCGCTGCAATGTCGTACGAAGAGGTTTATCGCCGATCCATCGAGCAGCCCGAGGCCTTCTGGGCAGAGGAAGCCAAGGCGATCCACTGGCACGTGCCGCCGCAACAGATCCTGGATTATTCCAAGCCGCCGTTTCGCAAGTGGTTCGTCGGTGGGAAGACCAATCTTTGCTACAACGCGATCGACCGGCATCTCGACGCACGCCCGGACCAGCTTGCGTTGGTGGTGGTCTCCACCGAGACCAACGGTACGCGTGAGATCACCTACCGGCAGCTGCACGAGGAAGTGAATGCCTTCGCGGCGGTGATCCAGCAGCTGGGCGTCGGGCGCGGCGATCGCGTGGTGGTGTACATGCCCAACATGGCCGAGGCCGTGTTCGCGATGCTGGCGTGCGCGCGCATTGGCGCGGTGCACTCGGTGGTGTTTGGTGGCTTCGCCGCGCACAACCTGGCGCTGCGCATCGATGACGCCAAGCCGAAGCTGCTGATCGCGGCCGATGCGGGCAGCCGCGGTGGCAAGGTGATTCCGTACAAGCCGCTCATCGATGCGGCCTGCGCCGAGGCGCAGTTCCCGCCGCCGAAGGTGTTGATCGTCTCGCGCGATCTGGATCCGGCCGAGCCGAAGGTCGCCGGGCGCGACGAGGATTACGCCACGTTGCGTGCGCAGGTTGAAGGTGCGCAGGTACCGGTGGCTTGGCTGGAATCCAACGAGCCGGCGTATCTGCTCTATACCTCCGGTACCACCGGCAAGCCCAAGGGCGTGCAGCGCGATGTCGGCGGTTATGCGGTGGCGATGGCGCAATCGATGCGCACCATTTTCGACTGCGGCCCGGGCCAGGTGATGTTCTCCACCTCGGACGTGGGTTGGGCCGTGGGCCATTCGTACAACGTGTATGGGCCGCTGATCGGTGGCTGTACCGCGATCCTTTACGAAGGCCTGCCGATCAATCCCGATGCCGGCATCTGGTGGGCGCTGTGCGAGCAGTACGGCGTGCGCACGATGTTCTCCTCGCCCACCGCGATCCGCGTGCTGAAGAAGCACGACGTGGATTTCATCCGCCGCCACGATCTATCCGAACTCAAGTACCTGTTCCTGGCCGGCGAGCCGCTGGACGAACCCACGGCGCACTGGATCACCGATGCGCTGCGCAAGCCGGTGATCGACAACTACTGGCAGACCGAAACCGGCTGGCCGGCGCTGACGCTGTTGCCCGGACTGGACATGAAACCACTGCGTTTCGGCTCGCCGGGCTTTCCGAATCTTGGCTACAAGATGAAGATCATCGACGAGGCCACTGGCGAAGAAGTCGCGCCCAATCAGAAGGGCGTGCTGGTGATGCAGCCGCCGCTGCCGCCGGGCTGCATGACCACCATCTGGAACGATGACCAGCGTTTCATCGACAGCTACTTCAGTCACTTCAAGGAACTGCTGTACAGCTCGCTGGACTGGGCGATCAAGGACGCCGATGGCTACACCTTCATCCAGGGCCGCACCGATGACGTGATCAACGTGGCCGGCCATCGCCTGGGGACGCGCGAGATCGAGGAATCGGTGTCCGGCTTCAGCGGCGTGGCCGAAGCGGCCGTGGTGGGCGTGATCGATGAATTGAAGGGGCAGGTGCCGGTGGTGTTCGCCACGCTGCGCCAGGCCACCGATGAAACCGATGCGCGCAACCAGGCCGCCGACGGCATGCGCAAGATCGTCGAGACCGACCTGGGCGCGGTCGCGCGGCCGGCGCGGGTCTACATCGTCAACGCGTTGCCCAAGACGCGCTCGGGCAAGCTGCTGCGGCGTTCGATCCAGGCGCTGGCGCAGGGCAGCGATCCGGGTGATCTGTCGACGCTGGACGATCCCGGTGCGCTGGAAGAAGTGCGTCGTGCGTTGAGCCGCGGGCCCGACTCGGGCGCCTGAGTCGTTGCGGGGGCCGCTCTGCGTGGCCTCGGGCCATCAGTGGCGATGCGGCTTTCCCTGTAAAGCGCTATCGCCGCTGATGGCCCGGCGCCACGTAGACCGGTTCCCACAAAAAGCGGCATCACGCATTTGGGCGCGCATTCGCCGCGCTCGGCGCCAGCCCGGTGTATTGCGCGCGCGGGCGGATCAGCTTGCCTAGCGTCTGTTGTTCCAGCACGTGCGCCAGCCAACCGGCCAGGCGTCCGCACGCGAACAGGATCAACGCGGGCGCGGCGGGCAGGCCGTAGGCATAGCAGATGGTGGCCAGCATCAGGTCCACGTTCGGACGCAGGCCACTGACCTCGTGCGCGCGGGCGATCAGCGCTTCAACCTGTTCCATCTGCGGCGTATCGCCGGCATGGGCGCGCAGCATCGCCAGCAGCTCGGCTGCGCGCGGATCGCCGTGCGGATACAGCGCATGGCCGAAGCCGGGCAGGTCGTCGCCGCGCGCCCAGCGCGCTGTGACTTCATCAGCGCCAGCCTCCAGCAGCGCATAGGCGCGCGCGGTGGCACCGCCGTGGCGCGGCCCGGACAACGCCGCCAGGCCGCTGCAGACGGTGGCGTGCAGGTGCGCGCCGGTGGAGGCCACCACGCGCGCGGCGAAGGCCGAGACATTGAGTTCGTGATCGGCGCACAGCACCAATGCGGCGCGGACCAGTTCGGCCAGGGTGTCGTCGCCCGGCGCCCAGTGCCCGGCCAACTGCAGGTGGACCGGCGCGGCATCGGGCGCGGCGGCGATCAGCAGGGCGGCGTTCTGGCGTAGCAGCAAAGCGGCCAGCTCAAAGCGCACGGGCAGGGCGAGGTTGAACGAATGCCGCACGTCCAGCGCCAGCAGTGGCATGCAGGCCAGGGTGCGTTCCAGCGGGGGGAGGGCAGCATTCGTGGCCAGCGGCGCCAGCAGTGCCGGCCAGGGCGCGGGCACTGCTGCGAACGGGTCATGCGGGCCGCAGTCCCAGAGCAGGCGCGCGGTGTCTTCCAGCGTGGCGCCAGCGCGGACCGCGGCCACGGCAGACTGGCCGCGGTAGTACGGGCCGTCGGGCTGGATCAGCGAGATCCGGGTTTCCAGCACCGGCAGGCCGCGGTCCAGGCTTTGCGCGGCCCCGCGTGCGGCGCCGCGGCCGGCCTTCTTGTTCTGTGCCAGGCGTTCGACCTCCTGGCGCCGGTACATGCGGCTGCGATGGTCGGTGCCGGGGCGCGATTCCAGCAGACCGCGGCTGACGTAGGCATACAGCGTGGCCGTGGTGATGCCGAGCAGTTCGCAGGCCTGGCTGGCGGGGATGAGGTCGTCGTCCATCGAAAGGTTGATTGGTGCAATCAAGATTGATCAATGCATTGGAGAGTGCCAGATTGCGCCACGCCCTGCGAGCGGCGCGCATGCCGGCTCGTTCGCACACACATATAGATGGAGTAAGGCCATGACCTCCCTGACCGCCGGCGCCCGCTTCCGCGCCGCCCTGGCCGCCGAATCCCCGCTGCAGGTGATCGGTGCGATCAACGCCAACCACGCCCTGCTGGCCAAGCGCGCCGGCTACAAGGCCGTGTACCTGTCCGGTGGCGGCGTGGCGGCCGGCTCGCTGGGCATGCCGGACCTGGGGATCAACACGCTGGAAGACGTGCTGATCGACACCCGCCGCATCACCGATGTGTGCGACCTGCCGCTGATGGTGGACATCGATACCGGCTTCGGCGCCAGCGCGTTCAACATCGAGCGCACGATCAAGTCTCTAATCAAGGCCGGCGCGGCGGCGTGCCATATCGAAGACCAGGTGGGCGCCAAGCGCTGCGGCCATCGTCCGGGCAAGGAGATCGTCTCGCAGAGCGAAATGGCCGATCGGGTCAAAGCCGCGGCCGATGCCAAGACCGATGCGGATTTCTTCCTGATCGCGCGCACCGATGCGATCCAGGTCGAAGGCGTGGATAAGGCGATCGAACGCGCCATCGCCTGCGTCGAGGCCGGCGCCGATGGCATCTTCGCCGAAGCCTCGTACGACCTGGGCACCTACCAGCGCTTCGTCGAGGCGGTGAAGGTGCCGGTGCTGGCCAACATCACCGAGTTCGGTGCCACGCCGCTGTTCACCCGTGAAGAACTGGCCAGCGTCGGCGTAGCGATCCAGCTGTATCCGCTGTCCGCATTCCGTGCGATGAACAAGGCCGCCGAGAACGTCTACACCACCATCCGCCGCGATGGCCACCAGCAGGCGGTGCTGGACACCATGCAGACCCGCGAGGAGCTGTACGAGCGCATCGGCTATCACGCCTTCGAAAACAAGCTGGATGCATTGTTTGCATCCCGCCCGCGCTAGCCGGACATCGCCGCGCACCTGCGTTGGAGTTCGCCATGCCGCTGTCCCGTCATCGCTACAAGGCACCGGATCGCCTGCAGACCGCACGCGCGCTGCTGCAGAGCGAGATCGAGAAACTACCCGAGGACGAGCGCGCGATCGTCGAGCGCTTCGTCCAGCGCAAGCAGGTGTCGCGCAACATCGTGCGCGACTACGACCAGTCTTCCTCGCTGGGCGAGCGCATCGCCGATCGCGTGGCGGCCATCGGCGGCAGCTGGAGTTTCATCCTGGTGTTCCTGGGCTGCCTGATTGGCTGGATGGTGCTCAACTCGCTGGTGCTGGCGCGCGACGCCTTCGATCCCTATCCCTACATCCTGCTCAACCTGTGCCTGTCGTGCGTGGCTGCCATCCAGGCGCCGATCATCATGATGAGCCAGAACCGGCAGGGCACCATCGACCGCCTGCGCGCGGAGAACGACTACGCCGTCAACGTCAAGGCCGAGCTTGAAATCATGCAACTGCAGGAAAAGCTCAACGGCCTGCGCGACCAAGACTGGACGCATCTGGTCGAACTGCAACAGCAACAAATTCTGATGCTGCAGCGCCTGGTCACCGACCTGTGCGGCGCCGCGCCTGCAGTCCCCGCGTCATTCGATATTCCAGAGCAGAAGAGCGAGTAATCCCATGAGCGAATCCGCCACCGCCACCCCCGGCTTCAAGCCGAAGAAATCCGTCGCGCTATCTGGCACGCCGGCCGGCAACACCGCGCTGTGCACCGTCGGCCGGACCGGCAACGACCTGCACTATCGCGGCTACGACATCATGGATCTCGCGAAAAGCGAGTTCGAGGAGATCGCGTATTTGCTGGTGCATGGCAAGCTGCCGACCACGGACGAGCTGCGCGCGTACAAGGCCAAGCTGAAATCGTTGCGCGGACTGCCTGCCGCAGTGAAGGCGGCGCTCGAAGAACTGCCGCCCTCGGCGCATCCGATGGATGTCATGCGCACCGGCGTCTCCGTGCTGGGCTGCGCGCTGCCGGAAAAGGACGATCACAATCATCCCGGCGCGCGCGATATCGCCGACAAGCTGATGGCTTCGCTTGGTTCGATGCTGCTGTACTGGTATCACTGGAGCCACAACGGTCGCGCGATCGACGTGGAGACCGATGACGATTCCATCGGCGGCCACTTCCTGCATCTGTTGCACGGCGAGAAGCCCAGCGATGCGTGGGTCAAGGCGATGCACACTTCGCTGGTGCTGTATGCCGAGCATGAGTTCAATGCCTCCACGTTTGCATGCCGCGTGATCGCCGGCACCGGCAGCGACATGTTCAGCGCGATCTGCGGCGGCATCGGCGCACTGCGCGGTCCCAAGCATGGCGGCGCCAACGAAGTCGCGTTCGAAGTGCAGAAGCGCTACGACTCGCCCGACGAGGCCGAAGCCGATATCAAGGCGCGCGTGGAGAAGAAGGAAGTAGTGATCGGCTTCGGCCATCCCGTCTACACCGTCAGCGATCCACGCAACAAGGTGATCAAGCAGGTTGCGCATGACCTGTCCAAGACGCAGGGCAGCCTGAAGATGTACGACATCGCCGAGCGTCTGGAGACGGTGATGTGGGACATCAAGAAGATGTTTCCCAACCTCGACTGGTTCAGCGCAGTGAGCTATCACATGATGGGCGTGCCGACGGCGATGTTCACGCCGCTGTTCGTCATCGCGCGCACTGCAGGCTGGAGTGCGCACGTCATCGAGCAGCGCATCGACGGCAAGATCATTCGTCCGAGTGCGAATTACACCGGTCCGGAAGATCTGGCGTTCGTGCCACTGGCAAAGCGCGTGTGACGTGCTGCGATGCAGGCCCTGCCTGCAGATGTAAAAAGGCCGGCGATTGCCGGCCTTTTTTGCTGACGATGTCGCGCGCGATTACAGGCGCGGCTTCAGCGACTGCACGCGATAGAAGGTGTGATCGCCGATGGTCGCCACGGTGTAAGCATTGCTCCAGCTCGGCGTGACCAGCTCGTGCGCCGCGAAGTGGCTCGCGCCCGGCACGATCTCGCGGCGTGAACCGCTGGGCAGCGCCCAGTTGCGCTCGGAATCCAGCGCGACCGAGACCGACTTGGCCCACGCGTTGCCGTTCTGCAGGCGCGTGGAGGCGGGCACGATGCCGGGTGCAAACTGATGACGTGCCGTGACCACATCGCAGATCGAATCGCCCCACAGGCCGCTATCACGGCGACGCAGGGCGACTTCAGCGACCGCTTCCTGTCCGCGCACGCTTTGGTCGCGGGCTTCCAGGTAGACGGTGGTGGACAGGCACAGCGAATCGGCGGCCGGCTGCGGCAACATGTTGTGCGACAGCCATAAAATCCAGGCCAGTTTCATAAGACTCCTTGCTCCGTTTGGCCGCATGTTTCGAGTCGTCCCGAGGTGCGTGGGAAGACGGCCGAACAGTGCAGTTGAGCGTCATGGGGAGGCAGCCGTCTCTCGGGCTGCCCGGTCCTGGCCTGAATCAAAGGTCGGCCAGAAGAACCCGCCTGAACTGGGCGGCGGGTCGGAAAGTTGGCGCAAGGTACGGGCCGAATTCAAAACGTCACCTGAATATCGACGCTTGCATTCACGCTGCTGACTAGGCAAGCCAGCGTCTCATGACAGGCGATCCGCGATGCCGCTTTGCAGCACGCATCGCGCGATTTCACAGCGTGGCGGCGAGCCTGCTGGCTTGATCGATCGCACGCTTTGCATCGAGTTCTGCCGCGACATCGGCACCGCCAATCAGATGTGCATTGATGCCTGCTTTCTTGAGCGCATCGAACAGTTCGCGGCGTGGTTCCTGACCCGCACAGATCACGATCGTGTCCACGGGCAAGGTCTGCGTGCTCGCCTCGATGCGCACGTGCAGGCCTTCATCATCGACGCCGAGATATTCGACACCGCCAAGCATGCGCACCTGCTTGGCCTTGAGCGTGGCGCGGTGCACCCAGCCCGAAGTCTTGCCGAGTTTTGCACCGGGCCGGCCGGGCGAGCGCTGCAGCAACCAGACCTCGCGTGCCGGCGCTTCGGGCTGCGGCTTGGTGAGGCTGCCTGGTGATTCGAAACTTGTGTCGACGCCCCATTCGCGCATCCAGCGCTGCGGATCGAGGCTGGGCGAAGCGCCTTCCTGCACGAGGAATTCGGCGACATCGAAGCCGATGCCGCCGGCACCGATCAGTGCGACGCGCTTGCCCGGCACCACGCGGCCGGAGAGCACGTCGACATAGTTCACAACCTTGGAATGATCGGCGCCGGCGAAGTCCACCTGGCGCGGCGTGATGCCGGTGGCGAGCACGACCTCATCGAAATTCCGCAACGCCTGCGCATCGACCTGCGTGGAGAGGCACAGGGTCACGCCGGTGTCGTCGATGCGCTGGCGGAAGTAGCGCAGCGTTTCGTGGAATTCTTCCTTGCCGGGAATGCGCTTGGCGTAGTTGAACTGTCCGCCGATCTCGCCGCTGCCTTCGAACAGCGTCACCTGATGGCCGCGCTCGGCGGCGACCGTGGCGCAGGCCAGGCCCGCCGGGCCTGCGCCGACCACGGCGATGCGACGTGGCGCCGCGGTCTTGCGATACACCAGTTCGGTTTCCGCACAGGCGCGCGGATTGACCAGGCAGCTGGCGCGCTTGTTCTGGAACACGTGGTCCAGGCAGGCCTGGTTGCAGGCGATGCAGGTATTGATGCGCGTGGCCTGATTCGTGCGTGCCTTGCGCACCCACTGCGGATCGGCCAATAGCGGCCGCGCCAACGACACCATGTCGGCCTTGCCGCCGGCCAGGATGTCCTCGGCCACCTGCGGCATGTTGATGCGGTTGGTCGCGATCACCGGCACGCGCACTTCGCCCTTGAGCTTGGCGGTGACATCAGCAAAGGCGGCGCGTGGCACCGAGGTGACGATGGTCGGAATGCGCGCTTCATGCCAGCCGATGCCCGAGTTGATCAGCGTGGCGCCGGCGGCTTCCACCGCGCGTGCCTGGGCAGCGATCTCCGGCCACGCGTTGCCGCCTTCGACCAGATCCACCAGCGACAGGCGGTAGATCACGATGAAGTCCGGCCCGCAGGCTTCACGCACGCGGCGCACGATCTCCACCGCAAAGCGCATCCGCCGCGCGGCATCGCCGCCCCACGCATCGCTACGCTGGTTGGTGCGCGCAGCGGTGAATTGATTGATCAGGTAACCCTCCGAGCCCATCACCTCGACGCCGTCGTAGCCTGCCTCGCGCGCCAGGCGTGCGGCGTGGGCGTAGGCATCGATCTGGCGTTCGACCCCGCGCGCACTGAGGGCACGCGGGGTGAAGGGGTTGATCGGCGCCTTCAGCTTCGAGGGCGCCACTGACAGCGAGTGGTAGGCGTAGCGGCCGGCGTGCAGCAGCTGGGCGCAGATCTTCGCCCCGTGCGCATGCGCCGCGGCGGTCACCGCGCGGTGCGGGCGCACTTCCCACGGCCAGGACAACTTGCCACCGAACGGCTTGAGCCAGCCGACCAGGTTGGGCGCGAACCCGCCGGTGACGATCAACCCGACTTCGCCCTCGGCCCGCTCGGCCACGTAGGCCGCCAGTTTGGGGAAGTCCGCGGCGCGATCCTCCAGGCCGGTGTGCATGGACCCCATCAACACCCGGTTGCGCAGGGTGGTGAAGCCCAGATCGAGCGGCTTTAACAGATGCGGGTAGGGCGAGGTGAGGTCGGTCGAGGCCTGGCGCAGATCGGAGCTGGGCATCTCAATACGCTTGCGTACGGAAGGTGCGCGCACATTGCCGTAAAGCCGTCGGGGCAGCAAGCGCAACGCGCGCTACTGCCAGTTTGCGATGCGCTGAACGGCAGCCAATGAACGATTTGGATACAACTCCCGCGCGCCGATTTCACACCGCGTGCGCTTTCGCGCCCGTATAACGTGCCCCGCACAGAGCAGGAACGCCGGCCAAGTTGTTAGGCTGCTGTTAACGTGGTCTTCACGACCCCCTGCATAATCTGCGCCGGTGTTGACGGCCTGACCGCTGATCAAACATTCGACTGAATGCAGTTAAGGCCGGGGATGTCCCCGCTCCCACGCAAACGGTTTTCAAAACCCTGATTCTCAAGGAGTCGCAAATGAACAAGAAACTTCTCTGTGCCGCAATGCTGGCCGGACTGAGCGTGGCGCAGGCCGCTTCGGCTCAGGAGTTTGATGACCGTTGGTACCTCACCGGTGCTGTTGGCTACAACATGCAGGACAGCGATCGCAACACGGACGACGCGCCGTTTGCCTCGATCGGCCTGGGCAAGTTCATCAGCCCGAACTGGTCGCTCGACGGTGAACTGAACTACCAGAACCCGCAAATGGATCCGGAAGACGGCCTGAACTGGTCGCAGTACGGCATCTCGTTCGACCTGCGTCGCCACTTCATCGCCGAAGGCCGTGGCTGGAACCCGTACGTGCTGATGGGCCTGGGCTACCAGCGCTCGGAAGAAGAGTTCGACGCGTTCCCGAGCCCGAACTCTCCGGGTGAGAGCAAGGACGGCAACTTCGCCGCCAAGGTCGGCGTCGGTCTGCAGACCACCTTCGAAAGCAAGGTCGCCGTGCGCGCCGAAGTCGCCTACCGCGCTGACTTCAACGACCAGAGCGTTCGCGCTCCGGACGAGTCGTACTTCGGTGACGTGCTGGCCTCGGTCGGCGTCGTGATCCCGCTGGGCACCAAGGCTGCGCCGGTTGCTCCGCCGCCGCCGCCGCCGCCGGCACAGACCTGCGCCGATCTGGATGACGACGGTGACGGCGTCAACAACTGCGACGACAAGTGCCCCGGTTCGCAGGCTGGCCAGACCATCGGTCCGGACGGCTGCCCGGCTCCGGTCACCATCGACCTGAAGGGTGTGAACTTCGACTTCGACAAGGCGACCCTGCGTCCGGACGCCGTGGCGATCCTGTCTGAAGCCACCCAGATCCTGAACCGTTACCCCGACCTGAAGGTTGAAGTCGCCGGTCACACCGACTCCGTCGGTACCGACGCCTACAACCAGAAGCTGTCGGAGCGTCGCGCCAAGGCCGTGTACGACTACCTGACCAGCAACGGCGTGTCGGCTTCGCGTCTGCAGGGTCCGGTTGGCTACGGCGAGAGCCGTCCGATCGACACCAACGAGACTGCCGAAGGCCGTGCGAAGAACCGTCGCACCGAGCTGAACGTCCAGAACTAATCTGGCCGTTCGCGGGGAACGCTGCGGCTTGCCGTAGCCTCCTTCGGACTCAGGAAAAGCCCGGCCTCGCGCCGGGCTTTTCTTTTGAGCGGTCCGCGCAGGCACGACAATGCACTTGATGCGTATTCAGTCTTTTATTTCAGTCATTTGCGCCAAAAACATCGCGTAACGGTTGATCGCGGGCGGGTCGCTTGCCTACACTCGCGCAACTCTTTTTCAGGCGATGCCTCTTCCATGCGCGCGACCTCTCTTGCGGTGCTGTCCCTGCTCGCCGTTGCTCCGTTTGCACACGCCCAGCAGGCCCAGAACTGCACTGGCGTCAGCCCGCAGCCGATCCCGCAGCGCGCCACCATCCTGCCGCCGGTTGCGGTGGAGTTGTTCGCCAACACCACGCGCTTGGGCGCGCCCAGCGGCGTGCTGGCCCAGTCGTATGACGAAGCGCAGTCGGTGGACCGCGTGCTGCTGCGCTTGAAGGTCGATGGTTGCCGCGAGCTGGCGATGGCGGCCCCGGCACTGAAGGCCAATGATCCGGCCGGCTACAAGCCCAAAACCCAGTTCGACAATTCGCCCTGGCGGTTCGACATGAACCAGGGCGGCAAGCGCATGACCGCCGACGAGTTCGACGCGTGGATGAAGTCGCGTGGCGTGCGCGTGGTCAAGGCCAAGCCCGCCGCTGCTGCACCGGCCGCGCCGGGTGAGGCGACGACCACTCCGGCCGCAACGCCGGCCGTGGCCGAGCCGGCACCGAAGAAGTAATCCGTGGCCGACCTGCGTGTCGGCCGATGTCCTGACGATCCGACATGACGGTCCGTAAGCCGGCTCCCGTGAGCGCGCCCCGGCACGGGCTTGCGCGTGCGCTGTCCAAGCTGGGGCTGTGCTCGCGTACGGAGGCCGCGCGCTGGATCGCGATCGGCCGCGTCCGCGTCGATGGTCGCGTGGTGCTGGATCCCGAATTTCCGACGATTGCCGGGCGCTCGTGTATCGAAGTCGATGGCTTGGCCGATGCCGCCGCGCCGCGCCGCTACCTGATGCTCAACAAGCCGCGCGGCCTGGTCACGACTGCGGCCGACGAGCGGGGGCGTGACACGATCTATCGCTGCTTCGATGGGGCCGGCTTGCCCTGGCTTGCGCCGGTCGGGCGCCTGGACAAGGCCAGCGAAGGCCTGTTGTTGATGAGCAACGATCCGGTCTGGGCCGCGACCATCACCGATCCCGCGACGGGTCCTTCGAAGACCTACCACGTCCAGGTCGATGCGATCCCCGATCCGGCGCTGCTGCAGCAGTTGGAGCAGGGCACTTCGGTCGAGGGCGAACACCTGCGCGCCGCACGCGCGACGCTGCTGCGCAGTGGTGCGCGCAATGCGTGGCTGGAAATCACCCTGGACGAGGGCCGCAACCGCCAGATCCGCCGGCTGCTGGAGGCTTACAGCCTGGCCACGCTACGCCTGGTGCGCGTGGCGATCGGCGAGCTGCCGTTGGGCGAGTTGGCGAAAGGCACGTGGCGCGACCTGACGCCGGACGAAGTGCGCGCGTTGGCGCCGCCTTCAGCTACGGGCTAGGCGGCGCGCGCCAGCGCGAAAGACGCGTCGCCAGCAGTGCCGTGACGACTTCGACGGCGCGCGTGTCGAGCGGCCCATGCGCGTCATGGCGCCTGCCTTTGCCGTGATTGCACGCCGCGCAGGCCAGGGCCAGATTGCGTGGATCGTCCGCGTCGTCGCCCACGCGCGAGGTCAATAGCTGCGCTGGCATCAGTCCAAACCAGCTCTGCGGCACCACATGCTCCAGCGTCACAAGGCCCAGCGGTTCGCCATCGGCGCGGAGCTGCAGCACGCGCCGGCAATGCAGGCAGCGCGTGGTCCAGATCCCATCCTTGAGCTGCGCCTGCGCGTCGGTCTGTGCGGCCAGCAACAGGCGACGACGCAGGACGGTCCGCATCGGAAAGGCTTAGCCCTTCAACACGCCCAGCTCGTGGCCGATGCGGGTGAATGCATCGATGGCCTGGTCCAAGTGCGCACGGGTATGGGCGGCGCTGATCTGGGTGCGGATGCGCGCCTGGCCCTTGGGCACGACCGGGAAGAAGAATCCGATCGCGTAGATGCCTTCTTCCAGCAGGCGCTGGGCGAAGCGTTGGGCCAGCGGCGCGTCGTAGAGCATTACCGGGCTGATCGGGTGCACGCCGGGCTTCACGTCGAAACCTGCGGCGGTCATCTTTTCGCGAAAGTAGGCGGTGTTCTCCTTGAGCTGCGTGCGCAGGTCGCCGGCGGCGTCGAGCATGTCGAACGCGGTGATGCCGGCGGCCACCACGTGCGGCGGCAACGAGTTGGAGAACAGGTACGGACGCGAGCGCTGGCGCAGCAGCTCGATCACCTCGGCGCTGGCGGTGGTGAAGCCGCCCAGCGCGCCGCCCATCGCCTTGCCCAGGGTGCCGGTGATGATGTCGATCCTGTCCAGCACGCCCTTCACCTCGGCCGAGCCGCGGCCGGTGTCGCCGAGGAAGCCGGTGGCATGGCATTCGTCGATGTGCACCAGCGCGCCGTACTTCTGCGCGAGCGCTGTGATTTCATCCAGCGGTGCGATGAAGCCGTCCATCGAGAACACGCCATCGGTGGTGATCAACTTGGTCTTGCAGCCGGCCGCATCGGCCGCCTGCAGCTGTGCTTCCAGATCGGCCATGTCGCAGTTGGCGTAGCGGAAGCGCTTGGCCTTGCACAGGCGCACGCCGTCGATGATCGAAGCGTGGTTGAGGCTGTCGGAGATGATCGCGTCGTCCTCGCCCAGCAGCGGCTCGAACAGGCCGCCGTTGGCGTCGAAGCAGGCCGCGTACAGGATCGTGTCCTGCTTGCCGAAGAACTGCGCGATCTTGGCTTCCAGCTGCTTGTGCAGGTCCTGGGTGCCGCAGATGAAGCGCACCGAGGCCATGCCGAAGCCGTGCGTATCCAGCGCCGCCTTCGCCGAGGCGATGATGTCCGGATGGTCGGCCAGGCCCAGGTAGTTGTTGGCGCAGAAATTCAGCACCGTGCGGCCGTCTTCCAGCGTGATTTCCGCCGACTGCGGGCCGGTGATGATGCGCTCGGACTTGAACAGCCCGGCATCGCGGATGCCCTCCAGTTCCTCGGCGTAGCGGTGGGTCAGGGCGGGGCGGGCGTCGGTCATCGGGCGAAGGCCTGGGGCAGCTGAACGGGCCGCCATTTTACGCGGCGGCTCCGGCGATGCCGTTATGGTCATCCGCCTGATTCCTGTTGGCGATAAGGTCGCACGGTTTCATCATTTCGCGGCACACTCATGCCTGTGCAGCATGACGTTCCCTGAACGCGGCCCTGCCGCCCCCGCCCACGAGGTTTGCCATGTCGACAACTCGATTCCGCCGTCTGCGCCAGGTTTTCGCGGCTGCGATGGCGGCCTGCGTGCTCACCATCGCCGCCGGCGCGACCGCGCAGCAGAAGCAGCTGCTCAACGTCTCCTACGATCCCACCCGCGAGCTGTACCGCAACCTCAGCGCCGAGTTCTCCAAGGAATGGCAGGCCAAGCACGGCGCGCCGATCCAGGTGGAGTCCTCGCACGGCGGCTCGGGCAAGCAGGCGCGCGCGGTGATCGACGGGCTCGAAGCGGACATCGTCACCCTGGCGCTGGCTTACGACATCGACTCCATCGCCGACAAGGCCAAGCTGCTGCCGGCCGACTGGCAGAAACGCCTGCCCGACAACAGCACGCCGTACACCTCGACGATCGTGTTCCTGGTGCGCAAGGGCAATCCGAAGAAGATCAAGGACTGGCCGGACCTGCTCAAGCCGGGCGTGGCGGTGATCACGCCGAACCCCAAAACCTCCGGTGGCGCCCGCTGGAATTACCTGGCGGCGTGGGCCTACGGCCAGTACATCTTCAAGGGCGATGAAGCCAAGACCCGGCGCATGGTGACCGCGCTGTACAACAACGTGCCGGTGCTCGACACCGGCGCCCGCGGCGCCACGACCACCTTCGTCCAGCGTGGCATCGGTGACGTGCTGCTGGCCTGGGAGAACGAGGCCTTCCTGTCGCAGGAAGAACTGGGCCCGGACAAGTTCGACATCGTCGTGCCCAAGCTGTCGATCCTGGCCGAGCCGCCGGTGGCGCTGGTGGACAAGAACGTCGACAAGCACGGCACGCGTGCCGAGGCGCAGGCGTTCCTGGATTTCCTCTACACACCCGAGGCGCAGAAGATCATCGCGCACAACTACTACCGCCCGCGTCATCCCGAGTTCGCCGATCCGGCCGACATCGCGCGCTTCCCGAAAGTGAAGCTGGTGACGATCGATGAGGCCTTCGGTGGCTGGGCCAAGGCGCAGGCCACGCACTTCGCCGATGGCGGTGAGTTCGACAAGATGCTGGCAGGCAAGAAGCGTTGAGCACGGCCAGCGTCACCGCGCCGCGTGTGCGCCGAAGGCGGGTGATCCCCGGCTTCGGCCTCAGCCTGGGCACAACGTTGTTGTGGCTCGGGCTGATCGTGTTGTTGCCGCTGGCCGGCGTTTTCATCAAATCGGCGGGCCTGGGCTGGCACGGACTGTGGGCGGTGTGGACCGATCCGCGCGTGCTGGCTGCGCTGCGCATCAGCTTCGGCACTGCATTGGCAGCGGCCGCGTTCAACGCGGTGGCGGGCACGCTGGTGGCGTGGGTGTTCGTGCGTTATGACTTCCCGGGCAAGCGCCTGTTCGACGCGATGATCGACCTGCCGTTCGCCCTGCCCACGGCCGTGGCCGGCATTGCATTGACCCAGCTCTACGGCCCGACGGGCTGGATCGGGCAGTGGCTGGAAGGCGCCGGCATCAAGGTCGCCTACACGCCGCTGGGCATCACCGTGGCGCTGGTCTTCATCGGCCTGCCGTTCGTGGTGCGCGTGGTCCAGCCGGTGCTGGCCGAGGCGGAAAAAGAGCTGGAAGAGGCCGCCGCCAGCCTGGGCGCCAGCCGCCTGCGCACGGTGGTCTCGGTGGTGCTGCCGTCGGTATGGCCGGCGGTGCTGTCGGGCTTTGCGTTGGCGTTCGCGCGTGGCGTGGGCGAATACGGCTCGGTGATCTTCATCGCCGGCAACCTGCCGGGCGTGTCGGAGATCGCGCCGCTGCTGATCACGATCAAGCTGGAAGAATTCGACTACGCCGGCGCCACCGCGATCGCCGCGGCGATGCTGCTGCTGTCCTTCGTGCTCTTGCTGATCATCAACACGCTGCAGGCGCGCCTGCAGCGTCGCGGCATGAAGGCGCTGGTCTGATGGCCGCCGTGACGCTGCCGCGCGTGTCCCATCCGCGTGCACCGACCACGGAACCTGCGTGGATGAAATGGACGCTGGTCGTGCTGGCGTTGCTGTTCCTGCTGTCGTTCCTGCTGCTGCCGCTGGTGCTGGTTTTCAGCGAAGCGCTGCGCGGCGGCCTGGACGCCTTCCTGAAAGCCATCCGTGATCCGGACGCGCTGGCCGCGATCCGCCTGACTTTCGTGGTCACCGCGATCGTGGTGCCGCTGAACCTGATCTTCGGCGTGGCCGCGGCCTGGGCGGTGAGCAAGCACGAGTTCCGCGGCAAACGCATTCTGGTCAGCCTGGTCGACTTGCCGTTCGCGGTGTCGCCAGTGGTGGCGGGGCTGGTGTTCGTGCTGATCTTCGGCGCGCAGGGCTGGGCCTGGCCGCTGATCGACCACGGCTGGCGCGTGGACCTGCCGCTGCTGGGCGACACGCTGATCCAGCTGCCCAAGATCGTGTTCGCGCTGCCGGGCATCGTGCTGGCCACGACCTTCGTGACCTTTCCCTTCATCGCCCGCGAACTGATGCCGCTGATGGAGCAGCAGGGCAGCGACGAGGAGTTGGCCGCGCTGAGCCTGGGCGCCAACGGCTGGCAGACCTTCTGGCGCGTGACCGTGCCCAACATCCGCTGGGCGCTGCTGTACGGCGTGCTGTTGTGCAGCGCGCGGTCGATGGGCGAGTTCGGCGCGGTGTCGGTGGTGTCCGGCCATATCCGCGGGCGCACCAACACGTTGCCGCTGCACGTGGAAATCCTCTACAACGAATACGCCTACAGTGCGGCTTTCGCCGCTGCCTCGCTGCTGGCGCTGAGCGCGCTGGTCACCCTGGTGCTCAAGACCTGGCTGGAATGGCGCCACGGCGAGGCGCTCGCCGCCAGCCACCGACACTGACCACACGCTGCAAGGATTCCTGATTCGCATGGGCATCACCGTCGAACATCTGGGCAAGCGCTTCGGCGCCTTCACCGCGCTGGATGACATCAGCCTGGATATCCGTCCGGGCGAACTGCTGGCCTTGCTGGGCCCTTCGGGCTCGGGCAAGACCACGCTGCTGCGCGTGATCGCCGGGCTGGAACATGCCGACGGGGGCCGCGTGCTGTTCGACGGCATCGATGCGACCGCGCTGCCGGTGCAGCAGCGTGGGGTGGGCTTCGTGTTCCAGCACTACGCGCTGTTCAAGCACATGCGCGTGGACGAGAACATCGCCTTCGGCCTCAAGGTGCGCCGTGGCCAGGCGCGCTGGCCGAAAGCCAGGATCAACGCGCGCGTGCAGGAGTTGCTCTCGCTGGTGCAGCTGGAAGGGCTGGGCCAGCGCTATCCGGCTCAGCTTTCCGGCGGCCAGCGCCAGCGTGTCGCCCTGGCGCGCGCGCTGGCGATCGAGCCGAAGGTGCTGCTGCTGGACGAACCCTTCGGCGCGCTCGATGCGCAGGTGCGCCGCGATCTGCGCCGCTGGTTGCGCCAGGTGCATGAAGCCACCGGCGTCACCACCGTGTTCGTCACCCACGACCAGGAAGAAGCGCTGGAACTGGCCGACCGCGTGGCGATCCTGAGCAAGGGCCGGATCGAGCAGGTCGGCACGCCCGCGCAGGTCTACGACCAGCCGGCGTCGCCGTTCGTGTACGGCTTCGTTGGCGAAGCCAATCGCGTGGCCGGCACCAAGGCGGGCGGGCAGCTACAGGTGCAGGGTTTACAGTTGGAGGTGCCGGCGGGGAGCCGCGCGCCAGACGGCCCGGTGTCGCTGTTCGTGCGTCCGCAGGATCTACGCCTGGTCGAAGCGGGCCAGGCGGGTTGGTCGGCGACGGTGTCCAGCGTGCAGCGCAGTGGGCCGCGGCTGCGCCTGCATGTGCAGCTGGGCGATGGCACGCCGTTGGAACTGGAATTGCCGGCCAGTGCGCAGGTGCCGCAGCCGGGCCAACCGGTGTTGTTGCAGCCGGCATTTTTTGGCGTTTTCGAGGGGCAATGACGGTTGCAAATGTAATTTTGGCGTGGGGTTGACGGCAGGAGTTGCCGCAACGCAATATCGGGGTGGTTAAGAATTAGTAAAACCACGCAGCGCGTCGCAAGACGCGCGGTGGCTGAAGCAGGCAAGTCTCCGTACCCCACCCATGCAGGAGAGTCCGATGAAGTCCACGAAGTTGCACTATGCCCTGATTGTTGCCCTGGCCGGTCTGCCGATGGTCTCCTTCGCCCAGGAAGCCACCGAAGAAGCCGAATCGCCCTGGGCCTGGTCGCTGACCGCGACCACCGACTACCGCTTCCGCGGCCTGTCGCAGACCGATATCGGTCCGGCCTTCCAGCCCGGCCTGACCTACACCACCCCGATCGGTATCTATGCCGGCGTGTGGGCGTCGAACGTGGACTTCGGCGCAGGTGATCCGGATTACGAAGTGGATACCTTCGTCGGCTACAACATCGATGCGGCCTCGTGGCTCAACCTCGATTTCATGGTCAACCGCTACAACTATCCGGGCGCCGGCTCGGGCAACTACAACGAATACATCGGCAAGGCGACCTTCGCCGAGCACTTCACCGCGCTGGTGGCCTACACCAACGACGTGTTCAAGTCCGACACCGACAGCTGGTACTACCAGGGTGGCGTGAGCTGGGGCCTGCCGAACGACTTCACCATCGCCGCCACCGGTGGCGTGACCGAATTCGCCGATGGCAACGTCGGTCGCGACTACAAGGATTTCTCGGTGAGCCTGGCCAAGTCGTTCGGCCCGGCAACGCTGACGGCGGCCTACATCGGCACCGACGGCGACGGCCGCGATGCCTACGGCGACATCGCCGACAGCCGCTTCGTGGTGAGCATCACCGTCGCCAACTAAGGCGCAGGTGGGGTGAATCAAGCACAGGGCGCCGCAAGGCGCCTTGTGTGTTTTTGGGGTTTGGAACGTCGCACTGATTCGGTGCGGTCGCTTACGCGTTTCCCTCGGCAACAACGCCGTTGTCTGGCGCTGCAAATAGCAAAAGCGCCTCGCGGCGCCTTTGTTGTCAGCTCACTGGAGTTTTTAGTTCCAGCTCAGCACGACCTTGCCGGCCTTGCCTTCTTCCATCAGGTCGAAACCCTTCTGGAACTCGTCGATCGGCAGCTGGTGGGTGAGCACCTTGCCGAGCGGGAAACCGCTTAGAACAAGCTGCGTCATCTTGTACCAGGTCTCGTACATCTTGCGGCCGTAGATGCCCTGCACGGTGAGGCCCTTGAAGATGATCTTGTCCCAATCCGCGCCGGCGCCGCGCGGCATGATGCCGAGCATCGCGATCTTGCCGCCGTGATACATGCAGTCGAGCATGTCGTTGAAGGCGCGCGGATTGCCGCTCATCTCCAGGCCCACATCGAAGCCTTCCATGTGCAGGTCGGCCATCACGTCCTTGAGCGAGGTGTTGGCGACGTTGACCACGCGCGTGGCGCCCATGTCGGCGGCGAGCTTGAGGCGGAAATCGTTGACGTCGGTGACCACCACGTTGCGCGCGCCGATGTGCTTGCAGATGCCTGCGGCGATGATGCCGATCGGGCCGGCGCCGGTGATCAACACGTCCTCGCCGATCACGTCGAACTCCAGCGCGCAGTGCGCTGCATTGCCGTAGGGATCGAAGAACGCGGCCAGCTCACTCGGGATCTGGTCGGGGATCGGCCACAGGTTGCTGGCCGGCATCACCATGTATTCGGCGAAGGCGCCGTTGACGTTGACGCCGATGCCGACGGTATTCGGGCACAGGTGCGGGCGGCCGCCACGGCAATTACGGCAATGGCCGCAGACGATGTGGCCTTCGGCCGAGACGCGTTGGCCGACCTGGTAGCCGGTTACGGCCGAGCCCAGCTCGGCGATGCGGCCGACGAATTCATGGCCGATGGTCAGGCCGGGCTTGATGGTGCGCTGGCTCCACTCGTCCCACAGGTAGATGTGCAGGTCGGTGCCGCAGATCGCGGTCTTTTCCAGCTTGACCAGCACCTCGTTCGGGCCTGGCACCGGCTTGGCCACCTGTTCCATCCAGATGCCCTTGCCTGCTTCGCGCTTGACCAGCGCCTTCATCGTGTCCGCCATGGTGCGAGAGAACCCAAACCTGAAGAGGACGCGGATTATAAGCGCCGGGGCGTTCGAAACCGTTTCACCTGACACGATCCGGGCGCCGGCCGGCCCTTGAGGGCCGGCCGGGCCGGTGGATCAGAAGCTGGCGTCGAGGGTGAAGAACGCCTGGCGCGGCGCGCCGGCCATCAGGGTCTGGTTGTAGCCGTCCGGGTCGGCGGCGACATAGCCGTTGGTGCCGGTGGTGGCGAAGTACCGCTTGTCCGCCAGGTTGGTGATGTTCAGCGACACACCGACGTTGGACAGGAAGCCTACCTGGCCGAAGTCATACCCGGCGCTGACGTTGAACACCGTGTAAGCCGGCACGCGCGAGTCGTTGAGGTAGGTGATGTAGCGACGGCCGGTGTACTTACCGTCCAGGCCGAACTTCCAGCCGTCCAGGCGGTAGTTGAGGCTGGAGGACACCATCACCGACGGGATGCCGACCACGTACTTGCCGCTGGTCTCGACCACGCCGTTGTTGAGGTAGTCGTCCTGGTACTTGGAGCGGTCCAGCGAGACGGTGTTGAGCCAGCTCAGGCCGTCGATCGGCTTCCAGATCACGGCCAGGTCCACGCCGGTGCTTTCCACGTCGCCGACGTTGCTCAGGATCGCCGAGCAGGTCTGGATCGCGCTGCACGGTGAGGTGGTCAGCAGGCGGTTCTTGAACTGGGTGTAGTAGACGCCGGCCGAGGCTTCGATCTGGTCGCCGTGGACGCGATAACCCAGCTGCAGGGTCTGCGATTCCTCGGGCTTGAGCGTGGAGCGCAGGCTGTCGAAGGTGACCTGGCCGGTGGCGAACGGGCTGTAATCGAACGCGGCCATGTTCTTGCTGTAGGACGCGTACACGTCCTGCGCCTCGTCCAGCTTGTAGCTGGCGCCGACCTGCGGCAGGAAGCTGTCATCGGCCTTGATGCTGCCCTGCGCATACGAGCTGCTGGCCACCAGCGAGCGCGCGGTGGTTTCGGTGCTGATCGCCTTGGCGCCGAAGTTGACCGTCAGGCGCTCGTCCATCAGGTGCATCGTGTCCTGCACGTAGGCCATGCGCGTGTTGGTCTGGTACTTCTGCAGGAACTGGCGCAGGAACGGCGTGCCCACGTCATAGAAGTTGTAGACCGTGGTGAGCGGCGCATCCAGCAGGAAGTAGTTGCGCTCCTGCGTGTTCTGGCTGTTCTCGGCCCAGCCGCCGATCTCGATGTCGTGGATGCCGACGGTGAACTTCAGCGCGCCGGTCGCGCCGAAGCGATCCAGGCCGTAGTCGGTGGTGCGCATCGACAGCGACTCGGTTACCGAGGGCACGTACGGGGTGATCCACTGACCTTCGCCGCGATTGCCGTGGTAATAGCCGGTCACATCCAGCGTGGCCGCGCCGCCCAGGTTGAAGCTGCCGGCCAGCGAGGCCAGGGTGTCGTCACGCAGGCCCGCACCCCAGTAATAGGTCGAGTCCAGCCAGTCGTAATCGTCGGGCAGTGCCGCCAGCGAGGTCGGATAGCCGTTGGCCACGCCGGCATAGGCGCCGGTGGTCTGGTAGGCGTTGGCCATCTGCGAGGCGGTGGCCCAATCCGGGGTCAGGTAGTCCCAGTTCCAGCCCAGCGCCTTCTGGCTGACCAGCGACAGGTCCATGTAGTCCTGTTCCTTGCGGCGCGACTTGTCCACGAACAGACTGATGCGGTTGCCATCGCCCCAGGCGTAGACGGCCTTGGTGTTGAACTGCTCGTACTTCTGGATGCCGTCGCCCTTCCACTTGTCCATGTCTGAGGACGCGTAAGACGCATAGGCGGAGAAGCCGTTGAAATCGCCGGTATCCACGCGCACGAAGGTGCGCTTGGCGCTGTCCGAGCCGAAGGTCTGGCTGACGCGCGCGCCGAATTCGCTGGACGGATCGGCCGAGTAGAACTGCAGCGTGCCGCCGAGGTTGCTGTTGGACGCGGTGCCCAGGGCGCCGGCGCCCTGCGCCAGTTCAACCGAACCAATGTTCTCGGACTGGATCGCGCGGGTGATCGACAGGCCGTTGGTGACGCCGTAGCTCATGTTGCCCAGCGGCACGCCATCCAGGGTGAAGCCCAGGCGGCTCTGGTCGAAACCGTGCAGGTAGATCGCGGTGGCCCATTCGTAGGCGCCGGTGGCGTCGGCCGACTGGAACTGCACGCCGGGCAGCTTGTCGATGGCCTTCAGCGGGCTGCTGCCGGGCGTGAGGCGCTCGATGTCCTGCTGGCTGACGCGCTGCACCTGGCGGGTCACGCCCGGGGCGACGACGGAGACCGAATCGAGCTGCTTGGCATCGCTGGCTTCGGCAACGGCCGGATCGGCATCGACGGTCGCAACGGCCGGCGTGTCGGCCGCATGGGCCAAATCCGGGAACGCACAGGCAAGCGCGATCGCAAGCGCCGTCGGGCGCAGGCAGGGCAGGGATTTCAACATGGGGGTGACCTGGTGCAAGGGGAGGGAAGAGGCGGCAACAACGGGCCGCGTCGGCGCGCAGCGTGGCAACGTCAGATGAAGTTCCGATGACATCGCGACTGCGCGCACACTGTCTTCAATCTGACGCGCGGCGGTCTTATACCGGTGCGTTGTCTTTCATCCCCGCACCAGGATCCATCGCGCATGTCCACGCTGTCCCGTCGAGAATTCCTTGCGCGCGTGGCCGCGCTGTCTGCTGCAGGCGTGATGCCGGCGTCCATCGCGCGCGCGCTCACGCTGCCGGCCACCGGGCGCAGCGGCACGCTGCAGGACGTGGAGCATTTCATCATCGTGATGCAGGAGAACCGCTCGTTCGATCACTACTTCGGCACGCTGCGCGGCGTGCGCGGCTTCGACGATCCGCGCCCGCTCAAGTTGCGCAACGGCGATGCGGTGTGGAAGCAGCCGGCCGGTGATGGCAGCACGCGACTGCCGTTCGCGATGGACACACACACCACGCGCGCGCCGATGATCGCCAGCCTGGATCATTCGTGGAAAGGCGGTCACGGGCAGGACCCAAAGCGCTGGCAGGAATACGACAGCTGGGTGCCGTACAAGAGCGAGATGGCGATGGGCCATTTCAGTCGCGTCGACATTCCGTACTACCACGCGCTGGCCGACGCCTTCACCGTGTGCGATGGCTATTACTGCTCGCTGCATGGGCCGACCAACCCGAACCGCATGTTCTTCTTCAGCGGCACCAGCGGCATGACGGTGGGCAACTTCAACGCTCAGTCGATCGACAACGCCGACGACGGCAACTGGACCGCGGACATGACGCGCGACAAGCCGGGCTTCGTCGGCATGGAATGGACCACCTATGCCGAACGCCTGCAGGACGCGGGCGTCGACTGGCGCGTGTATCAGGAGTTCGACAACTACGGCGACAACCCGCTTTCTTCGTTCGCGCGCTTCCGCAACATGGACACCAGCAGTGAGTTGTACAAGCGCGGGCGTTCGATCGTTGAAGGTTCCACCGCGGACAACGCCAAGCAGAGCACCGCGCAGCATCTGGTTGATGCGTTCGCGGCTGACGTGCAGGCCGGCACCTTGCCGCAGGTGTCATGGATCGTCGCGCCGTATCCGTACAGCGAGCATCCCGAAGCCACGCCGGCGCACGGCGAGTCGCTGGTGTCGCGCCTGATCGATGCGCTGACCGCCAAGCCCGAGGTGTGGGGCAAGTCGTGCGTGATCATCAATTACGACGAGAACGACGGCTTCTTCGACCACATGCCCGCACCGCTGCCGGCGCTGGACGCGACGATGGGCGTGAGCCAGGTGGACGTGGCCGGCGAGTCCTATCGCGGCGTGCCGGTGGGCGTGGGCGTGCGCGTGCCATTGACGGTGGTGTCGCCGTGGACGCGCGGCGGCTGGGTGAACTCGCAGGTGTTCGACCACACCTCGGTGCTGCGCCTGCTGGAGCAGCGCTTCGGCGTGGCCGAGCCGAACATCACGCCGTGGCGTCGTGCGGTGACCGGCGACCTGACCACGGTGTTCGACTTCCGCACGCCGGACGACTCGGCGCTGATGGCGTTGCCATCCACGGCCGATTACCTGGAACGCATGGCCACCAGTGCCAAGCTGCCGCTGCCGGTGGTGCCGGCGCATCCGCAGCAGCCCAGACAGGAGCCGGGCCAGCGCGCGGCGCGCGCGTTGCCGTACGCGCTGCAGGTGCACGCGCACCACGGCGCTGACGGCTTGCGCCTGACCCTGGTCAACGACGGCGATGCGGCGGCGGTGTTCAACGTCTACGCCTACGGCAGCGAGGCCGGCCCCTGGTACTACACGGTGATGCCGCACAGCCGGGTCGAGGATGCGCCGCATGGCTTGCCGGCCGGCGCCTATGCGCTGGCGGTGCACGGGCCGAACGGCTTCCTGCGCGAGTTCGAAGGCGCCACGGGTGCGGGGCAGGGCGTGCCCGAGGTCGTCGCCACCGCCAGCGGCGACCAGCTGCTGCTCGCCCTGCACAATCCGGGTGCGCAGCCGGCCACGCTGCAGGTCAGCGCGCTGGACTACGGCGATCCCACGCCGCGCACGGTGGCCCTCGGCGCGGGCAAGACCGAGCGACTGACGTTCGCGCTGGCCGCCAGCGACCACTGGTACGACCTGCAGGTTTCGCAGCCCGGCACTCCGTTCAAGCGCCGCCTGGCCGGCCACCTGGAAACCGGCAAACCCAGCCGCAGCGATCCGGCGATCGGGCGCCAGCGCACGGCCTGAACGATTTGACGGATTCGCCCGGGCGCTTCCGCGTCGCCCGGGATGTCGCCCGGCCTGGGGTGCGTCCACAATATGTGCCCCTCGCTCGTGCAGTCCCCGCCGATGTCCCGTCCCACGACCCTGTCCGCCTGGCTCGATTTCATCCAGGCCCAGCACCCCAGCACGATCGAACTGGGGCTGGACCGCGTGCGCGCGGTTGCCGAACGGCTCGGACTGGAGCGCTCGGCCCGCCAGGTCGTTACCGTCGGCGGCACCAACGGCAAGGGCTCGACCGTGGCCTTCATCGAGGCCATCGCCCGCGCCGGCGGCTGGAAGGTCGGCGCCTACACCTCGCCGCACCTGCTGCGCTACAACGAGCGCGTGCGCATCGACGGCGTCGAGGCCGATGACGCGGCGCTGATGGCCGGTTTCGAGGCCGTGGACGCGGCGCGCGGCGAGATCCCGCTGACCTATTTCGAATACGGCACGCTGGCTGCGCTGTGGCTGTTCCAGCGGGCCGGGCTGGACCTGGTGATCCTGGAAGTGGGCCTGGGCGGGCGCCTGGACGCGGTCAACCTGGTCGATCCGGACGTGGCGGTGATCACCACCGTGGACATCGACCACACCGACTGGCTCGGCCCGGACCGCGAGAGCATCGGCAAGGAGAAGGTCGGCATCGCGCGGGCCTGGAAGCCGCTGGTGCTGGGCGAGGTCACCGCGCCCTCCAGCGTGCTGGCCCACGCCTATGCCATCGGCGCCGGGGTGATCCAGCTGGGCAACGATTTCTTCCATGAGCCGGTCGAAGACGGCGCCGGCCAGTGGCGCTGGCGCGAGGTCGGCACCGAGCTTCTGCTGCCCGCCCCGCTGCTGGACGCGCCGGCCCAGCGCGCCAATGCCGCCACGGCCGTGGCCGCCGTGCGCGCGCTGCCGGATGAACTGCCGTCGTCGGTCTTCGCCGCCGGCATTGCGCGCGCGCAGCTGCCCGGGCGCCTGCAGCGCTTCGAGCGCGGCGGCGTGGAGATCCGCGTGGACGTGGCCCACAACCCGCAGGCCGCGCGCGAGCTGGCGGCCTTCCTGGATCGCCAGCCGATGCCGACCCATGCGGTCTTCGCCGCGCTGGCCGACAAGGATGTGGCCGGCGTGGCCGATGCGCTGGCCGGGAAGATTACACACTGGTCGCTGGCCGGGCTGGAGCCGGGCACGCCGCGCGGGCAGACCGCCGCGGCGCTGGCGGGCGCGCTGGCGGACACTGAAGCCGCGCAAGGCTCGCAGTTCGAGACCGTTGCGCAGGCGCTGGATGCTGCCCTCGCGCAGGCCAAACCCGGTGAGCGCGTGCTGGTCTTCGGCTCCTTCCACACCGTGGCCGAAGCGCTGGCGATCCTGGATTCAGCCCGATGAGGGGAGCGGGACGGGGACCGCGCTTATAATTCGCAACTTCTTCATCTGACACCGTCGCCCACGACGATGGATACCGCTTTGAGAAACCGCATCATCGGCGCCATCGTCCTCGTGGCGCTGGCCGTCATTTTCCTGCCCATGCTGGTCAAGGGCCCGGCCAGCGACAGCGGCGTGGCCGATGTCTCCACCGATGTGCCCAACGCGCCGGACGGCCAGTTCGAGACGCGCGAACTGCCGCTGGTGACCCCGGGCCAGCCCGGCGCCAATGGCGCCACCGGCATGCCCGCGCAAGCTGGCCAGCCCAAGCCGGCGACCGAAACCCTGGCCCCGGCCGATGCACCGCCCGCGCCTGCGGCGACCAACGCCCAGGGCCTGCCCCTGGTCACGGCCGGCGGCGATTACGCGGTGAGCTTCGGCGCCTACGCCAGCACCGCCGATGCCGATATCGTCATCGACCGCCTGCGCCAGTCCGGGCTGGACGCCTTCCGCCAGGACGCCACCATCGGCGGCAAGCCGGCCTGGCGCGTGCGCGTGGGGCCGTATGCCAACCAGTCGCAGGCCGAAATCGCCCGCATCGCCGCGCTCAAGGTGCGCAGCGACGTGAAGGCTGAAGTGATCTCGCTCGACGCCACCACCGACGTGCCGGCCGCCGCTGCCGCCGCACCGGCTGCGGCAGCGCCGAATCCCGACGCCGCCCAGCTGGCCACCCAGGCCCCGCCGGCCGCCGCGCCGCCCAAGCCCGAAGCGCCCAAGCCTGCGCCGACCCCGGCCGCGCCCAAGCCGGCCGCCGAACCGGCCAAGCCGCCGGTGGCCGCGGTGCCCAAGCCGGCCGCGACCGGGGTGGGCTTCGCCCTGCAGGTCGGCGCGTTCGGCAAGGAAACCGACGCCAACGCGCTGCGCGACAAGCTGCGTGGCAACGGCTTCAGCTCGTTCGTCGAGCCGGTGTCCACCGACAGCGGCCGCCTGTTCCGGGTGCGCGTGGGGCCTGTCTCCACCCGTGCCGAGGCCGACCAGCTCAAGGCCCAGGTGGCTGCGCGCAATGGTCTGACCGGGATCGTGCGCCCGCATCCGTAAGCCCCGTCGTTCGTCCAGGGAAGGAGAACCGATGACCGCCATGCCCCCGTCCAACCTCATTCACGCCCGGCCGCGCCGCGCATGATCGACCTGGTCCTGGGCACCGTGATCGTGGTGTCCACCCTGCTGGGGCTGCTGCGCGGCTTCGTCGGGATCATCGTCGGCACCCTGTCCTGGCTGCTGGCGGGCTGGGCCGCCTTCATGTTCGGCGGCGACGCAGCGACCAGATTCGCCGGCGGCGCCCGCCCGGGCATGACCGATTACCTGGGCGGCTACGCGCTGACTTTCGTCGGGGTGATGATCGTGGTCGCCCTGATCGGCATGGTCATCAAGGCCTCGGTGCGCAACACGCGCCTGTCCGGCGTGGACCGGCTGGCCGGTGGCGGGCTGGGGCTGGTGCGCGGCGCGTTCTTCGCCTGCGTGCTGACCCTGCTGATGTCCTTCACCCCGCTGACCGGCGAAGCCGGCTGGCGCCAGTCCCACATCCTGCCGGTGATCGAACCCGGCGCGGCCTGGATGCGCGCCCAGCTGCCGGACTTTTCCATGCCGCAGATGCCGTCGATGCCCGGCATGCGGGACATGAACCTGGACCAGCTTCGCAACATGGATGTCACCAAACTGCCCGTGTCGGGCGATAATGGCGCCCTCAACGACAGCTTCCAGCAGGCAGCCGCACAGCTGCCGCAACTCGGGCAAACGGTGTCCGACGCACTGGGCAAGGCCGGCGGAGCCTCCTCCAACGGACTGCCCAAGCCCCTGAACGACCCGGCCACGCCACAGGGCGACCCGGCGAAAGTGCGCCCCAACGAAAGCGACCCGGCACGGGTCGTGGCACCTCAACCAGGCCAGGAACGGCCGCTCTAAGCCACGCAACACTCGCAGCGAAAACAGCGGAGAAACGCCATGTGCGGCATCGTCGGAATCGTCGGCAACCAGAACGTTGCCGGTCAGCTCTATGACGGCCTGACGGTGCTGCAGCACCGGGGCCAGGATGCCGCGGGCATCGCCACCGCCGATGGCACGCGCCTGCGCGTGCACAAGGACAACGGCCTGGTGCGCGACGTGTTCAGCGCCAAGGCCATGAGCGTGCTGGAAGGCCGCGTGGGCATCGCCCATTGCCGCTACCCGACCGCCGGTTCGGAAGGCATGGACGAGGCCCAGCCGTTCTACGTCAACTCGCCCTACGGCATCGCCCTGGCGCACAACGGCAACCTGATCAACACCGAGGCGCTGCGCCAGGACGTGTTCGCCCAGGATCGCCGCAACATCAACACCGACTCGGACAGCGAAGTGCTGCTGAACGTGTTCGCCCACGAGCTGGACACCCAGCGCACGCTCTCGCCGGAGGCTGCCCTGCGCGCCGTGGCCGGCGTGCACCGCCGCTGCAAGGGCGGCTATGCGGTGGTCAGCGTGGTGCTGGGCCTGGGCCTGGTGGCCTTCCGCGACCCGCATGGCATCCGTCCGCTGGTGCTGGGCAAGCGCGAGCACAACGAAGGCACCGAATACATCGTCGCTTCCGAATCGGCCGCGCTGGACATCCTGGGCTTCACCCGCATCCGCGACGTGGCCCCGGGCGAGGGCATCGTGATCACCGCACGCGGCGAGCTGTTCGCCCAGCAGTGCGCCGAGCCGCAGCAGCACGCGCCGTGCATCTTCGAATACGTGTATTTCGCCCGTCCCGACTCGATGATCGACAACGTCTCGGTGCACAAGGCGCGCATGCGCATGGGCATCAAGCTGGGCGAGAAGATCCTGCGCCTGCGCCCGGACCACGACATCGACACGATCATCCCGATCCCGGATACCTCACGCGACGCGGCGCTGGAAATCTCCAACGTGCTGGGCGTGAAGTACCGCGAGGGCTTCATCAAGAACCGCTACGTCGGTCGCACCTTCATCATGCCCGGCCAGGGCGAACGCGTGAAATCGGTGCGCCGCAAGCTCAACCCGATCAACCTGGAATTCCGCAACCGCGTGGTGCTGCTGGTGGACGACTCGATCGTGCGCGGCACCACCAGCCAGCAGATCGTGCAGATGGCCCGCGACGCCGGCGCGCGCAAGGTGTACCTGGCCTCGGCCGCGCCGCCGGTGCGCTATCCCAACATCTACGGCATCGACATGCCGGCGGTGGAGGAGCTGGTCGCCAACGCCCGCAGCGAGGAAGAGATCGAGAAGTTCCTGGGCGTGGACTGGCTGGTCTACCAGGACATCGCCGACATGGAAGCGGCCGTGCGCGAGGGCAATCGCAACCTGGAGAAGTTCGATTCCTCCTGCTTCGATGGCCACTACGTGACCGGCATCGATCCGGGCTACTTCGAGCGCATCCAGCAGTCGCGCTCGGACCAGGCCAAGCTCAAGCGCCGCGCGGTCTGATCCGCGCGCGTCATGGCGATCACGCTCGATGAGCTGTCCGTCGCGCTGGGCGAGGCCGGGCGCGACACACTGCTGGCCGACTGGCACTGGCTGACCGGCGAGGGCGTGCAGCCGCTGATGCTGACCCTGGCCGGCGATGCCTTCGTGCAGTTGGTCGGCGATGACGGCATCTACCTGCTCGACTGCGCGCAGGGGCTGCTGCAGAAAGTCGCCGACGACGTGCCCGAGTTCCTCGCGCAGCTGGGCAACGCCGATTTCGTGGCCGACGCGTTCCGTTTCGATCTGGTCGCGCCGCGCATCCGGGAAGGCGGCCTGCCGGCGGCCGGCCAGGTGCTGGCGCTGCGCGTGCCGCTGCCGCTGGGCGGCCTGCTGGAAACCGACAACCTGGAGCCGGCCGAGCTGGCCGCGCATTTCGCGCTGACCGGCCAGCTGCACGCGCAGGTCGCCGCGCTGGCGCCGGGTCAGGCGGTCAGCGACATCTCCTTCGCCACCGAGTGAGCGCGGGCGCGGTGCCGATTGACGCCATGACGTCCGTATACGAAGCCGCGCGCCAGTGCCTGGCCGCCGCCGATACCGCCGAGAAAGTCGCGCTGACCCAGCGCTACGCCGCTGCGTTCGCGCGCGGCGAACTCGACCTGCCTGCCGATGCGCCGCCACCCGAACCGATCCGGATGCCGGGCCGGCCGGAGCAGCCGCGCCTGGTCCACCAGCGCGAGCTGCGCAAGCGCGGCCTGGGCAGCGTGGAAGGCCGCGCGGCCTTCATCCACGCCATCGCGCACATCGAACTCAACGCGATCGACCTGGCCTGGGATGCGGTCTATCGCTTCCGTGATGCGCCGGCGCCGTACCAGACCGACTGGATCAGCTGCGCGCACGATGAGTCGCGCCACTTCGTCCTGCTGCGCACGCGCCTGCAGGCGTTGGGCTACGACTACGGTGACTTCAACGCGCACAACGGCCTGTGGGACATGTGCGAGAAGACCGCGCACGACGGCCTGGCGCGCATGGCGCTGGTACCGCGCGTGCTGGAGGCGCGCGGCCTGGACGTGACCCCGGCGATGATCGACAAGCTCACCGCGCTGGGCGATACCGAGACGGTAGACGTGCTGGAGGTGATCCTGCGCGAGGAAGTGGCGCACGTCGCCGCCGGCTCGCGCTGGTATCGCTGGTATTGCGCGCGCGAAGGTGTGGAGCCGCGATCGAAGTTCCTTGCGCTGCTGCGCGAGTACGCCGGCCCTTATCTGCGCGGCCCGTTCAACATCGAGGCGCGACTGCTCGCCGGCTTTGACCAGGAAGAAATCGACGCGCTGCATGCGCTGGAACCGCCGCGCCCGGCTGCAGGCTGAGCCGCTGTCGTAGAAGCTGCTTCAGCAGCGATGGCTCATAAAACTGACAAAGCTTCATCGCTGATGAAGAGGCTCGCAACTGTAGGTGGCTGAGCAGGTGAAAGATCTAAATGCTGCTCGGGTAGCGCTAGGATGCAATGGCATGAGCTTGCACTGTCTTGTGCAGTCAGAAGTACTCGACCTTGGCAACAACGCCATTTTTGATCACGAACTTCAGCTCTCCAATTTCAAAAGAGCCTTCCTCAGTCTTCTTGCAGACGACACCTTTTGGGGACATTTCTTCCGCCAGCAGGCCAACCTCATCTGCGGGCTTCCCGACCCAGTATTTCTTGAGAATCTCCCGCGTAAGTTCGCCACGTTCTTCGAGAAACGTGATGCTTGACCTTGAGTCATCAAGCGATAACGAAGAATCCAATAGCAGGTAGATCAAATAAAGATTGAAAGCAGCGCTAATGGCTAAAAGAGCCCAAGGGAGCTTCTTCATTTTTGCCTGCTCCTCAACGCATCGATTGAGCGCTGATGCTTGTGATCATCAAAAGTCGCGATTCTGGTCCCCGCTTCAGCCCAACGGCAGCGACTGCAGGTCGAAGCCTTCCGGGGTCACGCGCAGCACCGAGCCCTGTTCATACCAGTCGCCCAGCACGATGCGGGTGCAGGCTTTGCCGCCTGCGGTGAGTTCGTGCACGGCGGGGCGATGGGTGTGGCCGTGGATCAGGCGGTCGATGCCGTAGCGCACGAACAGCGCTTCGACCTCGGCCGGGGTCACGTCGGTGAGGGTCTCGAAGGTGGCGTTGTCGCCCTTCATCCCGCCCTGGTGCGCGGCGCTGGCGGCACGCGCCTGCGCGGCAAAGGCGAGGCGTGCGACCAGCGGCTGGGACAGCATGTAGGCCTGCCACGCCGGGTCGCGGGTCTGCGCGCGCACGGCCTGGTAGGCCGCATCGGAGGTGCACAGCGCATCGCCGTGACCGATCAGGGTCGGTGTGCCGTACAGCACCACCACCGCCGGGTCGGGCAGGATCCGCATGCCGCAGCGCTGGGCGTAATCGGTGCCCAGCAGGAAATCACGGTTGCCGCGGATGAAGAACACCGGCACGCCGGCATCGCTGACCGCGCGGATGCCTTTGGCCACGGCCGTGGCCAGGTCGGACGGGTCGTCATCGCCCACCCAGGCCTCGAACAGGTCGCCCAGGATGTAGAGCGCGTCGGCGCCCATGGCCTCGCGCTGGAGGAAGTCCAGGAACAGGGTGGTGATGGCCGGACGCGTGGCGTCCAGGTGCAGGTCTGAGATGAACAGCGTGGTCATGTGCAAATGATAGCCGGCGCGGGCGTGGCCGGCGTCTGGCAGGCGTCGCGGGCCTGATCAGCCGACAGCGGGTAAAATTGGCCGATTCCATCTGTCGCTCCCGGGCCTTCCATGACCTGCCGTACCCGTTTCGCCCCCAGTCCTACCGGCTACCTGCACATCGGCGGCGCGCGCACCGCGCTGTACTGCTGGCTGGAAGCGCGTCACCGCGGCGGCGAATTCGTCCTGCGCATCGAGGACACCGACCGCGAGCGCAGCACCCAGGGCGCGATCGACGCGATCCTCGAAGCGATGGACTGGCTGGGCCTGGACTACAACGAAGGCCCGATCTACCAGACCCAGCGCGTGGCCCGCTACAAGGAAGTCGCCGAGCAGCTGGTTGCCGACGGCAAGGCCTATTACGCCTACGAAACGCGCGCCGAGCTGGACGCCATGCGCGAGGCCGCCATGGCCAAGCAGGAAAAGCCCCGCTACAACGGCGCCGCGCGCGAGCAGCAGCTGCCGTATCGCGACGATCCCAACCGCGTGATCCGCTTCAAGAATCCGATCGGCGGCACGGTGGTGTTCGACGACCTGATCAAGGGCCCGATCGAGATCGCCAACGCTGAGCTGGACGACATGGTGATCTTCCGCCCGGACGGCTATCCCACCTACAACTTCGCGGTGGTGGTGGACGACTGGGACATGGGCATCACCGAGGTCATCCGCGGCGACGACCACATCAACAACACCCCGCGCCAGATCAACATCTATGAAGCGCTGGGGGCGACCGTGCCCAAGTTCGCGCACATGCCGATGATCCTGGACGAGCAGGGCGCCAAGCTGTCCAAGCGCACCGGTGCGGCCGATGTCATGCAGTACAAGGACGCCGGCTACCTGCCGCATGCCTTGATCAACTACCTGGCGCGCCTGGGCTGGTCGCACGGCGACCAGGAGCTGTTCACGCTGGCCGAGCTGATCGAGCTGTTCGACGTGAAGAACGTCAACTCCAAGGCCGCACGCATCGACATGGCCAAGCTCGGCTGGGTCAACCAGCACTACCTGAAGACCGACGCGCCGGAGACCATCGCGCCGCAGCTGGTCTATCAGCTGGAGAAGCTCGGCGTGGACCTGGCCGCGGGCCCGGCGCCGGCCGATGTGGTGATCGCCCTGCGCGAGCGCGTGCAGACCCTGAAGGAAATGGCCGAGAAGGCCGTGGTCTGGTACCAGCCGCTGACCGACTACGACGAGGCCGCCGTCGCCAAGCACCTCAAGGCCGCCGCGCAGGCGCCGCTGGCCAAGTCGCGCGAGCTGCTGGCTGCGGCGAGCGACTGGACGGTGGAAGGCGTCTCGGCCGCGCTGCACGATGCCGCCGCCGCGCTGGAGCTGGGCATGGGCAAGGTCGCCCAGCCGTTGCGCGTGGCCATCACCGGCACCCAGGTCAGCCCCGACATTTCCCAGACCGTCTACCTGGCCGGCCGCGACGAAGCCTTGAAACGCATCGACGCGGCACTCATCAAGGTGGCCAACGCGGCCTGATTCCAGGAGCAGCCTCATGTCCAGCAAGCACGCCTGCATCGAACCCCACCACCACGTGCACAGCGCCGATGCGTTCGTGCACGCGGTCGAGCACGCCTGTGCCGAGCGCGGCCTGCGGCTGACGCCGATCCGCGCGCGCGTGCTGCAGCTGATTGCCGAGGCCGGCAAGCCGATCAAGGCCTACGAACTGCTGGACCTGGTGCGCGCGTCCAAGGGCGTCGGCGCCGACGCACCGCCGACGGTGTATCGCGCGCTGGATTTCCTGATGGCCAATGGCTTCGTGCACAAGCTCGAATCGGTCAACGCCTTCGTCGCCTGCCACCATCCCAACAGCGCCGCGCACTCGGTGCCGTTCCTGATCTGCGACCGCTGCCATTCGGCGGTGGAGCTGGAAGACCGCGCCGTGGTCGACCAGCTCGAAGCCCGCGCCAAGGCGCTGGGCTTCGTGCCGCAGGCGCAGACCCTGGAAGTGCACGGCCTGTGCGCGCGTTGCGCGGCCGCCGCGCCCGTCTGATCCGCATCGGTTGAAGCGCTGGCCGGCGTACGGCCGGCGACGCGTTGTCCGCAGGGTGTCCTTTCGATTGGAACGCCCATGCGCCTGGCAACCCCGCGATCTCACGACAACAGCCCGTACTACTTTGGCCTGGCGCTGCTGGCGGCGGTGGTCGGGTTCTACCCGAGTTTCTTCTCGCAGCTGGGCAAGCTCGATCTGCTGCGCCACGTGCATGGCGGACTGGCCACCAGCTGGCTGGTGCTGTTGATCATCCAGGGCTCGCTGGCCCGCACGCGGCTTTACGCGGTGCATCGCGTGCTGGGCTGGGCCTCGCTGGCAATCGTGCCGGCGTTCGTGATTTCCGGGGTGATGCTGATCCGGGTCTCGCTGGCCGGCACCAATCCGTTCCAGCAGGCCTTCGCGCCGCCGCTGGCGCTGGTGGATTTCATCGGGCTGGCGTTCTTCGCGTTCTGCTACGGCATGGCGCTGTGGCATCGCCGGCGCATGCCGCTGCATGCGCGCTACATGGCCTGCACGGCGCTGCTGGTGTTGCCGCCGGCGACGGCACGCGCGCTGGGCGCCTTCATGCCGGGCATCCAATCCTTCGAGGCCGCCTTCCACGGTGGCATGCTGATCAGCGTGGTCGCCACGCTGGTGCTGATCGTGCGCGATGCGCGCGAAGGAAAAATCCTGCCGCCGTATCCGCTGCTGCTCGCGGTGCTGGTCGTGCAGCAGGTCAGCTTCATGACGATTGCGATGTCGCCCGCATGGCGGGCGATCTGCGCGCGGCTCGCCGCGGGCTGAGGCGTTTCGGCTGTCAGGCGCGTGCGAGCTGTGCTTCCGATGCGCGCTCGCGGATCGGAAGGTTCGCCACCGCGGCGACCAGTGCCAGCGCCATGTCCGCGTACCACATCCATTGATAGCTGCCGTTGTGCTCCAGCGCCACGCCGCCCAGCCAGGCGCCGAAGAACCCGCCGATCTGGTGCGACAGCAATGTGAGCCCGAAGAGCGTGCCCATGTAGCGCGGGCCGAAGCGCTTGCCGATGATCCCGGCCGTCGGCGGCACCGTCGCCAGCCAGGTGAAGCCCAGCGCCGCTGCGAAGACGTAGAACGTGGTTGGCGTCGGTGGTGCCATGAGATACAGCGCGATCAGCACCGCGCGGCTGGCATACATGCCGGCCAGCACGTACTTCATCGGCATGCGCTGGCCGAGCCAGCCGGCGCTGAGACTACCGGCGACATTGAACAGGCCGATCAGCGCGATCGAGGTGCCGGCCACGCCGGGCGAGAGCCCGCACAGCGCGATCTCGCCGGGCAGATGCGTCACCAGGAACGCGATGTGCACGCCGCAGGTGAAAAAGCCCAGGTGCAGCAGCCAGTAGCTGCGGTCGCGCAGTGCGATGCGCAGCTGCGCGCGCAGGGTGAGATGGACGACTTCGGCCGCGTGCGCGATGGCGACGGCGGGATCACCGCGGCGCGGCTTCACCAGCGGTGCGATCAGCGGCAGCGTCAGTAGCGAGGCCACGGCCAGGCCGAACATCGCCGCCGACCAGCTCCCCACGCTGATGCCCAGCGTCACCAGCGGCGCGAACACGAACTGCCCCAGCGAGCCGCCAGCGTTGATCAGCCCCGAGGCGAACGAGCGCTTCTCCGCCGCAATGTGCTGCGCGGTGGCGCCGATCAGGATCGAGAAACTGCCCGCGCCCGCACCGGCCGCGGCCATCACGCCCAGTGACAGCATCAGCCCGAGTTCGCTGGTCATGAACGGCGTCAGCGCGCAGCCGGCCGCCATCAGCAGGCCGCCGAAGACCAGCACGCGCGTGGGGCCGTGGCGGTCGGCGATTGCGCCAAATACCGGCTGCACCGCGCCCCACACCAGCTGGCCGATCGCCAGCGCAAAGCTGATCGAGGCGATGCCGATTCCGGTGCTGGCGCTGATCGGTTTGACGAACAAACCAGTCGTCTGGCGCACGCCCATCGTCAGCAGCAGCATCGACGAGGCGACGGCCAGCAGCAGCCACGGCGTGCGGGGTTGCGCGGTCACATTCATGCGGCCTCCCGCAGCGGACGCAGTGCCACGTGCAGCGCGTCCAGGTCGTCGTTGAGCCGCTGCATCTGCGCGGCGCCGTAGAGCGCGGCCATCTGTTTCTGTGCGCGCTGCCACAGCGGGATGGCCTTGGCGATGGCGTTCTCGCCCTTGGCTGTGACCTGGATCAGGCGCTGGCGCGCGTCGTCGCCGCGCGCATCGCGGATCAAGCCGGCGGCCAGCAGCGGCTTGAGGTTGCGGGTGAGGGTGCTGCGGTCCATGCCGGCCGCGTCTGCGAGTTCGCCCAGCGTGCGCGTGCCTTTCTGGGCGCGGCGCAGGATCGAATACTCGTTGAGGCTCAGGCCGATCGCGGCCAGCTCGCGGTCGTAAAGCTGGGAGGCCTGGCGCGCGGCCCGGCGCAGGCGGAAGCAGGTGCAGGTCGATTCGGTGGCGATGGCGGGCATGGCGACACGGAGGCGGGGGGGCGTCGCATGATGCATGCATATGCACCTATCTGGGAACCGGCTGTCCGTGCAACGCCGGATTCCATTCGCTGCCATGCCGTGAGGTGGGAGCGGCTTCAGCAGCGACGGAGCTTTATCGGTAAGGCCATCGCTGCTGAAGCAGCTCCCACAACGGTTTAGCGGTGATCGCACCGCGCGAACTGCGCCTATCGCCAAGGCGCCGCGCAACAAAAAACGGGCCGGAAGACTGGGGAGGTCTTCCGGCCCGCGATCCCGTTGCAACACGTGCGTGGCGGGGCAGGTGCTGAACGCACGCGCCGCCGCACACGCCGGTGCGTCCAGCAGGCGGGCCGAGGGGAGCGGCCCGCCCGCGTGGCGGGATCAGAAGAACATGCGCACGCCGAACGAAGCACTACGACCCGGCAGCATCACGTCGTCCTTGAGGAACGAGGTGTGCACGCGCGCATCCTGGTCGGCCAGGTTGCTGCCATCCAAGAACACTTCCCACGAAGTCGCACCCGCATCGATGTGGTACGCCACGTGCGCATCGACCATCGTGTAGCCGGCGGTCTCGGTCTCGTTGACCGCGACCTTGTCCTGCTTCATGTAGCGCGTGGCGCCGATCGAGGCGCGCCAGGCGCTGGCTTCCCAGCGGAACTCCGCACCGAAGCGGCCCGGCGGGATGCGCGGCAGGTTGCCGCCATCGTTGAGGCTGGCCTGCACCGTATCGCCGAACACATGCAGGTCCCAGTCGCCGGTGCTGGCGCTGTTGGCCAGGTGGAAGGTGGCCTCGCCCTCGAAGCCGTGGAAGGTGGCATCGCCCTGCGTCCACTGGCGGATCGGCAGGTACTCATCCTCTTCCTCGTGGTACCACTGCTCGCCGGTGTCGGTGAGGTAGATGAAGTTGTTGTAGCGGTTGTAGTACGCCGAGACCTTGGCATCCATCCAGTCGTTGCGGTAGGTCAGGCCCAGCTCGGCCTGGTTGGCCTTTTCCTTCTGCAGGTCGGTGCCGCCGATCTCGTAAGCGAGCGTGGCGATGTGCGGGCCGTCGGCGAACAGTTCCTCTTCGGCCGGCGCGCGCTCGGCGTGGTCCAGGTTGGCGGTGATGCGCCAGTTGTCGTTGAGCTTGAAACCGAAGCTGGAGGACAGGCTCAGCGGCTTGAACTTCGGCGACAGGCCGGTCTCGGTCTGGTACTTGATCTGGTCCACGCGCGCGCCCAGGTCGGTGGAGAACCGGCCCCAAGTGTTCTGCGCCACGGCGAACACGCCGATCGCCTTGGTATCGGTCTTGGGCACGAAGGCCTCTTCGCCGATTGCCTGGAAGGTCGAGTCGCTGCCCTGCACGCCGACGGCGGTTTTCCAGCCGTTGGCGGCGGCGAAGGTGGCTTCGATGCGGCCTTCGTTGGCGTCCTTCTTGAAGACGGTGCCGACCTCGTCGCCTTCGAACTCGGTGTGGTCGTAGGTGGTGTGGCCGAAGCTGTAGCGCAGGCCGCTGCCTTCGCCCCACGGATCATTCAGGCCGCCCTTTACCTCGAAGCGGTCCTGGTGCATTTCCAGGTGCACGCCGCGCTCGCCTTCAGCCAGGTTGCCCGGTTCGCCTGGATTGCCGTAGCTGTCGTTGAAGCGCGATACCGAGGCGCCGATGAAGCCCCAGTCGCCGGCCAGCGAGGCGCCGAACGCGCCGGACTTGTTGTCGATGAAGGTGTTGGCCTGGCGGCCTTCGGGCGTGTCGTAGTCCTTGGCGTTGCGATACACGCCATCGGCGTGGATCGACAGGCCGCCGTTGCCGGCGTCGAAGCGCGCCATGCTGGTCTGGCCGTCCTTGTCGCCGAAATCCACGCGCGTTTCGGCGCGGCCGGTGACGCCCTGGACCGGGGTTTCGGCGATGCGGCCGTCGACCACGTTCACCGCGCCGCCGATGGCGCCGCTGCCGTAGAGCAGGGTCGAGGGACCCTTGAGCACTTCGATCTGGTCGGCCAGGAACGGCTCGATCGCCGGCGAGTGGTCCTGGCTGACGGTGGAAACGTCGGCGCTGGACAGGCCATCGGCCATCACGGCCACGCGCGGACCATCCATGCCGCGGATGATCGGACGGCCCACGCCCGGGCCGAAGTTGGACGACTGCACGCCCGGCAGGCCGGCGACGGTTTCGCCCAGGCTGGCGGCGCGGACTTCATCAAGCTTCTCGCCGCTGAGCACTTCGACCGGGCGGCTGAGCTGGTCGGCGGTGCTGCCGAACGGGCTGGAGGTCACTTTCACCGCATCCAGGTCCTTGGCATGCAGGCCGCTGCCGGTGGTGTGGCGCGAATCGCTGGACGGGTTGGTGGTGCTGCTGGTCGCTTCCTGCGCCTGCACGTTGAAGGCGCACAGCGCCAGGGTGAGGGCGGCGGCAAGCGGGGCACGGGACAGGGCGGCCGCACCGGCGGCGCGGAAAGCAGGTGACTTCATGGGTTGGAGCATCCTGGGAGGAGGAGAGAGGCAGGGTTCATCAAAACGTTATAATATATCCAAGTCGCGTCAAGTCCCCTCCCGAAAGTCATACTTCCACCATGTCTTCTCCCTTCCGTTCATGGCTGGACCGCCTGGGTGCCACCGGTTCCCTGGTCTGCGCCGTGCATTGCGCGGTGCTGCCGCTATTGATCGCCCTGCTGCCGGCGCTGGGCCTGTCGGGCTGGCTGGGCGAGGGCTTCGAACGCGCGTTCGTGGTGTTCGCCTCACTGCTGGGCGTGTTCAGCCTGGCCAGCGGTTACCGCCGCCATCGCGTGCTGCGCGCGCTGGGCATGCTGCTGACCGGATTGGCGGTGCTGTGGGTCGCGGTGCTGTACGCGCCGCTGCACCACAGCGTGATCCCGCATGCGGTGGCGATGACCTTCGGCGGCACGCTGGTTGGCCTGGCGCACGTGTTGAACCTGCGCCTGAACCACGGCCACGTGCACGACGCCAGCTGCGCGCACTAGGGCATGCCCTCCCTGTAGACGTGCCGGGCGGCTGTGATAGCCTCTCCGGCCCTGCGCGCTGGCGCCTTGCCAGCAGCGCACCCGCCACGACCGGCGGGCCACCAACATTCAGGAGTCAAGTTATGGGCAAGGGTGACCGCAAGACCGCCAAGGGCAAGCGCTACAACGCCAGCTACGGCAACTCGCGCAAGCACAACGCGGTCGTGACCGCGCCGGTGACCAGCAAGTCGGTCGCCAAGGCGCCGGCCAAGAAGGCCGTGGCCAAGAAGACCGTCGCCAAGGCCGGCTGATCCAGCCGACTGCGATGCTCTGAACAAACGCGGCGCCTTCAAGGCGCCGCGTTTTTTTATTGCCTGCGATTCGTCTTGCGGATCGCGGCTAGAGCCGCTGGCCGACATCGATGCGGTTGCCATCGGGATCGGCGAAAACAAACCCGCGCAGCCCGTAGTTCGCATCGCGTAGCGCCTTGACGATGCGGATGCCGGCCGCCTCCAGGTGCGCGTAGAGCGCGGTGGCGTTGTCGACGAGCAGGTGCGCGAGGTTCTGGTTGCTGGGCTTGTGCGTCTTGTGCAGCGACAGGTGCAGTTCGGCAGCGTCTTTCTTCAGGATCACGAAGCCGACCGGCGTGCCGTTCTCGAAGGTCTTGGTGAAGCCCAGGACCTCGACATAGAACGCCAGGGCGCGGTCGATATCGGTGACCGGCAGGGTCGGTGCGAGCCGGCCGAATGTGACGGCCGGCAGCGGAGCAATAGCAGCGGACATGGGTGGAACTCCAGCGGAATCACGCAGCGGCCAGCGCCGGGGCGGTGCCCGGGGACTGGCATGCGCGCAGTAGCGGAGCGGCGTCCGCGCGATGGAGCCGGCATCTTACGGCCTGGCGTGGCTACTTCCAGTGCGCCGGGCTAGGGGCGCGGCGGCGGTTCGCTGGGAGGTGGGTCTGACGCGGGCGTGACATCGCCATCGTGGGGCAGGGGATCGGCCGGTTCCGCGCCGGCGCCAGCGACGGGAACTGACGGCGCCTGCGCTGTCTCCTGCGCATCCGCCGGTGTTTCCGAAGGTGCGGGCGCGGGCATCGCCGCCAGCAAACGATCGGCCAGCGCCTTGTAGACCGGCTTGCGGCACACCAGTGCAGACGCCGCGCGGGCCAGCAGCACGGTCGCCAGAATCGGCAGCATCATGTCGCTGTTGTCGGTCAGCTCCAGCGAAATCACCGCCGAGGTCAGCGGCGCCTGGGTCACGCCGGTGAGATAGGCGCACATGCCCAGCAGCACGACCGACGATGGGTCCACGCCCGGCAGCAGCACCGACAGGTTGTGGCCAAGCCCGGCGCCGACCGCCAACGCCGGCGAGAACAAGCCGCCCGGGATGCCGGCCACGTACGACACCAGGTTCGCGCCGAATTTCATGATGCCGAACTCGTGCCCGACCACCGCGTGGCCCTGCACCAGGCTGCGCGCCTGCTCGTAGCCGGTGCCGAATGCGCCCGCGCCGAAGATGATGCCCAGCAGCGCCAGTGCCAGCCCGCAGCCGGCTGCGAACAGCACCGGGTTGGCGCCGCGCATCCGGCCCAGCCAGCGCGGCCGGCCGTCCATCGCCGCCAGGATCGTGCGGCTGAACAAGCCGCCCAGCAGTCCGGCCACCGCGCCGCACAGAAGCACCGCCAGCCAGCCCATGCCCAGCGGCAGCGCCGCATCGACGGTGCCGAAGTAGGTGTAGTTGCCGAGCAGGCCCAGCGACACCACGCCGCCGACGATCACCGCGGTCAGCAACGTGCCGGAGAAGTTGTGTTCGAAGCGGCCGGAGAGCTCCTCGATGGCGAACACCACACCGGCCAGCGGTGTGTTGAAGGCCGCGGCGATGCCGGCCGCGCCGCCGGCCAGCAGGAAGTGCGTGGCCTCGCGCGGGTCCTTGAAGCCCAGTGCCCGGCCGATCACGTACATCAGGCTGGCGCCGACGTGGACCGTCGGCCCCTCGCGGCCGACCGAGGCGCCACCGAACAGCGCCAGCACGGTCAGAGTGAGCTTGCCGGCCGACACGCCCAGCGACAGATTGGTCTTGCGGAAGCTGCGATCCGGCAGCTGCAGCGCTGCGATCACCTGCGGGATGCCCGAGCCGCGCGTGGGCTTGAGCGCGCCATTGGTCAGCCAGGCCAGCGCGGCGAACACCGTTGGCGTCAGCAGCAGCGCCCACCACACCGAGTGATGGATGATCCGCTGGAAGATGCCGAAGGCCGCATCGCTGGCCTTGGCGAAGATCAACGCGACGACGGCCACCGCGACCGCGCCACCCCACAGCGCCACGCGCCGCATCCACAGATCGCGCGACCACAAGGGTGCCAGCGCCTGTCGGGCTTCATTTCTGTCAAACATGACCCGATTGTCTCATGCGGCGGCCGGGCGGCCTGCCGTTGAAGGCGGTCAACGTTCCCCTCGATGGGACAGCCGCGGGCGGCGCGCCGGCTTCAGGCGAACAGTGTGCCGGCGGATGTCGCGGGCAACGCGCCTTCCAGCCGCAGCAGGAATTCCTTGGTCGGCAGGCCGCCGCCGAAGCCGGTGAGGGCGCCGTTGGCACCGATCACGCGGTGGCACGGCAGCACGATCGGCAGGGGGTTGCGGCCATTGGCGGCGCCGACGGCGCGCGTGGCGCTGGGCTTGCCCAGTGCGTTGGCCAGGTCCAGGTAGCTCCACGTGCTGCCATAGGGAATCGACGCCAGCGTGGTCCAGACCTGTTCCTGGAACGCGGTGCCCTGCGGGGCCAGCGGCAGGTCGAAGGTTTTCAGCGTGCCGGCGAAATAGGCGTCAAGCTGCGATTGGGTTTCGCGCAGCACCGCGTGGTCGCCCGGTTCCCACGGCGACCAGTGTTTGACCGGATGGCGGTTCTCGGGGAATTCGACGGCATGCAGGCCCGCATCGCTGGCGGCGATCAGCAGCGGCCCGACCGGGCTGGGGATGTGGCGATGGAAGATGGTCATGTGCGCGGCTCCGCCGGGGTTTGATCGATGGGCTTGGAAGGTGGCATCGCGTCCTTCCACAGATGCAGCACGGCGTAGCCGCGCCAGGGGCGCCAGGCCTGCGCGTGCAGCGACAGCTGTTTCGCGGTCAGGCGGGTGCCGTCATTGGGCAGGGATTTCTGCAGGACCAGGTCGTCGGCCGGAAACGCATCGGGATGGCCGAGGCCGCGCAGCGCCAGGTAATTCGCCGTCCACGGGCCGATGCCTGGCAGTGCGGTCCAGCGCTCGACGAACTGTTCCAGCGTGGTGGCCGCGTCGAAATCCACGCGCCCGTCCAGCACCGCCTGGGCCACGGTGCGCACCGTGGCCGCGCGCGCCTTGGTCAGGCCGATCGCGGTGAGGTCGGCTTCGGCCAGCGCAGTCGGGGTGGGGAACAGGTGCGTGTGCACCGCGCTGTGCAGCGGGCCGACGATCGCTTCGCCAAAGGCCTGCGCCAGGCGCGCGGTGACGGTGCGCGCCGCGGCGACGCTGATCTGCTGGCCGATGACCGCGCGGATCGCGATCTCGAAGCCGTCCCAGCCGCTGGGGATGCGCAGCCCCGGGCGCTTGCGCAGCAGCGGGCGCAGGCGCGGATCGTCGCGCAGGGCGGCTGCGATGACCTGCGGATCGGCATCCAGGTCGAACATGCGGCGCAGGCGTTCGACCACGGCCAGCATGCCGGTGGGCGCGATGTTGCGCAGCTCCAGGCGCAGCGCGTGTTCGCCCTTGGGCCAGGCGCTGACGCGCAGCCAGCCCGGCGTCGCAGCCGGGCCGACCACGCGCGCATACGAGATCCCGTCGACATGCTCCACGCCGGGCAGCGCACGTCCGCGCAGGAAGTCGAGCATCGCGGTGAAGTCGTACGGCGGCCGGTAGCCCAGGCGCAGCACCAGCGTTTCGCCAGCAGCTTCGCGCGGCTCGCGCTTGCGCAGGTCGCGCGGCGCCATCCGGTAGGTGTCCTTGAACACGGTGTTGAAGCGCCGCAGGCTGTTGAAACCCGCGGCCATGGCCACGTCGGTGACCGGCAGGTGGGTTTCGGTGAGCAGCTGCTTGGCGAACAACAGTCGGCGCGTGGCATGCACGCCGATCGGCGAGGTGCCCAGGCGATCGGCGAACAGCCGGCGCAGCTGGCGCTCGCCCACCTCCACGCGCGCGGCCAGCGCCGATAGCGGCTGGTCGGCAAGCAGGCCGGTGTCGATCAGCTTCAGCGCGCGGGCCACGACGTCATCGCCGCGCCGCCAGGCGCCATCGCCCGGGGCCAGCTCCGGACGGCAGCGCAGGCACGGGCGGAAGCCGGCGGCTTCGGCGGCGGAAGCCGCGGCGTAGTAGGTGACGTTTTCGGCCTTGGGGGCCGGCGCCGGGCACACCGGCCGGCAATAGATGCCGGTGCTGGAGACCGCGGTGAAGAACAGGCCGTCGAAGCGCGCGTCGCGGCTCAGGCGGGCCTGTTCGCAGGTGCGGTGGTCGGGCAGGGACGGTGAGGACATGCCGCGCAGGCTAGCACCGCGCCACCGCCCTCACTCGCCGCTTTCGGACATCAATGCTGGGGCGTGGGAATTGCCTTCAGTGCCGGCGCCAGCGGCGCGAGCGAACCGTCGTTGGGCTCGGCCTGCAGCTGCAGCAGGTGCGCGAGCAGCGGATACACATCCACGTTGTCGAACGCCGGCAGCACCGTGCCACGGCGGAACGCCGGGCCGTGCGCGATGAACATCGCATGCATCGACGCCAGTGCCGGATCGAAGCCATGCGAGCCGCGATCGTGGCCCAGCGCCCGGCGCTTGGCGGCCTGTTCGGCCGGCAGCGCGTCCCAGCCTTCGTCCATCTGGCAGACGATCGGCGGGATGCGCGCATTGGTGCCGTAATGCCAACGCGCGGGCAGTTCGCCCTTGCGCCAGCAGGTGTAGTGATCGTGGCGGCCGAGCAGGCGCTTGGCGACGGTGGATGCGAAGCCGGCGTTGGGCGCCACGCCGACCACCTGGCCGACCGAGACCACCGTGGCTTCCTCCATCGTGACCATGTCTTCGACCGCGATCACGCGATCGGGCGTGACCTGGGCCATGCCGTGGTCGGAGACCAGCACGATGTTGATCTTGTCCAGCTGGCCGTGCGCGGCCAGCGTGTCGAGCAGGCTGCCGACCGCGGCATCCACGCGATGCAGCGCGTCGCGCACCTGCTGCGAATCCGGGCCGTAGCTGTGGCCTTCTTCGTCGACGTCTTCCATGTACAGCGCGGCCAGCTGCGGGCGCTGCTCGGCCGGGCCGGTGAGCCAGCCGGCGACTTCATCGGCGCGGACGGCAGCGGGAATCTTTGGGTCGAACAGGCGGTACTGGCCGGGGCGCACGCCATCGATCGGCGCGGCGCTGCCCGGCCAGGCCCAGATCGCGGTCTTCATGCCGTGCTGTTCGGCCGTGACCCAGATCGGCGTCGCCTCGCTCCACCAGCGCGCATCGCCGGTGGCGCTGGTGTCGGAGACCTTGAAGTCGCCCAGGCCTTCGTCGCGCATCGAGTTGTGGATCACGCCGTGGTGGTCCGGCCGCAACCCGGTGACCAGCGTGTAGTGGTTGGGGAAGGTCAGCGCCGGGTAGGACGGGTTCATCCATTGCGCACGCACGCCGTCGCGGGCCAGCGCATCCAGGCGCGGGGTGTCGCCGCGTCCCAGGTAGCTGGCGCGCAGCGCGTCGATGGAAATCAGCAGGACCGGCGCCGGCGGGGCCTGGACGGTGGACGAGGTGGACGGAACGACGTGATCGGTGGCGCAGGCGGTCAGCAGCAACAGGCTGAGCCCCCACGCCGCCCGGATCTTGGACAGGCGCATGCGGTGAACATCGATAGCAAACAAGGTGACCCGAGCTTGGCAGAAAGCCATGACGCCTGCATGGCGCGGGTGGGCTTGGCGCAACATCGTCGGCCTTGCGCACGGCCGTGCGCCTGGAATTGGCGTGTCTCGGTGGGCTGACGCAGGCCAGCCGCGGTGACATGATCCGCGCCACCGCAGACACATGGCAGGGAAGGCAGGACGCGATGATCGTTCCCGAATACTGGGCCGAGGCCCGCCTGCACACGCGCAATAAAGGACGCAGCGTGACCGTGCGCCGGTTCGGTTGGTCCGATGCCGGCCAAGCGGAAGCCGAGGCCCACGCGCAGGCGCGCGTGCAGGAGGCGTTCGACCGGATCGTGTCCGGAGAGAAGCTGCCGCGGCGTGAGCTGCGCAGCAATTACGGCATCCACGGGGTGCCGATCCGCGAGCAGATCGTCGAGCGCCACGACGGCGTGGTGATCACGCGCAACAGCTATGGCGCGCTATGCCTCAACACGCCGGACGTGCTGTTCGCGGATGTGGATTTCGACACGCCGCCGCGTGGCTGCGGACTGACACTGGGCTTCAGTGCGGTGATGCTAGTGGCCGGTTTCGTGCTGGGCGCCTGGCAGCGGCAATGGCTGGCGGGGATCGCCGCGGCCTGCATCGTGCTGCTGATCGCCAACTTCATCGCGCTGCGGCGCAAGCGCCGGCAGTGGGACAAGGACGGCGGGCCGCAGGCACGTGCGCTGGCGCGGATCGAAGCGTTTTCGAACGCGCATCCGGACTGGCACCTGCGCGTGTATCGCTCGCCGGCCGGGCTGCGGGTGCTGGCGATGCAGCGCACCTTCGCGCCGGATGAAGCGGCCGTGGCCGACTGCTTCCACGCGCTGGGTGCCGACCAGCTCTACGCGACGCTGTGCAAGGTGCAGCACTGTTTCCGCGCGCGCCTGACCGGCAAGCCGTGGCGGATGGGCATCACCCGCCGCATCCGGCCGACCGTGGCCGCGTGGTCCAGCGAGCAGGCGCAGCGCCCGGAACGCCTGGCCTGGATCGCCGATTACGAGCGCGTGGCGCGCGATTTCGCGGCCTGCCACTATCTGCAGTCGCTGGGCGATGTGTCGAAAGTGGACCCGCGCGCCGAGCAGGTGCGCGCGCTGCACGATGCGATGACGCGCGCGGGCTCCGATCTACCGCTGGCCTGAGCCGCCGGACTCAGCCTTCGGCCGGCTCCATCACCCGGATCTCGACCTCGTCTTCGATCGTCACCACCTGGCCGGCGCGGATCTTGGCGGTCTTGCGCAATTCCTGCGCGCCATCGACGAACACCACGCCGCTGGCGACGACCTGCTTGCCCATGCCGCCGCTGTCCACCAGGCCGCACAGCTTGAGCAGGATGTGGAGTTCGACGTACTCGCCGTCGAGATCGAATTCGAGGATCTGCATGGCGCCAGTTTAGCCGTTGGCCACGCCTTCCTCGCGCTTGAACGCCTCGATCTCGTCCAGCATAGCCTGCGCCCGCGGAATGCTGCGGCCAATGCTGCCGGCGTCGAACAGGTCGCGGCGCCGGCGCAGCAACAGCACGCTGCCGCCAAGCAGGACCAGGTTCACCGCGCTGGTCCACAGCAGGAAGCCGGTCGGCAGGTCCTGGCCTGTCATCGCCTTGGCCGCCACTTCCAGCAGGGCCAGCCACAGCAAGCACCAGGCCAGGCCCAGGCGCGGCTGCCACTTCACCCGCCACCAGCGCAGCTGGCCCAGGGTCTTCTGCACCGTCAGCACCGGCTTGGCGTAGTGCAGGCGGGTGAGCAGCAGCACGTCCACGGCCGAACACACCACCAGCGCCACGCCCCAGACGTGCAGCGCCAGGCCGCTGATCAGGGCGGGCAACGACTCGATGTGATGCACCCAGAACCGGGCGAACACCACCGCCATGCCGATCCCCAGCAGCGCCTGCACCACCTGCCAGGCGAACAGCGGCCACAGCCGCGCGCGCGCCTTGTCCAGGCGGCTCTCGGTGAACAGCTGCAGGTTCAGCGCGCCCTGGCGCTCCAGTCGGGTTTCCATTGCCTGCCAGGCGAGCTTCATGTCGTCGAGTTCCATGGTCTTGGGTCCTGTGAGGTCAGAGCGCGCTGCGGATGCGCTGCTTGAGGCGGTTGATCTTGGTGGCGACGTTGGTCTCGCTCAGGCCCAGGATCTCGGCCATCTCGCGGTACGGGCGGTCTTCCAGATAGAGCACCAGCAGGGCGCGATCCAGCGGCGGCTGCGCGGCGATGAAGCGTCGCAGCAGGCGCAGCTGCTGGTCGGCTTCCGGGTTGCCGGGATTGGGATCGGCCAGGTCGTGCAGGTCTTCGTCCAGCGGCACGGCGTGGCGCTGGCGCAGGGCCTGGCCGCGGACCTGCGAGATCGCCACGTTCAGTGCGATCCGGTACATCCAGGTCGAAAAACTGCGGCCTGCATCGAAACCGGGAAACGCCCGCCACAGCTGCGTGGCGATCTCCTGCGCCAGCTCGGCGCGGTCTTCCGGATGGAAGGCGTAGCTGGCCGCGACCTTCAGCACGATCCCGCGGTGCCGCTCCAACAGCGCCTGGAAGCGGGCTCGGGCATCGTGATCCAGCGTGGCGGCCGGTGGCATTGCGGCGTCTTCCATGGGACAGGTCCGAAAGCGATTGTGCGTCGATGCCAGGGTGATTCGCGCCTGCGCGGCATTCCTCACACGCGATGGCGATGCCAGTTGCGCCAGATCAATGCGCGTCACGGGCGCGGCGATACGATGCGAGTCGTTCTCATCTTGGAAGGCGCAGGCGATGCAGTTCGACGTGGTGATTGGCGGCGGCGGTCCGGTCGGGCTGTGCCTGGCGCAGGCGCTGGCCGCGCAGGGGCGCCGCGTGGCCGTGGTCGAGCGCCAGCCGCGGCAGGTACTGGCCGAGCCGGCGTTCGACGGTCGCGAGATCGCGCTGACCCACGCCTCGCGCCGCTTGCTGGAGCAACTCGGCATCTGGTCCAGGCTGGACGCCGCGACGCTGTCGCCGCTGCGCCAGGCGCGCGTGCAGGACGGCGCGTCGCCATTCGCCCTGAATATCGCAGCCGACAAGAGGGACGGTGAACCGCTGGGCTGGCTGGTGGCCAACCATCGGATCCGGCGGGCCGCGTTCGAGGCGGTCGCTGCGCAATCCGGCATCACCCTGCTGGACGGCAGCAGCATCGCTTCGCTGCAGCGCGGCCGCGACCATGTCGAGGCCACGCTGGATGACGGACGCAGGCTGCAGGCGAAATTGTTGATCGCAGCGGACGGACGCCTGTCCGCGCTGCGCCGGCAACTCGGTGTCGGCGCGGAACTGCACGATCTCGGCCGCAGCATGCTCGTCTGCCACGTCGCGCATGCGAAGCCGCACCACGGCATTGCGCTGGAATGGTTCGCCTATGGCGCGACCGTTGCGCTGCTGCCGTTGGTAGGCAACACGTCTTCACTGGTGCTGACCCTGTCGCCGCAGCGGGCCGAGGCGCTGCGCGCGTTGGACGATGTGGCCTTCGCTGCCGAGGTCACGCGCCTGTGCGAAGGCCGGCTCGGCGCGATGCGGCCGGCCAGCAGCCGGCACTTGTATCCGCTGCTGTCGACCTATGCGCGGCGCCTGGCCGGGCCGCGCTTCGCCCTGGCCGGCGATGCGGCGATCGGCATGCATCCGGTCAACGCGCATGGGTTCAACTTCGGACTGGCGGGCGTCGAGCGGCTGGTCGAGGCATTGGCCGGGCAGGCCGATCCGGGCGCGGAGGGCCCGCTGCGCGCTTTCGCCGGCGCCCATCGCCGCGCCACCTGGCCGCTGTACGCGGCCACCCAGCTCGTGGCCCGGCTCTACACCAACGAACGCCCGGCGGCGCGCCTGTTGCGAGGCGGCGCGCTGCGCCTGGCCGCGGCCGTGCCGCCGTTCCGACAGGCCCTGCGGATGCACCTGCAGCACTGATTGCGACGCCGGAAGACGAAAACGCGTCGCCAATGCCGGGTTTCGGGACGGAATTGGTTGTCATTCAAGGCGCATAGGGCCGTCTGGGCGCACAATAGGCGGCCATTACGCTGTCAGAGCTCCATCATGTCTTCCGAAAACGCCGCACCCGCGGTGCCGTTCTCCGCCCTCGGCCTGTCCGCGCCGGTCCAGTCTGCCCTGGCCGCCGTCGGTTACGAGTCGCCTTCGCCCATCCAGGCCGCCACCATCCCGGCCCTGCTCGGGGGACGCGACGTGCTGGGCACCGCGCAGACCGGAACCGGCAAGACCGCAGCGTTCGCGCTGCCGGTGCTCTCCAACCTGGACATGACCGCCGGCAAGCCGCAGGCGCTGGTCCTGGCGCCGACCCGCGAGCTGGCCATCCAGGTCGCCGAGGCGTTCCAGAAGTACGCTGCCTCGATTCCTGGCTTCCACGTCCTGCCGATCTACGGCGGCCAGAGCTACTACCCGCAGCTGCAGGCGCTCAAGCGCGGCGTGCACGTGGTCGTCGGCACCCCGGGTCGCGTGATCGACCATCTCGAGCGCGGCTCGTTGGATCTGTCCGGCCTGACCACGCTGGTGCTGGACGAAGCCGACGAAATGCTGCGCATGGGCTTCATCGACGACGTCGAGACCGTGCTGAAGAAGACCCCCGAGACGCGCCAGGTGGCGCTGTTCTCGGCGACGATGCCGCCGGCCATCCGCCGCATCGCCCAGACCTACCTGAAAGACCCGGTCGAAGTGAACATCGCGGCCAAGACCACGACCTCGGCCAACATCACCCAGCGCTATTGGTTCGTCTCGGGCCTGCACAAGCTCGATGCGCTGACCCGCATCCTGGAAGCCGAGCCCTTCGACGGCATGATCATCTTCGCCCGCACCAAGGCGGCCACCGAAGAACTCGCGCAGAAGCTGCAGGCCCGTGGCCTGGCCGCGGCCGCCATCAACGGCGACATGCAGCAGGCGGCCCGCGAGAAGACCATTGCCCAGCTCAAGGACGGCAAGCTGGACATCCTGGTCGCCACCGACGTGGCCGCGCGCGGCCTGGACGTGGAGCGCATCAGCCACGTGCTGAACTATGACATTCCCTACGACACCGAAAGCTACGTGCACCGCATCGGCCGCACCGGCCGTGCCGGCCGTACCGGTGACGCGATCCTGTTCGTGACCCCGCGCGAGAAGTCGATGCTGCGCGCGATCGAACGCGCCACGCGCCAGCCGATCACCGAGATGCAGCTGCCCAGCGTGGACGACGTCAATGATCGGCGCGTGGCCAAGTTCCTCAGCCGCATCACCGACACGCTGGCCACCGGCGAAGCGGGCGAGTACCGCGCGCTGATCGAAGGCTACGAGCGCGAGCACAACGTGCCGGCGATCGACATCGCCGCCGCGCTTGCGCGCCTGCTGCAGGGCAAAACCCCGCTGCTGCTGTCGGCCGATCGCGCCCCGGCGCCGCGCAGCGCGAGCTTCGAGCGTCCCGAGCGCAGCCCGCGCGCCGAGCGTCCGGCCCGCAGCTATGAAGCTGACGGTGCACGTCCGGAGCGCGCACCGCGTCCGCCGCGCCATGACCATGCCGGTGACGATTTCGCGCCGCCTTCGGATCGTCCGCGTCGCTCGGCGCCGCCGTCGGGCGAGGCCGAACACGGCATGGAGCGCTACCGGATCGAAGTGGGCCACGCCCACGGCGTGAAGCCGGCCAATATCGTCGGCGCCATCGCCAACGAGGCCGGCCTGGAAAGCCGCTACATCGGCCGCATCGACATCCAGGACGATTACTCGGTACTGGACCTGCCCGAAGGCATGCCCAGCGACGTGCTGACCCACCTGAAGAAGGTCTGGGTCTCCGGCCAGCAGCTTCGGATCCACAAGGTCGGCGAAGAGGCGGGCGACGATGCGCCGCGTGGCTATCGCCCGGCCGGCGCGCGTCCGGGTGCGGGCAAGCCGCGTCCTGCCGGCGGCAAGCCGTTCAGCCCGCGGGGTGGCCCGTCCAAGCCGCATCGCAAGGGTCCGCCGAAGGCTTGATCCGCCGTAGGCGATCCGGAAGAAACAGGCCCGCATCGCGGGCCTGTTTCGTCTTCAACGCAGCGTTTGCGCAAGGCAGCCACGCCTGTGCAGGCCTGCCACCTGGGTAGCGATCAGCGCGCCTCGTTCGCGCCGCACCCGACTCACCGATAATGCCGCCATGACCGACGCACCGACCGCGGGCCCGACCCGCCTCAACAAGCACATCGCCGAGACCGGCTTCTGTTCGCGCCGCGAGGCCGATCGCCTGATCGGCGAACGCCGCGTCACCGTCAACGGCCACGCCGCCGGCACCGGTGCGGTGGTGGGCGAGGGCGACGTGGTCCTGGTCGATGGCCAGCCGCTGCGCGCGCGCGCCACGGTCAAGACCAGCGGCCGGCGCCATGTGTACATCGTGCTCAACAAGCCGGTCGGCGTGACCTGCACGACCGAGAGCACGGTCAAGGGCAACATCGTCGATTTCGTCGGCCATGAGCAGCGGATCTTTCCGATCGGCCGCCTGGACAAGGAGTCAGAAGGCCTGATCCTGCTGACCAGCAACGGCGACATCGTCAACCAGATCCTGCGCGCCGAGAATCGCCACGAGAAGGAATACCTGGTCGAAGTGAACAAGCCGGTCACCGAGGAATTCCTGCGCGGCATGGCCAAGGGCGTGCGCATCCACGACCAGATGACGCTGCCGTGCCGGGCTTCGCGCATCGCCAAGTTCGGCTTCCGCATCACGCTGACGCAGGGCCTGAACCGACAGATCCGCCTGATGTCGGCCGCGTTCGGCTATCGCGTGACCCAGCTGCGCCGGGTGCGGATCGACAACGTCAAGCTGGGGCCGCTCAAGGCCGGCCGCTGGCGCAACCTGACCGACACCGAATTGCGCGGCCTGCTGCCGGACATGCAGCACTGGTAAGCGGAATGCCGTCACTTCGCGTGACGGGTTTCACGCTCCTTCGCGTCCGCGGTCCCGAAGGTGCGGCGGCCTATTAAGGTGCGTCAAGGAGATCCGCATGATCCGACCGCCGCGACCGGACAACGAGTCGCAACGCCAGGCTTTGCTGGCCCGCTATCGCATCCTGGATAGCGAGGACGAGCGCGCCTACGACGACCTGGTGACCATCGCCGCGGGCGTCTGCAACACGCCCATCGCCGCGATCAGCCTGGTCGATGGCGACCGCCAGTGGTTCAAGGCGCGCGTGGGCCTGCCGGTGAACCAGACCCATCGCGATATCTCGTTCTGCGGCCACGCGATCCTGCAGCCGGACCAGGCCTTCGTGGTGCCCGATGCGGCGGCCGACGTGCGTTTCCATGACAACCCGCTGGTGACCGGCGAGCTGGGCGTGCGCTTCTACGCCGGCGCGCCGCTGCTGACGCCCGAAGGCGAGGCGATGGGTTCGCTGTGCGTACTCGACAACGCGCCGCGCGAACTGTCAGAGAGCCAGCTTGAAGCGCTGCGCGCGCTGTCGCGGCAGGTCATGCACCTGATGGAGCTGCGCCGGATCAGCGCCAGCCTGGCCGAACAGATCGCCGAGCGCGATTGGTACGAACTGCAGCTGCAGCGCTACCAGGAAGAACTGGAAGTCCAGAACGCCGACCTCGCCGCCCAAACCCGCACCGATCCGCTGACCGGCCTGCCCAACCGGCGCGCGCTGGCGATGGCGCTGCGCATGGCGATGGACAAGCACATGGCCGGGCGCGGCGAGGGCGTGTGCGTGGCGCTGCTGGACGTGGACCACTTCAAGGTGATCAACGACGTGCATGGCCACGCGATCGGCGACCTGGTGCTGGTGGCGCTGGCCGACATGCTGCGCAGCCACAGCGCCGGCGGCATGGCCGCGCGCTATGGCGGCGAGGAGTTCGTGATCCTGTTTCCCGACAGCACTGCCGAGCAGGCGCGGCTGCAGTGTGAGTTTTTGCGCAACGCCGCCACGCTGCTGCCGGTCAACCTGCCGATCACGGTGAGCATCGGCGTGGCCGAATGCCGGCGCCAGGACGACACGCCGGATGCGGCCTTCAAGCGCGCAGACGAGGCGCTGTACGCAGCCAAGCGCGGCGGGCGCGACCGGGTGGTGCTGGCGCCGTAAGCCTCGCGCGCTGGCTCAGTCGGCGATGCCCTTGGCTTCGGAGGTGGCCAGCAGTTCCGGGTGCGCCACCGGCTTGCGCCGGCTGAAGATCGGATGGGCGAACACGGCCAGCAGGATGATCGCCACGCCCGCGTAGAACTGCGGCGTGAGCTGGCGCTGTTCGCCCAGCAGCGCGATCGCCAGCACGATGGCGTAGACCGGCTCCAGATTGGTCGCCAGCTGCATGCCGTAGGCGCTGACATGGCGCAGCGCGGCCAGCGCCATCGCGAACGGCAACAGCGTGCAGGCCAGCGACAGCACCAGCAGCAGCGCGCCATCGTGCAGGCTCGGCACGATCAGCAGATCGCCGCCGAAGCCGGGCACCAGCGCCATCAGCGGTGCCAGTGCGGTCAGCAGCAAGGTGCCGGCGCCGAGTTCCAGCGCGGTGACGGTGAGCGGCTCGCCGCCTTCGACCATGCGTTTGTTGAGCGAGCCGAACACCGCCACCAGCAGCGCCGACAGCGCGCCCACCGCGATGCCCGCGCGCATTTCGTGCGGCACGCCGCCCACCACCAAGGCCACGCCGGGCAGCGTGGCCAGGCCGAACAGCAGCTCGCGCAGGTCGAACGGACGCCTGGCGATCCACGGCTCCATGACCGCGGTGAACACCGGCGCCAGCGCGATGCAGGTCGCCGCCACAGAGGCGTTGGCCAGCTTGATCGCGCCGTAGAAGGTCAGCCAGTGCAGCGCGACCAGCGCGCCGATGCCGGCGTACGCCCAGCGATGCCGGACCGGCATCGCGCGCAGGCCGCGCCACACCGGCGGCAGCAACGCGAGCGCGACCACGACCAGCAACATGCGCCACCACACCAGCGGCAGTGCCGGCAGGCTGATCAGCTTGCCCAGGATGGCGGTGAATCCCCACAGCAGGACGCAGACGTGGACCTGCAGGTGGGCTTTGAGCGGGACGGGCGTGGACATCGGCGGATTATCGCCGGGCACAGGCGCGACGTACCATGCGGCGAACCTTCGGGAAGACGCACGCATGCCGATCGAGACGAGCGGAAAGGACTCCACCCTGGCGCGCATCGGCGCCGGTGGCGTGGCGCTGCTGTCCGCGCTGGCCGTGGTCCTGCAGTACGCGCTGATCCTGATCGCACCGGAGAACGGAGGGGCGCTGGCGGCGACGGTGCGCTTCCTGAGCTACTTCACCATCCTCAGCAACCTGGGCGTGATCGCCGTTTGCGTGGCGGCCGCGCGAGGACGCGGCGCGTGGTGGCAAAGCGCGCGGGCGCAAGGCGCCGTCGCACTGGCCATCGGTGTCACCGGGCTGGTCTATGTCACGGTGCTGGCCGGGCTGTGGCAGCCGCAGGGCCTGCAGTGGTGGGTCGACAATGCCCTGCATCGGGTCGTGCCGGTGCTGTACCTGGCGTGGTGGTGGCTGGGCGCGGTGCACGGGCGCCTGGGCTGGCGCGATGCGTTGTGGTGGCTGCTGTTTCCGTTGGGCTACGTGGCGTGGGTGTTCGCGCGCGGCCAGGTGGTGCACGAGTATCCGTATCCGTTTCTCGACCTGGCGCTGCATGGGGTTGCCGGCGTCATCGGCAACGCGCTGGTGGTGACGCTGGTGTTCGTGGTGCTTGCCGCGCTGCTGGTCGGCGCGGATCGGCTGCTAGGCCGTCGGCACTAGCGCTGCAGGCGTTCGAGCAGGGCCATCGCCGCAGCCGGATTGCGTTCCTTGGCAGCAGAAATGAAGAACACGAACACCTCGCGCGGCTGCTTCGGCGCGGGCGTCTTGCCGACATGCGGCAGTTCGGCCGGATCTTCGCCAGCGCGCCGGGCCTGCGCGCGACGCGCCCAGGCATCGAGCTCGGCATCGGGGTAGCCGTTGGGTTCGCCGCTGCGGCTGCCCATCAGCCGGGCGTAGACGAAATCGCTGGTGAGGTCGGCGAACGAGGGGTACTCGGTTGATTCGGAAAACACCGTGCCCATGCCGTGCTGCGCGGCCAGGGCGAGGAAATCCGGCGTGATGAAGTCCGGGTCGCGCACGTCCAGCACGTGGCGCAGGGCGCGCTGGCCGGCTTTCTTCGGCAGGATCTCCAGGAACTTGGTGAAGTCCTCGCGTTCGAGCTTGCGGCCGGACTCGAACTGCCACACCAGCGGCCCCAGCTTGTCGCCCAGTTCTGCGATGCCGCCGATGAAATCCTCCACCTGTGCGCGCGTGCCGGCCAGCTTGCGCGACTGGGTAATGCGCTTGGGCGCCTTGGCCGAAAACACGAACCCATTCGGCGTGGCATCGCGCCACTTGGCATAGGTCGCCGGCTGCTGGGTGCCGTAATAGGTGCCGTTGATTTCGATCGCGGTGACGTGGCGACTGGCGTGTTCCAGTTCCAGTCGCTGGACCAGCCCGGCCGGATAGAAGTTGTTGCGCCAGGGCGCGTAGACCCAGCCACCGATGCCGACGCGGATGCCATCGGGCTTGGCCGATTCGGGAAACAGAGTGTTGTCCATGCGGGTCGAGTCGGGCCTGGCGCCCATGCAATCGCGAGGCCGTCAGGATACGGGCGGCCGATCGCAACCCATGCGACAGCGCGACAAGATTGTCTTCACGCGAATTTCAATACTCGCGCGTTCATGATTCCGCTGAACCATCACCCACTGGTAAATCCCATGTCCAAAGCAGGATGGCTGTTCCTGGCAGCCGCAGCGTGCGGCAGCGCCCAAGCGGCAGAAGACGAGGCGTGCCCGACACGCACCGAGTTACCGCCGACGGTTAATTTCCGCGTCGACAACGACCTGTTCGGCGGCGCCGACCAGGACGAGGGCTATACCAACGGCGTGCAGCTCTCGCTGGTGTCACCCAACCTCAAGGACTACACCGACGATCCCTGCCTGCCGCGGATGGCGCGCTTCATCAACCGCTACCTGGGTGCGATCCAGCCGGAGGGGTTCGACCAGCAGAACATGGTCTTCACCCTGAGCCAGGCGATCTACACGCCCAAGGACTTCAGCCGCAAGGACCTGATCGAAGAAGATCGGCCGTATGCGGCGGCGCTGCTGGTGGGCTTCGGCTACAACGCACGCAAGGGCAATGCGCTGCGCACCACCCAGCTCAAGCTGGGCTGGGTCGGACCGTCGGCGCGTGGCGAGGAAGTGCAGAACGCCGTGCACAAGGTGCTGGGCGATGACGAGTTCGAAGGTTGGAAGAACCAGCTGCGCGACGAGCCGGTCTTCATGCTGCAGCACGAGCGCATGAACCGCTTTGCCTGGGGCCAGGGCAAGTGGACCTGGGACGCGATCACCCATTACGGCGGTGCGCTGGGCAACTACCAGACCTACCTGAGCGGCGGCGCGGAAATGCGCTTCGGTCGCTACCTGCCGGACGATTTCGGCAGCACGCCGCTGCGTCCGGCCGGCGAAAACACCGCGCCGCGCAGCGAATCGCAGCCGGGCAGCGTGTTCCGCATCCACGGCTTCCTGACCACCGACGTGCGCTGGGTGGGCCGCGACATCACCCTGGACGGCAACACCTGGAAGGACAGCCACAGCGTGGACAAGCGCAACGTGGTGGCTTATGCCGGCTTCGGCGTGGCGATGATGAAGGGGCGCTGGAAGTTCGCCCTGGCCCGCTACTATTCCACCCGTGAATTCGACGGCCAGGACGAGCCGCCGGTGTTCGGCAGCTTCACCATCAGCTACGCCCTGTAAGTCTCCCGGGAGCCGCGTCATGCAGACCAAGTGGACCACGCCGGACCTGTGCGACGCCTTCCCCGAGGTCGGCGTGGCCGAGCCGCTGTTCCGGGATTTCGGCGGCAAGCTCGCCTTCAGCGGCCAGATCGTCACGATCCGCTGCATGGAGGACAACTCGCGCGTGCGCGAGCAGGTCGAAGGTGAGGGCACCGGCAAGGTGCTGGTGGTCGACGGCGGCGGCTCGCTGCGCCATGCGCTGCTGGGCGACATGCTGGCCGAGAAGGCCGTGGCCAATGGCTGGGCCGGCGTGCTGATCCACGGTGGCGTGCGCGATGTCGAAGTGCTGGGCAACCTGCCGTTGGGCATCAAGGCGCTGGCCGCCACGCCGATGAAGACCGACAAGCGCGGCCTGGGCGATGTGGACGTGCCGGTGCGCTTTGCGGGGGTGTCGTTCGTCCCCGGGCACTGGCTGTATGCCGATGCCAACGGCGTGATCGTGGCCGAGGCCGAGTTGATCCTACCGGCTTGATGTAGGAGTTCCTTGTCGCGGCCTGGGGCCATTGGCGGCGACGAAGTTTCAACGTGGAAAGTCCTGGCGCTGCTGAAGCAGCTTCCACAAGATCCAAGGACATGGCGCCGACGGCCGGATGAGATACTGCCTGCTCCCGCTGTGCGTTGTGTCCGCATGATCTTCCGCTGGTTCGAAACCCTGATCGATGTCTTCGACCGTCCCGACCAGGGCGCGCCGCCGCACGGTCTTGCGCGGTTCTACTGGCATTACCTGCGCCGCGGCGGCTGGGTGCTGGCGGCGATGTGCGTGGTCGGGTTCGCGGTGGCGCTGGTGGAAGTGGCGCTGTTCGATTTCCTCGGCAAGCTGGTGGACCTGGCCAAGGCCGAGGATGCGGCGGGCTTCTTCGATCGCCACGGCGCGCAGCTGCTGGGTATGGCGGCGATCGCGGTCTTGCTGCGCCCGTTGCTGATGGCGCTGGGTGACCTGTTGATGCACCAGTCGGTGACGCCGGCGCTGACCGCGCGCATCCGCTGGCAGCAGCATCGCCACGTGGTGCGGCAGAGCCTGTCGTTCTTCCAGAACGATTACGCCGGCCGCATCGCCAACCGGATCATGCAGACCGGCGCGTCGCTGCGCGAATCGGCCACGCAAATCGTCGATGCGCTCTGGTACGTGGCGGTCTATACCGGCAGCGCGCTGTTCCTGTTCGCGCAGGCTGACTGGCGCCTGATGATTCCGCTGGCGGCGTGGCTGCTGGGCTACATCGCCGCGCTGGCGTACTTCGTGCCGCGCGTACGCGAGCGCTCGTGGCAGGCCTCGCAGTCCAAGTCGCGGCTGATGGGACGCATCGTCGACGGCTACACCAACATCGCCACGCTCAAGCTGTTCCCGCATCCGCAGCGCGAGGACGAATACGTCTCCGAGGCGGTGCACGAGAACCTGGACAAGGTGCGGCGCATGACCCGCACCACCACCGCGATGGACGTGACCATCGCCGTGCTCAACGGCCTGATGATCGCCGGCACCGCTGGGCTGGGCCTGTGGCTGTGGCAGCGCGGCTCGATCACGGTCGGTGCCATCGCGCTGTCCACCGGACTGGTGATCCGCATCGAGAACATGTCCGGCTGGATCATGTGGGTGGTCAACGGGCTGTTCGAGGACATCGGCACCGTGCAGGACGGCATGGAAACCGTCGCCCACGAACACACCGTGACCGATCGCCCCGATGCCAAGCCGCTGCAGGTCAGCCGCGGCGAGGTGCGCTTCGAGGACATCCATTTCCATTACGGCAAGCGTGGCGGAGTGATCTCGGGTTTGGATCTGACCGTCCAGGCGGGCGAGAAGATCGGCCTGGTCGGCCCGTCCGGCGCCGGCAAGTCGACTCTGGTCAACGTGCTGCTGCGCCTGTACGACCTCGAGGCCGGGCGCATCCTGGTCGATGGCCAGGACATCGCCGGCGTCACCCAGGACAGCCTGCGCGGCCAGATCGGCGTGGTCACTCAGGACACCTCGCTGCTGCACCGCTCGATCCTGGACAACCTCCGCTACGGCCGGCCCGATGCCAGCGTCGAGCAGGTGGCCGCGGCGATCGAACAGGCCAGGGCCGGCGGCTTCATCGACAGCCTGGTCGACAGCGACGGCCGCACCGGCCTGGACGCGCACGTCGGCGAGCGCGGGGTCAAGCTTTCCGGTGGCCAGCGTCAGCGCATCGCCATCGCCCGGGTGCTGCTGAAGGACGCGCCGATCCTGCTGCTGGACGAGGCGACCTCGGCGCTGGATTCGGAAGTCGAGGCGGCGATCCAGGACAGCCTGGACACCCTGATGCAGGGCAAGACGGTGATCGCCATCGCCCACCGGCTTTCCACCATCGCCCGGATGGACCGCTTGGTGGTGATGGACGCCGGCCAGATCGTGGAAACCGGCACGCACACCGAGCTAGTCGCCCGCAACGGCCTGTACGCGCGCCTGTGGCAGCGCCAGACCGGCGGTTTCGTTGCAGCCGATACGGTGTCGTGAGGCGCTCAAGAAGCGGCCGGAGTTGCCGTTACAGCAAACAACGTGTCACGCCTTGCAACGTCATCGGATTCCGGGATGATGCACGCCAAGGGGCTGGCCCATCGCTGACGTGCGGGCCGGAAAGCGCAGTAGAGGACACCAAGGGCTGATGTTGATCGAGGAACGCGAATTGCGGGTCGCTGAATTGCGGCCGGGCATGTACGTCACCCGGCTGGACCGCGATTGGGTGGGCACGCCCTATCTGCTGCAGGGGTTCCTGGTGCAGACGCAGGACGACATCCAGCAGCTGGCCCAGTACTGCACCACGGTGGTGGTGGACGTGGCCAAGAGCGAAAGCTTCGTCCGCAGCACCCTGCACAAGCCTTCCGCGCCGCCGCGCGCGGCCACGTACGCGGTGCCCAAGCTGTCGGCGATCGGCGCCAACCCGCGCCCGGTGCTGGCCCGGATTGAGGACGAGGTGCCGCGCGCCAGTGCCGCGCTGGAAAACGCCCACCGCGCCGCTCACGAGATCGTGTCGGCCCTGCGCGGCGGCGGTCGCCTGGACGAGGAATCGGTTGAGGAAGCCGTCACGCCGGTGGTGGACAGCATCGTGCGTAATCCCGATGCGTTCTTCTGGCTGGAAACCCTGCGCCAGCACGACAGCTATACCTACAGCCACGCAGTGAATTGCTGCGGGTTCATGGCGACGTTCGGCCGCCACCTCGGTTTCCCGGATGAAGCCCTGCGCGACCTGGCCACCGCCGGCCTGTTGCTGGACATCGGCAAGACCGCGATCCCCGAGCCGCTGCTGGAAAGCGGCGCGGCGCTGGATGCCGAGCAGCTCGCCCTGGTGCGCAGCCACCTGCGCCACAGCGTGCGGCTCTACGACGAATCCGGCGCGGCCAATCCCCAGGTCCGCGACATGATCCAGACCCATCATGAGCGCGAAGATGGCTCGGGTTATCCGGCGCATCTGGTCGGCGACGAAATCCCGCTGTTCGGACGCATCGCGGCCATCGTCGACTCCTACGATGCGATCACCAGTGCGCGCCCATACCGTGAGCCGCTGTCGCGCTACGAGGCGCTGCAGGTGCTCTACAAGCAGCGCGGCACGCTGTACCAGGCCGATCTGGTCGAGCAGTTCGTGCAATGCCTGGGGGCGTATCCGACCGGCACGCTGGTGGAACTGTCCAGCGGCGAGGTTGCCATCGTGCTGGCGCAGAACCCGATCCGCCGGCTGTTCCCGCGGGTCATGCTGCTGACCGGCGCGGACAAGCAGTTGCGCGCCAGCTTCGAAGCACTGGACCTGCGCGATACCTGGGGCACGCACGACAGCCGCCAGATCAGCATCCGCAAGGGGCTCAAGCCGGGTACCTACGGTCTGGACCCCAAGGAGCTCTACCTCTAGCGCGCTGGCGCCACGCCGCCGCGCGTGGCACGGTCGCACCCAGGAGGAGGCAGGCCATGCTCAATCGGGACGTCGTATTTGAAGCCATCGCGCGCTTGATGCCGCCAGCGCAGCCGCAGGGTGCGCTGCTGGTGGTGCGCATGCAGCGCATGCGCGAGTTCGAGGCGGTCTTTGGCTACCAGGCCAGTGATGCCCTGGTCAGCGCCTTCGACGAGCGCCTGCATGGCTGCCTGCGCGGCGTGGACGAAGCGGTGCGCATCGGCGAGTGCGACTACGCGGTGGTCCTGCCCGGGTTGCGCGATGCCAACCACGCGACGCTGGCCGCGGCCAAGGTGTCGCGCGCGTTCCAGTCGCCGCTGGATGCTGGCGGCAGGCCCTCGCGGGTGGTGGTTTCGGTCGGGGTGGCCATGTCCGGCGCGGAGGTCAGCCCCGAGGCGCTGTGCCTGAATGCCGACGCTGCCTGCGCGCAGGCCCAGCGCCAGCCCGAGCGCCACGCCGTCTTCAATGGCCAGGCGCAGGTCAGCATCGGTTACGAGGATCTGCACCACGCGATCACCAGCAATCGCCTGCAGGTCTACCTGCAGCCGTTGTTCGCCCTGGAAAGCGGCACGTTATGCGGCTACGAATCGCTCGCGCGCTGGCACGATCCGCGCCTGGGCTTCGTGCGGCCGGATCTGTTCGTCACCGCGGCCGAGCAGACCGGCCTGATCGATGGCCTGACCCGCTGGAGCATCAATGCGACGCTGCGTCACTGCGCGCCGGTGTTCAAGGCGCATCCGCACCTGCACTGCGGCATCAACATCTCGCCGATCGCGCTGACGGCGGCCGGGTTCGTCGACCAGATGAGTGCGGCGCTACGGATCTGGGACGTGCGCCCCGAGCAGGTGATGCTGGAAGTGACTGAGACGGCCTTCGTCGACAACCCGCAGCTGATCGGCCAAGCGCTGACGCGCCTGCGCGAGATGGGCATGAAGATCGCCGTGGACGACTTTGGTACCGGCTATTCGTCGCTGTCGTACTTCCGCCACTTCCACGTGGATGAGCTGAAGATCGACATCAGCTTCGTGCGCGACATGATGCACAGCCCGCGCGTGTGCAGGCTGGTCGAATCGATCATCAACATGGCCCACAGCCTGGAGGCGGTGACCGTCGCCGAAGGCATCGAGGACTCTGCCGTGTGGAACAAGCTGCGCGAGCTGGGCTGCGACATCGGCCAGGGCTATTACCCCGGCCGGCCAGCGCCTGCAGACGAGGCGCTGGCCCAGTTCAGCGCCACCTGAGGCGGCGCCTGCCAGCCGATCACTCGATCGGCTGGTCCAGCATCAGCTCACGCGCGAAGCGCACCGGCGGCGCGCCGTAGGACAGCAGCTGGTCGTGGTAAGCCTTGAGGTTGAACGTGTCGCCCAGCTTGGCTTCCACCGCCTTGCGCGTATCCAGCTGTTCCTGCATGCCGACGAAGTAGGTCGGCAGCTGCGCGCTGGTGAGCTGCACGCGCACCCACTTGCCTTCGGCCTCGCGCTCCTGCTGGAAGGCGTCGTGGACCATCAGGTGCATGGCCTGTTCGTGGCTCCAGCCATCCACGTGCACGCCCTGGTCCAGGATCGCGTTGGAGATGGTGCGCAGGTAGAACTTGAGCTGGGTGAGCTTGTACAGCGGATCGTCGGCCTGGTAGCCCTGCTCGCTCATCATGTGCTCGGTGTAGACCGCCCAGCCCTCGGCAAACATGCCCGAGCGCAGCACCGCGCGCAGCGTGGAGGGGAACTTGGCCGAGTGCCAGCCTTCCAGGTAATGGCCGGGCGTGCCCTCGTGGATGGAGAGCAGCTTGATCATGCGGTTGTTGTACTCGCGCAGGAATGAATCGACCTGCTTGGCGTTCCAGTCGTCCGGGATCGGCGACACGGCGTAGAAGGTGTCCAGGCCCTTGTCCAGCGGACCGGGCGAATCGCAATACGCCACCGCCACGCCGCGCTGGAACTCGGGCATCAGGATGATCTTGACCTGCGAGTCGGGCAGGGTGACCAGGTCCTTCTGGCGCACGAACTCGGTCGATTCGGCCAGCGCGGCCTTGGCCGTGTCCACGACCTTGTCGCGCGCCGGCTTGTCGGCGTAGGTCAGCTCCAGCGCTGCTTCGATGCCGGCCTGCTGCTGGTCGTCGCTCGGCGTTTCCGGCAGGGCGGGCGCACCCGGTTTGTCCTTCAGCACCGTGCGGGCGATGCCGTACATCTCGGCGCGCACGCGCTTGATTTCGGTCTCGGCGCGCTGGCGGATCTCCTGGCGCGACAGGGCCGAGACCAGCGAGAACTTCAGCTTCTGGTCGTACATCTCCGCGCCGATGCGGAAGTCGCCCTTGGCGCCCGGCACCAGCGTGCCGTCGATCCAGGCCTGCTGCTGTTCGATCGCCTGCTTGAGCGCGTCGGTGGCCGCGGCCAGGCGCTGCTGGTCGGCCTCGGACAGCTCCTTGGCGTGCGGAGTGATGAACTGTTCGACGATGCCGAGCAGACCCTTGTTCTGCTTGGACACGGTCTGCGCGTGGATCAGCGGCACTCGGGCCACGTCCAGGTTGGCGCGTTCCTGCGCGTACAGCGCCGGGATCTTCTCCATGCGTGCGATCGCCGACTGCAGGCGTGCGGGCAGCGGCGCGAATTCGCGCACCATCAGGCCGTACAGCGCGCCGCCGGCCAGGTCGTTATAGAGCTGCGGATCCCAGGCCCAGGACTGCAGGGTCTGCTCGTTCCAGATGCCGCTCTGCAGCTGGTTGCGCAGGATTGCCGCGTCCACCTGGTTCTCGCGCGACAGCTGCTTGGGGTCGAGGGTGTCCAGTTCGGCCAGCAGGTTCTGGTTGAACTTGAGCGCCTGCTCGCGGCCAGCCGCCGACAGGTCGTCCAGCTGGGTGTCGTACTGGTGGTCACCGACCTGGGTGGCCCACACCGGCGAGAGCTGCATCCAGCCATCCACCGCGCGCTTGGACAGGTCGGCGAACTTCACGTCGGCCTTGGCGGTGCCAGTCATGGTCGGCGCGGCCGCATCCTTGCCGGCGTCGGTGGGCGCCTGCGCAGGTTGGCAGGCGGCCAGGGAGGCGAGCAGGGCAGCGGCAAGCAGGCTGTGGCGCATGGAGACATCCGGACAGTGGAAAGGCGCCGAGCATAGGCCATCCCGTCACATCGCCGAATGTGCCGTTGGCCTAGCCTCGCCGCTGTCCAAATCGTCAGGAACAACGCCATGACCCAATCCGCCAGCTGCCACTGCGGCGCCATCGCCTTCACCTTCGAAGGCGAGATCGACCAGGCCATCGACTGCAATTGCTCGCTGTGCCGCCGCCGCGGCACCCTGCTGTGGTTCGCGCCGAAATCGGCCGTGACCTTGCATTTCAACCCGCTGGCGCTGCAGACCTACACCTTCCACACCCACAAGCTGCAACACCACTTCTGCGGCACCTGCGGCGTGGCGCCCTACAGCGAAGGCATCGCGCCCGACGGCAGCGCGATGGTCGCCATCAACCTGCGCTGCGTGCCGTCGCTGGACCTGGCGACGCTCACGGTGGTGCCGTACGACGGCGCGTCGAAGTAGTGCTTCGCAGCGCTGGCGCGCTCAGACCATCCGCAGCCTCGCGTCGCCCGTGAAGGCATGTTGCGTGCGCGCGGCGTTCACCGCAGCACGCAGCATCGTCGGCGCGACATAGCGACGATGCATCGCATCGATGGTCCGCAGGTAGAGGTGGCCAAACAGGTTCAGGCACTGCACCTGGGTGCCGAAGATCACCTCGACTTGGGTCCGGTCGACGATGCGCACGCCCACGCAGGAGCGAAAGCGCAGGTGCCGATCATCTGCGCCCAGCAGCACGGCGACGTCCTGATGGCCCGGCAGGCTCGCCTGCGCGAACACCGGATAACGCCCCGCGAAACGCGCCGGTGCCTCCTGCGACAACAGCGACGAAACCGGGCAGCCCAAAGGTGAGCGGCGCAAGCGCAGCGGGCGCACCAGCACATTGCGTAGCCACATCAGCGCGCTGACGCCAGGCGCGGGTTGCGTCACGAACGCGTCCAGCAGGCTGGCGAGCACGGTTGGCGCACCCTGGCGCGCTAGGACTGGATCTTCCAGGCGCACGCGATAGAGATCGCGGTGATCCACGGCCGGTAATGCGCCGGCCAACAGGGCAGGCGCGTGGACCGGATCCAGCATCTCGACCTGCAGATGCTCCAGCCGTTGGCCAACAAAGCCCGGCATGGCGATCATGGTCACCAGGCGTGCGCGCAGGCGGCCCAGCATATGCCGCACACCATCGCACAGCTTGCGCGCCCAGGTGCCCGCGGCCGCGCCCAGCGACAGCGCGACGGTCTCGATCTGGGCGCCACGCGCGGCGTGCGCTTCGAGTGCAGTCCGCACGGGTTCGGGCAGCAGTTCGGTCAGGCTGGCGATCGTGGCCTGACCTTCGGTGACCTGCTGATGCAGCGCGGGCGTCAGCGCACCGCCGAGTTCATTGCTATGGCAGGACAGCGCGAACAGCGCGGGGTGCGCATCGCCTTTTAGCGGCAGGAACTGGTGCCACATGCCACCGCCGAAGCGCACGGTGAACATGGCGTCAGGTGGAATCTCGACCTGGCGCAGGCCGCGGATGAAGCTGGCGGGATCGGCCTCCAGCGCCGCGTCGGCCACGTCGCAGAAGCGCAGCAGCGCGCCGCCGCTGCCGGCGATGGCAGTAAAGATGCGATGCCCCGCGTGTCGGTGAAAAGGATGCCCGCCCGGACCCACGGTGAAAGAGAACAGCGAGGTCACTTCGCCTGCTGCCACATCCGGGCTGGCCAGCCGCGCGGAAGGTTCCTCCAGATCGGCGTTGAAGGTGAGGTGCTGGCGCTGCCGCGCACTGGCGTCGGCATGGAAGCGGTCGCCGGCGCCGTGACCCAGCTGGGCCACAAGCGTGACTTCAACGGGAAGGCCGCCAGGGCGCGACGAAGGCAAGCGGATCTCGGGAAAACCTTGGGTCTGCGTCGTGCGTGGCATATCTGCGGTTCCTTGTGGCAGATCAGGTGGACGGTTTGGCCAACTTCCGTGATTCGCGGCGCAGCGGGCCGGCGGTGGGGCAGAGCTCGAAGGCGAAGCCGGTCAGCGTGTTGACCAGGTTGTCCGGGTTGAGCCGGTAGACGACAAACTGGCCGCGGCGTTCGCTGGAGACCAGGCCGGCAGACTGCAGCAGCGCCAGGTGCCGCGAGATCGCCGGTGCGCTCATAGAAAAGCGTTGGGCGATCTCGCCGGCGGAGAGTTCCTGGGCGGACAGATACGCGAGGATTTCCCGTCGCGGACGTGAGGCCAGTGCTTCGAAGATCTTGTCGGTCGCCATGTATCCAATTAAGCAATTAACTAATTCGTTAAGTCAAGGCCAGCCCGAAGGCGCTGCAGTCCGGGCGCGCTGCGTGGGTTCAGGCCGGCGCGCGGCCGAGCAGTTCATCGGGCAGGGTCGGCATCGGCGTGCGTTCGTCCTTGGCCTGGTCCTTGAGCCAGTCCAGGAACAGCTTGCCGGCCGGCGACAGGGTGCGATGGGTGGCGTGCACGGCGTAGTAGGCGAAGCGCGCGCGGATCGCGGGGCCGGGCAGGCGGACCAGTTCGTAGCGCTGCAGGTAGGGCGTGGCGATGTGCTTGCGCGCCAGTGCGGCGCCCAGGCCGTAAACGGCGGCGCGCATGACGTCGGTGCTGTCGCTGAAGACGTGCGCGGTCGGCAGCTGCGCGCCATGCACGCCGGCATCGCGGAACCATTCGCGCCAGCCCTGCGGGCCGAGGTCGGCGAGCATTGGCAAGGTGGTGATCTGCGCCGGCGTGGTCACCGCGCGCACGCCGGCCAGCGCGGGCGAGGCGACGGGAAACAGCTCGTCGTCCATCAGGTGGTGCGAGGTCACGCCGGGCCAGTGGCCGGTGCCGTAGCGGATGCCCAGGTCCGGGCCGTTGTCGTCGAAGCGCGCCAGCGCCGGGCTGGAGTCGAACTCCACCCGCACCTGCGGATGCGCAGCACAGAAACGCGGCAGCCGCGGCAGCAGCCAGCAATAGGCCAGCGAATGCAGCGTGGTCACTTTCAGCGGCACCACATCGGCCTGCGGATGTAATGCGCCAGCAACGGCCGCGACATCGGCCAGCGCCGCGGTGGCGGCATCGGCCAGCTGGCGGCCTTCGGGCGTGAGCTTGACCCCGCGCGCATGGCGCTGGAACAGGCTCACGCCGAGCAGGCCTTCGAGCTTGCGCACGTGGTGGCTGACGGCGCTGGCGGTGAGATGCAGCTCCTCGGCGGCGTGGGCCAGGTTCTGGTGGCGCGCGGCAGCGGCGAACACGCCAAGTGAAGGCAGCAGGGTCGGGCGCAGTTGCATGGCAAGGCACAAGCCAGATTTGTGGCAGGGGTCGATACTATGCGCTTGTGCAGGGCAGCATGCAGGCCGACGCTATGCCTACCGCCCCTGCACCTGCCGCCCCCGCGTCTTCGCGTCGGGGCGTGAGCCGGCGATCTGGTTTGTGGCGGGTCAGTCCGAGGAATTCCCCATGCAGACTTCGCCTTCCGTTCCCTGCGCCCCGCTGGTGGCCACGCGCGACTGGCGCACGCCGGTCGAACTGACCGTGCTGGGCGCCATCTGGGGTTGCTCGTTCCTGTTCATGCGGATCGCCGCGGGCGAGTTCGGCGCGGCCGCGCTGGTCGAGGTGCGCCTGGCCTTGGGCGCGCTGGTGCTGGCGCCGTTTCTTTGGAAAGCACGCGCGCAGTTCCCGGCGCGGCGCTGGCCGCTGTTGGCCTTGATCGGGCTGATCAACTCTGCCGTGCCTTTCCTGTTGTTCGCCTGGGCGGCGCAGCGCGCACCGGCTGCGATCGGCGCGATCTGCAACGCGATGACGGTGCTGTTCGCCGCGTTGATCGCGTTCCTCTTTTTTGGCGAAAAGATCGGCACGCGCCGCGCGCTGGCGCTGCTGACCGGCTTCATCGGTGTGGTCGTCCTGGCCACAGGCAAGGCCGGCGGCGCGAGTGTCGGTGGTGCGGTACTGGCCGGCGCCTCGGCCGCGCTGCTCTACGGCGTCGGCGTGAACCTGGTGCGCAAGCACATGCAGGGCCTGCCGCCGGCCGCCTCGGCCGCGGCCACGCTGGGCAGCGCGGCGCTGCTGCTGGCGCCGTGGGCGGCCACCCACTGGCCGACGCATGCAGTGTCGGCCGCGGCCTGGGCCAGCGTGACGGCGCTGGGCGTGGTCTGCACCGGCCTGGCCTTCCTGTTGTATTACCGGCTGATCCAGCGTGTCGGCGCGGCCACCGCCTCGACGGTGACTTACCTGGTGCCGCTGTTCGGCGCGGTGTTCGCCTGGCTGCTGCTGGGCGAAGCGGTGACCGGTGCGATGCTGGTCGCCGGCGCGCTGATCCTGGGCAGCGTCGCGGTCAGCCAGCGCGCCGCGAAGCGTTGATCAACGCGGGCTGATCCGGGCGCGCTCAGCCCTTGGGCGTGCGCACCGGCAGCGGCACGTTGCACAGGTCGATGTGCCCGGCCGGACGCTTGTAGAAATCATCGACGCGGTTGCGCTTGGCTTCGGCCACATCGCGGAAGGTCTGGCTGTCGGTGCGCAACAGTTCCAGCGGCGTGCGCTCGGCGGCAGGCACTTCGCTGGCCAGGCGGATCGACTTGATCGGCGTGCGCAGCTTGGCGTCTTCGTAGAAGCCCATCGGGTCCGGCCCGCGCGGGATCACGCTGAGCAGCTCCATGCCCTTCACCACGCGGCCGACCACGGTGATGTTGTCATCCAGCTGGCGCGGTGATTGACCGATGGTCACGTACAGCTCGGCGCCGATGCTGCTGTCGTCGGCGTTGTTGCGGCCCGCGCCCAGCGTGCCGTAGCAATGCGCCAGCCAGGCCTTGCCGTTGGCGCTGTCGCGCGCGGCCGGGAAGCCATCGACGAAGCCGATCTCCTTCGCCCAGCCGTCGCTGTCGGGAAACTTCTGGAAATCCAGGCCTTTCGCGCTGCGATGGAACTCGGCCGGCAGATGCGTCTTGGCGCTGCCCAGCGACTTGGCCTTGGCCGGGTCTTCGCCATCGGCATCGCCGAACTGCACCACGAAATTATCCTGCGAGCGGTAGATGCTGGTGCCGTCCCAGAAGTGCTCGTGGGCGAAGGTCTTGATGTTGCCCACATGCGCGGGCGCGAACTGCGGCGCGAGTTCGATCACCACGCGGCCGGTGGCCAGTTCCAGGTACAGCGTGCGGTCCGGGTCCAGCGTGCGCCAATCGCCTTTCGGCGAGGCATCCAGGATCTGCTGGCCGCTGCGATACGGCTTCTTCGCTGGATCGGCGGCGGTGGCCACCACGGCGGGCAGCAGCGCGATCAGCAGGGCAGCGGTCAGGCGGGCAGCAGTCAGGCGGGCAGCAGTCAGGCGGGATGGCGCAGGCATGGACGACTCACGGATGAGAGGAATCGCCCGATTCTGACCGGGCGATTCGTCGCGCGCCAGCGTTCGAAGCCGCTTACAACGCCTTGAAGCGAATCGCTTGGCCGCCACCTGGCGCCAACCTCAAGGTCAGCGTGTCGGCGCTGGTGACCTCCCGCGATTCGATCGCGATGGCTTCGGGATTCTTCGCCCAGTCCGCATCGTCGGCATCGCGATAGATCTGCGCGGTGTAGCGCTTGCCGGGCGTGAGGAAGTCGAGCTTGGCTTCCAGCGTGCGCGGCTGTTCGTCGGTGATCGAGCCGAGGAACCAGTCTTCCGCGCCGCGCTGCTTGCGCGCGATGGTCACGAAGTCGCCGACCTCACCGTTGAGCACGTGCGTTTCCTCCCAGTCCACGGCCACGTCTTCGATGAACTTGAACGGCTTCGGATTCGCCTCGTAGTGGTCGAGCAAATCCGCAGCCATCTGGATCGGGCTGTAGAGCGTGACGTACAGCGCCAGCTGCTTGGCCAGCGTGGTGGACACATGCGAACCCGGCTTGGTCTGCATTTTGAAGATGCCCGGGGTGAAATCCATCGGCCCCGCGAGCAGGCGGGTGAACACCAGGTTGACCTCGTGCTCCGGCGGATTGCCCGGGTTGCCCCAGGCGTTGTATTCCATGCCGCGCGACCCTTCGCGCGAGACGAAGTTGGGATAGGTGCGACGCAAGCCCGTGTCCTTGACCGGCTCGTGCGCATCCACCGCGATGTGGTGCTTGGCGGCGGCATCCACCACCCGCTGCGAGTGGTTCACCATGTCCTGGCCTTCGTGCCAGCCGTAGTGAACTTGGCCGTCGCGGCTGATGACCTTGGCTTGGCCGGCATCGGAGACATAGCCGGTCTTGATCGCATCGATACCGAGTTTTTCGTACAGCGTGAATGCCGCGTCCATCTGGCTTTCGTAGTGCGCCGCGTTGGCCGAGGTCTCGTTATGGCCGATCAGATGCACGCCCTTGGACTTGGCGTAGGCGGCCAGCTTGACCAGGTCATAGTCGGGATAGGGCTTGGTGAAATCGAAGTCCTGGCCGTTGCCGAACCAGTCGCCATCCCAGCCGATGTTCCAGCCTTCCACCAGCACGCCACCAAGATGGTGTTTCGCCGCGAAGTCGATGTGGCGCATCACGTTGGCGGTGGTGGCGCCGTGCTTGGGGCCGGACGCCCAGGTCTTCTTGTCCAGGTGCATTTCCCACCACACCCCGACGTACTTCATCGGCTTGAACCAGGACACATCGCCGAGCGTGTTGGGTTCGTTGAGGTTGAGGATCAGGCTGGATTCGACCAGATCGCCCGCGCGCTCGCCCACCTGCAGCGTGCGCCACGGCGTGTTGAATGGCGCGCTGCGCTCGACCTTGGCGAAGGTGCCGCTGCCCGGCGTCAGCGCGGCGCGCAGGCGGCGGCCTTCGGTGCGCATCAGGTTCATGCCCGCATAGTCCATCAGCGCGGCTTCGTGGATGGAGAGATGCAGCCCGGCCTGCGTGCGCAGGGTCAGCGGGGTCTGTGCGACACCGACTTCCTCGATCGGCGTGCGGTGGTAGAGGTATTCCTCGCGGTTCCAGCCGAAGCCGTCGTTCCACCACGCGGTGGCTTCATCGGCGATGTTGAACTCGGTGAGTTCCTCGCTGATCTTCACTTCCTTCAACTGCGGTTGGTCCGGGAAGGCGTAGCGGAAGCCGACGCCGTCGTCGTACACGCGGAACACCACATCGAAGCTGCGCTTGGGCGCGATCTTTTCGGTCAGGGTGACGCGCAGTTCGTTGTAGTGGTTGCGGATGACGCGACGCTCGCCCCAGGGTTGTTTCCAGGTCTCATCGAAGCTGCGCGTGGTCGGCGTGCCCAGCACCAGGTTACGTTCGAACTTGGGCGCATCGACCAGGATGAAGCCCAGCCGCGAGGGCGCGATCACCGGCGTGCCGTGGCGCGAGACCTGGTAGCTCGGTCGGCCATCGGGATCGGTGGTGATGTCCACCGACAACACCTTGCCGGGCGACTCGATGTGCACGGGCGCAGCCCATGCGGCCAGGGGCGAGGCGATCAGGAAAACGGCAGTGAGCAGACGCAGCATGACGGGTGGCCCGGCCGGAATGGACCGGCATGCTCACCCGCGTGGATCAGCGCGACAAGCCGCGTTGCGCGGTGAATACGTATGCAATCGCCAAATGGATCGGCAGCAGCAGCGCAACCCAGGCGACGTTGGCCTGCACGTTGAACGGGAACCAGTGCAGCATCCAGCCCAGCGCCGCCATCACCGCCACGCCGCGCAGCACCCAGGCCGCGAAACGCGAGAGCGGCTTGCCACGCAGCAGCTTGATCGCCGGCCACAGCAGCAGCACGCACAGCGGATTGAGCAGCAGCAGGTTGCGGTTGGCCCAGCCGGCGATGTGGCCGCTGCCGAACCAGATGAACAGCATCAGCGCGCCGGCCAACGTGCACAGCAACCAGAACGGCAGCGCGAGTGCCGCCACGCCGCGCGGATGGCGCTTGCCGAGTGCGACCAGGGCGAAAGCGATGGCCACGCCGGCCAGCAGCCACGGCCACCACGGACGCGCGGCTTCCGGCGGTTCCGGCGCGATGGTGTGCGGCAGTAGTTGCTGGGTCTGCTGCACCAGCGGGCGGCCTTCGGTGTTCTTCACTTGCGCCAGCGCATCGGCCAGGCGCATCGGCACGAAGGCCTCGTCCCAGCGCGAAAGCTGCTGGTCGGCATACGGGCCGAAGCCGAGATCGAAGCCGATCCACATCCACCAGGCCGGCGAGGCCAGGCGCACCGACTCGCTGCGATAGGTGTTGCCGCGCGAGCGCCCGGCGAGCTGCTTCTTCAGCGCGCCGCCCATCACCGTGTTGAGTGCATCGCGCACCTGGGTGGCGCAGTTGCTGTTGAAGTAATCGTAGGGGTAGCGCGCGTTCTGCGGCTGCGCGCGCCAGGCCAGCGAATCGGCCAATGCCTGCGCCTGCGAGGCCGGCAGATCCAGCCACTGGATCGACACGCCGCGGCCTTCCTCGCGATAGCTTTCCAGGTCCTGCTGCACGGGCAGGGCGACCAGGTAATACAGCATCTTGCCGTCGATGAAGCGGCCGATGAAACCGGGCTCATCCGGATCGAAGAAGCCGAAGTTGTACGAGGTCGCCTGGCCGGTGTCGGCATCGGCCACCACCAGTGCGTCGTGGCCGAAGCGTTCGAAGAACACCTCTCCCGGCTGCATCGTCATCACGCCAATCCGCGGGGCGGCCGAAGCCATGCACGCAAGCGTCAGCAACAGCAGCGCGCACGCGGCGCGCGCCAGCAGGCCGGAAGAACGCCGCATCAGCTGTCGGACAGCACGCCGACGTGGAAGGCATGCACGCGGCGTCCATCGGCCCGCGCCACGCGGAAGGCGAAGCGGCCCAGGGTCAGTTCCTCGCCGGTCTCGGGCAGGTGGCCGATCGCATCGGTGACCAGGCCGCCGACGGTGTCGTATTCGTCGTCGGGGAAGTCGGCGCCAAAGCGCTCGTTGAAATCCTCGATCGGGGTCAGCGCATCGACCACGTACTGGCCATCGGCCTGCGCAGCGATCAGCGAGGCTTCGTCCTCGGCATCGTCGTGCTCGTCGTCGATCTCGCCGACGATCTGCTCCAGCACGTCCTCGATGGTGACCAGGCCGGCCACGCCGCCGTATTCGTCCACCACCAGCGCCATGTGGTTGCGCGACAGGCGGAACTCCTTGAGCAGGACGTTGAGCTTCTTCGATTCGGGGATCAGCACCGCCGGGCGCAGCAGCTCGCGCACCGTGCCCGGACCGTTATCGGCGACCACGCCGCGCAGCAGGTCCTTGGCCAGCAGGATGCCGAGGATCTCGTCCTTGTTGTCGCCGTGCACGGGGAAGCGCGAGTGGCCCGATTCGACCACCTGCTTCATCAACTCCAGGAACGGCGTTTCCAGCGCCAGCGACACCATCTGCGAGCGCGAGACCATGACATCGCCCACGGTGAGTTCGGCGACCGACATGGCGCCTTCCATCATCTTGAGGGTGTCCGGCTCCAGCACGCCGTTGTGCTGGGCGTCGCGCAGCAGCGCGACCAGGTCTTCACGGGATTCGGGTTCGCCGGAGAACGCCTGGCTCAGGCGTTCTAGCCAGCTGCGTCGTTTTTCGGGGAGCTCTGACGCGGTTGTACTGTCGTCTTCTGACATTTGGGGGGTGCAGGCACCCGGCTGATGCGGGCGTGGAAGCCAGTCTAGCAGACGTTTCCGGCGCTCCCGTGGCGGCGCCCGGGGGCTAGGGCGCGGCCTTGGCCTGCGGCGTCGGTGCCGCGGTTTCCGGTGCCGGATCGGGGCCTTCGGTGTCCAGGTTGTAGCTGCAGCCGGCCAGGGTCTTGCCCGGGTGGCTGGCGACGTTGGACACGTTGAGGATGATGGCCTGGATCAGGGTCTGGCCGCTGGCCGGATCGGTCTTCTCGGTTTCGCGCAGCTGTTTGCCGAAGATCGCTTTCTCCGGTGTGTCGATGCCGGTTTCCAGGTCCAGCTGGTGGGCCAGCGGACGCGGGTCGGGCAGGTCCAGGATCGCCATGATGCTGTCGCCGGCGAAGGCGATGTGCGAGGTCGCGTGGCCGAACACGGTGATCGGCTTGACCAGCTCGAACTCGGTCATGAACTGGTTGACCTGCGGCAACGGCTTCCAGCCCAGCGCCACGGCCTTGAGCGGATCGCGCAGGGCCGGCTCCAGGGCGAGGAAGTCGGGGACTTCCTTGCGGCATTCGATCAATGCGGCAAGGTCCGGTGGCGCGATGGATGCATCTTCGGCAGCCGCCTTGTCCACGGCCGGCGATGGTGCCGCAGTAGCGTGTGTGGCGCAGGCGAGTGCGGAGAGTGCGAGCGTCGTACGCAACAACACTTGCCTCACGCCTGCTGCTCCGCCGCGTAGGGATCGTCGATGCCCAGTTCGGCCAGGATCTCGCGTTCCAGCTGCTCCATCGCCTCGGCTTCCTTGTCGTCTTCGTGGTCCCAGCCCAGCAGGTGCAAGGTGCCGTGCACGGTCAGGTGCGCGTAGTGCGCGGCCAGCGCCTTGTCCTGGTCCTTGGCTTCACGGGCGACGACCGGCGCGCAGATCACCAGGTCGCCCAGCAGCGGCATGGTCACGCCTTTGGGCAGCTTGATGGTCTCGTCCAGCTCGCCGGGAAAGGACAGCACGTTGGTGGCGTAGTCCTTGCCGCGGTAATGGCGATTGAGGGCCTTGCCTTCCTTCGCATCGACGATGCGGATGGCCAGGTCGGCCTCGCGGATGCGGCCCTTGAGCGCCGCCGCGACCCACTTGCGGAAGCTCACCGCCGCAGGAAGCCCGGCGCGCGGCATCGCATAGCTGACCGCGACCTGCAGATGGATGGGACCTTTGGTCATGTCGATATGCCCTCGTTAGAGCGTGTGGTGCGCGTTGCGATGAGTGCGAAGTGGCCTGGGACGTGTCGAGACAAGGCGTGCGCCGCGGCCCAGGCAGGTCGCCTGGGCGAGGCGCGCAACGCAGGATCGGCGCGTCCCGGGCCGTTTCCCGTCGGGTTGGCGGTCGGCGCTATAGCGCCGGCTGCCAACGCAGCTCATCTCAACGTGCATCACGCGCGCTACGCCTGCTCGGCATCGGAGGCGGTGTTGTCGCGCGCATCGTAAGCCCGCACGATGCGCGCCACCAGCGGATGACGGACCACGTCGCGGGCGCCGAAGAAGCTGAAGGACACGCCTTCCACGCCGCGCAGGACTTCCACCGCATCCTTCAGGCCAGAGCGGATGTGCTTGGGAAGATCTGTCTGGCTCATGTCGCCGGTGACCACCGCGGTGGCACCAAAGCCGATGCGGGTCAGGAACATCTTCATCTGCTCGACGGTGGTGTTCTGCGCCTCGTCCAGGATCACGAACGCATCGTTGAGCGTGCGGCCGCGCATGTAGGCCAGCGGTGCGATCTCGATGACGTTCTTTTCCAGCAGCTTGGCGACCTTTTCCACGCCCAGCATTTCGTACAGCGCGTCGTAGAGCGGGCGCAGGTAGGGATCGACTTTCTGGCTCAGATCGCCGGGCAGGAAGCCCAGCTTCTCGCCGGCTTCCACCGCCGGGCGCACCAGGATCAGGCGCTGCACGCGGGCCTCGTTCAAGGCTTCCACGGCCATGGCCACGGCGAGGAAGGTCTTGCCGGTGCCGGCCGGGCCGATACCGAAGTTGATGTCGTGCGTGGCGATGGCATGCAGGTACGCAGCCTGGTTGGGGCCGCGGCCGCGCACGGTGCCGCGCTTGACCTTGATCGCAACTTCCTGCGCCGTATAACCAGCGCTGGCCAGATGCTCGAGGTTGGCCTCGTTGAGGCGCAGGTGGATGGCATCGGCGTCGAACACTTCGGTCGCCGCTTCGTCGTACAGCGCACGCAGCAGCTGTTCGGTGGCCGCAGCGGCGCGCGCCGGGCCTTCGACGCGGAAGATGTTGCCGCGATTGGAGATCTCCACGCCGAGTTTGAGTTCGATCTGGCGCAGGTGCGCGTCGAACGGGCCGGCCAGGTTGGCCAGCTGCTCGGTGTCGTAGGGATCCAGGGTGAAATCGTGATGGGTGGGCGTCGTCATAGACCGCCTAGGGTAGCGCGCCAGGCCGCCACAGGCAGCGCTGGCGCCAAGCGCGGATTCAGCCCAGCGCGTGCGCGGCGGCCTGGTCGATCAGCGCCTGCTCCGGGCGCACGCCGGTGTAGAGCACGAACTGCTCCACCGCCTGCAGCACCACGACCTGGCCACCGGTGATCACCGGCTTGCCCAGGGCGCGTGCGCGCTTGATCAGCGGCGTCTCCACCGGCAGGGCGACCACGTCGAAGACCAGCTTGGCCGCGGCGATTTCGTCCTCGGTGAAGGCCAGGGTGTCGGCTTCCGGGCCGCCTTCCATGCCGATCGGGGTGACGTTGACCAGCAGGCCGCCTTCCACGCCGGTCATGTCCGGTGACCAGTTCCAGCGCGTGGTGCGCGCCAGGCGCTGGCCGGCCACGGCATTGCGCGCGACCACGTGCCCGTTGGCGAAGCCGGCGTCGCGCAGCGCGCAGGCGGTGGCCTTGCCCATGCCGCCGCTGCCGCGCAGGGCCAGCGGGGTGTCGGTGGGCAGGCCGCTGGCGGCGATCAGGCTGGCCACGGCGCTGTAGTCGGTGTTGTAACCGCGCAGCACGCCGTCGGTGTTGACGATGGTGTTGACCGAAGCGATCGCCGCCGCCGACGGCTCCAGGCCATCGAGCAGCGGGATGCAGGCTTCCTTGAACGGCATCGAGACCGCGCAGCCGCGGATGTTCAACGCGCGGATTCCGGCGATGGCGCCTTCCAGGTCGGTGGTGCTGAAGGCCTTGTAGACGTAGTCCAGGCCCAGCGCTTCGTAGAGATAGTTCTGGAAGCGCGTGCCGAAGTTGCCCGGGCGTGCCGAGAGCGACATGCACAGGCGGGTGTCGCGGTTGATGCGCAGGGTCATGCGTGTGCCTTGTCTGCGTCGGTGGCCACGCGGCCACGCAGCGAGTTGCTGAATGCTTCGGTGATCGCCACGTCGACGAACTGGCCGATCAGGCGCTTGGGCGCGGCGAAGTTCACCGAGCGCATGTTCTCGGTCTTGCCGGTCAGCTCGTTGGGATCCTTGCGCGAGGGGCCTTCGACCAGCACGGTCTGCACGCTGCCGATCATCCGCTGCGAAATGCCCTGCGAATACGCGTTGATGTGCGCCTGCAGGCGCTCCAGCCGCGCGTGCTTGGTGGCATCGGGCGTGTCGTCGGACAAGTCTGCCGCCGGCGTGCCGGGACGACGCGAGTAGATGAAGGAAAAGCTCTGGTCGAAGCCCACGTCCTCGATCAGCTTCATCGTCTTGTCGAAGTCCGCATCGGTCTCGCCGGGGAAGCCGACGATGAAGTCCGAGCTGATCGAGATGTCTGGCCGCACCGCGCGCAGCTTGCGGATCTTGGACTTGAATTCCAGCGCGGTGTAACCGCGCTTCATCGCGCTCAGGATGCGGTCGCTGCCGGCCTGCACCGGCAGGTGCAGGTAGTTGGCCAGCTGCGGCACGTCGCGGTAGGCATCCACCAGAGAATCGCTGAACTCCAGCGGATGCGAGGTGGTGAAGCGGATCCGGCCCACGCCCTCGATCTGCGCGATCGTGCGGATCAGCAGGCCCAGGTCCGCCATTTCGCCATCGCCATACGGACCGCGATACGCATTGACGTTCTGGCCGAGCAGGTTGATCTCGCGCACGCCCTGCGCGGCCAGCTGGGCCACTTCCACCAGCACGTCCTCGAACGGCCGGCTGACCTCGGTGCCACGCGTGTAGGGCACCACGCAGAAGCTGCAGTACTTGCTGCAGCCTTCCATGATCGATACGAACGCCGACGGGCCATCGGCGCGCGGCTCGGGCAGGCGGTCGAACTTCTCGATTTCCGGGAAGCTGATGTCCACCTGCGACTTGCCCGATTCGCGCCGGGCGCGGATCAGTTCGGGCAGGCGATGCAGGGTCTGCGGGCCGAACACCAGGTCCACGTACGGCGCGCGCTTGACGATGGCTTCGCCTTCCTGTGAGGCCACGCAGCCGCCGACACCGATGATCACCGGCTTGCCGTCGGCCTTGAGCGCCTTCCAGCGGCCGAGCTGACTGAAGACCTTCTCCTGCGCCTTTTCGCGGATGGAGCAGGTGTTGACCAGCACCACGTCGGCTTCTTCGGGGTTGTCGGTCAGCTCAAGGCCTTCGGCCGCGGCCAGCACGTCGGCCATCTTGGCCGAGTCGTACTCGTTCATCTGGCAACCGTGGGTCTTGATATAGAGCTTGCCGCGGACTTCAGTCGGCTTCTTGGCGACGAAGGGCAGGGGCACAACGGTGGTGTCGCCCGGGGCGGGCGTGGTGACGTCTGGCGTCCCGGTCATGGCGCTTAATCCAGTCGGGTGGGCGGGAAAGCCGGCTAGTTTACCGGCTCTGTGCGGCGTGCGGCCCTCTTGGAGGGCAAGCGTTTGGCGCCATCGGGCTGTCGCGTTTCGAAGAGGCGCACGTTGGCCATTCCAATGCTGAAGACCGCCGTTTCACGGCAGGGTGGCAGGCGTGGCCGGAGCGGACTCCGTGACCGGTGTCTCCAGACCTGCAAAGGCCGCGTCATTGTCTTGTTAAGTCATTGATAAGCTGGGACACTTCGCCGCATGAAGGGGCTGCTGCGACTGGGGATGATCGCCGCAACGCTGGTCGCGCTGCCGGCCAGCGCGGGCACCCTGTACAAGTGCGTCGGCCCCGATGGCGCCACTGCCTACGTCAGCAAGCGCCTGGCCGGGGCCACCTGCAGCGTGGTCAGCCAGTACACGCCCGAACCCGCGCGCCGCGCCGTGCGCCCCGTGATCACGCCTCCTGCGGCGGCTGCACCCACCGTGGCCGTCGCCGAGAAGACACCGTCCAGCGCGATCACGCCCGCCGCTGTCGCACCCATGCCCAAGCCGGCGCCGACCGCTGCCACGCCGCCGCGCCGCGTGGTGAGTGGACAGGTCTATTCCTTCATCAAGGATGGCGTGCGCAACTACACCAGTGCCCGCCCGCGCGGCATCGACGTCGCCAGCGTCCGCACCATCAAGTACAGCTATATCGAGACCTGTTACGCCTGCGGCAATCCCAACATGAACTTCGGCGCGGTGCGCCTGAACACGCTGGCCTACGAGAGCGAAATCGCCTCGGCCGCGCGCGAGTTCGGGGTAGAAGAAGCCATCGTCCGCGCCATCATTCATGCCGAATCCTCGTACAACCCGCTGGCGCTGTCGCGCGCCGGTGCGATGGGCCTGATGCAGCTGATGCCGGCCACCGCGCGCCGGTTCGGCGTGGATGACGCCTACAACGCCGCGCAGAACATCCGTGGCGGCGTGCAGTACCTGGCCTTCCTGCTCAAGCGCTACCAGGGCAACCTGACCCTGGCGGCGGCCGGCTACAACGCGGGCGAAGGGGCGGTGGATCGCAATGGCGGCGTGCCCCCGTACGCGGAAACCCAGCGCTACGTGCAGCGGGTCGGGGTCCTGGCCGAGCGCTACCGCGCCAACGTCGGAACCGTCGGCGCGCGCTAGCAGATGCTGCGGTGCAATACCCGAAATGCAGCATGATCGATCTGCAAGTGACTGATCGAACAGGGTTTGTTGTGGCGAAAAATTTTATTCAGTTAGACTCGGCCGCGCTCTACAGATGAAGCCCGTCCGCGGGCCTCATCCGGCAGCCAAACAGCTACCCAATGTCGTTCTCGCGGAGTTACGGATGGCCAATGACGAGGTCACAATGCCCGTGGATGCGGGGCGCCGCCGGTTCCTGACGGCCACCACCGCAGTTGTCGGTGCCGTGGGTGCAGGCTTCCTGGCCGTCCCGTTCATCAAATCCTGGAATCCCAGCACCCGCGCCAAACTGGCCGGTGCCCCGGTGACCGCGGATATCACGGGATTACAGGAAGGCCAACGGATGGTGCTCGAGTGGCGTGGCCAGCCCATCTGGGTGGTCAAGCGCTCCAAGGCGATGCTCGATGCCTTGCCCACGCTGGACGGTCGCCTGCGCGACCCCAAGTGCGAGAACAAGGACCAGCAGCCGGCGTACGTGCTCAAGGGCAACCCCGAGCTGCGCGCGATCAAGCCCGAGATCTCAGTGCTGGTCGGCCTGTGCACCCACCTGGGCTGCTCGCCGGAAATCATCGCCGAGATCCGACCCGAGCCGTTCGATCCGGAGTGGAAGGGCGGCTACTTCTGCCCCTGCCACAAGTCGCGCTTCGACATGTCCGGACGCGTGTTCCAGGGCGTGCCGGCGCCGATCAACCTGCTGGTGCCGCCGCACCATTACCAGGACGACAACACCATCATCATCGGCGTTGATCCGGAAGGGGCTGCCTGATGTCGAACGTGATCACGCGGGCCGCCAACGGCGCCTTCGACTGGCTCAATGCGCGCGCGCCTGGGCTGATGCCCATGTATCGCAAGCACATGAGCGAGTACTACGCGCCGAAGAATTTCAACTTCTGGTACTACATGGGCTCGCTGGCCCTGTTGATTCTGGTCAACCAGATCGTCACCGGCATCTTCCTGACGATGAACTACAAGACCAGCGCGGCCGAGGCCTTCGCCTCGGTCGAGTACATCATGCGCGACGTCGAGTGGGGCTGGCTGATCCGATACATGCACAGCACCGGCGCCTCGCTGTTCTTCATCGTGGTCTACCTGCACATGTTCCGTGGACTGATGTACGGCAGCTACCAGAAGCCGCGCGAGCTGGTCTGGATCCTGGGCATGCTGATCTACCTGGTGCTGATGGCCGAAGCCTTCATGGGCTACGTGCTGCCGTGGGGCCAGATGTCGTTCTGGGGCGCCAAGGTGATCATCTCGTTGTTCGGTGCGATCCCGGTGATCGGGCAGGGGCTGACCGAATGGATCATGGGCGACTACCTGCCCAGTGACGCCACGCTCAACCGCTTCTTCGCGCTGCACGTGATCGCCCTGCCACTGGTGCTATTGCTGCTGGTGGTGCTGCACCTGGGCGCGCTGCACGAAGTGGGCTCCAACAATCCCGAAGGCGTGGACACCAAGCACGGTCCCAAGGGCAACCGCTGGAGCAAGACCGCGCCGACCGACACGATCCCGTTCCACCCGTACTACACGGTCAAGGACCTGGTGGGCGTCGGCTTCCTGCTGATGATCGGTGCCTTCATCATCTTCTTCGCGCCGGCCTTCGGCGGCCTGTTCCTGGAGCACGACAACTTCACCGAGGCCAACCGCCTGGTGACGCCCGAGCACATCAAGCCGGTTTGGTACTACACGCCGTACTACGCGATGTTGCGCGTGGTGCCCGACAAGCTCGGCGGCGTGCTGGTGATGTTCTCGGCAATCGCGATCCTGTTCGCGGTGCCGTGGCTGGACCGTGGCAAGGTGCGCTCGATCAAGTTCCGCGGGCTGGGTTACAAGATCGCGCTGGCCATCTTCGCCTTCAGCTTCGTCTACCTGGGCAAGATCGGCTCCGGCCCGGGCACCGACCAGATGGAAACCTACATCGGCCGCGTGCTGACGCTGTGCTACTTCGGGTTCTTCATCTTCCTGTGGGTCTATACGTTCTTCGGATTCGAACGCACCAAGCCGGTGCCGGAGCGGGTGAGCACGCATGACTAAGCGCCTGTCTTCGATCAAGCGGATGTTCCCGCGCCTGGCGGTACTTGGCTTCGGCCTGATGCTGAGCGTGTCGGTGTGCGCGGCCGAAGGTGGCGCCACCCTGCAGGCCGGCAACGACCTGGGCGACAAGGCCTCATTGCAACGTGGTGCCAAGTTGTTCATGGGTTACTGCTCGGGCTGCCACTCGCTCAAATACCTGCGGTATTCGCGCATGGCCGAGGATCTGGGGCTGAGCGAGGATGATGTCCAGGCCAGCCTCAACTTCACCGGTGCGGCTGTCGGCGAGCAGATCCAGGTGGCGATGCCGCACGATCCGGCCACCAAGTGGTTCGGCAAGATGCCGCCGGACCTGAGCCTGATCGCGCGCGTCCGCGGCCCGGACTGGGTCTATACCTACCTCAAGTCCTTCTACCTGGATGAGGCGCGGCCGCTGGGCTGGAACAACAAGCTGTTCCCCAATGCGTCCATGCCCAATCCGCTGTGGGAATTGCAGGGCCTGCAGCACGCCGAATACGGCACGCCGGACCCGGCCACCAAGGAAAAGCCGGTCGAGGCGCTCAAGCTGGTCACGCCGGGCACGGAGAGCCCGGCCGAGTTCGACCGCTCGGTGCGTGACATCACCAATTTCCTTGAATATGCCGGCGAGCCGGCAGCCCTGAAGCGCCAGAGCATGGGCGTGTGGGTGGTGCTGTTCCTGGCGTTTCTGACCTTTCTGGCGTTCCTGTTGAAGAAGGAATTCTGGAAGGACGTCCACTGAAGGACGTGACCTCCAGCAGGGGTGCGCAAATTGGCGGCCAACTGCTATGTTCATCCTCGTCGCCGTGTTCAGTGACTGGACCGGCGACCAGGCAAGACGCCTGTGCTAGTTGGCGCAGCCGGCGGAGCCCGGCTGCTGGATCGGTCCGATAAGGTGACGAGTGCCCGCATGCGAAACACCCTGACGCTGTTCTCTTCCGTTGACGATGTGCTGTGCCACCGCGTGCGGCTGGTGCTCGCCGCCAAAGGCGTCAGCTATGACCTGGTGCCGGTTGACCCGCAGAACCCGCCGGAAGACCTGATCGACCTCAACCCGTATCACTCCGTGCCGACCCTGGTCGAGCGCGACCTGACGCTGTACGCCGCCTCGGTGGTCAGTGAGTACCTGGACGAGCGCTACCCGCATCCGCCGCTGATGCCGGTCGATCCGCTTTCGCGTGCGCGCCTGCGCCTGGCGATGCTGCGGATCGAGGTGGACTGGGTGCCGCAGGTGCAGGCCATCCAGCTGGGCAACAAGGCCCAGGCCGATGCGGGTCGCAAGCGCCTGAAGGAACTGCTGACCGCCTCGGTGCCGTTGTTCAAGGCCAGCAAATTCTTCCTGAATCCTGAAATGAGCCTGGCCGACTGCGCCATGGCCCCGATCATCTGGCGCCTGAACTCGCTGGACGTGGGCCTGCCCAAGGACGGCAAGTCGATCGAGGACTACGGCAACCGGATCTTCCGCAATCCCGGTTTCGTGCGCAGCCTGACCGACCAGGAAAAGAAGCTCCGCGACCTGCCCGCCTGACCGGGATCGCGCCCGCACAGGGCGCGTGGCCGCACGCATCTTCAGCAAAAGCACGGCCGGCCAACACGCTGGCCGGTTAGACTGACGCCATGAGTGAAGATGCAGCACAGATGACCAGCCATCGCCCGTACCTGTTGCGGGCGCTGGCCGAGTGGATCGCAGACAACGACATGACCCCGCACCTGCTGGTCGATGCCACGCAGGCCGGTGTGCAGGTGCCTTCCAGCGCCGTGAAAGAAGGCCGCGTGGTGCTCAACATCGCCACTCGCGCCGTGGCGCATCTGGTGATCGACAATTTCACGGTCAGCTTTTCCGCCCGTTTCGGCGGAGTGAGCTACCCGGTCAACGTGCCGATCTCGGCGGTTCTGGCCATCTACGCCCGCGAAACCGGGCAGGGCATGGCGCTGCCGGAAGACATCGGCACCGGCGCCGGCCCGCAGGACGATCACGAACCGCCGTCACCGGATGATCCGACGCCTGACGAGCCGGCACCGCCGCCGTCCAAGCGCCCGCATCTGCGCGTGGTGAAGTAAGTCCTTCAACGCAGTCAAGGCCTGCCGCCATGGTGAAGCCTCAAGCCCGATACTGGTTCCCCGCCAAACAAGTCGGTTGGGGATGGGGCTTGCCCTGCGGCTGGCAGGGCTGGGTGGTGCTGGGGCTCTACGTCGTAGTGTTGGCGGTCAGTGGATTAGCGTTTCCGCCCCGGCTGCATGCGCTGGCGCTTTACGGCACGGTCGCCGCGGCGACCCTCGCGCTGATCTTGGTGTGCTGGCGCAAGGGTGAGCCGCCGCGCGGGTGATGCAGCATCGCCAGCGCGCGCAACGCGCTGGCGCCATCACTTAGTTGAGCGTGCGGAACTCGGCCGTGTTGTCCGGCCGGGTCGGGCCGACGAAGGACACCAGCCGGTCGCCGTGCATGACCAGCTTGCCGGTGTGGCGCTCGACGCCGTCGTAGGAATAGTCGAAGCGGAAGCTACGCTCCAGCGCCATGCGGCCATCCTCGTTGCGACGCAGCCGCACGCCGGTGGCCTGCACGCTCTGGTCCAGCCAGATCACGTCGGCGGCGGCGCAGGCATTGCGGCCCACCTGGATCGCCCGTTCGGCCGCGGCGCGGGCGGCATTCCACCAGAAGAACACGGCGGCACCGAAGATCAGGAGCAGGATCGGAGTCATGGCGCGACTGTAGCGGCTCGCGCGCGGCGCGGGCAGGCGTGGATCAACGCGGGGATTTCAAGGGCTCGGCCGGTGCGGGCGCGTCGGGAGCCGACGGTGTCGCGGGCAAAGCGGGCGCAGGCTGGGTTGGGTCGTTCGGCAAGGGCGCGACCGGCGCCGGGGCCGGCGGCAAGCCAGGCACCGGGGCGGTGATCGGCGCGGCCGGCGATGCGGGTAGCGGCGGCTGCACGGTCTGCGCCTGCAGCTTCAGCAGCACGGCCCAGTCCTGGCGGTTGAAGTTGCACTGGTCCGCTTGCGACGGCGTGCATTCGCGGCCCGGGCCGTTGGCCTCGCCGCTGCCGTCCTCGGGCACGGCCTGCGGCACCGGCAGAAGGACGTGGCCGCTGCGGTCCAGCGGCAGCTGGCGCATGGTCACAGCGTTGAACACGTTGCCGCCGATCAGGTGCAGGGTGCGATCGCCGCCGACATTGGCCGCCACCACGATGTCGCAATGCGACTCATTGGGTGCGGCGCCTTTGCGGTCCAGCGTGGCGGTCAGGCCGGCATAGCCCAGGACCTGGTCGCGGTTGCGGATGAAGCACAGTAGGTCGCCCGGCGCGGGCTTTTCCACCGCCGGGTCGGTGTAGCGATAAGGACCGCCGCTGGCGCCGTCGCGCCACGCTGTGCGGATGTAGTCGATGTGGCGCGGCGAACGGCGGAAATCGGCGATGCCCGCGCGCGTCATCACCCACGACACGAATGCGGCCGACCACGGCGTATCGACGATGAAGGCGCGGCAATCGTTATCGGTGTCGCGGTTGCCCGCCGGGACCAGGCAACTGCTGGCACCGGGCTCGCCGCCGATCTGGGCCAGGGTGCCGCTGTCGCGCCAGTACATCGCCACGCGCTGCCAGGCGACGATGCCGTGATCGGCCAGATAGCTGCTTTCGGCCTCGGTCACGCGCAGGCTGGCCAGGCGGCCTTGTGTGTCGATGAAGGGCCGCATCCACTGCCGGTGTTCCTCGCAGGCCGCGCGGGTGATCGCGATGGCGGCCGGGCTCAGGCCAAACCGCGGCGGTGCATCGCAGACCTCGATCGCCTGGGCCCGGGAGGCCAGGCAGGACAGCACCAAGGCAAGCGCGCACAGCCAACGGTGGGGCATCGGTCGGGGATTCCTGTCGGGACCTTGGGGCAACACGCACCCTGGCAGCCCGTGCGGCCACGAACCGTGAAATCAGCCCGGCGGCGGGCCAAGTTTCAGCGACAGGTCCACCGCCTGCACATGCTTGGTCAGCGCGCCGATGGAAATGCAGTCCACGCCATCCTCGGCCACGCCGCGCACGGTGGACAGGTCGACCATGCCGGAAACTTCCAGTGGTACCTGGCCGGCGGCAATGCGCACGGCCTCGCGGCGCATGTCGGCGTCGAAATCGTCGATCAGGATGCGGGTGCAGCCGATCGCCAGGGCATCGCGTAGCTCGTCCAGGGTTTCCACTTCCACCACCAGCGGCAGCTCAGGGTGCAGCGCCCGTGCGGCCTGCATCGCGGCGGTGATGCCACCGGCGGCGCGGACGTGGTTTTCCTTCAGCATGACCATGTCGAACAGGCCAATGCGATGGTTGTCGCCACCGCCGCAGCGCACCGCGTACTTCTGCGCCAGGCGCAGGCCGGGAATGGTCTTGCGCGTGTCGAGGATGCGCGTGCCGGTGCCGCGCACGGCGTCCACGAACGCGGCGGTGATCGTGGCGGTGCCGCTCAGGGTTTGCATGAAATTGAGCGAGGTGCGCTCGGCGCTGACCAGTGTGCGGGCGCGGCCGGACAGCGTGGCCAGCACGGTGCCCGCGGTGACGCGTTGGCCTTCGTGTACGCGCCAGTCGATGGCGACTGCGGGGTCAAGCGCCCGATGGCAGGCGTCGAACCACGGCCGGCCGCACACCGCCGCGTCCTGTTTGCACAGCAGATAGGCGTTGTCGGCCACATCCGGCAGCAGGGCCGCACTCACATCGCCGGTGCCGATGTCCTCGGCCAGGGCGCGGTGCACATCGTCCTGCACCACCGCCTCGGGCGGTGCAGGCAGCGGCGAAAGCGTGCTCACGCCGGGAAGTCGGCGACCTGCACGGTGGCGATGCCTTCCTCGGGCAGCAGCACCGGGATACCGTCCTCGACGCGATACACGATCTTGCGGTCGCGGGTGACCAGTGCTTCCTTCAGCGGCTGCGCCTGGGCGGTGTCGTCGACATGCTTGAGGGTGCCGGCTGCGATGGCGCGGTTGAGCGACTCCAGGCCGCGGGCCTCCAGAGGTCCCAGCGGCTGGCGCGAGACGGGGCAGCACAGGAGGTCGAGCAGTTTGCGGTCCATGAAAGGTCCGTTGGCGATCAAGACCGCTAGAATATCGTTTTGTCGCCGTGGACGGCCAATGACCGCCAACTCCCCAGCGCCGCGCGTCGGCATCGTGATGGGCTCCCGTTCGGATTGGGAGACCATGCAGCACGCCGCGCAGAAGCTTGACGCCCTGGGCGTCGCCTACGAAGTCAAAGTCGTCTCGGCCCATCGCACGCCGGACGTGCTGTTCTCCTACGCCGAAGAAGCCCTGGGCCGCGGCCTGCGCGCGATCATCGCCGGCGCCGGCGGCGCGGCCCACCTGCCGGGCATGATCGCGGCCAAGACCGCCGTGCCGGTGCTGGGCGTGCCGGTGCAGTCCAAGGCGCTCAACGGCATGGATTCGCTGCTGTCGATCGTGCAGATGCCGGCCGGCATCCCGGTGGCGACCTTCGCCATCGGCAACGCCGGCGCCGCCAACGCCGCGCTGTTCGCCGCCGCGATGCTGGGTCCGGAAGATGCGGCGATCGCGGCCTCGCTGGACGCGTTCCGCGCCAGGCAGACCCAGGACGTCATGGACAAGGACGACCCGCGGGTATGACCACGGTCGGCATCCTCGGCGGCGGGCAGCTGGCCCGCATGTTGGCGCTGGCGGGCGTGCCGCTGGGGCTGCGTTTCCTGGTGCTGGATCCTTCGGTCGAGTCCTGTGCGGGGCAGTGCGCGCCGCTGCAGGTCGGCGGATTCGACGACGAAGCCGCGCTGGCCGGATTCGCGTCCAAGGTGGACGTGGTGACGTTCGATTTCGAGAACGTGCCGGCGTCCAGCGCGCAGTGGCTGGCGCAGCGCGTGCCGGTGTATCCGGGTCCGCGCGCGCTGGGCATCGCCCAGGACCGTATGAGCGAGAAGTCGCTGTTCCGTGAGCTGGGCATTCCGGTGCCGGCGTTTGAGGCGGTCTCCACGCGCGCAGAACTCGATGCCGCGCTGGCCGTCGTCGGCACGCCTTGCATCATGAAGACCCGCCGCTTCGGCTACGACGGCAAGGGCCAGTTCCGGATCAAGTCGCTGGCCGATGCCGATGCGGCGTGGGACGCACTGGGCGCGCAGGCGCAAACCGTCGGGCTGATCGTCGAAGGGTTCGTTGCTTTTGATCGCGAAGTCTCGGTGGTCGCCGTGCGCGGCCGCGATGGCGAATTCAAGGCGTTTCCGCTGACCGAAAACTGGCATGTCGACGGCGTGCTGTCGGCCAGCCTGGCGCCGGCCACGCGCGTGTCCGAAGCGATGCAGGCACGGGCGATCGATTACGCGCGCCTCGTGGCGGAAGCGACCGAGTACGTTGGCGTGTTCGCGCTGGAGCTGTTCTGCCAGGGCGAGACGCTGCTGGCCAACGAGATGGCGCCGCGCGTGCACAACTCCGGCCACTGGACGATTGAAGGTGCGGAGGTCTCGCAGTTCGAGGCGCACCTGCGTGCCGTGCTCGGCCTGCCGTTGGGCACACTGGCCATGCGTGGTCACGCCTGCATGCTCAACTGGCTGGGCGACATGCCCGATGCCAACGGTGTGCTGGCGCAGGCTGGCGGTCACTGGCACGACTACGGCAAGTCGCCGCGCGCGGGCCGCAAGGTCGGTCATGCCACGCTGCGTGCCGATACGCCTGCTGCGTTGTCCGGCGCGCTCGCGAAGGCCGGCCAGGCGCTGTCGCGCCAGGCGCAGGTGCAGCCGGTGATCGGGCGCTTGGCCGAAGGCTGAGGCTGCAGGCTGCATCTCAGTCGCAGCGAAGAAACGGGGCCGAAAGGCCCCGTTTCCGTTTTTACTTCAGGACGCCCAAAGGCTCAGCGACAGCGGCCGAAGCGGTCCGGCGAGGCGCCGGGGCCACCACGCCAGCCCGGCGGGTTCTCCCAGTTGGTGCCGGGGCCACCGGCCGGGCCCGGCGGGTTGTTGTCGATGTCCATCCAGCAGCGGCGCGCCTGGTTCCACAGGCCATAGCGCGGATGCCAGTAGCCGTAGCGGGCGTTGTAGTAGTAGCCGCCTTCGACCACGGTGAACTTGAAGCGCTCCCGGCCGTGTCGCCAGTAGCGATATCCCGGCGATGCGCCGGGGCCGCCACGCCAGCCGGGCGGATTCTCCCAGTTGGTGCCGGGGCCGCCGGCCGGGCCGGGCGGATTGTCATGGACATAGCGGGGACTGGCGGTGACGCAGCCGCTGACGCCGGCACTCAGGACAGTCAGCAGGGCCGGTGCGGCCCAGCGGGTGAACGTGTTCATCGCAACTCCGTGGTGTGTGGAAGACACGCCGACGGAAACGGGTTGGATGCGTCGCCGGTTGACGCTGCGTGCCGGCGTGTTCCGGTGGCAGACACCTAGCTGATCGGTACATGACCGATTTGTCAGTCGCTGCTTGCGCGCGGCCCGGTGATGGCGTTGGCAGGCAACAAAAAAGCCGGGTTTCCCCGGCTTTTCTGCGGATCTGGTGCTGGATGGATCAGGCCAGGTTCTTGGCCACGAAGTCCCAGTTGACCAGCGCCCAGAAGGACTCGACGTACTTCGGGCGGGCGTTGCGGTAGTCGATGTAATAGGCGTGTTCCCACACGTCGACGGTCAGCAGCGGGGTGTCTTCGCCCGTCAGCGGGGTGGCGGCGTTGGAGGTGCTCACCAGGCCCAGGCTGCCGTCCTTCTTCTGCACCAGCCAGCCCCAGCCAGCACCGAAGGTGCCAACGGCGGTCTTGGTGAACTCTTCCTTGAATTTCTCGAAGTCGCCGAAGGCGGCCTTGATCAGCTCTGCCAGCTTGCCGGTCGGCTCGCCGCCGCCCTTGGGCGAGAGGCAGTTCCAGTAGAAGGTGTGGTTCCACACCTGGGCGGCGTTGTTGAACATGCCGCCCTGGGACTTCTTGATGATTTCTTCCAGCGACAGCTCGGCGAACTCGGTGCCCTCGATCATCTTGTTGAGGTTGTCCACGTAGGTCTTGTGATGCTTGCCGTAGTGGAAATCGATGGTCTCGCCGGAAATGTGCGGTTCCAGGGCGGTGCGGTCGTAGGGCAGGGCGGGCAGTTCGATGGCCATGGCAATTCCTTAGGGCTTGGCGTGGTGTGCGGTGCCGGCGGTAGGCGCGAAGGCTTACAATTACGCATTGCCGGCGGCGATGGAGAGCGCCGGAAGTTTACTCGACGACGGTTTGCATGCCGTCAAAGCAGGAGAACGCAACATGCCGGTGCTGGAACGTATCCAGGCGGAACTGGACAGCCATCCGATGGTGCTCTTCATGAAGGGCACGCCGGAGTATCCGATGTGTGGCTTCTCCAGCCGCGCGGTGCAGGCGCTGCTCGATGCCGGCGCCCACGGCCTGCGCGCGATCAACGTGCTCGAAGAGCCGGAGATCCGCGCCAACCTGGCGCGCTTCTCCAACTGGCCGACGTTTCCGCAGTTGTTCATCCATGGTGAATTGATCGGCGGTTGCGACATCACCCTGGAGCTGCACGAATCGGGCGAGCTGGCCCGGATCGTGGCCGAGGCGCTGCCGCGGTGAGCCTGCTCCAGGTTCCCACGCGTCGGGCACAGGAACTGGCCGGGCGCGTGGTCCTGGTCAGCGGTGCACATGGCGGCCTGGGCGAAGCCAGTGCACGCGCCTGCGCGCAGGCCGGTGCGACCGTCGTGCTGCTGGGCCGGCGTCCGGCCAAGCTCAATCGCGTTTACGACGCCTGCGCGCAGCTCGGCCCCGAGCCGCTGCTGTATCCGCTGGACCTGGAAGGTGCCGCGCCCGACGACTACGCGGAGCTGGCCGAACGCATTGGCAGTGAACTGGGGCGCCTGGACGGCGTGCTGCATTGCGCGGCCGAGTTCCGCGGCCTGACGCCGCTGGAGCACACCGACCCGGCCGCGTTCGCGCGCGCGATCCATGTGAACCTCACTGCCGCGTGGTGGCTGAGCCAGGCCTGCCTGCCGCTGCTCAAGGCGGCCGACGATGGTGCCCTGGTGTTCGCGCTGGACGACCTGCAGCGCGTCGGTGCGCCGTACTGGGGCGGCTATGGCGTGGCCCAGCATGGCCTGCAGGCGCTGGTGCACATGCTGCATGCCGAACTGGCCAGCACGCCGGTGCGCGTGAGCGCGCTGCAGCCGGGCCCGATGCGCACCACGCTGCGCGCGCGGGCCTACGCCGAAGACAATGATCCCACGCTGGCCGACGCCAGCGATTACGCAGCGCACTGCATCACCCTGCTGTCGCCAGCCGGTACCTCGCGGCGCGGCCAGGTCTGGAATCCCACCGCATGACCATCCTCTCCGCAGCGCTGCTGCTGTTCCTCATCCTGGATCCACTGGGCAACATCCCGGTATTCCTGTCGGTGCTGCGGCCGCTGCCGCCTCGCCGCCAGCGCATCGTGCTGCTGCGCGAACTGCTCATCGCGCTGGCCGTGCTGATGGCATTTCTGTGGGGCGGCAAGTATTTCCTGGAGTGGATGCACCTGCGCCAGGAATCGGTGCAGATCGCCGGCGGCATCGTGCTGTTCCTGATCGGCATCCGCATGATCTTCCCCAAGCCCGAAGGCCTGATGGGCGAGATCCCCGGCGGCGAGCCTTTCATCGTGCCGTTGGCTATTCCGTTGGTCGCTGGCCCGTCGGGCATGGCTGCGGTGATGCTGATGGGTAGCAACGAGCCCGAGCGCCTGTTCGGCTGGAGCCTGGCGCTGGGCATCGCGTGGCTGGGCACGGCGGTGATCCTGTTTTCGGCCACGCTGGTCTACAAGTGGCTGGGCATGCGCGCGCTGACCGCGGTCGAGCGCCTGATGGGCATGCTGCTGGTGGCCATCTCGGTGCAGATGTTGCTCGATGGCGTGGGCACCTATCTCAGTGCGCTGCCGCCGCACGGGATCTGAGCGCCCACAACGCTTGCGAGGTGATGCGCCGCGTGCGCGATGTTGCGACTGCATGACAGCGGCGGACATTTTTTTTGCTGCACGGTGTCAACACTTTAAGGTTTCGTAAAACCTGACGGCAAAGCCGTGCAAAACCCGCTTTTTAAGGTGCGCGCCAAGTCCCGGGGTGTCCGCGGAGACGAGGTTGCGCCAGGGACGGTTTGCTGTCCCGTGCGTGGCCTGGCGGACCCGGCGACCTTCCTTTATGAAGAGAGCCACACGCACCATGCAGCCCAATCCGCTTCGCTTCTCCGTGCTCAGTCTCGCGCTGGCCACGGCCCTCAGCTTCAACGCGCATGCACAGGACGCCACGCAGGACACCGCGTCCGAGCGCGTGACCGCTTCCAGCACCTCCAACACCACCGCAGCCTACGACACCAAGCGTGTCCAGAAGCTCGACAAGGTCAGCGTCACCGGCAACAAAGACGCCTACGTCCTAGGCGGCGGCAACATGGTCGTGCAGACCGCGCCGAAGGCGATTTCCACGGTGACCCGCGAGGCCATCCAGCAGGCCGCCGGCGGCAGCAATTTCACCCAGCTGATCTCCTCGATCCCCGGCGTGGATGCGGCCAGCGACGACGCGACGGGCCTTGCCAATGGCAACTACAGCCTGCGCGGGTTCGATTCCTCGGCGATCGGCATCACGGTCAACGGCGCGCCGGTCACTGACAGCGGCAGCTACTCGATCTATGCCACCGAGTACGGCGATGCGGAGAACTACAACGACATCACGGTGATGCAGGGCACGCCGAATGTCGACGCGCCGGAGATGGGCGCCACTGGCGGCCAGATCGCTTGGTCGACAGTCGATCCCACCCATGATTTCGGTGTGGACTTCAACCAGGGCTTCGGCAGCAACGACTACCGGCGCACCTTCCTGCGCGTGAACACCGGCGACACCGGCCCGGTGCGGTCGTGGGTGTCGATCTCCAAGAACACCGCCGACAAGTGGAAGGGCCTGGGCGACTTCGACGTGCTCAAGATCGACGGCAAGTCGCTGTGGCAGATCGACGATGGCAACTCGGTGAGCTTTTCGTTCCAGTACAACCGGCAGAGCAACTTCTCGTATTACACGCAGAGCAAATCGGCCATCGCTCAGGACTACGAGGCGGACTACGCGACCGCGTGGGGCACGGGCACCACCTCTTACTACAACCTGCGCCGCAATCCGTATCGCAGCTTGCTGGCCAGCCTTGATGGTGAGTTCACCCTGAGCGATACGCTGCGCCTGTCGGTGGTGCCTTACGTGTGGTGGGGCGACGGCGGCGGCAACAGCAGCCCGTCCACCATCACCAGCAGGAACGGCTACTACACCGCCGATGGCGCGCTCTATACGGGCATCGCGGGCAAGTATTCGGCCTCGAAGACCGTGCGGCCAGGCGTGATCGCCAAGTTCTTCCAGGACATCGGCGACAACAACAGCCTGGTCTACGGCGCGTGGTACGACCGCTCGCGCAAGAGCCAGCACCAGAACTTCGTCACCGTCGACCAGAGCAACGGTGACCTCTGCGATACCTGGGGCGATGACGACAACTGCCAGCTGTACTACAGCAACGGCGACGATCAGGTGCAGACCTACCGCGCCTATACCGTGACCACGGTGCAGAAGTACTTCATCCAGGACAACTGGACCCCGACCGACCAGTTGACCGTCAACCTGGGCATTTCGCTGCTCAAGGCCAACCGAAAGGGCTGGGATCTGGCCTATCCAGGCGGTACCACGTCCTCGACCCAGTCGGCGTACTTCGACAGCAACTACACCCAGTCGCTGCCGGCGCTGGGCGTGAAGTATCAGGTCGACGACCAGAACCAGCTGTTCTTCGGCGCGGCCAAGAGCTTCCGTGTGCCGGCGACCAGTTCGATCTACACCAACCAGTTCGCCACCACCGAGGAGCCGAAGCCCGAAGAGGCCTGGACCTACGACCTTGGCTGGCGCTTCTACGGGGATCGCCTGGGCGCTGCGTTGATGGTTTACCAGAGCGACTACAAGAACAAGTCGATCTCCAGCTACGACGAAGACGACAACTCCGTCTACATCACCATTCCGAACGTGCGCATGCGCGGCTTCAATGGAGAGGCCAGCTACAAGGTCAGCGACAGCCTCAAGCTGTACGGCTCCTACACCCACACCCAGGCGGAGATGAAGGACCCCTACACCTACGGCGGCGTCGACTATCCGACCGATGGCAAGCAGTTGCCGAACACGCCGAAGGACCTGTTCACCCTGGCGCTGAACTACGAGCAGGGCGACTTCTGGGCCGGCCTGAAGGGCCGCTACTCCGGCGCCCGCTACGGTGACTACATGAACACCGAAAAGGTCGGCAGCTACACTACCGTCGGTCTGGATGCGGGCTACAACTTCGCCGACTGGGGGGCACTGAAGAAGCCGTACCTCAAGCTCAACATCAGCAACCTCACCGACAAGCAGGCCATCACCTGGGCCAGCAGCACCACGCTCATGGCCGTGGCCGCCGATGGCTTCAGCCGGACCGGCACGCCGTACTACAACGTGCTGGAGCCGCGTGCGGTGATGTTCACGATCGGCGCCTCGTTCTGACCGCCTGATCCGCGGGCCGCCTCGGCCCGTCTCGCTCGCCCAAGCCGCCTGGTTCGCCAGGCGGCTTTTTTGTTGCCCGGTGTTGCCGGGCTGTCCCGATGATGGCGCGGCTGTCCTGCGAGGCGGCCAATTGCTGTCCTCAAAGCGTCATTCCGGTCAGTGAAACCTTCGATTTCGCGCTTGTCATAATGCGCCACAAGACCATGATTCGCATGGATTAATTGTCCGAATCGTGGTGAGTGTGTTGCATTGCGAAAAAATCGTCACGAAGCGGTCACATGTGACTTTTACCGTGTTAACCTGTCGTTAACTCGAAGCAGCCGTGCCTGCACGAGTTCCAGGGGCAAAAACACCAAAAAGTCCATCAGAGCCGCGCCGGACAGCGCGGCCGACAGCACGATTTTTTTCTAGACCGCCCAACCTTTTAGAGGCAGACGCAATGACACAGCACCGCCGTATCCGGACTTCCAAACTTGCCCTTGGGCTCCTGGCCGCCCTGGCCGCCGCGCCTGCGATGGCGCAGACCACCTCCGCCGGCGTCGGCGGTCAGGTGATCGGTGCTGGTGGCGCGCCGGTTGCTGGCGCTGAAGTGACCATCACCCACGTGGAATCCGGAACGGTCAGCCGAGCCACCACCGACGCCGCCGGTCGCTACACCGCGCGCGGCCTGCGCGTTGGCGGTCCGTACACCGTCACGGTCACCAAGCCGGGCGAAGGTACCAAGACCGAAGACGGCGTGTATCTGGACCTCAACAAGGTCAACACCGTCGATGCTGCCCTGACCGGCGATGTGACCAACCTGGGCTCGGTGCAGGCCATCGGCTACAGCGGCGGCTCGGAAGTGTTCAGCGCCACCAAGATGGGCTCGGGCACCAGCGTCAACCAGGCCAAGATCGAGGCGCTGCCGTCGATCAACGGCAACATCCAGGACTACATGCGCCTGGATCCGCGCGTGACCTTCGTCGACCGCGCCTCGGGCACGATCTCGGCCGGCGGCCAGAACCCGCGCTTCAACTCGATCAACATCGACGGTATTTCGGCCAGCGACACCTTCGGCCTGGAAGGCAACAACATGGCGACCCGTCGCCAGCCGGTCTCGATGGAAGCCATCGAAGCCATCGACATCAACCTGTCCAACTACGACGTCAGCATCGCTGGCGCCACCGGTGCCACCGTCAACGCGGTGACCAAGTCCGGTACCAACGAATTCCACGGCTCGGTCTACGGCACCTACCGCGACGGCGATTGGTTCGGTGATAACCCGGAAGGCGACAAGTTCAACGGCTTCACCAAGGAAAAGACCTACGGCGCCACCATCGGTGGCCCGATCGTCAAAGACAAGCTGTTCTTCTTCGCCAACTACGAGAAGTTTGAGCAGCAGGCGCCGGGCGTGGATCTGGCTAGCACCGCGCTGGGTGATCCGACCGCCGATTTCGACATGAACGACGTGACCCGCGCCCAGCAGATTTCGCAGGACGTCTGGGGATTCAATGCCGGCGGTCTGGCCAGCAATGGCAACACCGACCTGGAAGAGTACGCGCTGAAGCTGGACTGGAACATCAGCGATGCCCACCGCGCCAGCGTCCGCTATAGCAAGCTGGACCAAAGCAAGCTGCGCATCAATGGTGCGTCCTCCAGCAGCCAGGCTTCGCTGAGCTCGTACTGGTACCAGCATGAGAAGTCGGTCGAAAGCTACGTCGGCCAGCTGTTCTCCGACTGGTCGGACAACTTCTCCACCGAGTTGAAGGCTTCGTTCCGCGACTATTCGGCGATTCGCGTGGTCCCGACGACCGCGCCGAGCGTGGCGATCTACTTCGGCGGCGACGACATCACCTCGCCGACCGGCGACGTGCTGTACCTGGGCACCGAGACCAACTCGCAGAACAACATCCTCAAGACCAAGACCTGGAACTACACCGCTTCGGGTACCTGGACGGTCGGCGACCACGACCTCAAGTTCGGCGCCGACTACAGCACCAACGACATCTATAACTACTACGGTGCTAACTCATGGGGCGTGTATCGCTTCGTCGGCCTGGATAACTACCAGGCAGGCATCTGGAGCCAGTACGACTTAAGCGCGGAAGTGACTCCGGGCTCGATCGCCGCAGACTACAAGAACGATAACCTGGGCCTGTTCGTGCAGGACACCTGGTACGTCAGCCCGAACCTCACGCTGAACTTTGGCGTGCGCGGCGACCGTCCGGGCGTCAGCCCGAAGCCGGCCTATAACGCGGCAGCCTCGGATTACTTCGGTTACAACAACAGCAAGGTGTTCGAGAGCAAGTTTCTGATTCAGCCGCGCTTTGGCTTCAACTACACCTTCGACAGCGAGCGTCCGACCCAGTTGCGTGGTGGCGTGGGCCTGTTCCAGGGCGATGCCCCGCAGGTGTGGATCAGCAACAGCTACTCGACCACCGGGTACAACTACACCTCGTATACTCAGTACGTTGACGACAACGGCACCGTGCCTTTCGGCTTCAATCCGGATGGCATGAACCCGACCGTGCCGACCGTGGCCGGTTCCGCCACCCAGAACGTCAACTTCGTCGCCAACGACTTCGAGCTTCCGTCGGTCTGGAAGGCCAACCTGGCGTTCGATCACGAGCTGCCGTGGTACGGCATCGTCGCATCGGCCGAATTGCTGGTGACCAAGGTCAAGAACGGCCTCTTCTACCAGAGTCTCAACATCGGTGATGTCGAAGTCCCGGGCGAAGGCCCGGTGCCGACCTTCGTCGACAACTACGGCCGCAACCAGTACTACGATTCGACCAAGCAGGGCAACGCCTGGGCGTCGAGCAATGCGCGTGCTGGCCGCAATCGCGACTACAACAATGTCTTCCTGATCGACAACACCGATAAGGGCAAGACCCAGCAGTTCACGGCGATGCTGTCCAAGCCGTGGAGCGCCAACAGCGACTGGTCGTGGGACTTGGGTTACACCTACACCCACGCCACCGAAGTCGGTCCGCTGACCAGCTCCACCGCCAGCTCGGGCTGGGGCTACCAGTACGGCTTCAACGCCAACGAGGAAGTCGAGACCACCGCGCGCTACGAGATCAAGGACCGCCTGTCTGGCTCCTTGAACTGGAAGCACAAGTTCTTCGGCGACTACGAAACCAGCGTCGGTCTGGTGTATGAAGGCCGCAGCGGCCGTCCGTATAGCTACGTCTACGTCAACGATGCCAACGGCGACAGCCGCACCGCCAATGACCTGTTCTACGTGCCGAAGGGCCAGGGCGACGTGCTGTTCGGTACGCTGACCACCGGCGGCGAGTTCACCGCGAGCCCGCAGATGGAGAAGGCGTTCTTTGACTGGCTGCAGGCGAACCCGGACTTGGCCAAGTATGCGGGCAAGACCGCGCCGGCCAATGGCTTCCGTACGGGTTGGATCAACACCTTCGACGTGCGCGTCAGTCAGCAGCTGCCGGGCTTCATGAAGGGACATAAATCGGAGATCTGGCTGGATATCCAGAACGTCGGCAACCTGATCAACAAGGACTGGGGCCACATCTACGACTACGGCTTCTATGCCGACAGCCGTGTGGCTACGCTGCAGGGTATTTACGACGGCAAGTACGTTTACAACTTCCGTTCGGCTGACCAGCCGACTGTTGCCAATGCCGATGCAGATGGCTTTGACGTCGGTGTGTCACAGTGGTCGCTGCAGGTGGGCTTCCGCTACCAGTTCTGATTTCTGAAAGCGGCGCGATGTTATATGGAAACGGCCGGGGCAACCCGGCCGTTTTTTTTTTGCCTGTTCGCTGCCATACCCCGGCCGCGTGGGCTGCGTTACAGTCACCCGTCAAACAGACGGATCAGCAGGAAAGAAGTGATGAGTGAAGTGGCAAGCAGGGCGCTGCCGGTGGTGAGCACGCGGATCTACCCGCGTGGTGGACTGGACGTGTTGTCGCGGACTGAAGTGGCGCGCCTGCGCGATGCTTCGGCTGGCGGTATGCACGATCTGCTGCGCCGTTGCGCGCTGGCGGTGCTGACCAGTGGTAGCGCCTCGGACGACCCGCGCGCGGCGCGCGACCTGTACCCCGATTTCGACATCCAGGTCCTGCAGCGTGATCGCGGCGTGCGCATCGAGCTGGTCAATGCGCCGGCGATGGCCTTCGTCGATGGCGAGATCATCCGCGGCGTGGCCGAACTGCTGTTCGCCGTGGTCCGCGACCTGGCTTACATGGCTATTGAGCTGGGCGAGGAATACGCCGCCGATCTTGAAACCTCGCCGGGCATCACCGATGCGGTGTTCGGCCAGCTGCGTAACGCGCGCATCCTCAAGCCGTCAGAGCCGAACCTGGTGGTGTGCTGGGGTGGGCATTCGATTTCGCGCGAGGAATACCTCTACACCAAGGAAGTCGGCTACGAGCTGGGCCTGCGCGGCATGGACATCTGCACCGGCTGTGGCCCGGGCGCGATGAAGGGGCCGATGAAGGGCGCGACCATCGCGCATGCCAAGCAGCGCCAGAAGCAGGTGCGCTACATCGGCGTGACCGAGCCAGGCATCATCGCGGCCGAGTCGCCCAATCCAATCGTCAACCACCTGGTGATCATGCCGGACATCGAGAAGCGCCTGGAGGCCTTCGTCCGTATCGGCCACGGCATCATCGTATTCCCCGGCGGCGTCGGCACGGCCGAGGAGATCCTCTACCTGCTCGGCATCCTGCTGCGCGAAGAGAATGCCGCACTGCCGTTCCCACTGATCCTCACCGGTCCGGTCGTGGCGGCGCCTTACTTCGAACAGATCGACCACTTCATCCGCATGACCCTGGGCGAGGCGGCCGCCTCGCGCTACCAGATCATCATCGGCGATCCCGTTGCGGTCTCGCAGGCGATGAAGGCTGGCATCACCAAGGTGCGCGAGCACCGCAAGGCAGCCAAGGATGCGTATTACTTCAACTGGTCGATCGACATCCCGCTGGCCTTCCAGCAGCCCTTCGTGCCCACACACGAAGCGATGGCCCAGCTCGACCTGCACCACGGCCGCGCCCCGCACGCCATCGCCGCCGACCTGCGCCGCGCGTTCTCCGGCATCGTCGCCGGCAACGTGAAGGAAGACGGCATGCGCCGGATCGAGGAATTCGGTCCCTTCGAAATCCATGGCGACCCCGACATCATGGCCGCCCTGGACGCTCTGCTGCAGGCCTTCGTCGCCCAGCGCCGCATGAAGATCGCCGGCGACTACAAGCCCTGCTATCGGGTTGTGACCTGACCCTTCGCTGCTCTCGGACGCCCTTCGCGGCGTCCGGCCAAGCTGCTTCCGAGCCCCGGATCGCGCGCTCGTCCGCCTGAACCGACCGCCCATCGTGCCGCCATGTGTCGGCATGTGGCGCAGGCCTATGCTCCGTCTGCCGCAATGGGGATGGTGAGGTAGGGGATGGACCGTCGTTCGACAACGCAAGGCTTCACGCTGCTGGAGCTGATGGTCGCGATTGCAATCGCGGCCATCCTCCTGAGTTTGGCGCTCCCAAGCTTCCAGTCCACGATGCGTTCGAATCGGCTTGCGACGACCTCCAACCAGTTCATCGCTGCAATCGCGCTGGCGCGGAGCGATGCCATCAAGACGACGCGTGCCACAGGGATCTGTGGGAGCACTGATGGCGCTGCTTGCGCTGCAGACGGAACGTGGACGGGCGGCTTTCTGGTGTGGCAAGACACCAACCGTGATGGCGCCAAAAACACAGGCGAAGCTGTACTCAATTATTCGCCATTGACTGCCGCCAACATGACCGCGGCCGTAACAGGCAGCGCAGGGACGCCTGCTCGTTTGCTTTTTGACGCGCGCGGTCGTCTACAGCCCTATGGCAGTAGTGGGGGTAATTTTGGTGGTACCGCAACGCTCACCCTGACCAGTAGGCCATGCCCGAGTGGGCAGCAGCTTGTGAGGTCGCTGTTGGTCAACAGTACTGGCCAACTGACCAAGATCAATGGAGCGTGTCCATGAAGCGCGCGGTGAATATCACGATACGCAGTTCACAGGGCTTCACGCTGATCGAAGTGCTGATTGCACTGGTGGTGCTCGCTTTTGGCTTGCTTGGATTTGCAATGCTACAGGCGATGAATGTCCGGTTCGTTGAAAGCGCTAACTATCGTACTCAGGCAACGAATCTGGGATACGAGATCATGGATCAGGTCCGCGCCAACAAGGTCTCCGTGTCGTCTTATGTCGGGACCTATACAGCGACGACCAGCGGGTGCGCCGCCGTTTACGGCTCAGGCTTGACAGGCACTCTGACCCCGACGACGTTCAAGAGTGCATGGCAGTGCCGGGCTGGTGCGGCACTTGGTGATGGCGCTACCGCTGTTGCTGCGTTCGATACGACAAGCCGCATCCTGACGGTTTCGGTGTCATGGGGGGATAGTCGTTGGACAGATCCTAGTGCGCTCACTGCATTCCAGGCGACGACACGGCTATGACCTCTCGCGGGAAGCTTTTGAATGTGCGCCGTCAGCAAGGCCTGACGCTGATCGAGATCATGGTTGCACTTACGATCGGCCTGCTTTTGCTGTTGGGGTTGATCCAGATCTTTTCTGCCTCACGTACGGCGTACCAGCTTTCGGAAGGTTTGGCGCGCACGCAAGAAGACGGCCGCTTTGCTGTGGATTTCCTTCAGCGGGATATCCGCATGGCAGGACACTCTGGCTGTGTGAATGACGAGGCGCACGCGCTGTCCTCCGTCAACACCTACACAACCGCTTTTGGAACAGGCGCCGGTGTACATCCCGCATTGCGATTTGATGTCGCAATCCAAGGATATGAGGCTACCAACTCTGCGCCGGGTGGATCCGGCATCACCATTGCGGCAACGCCAGCCACTGGTGGATCCGGCTGGAGTCCGAGCTTGCCGACAACCCTTGCAACGGCCATTGCGGATCGGGTGCAAGGCAGCGACATCCTTGTGCTTCGCTTTCTGCGCCCAGAGGGCATCCCGGTAACTGCAGTGTCGGGAGATGGAACCGCGCCATCTTTAAGTTTCAATACGAGCCGGTGGGACGTATTGAGGACTGGGGTTACTAACCCAGGCTTGTTCGGCGTCGCGGACTGTTTGAATGCGACGGTGTTCGAGGCGAACAGTACGACAGGTGGCGTTATCGCGAGTGCAAGCGCACCGCTGAATGCTCTGACGTTTCCTGCTGTCTATACGGCCGGACAATCCATGATTTACCGTGCCGAAAGCGTGATCTATTACGTAGGCTTGAGCAGTGCGACGAATCGCCCTGCTCTGCGACGGGTGCGGTTCGACGTTGCGCCGGGCGGTGCTGCTGTGGCCTACACGGTAGAGGACCTTGTCGATGGCGTGGAGAACATGCAGCTGCTGTTTGCCAGGGATCGTCAGGTCACGGTAACGCTTGCTCCGACTGGATACATCGATCAGGTTGCGACGGCAGGCCTGACAGGCGGTACGGGGATAGACCCGTCTTCAAGCGATGCTGCGGCACCTGCCGCCGCCGCCGCTTGGAAGCGTGTTGGCGCGGTGCAGATTGGATTGTTGATGGTCAGTCCAGATCGTGCGGCCGCAGCTGCGCCGGCAGCGATGCCGGTAGTGCAGGGCACTCAGGTCACGGTCCCGGCGGATGGCCGCTATCGCTCTGTTTACCAGACCACCGTTGCATTGCGCAATCGACTGTTTGGAGGTTGATCATGCGGAACACCATGCAATCAATGGATCGACAGCGCGGTGCAGTGCTCTATGTGGCACTGGTTATGTTGATTTTGCTTGCCATGATCGGCATCGCCGGTATGCAGGTCACGAGCCTGCAGGAGAAGATGTCCGGAAACTATCGCAATACCAATCTTGCATTCCAGAATGCAGAGGCTCGCGCCCGCAATGTTGAGACGTTGATCCAGGTCGCGGTCAATGCTGGGAACGCATATGTCTCGAATCAGGAAGTGTGCTCGCCATCCTTTGATCCGGCCACTTGGGCGGACGGAATCGCGACCGATACCGCCAGCTATACCCGCCGGCTTGATCGCTGTTTCCCTGCTTCAAGCCTGAAGATCGGCGAAAAACTGAGCGAGGACACAGGCAACATCTACGAGATTACCTCGCTTGATATCGACGATGCTGCCAATCCTGGCGCATCTGCCGTCATTGATACTGTTTTCATTCCCTGAGCCAGGGAGGATTCCATCATGTCCTTGAGTCGTGGTCTGAAAATTTCCGCCGTGTTGTCGATATTGATCTGGGCCGTGGTGTCCAGCTTGAATATTAAGAGCGCGCCTGCCGATTATGCGATTGCGCAGACGCCGCTTTACTTGGGGCAGTCTCAGCCGCCGTTGATGATGCTGGTGATGTCGCGTGACGAGCAGCTATTCAATAAGGCGTATGCCGACTACACAGACCTGAATGGCGACCAGGTGCTCGACACGACCTATCAGGATGCCTTCAGCTACTCGGGTTACTTCGATCCTAACCGTTGTTACACCTACAGTAACGGCACGTTTTCGATGCCAGGCAACAACAATGCGATCGCCACTGGCGACAATAAGCATTACTGCAACGGTTCGCGATGGTCCGGAAATTTCCTGAACTGGATCACCATGTCGCGCCTGGATGTGCTGCGCTTTGTGCTCTATGGCGGCAAGCGATATGCAGAAGCCAATGGTTCGACCACGCTTGAGCGCGCGACAATTCCCAGCGACTTGCACGCCTGGGTCAAGACCTACAGCGGCAGCGATATCGGCAATCTTGCAGGTACTTCAGGTTCCAGTCTGTCCTTTTGTAATGCAACAACAACAGTAGGCGGTGCGCCTCTGATGCGTGTGGCAACCGGAACCTATACCGAATGGGCTTCGACCGGCACCACGCAGTGCGCGACGGGTAGTGGTGACAGGCCCAGTGCCAGCAACACAAACGACTACATCGTGCGAGTGAACGTTTGTACGAGTACTGGCGCAGATAATCGCGAGAGCTTTTGCCGCAGTTATTCGGACGGAACCAATACATACTATCGCCCCGCTGGTCTACTTCAGCAGTATGGTGAGAGCGGTCAGCTGCGATTTGGCCTGATGAGCGGCACGTACAGCAGTCCACGCAGCGGTGGCGTCCTGAGGCGCAACATCGGTCGCATCGCAGGAAATAGCACCGGCACCGCTTGTACTACAGGCGATGAGATCAACCTCAACAATGGCACTCTTTGTAATCAGGGTTCTGGAACCGAAGGCATCATCAATACGATTGATCGTTTCCAGATCAATGGATGGACTGGCAGCGTCTGGTCTGACTGCAATACTTACAGCATCCTCAATCGTCAGAGCAATCAGCACCTGAACAATCCAGGCTCGCCTACAAACGGGCAATTGTGTTCGGCTTGGGGCAATCCGCTGGCCGAAATGTATGCCGAGGCAGTGCGCTATATCTCGGGCGGTAGCGCGACATTTAATAATACTGGTGAATTGTTGGGGATGCCTTCGCCTGCTTGGCAGGATCCTTATCGTGTCAAGGCCAGTGGCGGCAATTCCTACTGCGCTAAGTGCAGCATTCTCGTGCTTTCCTCGGGCTCGGTGTCTTTCGATAGCGATGAAGTTGGCACCACGGCGGCAGGTAATCCAACCACGCTGACCAATACCGTGGGAGGTCTGGAGGGTATAACGGGCGCAAATTACTTTGCCGGGCGTACGACCGCGACGCCTGCTGGCGACTACACGCTCAATACGCACGAGGACACCTGCAAATCTTTTTCTGTGAGCCAACTAGGACTGGTGCGTGGTATCTGCCCGGATGCGCCGTCTGTAGAAGGCAGTTATCTGATGGCCGGTATCGCCTACGGCGCACACACGTCTGATGTTCGGGCCGCAAGCGTGCCGACAGGACGGCCCTCAGGTCGAACAAACACCGTCACTACCTATGGCGTCGCGTTTGAGGGGCTGCCGAGCTTCCGCATTCCGGTTGGGGCTGCGTCCATGACCCTGTCGCCGTTGTGCCAGGCCAACAACAGTGGCAGCGCTCAGCCGTCCGGTACGGGCTGGCGTACGTGCTCGCTCGGTGCGGTTGGCGTCGGCACCAAGACTTCCCAGGTCTCGCCATACAATATTTATGGTCGCGATCTTAGGTATAACGGTACCAATCTGGTGGCCGCCAGCTTCTCGCTTGTGTGGGAGGACTCGCTCTGGGGCAATGACCACGACAACGACCTGGTGGGCATGGTGACGTATTGCGTCGGCGCCGCTTGTTCCGATCAGACTGGTGGTCACAACATCTGCTGGAATGCGAATCTTGGCAATTCCACGCCTGTAGCCGCCTGTTCTGCAACCGGCACTCCCCAGGTTGGTAGCGGCGAGGTCCTGGTTCGTATCGAGACCCTGTCTGCCTACGCGGGCAACGCCATGCTCGGCGGCTTTACGATCACCGGCTCGACCACGGACGATACTTACCGTGCAGCGCTGCGCCCGGGCGGCACGGACGGGTCTGTGTTAACTGCGACTGGTAACCCGACCACAGGCAACCCGGGTAGCTGGACTCGTCCGCTTGTGTACAAGTTCACACCTGGTGCGGGCGATACCGGATTGCTCCAGTCGCCGCTTTGGTATGCGGCAAAGTATGGTGGCTTCGTGGATGCGAATGGTGGCACTGCCAACGTTCCGGACGATGGTGAGTGGAATTCGCGGGACAGTACGACGCCGGATAACTATTTCTTGGCACGCAATCCGGCCGATCTGCAGACCCAGCTTGGTCAGATCTTCCAGGGGGCTTTGGGAACAGCGACGCCTACCGCGGGCGCGACGTCAGGTGCGCGGATCACAGGCAGCTCTTTGTCGGTCGAGACTACCTTCAGCGTGCCGGACAATTCCAACGACTGGATCGGTGCAGTGCGAGGGTCTGCTGTCCAGACCGCTACCGGGGCAACAGGCGCCCAGCAGTGGGATGCCACTACGGCGATGCCCCTCGAGGCAGCGCGTTCGATTTATTTCAATAAGACGCCGACGGCTTACGCAACAGGTGGCGCCGTCACCACAGCTGCGGCTGCTGCGCAGTTTTCTTGGGCAAATCTCTGTACGACTGGATCAACATGTAACTTTTCCGAAAGAATCCAGAACCTTGGGGCGCCATCGACCGCGTCCTGGGGTGGGATAATTTTTGGTGCACAGGGCCTTCCGACCTGGGTCAGCAAGTTGGCCACGTTCCTCAATCTGGATGCCGACGGCAGCTCTTTAGGCAACGCCTTGGTGGCTTACCTTCGCGGAAACGCTGCGAACGAGATTCGCAATAGCGGCACGCTCAGGAGCCGCACCTCGATTCTTGGTGACATCGTCAACTCGTCGCCGGAAATTGTGACATTCCGCGATGACTACGGTTACGGTGGATGGTCGAATCTAACTTCAACTGCCCAACAAGCGCTGGCGGCCAGCTATTCGACCTATCTTGATACCAAAAAGGGGAGTGCGTACTACGCCACGCCTACTGTTTTTGTCGGAGCTAACGATGGCATGTTGCATGCCTTCAATGGCAGCACAGGTGCGGAGCGTTTTGCATTTATTCCCTCAACCTCGCGCTCGCACATGTACGATCTGGCGGACCCGAATTACAGTCACGAGTACTACGTGGACGGCCTGTTGACCGTCGGGGATATCGCGACCACCGCGACAGGTACTTGGCGCACGGTTTTGGTCGGCAGCACGGGTGCTGGTTCGTCTAATGGTCAGTCCAGTGGTGGTGCCAAGTCGGTCTTCGGGCTGGATGTCACTCAGCCGGGAGGTTTTTCCGCCACGAGCGTGCTGTGGGAGATGGTGGGCGGCACCGGGACAGGGCAGAACGCGGATCTAGGTAACGTGATGGGCAAGCCGCTCATCGTGCCTGTCAATGTGACCGCCACGATCGGGGGCGTTGCAGTCAATGGCCCACGTTGGGTTGCGATCTTCGGTAATGGCCCCAACTCAAGCAGTGGTTTCCCGGCGCTGTTCGTGGTCGACGCCGCTAGCGGCCAGCGTTTGGCGGTGCTGAAGCCGACGCCGGCATCTTATGCAATCCAGAACGGTCTGATGAATGCCACGGGCATCGCGACGGTCAACGCGAACGGGCTGGTAGATACGGTCTATGGTGGTGATCTGCAGGGTAACGTGTGGAAGTTTGACCTATCCAACGCCAATCCAAGCAGCTGGCAGATTTCTTTCGGTGGCGCGCCGTTGTTCACCGCGGTCATTCCAGCGTCAGGAAGCAATCCCGCGATCCCCCAGCCAATCACTGGTGGTATCGAAGTCGCGAGTGGTCCCAGTGGGGGCGTGAGTGTTTACTTCGGTACCGGAAGATACTTTGTGGAAGGCGACAATGCGCAAGCCAATACCGCGAGTCGTGCAGTCCAAAGCCTTTACGGTGTCTGGGACAAGCTCGATGGCACGCGGATCGGCACCGCGACCGGTACTGCAGCTGCGACGAATGGGCGTGCCTCGCTAGTCGCCCAGGTGCTGTCTACGGGAACGACCAGCACCGGAGTGACTACGCGCAATGTGAGCAATGGCGCTGTCAACTATGCATCTGCAAGAGGATGGTATGTCGACTTGAGCTTGCCAACGGTGTCCGGATCGGGCGCCACCGCGATTAATTATTACGGTGAAAGGTTCTTTGGTACGCCACGTATCCAGAATGGCAAAGTGTTCTTCACGACTTTTGCTCCGGGTGGGGTGGATTGCGGGAGTGGAGGTGGGTTCAACTGGCTCTACGGTCTTGATTTGTTGACAGGCGGGGGGGACATGTCGGGACTGACACTTACACCGGGAGGTACCTCGGTCTGTACCGCTAACTGCGGTGCGATTGCCTTGAATGCGAGCGATCAGTCCAGTACACCTGTGCGTACTACAAGTATCTTGGTGCCACAGAGCGGCGGCGCGACTGTGTGTAAATCGGGCGACCCAGGATGTGTGTTCGGCACATCACTGGATGCGGGGTTGGCGGCGCAGCAGTGCACGTTGGTGTTGAAAGCTGTTGGTGCTGCACCGCTATATTTGCCACGTCCATGTGGACGGCAGTCGTGGCGACAGATTCGATAGGAGAAGGGAAGTGCGGATGAATTCTTTGAAGCATCAGGTGGGCGGCTTCACTTTGATCGAATTGATGATCGTCGTGGCGGTCGTGGCGATCCTAGCTGCCATCGCTTATCCGTCCTATCAGGATGCGGTGCGCAAATCGCGCCGTGGCCAGGCCAAGGCAGATCTTGTGGAGTACGTGCAGTTGGCTGAGCGTTTTCATACAACGCAGAACACGTATTTCGGTTTCGCATTGCCGGTTACCAAATCGCCAAGGGAGACCAGTGCCACCGCTTACTACAACCTGACCTTGACCACTAGTGCAGCGACACCCAATACATTCACCATCACTGCCACGCCGCAGACTGCGGGCGGCCAGAACAGAGACACTTGCGGTACTTTGACGATCAATCAAGCAAATGTCCGCACTGCTGGAGGCGCCTCCAACCCAAATTGCTTTTGACTCAGGAAACCACTTGATCAATGCAGGCGCGGCGGATTAGAATGCGCACCCCGCCCGAATAGCTCAGCCGGTTAGAGCACTTGACTGTTAATCAGGGGGTCGTTGGTTCGAGTCCAACTTCGGGCGCCAAAGTACACAAGCAAAGGCCTGCAGCGATGCAGGCCTTTGCTTTTCTCCGTTTCCGGCCGCAAGGGCGAAGATGGCTGGCGCCTCTTCAAGCCTGGCAGCCGTCCGAATTGTCCGGCTTCTCGACGCGGGTGCGGCCGCTGCGGTTCACGATCACCGCCGCCCGGGCGTGCTGATCGCGGCACAGGCGGATGGTGAGGTTGCTGCCGCCGGCGCTGCCGCTGGGCAAGAAGGTGACGCGCGGCCGGCCGCTGGTGGAGATGATGCGCAGGCCGGGATCGCGCGGGCCGGCTTCGACCCGGAGCAGATCGTCCGGGCCATCCGGGCGATGGTTGCCGTTGGCGTCGTAGAACATGATCCAGCCTTGCGTCCAGTCACTGTCGTCCCGACATTGATTGTTGCCGTCGTTCGGGCACACCACGGTGGGCATGTGATAGGTGACCGCGGTGCTGCGCGCGGAGGCCATGAACGAGCTCAGCAGGTTGGTCGCAGCGCTCTCGCGCTGGTGCTGGATCACGCTGCTGTAGGAAGGCAGGCCGACCGCCAGCCCGATGCTGGCCACGGCCATGACCACGGTGGCCTCGATCAGGCTGAAACCGGCGATCCTGCGGCGGGACGTGGCGGGCGAGGCGATCTGCGGGAGCTTGGCGTCCATCGGGCAATCCTTTGTCCGTGCGGTTGGGGTGTGACCAGCTTCCAGATTTGCTGATCGCGCCAACATCGCCAGGCGCCACGGCGCGCTGTAGGAATTCTCCGCACCAGGCCGTCATCCAAGGCGGCGCTATACTTTTTGACGCTCTCCAGGCAGGCCCCATGACTGACCAATTCCAGCTTGTTTCCCCGTATTCGCCCGCGGGCGACCAGCCCGCCGCGATTGAAAAGCTGACCGAGAATTTCGAGTCCGGCCTGGCCAAGCAGACCCTGCTGGGCGTGACCGGTTCGGGTAAGACCTACACGATCGCCAACGTGATCGAGCGGATCCAGAAGCCGACCCTGATCATGGCGCCCAACAAGACGCTTGCGGCGCAGCTGTATGGCGAGTTCAAGTCGTTCTTCCCGAACAACGCAGTCGAGTACTTCGTCAGCTACTACGACTACTACCAGCCCGAGGCCTACGTGGCCGCTTCGGATACCTTCATCGAGAAGGACAGCTCGATCAACGAGCACATCGAGCAGATGCGCCTGGCGGCGACCAAGACCCTGCTGTCGCGGCGCGATGCGATCGTGGTGGCTACCGTCTCGGCGATCTACGGCCTGGGAGCACCCGAGGATTACCTGTCGCTGCGCCTGATCCTCTCGCGCGGCGAGCACATCGACCAGCGCGAGCTGATCCGCCACCTGACCCAGCTGCAGTACACGCGCAACGAGTACGAGCTGCAGCGCGGCGCGTTCCGCGTGCGCGGCGAGGTGATCGACGTGCACCCGGCCGAAAACGACGTGGAAGCCCTGCGCATCGAGCTGTTCGACGGCGAGGTCGAGAACCTGACCCTGTTCGATCCGCTGACCGGCGAAACCATCCGCAAGGTGCCGCGTTTCACCATCTATCCCAAGACCCACTACGCCACCACGCGCGAACGCGTGCTCTCGGCCGTGGACACCATCAAGATCGAGCTGAAGGAGCGGCTGGAACAGCTGTACCAGCAGAACAAGCTGGTCGAGGCGCAGCGCCTGGCGCAGCGTACCCAGTTCGACCTGGAGATGATGGCCGAGGTGGGCTTCTGCTCCGGCATCGAGAACTACTCGCGGCATCTGACCGGCAAGGCCGCTGGCGAGCCGCCGCCGACCCTGTTCGATTACCTGCCGGCCGACGCGCTGCTGGTGATCGACGAGTCGCACGTGACCATTCCGCAGATTGGCGCCATGTACAAGGGCGACCGTTCGCGCAAGGAAACGTTGGTGGAATTCGGCTTCCGCCTGCCGTCGGCGCTGGACAACCGGCCGCTGCGGTTCGAGGAATGGGAAGCGCGCTCGCCGCGCAGCATCTATGTCTCGGCCACGCCCGGTCCTTACGAGCTGCGCGAGTCCGATGGCGAGATCACCGAGCTGGTAGTGCGCCCGACCGGCCTGATCGATCCGGTGGTCGAAATCCGTCCGGTCGGCACTCAGGTCGACGACCTGCTGTCGCAGATCAACGAGCGGATCGGCTGGGGCGACCGCGTGCTGGTCACCACGCTGACCAAGCGCATGGCCGAGAACCTGACCGAATATCTGGGCGAGCACGGCATCAAGGTGCGCTACCTGCACTCGGACGTGGACACGGTCGAGCGCGTGGAGATCATCCGCGACCTGCGCCTGGGCAAGTTCGACGTGCTGGTGGGCATCAACCTGCTGCGCGAAGGCCTGGACATGCCCGAGGTGTCGCTGGTGGCGATCCTGGACGCGGACAAGGAAGGCTTCCTGCGTTCGACCGGCTCGCTGATCCAGACCATCGGCCGCGCCGCGCGCAACCTGCGCGGCAAGGCGATCCTGTATGCGGATCGGATGACCCGCTCCATGCAGGCGGCCATCGACGAGACCGACCGCCGCCGCGAGAAGCAGGTCGAATACAACACCGCCCACGGCATCGTGCCCAAGTCGGTCGCGCGGCCGATCGTGGACGTGCTGGAAGGCGCGCGCGATGCGGCCAATGACGAGGCGCCCAAGCGCGGCAAGGGCCGCCGCGTGGCCGAGCCGGCCGAGGACTACAGCGCGCTCAGTCAGCCGCAGATCGCGGCCAAGCTCAAGGCGCTGGAGACCAAGATGTACCAGCACGCGCGCGACCTGGAGTTTGAGGACGCCGCGCGCCTGCGCGACGAAATCCAGAAGCTCAAGACGGCCAGCTTGGTGGTCTGAGCGCGCGCGGCGCTGAACGGGTGAGAAAAGATGCGCCGATCGGTTCCCGTCGGCGAATCCGGGTGTTATGATGCGCGCCCCCGCAACGGGGCGTCGACAACGCAAGTTGCTACGGGCGGTTAGCTCAGCGGTAGAGCACTACCTTGACATGGTAGGGGTCACAGGTTCGAACCCTGTACCGCCCACCATCTGGTTCCTCGCAGGATCAGATGGCCGGCCTTCGAAAGAGGCCAGGTCGTGACCACGACCACATCAACGCACGGAACAGCATGAGGAAGACACCCTCCTGACCGGGGGTGTTTTGCTGTGGGCGTTTCTGATCAATGGGCGCGCGGCCTGCGGCGTGGGGTATCGAGCACTGGTCACGTGCCAAGATGGCGATGTCGCTCCCTTTGCGTGTTCGAGCCCAAGCAGCGGAGTGGGGCGCTTCTACCGAGGGCCCACTCGCGTTCGCGTCGCTTCAGGCATCCATCCGCAGCGCATCGCGCAGCAGGGCGAACGCGGGCGAGCTGTGCCGCCGGCTCGGGTAATAGAGGTGGTAGCCGGCGAAGGGCGGGCACCAGTCGGCGAGCACGCGGACCAGGCGGCGCGCGGCGATGTGCTCGCGCACCAGATCCTCGGGCATGTAGGCCAGACCCAGGCCGTTGAGCGCGGCGTTCATCCGCAGGGCGATGTTGTTGAAGACCAGTTGACCCTCGACCCGGACCTTCAGCTCCTCGCCGTTCTTCTCGAACTCCCACGGGAACAGACCGCCGTAAGTGGGTAGGCGCACGGCGATGCAGTTGTGCCCGGTCAGCGCGCGTGGCGTGGTGGGCTTGCCGTGGCGCTTGAAGTAGTCGGGCGAGGCGACCACGGTCATGCGCATGTCCGGCGCCACGCGCACCGCGACCATGTCCTTGGCCACCTGTTCGCCCAGGCGAATGCCGGCATCGTAGCCTTCGGCGACGATGTCGGTCAGGCCGTAGTCGACGATGATCTCAATGCTGAGGTCAGGGTGATCCGGGAGCAGCTTGGCCAGCACCGGCTGCAGCACGGTCAGGGCGGCGTGCTCGCCAGCGGTGATGCGCAGTTTGCCGGCGGGGCGCTCGCGGAACTCGCTGAGCAGGCCCAGTTCGTGATTGATCTCCTCGAAGCGGGGCGCCACCACGCTGAGCAGGCGCGTGCCGGCTTCGGTCGGCGAGACGCTGCGCGTGGTACGGGCGAGCAGGCGTACGCCCAGGCGTTGCTCCAGGTTGCGCATCGCGCGGCTCAGGGCCGGCTGCGACATGCCGAGCTTGGCCGCGGCGCGGGTGAAGCTACGCTCCTTGGCCACCACGAAGAACTGCGCGAGCTGGTCATACGACTCGGCCGACATTGATGCGTCCAGGGTATAAGGCAATTCCGATTATGGCAGCTAGTGTCATAAGCGAGTGCGCGATAGCGTGGTGATCCCGAAGGTGCGGGCCGGGCCTTCCTCCGCCAACAGGTGATCGCCATGCCCCCTGACGTGACACGCCGTACGGTCATCGCTGCGCTGGCCAGCCTGCCCTTGGGCAGCGCCGCCGCGAGTCCGTCTGCGCCGCGGGCGGTCGCTGCGCCAGGCAGCAAGGTGCTGGTCGCGTACTTCTCGCGCTCGGGCAATACGCGGGTGATCGCCGGACTGCTGCAGCGTGCGTTCCAGGCCGATCTGTTCGAGATCGTGCCTGCCACGGCTTATCCAGACGAATATCTGGCCACGGTCGAGGAAGCGCGCCAGGAGCGCGATCGTGATGCCGCACGACCGTTGCGCGCGACGGTGGCCCATCTGGCCCCCTACGACACGGTGTACCTGGGCTTTCCGATCTGGGGCACGACCGCGCCGCCGGTGATCAAGGGCTTCCTCAAGGCGCATGACCTGGCCGGCAAGCAGGTCGTGCCCTTCATCACCCATGGCGGTTACGGCTTGGGCGACAGCCAGGCGGTGCTACGCAGGCTGGCCCCGCAAGCCAGGTTCGGATCGCCTTTTTCGATGCAGGCCGATCAGGAGCGCCAGACCATGGAGCGCGTCAATGATTGGCTGACCCCACAACGGAGCACCACGTCATGAAGTCCCGCACCCTCGGAAGCCGCCAGCTGAAAGTCTCCGTCCTTGGCCTGGGCTGCATGAGCATGAGTTCGGGCTACGGTCCGGCCGCAGACAAGGACGCGATGATCGCGCTGATGCGATCGGCGTTCGAGCGTGGCGTAACGTTCTTCGACACGGCCGAAGCCTACGGCCCATTCGAGAACGAATCGCTGCTGGGCGAGGCCTTGGCGCCGATCCGCGAACAGGTGGTCATCGCCACCAAGTTCGGCTTCGACATCGATCCGAAAACTGGCCAGCGTGGCAGTGGCACCAACAGCCATCCCGATCACATCAAGGCGGCGGTGGAAGGCAGCCTGCGCCGTCTGCGCACCGATCACATCGACTTGCTCTATCAGCATCGGGTCGATCCGGCGGTGCCGATTGAAGACGTGGCCGGCGCGATCAAGGACTTGATCGACGCTGGCAAGGTGCTGCATTACGGCCTGTCCGAGGCGGGCGTACACACGATCCGACGCGCGCACGCGGTGCTGCCGGTGGCTGCGGTGCAGAGCGAATACTCGCTGTTCTGGCGCGGGCCGGAGGTCGAATTGCTGGGCGTCTTGGAGGAGTTGGAGATCGGCTTCGTGCCTTTCAGCCCGCTGGGCGCTGGCTTTCTGACCGGTAAGATCGATGCGAGCACGCAGTTCGATCCGAGCGATTTCCGCAATGCGGTGCCGCGTTTTTCGGTAGAGGCGCGCCAAGCCAATGCCGCATTGGTTGCGCTGATTCAGGACGTGGCGAGTCATAAGGGCGCCACGCCGGCGCAGGTGGCGCTTGCCTGGTTGCTGACCAAGCGGTCCTGGATCGTGCCGATCCCCGGCACCACCAAGCTGTATCGCCTCGAAGAAAACCTCGGCGCAGTAGATCTGGAACTCAACGCGGACGAGCTGGCCCAGATGGCTGAGGCCGTCGCCAACATCCAGATCCAAGGCGAACGTCTGCCCGAGGCCGCCTTGAAGATGACCGGCCGATGAGGGCGCCCGACCTGCGCGACACGGACTCGCGCGAAGACCTGCCAGCGGCAACCACGACCCCGATCCACCCCGAGCGGCGGCGCTTGCTGATGGCAGGTGCCGCGCTCGCCGCGGCGCCTTTCATGCCCAGTGCGATGGGTGAAGGCAGGCAAGGCCAAGTCGCCAACGCCACGCGCGTGCTCGATGGCCAGCGTCGCAAGCTCGGCACGCTGGAAGTCTCCAGTCTGGGGTTGGGCGTGCAGAACATGAGCCGCACTTACCAGACCACCGTGCCCAATCGTGCGGAGATGCACAGGATCATCCGCGCCGCGTTCGATCAGGGGCTCACGTTCTACGACGCAGCCGAAGCCTACGGCCCGCACGAGGTCGAACGCATCCTGGGCGAAGGCGTCGCGCCGTTCCGCGACCAGATGGTGATCGCCAGCAAGTTTGGCTGGAACATCGACCTGGAAACCGGCGCGCGCCGTCCTGGCTTGAACAGTCGTCCCGAGCACATCAAACAGGCGGTGGACGGCATGCTCAAGCGCTTGCGCACCGATCGCATCGACCTGCTGTACCAGCATCGTGTTGATCCGCAGGTACCGATCGAAGACGTCGCCGGCGCAGTCGCGGATCTCAAGGCGCAGGGCAAGGTGCTGCACTGGGGGCTGTGCGAAATGGGCCTCAAGACGCTACGACGCGCACATGCGGCACTGCCGTTGAGCGCGGTGCAGAGCGAGTATTCGATGCTGTGGCGCGGACCGGAGCAGGAGGTGCTGGCGCTGTGCGAGGAACTGCAGATCGGCTTCGTGCCCTGGAGCCCGCTGGGTGTGGGGTTCCTCACCGGTGCGATTGACGCCAACACGCGCTTCGCCGATGGCGATATCCGCAAGGTGGAATCACGCTTCGCCCCCGACAATCTACCGGCGAATCTCGCGTTGGTCGCGTTGTTGAAGGGCTGGGCACTGCGCAAGCAGGTCACGCCGGCCGCGATCGCACTGGCCTGGTTGCTGGCCCAACGCCCCTGGATCGTGCCGATCCCCGGTACTACGCAGATGGCGCATCTGCAGGAGAACATGGCGGCCGCAACCCTACGCCTCACGCCGGATGAGCTTCAAGCCCTGAACGCAGGCGTGGCGGCGATCGACGTGCGTGGCGCGCGTCTGCCCGATCAGGTGCTGGCCTATTCCGGCGTCGAGGCACCGCTGCGTCCTTGAGCACGCGCGCACTGACTGATCAACAGCATGGCGGGTCGGTCTGTCATCCCTGAAGGTGACGGTCGTTGGCTGTTTGGCTTACGATCAGCCCGTCTGACCGGTGAGGGAACGCCGTATGGAGTACCGCCACACGATTCTGCAGAAGCACGGCTACCAGGTGGTGGCCCTGACCCGCGATTCCGATCCCGCCTATGCACCGGATGAGGTGATCGGCTACGCGGTGGTGACCGATTCCGGTGCCAAGCTGCGCGATGAGCCTTCGCTCGAAGAGGCGCGCCTGTATATGGAGCAGCTGCTGGAGGATGAGCAGCCCACGCGCAATGACGATGCCCGGCCGCGCCGCCGCAAGTCCGTGCGGCGCAAGGCCGCCAAACTGATTCGCTGATATTCGTGTCGCGCCCGGCTGGGCGCGGCCTCAAGGAGGAATGCGCTTGACCAAGGGGAAGATTGCGTTCGTCGTCGTGGTGACGGCGTTAGCGCTGGTGGCAGGACTCTACCTGTCCGGATACGCGACGATGGCGCTGATCAAGGTCAAGGCGTCGCTGGACTGGAATACCTACATTCAGTACGTACAGGCGCTGGGCGATCCGCGCTACCAGCCGTATGCGAAGAAGATCAAGGCGGCCGGCTACATCGGCTTCGGCGTGGTGCTGGTGGTGTACGTGCTGCTGCTGGCGCTGGTGCTCAAGCCGAAGAAGAAATCACTGCATGGCGATGCGCGCTTTGCGACATCCGGTGATCTTAACAAGCACAACATGCTCAAGCCGGCCGACAACGGCATTATCGTCGGCAAGTTCGGCGGCAAGCTGGTGAGGTTGCCTGGCCAGCAGTTCGTGATCCTCGCCGCACCGACGCGCTCGGGCAAGGGCGTGGGCATCGTGATTCCCAACCTGCTTGAGTACGCCGAATCGGTCGTGGTGCTGGATATCAAGCAGGAAAACTTCGACCTCACCAGCGGCTGGCGCAAGGCGCAGGGGCAGGAGGTCTTCCTGTTCAATCCCTTCGCCGAAGACCGCCGCACGCATCGCTGGAATCCGCTGACTTACGTCTCGGCCGATCCCGCGTTCCGCGTGTCGGATCTGATGAGCATTGCCGCGATGCTGTATCCGGATGGCTCCGACGACCAGAAATTCTGGGTCAGCCAGGCGCGCAATGCGTTCATGGCCTTCGCCCTGTTCCTGTTCGAAAATCGGGATGACGAAGTCGCCACCGGCTTTCCGTTTTCCTCCGGGGCGCCGACGCTGGGGCGCATCTATCGCCTGTCCTCGGGCGATGGCACCGAGTTGAAGGCGTATCTGCGTGGCCTTGCCTCACGCAAGTTCCTCAGCGACAACGCGCGCTCGGCTTTTTCCAACATGCTCTCGCAGGCCGATGAAACCTTCGCCTCGATCATGGGTACGCTGAAGGAGCCGCTCAACGCCTGGATCAATCCGGTGCTGGATGCGGCCACGTCTGAGGACGACTTCCTGCTGACCGATCTGCGCAAGAAGAAGATGAGCATCTACATCGGAATCCAGCCCAACAAGCTGGCCGAGAGCCGATTGATCATCAACTTGTTCTTCAGCCAGATCATCAACCTCAACACGCGCGAGCTGCCCAAGACCAATCCCGAACTCAAGTACCAGTGTCTGCTGCTGATGGACGAATTCACCGCCATCGGCAAGGTCGACATCATCGCTTCAGCAGTGTCGTACATGGCCGGCTACAACATCCGCTTGCTGCCGATCATCCAGTCGATGGCCCAGCTGGATGCGACCTACGGCAAGGATGTCTCACGCACGATCATCACCAACCACGCGCTGCAGATCATCTACGCGCCGCGCGAGCAGCAGGACGCTAACGATTACTCAGAGATGCTCGGCTATACGACCTTTAAGAAGCGCAATGTCACGCGTGGCCGGGATGTCACCCGCAGCATCTCCGAGGAACGTCGCGCCCTGATGCTGCCGCAGGAGCTCAAGGCGATGGGCTTCGACCAGGAAGTCTTCCTCTACGAAGGCATCGCGCATCCAGTGAAGTGCGAGAAGATCAAGTACTACAAGGATCGCTACTTCACCGCCAGGCTCTTGGACAAAGTCGAGATCAGTCGCATCTCGGTGTGATAACCGTGACCGCATTCATATTTGTGCCGCCGTAATTCAAGTTTTTACGTGAAGGTTACGTGACGCCACGCTGAATACTTGACCGTGTCATGACTGGCACGTTAGCTTTGCTCAACAGGGGCGCCCGGATTGCGTTCTTTCCGGGGAGATCACGGCTTGTGCGCCGTAGGACGCCAACCGTCGATGCAGGCAAGGAGGCATGCAAGTGAGGTCAGGGGATTTTCTTCGTCAGACACGCCGGAATAAGCCGCGTGCCAACGGTTGCGTATCCGAGTCAGGATCTGCCGCAGCCCAATTGAAATATTCGAATGCGCGCGCCTGCCGGCGCGGCGCTTATTGCTTCTTTCCCGAATATTAAGTCCCGTCATATCGATGGTGGGCCTTCGTGCTGCCCGCCTGCGAGTTGTTCGACATCTATTTCAGGAGTGGTTGCGCGTGAGGCAGCGGAACGTCGTCAAAATCTCTTCGATGCTGGGCTTGTTGAGCCTCGTGCTTTCCGCCTGCGGCACCACGCCTGCGCCGGATTTTCGAGGTAAATGGCGCCCGATCAATAACTACTCCGAAACCCCGATCGAGATCCCGCTGTCGAGCACCTACATCTTCCAGGCCTCGCCCATGGACGGCACGCTGAAGACGATGCTGACGCGCTGGGCCAAGGACAGCGGCATGGAGCTGGACTATCGCTTCGGCTCGGACTTCACTTTGTTCGGCCCGGTCTCTCAGATCGACACCACCAATATCCACGACGCCGCTGCACAGCTGAGCAGCGCGTACGCGCCGCGTGGCGTCGCGGTGAGTGTGGTGGGGAACAAGATCACGGTTGTGCCCGCCGCAGCATCTGCACCAGCTTCAACGCCGTAATGCGTCCGCCATCGGTGCCGATATCCGCGCCGATCTCGTCAACTCTCGACAGGCACTGCGTTCCTGCATGATTTCCAGAAAGAAAGAAGAGACGCCCAAGGTCAAAGCGGCGATCCAGAAGGCGGTGAACTACGAGCTCACCATCGCCGACATGGCCAAGCGCAGCGAAAAACGCGCTTGGCAGGTCGCGACAGGCGCCATCGTGTTGTCGCTGGTGCTCGCCGGTGGCTACTTCATGCTGCTTCCGCTCAAGGAGCGCACGCCTTTTCTGGTGATGGCGGATCCTTATACCGGCAACGTGCAGGCTAGCCGTCTGGTGTCTGACGTGCTGGACAAGACCATCACTGCAAACGAAGCCATCAACCGCGCAAACGTCGAACGTTACGTAATGGCACGGGAGTCCTACGACCCTGATTTACACGGGACGCCACTCGGTGGCTGGCGGCAAACGCATGTGACATCTGCACCCGATGTTGCCGCTGCGTATCGCCTCCAAGTATCTAAAAACAACCCGAGCAGCCCACTGAGTCAATTTGGGCGCTTGGCCTCCGTTCGCGTGCGGATTCTCAGCACGGTTCTCGTCAGAACACCCGATGGAAAAGGATTTCGCGGCGCAACGGTACGATTCCAGCGTCTCAAGTATGACAAGAAGAATGGCGCAACCATCCCGATCGACAACAAGCTGGCGACAATCGATTATGGCTACAAGAGTAATTTGAGATTTGAAGATCAGGATCGGGTGTTGAATCCGCTCGGATTTCAGGTAACGACCTATCGCGTCGACGCCGATGCTGCGAGTTTGCCGATTGTGGAAACCATGGTCGCGCCGCCGGATGGGGGCACGGCGCAAGTATCACCTCCTCAGGCAGAGGCCGCTGATCCTGCTGCCCTGCCCTCAGATTCGGTAGTCGTGCCTCCACAGCCATCAACGATTGAACCAAACGGAGTTAATTCGCAATGAGTGCGCCGCGTCCCACCGGCGTGTTGCCGGCCATTCTTCTTCTGCTGAGCCTGCTAGTGGCGCTTCCCGTGGCTGCTCAGGTGATTGATCGCTACGAGTACAAGCCAGATGCTATTTATCAAGTGCGCACAGGTCTCGGCATCACGACACAGATCGAGTTGAGTCCTAACGAGAAGATCCTCGACTACAGCACGGGGTTCAGCAGCGGATGGGAGCTGTCACGGCGTGAAAACGTGTTCTATCTAAAGCCGAAGAATACGGACGTCGATACGAACATGATGGTGCGTACGGCCACGCATTCGTACATCTTCGAACTAAAGGTCGTTGCGACGGACTGGAAAGCGCTGGACCAGGCGCGGGCCGCCGGCGTGCAGTACAAGATCAGCTTTATCTATTCTCCTGACACGCAATTCTCGACGACTGCAGTTGCGGATTCATCTCCCAAGAGTGATCCGCCGGCACAGCTCGATTTGGGCATCGACAAGGCGCGTCGCTACTACTACGACTACTCCTACGCGACGCGGAGCAAGGCGCAGTGGCTGATTCCAATGACCGTGTACGACGACGGCCGCTTTACCTATATCAAAATGAATGATGGCGTGAGCTTTCCGAGCGGGAATTTCCCGACCGTTTATGGCAGGCAGGAAGCCCATAGCGAAGACTTCGTGGTCAATACCACGGTCGACAAGAACACTATCGTCGTTCACGGCACCTATCCATATCTGGTGATCCGTCATGGATTGAACGTCGTCGGGCTGCGGAGGAACGAGCAGAAATGAGCCAGAACACGATCCCGCCAGAGCATCGGGACAACGCGGATTCCGGGGATATTCCAGAAGAGCGAGGCAATCCGTATTTCGCTTCGTCCAGGCATGCCGAGGTTGATGACCTTGATGCCGGGGCGCCGAGCCTTCGTGCCGAGGAAGGCCAGAGACTGAATCGCCGTGCCCTGTTGTTTCTGGGAGCGACTCTACTGTTGATCCTGGTGATGGCAGCGTTGTTCCTCAAGATGTTCAATTCTGGCGACAAGCAGGCTAACAACACGCGACAGGCGCGTGCTGAGCGGCCGATCGTGCCCGATGCTCCGCAGGTTGAACCCGCGTTACCAGCCGCCGCGCCTGAGCCTGTCCCAGTGGCTCCGCTCCCATTGGAAGAGCCCCAAGAATACGGCCGGGAAAGTCTCGCGGATGTGCGGCGACAGCAACGTCCGACAGGTCCATCGCTGATCGATAGACGTATTTCAGATAGCGGAAGTGGCACTTTCGGCGCAGGTGCGGGCGGTCCCGGCATGGGTGGTCCCGAGGGTGCCGGGGCCCAGATCGCGAGAACGGCTGAGCCCGGTGCGCAGCCGCCAATCCAGGCTCAGCTCGCAGACACATCGTTCGCTAGCTATCTTCAGAAGCCGGATACGCTGCTACTGAGAGGCACCTATATCCGATGTGTGCTGGAAACTCACATCGTCACCGATGTTTCGGGATTTACCAGCTGTGTCGTGACCGAGCCCGTTTACTCGGTCAATGGCAAGAGCTTGCTGCTGCCAAAAGGATCGAAAGTGAGTGGCAGCTACTCCGGTGGCAGCGGGCGGACGAATCGTGTCGCTGTGATTTGGGATCGAATTACAACGCCGAATGGCCTTGACGTATTGATGTCCAGCCCCGGGATAGACAATCTAGGTGGCGCTGGACATCCCGGCGATCTTGATAACCACTGGGCTAGCAAGATTACCTCAGCACTGATGATTAGTCTGATCGCTGATGCTTTCAAATATGAGGGCGAGAAGCACGGGCCACAGCGGACGACTATCAGCGACAACGGCACGACGTACATCGAGCCCTATGAGAGTGAGACGGCCAAGACGATGCAGCGCCTGTCTGAGCAGATGATCAGTCAGCAGATGGCACGTTCTCCGACCATCACCATCAATCAAGGTACCGTGCTCAATGTTTATGTCGCCAAAGACGTCGACTTCTCCGGTGTACTGTCTAGCTACCAGTAATGCTTGAGGCGATCCACATGGACACGAGTGTGACCGATGGACCAATGGCCCAGGTATCCAATGAATTCCTTGAGTATCAGTACGAGGTGCTCGGTATTCGTGAATACATGTCGTCGAATGACGTCACAGAGATATGCATCAATCGTCCAGGTGAGCTTTATTTAGAAGGACGTGAAGGCTGGCAGCGCATTGAGGTCCCATCACTGAACTTCGAGCGTGCGCGTCAGTTCTGCACGGCGGTCGTCAATGAGAGCAATACGGGTCAGCGCATCACGGATGCCGATCCGGTTGTATCACTGACGTTTCCAACCGGGCAGCGAGCGCAGTTTGTTATTCCACCTGCGTGTGATCCGGGAAAAGTCTCGATCACGATTCGTCTGCCCTCGCATCAAACACGCACGTTAGATCAGTACCAGCAGGAAGGCTTTTTCGATCAGATATTAGAAGGTGCTGTCACGCTCAGCGCGCACGATGAGGAGCTGCTTGAACTTCGTCGCCAGCGCAATTATGCGGAATTTTTCCGCAAGGCCGTGCTCTATAAGAAAAACGTTGTGGTCGCCGGTGCAACGGGTAGCGGCAAAACGACGTTCATGAAGGCGTTGGTTCACCACATTCCTCGCGAAGAACGATTGGTCACCATTGAAGATGCGCGCGAGCTGTTTATTGATCAGCCAAATGTTGTGCACCTCTTGTACTCGAAGGGTGGCCAGAGCACGAGTAATGTCACGGCCAAGAGTTGCATGGAGGCCTGTCTTCGTATGAAGCCTGATCGCATCATCCTGGCCGAGCTACGTGGCGATGAATCGTTCTATTTCATTCGGAACTGTGCTTCTGGACATCCCGGTTCGATCACGAGCTGCCATGCCGGTAGCATCAACCAGACATGGGATCAGTTGGCCCTAATGGTGAAGGCTTCTTCGGAAGGTTCGGGTCTGGAGTTCGGCGTGATCAAGCGCCTGCTGATGATGACGATCGATATCGTGGTGCATATCAAAGCGCATGCTGGAGGGCGCTACATTACTGGGATCGACTTCACGCCTGACCGTGATTTCTCTGATTAAAACTCGATTCCGTCACACGTTTCAATTATTGAGCTACGTAATTTTTCGCTTGGCGCAGCGTGGCGTTGATTGAATTGACACGGCTTCCACCCTGCTTGATGATGGGGCGAAAGCCGTCATTGATGGACGCAAAGCCGATCCCGGATTCGACTCCGTTTCGACCTGTAGGCAAAGGAGGCGCTCATGTTTCCCCTAGTGGACATGATGCAATGCCAAAATCTGGCGGTTCCGATGGACGTCATGCACCATATCGTGCAGGTTGAGTCGTCGGCTAATCCTTATGCGATCGGGGTTGTTGGGGGACGCTTGGTTCGCCAGCCCAGTAGCTTGGCTGAAGCCGTGGCGACAGCGGAAATGCTTGAAAGCCGCGGATACAATTTTTCCGTCGGTTTGGCTCAGGTCAATCGATACAACTTAAGTAAGTACGGCGTGACTACTTATACGCAAGCCTTCGACGGCTGCACTAACTTGAGTGCGGGCTCGCGGATTCTGTCTGAGTGCCATGCCCGCGCAAGAGGCGACTGGGGAAGCGCATTCAGCTGCTACTATTCGGGGAATTTTACGACTGGCTACCAGCATGGCTATGTTCAGAAGATTTTCTCTTCTATGGCAGGCCAGCAGTCAAGTTACGTGGCCAGCAGCGCCATCCCGCTAAGTGTTGCGGTCCAGGCGAGCCGCCGGGCGCCTGTTGCGCCCGAATTGAATTCGGCTTCTCGACGCATCGTGAGTTCAAACGCTCAGCATGAACTTTCAATCTCTGCCGTATCTGCAGCTGAGAAAATTTTTGCGGCGGCAGAGCCCTCCGATGCAGAGCAAAATGTGGCTTTCCCACAAGTCGCAAATGCTGCGCCTTCGAAATTAGGATCGATGGCGGAAACGGAGGGGGTGGTTCGCCTGACGAGAAATGGGCCTATATTTCCTGCTTCATCGGCGTCGGAGCAGAAAAAGACTAGGCCAAACATTAGCAGGCCGTCTTCTTCGGTAGAAATCTCACAGGGCACGGATTCGGGAAGTGCCCCAGCAATTACTCAGGCGGGCGACAACGCGTTTGTCTTTTAGCATTTTGTGCCCGCGTAGGCGCGGGTACGGATCCACGGGGAGGCACTCCCCCACCACCCTAGAGCCATGGAGAGACGAAATGAAGATGCAAACCAATCGTAAAAAAAGGCAGGCCAACGTAACACGTAAGTTTTTTCTGACTGCGGCAGCAATGACCGCGCTGCTACTGGTAGTGCCGGCATTTGCCACGGAATATGGTGGCGCAGATGAGAAGGTTTGCGGTTTCTTGGACAGCATTCAAGGACTGCTGACGATGGCCTCGATTGCTGTAGTAACTGTTGCCGTCATCTTTGCGGGATATCAGATTGCCTTCGCACATAAGCGGATTTCCGATGTCGCGCCGATTTTGATCGGCGGATTGCTCATCGGTGCAGCGGGTCAGATCGCATCGATGGTCATGCCGGAGCAGGATTCCGCTAAATGCTCGACTAGCGGCGGTACACCCACCACCGTAATTGTCGTACCGTTCGGCAAGTAGTTCATCGAATCACTATGAATAAGAACATCATGTTCCGCGGTTGTACGCGGCCGGCGATGTTCATGGGCGTGCCGTATGTTCCGTTCTTTATCGGGGCAGGCGGCACGCTCCTTTTCGCCATGTACAGCGGAAATTTGTTTTGGTTGCTTGCATTGCCGGTCGTGATTTTTGTGATGCGTCAGATGGCAAAGCGGGACGAGATGATCTTTCGATTGCTCGGATTGAGGCTGCAGTTCCGTATGCGCACCAGAAATGTTCGGGATAACGACGGCCTCTGGGTTTTCTCGCCGAACCCATATCGCAAGAAGCCAGCAGAGAAAATTTAGGCGCAATCTAATAAGATCGAGCCCGCATCCTCTGTGCAGGCAAGGACAACGCAGGACCTAAGGACGGCCGCATGTTTAACCCAGATTCTCCAATGAGTGAGTTCGTACCTTACTCAAGCCATGTGTCCCAATCGGTCGTGAAAACGACGGGTGGTGACTACATGTTGACCTGGCATTTGGGAGGGCTTCCTTTTGTTGGAAGAGAAGAGTGGGAACTCGAACATCGCCACAACACGTTCAATCGCATGCTGCAGACCTTGCGCGCGCCTGACTTTGTAAACGTCGCTTTTTGGGTGCACGACGTGCGTCGTCGCGGCACGATCAAGCAGGGAAGTAATTTCGTTCATCGCTTCAATCAGCAACTTTCTGATGACTATTTTGAAAGCCTTTCTAGTCAGAAAGTCATGCGCAATGAGATGTATCTGACCTTGCTGTATCGACCTGTGGTGGCGGGTAAAAGTTTTGTAGAAAAAACCGACAATGTCGGACGCCTGCGCGCGATGGAAGAGCAGGCGGTTGAAAAGGTGCTTGAACTCGCTGGTAATGTTGAGGCGGTCTTAAAAGACTATTCACCCTACCGTCTCGGGATGTATGAGGCGCGGAACGGGATTGTATTTTCGGAGGCGCTCGAGTTTCTTGGCTACATCCTTAATCGAGTGACAGAGCCCGTGCCAGTTTTAGGTGCTTCGGTTAATGAATACCTGCCGGTCAGTAAGCACTTGTTTTCTTCGAAAACCGGCGATTACATCGTTGCTACCCCGAGTGGTGAAAAGCATTACGGTGCCATCCTGAACGTCAAGGAGTATCCGGATGGTACGTTTCCCGGGATTCTTAACGGCCTGAAGTATCTCGATTTTGAGTACGTGATTAGTCATTCTTTCAGCCCGATGGGGCGTCATGATGCGCTCAAGGTGCTAGACCGCACGAAAGGGATGATGATTTCTTCCGGTGATAAAGCTGTGAGTCAAATCATCGAGCTCGACCATGCAATGGATCAACTGTCTTCAGGTAACTTCGTCCTTGGTGAGTATCATTTCGTCATGGCGTTATATGCCGACAGTCAGGCGAAGTTGCAGCAAAATGTCGCCACTGCTCGTGCTGAGCTCTCCAACGCAGGCTTTGTTTCGGCGAAGGAAGACTTGGCGGTGACTGCGTCGTTCTATTCACAGTTGCCTGCCAACTGGAAGTTTCGCACTCGTCCAGCGAATATTAGTTCTCTCAATTTCCTGGGGCTTTCGCCATTGCATAATTTTGCCACGGGCAAGAAAGAGAATAACCCTTGGGGCGAGTGCATCACAACGCTGCAGACCACTAACGGTCAGCCTTATTACTTTAACTTCCATGCGACGCATCCGGCCGAGAATTCTTTCGGTGAGAAAGCGATCGCTAATACAATGGTGATCGGAAAGTCAGGTACTGGTAAAACGGCACTCATAAATTTTCTTCTTAGCCAAGTGCAAAAGTATAAGCCGTCTCCGACCATTTTTTTCTTTGACAAGGATCGCGGCGCAGAGATTTTCGTGCGGGCTTGCGGCGGAAACTATCTGGCGTTGGAGAATGGCCAGCCCACTGGCTTCAATCCGTTCCAGTGCGAGAGAAGTGAAGCCAATGTCCAGTTCCTCGCCGATTTAATCAAAGTGCTTGCAGGTAAAGTTGCCTATACGGCGCGAGAAGAAGAGGACATATTTCGCGCGGTTGAGAATATTCTCGATACGCCTCTGCGTTTGCGCACGATGACTAACTTCCAGAAGAGCCTCCCAAATATGGGGGATGACGGGCTTTACGCGCGCATACGTAAATGGACGTCAGGCAACTCGCTGGGCTGGGTCTTCGATAACCCCGTCGATACGATTGATCTTCAGAAGGCGAACATCATCGGTTTTGATTACACAGATATTATCGAGAATCCGGAGGTTCGCGCACCCGTCATCAACTATCTACTGCATAGACTGGAGGAGCTAATCGACGGCCGTCCTCTAATTTACGTCATGGACGAATTTTGGAAGATTCTGGACGGCAAGGGCGGGTTGAAAGAGTTCGCAAAGAACAAGCAAAAGACGATCCGCAAGCAGAACGGGCTCGGTATATTTGCAACACAAAGCCCGGAAGACGCGTTGGCAAGCGATATCTCGGCAGCCCTGATAGAACAGACGGCGACGCTCATTTTGCTGCCAAATCCTAATGCGAGCCGTGAGGACTACATTGATGGGCTCAAGCTGACAGATGCCGAGTATCAGGTTGTCGTTAGCCTAGACGAGCGCTCACGATGCTTCTTGGTGAAGCAAGGGCATGGCTCGGTTGTCTGTCAGCTCAATTTGCGTGGTCTAGATGACGCGCTTTCCGTCATCTCGGCCTCTACGGACAATATTGAGATCATGCATCAAGTTCTGGCGCAACGTTCAATCGAACTTGGGGTCCCCCAAAATTTGCTCCCGCCAGAGGACTGGTTGGCACTGTTTTACGAAAGCCGTAAAGGGTCCGGCAGGCGAGAAGGCAAGAAGATGCATTCCTTGCGATGATAGTGCCTCTCCGGGATGAACGATATTTTTTGAAAGTTTGGCCACCTTGGTCCATGCGATCAGGCTTCAGGGGTAAGTAAATGAATAAGTATTTCTCTGTGTTTCAGCGGACTCCTAAAGCTCGACATGGTGTATTTGTTCCGGTATTGATCGGTGTTTGCCTGTCATTTGTAGCTAGTCCTGCGATGGCGGACTGGCAAGTGGATGACGATAAGACTCAGGAGGCAATTAAAAATCTCAGAGAGGATGTTAATTCCAGGTTGGATAAGATTTATGATCAGCACAATCTTAATGGTGCTATTTTTGATGTTGATAAATATAAATCGAAATCACTCCAGTACGGTAACGGTTCTAGCGGTACGCAGGATGGCAAGTTGGATAGCTTCTCTGTTGATGAGTTTGTCTCTGTCCGATGTGGAAAATCATCGAGTACATCTGCTGCAGCGGGTGAAGATCCAACCGAGCAATCGGTATGCAAAGATATAGTCGAGCACCAGAATCGTCTCTATAATTATTTACTTGATATGCTGGCCTTAATCAAGGATCGACAATCTCAGCTCAAAGAAATTATTGACGAGCGTAGAGATATCACTAAAAACGCAGATGCCTCTAAACGGCAAGCGGGTGCGCTTGAGTCCAACACCAATCAGTTGTTGGCATTGCAAACGCAGCTGCAAATTGATCGAATGAACATGGATTTAACTGCGTCCAGCTACCAACGCTACTTTGATGCGCGTAATGCGCAGTTGGCAGACATACAGAGAGTTAACCTTAACGGTGCCGAGAAGGCTGGGATTAAGGATTATGCCGTCGCGTATGCGAGCTCCGTCGCGCGGAATAAGTTGATCGTAGAAAATGCGCTTAAACTGGCGCGCAAGTGGTCGGATTAAGATACGGGAATTTTGATTTATTCGCTGGCAAATTTTTGCGCGAAATCAGGGGTGTGAAATGATGGATTTTATTCGTGCTGATGCCTTGGATGTAATTTCTGAAATTATAGGTGCTGGTTCATTTTTTACCAGTGTCTTCGAATTTTTGCGGGATGAAATTAACGGATTTCAGGCTCAGTTGTTGCGAAACTTGACTGGTTTGATGATCAAAATTGGTTTGGTCGTATTAACTGTGTGGGTTTTCTTTCAGGGTTGGAAGATTGTTTCTGGCCGGATGCGCGGTTCAGCAATGGAAGTTGTTGGTGATTCCTTAAAGGCCGTTTTGATCGTTGGGATTGCCTCGGGCTGGGGGCTGCAGGCAAATGCGGTTTATAATACTCTCACTCAAGGTCTTGAATCGGCGATCTATGGATTGGTGTCTACTGACGAATTGCATGGATTGGATCATGAAGGTGTAGGCGAGGGCGGAGACTCCGTTTATGAATCCATAGAAACAAATATGCAGATCGCATCACTCGCGATGATCGCCATGGATCAAGTGTCATCACACAGAACGGGTGGTAACGGTCAGGTTGAAAACAACTCTATGTTCTTAGAGGTCATGGTGTTGGCGGGTTCTAGTGGCCCCGCACTTACTGGCGGTGCGATGATATTACTGTATGAAGTCGCGATGGCTTTGTTCACGGGCTTGGGGCCACTTTTCATACTTTGCTTGCTTTTTGATCAGACTAAATCGTTATTTCAACGCTGGTTGTTGTATGGAATAGGCACGATGTTTGCGTTGGCGGTTCTTTATGTGATGTCTGGAATCGTCATGCGTCTTATGGCCGCCGTTGGAGTCGCGATCTGGCTCCCAATCTTGGCATCAAAGGGATTGGATGCTTTAGGTAGTGGCGGCATTGATCTAGGCGGACTGGGAGGGGTGTTGTCTGGCATTCTTGGTGGCGCAACTGCCACCCCCTTTGGTCTGCGAGAATCCGCGTTGCAGATTGCTGGGCTCGGGCTGGTAATGACAACGCTGTTAATCTCAGCGCCGCCGATGGCAGCTGCTTTTTTCCAAGGCACGCTTGGGCAATTCATGCACTATTCGGCGTTTAATTCCCTGCAGTCTTCTACGCCGAGTGCAGGTGGGCAACCGCCAGGGACATACGCTTCGCCTACGAAACAAGGGACTATGCCCGATAGTAATGTAGGTAAGGGCCAGCAGCCGCACGTGGCGCTAAATTCTAGAGGCTATTCTCAGGATGTTAGTTCAGTAAAACAAGCTGCTCATCAGGGGGCAGAAAGAAAAATTGGTCCTTCAGTCCCAGGTGGAGGGAGGTAAGATTTGAGCTGGAAAAGCCGTATGAGATATTGAAATGATTAAAATTTTATTCCGAATTAATTTTTTATTCCTCGTGCTCTGGTGTCCTCATGCATTTGCAGAGGGTGGATGTCCGACTGGTCAGACACCCAGAGCCTTTGGCGCCGTCATGGGGTGTGTTCCTGGAGGGAACGATGAGTTGCCTGCAAGAGCTTCGCAGCCTACAGGGACTTGGATTAAGACTTGGGGAGCGATCGCTAATGCGACCAATGATGTAATGGGTGCAACTACGGGGCAGCGCACCAAAAGAGAAGCTGGGAAGATTGCGGTAGAAAATTGTAAAAGAGAGGGTGGTGTTGGATGCAAATTAATATATCCGTACGAAAATCGTTGCGTTGCGATGGCGGGCGGTTTTAGGGCGCCTGATGATTATCGCGTGGTAACTCAGGCGTCATCTTCTGTGGAAGCCTCATCAGCTCTCGTCATCGACGGATGCAGCGAAAGTGGAGCGCGCGAGTGTAAGGTTTTTTATAGTGCCTGTTCTGAGCCCATATTTATTAAATTTTGAGGCGTGCGTCATCGTTGGTTGAATGGATCGATAAAGCGTTTATAGAAAAGGGGTGTCAATGAGTAGGTGGGTTTTTATCGAAGTTTAGGAGTTGAAAGAAAGGCATTTGCTTGGAAATTGCTCTCAGTGCTCTGCGAGGTCACGTTTCCAGCCGCGGTGTTTGATGTCCAGCCAGAGACTGTAAACGGCGGTGAAGGCGGGGAAGAGGTTTTGCAGGACGCCGACGGAGTCCTGTTTGGCTGAGAAGACGAAATAGCTGAGGGTCATGAGGCTGCCGATGACGCTCATGTACCAGAATAGGCGCGGGATGACGGGTTTTCCGGCGCGCTTGGAGGCGACGAACTGGACGAGCCAGCGGCCGCCGAACATCAGAGCGCCGGTGTAGCCGATCAGTTTCCAGCCGGTGATGTGGACTCCGGTCCAGAACAGCCAAGTGATGGGTTGGTCGAGGAAGGGAATATCCATTCGGCGTGGTGTCTAGGTGATGTGGAGTAGAGGGCGTAGCGAGTCTGCTCGCTGATGATTGACTTGGCGCTTGCTGCTGCGCCGCGTGAATGGCGCTTCGTTTGATGTTCTACATCCATGCCTTACTGCGCGCTGCGGCTGGATTGTGCTCGCTATGGCATCGCGCGTTCTTATAGATCCACGCGCGTCATGAATATAGCGGCTTCCCGCTTCAACCATGGTCGGGTGCTGACCATCTTTCGATCCGATTCGAAGGTCGGAGTGGCGCAGACCGGAGCGGCAAGCGCCAGAATTGCGTGAATAGAATTGCGCATGCGGGCCGCGAACGGCGGGCGCCAGATTCGACTGCGAGCAAGATCGCGAATCCAGCGTTAATGATGCTTACGGCTCAGAGTTCCCGCACCGCCGTGCGCTTGCTGCGCACGATCAGCCAGGCGACGCCGCGCAGGTCGCGGATGCCGACCAGGGCGCGCTGCAGGTTGTTGTACTTGGATACGCCGGTGCTGCGCGGGCGGTGGTTGACCGGGACGCTGATGGTCTTCCAGCCGGCGCGCTGCATGAGCGCGGGCAGGTAGCGGTGCATGTGGTCGAAGTAGGGCAGGTCGAGGAAGGCCTCGCGCTCGAACAGCTTGGTGCCGCAGCCGGTGTCGGGTGTGTCGTCCTGGAGCATGCGGGCACGGATGGCGTTGGCGTACTTGGACGCCCAGCGCTTGCTGCCGCTGTCCTTGCGATCCACGCGCCAGCCGGCGAACAGTTTGACCAGCGGATCGGCCGCGTCGCGTGCGGTGAGCAGCTTGGGCAGGTCGGCCGGGTCGTTCTGGCCGTCGCCATCCAGGGTGGCGATCCAGGCGCCGCGCGCCGCTTTCACGCCGGTGCGAACCGCCGTGCTCTGGCCGCTCTGGGTGACGTGCTGCAGGACGCGCAGTTCCGGCGTACTGGCCTTGAGCGACTGCAGGATGGTGAGGGTGTCGTCGCGCGAATGGTCGTCGACATAGACGATCTCGAAGGGCACCACGCCGCGCAGGGCGGCCACGATCTCGGCAATCAGAGGGGCGACGTTGTCGCGCTCGTTGAAGACCGGGACGACGACGGACAGGGCTGGGTTCTGCATGGCGCGCATTATCCGATGTTTCGGCCGCGATGGTTGAGCGGCGGCTAGGTGTGGAACCGGCCGCTCGGCGTGGATGGGGCACCGGGCGGAGTAGGAAAAAAAACGCCCGCATTAGGCGGGCGTCGATGTCGGAATTTGGTTAGGGGCTGTAGCGATGCAGGGACGAAGCTTCAGCGTTTGGCGTCTCGAGCCTGGATACCGAGGCCGGATTGCTTACGTGCTGACATCGCCCCACCGCCGCCTCCGGCAGCGCGGCGACCCCGGCCTTACATTCCCGCGTAGTTCGGCCCACCACCGCCCTGCGGCGCGACCCAGACGATGTTCTGGGTCGGGTCCTTGATATCGCAGGTTTTGCAGTGCACGCAGTTCTGCGCGTTGATCTGCAGGCGCGTGTCAGTACCTTCGCCCACGAATTCGTAGACGCCGGCCGGGCAGTAACGCGCCTCCGGCCCGCCGTAGGTGGCCAGGTTGATGTCCACCGGCACCGAAGGATCCTTCAGCGTCAGGTGCGCCGGCTGGTCCTCGTCGTGATTGGTACTGGACAGGAACACCGAGCTCAACCGGTCGAAGGTCAGCGTGCCATCGGGCTTGGGATAGGCGATCTTCGGCTGCTGGTCGGCCGGCTGCAGGCAGGCATGATCGGGCTGGGTGCGGTGGATGGTCCACGGCGCATTGCGCACGCCCAGCTTGGGCAGCAGCCACTGTTCGATGCCGGTCATCAGCGTGGCCAGGCTGCGGCCCTTCTTGAACCACTGTTTGAAGTTCTTGGACTGCTGCAGCTCGGCGTGCAGCCAGCTGGCCTCGAACGCGGCCGGGTACGCGCTCAGTTCATCGCCACTGCGGCCTTCGCCCAGTGCAGCGAACGCGGCTTCGGCCGCGAGCATGCCGGTCTTGATCGCGGCGTGGCTGCCCTTGATGCGGCTGGCGTTGAGCGTGCCGGCTTCGCAGCCGACCAGCGCGCCGCCCGGAAACACCAGCTTGGGCAGTGACAGCAGGCCACCGGCAGTGATCGATCGTGCGCCGTAACCGATGCGCTTGCCGCCTTCCAGGTATTTGCGGATGGCCGGATGGGTCTTGAAGCGCTGGAATTCCTCGAACGGGCTCAGCCACGGATTCTTGTAATCCAGGCCCACGACCAGGCCGATGGCGACCTTGCCGTCCTCGGCGTGATACAGGAACGAGCCGCCGTAGGTGTCGTCCTCCAGCGGCCAGCCGGCGGTGTGCACGACCAGGCCGGGCTCGTGCTTGGCCGGATCGATCTGCCACAGCTCCTTGATGCCCAGGCCATAGGCCTGCGGGTCCTTGCCGGCATCCAGCGAAAACTTGCTGATCAGCTGGCGGCCCAGCTGGCCACGCGAGCCCTCGGCGAAGATCGTGTACTTGGCGTGCAACTCCATGCCCAGCTGGAACTCGGCTGTCGGCTCGCCGTCCTTGCCCAGCCCCATGTTGCCGGTGGCGACGCCGCGCACCGCGCCGGCCTCGGTGTAGAGGATCTCGGCCGCGGCAAAACCGGGGAAGATCTCCACGCCCAGGCCTTCGGCCTGCGCGCTGAGCCAGCGCGTGAACGCGCCCAGGCTGATGATGTAGTTGCCGTGGTTGTCGAAGCACTCGGGCAGGAAGAACGCCGGGGTCGACTTGGCGCCGGTTTCGTTGAGGAACAGGAATTCGTCGCGGGTCACCGGCTGCTTGAGCGGCGCGCCCTTTTCCTTCCAGTCCGGAAACAGCTCGGTCAACGCGCGCGGATCCATGATTGCGCCGGAGAGGATGTGCGCGCCGGGCTCGGAGCCCTTTTCCAGCACGCAGACCGAGAGCTCGCGGCCGGCTTCAGCGGCCAGCTGCTTCAGGCGGATGGCCGTGGACAAGCCGCCCGGGCCGGCTCCAACGACGACGACGTCGTACTCCATCGATTCGCGTGGGCCGTATTGGGTCAGCAGCGCGTCCGGGGTCATGGCTGGCTCCGCGATGGGGCGTGGCAAAAGGGCGGCCATGATACTGGACGGACCCGTATGGGCCATGTCCTGCGATGGTCGAGTGCGGCGGCCGGGCAGGGCGCGGACGTTGCCTGCGGATTGGCGCCCGCGGCGGCGGCGGTCACACTGGCGCGATGTCGAACCTGCTGCTGCCGCCTGCCATCGCCCTGCTGGGTCCCACCGCCTCGGGCAAGTCCGCGCTGGCGCTGGACTGGGCGCAGCGTCTGGGCGGGGAGATCGTCAGCATCGACTCGGCGCTGGTCTACCGGCACCTGGACATCGGTGCGGCCAAGCCGACGCGCGCGGAATTGGCGCAGGTGCCGCATCACCTGATCGATGTGCGCGACCCGTGGCAGACCTACTCGGCGGCCGAGTTTGCCGCCGATGCGCGTGCGGCGGTCGAGGCGATCGTCGCGCGGGGGCGCATTCCGATCCTGGCCGGCGGCACCGGCTTGTACTTCCAAGCGCTGACCGAAGGCCTGGCCGACATGCCCGAAGCCAGCCCGGAGCTGCGCGCGGTCATCACTGCCGACGCCGCGGTGCGCGGCTGGCCGGCGCTGCATGCCGACCTGGCCCAGGTTGATCCGCAGGCCGCGGCGAAGATCAAGCCGACCGATCCGCAGCGCATCCAGCGGGCGCTGGAAGTGTTCCGCCTCAGCGGCCGGCCCATCAGCGCCTGGCAGCGTGATCCCACCGGTGCGCCCTTGCCGGTGCGGATGCTCAAGCTGGTGCTGGCGCCGGCCGATCGTGGCGTGCTGCATGGACGCATCGAGCGCCGCTTCGACGCGATGCTGGGCCAGGGCTTCCTCGATGAAGTGCGTGACTTGCGCGCGTTGCCGCAGATGCAGGTCGCGCCGGCGCCGCTGGACCTGCCGGCGGTGCGCGCGGTCGGTTATCGCCAGGCCTGGCAATTCCTCGATGGGCAATGCGACGCGGCGACGTTCCGCGAACGCGCCATCGCCGCGACCCGCCAGCTGGCCAAACGTCAGCTCACCTGGCTGCGTGGACGGCACGACCTGCGCTGGTTCGACCCGGCCACGCAGCAGGATCGGCTGGAAGACGCGCTGGCGTTGTTCCTCGGTCGCTGAAACGCGACCGCGTGGCTGGTCAATCGGCGGGGCTTGTGTAATATCCGGTCACCGGTTGCGGTTCGGGGATGCGGTAGCTGCGCCGGCCCATTAAAAGAAAAGAACAGTCCCATCAAAGAATGGGCGGGAGTTTTTCGCATGTCCAAGGGGCAGTCCTTGCAGGACCCTTTCCTGAACGCGTTGCGGCGCGAGCGGGTGCCGGTCTCGGTCTATCTGGTCAACGGCATCAAGCTGCAGGGCACGATCGAGTCGTTCGACCAGTTCGTGGTGCTGTTGCGCAATACCGTCAGCCAGATGGTCTACAAGCACGCCATTTCCACCGTGGTGCCGGCGCGCAACGTGCGCGTGGGGCCGGGCGGTGGTTACGTGCAGCCTGGCGCCGATGGTGCCGATGCCGACCCTGACGACGTCGAAGACGACGAATAAACCGCACGTGGCACCGGTCATCCGGTGCCGCCAGTGCCTGCCGCACGTCGGCCGGTTCAGGCGTAACGGTTGAATGAGGCGCCTCCCGTCACCATGCTGGGGGCCTCCTTGTTGATGCCGTGAACAATGCCGACCGAGCTGTTTGAACGTTCCCGCAAGGGCGAACACGCCCTGCTGATCCAGCCCGTCCGCGGGGGCAGCGCCGCCGTGGCCGGCGATGAGGATGCCGCCGAGGAGTTCACCGAGCTGGCGCGTTCGGCCGGTGCGACCATCGCCGCGCTGGTCACCGCGCGCACCGACAAGCCCAGCCCGTCGACCTTCATCGGCAGCGGCAAGCTGGAAGAGGTCAAGGCCGCGGCCGATGCCACTGGCGCCGACCTGATTCTGGTCAACCATTCGCTGACCCCGGGCCAGGAACGCAACCTGGAAAAAGCCCTGGAGCGCCGCGTGCTGGACCGCACCGGGCTGATCCTGGACATCTTCGCCCAGCGCGCCCGCAGCCACGAAGGCAAGCTGCAGGTCGAGCTGGCCCAGCTGCGGCACATGGCCACGCGCCTGGTCCGCGGCTGGACCCACCTGGAGCGCCAGCGCGGTGGTTCGATCGGCCTGCGCGGCCCGGGTGAAACCCAGCTGGAAACCGACCGCCGCCTGCTGCAGAAGCGCGTGGACCAGCTGCAGAAGCGGCTGGAAAAAGTCGAGGTGCAGCACACCCAGATGCGCCGCGCCCGCGTGCGCAGCGAGCTGCCGCGCGTGGCGCTGGTCGGCTACACCAATGCCGGCAAATCGACTCTGTTCAACGCGATCACCGGCGCCGAGGCCTACGCGGCCGACCAGCTGTTCGCCACGCTCGATCCCACCGTGCGCCGGGTGAACCTGGCCGGCGGCAGCGTGGTGCTGGCCGATACGGTGGGCTTCGTGCGCGACCTACCGCATGAACTGGTGGCCGCCTTCCGCTCGACCCTGTCCGAAGCGCGCGAGGCCGACCTGCTGCTGCACGTGGTCGACGCGGCCGATCCGCTGCGCGAGGAGCGCATGGCGCAGGTGGACCTGGTCCTCAACGAGATCGACGCCGGCGACATCCCGCAGCTGCTGGTGTTCAACAAGATCGACCGCATCGAAGGCGCGCAACCGCGCCACGACGCGCCCGAAGGCGACCTGGACGGCGACACCGTGCCGGGCACGCTGGGCCTGGCGCGCGAGCGCGTGTGGATTTCCGCCCGTGATGGCGTCGGCCTGGACCTGTTGCAGGAAGCCCTGGCCCAGCGCCTAGGCCTGCAGCGCATTCGCGGCGAGGTGCTGCTGCCGCCGACCGCGGGCCGCCTGCGCGCGCGCCTGTTCGACCTGGACGCCGTGCGGGGGGAGGAGCCTGACGAAGCCGGCTGGCGCCTGACCTTGGACATGGCCCGCACCGACGCGGAGAAGCTGCTGTCGCAGCCGGGCGGGGATGCGCTGCGGGTATTGCTGCCGGCGGTGGAAGTGGAGCATTGGGAGGCATAAGCCTTTCGCTCTTTTCTTCTTCTTCGCTCGCGTGGCCTGGATTGCGAGCGCTGCGTTTGCGAAGAGTTCGTTTTCTCTTTTGAAGCAAAGGCTTTCGTGCGGCTTCGCCGCTCGACCTACTTTCTTTGCGTGTGCAAAGAAAGCTACGCAAAGAAGCGTTTTTCCACAGACGCATGTCTGGTCAACACACTCCGGACGGCACGCCTGCGCTACGCGCAGGTCCGCTACGGGGACGAAGGATTTTTGGATGGGACATCCTGTCCCGTCCAAAAACGACGTGCATCCATGCACGTCGCCCTGCGGGTCTTTGCCTCGCCCCTTCGCCGTGCCTCACGGAGACCTGAAAGCGCAGGCAAGAGCAGCACCGCGCGTGGTGCCGCTTTTGCTGTTGCTGTTGCTCTGCTCCTGATCTTCAGCGCCTTTAAAGCGAGCCGAGCACCGCAGGCTGATCGGGCCGAAGAGGCGCCCTGTTTGAGCGAAGCGAGTTTGGGCGCCGTGCCCGATCAGACGAGGAGCACAGGGGACCGGGCCGAAGGCCCGGCGAGTGTCAGGCGCTGGCGGTTTTGCTTCCTTTTGCCAAGACAAAAGGAAGGCGCGCCGCGAAGCGGCGTGAAAGCTCTGCTTTAGAGCATCTCCAAAATCGCGGGGACGAAACGGCGATTAGTGCTGCAAGAAAAAAGCTCAGGCCAAAGCACTCAGCCGAGCATCAGCCCAATCACGGCACCAACCGCTCCAACCCAACCCGCGCCAGCACCACATCCCATGGAAACAACGGCCCCGGATCCCGCTTCCGCGACACCAGCACCGAGGGATCATCGTCGGCGGCGATCTGGTCACGATCCAGGTCCTCATGCCCCGCAATCCAGCGCAACGCCGGCAGCGTCTTCTGCAAGTGCGACAACAACGCCACCAGCGCGTCGAGTTGCACGTCGGGATACGGCACCGACATCGCCTGGTGATCCGCGTGCAGCCAGTGCGGATAGCGGCCGATATTGACCAGCTCGATGCCGACGCTGCGCGGGTTGTAGCCGCGCACGTGGTGGGCGGTGCGGGTGGGGGCGATCCATTGTTCGGTCGCGCCATCGCGATCGATGTACCAATGGCCGCTGTTGCCGGTACCCGAGGCGTAGCGCACTTCCTCGCCGAAACGCCGGGCCATGGCCAGGTCGGGCAGTTCGGTGCAGTGGATGACCACCAGGTCGACCTGCGCCAGTGGGCGGGTGTCGAGCAGGCCCTCGTAGGGCAGCGGGTCCACGGTGATCGGCAGGGCATGCGACATGGCCGCAGATGCTACACGCGCCCATCCCGGGCGAGGTGCCCGCCGCAGCCCCCGGACGGGGCGCGGTAAACTGCGCGCCCCGGCGTCCCGCGCCGTCGTCGTGTGCGCCGCCCATGCCTTTCAATCCCGATTCCCCGCTGGCCAAGCTGATGGCCACCCTGCCGCGTGCCGGTGCGGTGGAATGGATCGGCGTGCGCCCGGCGCGCGACGTGCCGATGACGTCGATCGAGCGGGTCCAGGCCAAGGCCGGCGCCGGCCTGACCGGCGACCGCTACAAGGGCGGCAGCGGCAAGCGCGGGCTGACCCTGATCCAGGCCGAGCACCTGCCGGTGATCGCGCAGCTGGCTGGGCTGGACGCGGTCGCAGCCGCGACCCTGCGCCGCAACGTGGTGGTCTCGGGCATTCCGTTGATCGCCTTGAAGGAGCGTCGCTTCCGCATCGGCGACGTGGTGCTGGAAGGCACCGAGCCCTGCGATCCGTGCTCGCGCATGGAAGACGCGCTGGGGCCGGGTGGCTACAACGCCATGCGTGGCATGGGTGGGCTGTGTGCGCGGATCATCGAAGGCGGCACCTTTGCCGTCGGCGATGCGGTGGTGCCGCTGTGATCCGCGGCCACGTCATCCTCTCGCACGGCTTCGAAAGCGGACCCGACGCGACCAAGGTCACCGCCCTGGCCGAAGTCGCCGAGGCCGCCGGCTGGACCCACGAGCGCCCGGATTTCACCGACCTGGACGCAATGACCGAGTTCGGCCAGCTGGGCGATGTCGGCGCGCGCCTGGTGCGCCTGCGCACGCTGGCCGAAGCGGCGGCCAAGAAGGGCCCGCTGGTGCTGGTCGGTTCCAGCCTGGGTGCCTACACCTCGGCGCAGGTGTCGCTGCAGGTGCCGGTGCATGCACTGTTCCTGATGGCGCCGCCCACGGTGCTGGGGCCGATGCCGGTGCTGGACGCCGCGCAGGTGCCGGTCTCGATCATCCACGGCTGGGACGACGAACTGATCCCGGCCAAGAACGTGGCCGACTGGGCGCAGGCCCGCCGCGCGCGGCTGCTGCTGGTCGACGACGACCATCGCCTGTCCAACCACGTCGACGCCGCGGCCCAGGCATTTGCCCAGCTGCTGGCCGGGCTCTGAATTCCAGCGCGGCGCGTGGCGTCGCGCGCTGTCTTTCCCGCTTCCGCACCTGCGGAGGCGATGCATTTCCTAGAGGTTTCAAGTGAAGTTCTACGTTTCCTGCGCCAAGGGCCTGGAGTACCTGCTGGTCGATGAGCTGCTGGCGCTGGGCGCCGCGAAAGCCACGGCCACCGTCTCGGGCGTGAATGCCGAAGGCACGCTGCACGATGCCCAACGTGCCGTGCTGTGGTCGCGCCTGGCCAGCCGCGTGCTGTGGCCGATCGGCGAGTTCGAGTGCCTGGACCAGGACGCGCTGTACGACGGCGTCTACGCGCTGCCGTGGACGCAGCACCTCACCTCCGAGCACACCCTGGCCGTGGACGCACACGTCTCGGGCGAGGTGATCACCCATGCGCGCTTTGCCGCGCAGCGGGTCAAGGATGCGGTGGTCGATCACCTGCGCACGGCCGGCTTCGAGCGGCCGTCGGTGGACGTGGACGATCCGGACGTGCGCATCAACTTCTCCCTGCGCAAGGGACGGGCGACGATCTCGATCGACCTGGGCGGCGGTCCGCTGCATCGCCGTGGCTGGCGCCGAGTGCGCAACGATGCGCCGTTGAAGGAAAACCTCGCCGCGGCCGTGCTGATGCGCGCCGGCTGGACCCAGTCCTACGCCGGTGGCGGTGGCCTGCTGGACCCGATGTGCGGCAGCGGCACGCTGCTGATCGAGGGCGTGCTGATGGCCGCCGACGTGGCGCCGGGCCTGCAGCGCCACGGCAGCCTGCCACCGACACGCTGGCTGGGCTTCGACGCGGCGCAGTGGGACAGCCAACGCGAGCAGGCACGCGAGCGCGAAGCCAAGGGTCGTGCCGCACTGCCGGCGCAGGTCGCTTTCGGCAGCGACATCGATCCGCGTGCGATTGAAGCGGCCCGCGAGAGCGCGCGCGAAGCCGGCGTCGAGCACGTGATCGCGCTGCAGGTCTGCGATGTCGCCAAGCTGCCGGTGCCGCCGATCCGTCGCGGCGTGGTGGTCTGCAACCCGCCGTATGACGAGCGCCTGGCCGCCGACGCGTCGCTGTATCGCGCGTTGGGCGATGGGCTGCGCGGCGCGGTGCCGGACTGGCGCGCCAGCCTGCTGTGCGGCAGCGCGGACCTGGCGATGGCCACCGGCCTGCGCGCGCAGAAGAAGTACCAGCTGTTCAACGGTGCGATCGAGTGCGCGCTGATCTTCGTCGATCCCATCGCGCCGCCGCAGCGCGTGGTGCCCGATGCGCCGGCCGAGTTGAACGAAGGCGCGCAGATGGTGGCCAACCGTTTGCGCAAGAACATCAAGAAGTTCAAATCCTGGCGCCAGCGCGAGGACGTGGCCTGCTATCGCGTCTACGACGCCGACCTGCCCGAATACGCCGCTGCAGTCGATGTGTACGAGGAAGCCGAAGGCGCGCGCCGCACCTTCCTGCACGTGCAGGAATACGCCGCGCCGGCCAGCATCCCCGAGGCCGATACGCTGCGTCGTCTCAACGAACTGCTGGCTGCCGTGCGCAGCGTGTTCGCCGTGCCGCACGAGCAGGTGGCGATCAAGTCGCGCGCGCGCGGCAAGGGCGGCAGCAAGTACGGCCGCATGGGCGCGGGCAGCGAAGTGATCGTGGTGCGCGAGCACGGTGCGCGCTTGCGCGTGAACCTGTTCGATTACCTCGATACCGGGCTGTTCCTCGACCATCGTCCGCTACGCGGGCAGATGGCGGCGCAGGCGCGCGGCCGGCGTTTCCTCAATCTCTTCAGCTACACCGGCGTGGCCAGCGTGGAAGCGGCGGTGGCCGGTGCGGCCAGCACCACCAGCGTCGATCTGTCGGGCACGTATCTGCAGTGGTGCCAGGACAACCTGCAGGAGAACGGCCTGGGCGGCCAGCAGCACCAGCTGGTGCAGGCCGACACGCTGGCCTGGCTGGAAGCCGACCGTGGCCAGTACGACCTGATCTTCTGCGACCCGCCGACGTTCTCCAACTCGGCGCGCGCGGACGACTTCGACATCCAGCGCGACCACGTGCGCCTGCTGCGCTCCTGCATCGCGCGGCTGTCGCAGGGCGGGGTGCTGTATTTCTCCAACAACTTCCGGCGCTTCAAGCTGGATGCGCAGGGCGTGGCCGAATTCGCCGTGTGCGAGGAAATCAGCCCGCAGACCATCGGTCCGGATTTCGAACGCAATGCGCGCATCCACAAGGCCTGGCGCCTGACCCGGGCGTGATCTAGGCGGGCATGAGCTGACCCGGGCATGGTCGGCTAGCGCGCGAACCTGCGCGCGCCCGCCACGCAGGCCACGGCGCCGGCCATGACCCACAGCATGGTGGCGCTGACCGGCTCGTGCAGCAGTCCGGCGGCCAGCGCCAGGCCGAGGAAGGGCTGCAGCAGCTGGATCTGTCCGACCGCGGCGATGCCGCCCTGGGCCAGGCCGCGGTACCAGAAGATGAAGCCGATCAGCATGCTGAAAAGCGACACGTAGGCTAGGCCCAGCCAGGCTGCCGCAGGCACCGGCGCGAAGCTGTCCGGGCGCGACAGCCAGGCGATGGGCAGCATCAACGGCAGGGCCAGGTCCAGCGCCCAGCTGATCACCTGCCAGCCGCCGAGCTGGCGCGACAGGCGCGCGCCTTCGGCATAGCCCAGCCCGCAGACCAGCACCGCGGCCAGCATCAGCAGGTCGCCGGTGGCCGAGGCCTGCAGGCCGCCCATCGCCGCGTAGCCGATCACCAGCGCGCTGCCCAGCAACGAGCACGCCCAGAAGCCCGGCCGCGGCCGTTCGCCCCCGCGCAAGACGCCGAACACGGCCGTGCACAGCGGCAGAATGCCGACGAACACGGTCGAATGGGCTGAGGTCACGTGCTGCAGGGCCAGCGCGGTCAGCAGTGGAAACCCGATCACCACGCCCAGCGCCACCACCGCCAGGCTGGCCAGCTGACGGCGCTCTGGCCGGGGCTGGCGCAGCAGCATGAGCAGCGCGATGGCCAGCGCGGCGGCGATGCTGGCGCGGGCACAGGTCAGGAACACGGGGCTGAAACCGGTCACCGCGACGCGAGTCGCCGGGAGCGAGCCGGCGAAGATCGCCACGCCGATCCCGCCGTTGAGCCAGCCGCGTGTGCTGTTGTCCATCGTGTTGTTCTGCCTGGGTAGGGGCAGGCCAGTAGGCCTGCGCCGGGCTGCGCATCCTAGTTACAACCCAATACAATCTGGCTGAACTGTTTTCTTGATTGGCCAGTACGGTGACGGCATGACGCGCAATGGAACCCGGATCGAACTGGTGATCGACGCCGTGAGGCAGGGCATCGCCTCGCGCGCACATCCGCCTGGCGCGCGGTTGCCTTCAGTCCGCCAGCAGGCCGGTCGGCTGGGCGTGTCGGTGTCCACGGTGGTTGAGGCTTACGAACGTCTGGCGGCCGAAGGCCTGGTGCAGCCGAGGGCGGGCTCGGGCTTCTACGTGCAGGGCGCGGTGGCGCCTCTGGCGCTGTCCGGGCTGGCGCCGCGGCTGGATCGACAGGTCGATCCGCTGTGGCTGTCGCGGCAATCGCTGGAAGCCGACGCCGAGGTGCTCAAGCCCGGCTGCGGCTGGCTGCCGCCGACGTGGATGCCCGAGGCCAGCATGCGCCGGGCGCTGCGCCAGATCGCGCGCGGCGATGCCAGCGCGCTGTGCGATTACGGCAGTCCGCTGGGCCTGTCGGCGCTGCGCGTGCTGCTGGCGCGACGCATGGCCGGCGCGGGGATTGCCGCCCAGCCCGAGCAGGTGCTGCTGGTCGAATCGGGCACCCAGGCCGTCGACCTGGTCTGCCGCTTCCTGCTGGAGCCGGGCGACACGGTGCTGGTCGACGATCCCTGCTATTTCAATTTCCATGCGCTGCTGCGCGCGCATCGGGTCAAGGTGGTCGGCGTGCCATACACGCCGGAAGGGCCGGATCTGGAGGCCTTCGCCGAGGTGCTGCGCGCCCAGGCGCCGCGGCTGTACATCACCAATTCCGGCCTGCACAACCCGACCGGCGCCACGCTGTCGCCGCGGGTCGCGCACCAGGTGCTGAAGTTGGCCGAGCAGGCGGGAATGCGGATCGTGGAGGACGACATCTTCGCCGACTTCGAGACCACGCCCGCGCCGCGGCTGGCCGCGTTCGACGGGCTGTCGCAGGTCATCCACGTCGGCAGCTTTTCCAAGACGCTGTCCGCGGCGATGCGTTGCGGCTACATCGCCGCGCGGGCCGACTGGATCGAGGACTTGACCGACCTGCGCATCGCCACCAGCTTCGGCGGCGGACGGCTGGCTTCGGAGGTGCTGCTGGCCGTGCTCACCGATGGCGGCTATCGGCGCCATGTCGAGGGCCTGCGCGCGCGACTGGCGATCGAGATGCGCCGTGTGATCGAGCGGCTGGCGCCACTGGGCATCACGCCGTGGCATGTGCCTTCGGCGGGCATGTTCGTCTGGTGCCGGTTGCCCGAGGGCGTGCAGGCCACGCCGCTGTCGCAGCATTGCCTGGCCCGCGGCGTGGTGCTGGCGCCGGGCAATGCCTTCAGCCCGGGGCAGCGGGGCGGCGACTTCCTGCGCTTCAACGTGGCCCAGTGCAGTGCGCCGCGGATCTTCGAAGTGCTGGCCGACGGGCTGGCCCGGCAGCGCTGACGCCGCCCCTGGCGGAAAACAGCATCCGCCGGGCGCATCACTGCGACTGCGCACAGGCGGGGTGGGGCCGGTATGGTGTCCGGCCGTTTTTTCGAACCTGCCCGCGCCATGTCCAGCCACGCCGTCCCCACCCGCAACGATGCCAAGGTCCTGGGCCTGTCGGCGCTGGGCGGTGCGCTGGAGTTCTACGACTTCGTGGTCTTCGTCTTCTTCGCCAAGACCCTGGGGGCGCTGTTCTTCCCGGCCGACATCCCGGGCTGGCTGGCCCAGCTGCAGGTGTTCGGGATCTTCGCCGCCGGCTATCTGGTACGGCCGATCGGCGGAGTGGTGATGGCGCACTTCGGCGACCGCATCGGGCGCAAGCGCCTGTTTGCCTTCAGCGTGTTCCTGATGGCGCTGCCGACGCTGTGCATCGGCCTGCTGCCGACCTACGCCCACGTCGGCGTGCTGGCGCCGCTGCTGCTGCTGTTCCTGCGCCTGCTGCAGGGGCTGGCGATCGGTGGCGAGATGCCCGGCGCCTGGGTGTTCGTGGCCGAGCACGCGCCGCCCAGGAAGGTCGGCTTCGCCGTGGCCAGCCTGTCGGCCGGCATCAACGTCGGCACCCTGATGGGCTCGCTGATGGCCTCGGCGATGGCGCACTTCTTCACCCCGGCCGAGCTGGTCGACCATGCGTGGCGCATTCCGTTTTTGATCGGCGGGGTGTTCGGTTTCATCTCGGTGTGGCTGCGGCGCTGGCTGGACGAGACGCCGGTGTTCGCCCAGATCCGCGAGCGCCGCACGCTGTCGCGCCTGCCGATCAAGGACGTCCTGCGCGACTACCGCGGCGGCGTGCTGGTGTCGATGTGCGTGACGTGGGTGCTGACCGCCGGGATCGTGGTGGTGATCCTGATGACGCCGACGCTGATCCAGACCTCGTTCGGCATCGCTCCGGCGCTGGCCAGCGAAGGCAACGTGCTGGCCGCGGTGTGCCTGGTGATCGGCTGCCTGTGGACGGGAATCCTGAGCGATCGTATCGGCCGTGCGCCGGCACTACTGGTGGCCTCGCTGTCGCTGCTGGTCGGCGTGTACCTGCTGTACTTCGACCTGGCCAACGGCGGCCGCCACTTCCTGCCGCTGTACGCGCTGGCGGGGTTCACCGCGGGCGTGGCGGGCGTGACCCCGGCCGTGATGACGGCTTCGTTCCCGGCGACGGTGCGCTACACCGGCCTGGCGCTGTCCTACAACCTAGCCTATGCGATCGCCGGCGCGGTGACACCGCCGCTGATCGGTTATCTCGCCGCGCGCGTGGGCGCAATGGCGCCGGCGCACTACGTGGCCGCCGTGGCGCTGGTCAACGCCGGCCTGGCGATCTACCTGTGGAAGCGCCCCGCAGTCGAATGAACCGGCACGCGCATCCGGGCAGCCAGCCCGCTATCGTGTGCCGCCTTTTGTCCTGACCGCGTTCCTGCCATGCCCACCGCCGCAACGCCGCTCCGCAACGATGCCAAGGTCCTGTCGCTGTCCGCGCTGGGCGGGGCGCTGGAGTTCTACGACTTCGTGGTCTTCGTGTTTTTCGCCAAGACCCTGGGCGCGCTGTTCTTCCCGGCGGACATGCCGGCCTGGCTGCAGCAGCTGCAGACTTTTGCGATCTTCGCCGCGGGTTACCTGGTGCGGCCGATCGGCGGCGTGCTGATGGCGCATTTCGGCGATCGCATCGGCCGCAAGCGGCTGTTCGCCTTCAGCGTGTTCCTGATGGCCGTGCCGACGCTGTGCATCGGCCTGTTGCCGACCTACGCGCAGATCGGCATCGCCGCGCCGCTGCTGCTCTTGCTGATGCGGCTGACGCAGGGCCTGGCGATCGGCGGCGAGATGCCGGGCGCCTGGGTGTTCGTGGCCGAACACGCGCCGGCCAACAAGGTGGGCTTTGCGATCGGCACGCTGTCGGCGGGCCTCAGCCTGGGCCTGCTGCTCGGCGCGCTGGTGGCCTCGGCGATGGCGCACTGGTTCACACCGGCGCAGCTGCTGGATCACGCGTGGCGCCTGCCGTTCCTGATCGGCGGCGTCTTCGGCCTGATCTCGGTGTGGCTGCGCCGCTGGCTGGACGAAACGCCGGTGTTCGCCCAAATGCGCGAGCGCAAGGCGCTGGCGACGCTGCCGATCCGCGATGTGCTGCGCGACCACCGCGCCGGCGTGCTGGTGTCGATGGGCGCCACCTGGGCGCTGACCGCGGCGATCGTGGTGGTGATCCTGATGACGCCGACGCTGGTGCAGTCCTCGTTCGGCATCGCGCCGGCGCTGGCCAGCGAAGGTAGCGTGTTGGCCTCGATCTGCCTGATCGCCGGCTGCCTGTGGACCGGCATGCTCTCCGACCGGATCGGCCGCGCGCCGGCGCTGCTGGTGTCTTCGCTGGCGCTGATGGTCGGCGTCTACCTGCTGTACCTCGACCTGGCCAACGGCGGCCGGTATTTCCTGCCGCTCTACGCGCTGGCCGGGTTCACCGCTGGCGTGTCGGGCGTGGCGCCGGGCGTGATGACCGCGGCGTTTCCGGCGCCGGTGCGCTTCACCGGGCTGGCGCTGGGTTACAACGCCGCCTATGCGATTGCCGGTGCGCTGACGCCGCCGCTGATCGCGTACCTGGCCGCGCGGGTGGGCGCGATGGCGCCGGCGCATTACGTGGCGGTGGTGGCGCTGGTCAACGTCGGCCTGGCGATCTACCTGTGGAAGCGCCCCGCGGCCGAGTGAATCAGGCCGCCTTGACCCGGCGATGCCCGGAGAGTTCGGCGCCCACGTCGTGGGTGAACTTCAGGTGCCACCAGGTCGAGGACAGCGACACCAGCGTGACCACGATGAAGGCCACAGAGAAGTCGCCCAGCTGCGGCGTCGGATCGTCGCCGAAGGAGATCGCCGCCTTCAGCACCAGCGCGCCCACGCACACGCCCACTGACAGCATCAGCTGCTGCAGCGTGGTGTAGAGGCTGGAGGCGTTGCTCATGCGGCGGGTCGGCACGGCCTCGTAGGCCACCGTGTTGTAGGCGGCGAACTGGAACGACATGAACGCCCCGCAGCACACCAGCAGCACGAACATCAGCGCGTCCGGCCAGCCCGGCCGGAAGAACGCGCACACCGCATAGCCCAGGCTGGCCAGCACGCCGTTGCCGATGAGCCCGCGGCGATAGCCGACCCGGCGCAGCAGGAACGGCGTCATCAGGCGCATCAGCAGCGCGCCGAGCGCGGTCGCCAATACCAGCCGGCCGGCATGCGCGGCGCTGTAGCCGAAGCCCAGCTGGAACAGCAGCGGCAGCAGGAACGGATGCGCGCCCTGGGTGACGCGCATCACCGAGCCGCCCATCACCGACAGCCGGAACGAATCGATCTTCATCAGGCTCAGGTCCAGCAGCGGCGCCGGATGCCGGCGCGCATGCCACACATAGCCGAACGCCGCCGCCAGGCTGACGCCCATCAGCGCCACCGCCGTGGCCAGCCCGTCGTGCTGGCTGACCATCTCCAGGCCGAACAGCCCGCACCCCAGGCACAGCCCGCACAGCACGAAGCCCAGCAGGTCGAACGGGGTCGGGTGGTCGGCCGCCTCGATGTAGGGGATGTACCTGCGCACCAGCACGAAGCCCATCAGCCCGATCGGGATGTTGATGTAGAAGATCCAGTGCCAGGTCCAGTAGGTCACCAGCAGGCCGCCCAGCGGCGGGCCCAACAGCGGACCCAGGAAGGCCGGCACCAGGGTCCAGGACATGGCCGAGACCAGGTTCTTGCGCTCGACCACGCGCAGCAGGATCAGCCGGCCCAGCGGCGCCATCATCGAGCCACCGGCGCCCTGCAGCAGCCGCGCGAACACCATCATCGGCAGGCTGTTGGCCAGTGAGCACAGCACCGAGCCGGCGATGAACACCACGATCGAGGCGCTGAACACCCGGCGTGCACCGTAGCGGTCGGCCATCGCGCCCGAAGCCGGGATGCCGATCGCCAGCGCCAGCAGGTAGCTGGTCATGGCGATGCTCATCTCCGGCGCGCTGGCGCCGAAATCGCGGGCCATGGCCGGCAGTGCGGTCGCCAGCACGGTGGCATCCAGCTGCTCCATGAAGATCGCGCAGGCGATGATCAGCGACACCAGCCGGTAGTCCGGCATCTTTTTCTTCGGCGCGGGCGAGGCCGGGAGATCGGCCAGCGCCTGTGGGGCAGCAGTCACGGTGTTTCGGGTCCTTGCCCTGGCCGCGTGCCGGGACAGGGGCACGAACGGGGGGCCAGGCGCGAGCAGGGGAGGTGCGCGCAGGATGCCGCACCGCAGCACGGTGAATTATTCGCCCCTTGGAGAGGCCGAGCAAGGCGGCGCCTGCGCTGGAATCCCACGATCCGGGCCGTCCTGGCCGCGTTGATCGGGTGGGAGCGCCTGCGGCGGCGCGCGTTCAGCCGGCCGGCACCGAGCAGCGGCGTTGTCTTCCTTCGCCGTGGAGCCGTCGACGTGCGCCGGCGTTGCGTTGTGAAAACGGTGGTCGAGATGCCCGGTCGACCGCTCGCTCGGGATCGCCCCGCTAGACCACGTCCATCTTCTGGATCAGGTCCTGCTCTAGGGTGAAGCGATGGCCGACCTGGTCATCGGCCAGCACCGTGCCGGTCAGATCCCGCACGACCTGATGCACGGTCACCTCGATCGTGCCGCCGTCCTCCAGCACAAATGCGACGGGCTCGACGTGCGGATCGATCTCGCTCCACTGCTCGGTCCAGTAGGCGCGGACTTCGTCGTGGCCGCGCACGAAGCCGCCCTTGAACGCACGCGGCCAGGCGACATCGGCCGTCATCAGCGCCAGCGCCGCATCGATGTTGCGGGTATTGAAAGCCACATAGGGGGCGCGCAGCAGCGCGATCTGGGCGTCGGTCGGGGCGGATATGTGGATTTCCTTGGGTGGTGAGGCCTTTTGCTCTCGCGGGCCTGCTGCAGACCGCGGATCGCGCCCGGCAGTTCCTTGAGATCACGACATTTCGCTGGAGACCAGAGGGTGATCAATTTGAGGCTTCGGGACCTCACCGGCAAACCCATCGCAGCAGCCCGTCGGATGAGGCCAATGTGTGGAAAACGTCAGCCTGATGGTCGGGTACGACGGAGCATCAGCTCACCCACAACACTTCTTTCTTCTCTATGCGCCAACTTGTCCCCGAGCGGATCAAGAGATGAAGTGTTCCAGAGCCGCATAGCGGCCCACAGTAATGGATGACATAAATCAGCGCTTGTCTTCCATTAACCGAAATGACTGGATTGCTGACCACAGCGAATCCTGCGCTATGCGGAAAGGTGCGATAAAAGCTTAACCAAGCGTCGTCAGGTCCGGAGGCCGACCCGTCGAAAATTCGCTCGATGACTTTGTGTGAACTGATGGTCGTATTGGGGATGCCACGCAGATCGAGTTTTTGAGCTGCGCGGTTGGCGAGCATCAGTTCTGTTCTGAACTTTCGGGAAGCAAACGCGTCAAATTCCGGGATCAGCACGCTATCCGTTCGAACTGATCCGCATACGCCGTCTGGCTTTTCTCCAAGGCATAGTGAGCGATCAACAAGAATGAGCGGCTGGTTTGCGGTTGGGGGTGAATGCTCGCCAGGAACGGGAGGCGGTGGTGGGAGACCGGAAAATTGTTCTCGCTCAAGTACGGTACTCAGGATGGCGATCGTCTCCCGTGGTGAGGCAGTGATCGGATCAGGACGCTCAGCTGAGAGATCGAGCTTGGTCTTCATCCAGTGAGCGGCCGGGATGGTGAAGACGGCGGCGATGAAAAAAATCGCCAGCAGGGCCGAAGTCCTTGGGATTCGTTTCCAGTGCATGTCGTCCGATCCTTGGATGCTTGTCTTGGCTGAATGATCTGCGCCTAATCCAGAGTAACAACCTGCCGGCCGAGAATCGCTTCCAGTGGAATAGAAACGCCGCCGCAGAAACCTGCGGCGGCGTTCGGGTCACGCATCAGGCGAGGCGGATCACTTCACCAGCGTGGCCGGGTCCTGCTTGGCGGTGATGGCGCTGCACAGGCCGATGCTCTCGCGGGCTTGCTGCAGGCCACGGATGGCGCCCGGCAGGTCCTTCAGGCGCGGCTCGAAGAACGCCTGCAGGCGGTCGGACTCGGCCGGGGTGCAGGCGCCAGCCGAGGCGGTGCGCGGCAGCGAGCCACCGGCGAAGGCGCCGACGCGGTCGTGAATGGCCTGGTAGTTCTGGGTGAACCAGGTCCACTGGGCATCGCGGTCGGCGACGGTGGCGTGCTTGCCGGCGGTCAGCACGATGCGCATCTCGCCGACCTTGACGTCCTTGCTCAGGCCGAAGCTGCGCACCTTGGAGGCCAGGGTAGGGTCCTCGGTGCTGGCCAGCGCGCCCAGCAGGGCATTGCGGTGGGCCGGGTCGATGATGCCGGGCAGGGCGGCCATCAGCTGGTCGACAGCCGCGGCGCCGTGTTCCTGCACGCTCACGCTCAGCGCGGTCTGCAACAGGTCCGGGTTGGCCTGGTCGAAGGCCAGCGTCTTGCCACCGGCCAGCACCGCGTCGCCCTGCTTGAGCAGCTCGGCACGGGCGGCCGGGACCTTCATCGTCATGCCCAGGAAGCCGGCCAGCTGCGCGCGCTGCAAGGTGTCGGTGCCTTCTTCGCCGGTCTTGCGCACGTAGCCCAGCTGCTGCAGGCGCGGCAGGTAGGCGTCCTGTGCCCAGGTGGTCAGGGCCGCGCGCTGGGCATCGGTCTTGGCCAGGCGGCTGTAGAGCCAGCTCAGGCTGTCGGTCGGCACGCCGGAGACTTCCGGCACCTTGGACAGGGTCAGCGGCTTGAGCGCGGCCAGCAGCTGGGCGGGGTTGAGCTCGCCCAGGCTGAAGGACGCATCCAGGCCGTCGCCGTAGGCCAGCTGCTCGGTGTCGCTGAGCTGGGGCACGCTGGCGGTCAGGGTCTTGAGCGCCTTGGCATCCAGGCCGATGCGGTAGTAGCCGGCAGCGCCGGCGTTGGGCATCACCCAGCCACCCTTCTTGGCGCCCGGCAGGGCCAGCGTGCCGCTGGCGGCCGACAGCAGGGTGCAGGTTTTGTCGCTGCCGCCGGCGGTCTGGTATCGCACGCACACCGGCACGCCCCAGGTCTTGGCCGAATCGCCGGTGCTGCCCAACGGCAGGTAGCGCTTCTGGGTCAGCTTGAGCACGACCTGGCCCTTGGCATCGGTCACCTCGGTGTGCACGTACGGCACGCCGGGCTGGTCGAGGAAGCTGTTGAACGCGGCGGTGAAGTCCGCGCCCTTGCCGGCCGCCGTGGCGATTGCGCTGACCAAGTCATCGGCGGTGGCATTGGCGAACTTGTGGGTCTGGATGTACTGGCGCATGCCCTTCTGGAAGGTGTCTTCGCCCACGTAGGACTCGAACATGCCCAGCACCGAGGCGCCCTTCTGGTAGGTGATGCCGTCGAAGGCGTTCTCGATGTCGCCGTTGCCGGTGATCTCCTGGCGCATCTTGCGCGTGGCGACCAGGCCGTCGCCGGACATCGCGCCCTGCGCGCCCAGCACGCGGTCCAGGTCGGCGCGGTATTCCGGGTGCACCTTCATCGTCACCTTCTGCTGCATCCAGGTGGCGAAGGACTCGTTGAGCCACAGGTCGTTCCACCAGGCCATGGTCACCGTGTCGCCGGTCCACTGGTGGGCCAGCTCGTGGGCGATGACGTTGAACGAGGAGCGCTTGTAGCGGGTGGCCGAATTTTCATCCAGCAGCAGCAGGAAGTCGCGATAGGTCACCAGGCCGGCGTTTTCCATCGCACCGGCCGAGAAGTCCGGCGCGGCCAGCTGGTCCAGCTTGTCCCACGGATAACCGAAGCCGTAGTAATCCTCCAGCGTGTGGATGATCACCGGCGTGGAATCCAGCGCGATCTTCATGCGCGGCCCCTTGCCATGGGGGGCGACGCCGCGCAGCGGCAAGGTGCCTGTGCGCTGCGGCGTGGCGGTGATGCCCGGGCCATCGACCACGTCCCACGGGCCCACGGCGAAGGCGATCAGATAGGTCGGCAGCGGCAGCGTGCGCGAGAAGGTCAGCGTCTTCCAGCCCTTGCCGGCCGCGGTTTCCTTGACCTGGGCCGTATTGGCCACGCCCTGCAGGTCCGACGGAATGGTCAGCTTGATGTCGTAGGGGGTCTTGAACGCCGGCTCGTCGAAGCTGGGGAAGGCAAAGCGCGCGCTGACCGGCTCCATCTGCGTCATCGCATACGGCTTGCCTTCGTAGGTGACCTTGTACAGGCCTTCCAGCTCGCCATTGAACGGCGCCGTGTAGGCGATGGTCAGGGTCAGCTCCTGCGGCTGCAGGGTGCTGCCGAACTCGATCCGCGCCACGCCGGTCTGCGCGTCGGCCTGCACGTACTTGGCCGGCTTGGGCTTGCCGCCGGCCGCGGTCACGGTGACCTTGTCGACGCTCAGTTCCTTGCCGTCGATCCACAGGTGGTCGCTGGCCTGGGTCAGCTTGACCCGGATGGTCGTGGTGCCGCTGAACTTGTCCTGCGACGGGTCGATCTTCAGGTCCAGCGCGTAATCCTGCGGCTGGGCCCAGGTGGGCAGGCGACCGGTCGGGGTTTCTTCGGCGGCAAAGGCGCTGGCGCAGCAGGCGGCCAGCGCCAGGGTCAGCAGCGGACGGGCAAGACGGGGCATCGGGAAGCTCCGGGTGGCGAAAAGAGACCGGCCACCGTGCCTGCCCGGCCGCGCGCCGGGCCAGTGCCACAAGGCATGGTCCGGCGGCGGCGTGCCAGCGGGGCTAGAACCCGGAAAACACCACGATCGCGTGCAGCACCAGTCCGATCAGGCCGCCGACCAGGGTGCCGTTGTAGCGGATGTACTGCAGGTCGCGGCCGACGGCCAGTTCCAGCACGTCGACCAGCTGGCGCTCGTCCCAGCTCTTCATGGTCTGGGCGATGTGGTCGGTGACGCCGTTGCGCAGGCGCGTGGTGAGGCTTTCGGCGGCGCTGGTCAGGTGGGTGTTGAGCGCATCGCGCAGGGCCTGATCGCGCACCAGCGATTCGCCAAGCGCCTGCAGCGAGCGCTCCAGGTGCTGGCCGAGGGTGGAGTCGGCTTTCTCCAGGTCCGCACGCAGCGCGGCGTGCACCTGGTCCCACAGTCCGCGCACGTAGTCCTGCACGGCCGGGTGGTCGATGAGGTTCTGCTTGATCTCCTCGACACGCCGCGCCAGTTCGGGATCGCTGCGCAGGCGCACGACGTAGCCGGAAAGCCATGACTCGTAGTCCTGGCGCAGCGGATGGCCGGGCGTGGACAGCACCATCTGCAGTTCTTCCAGCGCCGCGGCGGCCATGCGCTGGGCGAGCGAGTCGCCGATCTCTTCCACCGGCTTGATCAGGTCGACCGTGCCCATCAGCTTGGGCCACTCGCGCCGTGCATAGCGGACGATCAAGGCCGAGGCGCGGGCCTTGAGCGCTGGATCGTCGAGCCAGCGGCCGATGCGCTTGAGCGCTTCGTCCAGCAACTCCTGGTGGCGACCATCGGCGGTGAGGATGCCGAGTACTTCGCCGGCGGTGCCGGCGGCGTTCCAGCTGCGCAGGCGGCCGACGACGAACTTCTGGATCGCCACGCGCACGGCGGCCTCGTCCAGCAGGTCCAGCGCCTGCAGCGCCCAGCCGCGCGCCATGCCGGCGAGCATCTTCGATTGCGAAGGCTCGGACAGCCACTGGCCCAGGCGCGTGGCCGGGTCGAACACGCGCAGCTTCTCCAGCAGCGATGCCGGCGCCAGGAAGTGATCGCGCACGAACACCGCCAGGCTGTCGGCCAGCCGGTCCTTGCTGCGCGGGACGATCGCCGTATGCGGGATCGGCAGGCCCAGCGGCCGGCGGAACAGCGCCACCACCGCGAACCAGTCCGCCATCGCGCCCACGGCTGCCGCTTCGCAGAACGCCGCCAGCCACGCCCAGCCGCCGCGCAGGCCCATTGCATGGCTCAGCGCGAAGCCGGCCAGCATCAGCAGCAACAGGCCGAACGCGCCCAGCTTCATGCGGCGCAGGCGCAAACGGCGGGGATCGGTGGGCGTGCCAGTCAGCGGTGCGGGATCAGTCATGCGCGCAAGCCTAACGCGGGGCCTGCGAAGCCGCCGGCATGGGGCGGCCACGCACACGGCATCGGCCACTTCACACAGACTTCAAACAGCGCTCAAACCCTGTCCACGCAGGCCGCGCAGGCTGCACGCCATCACCCTGCGTTGGAGCCGTGCATGAAATCCCTGAAGCTGTTGTTGCGTTTTGCGATCGTCGGCGTGCTGGCGCTGGCGCTGCTGATTCCGCTGGCCATGATCCGCAGCAAGATCGCCGAGCGCACCGAATTCCGCGAACAGGCCGTGCAGCGCATCTCGCGCAGCACCGCCGGCGCGCAACGCCTGGTCGGCCCGCTGCGCGCGGTGCCGTACACCGATGTGCGGCAGGAAACTTGGACCGACGACAAGGGCGTGTCCCGCACCCGCGTCGTCCGCAATGAAGGCGTGCTGTTGCAGCCGCCGCTGAGCCTGGACGTGCAGGGCCAGCTGATCCCGGAGACGCGAAAGGTCGGCTTGTTCGAAGTGCCCACTTACAAGTGGGAAGCCAGGCTGGCCGCGCAGTTCGGCACCGCGCTGCCGCCGGTGCCCGCGGGCGAAACCCGCAGCTACGGCACGCCGTACCTGGTGCTGGGCCTGACCGACGTGCGCGGCCTGCTCGGTGCGCCGCAGCTGACGGTTGATGGCGTTGCGTTGCGTTTCGGGCCGGGTACGCGCGCCTTCAACGAGCGATTGGCGGGCGTCAGCGCCTCGCTTGCGCCGATCACCGGCAACACGCTGCCCGGCCGCGAGGTGCGTCTGAACTTCACCCTGGCCGGCACGCAGGGATTGGACGTGGTGCCGGTGGCTGACGACACCCAGGTGCGGATCAGCTCGGCTTGGCCGCATCCGACCTTCACCGGCGACTTCCTGCCGGTGAAGCGCACGGTGCAGGCCAGCGGCTTCACTGCGCAGTGGGCGGTGTCGTCGCTGGCCAGCCAGGCGCAGACCCAGCTGCAGCTGTTGAAGACCACTGAGACCGACTTGGATGCGTTGCGGGTCGAACTGATCGACCCGGTGGACGCCTACACGCTGGCCGATCGTGCGAGCAAGTACGGGGTCCTGTTCGTGGTGCTGACCTTCGTCGGCTTCGGCCTGTTCGAATTGATCAAGCGCCTGCCGATCCATCCGATGCAGTACCTGCTGGTCGGGCTGGCGCTGGCAATGTTCTTCCTGCTGCTGATCAGCCTGAGCGAGCACGTCGCGTTCTGGATCGCCTACGTGGTGTCCGCGCTGGCGTGCATCGGCGTGCAGTTCGTGTACCTGTCCGGCGTGCTGCGCAGCTGGGTGCGGGCGGCGGGCTTCGCCACCGGACTGACCGCGCTGTATGGCGCGCTCTACGGCCTGCTGATCTCCGAGGACAACGCGCTGCTGATGGGCTCGCTGCTGCTGTTCGGCATCCTGGCGGTGATCATGTGGGTGACCCGGCGCGTGGACTGGTACGCGCTGTCGGCGGAGCTGCGCTGATGCTGCTGCAGGGTCGCGCGGTGCGCCATGCCGCGCGGCGATTGCCGCAGGGGCTGGCGGTGGAAGGGCTGCGCGAGGGATCGGGCCTGTTGCCGCTCCTGCTGCCGCTGCGACGCGGATGTTCGGGCGCGGTGGTGTTCCAGCTGGCGGCGGCGACCGTGCGCGCCCTGCGCGAGCGGCCACGCGAGCTGCTGGGCGAAGCGCCGTCGCCGCGCGCGCAGGATGCCGCGGGCTATCGGCCGTGGCGCGCGCTGCACTCCGCCCGCTACGGCCTGCTGTGGCTCAGCGCGCAGCGGGAGCGATCCGCCTGGCTGGTGGTGGCGCCCGACGAAGGCGTGGCGGTCTACCTGTGGCGCGGGCGGCGTGCGGTAAATTGGCGGCATGATTTCGCCTGATCCCGCTTCTGCCATGCATCGCATCGCCGTACTGCGCGGCGCCGATGTCGCGCCGTACCTGGACGACGTCGCGCGCCTGCGCATCGCGGTATTCGCCGACTGGCCGTATCTCTATGACGGCAGCGCCGGTTACGAGCGCGACTACCTGGCTGCCTACGCGCGTTCGCCGCGCAGCGTGTTCGTGCTGGCATTCGATGGCGAGGCCGTGGTCGGTGCTTCGACCGGCCTGCCGCTGCTGGACGACACCGACGCGTTCTCCGCCCCCTTGGTGGCGCAGGGCATCGATGCCGGCAAGGTGTTCTATTTCGGCGAATCGGTGCTGCTGCCCGCCTGGCGCGGACGCGGCATCGGCCATGCGTTCTTCGATGCGCGCGAAGCCCATGCGCGCGCGTTGGGGGGCTTCGAGACCACGGCGTTCTGCGCGGTGGATCGCGAGGCGGACGATCCGCGTCGTCCCGCCGGCCATCGCGACAACGACGCGTTCTGGCACAAGCGCGGCTACGCGCGCCGCGACGGCCTGGCGGTCACGCTGCCGTGGAAGGAGCCGGGCCGCGGCGAGGCCATGCATACCCTCACGTTCTGGACCCGCGCCCTGGAGCCTTCGACATGAAAGTCGCCGTTGCCAAATATCCGGTCGGCCAGCCGCGTGACTTCGACGCGTTCGCCGAAAAACAGACCCATCTGCTGCAGCAGGCGGCCGATGCCGGCGCGCGCATCGCGGTGCTGCCCGAATACCTGTCGCTGGAACTGGCGGCGACCTTTCCCGTCGCGATCAGCGCAGACCTGATCGCCTCGCTGGAGGCGACGCAGGCCTACGTCGAAGACTTCCAGCATCTCTACGCCACGCTGGCCCAGCGCATGGGCCTGCACGTGGTCGCCGGCAGCTTCCTCACGGCGGTGGGCAACGGGCGCTATCGCAATCGCAGCCATTGGTTCACGCCGGATGGGCGCAGCGGCTGGCAGGACAAGCTGCAGTTGACCGGCTTCGAGAAACACACGCAGGTGATCGAAGGCGGCGACGCGCTGCGCGTGTTCGACGCCGATGGCCTGCGCGCCGGCATCAGCATCTGCTACGACGCCGAGTTCCCGCTGCCTGTGCGCGCCCAGCAACAGGCCGGCGCGCGGCTGCTGGCCGTGCCCAGCTGCACCGATACCGACGCCGGCGCCACCCGCGTGCGCGTGGGCTGCCTGGCGCGCGCGCTGGAGAACCGCATCTTCGTCGCCCAGTCGGTCACCGCCGGCATCGCGCGCTGGAGCCCGGCGCTGGACAAGAACACCGGCGAGGCCGCGCTGTACGCACCGATGGATGTCGGGCTGCCGGCCGATGGCGTGATCGCGCAGACCAGCGGCCAGCAGGTGTGGGCGATTGGCGAGCTGGACTTCGAGGCGCTGGAGGCCAGCCGCCAGCATGCGCAGGTCGCCAACGATCGCGACTGGATCGGCCAGGACGCGCCGGCGCTGCGCCGCGCTCGATTGGCGCCCTTCGCCTGACGGATTTGTCATCCGCACCCATGACCGATGGCGGGGCGATGGGCCGCGCTGGTCTGGCTAGACTCGGGGGTTTGACCAACCAACCGGGGATGCGTGGAATGAAGGTGATCAAGTGGGGTGTCATGGCGGCGTGCCTGGGATTGGCGCTGTCGGCCGGTGCGGAGGAATCGGTCGACCTGGAGATGGTGGGCAAGATCCGCCAGGAAGCGTTCCACCGTTCGCAGGTGGCCGACACCCTGCAGCACCTGACCGAGCAGATCGGTCCGCGCCTGACCAATTCGCCCAACATGGCCAAGGCCAACGCCTGGACCAAGGGCAAGTTCACCGAGTGGGGCCTGGCCAACGTGCACGACGAGGCCTTCGCAGACTTCGGCCGCGGCTGGGAATTCAGCAGCGCCAGCCTGGAGCTGCTGGCCCCGCGCACCGCGCCACTGCACGCCGTGCCCAAGGCCTGGACGCCGGGCACCAACGGCCCGGTCGAAGGCGAGGCCATCGCGCTCACGCTCAAGACCAAGGCCGACCTGGACAAGTACAAGGGCAAGCTGCGCGGCAAGATCGTGCTGCTGAGCGAGGCGCGCGAATACAAGCCCGGCACCGAGCCGGCGTCCAAGCGCTATGACGAAGCCGGCCTCAACGACCTGCTCAACTTCTCGATGCCCGCCGCCGGCGGCGCCGAGGCCAAGGCCAAGCGCATCAAGGAATACCGCGAGCGCATCGAGCTGGTGAAGGCGACCAACGAATTCCTGGTCAGCGAAGGGGCCGCCGCAGCGCTGAGCATCAGCGGCTGGGACGACGGCATCCTGCGCGTGGGCGGCGGCGGTTCGCGCAAGGCCGGCGAATCGGTCGGCGTGCCCGAGCTGGTCGTGGCGGCCGAGCACTACAACCCGCTGCTGCGCGCGCTGGAGCGCAAGGAAACCGTGCGCCTGCGCCTCAACTCCGATGCACGCTTCACCACCCAGACCAACGACCCCGGCTACAACACCATCGCCGAGCTCAAGGGCAGCAGCAAGGCCGATGAAGTGGTGATGCTGGGCGCGCACATGGACTCGTGGCACGCCGGCACCGGCGCCTCGGACAACGGCGCGGGCGTGGCGGTGATGATGGAAGCCATGCGCATCCTCAAGGCCGTCGGCGCCAAGCCCAAGCGCACCATCCGCGTGGCGCTGTGGAGCGGCGAGGAGCAGGGTCTGATCGGCTCGACCGATTACGTTGCGCGTCACTTCGCCAGCTATCCCGAGCCGACCGATCCGGCGCAGAAGGAACTGCGACCGGAGCTGCGCGATCCCACCGGTCCGCTGCAGAAAACCAAGGACTACGGCAAGTTCTCCGCGTACTTCAACCTGGACAACGGCTCGGGCAAGATCCGCGGCATCTACGCCCAGGAAAACCAGGCGGCGATGCCGATCTTCAAGGCCTGGCTGGCGCCATTCAACGACCTGGGCGCGACCATCGTCACCAGCCGCAACACCGGCAGCACCGACCACATCCCGTTCGACCGCGTGGGCCTGCCGGGCTTCCAGTTCGTGCAGGATCGCCTGGACTACGGCACGCAGGTGCATCACAGCGACCTGGATACTTATGACCACGCGTCGCCGGATGATTTGAAGCAGGCGGCGGCGATCATCGCGGCGTTCGCCTACCAGGCGGCCATGCGGGAAGAGAAGCTGCCGCGGAAGGATGTGCTGCAGGATTGATTTCCTGCGTCTACGCAGGAGTCGTATGACTGAAAAGGGCCGGCTTTGCCGGCCCTTCTTAGTTTGGGTTTCAATTCATCTTAAAGATCAATTGCAGAGCTTTCGTGTCGCTTCGCGACCCGACCTACTTTCTTTGCTTGTGCAAAGAAAGCTAGGCAAAGAAACACACTCCGGGCGGCACGCTCGCTTCGCGAGTTCGCTACGCGACGAGGGATTTTTGGAAGGGACATCCCTGTCCCTTCCAAAAACGCCGCACATCCTTGTGCGCCGCCCTGCGGGTCTTTGCCTCGCCCCTTCGCCGTGCCTCACGGAGATCTGAAAGCGCGAGCAGGAGCGCGATCGCGCGCGGTTCCGCTTTTGCTCTGCTCTTGATCTTCAGCGCCTTCAAAGCGAGCCGAGCACCGCAGGCTGATCGGGCCGAAGAGGCGCCCTGTTTGAGCGAAGCGAGTTTGGGCGCCGTGCCCGATCAGACGAGGAGCACAGGGCACCGCCGCAACGCGGCGGCGAGTGTCAGGCGCTGGCGGTTTTGGCTACCTTTTGCCAAGACAAAAGTAGCTCGGGCGGCGAAGCCGCACGAAAGCCGTTGCTTTTGCTTGCAAGCCGATCAGCGATCAAACCAGCAGAAAGCATCACCCCAACAAACTGACCCCCGGCACCGGCCAAATCGCCAACGCCGCCAACCCACACCCGATCGCCGTCGCTGCCAGCACATCACTCGGATAGTGCAGCCCCAGCACCACGCGCGAAGTCGCCACGCATGCGGTGAACGGCAGCAGCAGCGGCGCCAGCGCGGGATAGTGCGCGAGCGCGACCAGGGTGAAAGCCACCGCGTGCAGCGTGTGGCCAGAGGGGAAGGAGAATTCGTCCAGCGGCGCAACCCAGGCCTGGATGCGCACGTCCGAGGCGAAGGGCCGCGGACGTCGCGTCCAACGCTTCAACCCTTTGTAGAGCAGCAGCGCGATCGCGCCGGTCGCTGCCAGATGCGCAGCCGCGGCCAGGCCGTGCCAGCCGTCGAACACGATCAACGCCGCCATCAGCACGTACCAGAACACGCCATCGCCCAGGCGGCTGATCACCGCGAAGAAGCGACGCACGTCGTGGCGACGGCCGAAACGGTTGGCGAACAGGCAGACGCCCGATTCGCGGGGCAGGTTCATCTCACGCGGGGACGGCATGGGCATGCTCCTTACGTTGACGGGCCAGGCGGGACAGCAGGACATCGAAATCGGCCGCGACCTGTGCCGGCTGCAGGGCCTGCACGGCCGCGTGCGCGGCGGCGCCCATCGCGCGGCGGCGCAGCGTGTTGCAGCCCAGGTCGACCACGGCTTCGACGAAGGCATCGTCGTGTTCGACCGCGGCGCCATGCAGCCCGGTGCGCAGGTGTTCGCGCGCAGCGCCGGAGTCGAACGCCACCGTGGCCAGGCCGCTGGCCATCGCCTCAAGCGTCACGTTGCCGAAGGTCTCGCTGCGGCTGGGGAACACGAACAGATCGGCGCTGGCGTAATGGCGTGTCAGGTCTTGGCCGCGCTGCATGCCGCAGAAGATGAAGTCCGGGTTGGCCGCCTGCAGTGCAGCGCGCTCCGGGCCATCGCCGACCCACACCATGCGTGCGTGCGGGCAACGCTGCTGCAGGGTGCGGAAGGCATTCACGGCCAGGCTAAGGTTCTTCTCGGCGGCGATGCGGCCTACCGACAACAGCACCGGCGTGTCTTCGCCTGCGTTCCACTGCGCGCGCAGTTCGGCATCGCGGAACTCGGGATGGAACTGGCTGGTATCCACCGCGCGCGCCAGGCGCTGGACCTTGGCGAAGCGCTGGTCCTCCAGCCACTGCGCCAGCTCGTGCGTCGGCACCAGGGTGGCATCGCCACCGTTGTGGAAGCGACGCATCCAGCGCAGCGCCACCGGTTGCAGCCACGGCATGCCGTAGTCACTCATGTAGTGGTCGAAGCGGGTGTGGAAACCGGTCGCCGCCGGGATGCCCATGCGCCGCGCCGCATGCAGCGCCGACCAGCCCAGCGGGCCTTCGGTGGCGACGTAGATCGCATCGGGCGTGAAGTGGCGGAAGTGCTCGCGCAGCGCCAGCGGTGCCGGCATGCCGAAGCGCAATCCCGGATAGCGCGGCAGGCCTGCGCCGCGCACCAGCAGGGTGTCGTGTCGTGCGGGAGCCTCGTCGTCGCTGGCCTGGCGCGGACGCACCACCGTGACTTCATGGCCGCGTTGGCGCAGGCCTTCTTCCAGGCCCTGGACGGTCAGGGCGACGCCGTTGATTTCAGGCGGATAGGTCTCGGTGACGATGGCATAGCGCATGGCGTTCTCCCACGTTTGCGATAGCGTGGGCGCCGGCCATGCAGCCGACATGTCATTGCGATGGCAGTTTGATGAAACCGGACGGGCAGGCGGCCGCGTCCGGGGCCTGCGTTCAGTTCAGGCGGCGGCCGTCGCGCAACACGGACAGTAGTGCATCGCGCGAGAGCGGATGCGAGAGGTGATAGCCCTGCGCTTCCTGCACGCCGAGCGCTTCCAGTGCTTCCAGCTCGCGCTGGGTTTCCACGCCCTCGGCCACCACGTGGCTGCCGGTCTGCCTGCTGAATCCGATCATCGCCGCCGCCAACGCCTTGCGCGGCGTGTCGGTGTCGATGTTGCGGGTCAGGCTGATATCCATCTTGATGATCTCTGGATGCAGCGTGAGGATGTGGCGCATGTTGGAGTAGCCGGCGCCGGCATCGTCCACCGCAAAGCGCACGCCGGCCGCGCGCAGGCGCTCCACGGTTTCCTGCAGCGGCAGGTAGTCGTCCACCAACGCGTGTTCGGTGATCTCCATGACGATGCGGTTGGCCTGCACCACGTCCAGGTATTCCAGGACATCGCTGTTGATCAGGGTCTGCGGCGAGACGTTGACCGACACGTAGAAATCCCCCGGCACGCCGCGCAGGCCATCCAGCGCGGTCAAAATGGCATTGAGTTCCAGGCGCATGCCCAGGCCAATCTCGTTGGCTTCGTTGAACCAGGCATCGGGCGGGCGGCGCGGATCCATGTCGAAGCGCGACAGGCACTCCAGGCCGATGATGCGCTGGTCGGCCAGGCGATAGATCGGCTGGTAGACGATCCGCGGCTGGCCCATCTCCAGCACGCTGCTGATGCGCTCGACCTTGGCGCCGTGGTCGCGCACGGCTTCCAAGTTGCCTTCCACCTGGTGCGCGAGCAGCTGGGCGAAGGCGCGCATCATGTGCAGGTCGCGCTCGTCCAGGCTCAGGTTGGGCTCGAAGCTGAAGCAGCAGAAGGTGCCGTACACGCGGCCATCGGTGAGCACGATCGGCACGCTCAGGTGCGCGCCGATCGGAATCGACGCCGTCTCGGGGATCTCGGCCGCAGCCGGGACGCGCGAGGTATCGGGAATCAGCTGCGGAATGCGGCCCTGGACCACGCGCTGGCAGTAGCCGGCGTCCATCGGCATGGTGTCGCCGGCCTTGAGCGCGATGCGGCCACCATCGTTGATGACCTGCCGGAACACGCGATCGCGCGTGCCGAATTCGCTGACAAACGACACGTCCATCTGCAGGTGGTCGTGCACCGCACGCAGGATCTGCTCGATGTTCTTGTCGATCGCCGACGAGGCGGTACCGACCTGGGTCATCACCCGCTGGATGAGTTCGTCTGAATTTCTTCGGATCATGGATGCCCCCCTGCGGCGCCGCCTGTTCCGTCAAGGACCTCGCCATGCACCAACAGGCCAGCTCCTCCTGTTCATTTGTTCACGACGTTAGCACCGGCGAAGGGACGACTTCGCCGGGTCAGCTTCACAGTGGTCAGTTCTGCTGTACACGGGCCGGCGAACGCGCGATGACCTGTGACGCAGTGCGCCCCTGTCAGGTGACGAACGGCTTGAACGCGATGCCAAGGCCCGGCAGGTCGTCCGCCTCGCCGATCAGGTCGGCGCGCAGCAGCGGGCGTGCATCGATCCAGTCCTTGTCCAGCACCAGGCGCAGCTCGGCGTCGGAGGCGCTGAGTTCGAGCGTGGGGATCGGCTCGACATCGTGGGCGCGATGCAGCAGCACGGCCAGGCGCAGCAGCGCGGCGATGCGCTTGGCGGCCGGGATGCGGCGATCGGGCAGCGCATCGAAGGCGGTCTTGGGAATGCCGCGGCGATGGGTGCGCACCAGCGCGGCCAGCAGCAGCTGCTCCTGGCGCGAGAAGCCGGCGATGTCCGAGTGTTCCAGCAGGTAGGCGCCGTGCACGTGGTACTGGCTGTGCGCGACGGTCAGGCCGATCTCGTGCAGGCGCGCGGCCCAGGACAGCACGTGCGCGTCGTCGCTCTCCAGATGCCAGGCCTCGGCGACCTGGTCGAACAGCCGCTGCGCGGTGGCCGCGACGCGTTCAGCCTGGGCCGGGTCCACGCCGTAGCGCTGCATCATGTTGGCGACGGACTGCTCGCGCGGATCGTCGCCGCCACGGCGGCCCAGCATGTCGTAGAGGATGCCTTCGCGCATGGCGGCTTTGCTCACCAGCAGTCGTTCGATGCCCAGCGCCTGGAAGGCGGCCTCCATCACCAGCACGCCGCCGGCAATGATCGGCTGGCGATCCTTGCTCAATCCGGGCAGGTCGATGTCTTCGATCTTCTCGGCCTGCAGCAGGCGCTCGCGGACCTGCGGCAGTGCATCGGCGGTGACAGAGCCCTTGGTGAGCTTCATCGCCGCGCAGATGTCGCCGATGGCCTTGGCCGTGCCGGACGAGCCGATCGCCTCCTGCCAGCCCAGCGCCCGGTACTGCTGGGCGAACTGCTGCAGCTCGGCGGTGATTTCGGTCAGTGCCGAGTTCCAGCGCTTCTTGGACAGCTTGCCGCCGGGGAAGAACCGCCGCGTGCTGGCGATGCAGCCGACCTGGATGCTCTCGCGCTCCAGCGTCTGCATGCCGCTGCCGATGATGAATTCGGTCGAGCCGCCGCCGATGTCGATCACCAGCCGGCGCGTGCCGGCCTTGGGCGGCTGCGCATGGGCCACGCCGAGATAGATCAGGCGCGCTTCCTCGCGGCCGGCAACCACTTCGATGCCGTGGCCCAGCGCGGCTTCGGCCGGCACCAGGAAGCTCTGCGGCAAGGCCAGCCGGCGCACCGTGTTGGTGGCCAGGGCACGCACCCGCGAATCGGGCAGGTCGCGGATGCGCTGGCCGAACCGCGACAGGCATTCGATGGCGCGCGCATGCGCTTCGGCCGAGAGGCCGCCGCGGGCGTCCAGGCCGTCGGCCATGCGCACGGTTTCGCGCAGGCGATCGATCACGCGCAGCTGGCCCATGGTGTAGCGGGCCACGATCATGTGGAAGCTGTTGGACCCCAGGTCCACGGCCGCCAGTTGATCGTTGTCCCGCAGCGGCAGGGAGTAGGTCTGGGGGAGGGCGAATGACATGGCGCGCAATGTTAGCCGATGGCGCATTCAGTGAATGTCAGCCATCGGCACCCAGGCGTGGGCAAGCTCAGACCTTGGCCAGCAGTGTGCCCTGGGCCGAATGCGCGGCCTCTTCCGGGCCGGGCGAGAGCTTGTGGTACACGCCTTCGGCATCCAGCTCCCAGGCATTGACGTTGTCGTCCAGGTAGTTCTGCAGGTGGTCGCGGAACACGCGGGCGGCCAGCTTTTCGTCCAGCACTGGGAAACAGGTTTCCACGCGATGCAGCAGGTTGCGCTCCAGCCAGTCGGCGCTGGCGCAATACAGCTCCGGGTCGCCGTCGTTGCCGAACCAGTACACGCGGCTGTGCTCCAGGAAGCGGCCGACGATCGAGCGCACGCGGATGTTCTCCGACACGCCGGGCACGCCCGGGCGCACGGTGCAGGCGCCGCGCACGATCAGGTCGATCTGCACGCCATCCTGCGAGGCCGCGTACAGCGCCCGGATCACGCGCGCCTCATTGATGGCGTTGACCTTGATGATGATCCGCGCCGGACGGCCGGCACGGGCGAAGCGCGCTTCGCGCTCGATCTTCTTGATCACGCCCGGGTGCAGGGTGAAGGGCGACTGCAGCAGGCACTTGAGCTTGGTGGTCGGGGCTAGGCCGGAGAGCTGCTGGAACAGCAGGTGCACGTCGTTGCCGATGTCCTGGTTGGCGGTGATCAGGCCCAGGTCGGTGTACACGCGGGCGGTGCCGGCGTGGTAGTTGCCGGTGCCCAGGTGCACGTAGCGGCGCAGCTTCTTGCCCTCGCGGCGCACGATCAGCAGCATCTTGGCGTGGGTCTTGAAGCCCACCACGCCGTACACCACCTGCACGCCGGCCGCCTGCAGGCGGTCGGCCTGGCCCAGGTTGGCTTCTTCGTCGAAGCGCGCGCGCAGTTCGACCACCACGGTGACGTCCTTGCCGTTGCGCGCGGCCAGCACCAGCGCATCGACGATCGCCGAGTCCTTGCCGGTGCGGTACAGCGTCTGCTTGATCGCCAGCACGTTGGGGTCGGTCGCGGCCTGCTTGAGCAGTTCCAGCACCGGGGTGAAGGCGTCGAAGGGATGGCTGAGCAGCACGTCGCCATCGGCCACCGTCTCGAACATCGTGTCGCCATCGCGCAGGGCGCGCGGGGTGAACGGCGGGTACTTCAGCTCCGGGCGCTGGACCAGGTCATAGACCTGGCTGACGCGGTTGAGGTTGACCGCGCCATCGATGCGATACACCGCATTGTCGGGCAGGTCGAAATTTTCCAGCAGCGTGGTAACGATCGGCTTGGGACAGTCCTGCGCGATCTCCAGGCGCACCGCCGGGCGATAGCCGCGGCCGGCCAGCTCGTCGCGCAACGCCAGGGCGAGGTTTTCCACTTCTTCCTCGTCCACCACCAGCTCAGAGTTGCGGGTCACGCGGAACTGGTAGGCGCCCTTGACCTCCATGCCCGGGAACAGATCATCGACGAAGGCCGACAGCACGCTGGACAGCAGCACGAAGTCGTTCTCGCCGCCGGACACGCGCTGGGGCAGGTGGATGATGCGTGACAGCGAACGCGGCGCGCGCACGATCGCCATGTGGCCGGCGCGACCGAACGCATCCTTGCCCTTCAGCACCACCACGATGTTGAGCGACTTGTTGAGGATCTTGGGGAACGGATGCGACGGATCCAGGCCCAGCGGCGAGAGCACCGGCATGATCTCGTTGCGGAAGTAGGCGCGCAGCCAGCGCTTCTGGCGCGCGTTCCACACTGTCTGGCTGAGCACGCGGACACCGGCGGCATCCATCGCCGGGCGCAGCACCTGGTTCCAGCATTTGTATTGCGCATCGACCAGCTCGGCGGCGCGGTCGTGGATGCGGTTGAGCACCTGCGAAGGCGTCATGCCATCGGGACTGGGCGGCAGGCCGAAATCCTGCGCGTGGCGCACGGTGGCGGTGCGGATCTCGAAGAATTCGTCGAGGTTGGTGCAGCTGATGCACAGGAAGCGCAGGCGCTCCAGTAGCGGCACCGACGGGTCCTGCGCCTGGGCCAGCACGCGGAAGTTGAAATCCAGCTGCGAGAGTTCGCGGTTGAAGTACAGCCCGCTGTCACGCAACGGATCGACGGCGTCGGGGGTCAGGTCAATGGCGGCGTTCATGCGATCTGGCTCTGCGGATACGGAAGGGCGGATTCGCGCGGATGGACGCGCGCGGGGCCGAAGTGGATCGAGAAGGTGCTGCCGTGGCCGACGGCGCTTTCGATCTCAAGTCGGGCCTGATGCAGGTTGAGCACGTGCTTGACGATGGACAGGCCAAGCCCGGTGCCACCGCTCTCGCGCGAGCGGCTGGTGGAGACGCGATAGAAGCGCTCGGTGATGCGCGGCAAATGGGCAGCAGGGATGCCGTAGCCGGTGTCGCGCACGCTGAGCATGGCGCCGTCGCCTTCGCGCACGAAGCTCACGGTGATCGTGCCGCCAACCGGTGTGTAGCGCACCGCGTTGCTGACCAGATTCGAGAACGCGCTGTGCAGCTCCTTGTTGGAGCCCCACAGGTCGATGTCGCCGCAGTCCTCGATCACGATGGTCTGGCGCTGGCGGCTCAATGCTTCGGCCTCGCGGCGCAGCGTGGCCAGCATCGAGCCCATCGCGATGGATTCGTCGGTGAGGCTGTCCTGCACCTCCAGACGCGAGAGCGTCAGCAGGTCTTCGACTAGCTGGGTCATGCGCGCGGACTGCTTCTGCATCTCGTCCAGGATCGGCTTCCACTCCGGGAATTCGTCCGCGTCCAGCATGTCCAGGTAGCCGTGGACCACGGTCAGCGGCGTGCGCAGTTCGTGCGAGACATTGGCGACGAAATCGCGGCGCATCTCTTCCAGCCGCAGCAGCTTGCTCACGTCGCGCGCGACCAGCAGCCAGTACTGGTCCGAGTACGGAATCAGGCGCAGGTTGAGGCGCAGGTCCGGGTTGATCGGCGAGACCGCATCGAGCATCGGCTCGGCATTGCGTCCGGCGCTGAGCCAGTGCGACATCGGCAGCGGCTGCAAGCGTTCGCCCACCGGCGCATTGAGGTCGATCGGATGGCGCAGGCCCAGCAGCGAGGTCGCGGCCTTGTTGAACCATTGCGCGCGCTGGGTGTTGCGATCGATCACCACCACCGCGTCGGGCAGGGCGGCCGCAGCGGCGCGATAGGCGCGCAGCATCGCCAGCAGCCGGCGCTTGCGGGTGCGCATGTCCATCTGGCCGCGATGCAGCAGGCGGTCCAGCTCGTTCCAGACGCCGTCGCCATCGGCCGGCTGCAGGCGCTCGCGTGCGGTCAGGCGGCGCAGGACCGCGCGCAGGCGCCAGAATTGCCACACCACTACGCATAGCGAGCCGATCGCCAGCACTTCCCAGAACGCACCTGCCAGCCAGCCGCCCACCGCGGCGATGACGAGCAGGGTGGCGAGGCGGAACAGGGTGCGGTTCCAGGCCGAGCGCAGGTGCTTGGGCATGAGGCGATTGTGTCAGAGCTGTTGCCGGCCAGCGTACGGCGTGGGCCGTGGCAGGCAGGCGGCGGAAAAACGACCGTCCCGCGACGCGCGCATGACATGCGTGCTGCGGGACGGAAGCGCGTGCAGGCGGTGCGAGGGGTTGATGACGCTCAGGTCGACACCGAGAACCGGTAACCCGAGCCGCGCACGGTCTGGACCATGTTGTCCACGTTGTGCGGCTCCAGCGTCTTGCGCAAGCGGCGGATATGCACGTCCACCGTGCGCTCTTCCACGTACACGCTGCCGCCCCATACGTGGTCCAGCAGCTGGGTGCGGCTGTAGACGCGCTCGGGGTGGGTCATGAAGAAATGCAGCAGGCGGTATTCGGTCGGGCCGATCGGCACCGGTGCGTCTTCGGCGAACACGCGATGCGCAGCACCGTCGATGCGCAGCGCACCCAGCGAGATGCTGCCGTCTTCTTCGTCTTCACGGGTGCGGCGCATGACCGCGCGGATGCGGGCCAGCAGTTCGCGCGAGGAAAAGGGCTTGACCACGTAATCGTCGACGCCCGCTTCCAGGCCGCCGACGCGGTCGTTCTCTTCGCCGCGGGCGGTGAGCATGATGATCGGCACTTCGCGGGTCAGGGCGTCCTTGCGCCAGCGGCGGGCCAGCTCCAGGCCGCTGGTGCCGGGCAGCATCCAGTCCAGCAGGATCAGGTCGGGCACCTTGTCGGCGATGGCGCCCTGGGCCTCGCGCGCGTCGCCGGCATGGACCGGCTCGAATTCACCCTTGCGCAGGGCGAAGGCAACCATGTCACGAATGGCGGGCTCGTCATCGACGATGAGGATGCGTTTCTGCACGGGTTTTGCGCCGGAAGATGGGAACGGCGACAGTAGACGACAATTTTGTGACTTGATTGTGACACTCGCCGAAAGGCGCGCCCAGCGCCTCAGCGATTGCCGTCCACGTCCGGGTCGCGCACCCCGGCATCGCGCAGTTCCAGCACTTCCGGGGTGATCGCGGTGATCCGTGCCTCGACCCGGGCACGGGCGTAGTAATCGAGGTTCTCGCGCTTTTTCAGGTTCTGGAGCTGGGTCAGGGCCTGTTCCGGCCGCCCGTTCAGATAAGCGGTCTGGGCGTAGGCTTCGCCGGCCTTGATGGTGTCGCCAGCCAGCTCGCAGGCGCGGGCGAAGGTGGCCTGGAACACCGGGTCGTCGCTGCTGGCATCCAATAACGGCTGCAGCACCGCGCGGGCTTGCTCGCCGCCGGATTTGTCGCCCTGGCCGTTGAGCACCTGGGCGTAGCTCAGCGCAATCGGCCGGCTGTTGGGCGTGGTCTTGAGCAGGTCGCGGAAGCGGGCCTTGGCATCGGCCATGTCGCCGATCTTGGACTGGGCTTCGGCCAGGGCGATGCCCAGCCACGGATTGGCCGGCAGCTCCTGCACCAGCTGGGCGAAGGCGGTGGCGGCCGCGGCGGGCTGGTTGTTGCGCAGCTGGGCCAGGGCCAGGCCGTAGCGCTGCGGCGCGGTGATCTCTCCGGTGCTGCGGCGGATGCTTTCGTACTCGCGGATAGCTTCGCCGGGCGTGTTGGCGCTGAGCACGCGCAGGCGTTCGCGCGCCCACGGAAACAAGCCGGTCGCACCGCTATCCAGGCCCGAGGCCGGTAGCGTCACCGCGAACGGCAGCAGCGGATTGGTGCTGCGTACGCCGGCGGCGTAGTTGCCTTCGCGCGGGCTGGATTCGGTGACCTTGCCGCCGGGCGTGGTCACGGTGGTGATGACGTTCTTCTCGCGCTTGAGCCGCTCGGCGCGGTCGTGCGCCTCGCTGATGCGCGAGGTGGTCACCGGATGGGTCTGCAGGTAATCGGGCGTGCGCTCGCGTTCGCCGCCGCGGTTGGCGCGCATCACCTGGTCCATGCGGTTGAAGAAGTCCGCCATCGCATCCGGGTCGTAGCCGGCGCGCTGCAGGGTGTAAATGCCGATCCGGTCGGCTTCGCTCTCGTTGGCGCGGGTGTAGTCGATCTGGCGCTGCTGCATCAGCCCCAGGCCGCTGACCAGCGCGGCCTGGGTCGCATCGCCGCTGGAACTGCCGCCGGCCGCCTGCGCCGCCACGATCGCGCCCAGGATGCCGAGCAGGATCGGCATCTGGTCGCGCTGGGCGCGCTCAACTCCGCGCAACACGTGCTGCTGGGTGACGTGCGCGATCTCGTGAGACAGCACCGCGGCCACTTCATCCTCGCGCTCGGCGGTCAGCACCAGACCAGAGTTGACCGCGATATAGCCGCCCAGCGTGGCGAAAGCGTTGATCTGGCGGTCGCGCAGCATGAAGAAAGTAAACGGCTGGCTCGGCCGGTCGCTGTTGGCGGCCAGGCGTTCGCCGACCTTGTCCAGCCAGTCGTCCACCAGTGGATCGTCCAGCAGATAGCCGTAGTTGCGCAGCTCGCGCAGGGTCATCGCGCCATACATCTGCTGGCGCGCGGGCGTGAGCAGTTCGCCGGCCGACGAACCGATATCGGGCAGGCGATCGACCTGGGCGCGGGCCAAGGGCGCGGCGACCAGCAGGGTCAAGGCGGCGGACAGTAGGGTCAGGCGCACGCAGGGCTTCCATCCGGGGCAGGGTGCATCGCGGCGCAGGATGGCCGGCACCGGCGCCGTTCGGGTGAATCCGTGGTTAATCCGCAGCGTTGCATGCCTAAGGCCTGGTTTGGGGCACTCATGCCACCATGATGCATTCAGACCATTCACCGTGCGGAGAATTCCCCATGAGCGCCCCCGAGATCACCATCTATTCCACCGCGGTGTGCCCGTACTGCGTGGCCGCCAAGAACTTCCTCAAGTCCAAGGGCCAGACCTGGACCGAAGTGCGCATCGATACCGACCCGGTCGAGCGCGAAAAGATGATGGCCAAGACCCGCCGCACCAGCGTGCCGCAGATCTTCATCGGCGAGACCCACGTCGGCGGCTACGACGACATGATGGCCCTGCATCGTGCCGGCGGGCTGGAACCGCTGCTGGCCGGGGGCGCGGCATGAGCCAGGCCGGCGAAACCGAGCAGGACCGCGTCGCGGCCTTCACCGAATTCCGCCAGCGCATGAACCAGCGGATCCTGGGCGAGCCCAACCAGGTCGTGCGCCGTTTCTTCGCACTGGATACGCAGACCTACCAGGCCGGCGCATTGGACGTGAAAACCAAGGAACTGCTGGGCCTGGTTGCCTCGATGGTGCTGCGCTGCGACGACTGCATCAGCTACCACGTGGCCCAGTGCAAGGAGGTCGGCGTGACCCGCGAGGAGTTCTTCGAGACCTTTTCGGTCGGCCTGGTGGTCGGCGGCTCGATCGTGATCCCGCACCTGCGCCGGGCGGTGGATTTCCTGGATCAGCTGGAAGGCGGCGCAGCCGCTCCGGCGGCCCATGACCACGGCTGATCCGCGCAGATCGGCCGGGCGCCAGGTATGCATTCGCAATACATACCTGAATGCGCGTACTTTATTTTGATAACAAAAAGGCTGCGGAATCCTGATTTTTCACTGGATTTCGCGGCTTTTAGCGTTTTCTGGTCGCTGAGGTCATTTGGGGGGATCTCGTCGGTTCGGGCATACTGGCCGCACGACATCTCCTTCGCGCCCGCCATCGCGGCGTGGCGCCCTCACGTTCGGAAACTCTCATGACGCAAACGATTACGGTCATCCGCGGCGACGGCATCGGCCCGGAAATCATGGACGCGACGCTGTTCGTCCTGGACGCCCTCAAGACCGGCCTGTCCTTCGAAGACGCCGACGCGGGCCTGGTCGCGCTGGAAAAGCACGGCGAGCTGCTGCCGGCGCAGACCCTGGAATCGATCAAGAAGAACAAGATCGCCCTGAAGAGCCCGCTGACCACGCCGGTCGGAGAGGGCTTCACCTCGATCAACGTGACCATGCGTCGCCACTTCGACCTGTACGCCAACGTGCGTCCGGCGATCTCTTTCCCGAATACCAAGTCGCGCTTCGGCAGCGGCGTCGACCTGATCACGGTCCGTGAGAATACCGAAGGCGCCTACCTGAGCGAAGGCCAGGAAGTGTCGGCCGACGGCGAGACCGCCGTGTCGATGACCCGCGTGACCCGCAAGGGCTCCGAGCGCATCGTGCGCTACGCCTTCGACCTGGCCCGCGCCACCGGCCGCAAGAAGGTCACCCTGGTCCACAAGGCCAACATCATCAAGTCGACCTCGGGCCTGTTCCTCAAAGTCGGCCGCGAAGTGGCCGCGCAGTACCCGGACATCGAGTGCAACGAGATGATCGTGGACAACGCCTGCATGCAGCTGGTGATGCGCCCGGAGCAGTTCGACATCATCGTGACCACCAACCTGTTCGGCGACATCCTCTCCGACCTGTGTGCCGGTCTGGTCGGCGGCCTGGGCCTGGCCCCGGGTGCGAACATCGGCACCGAAGCGGCGATCTTCGAGGCCGTCCACGGCTCGGCGCCGGACATCGCCGGGCAGGGCAAGGCCAATCCGTGTGCGCTGCTGCTCGCCGCCGCGCAGATGCTCGACCACATCGGCCAGCCCGAGAACGCCACGCGTCTGCGCAAGGCCATCGTGGCCACGCTGGAAGCCAAGGATTCGGTCACCCCGGACCTGGGCGGCACCGGCAACACGATGGGCTTTGCCAAGGCGATCGCCTCGCGCGTCTGATCGAGGCAAGCATCAGCTGAAAACAGGAAAGGCGCCGCAAGGCGCCTTTCTTATATCCGCTCCCGCGCGAGGCGGGAGGTGGTGGATCAGTTGCGCGACTGCAGCTTGGACAGCAGGCGCAGGAACTCGACGTACAGCCACACCAGCGTGACCATCAGGCCGAACGCGCCGTACCACTCCATGTATTTCGGCGCGCCCTGTTCGACGCCCGACTCGATGAAGTCGAAATCCAGGACCAGGTTCAGCGGGGCGATCACCACCACGAACAGGCTGAAGCCGATGCCGATCACGCCCGAGCCGTGGATGTAGGACACATTCATGCCGAACAGCTGCATGACCATCGTGACCAGATACACCAGCGCGATGCCGCCGGTGGCGGCGAACACGCCCAGCTTGAAGTTCTCGGTCGCCTTGATCAGGCCGCTGCGGTAGGCCATCAGCAGCGCGAACAGCGTGCCGAAGGTCAGCAGCACGGCCTAGAACACGATACCGTGGAATTTCAGCTCGTACATCGCCGAAATCGAGCCCAGGAAGAAGCCTTCCACCAGCGCGTACAGCGGCGCGGTGACTGGCGACCATTCCTTTTTGAAGGCGGTCACCAGCGCCAGGATCAGGCCGCCGATTGCGCCGCCCAGCATGTAGCCGATCACGCCGGCCGACGGCGCCAGCGTGCCGTTGGGCAGGGTGACGGTGGACTGGCTCCACGCGAACGCCGCGGTGATCAGGCTGAGCAGCAGGAGGAAGCCGGTCTTGTTGACCGTGCCGTTCAAGGTCATCGCGCCGCCGTCGCGGGTGACGACCGCGCCGGTGCCCAGGTCGAGGAACGTGGACTCTTTCAGAGCCGGGTTGCCGCTACGGATCATTGCGCCTCCTGGGCTGCCATCCATCCATGGATCGTTGATTTGGTGCGAAAGGGGGGACTCGAACCCCCACGGGGGTTACCCGCTGGAACCTAAATCCAGTGCGTCTACCAATTCCGCCACTTTCGCAAGGTCGCGCGCATTCTACCTGCGGGCCGGGCCCGCGGCGCCTGTCCATTGCGAAATTGTGCATCCCTGCGGAACTGCGGGCGCGGCGGCCAGTCGAACACAGTGCGCATGCTGTGACTGTGCGAGCGTGGGCCCAGGCTTTGGAGGCAGGCATGAACGTGCAAGGATCTGCGTCGTCAGAGGCGATGGTGGCTGAGTGCCTGATCGCGCGCGCCGAGATGACATGGCGCGACGCCTATCGGGACTTTCCGTGCTGCCGGGCCGGGGATGATTTCGAACATACCTACTGGCCGCGCATCCAGGTGATCTACGCATTGTTCCTGCGTTGGCCGCTGCTGACTGCCGATACGGCGCTGGCGCTGTACCTGGACTCGGCCGCCGTCGCCGAGAGTGACAAGATCGCCATCCAGCACCGCGTGCTGTTCGGGCGGGTGTGGGCGCAGCTGCTGCGCGAAACCCGCAACAGGTCGCTGCGGCCGGTTTGAGGAGCAGTTTGTTGGGACGGGCCGCAGGGAAACACTCGCGGATCTACGCTGGACCTCGTCGGGCATCTGTCGGATAAGGTGCCGAGTCATTCTCGTTGCGGGTTGCCTTCATGCGGGTTCTGCAGTGTTTTCTCGGCGTCGCGGTCGGCATGGTGCTGGTGTATGTCCCGGCTGGCCTGGGTCACGAACTTCAGATCGAGCGCAACGACCGTCAATACACGGTCACGGGCGGCACGATCGAGCAGTTGCGCGCTGACCTGGATGCCAAGGGTGTTACCGACGATGCGGGTCAGTTCTACAACGGCACGGCGACGACTGGCCTGGGCTACACCTATCGCTTTCGCGAGCAGGCCGGGAGCTGTGGTGTCGCCGATGTCCGCGTCCTGCTGCAGGTGTTGCTGACGACGCCTGTCTGGCGGGAGCGATGGAAGGCACCGTCCGCGCTGGCGACCACCTGGGATCGCTACCTGTCTGCGCTGCAGACGCACGAAGACGGGCATATCAGCATTGCCCGCCAGGCTGCTGATCGCCTGGGGACGCAGGTGGAGGGGCTGTCCGCGCCAAGTTGTCCTGCGCTGGAGGCGCGCGCAAAGTCGCTGCGCGATGAGGCGATGGATGCATTGAAGCGAGCGCACGCCGATTACGATCGATCGACGCAGCACGGGCGCACGCAGGGTGCAGTGCTTTGAGCCCGGATTCGCATTGCATTGCGGAGCGATAAACGCACAAAGAAAAAAGCACCTGGATGTGCGTCCAAGTGCTTCTTTCTTCTTATTGGTGGGCCGTCAAGGATTCGAACCTTGGACCTATTGATTAAGAGTCAACTGCTCTACCAACTGAGCTAACGGCCCCGAAAACTGGTCGCGCAGTATACGCGATGAATTCGGATCTGCAACACCCTTGCGGGGAGAAATCCTGCGGAAGTGGGGTGGCTGAGGGGACTCGAACCCCCGACATCTGGAATCACAATCCAGTACTCTAACCAACTGAGCTACAGCCACCACATGTACCGCATTACCACGCCTGTCCAGTCGCCGATGGAATGGCGCGCCCGACAGGAATCGAACCTGTAACCGCCGGCTTAGAAGGCCGGTGCTCTATCCAGTTGAGCTACGGGCGCCCGGCTGGAATTGCACCCGGACTTGTTTTGCATGGCCCACTGGCTTGGATGGTCGGGGTAGAGGGATTCGAACTCTCGACATCCTGCTCCCAAAGCAGGCGCGCTACCAGGCTGCGCTATACCCCGGAAACACTCAAGCGGGCCGGCAACTTGCCGGTCCTTGCCAGCGACGGGTCGCCGGAAAGGACGCGTATTGTCTGGATCGAAAGCGCACCTGTCAACGAAAACCGTAGCTTCAGTGGTCAAACCGCGTTTGATCAGCGAAACTAGCGCGTTCGGCAAGGGTGAAAGTGCTCATTGGGCACTCCGCACGCAAGCCAATCCCTTTCTCAACGATGACCCGTGGCCTTCGAAGCTACGGTTGCAGGAGCCAGTGACATGACCGTTTCCGTCGAATCGACCGGCAGCCTTGGGCGCCGCATGAGTTTCACTCTGCCGGCCGAGCGCCTGGACACCCATATCGGTGGCCGCCTGCGCGAGCTCAGCCGCACCGTGCGCATCAAGGGTTTCCGCCCGGGCAAGGTGCCGCCGAAGGTGATCGAGCAGCGTTTCGGCAAGCAGGTCCGCGCCGAAGCCCTCGATGGCCTGCTGCGCGAGACCTTTGATTCGGCCGTGCGCGATCAGTCGCTGCAGCTGGCCGGCAACCCGCGCCTGGAGCCGGCGGGCGAGGGCGAGCTGGAGTGGGTCGCCACCTTTGAAGTGGTGCCGGACTTCGGCGACATCGACGTGGCCAAGCTCAGCGTCATCCGCCACACCTCGGAAGTGACCGACGCCGATATCGACCAGATGATCGAAAACCTGCGTCTGCAGCGCCGCACCTTCCAGCCGGTCGAGCGCGCCGCCGCCGAAGGCGATCGCGTGGCCCTGGAAACCTGGTCGCAGGCCGGTGACGAGCGCCTGCCCACCGAAGGCGTCGAGACCGGTGCCACCCTGATCGGTTCGGGCGTGATGTTCGCCGACATCGAGCAGGCCCTGGTCGGCATGGCCAAGGGCGACGAAAAGGAAATCACGGTCAACTTCCCGGCCGCCTGGCGCGTGCCGCAGCTGGCCGGCAAGAGCGTCCAGGTGCACCTGAAGGTCACCGACGTCTCCGAATCGGTGCTGCCGCCGGTGGACAAGGAGTTCATCAAGAGCTTCGGCGTCAAGGCCGGCGACGAGACCCAGTTCCGCGCCGACATCCGCACCAACCTGGAGCGCGAGCTCAAGGGCGCGCTGGCCAACCGCCTGCGTCGCGAAGTGGGCGAGCAGCTGATCGCCGCCTACGCCTCGGTCGAGATGCCCGAGCGCCTGGTCGAAAACGAAGCCCGCGCCATGCTGGGCCAGCAGGTCGAGCAGGCCCGCCGCCAGGGCCAGAACGTGCAGCCGCCGGAAGGCGCGCACGAAGGGTTCATGGACGCGGCGCGCAAGCGCGTGCTGGTCGGCCTGCTGGTCGGCGAAGTCGCCCGCCGCAACGACCTGCGCCTGGACCCCAAGCGCGTGCAGGAAACCATGCGCCTGATCGCCTCGACCTACGAAGAGCCCGAGCAGGTCATTGAGTTGTACCGCAACGATCCCCAGATGATGTCCGGGCTGCAGTCCCGCGTGATGGAAGAGCAGGTGATCGACTGGATCGCCGAGCGCGCCCAGCACACCGAGCAGGCACTGTCGTTCCAGGACGCCATCCGGCAGTAACGGCGCCTGGTTTCGCCGAAGGTCCGGCCCCGCAAGGAGGGCCGGGCCGGTTCAATGAGGCGGGATCGGAGCCATTCCACGCACTTCGGTGCAGATCCAACAATGAAAGGTGCCTCACCCCATGGATAACCTGACCAAGGCCTTGAATCTCGTGCCGATGGTGGTCGAGCAGACCAGCCGCGGCGAACGCGCCTACGACATCTATTCGCGCCTGTTGAAGGAGCGGGTGATCTTCCTGGTGGGCGGCGTGGACGACCATGTGGCCAACGTCATCGTGGCGCAGATGCTGTTCCTCGAAGCGGAAAACCCCGAGAAGGACATCAGCCTCTACATCAACTCGCCCGGCGGCGTGGTGACGGCCGGCATGGCCATCTACGACACCATGCAGTACATCAAGCCGGACGTGAGCACGATCTGCCTGGGCCAGGCCGCCAGCATGGGCGCGCTGCTGCTGACTGCCGGTGCCGCCGGCAAACGCTATGCGCTGCCCAACTCGCGCGTGATGATCCACCAGCCGCTGGGCGGCTTCCAGGGCCAGGCCACGGACATCGACATCCATGCCCGTGAAATCCTGACCCTGCGCCACAAGCTCAACGAGATCATGGCCAAGCACACCGGCCAGTCGCTGGAGACCGTGGCCCGCGACACCGAGCGCGACAACTTCAAGAGTGCCTACGACGCCAAGGCCTATGGCCTGGTCGATGAGGTCCTGGAGCGTCGCCCGGACGAGCTGATCCAGTCCGCCTGAACAGGGTTGCTTCCCGCGCCCTGACCGGGTACCTGCGCGCCGGCCGGCAACGTGCCGGCGCGCGGTGTTTCCGGCGCTGGCAGGCCGGCTTTTCCTCTTCGGCCCGGGAATTGCATGCGGATTTCTGCGTTCCGCAAGCAGCTTCCATGGCTGGGAACACCGGGCGCCACCGGCGCCGAACCGGTGCTATTCTCGAATTCGAATGCCCCCGCGGGGGCCGCAGTGAGTGGGTAAAACAAGCATGAGCGAAGACCGCCAAGGCCGTTCCGGCGACAGCAACAAGATCCTGTACTGCTCGTTCTGCGGCAAAAGCCAGCACGAGGTCCGCAAGCTGATCGCGGGCCCGAGCGTGTTCATCTGCGATGAATGCGTGGAGCTGTGCAACGACATCATCCGCGAGGAGCTTGAGGAAAAGGCCCAGTCGGCCCGCAGCTCGCTGCCCAAGCCGCGCGAAATCCTCGAAGTGCTCGACCAGTACGTGATCGGCCAGCAGCGCGCCAAGCGCACGCTCGCCGTGGCCGTCTACAACCATTACAAGCGCATCGAGAGCCGCCAGAAGAGCGACGAGGTCGAACTGGCCAAGTCCAACATCCTGCTGGCCGGCCCGACCGGTTCGGGCAAGACGCTGCTGGCCGAGACGCTGGCGCGCCTGCTCAACGTGCCGTTCACCATTGCCGATGCCACCACGCTGACCGAAGCCGGTTACGTGGGCGAGGACGTGGAAAACATCATCCAGAAGCTGCTGCAGAAGTGCGACTACGACGTCGACAAGGCACAGCAGGGCATCGTCTATATCGACGAAATCGACAAGATCTCGCGCAAGAGCGAGAACCCGTCGATCACCCGCGACGTGTCCGGCGAAGGCGTGCAGCAGGCGCTGCTGAAGCTGATCGAAGGCACCGTGGCCAGCGTCCCGCCGCAGGGCGGCCGCAAGCACCCGCAGCAGGAATTCCTGCAGGTGGACACCAAGAACATCCTGTTCATCTGCGGCGGCGCGTTCGCCGGCCTGGACAAGATCATCCAGGCGCGTTCGACCGAAGCCAGCGGCATCGGCTTCGGCGCCAAGGTGAAGTCCTCGGAGAAGAAGCCGGAAGTGGGCAAGGTGCTGTCGGAAGTCGAGCCGGAGGACCTGATCAAGTTCGGCCTGATCCCCGAGTTCGTCGGCCGTCTGCCGGTCGTGGCCACGCTGGAAGAGCTGGACGAGCCGGCGCTGATCAAGATCCTGACCGAGCCCAAGAACGCCATCACCAAGCAGTTCAAGCGCCTGTTCGACATGGAAGGCGTGGAACTGGAGTTCCGTCCCGACGCGCTGTCGGCCATCGCCAAGAAGGCGCTCAAGCGCAAGACCGGCGCCCGTGGCCTGCGCACCATTGTCGAGTCGGTACTGCTGGACACCATGTACGACCTGCCGTCGCTGGAAAACGTCGGCAAGGTGGTCGTGGACGAATCGGTGATCGAGCACAAATCCGAGCCCTACCTGATCTACCAGAACCCGCCCGCACCGCCCAAGGTCGCCTCGGCCGAATAAGGCTAAGTTCCTGATCGGGCAGGGGGTTCAGATTCCCGCTTGCAACGCTTCAACAATGGCCCCATAACGGGGCCATTGGCATATTTGCGGTACCGGTTTTCGTTGTCGCCGATTGCCCCCTGACCTCTTTCTGGAGCCCCCATGGCCCGTTCCGAACCCCAGATCCTGGACCTGCCCGTCCTGCCGTTGCGCGACGTGGTGGTGTTCCCGCACATGGTCATCCCGCTGTTCGTCGGTCGCGACAAATCCATGCACGCGCTCGAACAGGCGATGGCTGCCGACAAGCGCATCCTGCTGGTCGCGCAGAAGTCGGCCGAGACCGATGACCCGGGCGCCGCAGACCTGTATCAGATCGGCACGCTGGCCCAGGTGCTGCAGCTGCTGAAGCTGCCCGACGGCACCATCAAGGTGCTGGTCGAAGGCGTGTCGCGCGTCAACGTCACCGACATCGTCGATCGCGACAACGCGCTGTATGGCCAGGGCGAGGAGATCGACGTCGACGAAGCCGCCGAGTCGCGCGAGATCGAGGCCGTGGCCCGCTCGCTGATGAGCCTGTTCGAGCAGTACGTCAAGACCAATCGCAAGCTGCCGCCGGAGCTGCTGCAGACGCTGGCCGGCATCGATGAGCCGGGTCGCCTGGCCGACACCATCGCCGCGCACCTGGGTGTGCGCCTGAGCGACAAGCAGAAGCTGCTGGAGACCATCGCCGTGGGCGAGCGCCTGGAGCTGCTGGTCGGTTTCGTCGATGGCGAGATCGATGTGCAGCAGCTGGAAAAGCGCATCCGCGGCCGCGTGAAGTCGCAGATGGAAAAGAGCCAGCGCGAGTACTACCTCAACGAGCAGATGAAGGCGATCCAGAAGGAGTTAGGCGAGCTGGACGACGCGCCCAACGAGCTGGAAGACCTGGCCCGCAAGATCGCCGAGGCGGGCATGCCCAAGCCGGTGGAGACCAAGGCGCGCAGCGAGCTCAACAAGCTCAAGCAGATGTCGCCGATGTCGGCCGAAGCCGCCGTGGTGCGCAACTACCTGGACTGGATCCTGGGCGTGCCGTGGAAGAAGCGCAGCAAGGTCCGCAAGGATCTGAAGGTCGCGCAGGAAACCCTGGACGCCGATCACTACGGTCTGGAGAAGGTCAAGGAACGCATCCTTGAATACCTGGCGGTGCAGTCGCGCGTGAAGCAGATGAAGGGCCCGATCCTGTGCCTGGTTGGTCCGCCCGGCGTGGGCAAGACCTCGCTCGGCCAGTCGATCGCCAAGGCGACCAATCGCAAGTTCGTGCGCATGGCGCTGGGCGGCGTGCGCGACGAGGCCGAGATCCGTGGCCATCGCCGCACTTATGTCGGTTCGATGCCGGGCCGCATCGTGCAGAACCTCAACAAGACCGGGACCAAGAACCCGCTGTTCGTGCTGGACGAGATCGACAAGATGTCGATGGACTTCCGTGGCGATCCGTCCTCGGCGCTGCTGGAAGTGCTCGACCCCGAGCAAAACCACACCTTCAACGATCACTACCTGGAAGTGGACCTGGACCTGTCGGACGTGATGTTCGTGGCGACGTCCAACTCGCTCAACATTCCCGGTCCGCTGCTGGACCGCATGGAAGTGATCCGCATCCCCGGCTATACCGAGGAAGAGAAGCTCAACATCGCCCAGCGTTACCTGGTGCCCAAGCAGCTCAAGGCCAACGGCCTGAAGGCCGATGAGCTGAAGATCGAGGAAAGCGCGGTGCGCGACATCGTGCGCTATTACACGCGCGAATCGGGCGTGCGCAACCTGGAGCGTGAGATCGCCAAGATCTGCCGCAAGGTGGTCAAGGAAATCGCGCTGGCCGGCCCGCAGCCGGAAAAGAAGAAGACCAAGAAGGGCGCGGCGCGCATCACCGTCAGCGAGAAGAATCTGGAGAAGTACCAGGGCGTGCGTCGCTTCGATTACGGCCGCGCCGAGGAAGCCAACGAGATCGGTTTGGTGACGGGCCTTGCGTGGACCGAGGTCGGCGGCGACCTGCTGCAGATCGAAGTCCAGCTGGTGCCGGGTAAGGGCGGCATGACGCTGACCGGCCAGCTCGGCGACGTGATGAAGGAATCCGCATCGGCTGCGTTGTCGGTGGTGCGTGCGCGCGCCGAAAGTCTGGGCATCGATACCGACTTCCTGCAGAAGCAGGACGTGCATCTGCACGTGCCCGATGGCGCCACGCCGAAGGATGGTCCAAGCGCCGGCATTGCGATGGTCACCGCGCTGGTGTCGACGCTTACGCGCAACCCGGTCAAGGCCGAAGTGGCCATGACCGGCGAGATCACCCTGCGTGGTCGCGTCTCGGCGATCGGCGGCCTGAAGGAAAAGCTGCTCGCCGCGATGCGCGGTGGCATCACCACCGTGATCATTCCCGAAGAGAACCGCAAGGATCTGGCCGACATCCCCGAAGCCGTCACCAAGGGCATGAAGATCGTGCCGGTGAAGTGGATCGACGAAGTGCTCGACCTGGCGCTGGAGCGTCCGGTCGGCCCTGTCGGTGGCAACGACGGTGGCAAGAAAGTAGCTGTTCCCAAGGGCGCCAAGCCCACCACGCAACCCGATGTCAAGCATTGACTTGATGCGGTTCATGTACCCTAAAACGCGCTGAAACCCGCGCCGTTATTGGGTTTTTTGGTTGCGATACCGGGGTGTCGCTGGTATAAAAGCCGCACCCCGCGGGGGCCTGCCCAAGGCCTCCGGACAGGGATCCAGCCGGCCCGCTGCGGCGCAAGCCCCGGGCCGGTCACTCATTCAGCGGTTCCCTACCGCACATGGAGTAATCAATGAACAAAGCCGAATTGATCGAGGCCGTTGCCGGTCGTTGCGAACTGAGCAAGGCCGATTCCACCCGCGCCGTCGACGCCGTCGTCGCCAGCATCACCGAAGCCCTGAAGGGCGGCGACTCGGTCACCATCGTTGGCTTCGGCACCTTCCAGGTCCGTGGTCGCGCTGCCCGTACGGGCCGCAATCCGAAGACCGGCGAGAACATCGAAATCGCCGCTTCGAAAAATCCTGCATTCAAGGCTGGTAAGGCTCTGAAGGACGCGGTAAACTAATCCGCTCAGCTCGCCAGGGTGCTTAGCTCAGCGGTAGAGCGTCTCCTTTACACGGAGAGGGTCGGGGGTTCGAAACCCTCAGCACCCACCAAGCACCAGAGCAAGATTTCAAGTGCGGAGTGGTAGTTCAGTTGGTTAGAATGCTGGCCTGTCACGCCGGAGGTCGCGGGTTCGAGTCCCGTCCACTCCGCCAGTTACAAAAAGCCCCCGAGCGATTGGGGGCTTTGTTTTCCCAGGGTGACAACTGGGTGTTGTCTCCAAGCTTCAAAGCGCGGAGTGGTAGTTCAGTTGGTTAGAATGCTGGCCTGTCACGCCGGAGGTCGCGGGTTCGAGTCCCGTCCACTCCGCCAGTTACAAAAAACGCCCGTCGGTAATCCCGGCGGGCGTTTTCTTTTGGCTGACCGTTATGACCGATACGCAGGCCGCGGCGTCGAACTGCGCGTGGAACCACGCTAAACTGCGCGGCTTGCCTCACCAGACGTAACGACACGATGCTGCAGACACTTCGCGAAAAGACCTCAGGCTGGATCGCCACCGTGGTGATGGGCTTGCTGATCATTCCGTTCGCCTTCGTCGGCGTGAACGAATACATGGGCAGCGGTCCGGATACGGCCGTGGCCACGGTCAAGGCGCCGCCGTCGTGGTGGTCGTCCGCACCGGCATGGTGGCCGGTGTCGATGGCCTGGCAGCATGCCGATGTCAGCGTGCAGGATTTCCAGATGGCGCTGCGCAACGAGCGTCAGCGTCAGCAGGCGCAGCAGGGCGAAGCCTTCGATGCGCGCGAGTTCGATTCGGTCGACAACAAGCGCAAGATTCTCGACGGCCTGGTTGATCGCAAGGTGGTGGAGCTGTCCGCCAAGCGCAACGGTGTGGCGATCAGCGATGCCGCGCTGCGCGAGGCGATTGCAGCCGATCCGAATTTCCAGGTGAGCGGCAAGTTCGACAGCGCCACCTATGCCGCGCTGCTGGCGCAGCAGGGCCTCACGCCGACGACCTACCAGCAGCAGGCGCGCGACGACATGACGATCTCGCTGGTGCCGCAGGCGCTGGCGCAGTCGGGCTTCGTCACCGACAAGCAGATGGACCAGGTGTTCGCGATGCTGGGCGAAACGCGCGACGTGACGCTGGCTTCGCTGCCGCCCGCCGCGCCGGACACCGCGCCGGTCAGCGATGACCAGGCCAAGCAGTGGTACGACGCGCATCGCACTTCTTTCCGCAAGCCCGAGCAGGTGAGCGTGGAGTTCGTCGAAGTCGACGCCGACAAGCTGCCGCCCGCACCGGCGGTAGACGAAGCCGAACTGCGCAAGCGCTACGACGCGGACAAGACGCGCTTCTCCAGCGAGCAGCGCATGGCCTCGCACATCCTGATCGCCGTGCCGGCCGGTGCCGATGCGGCCACGCAGAAGGCGGCCGAGGACAAGGCGACCAAGCTGGCGGCCGAAGCCAAGGCGCCGGGTGCCGACTTCGCTGCACTGGCCAAGGCCAATTCGCAGGATCCGGGTTCGGCCGAAAACGGCGGTGACCTGGGCTGGGTGAGCCGCGGCATGATGGTGGCGCCGTTCGAAGAAGCGCTGTTCGCCATCGCCAAGCCGGGCGATGTGGTCGGCCCGATCAAGACCGAGTTCGGCTATCACGTGATCAAGCTGGCGCAGGTCAAGGGCGAAGCCGGCAAGCCGTTCGAGGAAGTGCGCGACCAGCTGGCCACCGAGGCCAACAAGGAAGCGGCGACCCGCCATTACAACGATATCGCCGGCAAACTGGTCAGCGCGACGCTGGATAATCCCGATTCGCTCAACGCCGGCGCGCAGGCTGCGGGCCTGCAAGTGCAGAAGGCCGGTCCGTTCTCGGCCGCCGATGCGCCAGGCCTGCTGTCCAACGCCGCGGTGCTGCGCAATGTGTTCGACGAACAGCAGATCGCCGATCGCACCGCCAGCCAGTTGATCAAGGTCGACGACACGCACAGCCTGGTCGTGCGCGTGACCGATCACAGCCCGGCTGCCGATCAGCCGCTGGACAAGGTCAAGGAACAGGTCATCGCCGCGGTGCGTGCCGACCGTGCCAGCAAGGCGGCCGCTGCGCAGGCCGATGCTGTGCTGGCACGCGTCAACAAGGGCGAGGCGCTCAAGGCGATCGCCGATGCGGAGAAGTTCCAGTCGGGCCAGATTCCGGCGATGCCGCGCGGCGCGCCGATTCCCTCGCAGAAGGGCAACGAGGCGCTGTTCGCCGCGCCTGCGCCGGCAGAAGGCAAGGTCTCGGCCGGCAAGGTGAAGCTGGAAAACGGCAGCTTTGTGGTCTTCACGATCGACAAGGTCAATCCGGGCGACGCCAGCAAGATGCAGGACGCGCAGCGTGACCAGCTGCTCCAGCAGATCACCCAGCTCTACGCCGGCGCCGACGTGCAGGATTTCGTCACCGCCACGCGCAAGCAGTTCAAGATCGAAGTGCACGAAGACCGGCTGTAAGCCCGCACCTCGCGAAACAAAAAACCGCGCCTCAACGGCGCGGTTTTTCTTTGTGCGCATGCCAGCCGCGGATCAATCGCCGTCGATGCCACTCATCCCAAGGATGTTGTAGCCGGCATCAACGTAGGTGACTTCGCCGGTAATGCCGGCGGCCAGGTCCGAGCAGAGGAAGGCCGCGGTGTTGCCGACGTCTTCGATCGAGACATTGCGCCGCAGGGGCGCGTGTTCCTCGACATAGCTCAAGGTCTTGCGGAAGCCGGCAATGCCCGAGGCGGCCGGGGTCTTGATCGGGCCGGCGGAGATCGCGTTGACGCGCGTGCCTTCCGGGCCGAGGTTGAGCGCCAGGTAGCGCACCGTGGCTTCCAGGCTGGCCTTGGCCACGCCCATTACGTTGTAGTTGCGCAGGGCGCGCGTGGCGCCGAGATAGCTGAGCGTGAGGATGGCGCCGTGCTGGTCCTGCATCAGCGGTCGCGCGGCCTGGGACAGCGCGGCCAGCGAATAAGCGGAGATGTCGTGGGCCTGGATGAAGTTCTCGCGCGTGAGCCCGTCGAGGAACTCGCCGGCGATGGCTTCGCGCTGGGCATAGGCAATCGCGTGGACCAGGACATCCAGCCCATCCCAATGCTCGGCCAGCGCGTCGAAGCAGGCGCTGATCTGCGCATCGTCGGCCACGTCCAGCGGCAGCACGATCTGGCTGGCGAAGCGCGCCGCGGCCTGCTCCACGCGCGGCTTGAACTTGTCGTTCTGATAAGTGAATGCCAGCTCCGCGCCTTCGCGGTACATCGCTTCTGCGATGCCCCAGGCGATGGACCGATCCGAGGCGATGCCGGTGATCAGCACGCGCTTGCCTTGCAGGAAACCCATTGCACCTACTCGCAGGAACACACGGTCCCTAGTGTGCCATCCGCCTTCAGATGCGGGTGGCCACGCCGTCTCAGCGCGATGGATCGGACACGATCAAGACCATGCCGGGTTTGATGATCGCGCGCGCCTTGAGCTTGTTCCATTTCAGTAATTGCTGGGTGCGCACGCCATAGCGCCGCGCGATGGTGGAGAGCGTGTCGCCACGCACCACTTTGTGTGAAGCATCGGTGTCGTCGGCCGCGCGCCGGGTAAGGAAGGGCGCGTCGGCATCGCCGTTGTTGGGGCCGTCGTCCTGCCCACCGATCAGGTCCGAAGCGGAAATCCTCGGCGATGCGCCGTTGGGCGCGGGCGCCAGCACCCACAGCGATCCGCCAGCCGGTGCGCTGCGCATGCGCGAGAGCGCGGGATTGAGGCCGGCGAGCTGGTCGGCATCGTGGCCTTCGCGCTGCGCCCAGGCCGAAAGGCTGCCGAAGTCCGACGGCAGTTCCAGCGGCTGCAGGCGCGGCACCGGACGTTGCAGGGCGGTGAGCCAGGACGGCTGATCGCCGGCCTGTTCCAGGCTGCAGGCCAAGGCGTGGAGTTTTTCCACGTAGGCGGTCGTGGTCTTGGACAGGCCGCGCAGCTGCGTCGGGTGTGCGTTGCCGGCGCTGACGCCTGCGCGCTGCATCGCCTGCAGCACGCGGTTCTCGCCCGCGTTGTAGGCCATCACCGCCAGGCGCCAGTCGCCGCCGAACATGCCGTGCAAGGTCTTGAGGTAGCGCACCGCCGCCTGGGTGGAATCCACAGGCGACAGGCGGCCGTCGTAGCCGCGGCGCATGCGCACGCCGTGGTTGCGCGCGGTCAGCGAGACGAACTGCCACAGCCCGGCCGGGCCGGCGCTGCTGCTGACGCCAGGGTGGTAGCCGCTTTCGACGAATGGGATCAGGGCGAACTCGGTCGGCAGGTCGGCATCGCGCATCACGCCGACCACGTAGCCGAACAGCGGCAGGATGTCGTCCTCGCGATCGGCCAGGCGCTCGGGCGCGTGGCTGAAGTGGCGCTGCCACTTGGCGTCGGTCGATTGCGGCTGGCAGTCGGGATCGGCCAGGCCGTCGCGGAACTGCCGGTAGATCAGCGCGCCATCGAGCATGTCCGGCGGCAAGACCGGCGCGAGCAGCCCGTTGGGCGATGCCGCAGTGCTGTCGTCGGTACTTTGCGGCGCATCGGGCGTGGGCGCGATGGCGCCGGCGACCTCGGCCTGCGCCCACGCGGTGGGCGTGCTGCCGGCCAACGCCAGCAGGCACAGGGCCCGGCGCAGGCGCCTCATGCGCGGAAGCCGTCCTTCCACCGGCGCAGGCCGGCAAAGGTGTCGATCCGATCGGCTGCAGTGGCCTGCAGCCAGGTATCCACCGACTGGGCGACTTCGGGTACGTCCACGCGCAGGAACGGGTTGGTTGCCCGCTCGGTCGCCAGGCTGACCGGCAGGGTCGAGTGGCCGCCGGCGCGCAGCGTGCGCACCTCTGCGGCACGCGCTTGCAAGGCTGCGTTGCCGGGTTCCACCGCCAGCGCGAAGGCCGCGTTGGACTGGGTGTACTCGTGGCCGCAGCAGATCGGGGTGTCGTCGGGCAGGGCGGCCAGCGTCTCCAGCGAGGCCAGCATCTGCGCCGGCGTGCCTTCGAACAGGCGTCCGCAGCCCAGGCTGAACAAGGTGTCGCCTGAAAACAGCTCGCCGCCCGGCGCCTGCCGATGGAACGCGACATGGGTGCGCGTGTGGCCCGGCACGAAGATCGCCTTGAAGGTCATGCCGGCCGCTTCGAACACTTCGCCATCGGCCACCTTGTGGGTCGCGGTGGTGATGCGTTCATCGTCGGCGGCGATCACCGGCAGGTCCGGCCACTTTTCGAGCAGGCCAGCGACACCGCCGATGTGGTCGTCGTGATGATGGGTCAGCAGCACTGCGGCGGGCTTCAAGCCCTGCTGCGCGGCGGCCAGGACCGGGGCGGCATCGCCCGGATCCACGATCACCGCGCCTCCTTCGTCGCTGGTCAGTACCCAGATGTAGTTGTCGTCGAAGGCGGTCAGCGCGGAAAGACTTGGCATGGGGCTCGGTCGGCAGACGCGGGGGCGTCCTCTACAATCCCCGACCATGCCTGCCGCTGCCTCCCACCGTCAACCCGAGCCACTGGCGTGGTTCGGTACGCCCGACGGCCAGCGCCTGCTGGCGGCCGAGCAGCAGGCCATCGCGCCGATCCTGGCCGCCAAGGCCGCCACGCCGACGCTTTGGCTGCATCCAGGCAGCACGGCCGGGGTGTCGGTGGTGCCGGCCGGGCTGTCGCTGCGGGCCAGCGGCATCGGCTTCGACGGCCCGCTGCGCTGTGGCGCGGCGCTGCCGCTGGCCTCGGACAGCTTCAGCGCGGTGGTCCTGCAGCACGTGCCGGAAAACGGCGCCCGTGCGCTGTTGGACGAATGCGCGCGCGTGCTGGAACCGGGCGGCCGGCTATGGCTGTTCACCCTCAACCCGGTCAGCCCGTACCGGCTGCGCTGGCGCCGCACCGGGCTGTCGATCCGTGGCCCCGGGCGCTGGCGCCGTTACCTGCAGGCCAGCGGCCTGGACTGCAGCGCGCACACGCCGCAGTGGCTCGGCCCGGCCTGGCGCAACGGCACCCGTTCGCCCGAGCTGATGCGCGCGGTGTGCCTGCTGCAGGCCGACAAGCGCGGCGCCGACCTCATCCTCACCCCCGCACGCCCGACCCGCTGGCAGGGCGGGGCGGTGCCTGCATGACGCACGAGACTCCATGAAACAGATCACCATCAACGCCGATGGCTCCTGCCTGGGCAATCCGGGTCCCGGCGGCTGGGCTGCGCTGCTGCGCTTCGGCACGATCGAGCGCGAGCTTTCCGGCGGCCAGGCCCACACCACCAACAACCAGATGGAGCTGATGGCCGCCATCATGGCGCTGGAAGCCCTCACCGAGTCCTGCCAGGTCACCCTGGTCACCGACTCGCAGTACGTGCGCCAGGGCATCACCGAATGGATGCCCGGCTGGATCCGCAAGAACTGGAAGACCGCCGGCGGCGGCGCGGTCAAGAACCGCGAGCTGTGGGAGCGCCTGCAGGCGGCCACGCTGCGCCACAAGATCGACTGGCGCTGGGTGAAAGGACATTCGGGCGATCCCGACAACGAACGCGTGGACACGCTGGCGCGCGACCAAGCCATCGCCATCCGCGATGGCGTGCCGCTGCCGAGCGCATGAGTCACGCCGAGCACGCACCGAAACCGAACGCGCTGGTCCTGCGCACGCCACGACTGGAACTGCATCCGCTGACAGAAAGCGATCGCGATGCGGCGCTGATGCTGGCCGTACTCAACGACCCCGATTTCGTCCACCACGTCCGCGACAGCGGCGTGCGCGATCTGGAACAAGCCCGCGCTGCCGTGCGCACCGGGCCGATGGTCTATCGCCAGGCCAACGGCCTCGGGATGTGCCGGGTGACCGAGACCGGCACCGATCGCGACCTCGGCCAGATCGGCATCGTCACCCGCGATTGGCTTCCGGGTGCGGACCTGGGCTACGGCTTCCTGCCGATGGGGCGCGGGCAGGGCTACGCGGTGGAGGCCGGGCGCGCGGTGCTGGATTACGCGCGCCGCGTGTTGGCGTTGCCGTGCCTGCTGGCGATCGTGTCCCCGGCCAATGCGCCGTCGCAGGCGGTGCTGGGCAAGCTCGGCTTCGGGTTTGAGACAATGACGCAGCTGCCGGGCACCGACAAAGCCCTGCAGCTGTATTCCATCGATTTGCAGAAGGACCCCTAGGCCATGCGCCAGATCATCCTGGACACCGAAACCACCGGCCTTGAGTGGAAGAAGGGCAACCGCGTCGTCGAAATCGGCTGCGTGGAATTGGTCGAGCGCCGTCCCAGCGGCCGCAATTTCCACAAGTACCTCAAGCCCGATTGCGAGTTCGAGCAGGGCGCGCAGGAAGTCACAGGCCTGACCCTGGAATTCCTGGCCGACAAGCCTGCGTTCGAAGAGATCGTCGAGGAGTTCCTGGCGTACATCGAAGGCGCCGAGGTCATCATCCACAACGCGTCCTTCGACGTGGGCTTCCTGGATAGCGAGCTGTCGCGCTTCGGCGATCGGTTCGGCCGTTTCGCCGATCACTGCACGGTGGTCGATACCCTGGCGATGGCGCGCGCGCGCTTCCCGGGCCAGCGCAATTCGCTCGATGCGCTGTGCAAGCGCCTGGGCGTGGACAACACCCATCGCCACCTGCACGGCGGCCTGCTCGACGCGCAGATCCTGGCCGATGTCTATATCGCCCTGACCTCGGGCCAGGAGGAGATCGGTTTCGGCTCGCTGGATGAAGACGGCGGGCAGGTGGCCGTCGTGCGCCACGCCTTCGATGCCAGCAACGTCGGCCTGCGCGCGCAGGTCGCCCCGACCGCCGGCGAGCTGGAAGCCCACGCCAAGCGCCTGGACAAGCTGCGCAGCAAGGGCGGCGGGAGTTGCCTGTGGGATCTGATCGAGACGCCGCCGGCACCGATGGAAGTCACCACCGCGAGCGCCTGACGCGTCGCGGGGGCGAATCCGCTACCTAGCTGCAGCGGACCAGGATCGCGGTGACGTTGTCCGAGCCGCCGCCATCCAGTGCGGCGGCGATCAGCGTATCGACCAGTTCCTGCGCGCTGCAATCATCCTGGCGCAGGGCTTCGGCGATGCCGCGGTCGTCCACTTCCTCGGTCAGGCCATCGCTGCACAACAGCAGCTGCATACCCGGGCGCAGGTCGCCGGTGAGGGTTTCCACGTTGAGCTGGGCCGGATCGGTCACGCCCAGCGCCTGGGTCACTACGTTGCGGTGCGGATGCGAACGCGCCTGCTCGCTGGTCAGTGCGCCCTGGGCGATCAGCTCCTGCACGTAGCTGTGATCCTGGCTGAGCTGAGCCAGCTGGCCATCGCGCCACAGATAGGCGCGGCTGTCGCCGACCCACGCCACTTCGAAGCGATTGCCCTGCACGCGCGCCGCGACCACGGTGGTGCCCATCGGCAGCGAATCGTTGCGGCGTCGGGAAGTGCGGATGATTTCCTCATCGGCCACGCGGATGGCCTGGCCCAGGGTCTTGCCGTCGCGGATCTCGCGCACGATGGTTTCGCGCGCCAGCGCACTGGCGACTTCACCGCAGGCGTGACCGCCCATGCCGTCGGCGACCAACCACAAGCCCAGGTCGCTGTCGCCGTAATAGGTGTCTTCATTAAGGGCGCGCCGCAGACCAACATGGCTGAGGTGTCCAAACTCGATCATGGCAACCCTGCGTAGCCTGTTTTCGTCTTCTAGGAACGCCATGATCGCGTCGAAGCGGACAGGTCACAAGCCGTGCTGCGTCATGAATCGCCTGGCCCGGCAAGGTGTGACCGGGTTTGTGTTTGGCAGCAGACGCGCGGCCCGGCAAACGGCGCGTATGCGAGGGTGCTTGTGGGCGATCGATCCGCCCCGTATCATGCGCAGCCCCGGAACGACCACCGGGGATCGCCTTCAACGGCGGTGCGACACCCGGAGAGGTGGCAGAGTGGTCGAATGTACCTGACTCGAAATCAGGCGTACGTGTAAGCGTACCGTGGGTTCGAATCCCACCCTCTCCGCCAATTCCGCAGACGGCCCCGCAAGGGGCCGTCTGTTTTTGTGCGTTCGTCTTTCGAACGCGGCGCCTACGGGTCGGGCGAGCGTCATGCCCGGGCCGTTAAACTGGGCGTCTCTTCATTGGCGGTGCGCACCATGTCCGAAATCCTGACTCCCGTGTCCTTTGGCGAGCTGCTGGACAAGATTTCCATCCTGCAGATCAAGTCCGAGCGCATGCACGACGAGGCCAAGCTGGCCAACGTGCGCAAGGAGCTGTCCGCACTGGAGCAGACCTGGATGGCGCATCCGGCTGCGGTCCAGGACATCGCCAAGCTGCGCGCCGACCTCAAAGCCGTCAACGAGCGCCTGTGGGTGATCGAGGACGACATCCGGATCCAGGAAAAGGCACAAACGTTCGACGCCGAATTCATCCGCCTGGCGCGCAGCGTGTACTTCGAGAACGACACCCGCGCGCGGATCAAGAAGGACATCAACCTGGCGCTGGGTTCGGCCTACGTGGAAGAGAAGTCCTACGAGGACTACAGCTCCGGCGCGGCAGCGCCGTAAGCGCTGCGCCATGTCGCAACAGGAAAGGGCCGCGATTGCGGCCCTTTTCGTGTCTGCAGGTTGGGGCGAACGCCCTCAGCGCGGATGATCGCTGCGATAGCGCTCGAACGCGGCGATGGCGTCGTCGGTGGTGACCAGCTGCATCACGTCATCGAACTCGATCTTGGTGCCCCACTTGAGCGCGTCGGCCGGCTTGGACAGGAATTTGCGCGCCGCATCGTCGTAGCGGTCCACGCAATAGCGCACGTCCGAATATGGCCCGCTGCGGCGCGGATTGCTGGCGGCATGCAGGCCAAGCACCTTGGTGCCCATCGCGTTGGCGATATGCATCGGGCCCGAATCCGGCGTCACTACCAGATCGGCGCGCGCCAGCAGTGCGGGCAGTTGCTTGAGCGTGTCCTTGCCGACTAGGTCCAGCACCGGCGCGCGCATCTGCGCGGCGATGGCATCGGCGGTTTCGCGCTCCAGGGCGCTGCGTCCGCCGCATAACACCACGCGCCAGCCTTGCGCAGTGGCATGGTCGGCCAAGGCGGCGTAGCGATCGGGATACCAGTTGCGGCGCACGTGGCTGGAGCAGGGCGAGATCATCAGCACTGGCTGGCCATCGTCGGGCCATTGCGCGGCGGCCCAGTCGAAGGCTGCCTGCGGCACCGGCAGATCCCAGGTCACGGTGTCCTGTTTCAGGCCCAGCGGTTCGCAGAAGCTGCCGATCGCATCGAGCACGTGGATGCCGGGCCGGTCGGCGATGCGCGCATTGATGAAAAGCCCATGCAGGTCCTTCGAGCGGCTGCGGTCGTAGCCGATCCGGCGCCGCGCGGGCACGAACGCCGACAGCACGTTCGCGCGCAGGGCGACCTGCATCTGCAGCAGCACGTCGAAGCGCGTCGGCAGGCGCTGGCGCAGGGCGCGCATGCCGGCCACGCCGGTCTTCTTGTCATAGGTGTGGAAGCGCACGCCGGGCAGGCCTTCGAGCAACTTGTGGCCGCCGCCATCGATGATCCAGTCCAGCGTGAGCTGCGGCCACGCGCGCTGCAGCGTGCGCACCAGCGGCACGACGTGGGTGACATCGCCCAGCGCGGAGAGGCGCAGTAGGCACAAGGACTCAGGAGCGTTGGACAAAGTTGCTAGACTCGCGCGATGGCCGCTTTTGACGCGACGGAAGTACTGGTGCCGTACCGCGAAGGACGCGGCTACGGCGCGATTCTGTTCGACCGCGAGCGCCTTCGGCAAGCCGAGGCGCACTGGATGGACCCCAGTAGCTGGGGCGAACGCGCGCGTCCGGTCGACAGCGGCGGTCGCGGCGGCGCCTGGTTCATCGATGCCCCGTTCGGGCCAAGCCTGCTGCGCCAGTACAAGCGCGGCGGCATGGCCGCCAACATCAGCACCGATCGTTATCTGTGGCGCGGTGCCAACCGGACCCGCAGCTTTGCCGAGTTCCGCCTGACCCGCGTGCTGCTGGCCAAGGGCCTGCCGGTGCCGCGGCCGCTGGTGGCCAGCTACGTGCATGAAGGCCTGACGTATCGCGCGGCGATCCTCATGGAGCGCCTGCCTGATGTCCGTTCGCTGGCTGATCGCTATCTGGAAGCGGGCAGCGAGGCGCCGCTGGAAGCGGCCGGGCAGATGATCGCGCGCTTCCATCGTGGTGGCCTGGATCACGCGGATCTCAACGCGCACAACATCCTGTTCAACACGCGGGGCGAGGGCTGGCTGATCGATTTCGATCGAGGCGTGCTGCGCATTCCGGCCACGCGCTGGCGCGAGGCCAACCTGGCCCGGCTCAAGCGCTCGCTGCTGAAGCTGCGTGGTGCGCGCACGCCCGAGCAGGTGGAGGCCGACTTCGTCCGCCTGCGCGCGGCGTACGACCGTTCCTGGGAGCGGGGCTTCTAGGCATGGGCTGGGCCTTGCGGTTCCAGGGCGTGGGCAACGCTTCGGCAGTGGAACTTGGCTCGGCCATGGCCACGCTCGAACGCGAGGGTGCGCCCTGGCTGACCATCGATTGCGGCAGCGAAGGGTTGGACGCTTTCATCGCCCATTACGGGCATGCGCCGTCGGCATTGTTCGTGACCCACACGCACCTTGATCACGTGGGCGGGTTCGAGCGCCTGTTCGGCACGGCGTACTTCAATCCGGCGCGGCGCGGCCAGGTGGTGCTGTACGTGCCGGCGCCGATCGTGCCGCTGCTGCACCAGCGCGTGGCCGAGTATCCCAACGTGCTGGCCGAGGGCGGGGCGAACTTCTGGGATGCCTTCCGCCTGGTGCCGGTGGGCGAGGCGTTCTGGCACGACGGGGTGCGGCTGGAGGTCTTCCCGGTGCGCCACCACTGGCCGCAGACCGCCTTCGGCCTGCGCCTGCCGGGGGCGGTGGTGTGGACCGGCGACACCCGGCCCATCCCGGAAATGCTGGCGCGCTACGCCGATGACGATGAGGTCATCGCCCACGACTGCGCGCTGCACGGCAATCCCTCGCACAGCGGCATCGAGGACCTGGAACGTGAATACGCGCCCGCGCTGCTAGCGCGCTGCGTGCTCTACCACCACGCCAGCGCCGACGAGGCGCGCGCACTGGCCGCACGCGGCCACCACGTGGCGTTGCCGGGGCAGGTGCTAGCCTTGTCCAATCCTAGGCCGGTCCCCATTTCAGACTGACATGAACGCCATCCTGCGCACGCCCGAACTGCCGCTGGATCAGCGCGGCCGGCCGCTGCGCGATCTGCGCCTTTCGGTCATCGATGCCTGCAATTTTCGCTGCGGCTACTGCATGCCGGCCGATCGGGTGCCGGACGATTACGGGCTGGATGCGTCCTCGCGTCTGTCTTTCGACCAGATCGAGACGCTGGTGCGTGGCTTCGTGCGGGTCGGGGTGAACAAGCTGCGCCTGACCGGTGGCGAGCCCTTGTTGCGCAAGGGCCTGCCGCAGCTGGTCGAGCGGCTGGCGCGGATTCCCGGGCTGGACGACCTGGCCATGACCACGAACGGCTCGCTCTTGGCGCGCCATGCGCAGGCGCTGCGCGATGCAGGCCTGCGCCGGATCACCGTCAGCCTGGATGCGCTGGCGCCTGAGCGCTTCCATGCGATGTCCGGCGGGCGTGGCGACATCGCGCGCGTGCTGGAGGGGATTGCTGCGGCCGAGCGCGCGGGATTTTCCTCGCTCAAGCTCAACTGCGTGGTCCAGCGCGGCGTCAACGAGGATCAGGTGCTGCCGCTGGTCGAGCACTTCCGCGGCAGCGGCCATGTGCTGCGCTTCATCGAATTCATGGACGTGGGCACGTGCAACGACTGGCAGTCGGGCCAGGTGGTGCCCTCGCGCACGCTGCACGATCGCATCCATGCGCGCTGGCCGCTGCACGCGCTGGACGCGCAGTACCGCGGCGAAGTCGCCGAGCGCCATGCCTTCAACGATGGCGCTGGCGAAATCGGCTTCGTGTCGTCGGTGACCGCGCCGTTCTGCGGCGATTGCCATCGTGCGCGTGTGTCGGCCGACGGGCACCTCTACACCTGCCTGTTTTCCGGAAGTGGCGCCGACTTGCGGCCTGCATTGGCGCAGGGCGAAACCGGCCTGGCCGAACGTGTCGCAGGCCTGTGGTCGCGACGCGACGACCGTTACAGCGAAGTCCGCGGCCATGCCGCGCAGCCACCGCGCAAGCGCGTGGAAATGTTCCTGATTGGAGGTTGAGTTGAGCGTCGAAACACCGCGCCTGGTCGATGGACTGACGCATCTGGATGCCGCCGGGCAACCGGCGATGGTCGATGTGTCGGGCAAGGCCGTGACCGCGCGGCAGGCGACGGCCGAATGCCTGGTGGTGTTTCCGCCCGAAGTCGCGGCGCAGCTGCGGCGCGATGCGCTGCGCAGCGCGAAGGGCGGCATCGTCGATACGGCGGTGATCGCCGGCACGATGGCCGTCAAACGCACGCATGAGCTGATCCCGTTCTGCCATCCACTGCCGATCGACGGCTGCAAGCTGTCGATCGACTGGCATGGTGGCGACGCGCTGCGCATCGAATGCACGGTGCGCACCACCCATCGCACCGGCGTGGAAATGGAAGCCATGACCGGTGCGACCGTGGCTGCGCTAACGGTCTACGACATGTGCAAGGCGCTCTCGCACGCCATCGTGCTCGGCCCGGCGCAGCTGCTGGGCAAGCAGGGCGGCAAGCGCGATTTCGGAGTGGGCGCATGACGGGCGTGCAGGTGTTGTATTTCGCCAGCCTGCGCCAAGCCGCGGGCGTGGAAGGCGAAGCGGTGCAGACCGCCGCGAGCGACCTGGCCGGGCTGTACGCCGAGCTGCGCACGCGCCACGGATTCGCCTGGGACAGCGCGCATCTGCGCGTGGCGGTGGACGGCGCGTTCGCGCGCTGGGAGGATGCGCCGGCCGAGGGCGCACAGATCGCCTTCATTCCACCGGTCAGCGGAGGCTGAGGATGTCGCGTTTTTCCATTACCGCCGAGGCGATCGAGACCGCACCACTGCGCGGTCAGTTGCTCGACGCGCGCGCTGGCGCGTTCGCCAGTTTCGAAGGCTGGGTGCGCGACCACAACGAAGGTCAGTCGGTCTCGGGCCTGCATTACCAGGCCTATGCCGAGCTGGCCCTCGCCGAAGGCGAGAAACTCCTCGACGAGGCGCTGGCCTTGTTCGATATCGTCGATGCGCGCTGTGTGCATCGCGTGGGCGAACTGTCGATCGGCGAGATGGCGGTGTGGGTCGGCGTGTCCGCCGGCCATCGCGATGCGGCGTTTGCGGCGTGCCGATGGATCATCGACGAGACGAAGCTGCGCGTGCCGATCTGGAAGCAGGAGCGGTATGTGAGTGGGGTGGAGGCTTGGCTGCATCCGACGGTGGCTGCAGCTGAGTAGTCAACTTGTTTGCTTCTGTTGCCGCTGAAGAGTGTGCGTTGCTGGCGATTTCCCTATTTCAGGCTGCCTTGTTGAAGAGCGAGAGCTTTCACGCCGCTTCGCGGCGCGAGCCACTTTTGTCTTGGCAAAAGTAGCCAAAACCGCCATCGCCTGACACTCGCCGATGCTTTGCATCGGTGCCCTGTGCTCCTCGCCGGAAACGGCACGGCGCGGGAACTCGCTGCGCTCAGACACCCGCGCCTCTTCGGCCGTTTCCGCCTGCGGTGCTCGGCTCGCTTTGAAGGCGCTGAAGATCAATATCTGAGCAACAGCAACAGCAACAGCAACAGCAGAAGTCAAAGCCAGAGCTAGAGCAAGCTCGGTTCTAGGTCATGCAGATTTCTGTGGCTTACGAGGCTGTTGGCTTGGCAGCTTTTCGCTTCTGCTCTTGCCTGTGCTCTCAAACCCTCCGTCAGGCACGGCGAAGGGGCGAGGATAAGCCCCGCGGGGCGCCGCACAAGGATGTGCGGCGTTTTTCGCAGGGACAGGATGTCCCTTTGAAAAATCCCTCGCCCCGTAGCGAACTCGCGAAGCGAGCGTGCCGCCCGGAGTGCGCTTTCTTTGCCTAGCTTTCTTTGCACAAGCAAAGAAAGGAGGTCGTGGCACGAAGTGCCGCGAAAGCTCTTGCTTCCAGATAAGTCGATGACAGGCAGATGAATGCGTATGCGGACGAAACAACGATCGTCGCCAGCCAATCCAAATTCCCAAAAAGGTGGCGGCCCCGCCGGCTGACCTCGGCGCCCGCATCAGTCGATACCGTTGCTGCCTTCCGGCCCTGGCGGAGTTTTCGACCTAGCGTCGCGAGGGGCCGACGGGGCCACCATAGACGCGGGCCGCGCATGAGGCGCGGCCCGGGTTTGCTGCGATCATTGTTGGAAGCAATGACAAAACTGGCGGAGAGAGGGGGATTCGAACCCCCGAAGCGCGGTTTAGACGCTTACACACTTTCCAGGCGTGCTCCTTCAACCGCTCGGACACCTCTCCGGATCCTGAATGCGACCGCTGGCCGCACTCAGGGGCGCAGATTCTAGCCGCGCCCGGGATTTAAAGCGAGCCCCAATGACGCGTTCCGCGCGACCGCCGCCCGGCGCCGTTGCGCCAGGCCGGACGCCGTCCTTGGAACGCATGCCCCGGCGCGGCACAATGACGCCATGTCCTATCTCGTCCTGGCCCGTAAGTGGCGCCCGAAGCGTTTCGCCGAACTGGTCGGCCAGGAACACGTGGTCCGCGCGCTCTCCAATGCCCTGGATAGCGGCCGCATCCACCACGCCTTCCTGTTCACCGGCACCCGCGGCGTGGGCAAGACCACGATCGCGCGCATCTTCGCCAAGTCGCTGAACTGCGAGACCGGCACCAGCGCCGACCCGTGCGGCAAGTGCCCGGCCTGCCTGGATATCGACGCTGGCCGCTACATCGACCTGCTGGAAATCGACGCCGCGTCCAATACCGGCGTGGACGATGTGCGCGAGGTGATCGAGAACGCCCAGTACATGCCCTCGCGCGGCAAGTACAAGGTCTACCTGATCGACGAAGTGCACATGCTCTCCAAGGCGGCGTTCAACGCGCTGCTGAAGACGCTGGAAGAGCCGCCGGAGCACGTGAAGTTCCTGCTGGCCACCACCGATCCGCAGAAGCTGCCGGTGACCGTGCTCAGTCGCTGCCTGCAGTTCAACCTCAAGCGCCTGGACGAGGAGCAGATCGGCGGCCAGATCACCAAGATCCTGGCGGCCGAGGAAATCCCCTCCGAAGACGGCGCGGTGCGCCAGATCGCCAAGGCGGCCGATGGATCGCTGCGCGATGGCCTTTCCCTGCTGGACCAGGCCATCGCCTATACCGGCGGCGAGCTAGGCGATGCCGGCGTGCGCACCATGCTGGGCAGCGTTGATCGCACCCAGGTTGGTGCGCTGCTGGAGGCGCTGGCCGATGGCGATGGCGCGCGGTTGATGGCCACGGTGAGCGCGGTGGCGGAATTTTCGCCGGACTGGAGCGGGGTGCTGGAGGCGTTCGCCGAGGCGCTGCATCGCATCCAGGTCCGCCAGCTGGTGCCGGGCGTCGCGGTGGAAGCCGATGGCTTCGACGCGACCGTGTTCGCCCAGCGGCTGCGACCGGAAGTGGTGCAGCTCTGGTACCAGATGGCGCTCAATGGACGCCGTGATCTGTACCTGGCGCCGAGCCCGCGCGCGGGTTTCGAGATGAGCGTGCTGCGGATGCTGGCGTTCCGCCCGGCGTCGGTCGGTGATATGGCGCCGGCGGGCGCTGCGCCGAACCGTGCGTCTTCTGCCAGTGGCAACGCGGGCGCCGTCGGCGGCCAGGTCGCGGCAGCCGCGCCAGCCGTCGTTGCAGCGCCGGTGGCGCCGGAAGCTGCGACTGCGCCGCGCGCCTTCGCTGAACCCAGAGCCGCGCCTGACGCACCGTCGGTGGCACGCGCGCCGCATGTGCAGGCGCCAGAAGAAAACAACACGCCGCCGTGGGACGTTTCAGCGCCAACACCCGCACGCGTGCAGCCCGCACCCGAATTCACCGCTGTGACCGCAGTTGTACCGCCTGCTTCCGCAGCGCCCGTCGCAGCCATGGTCGACGACGTCCCGCCGTGGGAGGTCCCGGCGCAGCAGGTCGTGGTCAGCACGCCGCCCGTGCACGCCGCTGAGCTGGATCACGCGCCGGTGCATGCATCGCGTGGCGCGGACGGTGCCCACATCGCCGATGCCGATCACTGGCTAGCCTTGGTCGCCTCGGCGCAGCTGACCGGCCCGTCCAAGCAGCTGGCGGCCAACGCGGCGTTTGCCAGCTATGGCGATGCGGTGCTGCGGCTGTCGCTGGCGCCGGGCTTCGATTACCTGCGCACCGATCGCTCGATCGGCGATCTGGCCCAGGCGCTGTCGTCGGCGCTGGGACATGCGCCGAAGATCGTGTTCGAGGCCGTGGCCGACCACGGCGAGACCCTGGCCCAGCGCGACCTGCGTGCACGGGACGAACGCAAGTCCTCGGCCGAAGACAACTTCATGAACCATCCCGACGTGCAGCGCCTGATCCAGCAGCAGGGCGCGCGCGTAGTCCCCGATTCCATCCGACCTTTCGACGAGTAAACCAAGATGCGCGGAAATATCGCCCAGATGATGCAGCAGGCGCAGAAGATGCAGGAAAACCTGCAGAAGGCGCAGGAAGAACTGGCCAAGCTGGAAGTCACCGGCAACGCCGGCGGCAACATGGTCAGCGTCACCCTTACCGGCGGCAAGGAATGCCGCAAGGTCCGTATCGATCCGACCCTGCTCTCCGATGCGGAGATGCTGGAAGACTTGATCGCTGCGGCGTTCAACGATGCCTCCAACAAGATCGACGCCGAGTCCAAGGCGCGCATGGGTTCGGCCACCGCCGGCATGCAGCTGCCGCCGGGCATGAAGCTGCCGTTCTGAGCCTGTCCTCGCTTCGCGCCGGTCCAATGCCGGTGCATATCGCGCGCACTGTCATTGCATGAGCGCTTCGCTGCTCGAACAGCTCATCGATGCGCTGCGCGTGCTGCCCGGCGTGGGCAGCAAGAGCGCCCAGCGAATGGCCTATCAATTGCTGGAGCGCGACCGCGAAGGCGGTCGGCGCCTGTCCGGTGCCCTGGCGCAGGCGATGGAGCACATCGGCCACTGCGCGCAGTGCCGTGATTTCACCGAGGGCGAGCTGTGCGCGATCTGTGCGAGTCCAAGTCGTGATCGACACCAGCTGTGCGCGGTGGAGTCGCCGGCCGATCGCCTGGCGATCGAGCAGGCCACCGGCTATCGCGGCCTGTACTTCATCCTGCAGGGACGACTGTCGCCGCTGGATGGCATCGGCCCGCGCGAGCTGGGTCTGGAGCGCCTGTCCAAGCGCCTGGCCGAAGGCGAAGTCAGCGAGCTGATCATCGCCACCAATCCCACCGTGGAAGGCGAAGCCACCGCGCACTACCTGGCGCAGCTTGCGCGCCAAGCCAACGTGCGGCCGATGCGGCTGGCCCACGGCGTGCCGCTGGGCGGGGAGCTGGAGTACGTGGATCGCGGCACGCTGTCGCATGCGTTCGGCTCGCGCAGCGAGATGGGCTGAAGCGCCCGGCGCATGCAGGCTAAGCTTGCGGCTTCATCCGCAACGCATTCCGGCAGGTCCATGAACGACACCATCTTCGGCAAGATCATCCGTCGCGAGATTCCGGCCCAGATCGTCTACGAAGACGAGGACGTGCTGGCCTTCAAGGACATCGCGCCGCAGGCGCCGGTGCACGTGCTCTTCATTCCCAAGCAGGTGCACGTGCCGACCCTGGACGATCTCAAGCCGGACCAGGCCGCGCTGGTCGGCAAGCTGGTGCTGGCCGCGGCCGAATACGCGCGCCAGGAAGGCTTCGCCGAGAACGGCTATCGGGTGGTGATGAACTGTCGCGAGGATGCGGGCCAGACGGTCTACCACATCCATCTGCACCTGCTGGCCGGCGCTGCGCTGGGTTACTTCGGCGCCGCAGGCTGATTCCACCGCGGATCGCGCAAAGAAAAAGGGCCGGAAAATCCGGCCCTTTCCATCTCAAGCCCTCAGGCCTGGATTACCACCAGCCCCAGCGCGGGCCCCAGCCCGGACCCCAGAACGGATCGTAGAAGTACGGCGACGGATACGGGCGCACCTGCACCTCGCGCACTTCCGGCCACAGGTAGACCACGTCTGCGTTGACCTTCGGTAGGCGATAGTCGTAGTCGCCGATGCGGGTGGTGCCGGTGCCTTCGACGCGACCGATGAAGGTCACTTCGCGATCCTTGGCGAAGATCGCCGGATCGTAGAAGCCGGCGCGGCAGGCGATGAAGCGGCCATCGGTGGCATCAGGCGAGTTGCTCTGCGGACGGCCCGTGGCGCTCAGCGGTGCGGAGATCATCTCGAAGCAGGTGCTGTCGGCACCCGGACGGGTCTCGACGATGCGGCCGCCCCAGCGAACCTGCGCGCCAACCTGGGCGCCAGTCACCGCGTCGCGCGGCGTCACGCCGGGGAATTCGCCCTGCAGGGGCTTGGGAGCCGTGGCGCAGGCGCCAAGGAGGATCGCCATGGCGCCAACAGCCAGCAGGCGAACGGAAGACGTGGTGTTCATACAGGCCTCGCAGTAGTCACGGACGGTGCCGGCGAAGATCGCGTATCAGCGCCCGGACGTCCGCGTGAGTGGAAGCGTAGCGCGCTTGTGCGAAACGCTGGCTGAGTGAGATGAGGTTCTCGTTTGTGGCGGCTTTGTCACTTCGCGCCAGGCGCACGCGCTGGGCCCAGGCCAAGGCGGGTTCGGATGGCTCGGGCTGCAGGCCCAGGCGCCGATAGCGCCGGCCAAGGCGATGCCACTGGCGCAGCAGCGGATCGGCTTCGCGTTCGCCGCGGGCGAGCAGCCAGGCCATGCCCAACAAGGTCGCGCCGCCGGCCAGCGCGAACAGCAGGCCAAGCTTGCCTTCGTCCAGCTGGTCCACGCCGAAGGGCTTGAGCAGTTGGCTCTGGCGCTCGGCATTGAAACCCAGGACCAGGTCGTTCCAGTTGCTGCGCAGCCAGTCGCTGACCTGGGCATAGCGGCTCATGTTGAACAGGCTGTCGGGGCCGCCATCGCCGCCGGCCTGTGCACGATCGTCCAGCGTGTCGTAGATGCGCTCGGGCGCCACCGCGGCGGTGGGATCGACGCGCACCCAGCCGCGCTGCGGCAACCAGACTTCGGCCCAGGCGTGGGCATCCTGGCGACGCAGGATCCAGTAACCGCCGCCCATGGGATTGCGCACGCCGCCGACATAGCCGGTGACCACCCGTGCCGGGATGCCGGCGGCGCGCATCAGGATCACGAACGACGAGCTGAAGTGTTCGCAGAAGCCCTGCTTGGTCTGGAACAGGAACTCATCGGCGATGTCGCGGCCCGGCAGCGGCACGTCCAGCGTGTAGGCGAAGTCCTTGCGGATCATCGCCATCGCGCGCGCGACGATGGCGGCATCGCCATTGGGACCGGCTTCGGCCCGCCACTGCCTGCCCAGCGCCACCGTGCGGGGATTGAAGCCGCCCGGGAGCTGCAAGTCCTGGCGCAGCTGCTGTGGCGCGCGCTGCGCATCGAAGGTGGCGACGGCCTGCGATTGCAGGCGCCAGCGGGTCAGCGAAGACAGCGGTCGCTGCGCGCTGAGTTCGTAATCGCCGGACAGGCGGGTGCCATCCGGCGCAGCGGTTGCCAGGTCGAGTGCGACCAGCTGGCGGCGGTCGGTCGGTTCGTAGTCGAGCTGGTAGTCGTAACGCGTGCCCTGGCGTGTCGTCGGTGCCGGCGGCCGACCGCCACTCCAGCCCTGGCGCCACGTGCGTCCGTCGAACTCGCTCATGACCGGGCCGCGCCAGTACATCTGCGACGGCCGCGGCGTCGGGCCAAAGAAGGTCACGCGCGCGGCCGGGGTGTCATCGGCGAGCAGGTCGACCCATTCGCCGGGGCTCATCGTGTCTGAAAGGCCGGGGCGCCCGACCGCGCGGTCGGGTAATCCCCACAGCGGACTGCCCAGTCGCGGAAACAGCCAGAAGGTCAGCAGCACCAGCGGCAGGCCCATCAGCACCAGGCGGCCGATCTGCCAGTGATTGGTGCGTCCGGCACTGATGCCATCGGCCGCCAGCAGGCCCGATTCCAGTGCCGCCAGGCGCAGTATCGCCACCAGCGCGCATAGCACCGACAGCAGGCCCAGTGCCATCGTCATCGGCCCCTGGTCGAGCAGGAATGCGGCAAACGGCGCGAACAGCGCGAACCCGACCAGGCTGCGGCCATCGCGCAGCGAGACCGTTTCGGTCGGCTTGATCGCCAGCATCGCCGCCAGCAACGCGCAGCCGGTATCGCGGCCGAAGCGCGGGCCCGCCGCCCACAGCACGGCGGCCAGCGCGGCGATCGCCAACAGGATGCGCAGCACCAGCGGGATCGGTCGTCGCCACGACACCGAGGCGCTCAACACGCCGATCAGGCCGACGGCCATGGCGGTCGTGCCCGGCAGCTGCAGCAACAGTGGCAGCAGGCCGAACGCGGCCGAGGCCAGTGCCCACATCCGGCTGCGCGCATCCAGCGCGGGTGAGCGCGACATGCTCCGCGTCCCGATCACGTGCGCCCCTGCGGCAGCAGCGCCAATGCACGCAGGCACTGGTGACGATGGGCCGGGCCCAGCGCAGGGCCGATCGGTGCGTGGCCGGGCAGGCGCAGGCGATAGCGCCGCGCCTGGCGCTCGGCCAGCTCGATCCAGTGGGTCAGGCGGCGGATGCGGGCTTCGTGGGTCAACGGCGCAAGCAACGTCCAGTCCAGGGTGACTTCGATGCCGACGGGCTGTTCGTACTCGCGTACCAGCAGCACATCGCGCCTTGCGCTGGGCTTCCAGGCGATGGTGTGCTGCGGATCGCCGGGACGATATGCGCGCAGGTGGTGCAGTTCTTCGCCTGCGGCATCGACGCGCGTCTGGCGCGAGGTGCCGGCCGGTTCGGGTAGTGGTGGTCCGTCGATCTCCACCGCCGGATAAACCAGTAGCGGCGTCTCGGGCCACAGCCACGACCAGGCGAGCGCCACGCCCAGTGGCTGGGTCGTGGACAGGCGCAGTCGCTCGGGCTGGAGCCAGCCGCGGCGCGTGGTCGGGCAGGCGACGCTTGCGACGACGGCGGCATCGGTGATCGGTGGCACCAGCACATCGTGCGTGCCCGCGCGCAGGCGCAAGCCGATGCGCGGGCGCCGGTCGTGCGCGGCCAGCGCGATCTGTAACTGCAGGGGCGTGCCGGCATGGACCGGCTCGGCGGTCACCGACGTCATGCGCAGGCCGGACAACTGCAAATGCGAAGCCATCAGGCTGGCCATGAAGGTCGCCGCCAACAGCAGCGCGAGCAGCAGGGCCGGATTGTTGTTGTAGTTCAGCGCGCCCAGCAGCATGGTCGCAACCAGCACGCCGGCGAACATGCCGAACGCGGTGGGCAGCACGTACACGCGACGCCGATCAAGCGTGACCGGCAGGCTTTCCGGCGAACGCGGCCGTGCCAGCAGCGCCAACCTCGCACGCAAGCGCTGCACGAAGGCCGCCGCCATGGTTCAGTCCACCGCCACCGCACGCAGGATGGCGTGGGAGAGTTCAGTGGCCGAGGCGCCTTCCGCATCCGGCACCAGGCGATGCGAGGCCACGGCCGAGAACAGTGCCTGGACGTCCTCGGGCAACACGTGGTCGCGGCCCAGCAACAGCGCATGCGCGCGTGCGCCCTTGAGTAGCGCCAGGCCGGCACGCGGCGACAGGCCCACGCGCACACCGGGATGCTGGCGGCTGCGCGTGAGCAGCGCCTGCACGTAATCGATCAGTGCATCGCTGGCATGCACGCGTGCCACCGCGCTGCGCAGCGCCAGGATGTCCTGGATGCCGAGCAGCGGATGGACCTGGGCAATCAGTTCGCGGCGGTCACTGCCGGCCAGCAGGGCGCGCTCGTCTTTCGCATCCGGATAGCCCAGGCCCATGCGCAACAGGAAGCGATCCAGCTGCGAATCAGGCAACGGATACGTGCCCGACAGATCCACCGGATTCTGCGTGGCGATCACGAAGAACGGCTCGTCAAGCACGTGCGTGGTGCCGTCGAGCGTGACCTGGTGTTCGGCCATGGCTTCCAGCAACGCGCTCTGCGTGCGCGGCGGCGCGCGATTGATCTCATCGGCCAGCAGTACGTTGGTGAACACCGGGCCAGGATGGAACTGGAACTGTCGCGCCTGTGCGTCGTAGATTGATACACCGAGCACGTCCCCCGGCAACAGGTCCGAGGTGAACTGCACGCGCTGGAAGCCCAAGCCCAAGGTCGCGGCCAGCGCGTGGGCCAGCGTGGTTTTGCCCAGGCCGGGCAGGTCTTCGATCAGTAGATGACCATCGGCAAGCAGGGCGACGAAGGCCAGTCGTACCTGCAGCGGCTTGCCGAGTACCAGTGCGTTTACCTGGGCTTGTGCCTGCTGCAATGCCTTGAACAAGTCATCGGTTAGCATCGTCGGTGCTGCGGGACTGGCCTGCATAGGACTTCCGGTTTCGCTGATTCCAATCGAGTGTAGCGGCAATATGAATGAAGAAGCGCGCGCACAGCGCACGTTCCTGACGCTGTGGGTGTGCCTGACTGTGATCAAGATCCTGATCGCGGCGCGCTTGCCCTTGTTTGTCGATGAGGCCTTCTATTGGCAGGAAGGTCGGCACCTCGCTGCGGCGTATTCGGACCTGCCCGGATTGACCGCGTGGATGACGCGATTGGGCACGGCGATCGGCGGTCAGCACGTGCTGGCGATCCGCATGCCGTTCCTGCTGTTGTCGGCGTTGTTGCCGTGGTTTCTTGCGGGAATCGGCTCGCGCTGGTTCGGTGCCGTCGCAGGCTGGCGTGCGGGCATGCTGGTGTTGCTGATGCCGTTGTCAGGAAGCCTCGGCATCATGGCCGTGCCCGATGTGCCGATGGCCTTCGCCACGGTGTTATGCCTGAATGCCGGCGCGCGCCTGCTGCGCGAGATCGATGCGGCGGCCGCCGCCGAACTCGCACTCGGCCTGGTGATTGGTGCATTGAGTCATTACCGCTTCGTCGGCGTGATCGGCGTGGGCTGCATTGCGCTGCTGTTGTTGCCTGAGGGGCGCAAGGTGCTGCGCGACGTGCGCGTGTGGGTCGCACTGGCATTGGGCATCGCGGCGTGGGCGCCGTTGATTGCTTGGAACATCGAGAACGCCGATGCAGGCCTGCGCTTCCAGCTGGTTGATCGGCATCCGTGGACCTTCCAGTGGGGTGGATTGCTGTTCCTGGTGATCCAGGCCGCGCTGGTTACGCCGCTGCTGTTCTATGCCTTGCTGCAGGTGCTGACGCGCGCCTTCGGCAAGGCCAGCGGGATGCCGTCGCAGTGGCGCTACTTCGGCCTGCTGGGCGGGCTGTCGACGCTGGGCTTCTTCGTGCTGGGTTTCTTCGCCGATGTCGAACGTGTCAGCTTCCACTGGACCTTGCCTGGCTACCTGCCGCTGCTGCTGGCGGTACCCGCGTTGCTGCGCGCCTGGCCGCGCTGGTTGCGGCGCCTGACCTGGGCCATGTGTGGCGCTGGCCTGGCGGTGGTGCTGGGCTATTACCTGGTGGCCTCGGTGCCACGCTGGCGGGCCGACCTGGCGTCGAGCAAGTTCTATCCCTACAACTTCGCCGGCTGGGATGTGCTGGCGCGGGCAGTGCGCGAGGAGTTGGCGCGCCATCCGGGTCAGACCGGCCTGCTGGCCGACAACTTCAAGCTGGGCTCCGAACTGGGCTTTGCGCTGGGCGATGACGCGATCCCGGTGCTCGACCACCCGCTCAACGTCAAGCACGGTCGTGCACCGCAGCTGCGCCTGTGGAACCTGCAGAGTGATGGCGCCAGTTCGACCGCGCAGCTGCTGGTCGTCGGTGCCAGCGAGGTGCAGTACAAAGGATTGCTCGTGCAGTACCACGCGCTGTGCGCGCGGGTCGGGCCGCTGCCGTCACCGCGGGTCATCAACGTCGATCACGGGCGCCAGCGCTTCATGCTGTTCTATCTGCCCAAGCGCGATGCAGATGCGCCTTTGCCCGATGCGGCGGCCTGCACGGCACCGGCGCTGGCCTGGATCGATACGCCGGTCGACAGTGCAACCGTGCCTGGCCAGTTCGAGATCAGCGGCTGGGCCTTCAAGGATGGCGTCGGCCTCAAGGCGGTCGAGGTGTTGATCGACGGCAAGGTCGTGTCAAAGGCCGACTACGGCCTGCCCAATCCGGGCGTGGCGGCCTACTGGAAGATCTCCAACGATCCCCAGCATCCGAACGTCGGCTTCCGTGCCCGGGTCGATGCGCGCGCCTTCAAGGTCGGGCGGCACTGGCTTGGCCTGCGGCTGCATGCCGCGGATGGTTCGGTCGAAGACTGGTCCGAGCAGCCGGTGATGCTGTCCGGCCAGCAGTGATCAGGGCAGGGTAAAGCCGGCCTGCCGCAGCAATGTGGCCGTCGCAATCAGTGGTAGTCCGATCAGGGCGGTCGGATCGCGCGTTTCGATGGCCTCGAACAGCGTGACGCCCAAGCCTTCGCACTTGAAGCTGCCAGCGCAGTCGAAAGGCTGTTCGGCATCTACATAGCGCGCGATCTCGTCGTGGGTCAGTCGGCGCAGGGTGACGGTGGTGGTGTCCAGGGCGGCCAGGTTCCGCTCGCCATGACTGACGCAGACCGCGGTGTGAAACTGGACCTGGCGCCCGGACATCGCCGTCAGCTGGGCGATCGCCGCGTCGCGCTGGCCCGGCTTGCCCAGCGGCTGGCCGTCCAGGTCGGCGGCCTGGTCCGAGCCGATCACCCAGCTTTCCGGAAGCTGTCGGGCGATGGCCTGGGCCTTGGCCTGGGCCAGTCGTTCGGCCAGGGCACGCGGGGTTTCGCCGGGCAGCGGCGTCTCGTCCACGTCCGGACGGGCGGCCTGGAACGGCAGGCGCAGGCGTTCCAGCAACTCGCGGCGGTACACTGAGGTGGACGCCAGGATCAGCGACATGCGGGAAAGCCCGGCGGGAGAGGGGCGGGCAGTGTGGCCTCGCCGAACGCCGGGCTGCAACGCCGGGATCACCCCGATTTGACACGGCCGCGGCGGCTCTCTACCATTTTGCGGCTTATGTCCGCGCACGTGCCCGAAATCCTAGATGCTTGGCGCATGGTCGCGGCACGGCGTAGCTTCGAAGGCAAGGTGCCGCTGGCGGCATTGCGCCGGCTGGAAGGTCTGCTGACCGATGCCGAGGGTGAGGTGACGTTCGCGCTGCAGTTCGATCGCGATGCGCTGCAGGTGCCTTACGTGGAACTGAAGATCGAGACGGCGCTGCCGCTGGAATGCCAGCGCAGCCTGCAGCGGTTCCTGTTTCCGGTGTCGATGGTGCAGAAACTCGGCCTGATCAAGGACGAGGCCGACGAAGCGGCGTTGCCGGAAGATGTCGAAGCGCTGCTGGTGCCCGAAGACGGCATGCTGCGGACGCTGGATCTGATCGAGGACGAACTGGTGCTGGCCGTGCCTGCAGTACCGATGAATCCGGAGTTGCCCGCAGTGGAGCTTGATGTCTCCCCGCGGCAGGAAGAACTGGCGAAGGCCAGCCCGTTCGCGGCGCTGGCTTCGCTCAAGAAGAACTGACCGCCGCCTGGCGGTTTAATAAAGACTCGTTTGGAGCAAGACCATGGCAGTTCAGAAATCCCGCGTCACCCCGTCCCGTCGCGGCCAGCGCCGTTCGCACGACGCCCTCACCGCCAAGCAGCTGTCGACCGACCCGACTACGGGCGAGACCCACATCCGTCACCACGTGACCGCTGACGGTTACTACCGTGGCAAGAAGGTCATCGCGACCAAGTCGTCGGCTGTCAGCGAAGAGTGATCCCCGCCGGCGCGCGTTGATGCGCGCCTGACGGTTTCATACTTCAGGCCCGTCTTGCGGGTCGCGCAACGGGAATCATGATGAGCCAGCCGGTGACGAACGGTCGTATCTACTCGCGTATCGCAGGCACCGGCAGCTTTCTGCCGGAAAAAGTCCTGACCAACGACGATCTGTCCAAGATCGTCGAGACCAGCGACGAGTGGATCCGCAGCCGCACTGGCATCCGTGAGCGTCACATCGCCGCCGAAGGCGAGAACAGTAGCGACCTGGGTTACCAGGCCTCGCTGCGTGCGCTTGAAGCGGCGGGTGTCGCGCCGTCGGACATCGACATGATCGTGGTGGGCACCACCACGCCGGACATCGTGTTTCCCTCCACCGCCTGCCTGATCCAGGCACGGCTGGGTGCCGAAGGCTGCATGGCGCTGGACGTCAACGCGGCCTGTTCGGGTTTCATCTATGCGTTGACGGTGGCGGACAAGTTCATCCGCACCGGCGATGCCAAGACCGTGCTGGTGGTCGGCGCCGAGACGCTGACCCGCATCACCGACTGGACCGACCGCACCACCTGCGTGCTGTTCGGCGACGGCGCAGGCGCGGTCGTGCTCAAGGCCGACGGCGAGACCGGCATCCTCAGCACCCATCTGCATGCCGATGGCAGCAAGAAGGAGCTGCTGTGGAATCCGGTCGGCATCTCGGCCGGCTTCAACACCGACGAGGTCAACAACGGCTCGCGGATCCTGATGAAGGGCAACGACGTGTTCAAGTACGCCGTCAAGGCGCTGGACTCGGTCGTGGACGAGGCGTTGCACGCCAACCAGCTCGACAAGAGCGACCTCAACTGGCTGGTCCCGCACCAGGCCAACCTACGCATCATCGAAGCCACGGCCAAGCGCCTGGATATGTCGATGGACCAGGTCGTGGTGACCGTCGACAAGCACGGCAATACGTCGTCTGCGTCGGTGCCGCTGGCCCTGGACGAAGCCGTGCGCGATGGCCGCATCCAGCGTGGCCAGCTGCTGCTGCTGGAAGCCTTTGGTGGCGGTTTCACCTGGGGCTCGGCGCTGATTCGCTACTGAGTCTTTGCTGGCGCCACTGGCTTGGCCGTGGCGTTTGATGGTCTGTTGTAATTCCTTTGCTTGATTCGCGTCGCTGCGCATGCGCAATGCATCGGCGCGCGATGGTTGTGCGCGTGTCTGCCTTCGACGGCTCAAACTTTCGGCATCGCTTGATGAGCGGATGCGGCCTTGTCCCATGCGCGCTGCCGAGCACGCGCATCAGCTGTGCGTGCGATGTGAATAGATCACTGCAAAAGTACGGCGCCGTCGCATCGGGCTTCCATGCGTTCGCGAGCGCTGCGTTGCGGGTTGCGACGCGCGTGTTTCATTTGCGTTAACGCCGGGCGTTTAACATGTTTCCGACATGACGCGCTGTCATGGAATGACGGAGACCCCCCATGGTTGAACTGATCCAGATGGAAGGCCGCCAGGCTTGGCTCAAGCGCTACGGCGACGGCGGTAGCCGCGCGCTGTCGCTGGGCGCACTGGATTTCATTGCGCAACGCATGGGCATGGGGCCGCTGCGGCCACCGCCGCATCGCGTGGGCGGCGAGGCACTCGATACCGAGGCGCGTCGCCTGGGCGAACTCGCCGCCCAGCACGTACACGTGCCGCAGGTGCTCGGTCGCGGCAAGGATTCGCTGGTGCTCAGTGACAACGGACGCTCGCTCGCGGGCTGGTTGCGCGATGCGCGCGACGAAGAAGGCTGCGACCGCCTTGTGCGCCTGGCGCTGCAGGCGATCGGGCAGGCGCATGCGACCGGTGCGTATTTCGGCCAGCCCTTGCCGCGCAACATGACCTTCGACGGTCGCCGGATCGGCTTCATCGATTTCGAGGAGGACCCGCTGGAGGTGATGGATTTGGCGCAGGCGCAGGCGCGCGACTGGCTGATGTTCGGCTACGGCGTGGCCCGTTATTACGAACAGCGTCCCGAGGCGCTGCAGGCGTTGATGCAGGAAGCGATGTCGGGTGAAACGCGCGATGTGAACGCACAGACCCATCAGGTGACGGGTCGTCTGCAGCGCCTGGCCGCGGTGTGCAATCGACTGGGGCGCCGGGCACGCAGGCTGTCGCACGCGGTGCTGGTGCTGCATTCGGCCACCACGCTGAGCGTGCTGGTGATCGGCACGCTGGCGATCGACTGGTTCAGCGATGGCGACCTGGATGTGCTGCGCCTGCTGGTGGGCTGAGCGCGGCAATACGCCCCAGTACAGACGCGCGAGCGGTTTCACCCGTATCATCCCCGCTCGTTTTTTCGCACCAGGGCATTCCCGCGCGTGACAGATTCCACACTCGCCTTCGTTTTCCCGGGTCAGGGCTCGCAATCGCTGGGCATGCTGGCCGAACTGGCCGAGCTGCACCCGCAGGTGCGCGATACCTTCAGTGAAGCTTCCGACGGCGCAGGCGCAGACCTGTGGGCGCTCTCGCAGGGCGGCCCGGAAGAAATGCTCAACCGCACCGAATACACCCAGCCTGCGCTGCTGGCCGCCGGCATCGCCGTGTGGCGCCTGTGGCGCAAGGAAGGCGGCCCGACGCCGGCGCTGCTGTCCGGCCACAGCCTCGGCGAGTACACCGCGCTGGTCGCTGCTGGCGCGCTGTCGCTGCACGATGGCGCGCACCTGGTGCGCATCCGCGGCCAACTGATGCAGGAAGCCGCACCGGCGGGTGTCGGCGCGATGGCGGCCGTGCTTGGCGCCGAAGACGCGATGGTCGTCGAAGTCTGCGAGCAGGTTTCCGGCACCAAGGTCGTGGTCCCGGCCAACTACAACTCGCCCGGCCAGATTGTGATCGGCGGTGACGCCGAGGCCGTCGATGCGGCGATCGCCGAACTCAATGCACGCGGCGTGCGCAAGACGGTGAAGCTGGCCGTCAGCGTGCCCTCGCATACGCCGCTGATGCGCGAAGTCGCCAACCGCCTGGCCGAAACCATCAAGGGCACCGCCTGGCACCTGCCGGCACTGCCGGTGGTGCAGAACGTCGACGCCCAGGTGCACGACACGATCGAGGCCATCGGCGAGGCGCTGGTGCGCCAGCTGTACCTGCCGGTGCGCTGGACCGAATGCGTGCAGGCGCTGTCTGCCGCCGGCGCGACCCGCATCGCCGAATGCGGCCCGGGCAAGGTGCTGACCGGCCTGATCAAGCGCATCGACAAGTCCATCGACGGCCGCGCGCTGTCTACGCCGGCTGATTTCCAGGGCGCCCTCGACACATGGAAAACCGCATGAACGCAGCACGTCCCCTGGAAGGCGAGATCGCCCTGGTCACCGGCGCAAGCCGCGGCATCGGCGCGGCCATCGCCGACCTGCTGGCCGCGCAGGGCGCGATCGTGATCGGCACGGCGACCACCGACAACGGTGCGCAGGCCATCGCCCAGCGCATGGAAAGCATCGGTGGCCACGGCCGCACGCTGGACGTCACCGACGCCGCAGCGGTCGATGCCCTGATCGAGGCGACGGCGAAGGAATTCGGCCCGATCTCGATCCTGGTCAACAACGCCGGCATCACCCGCGACAACCTGCTGATGCGAATGAAGGACGAGGACTGGAACGCGATCCTGGACACCAACCTGTCCAGCGTGTTCCGCACGTCCAAGGCCGTGATGCGCGGCATGATGAAGGCGCGCAAGGGCCGCATCATCAACATCGCCTCGGTGGTCGGCGTGACCGGCAACCCCGGCCAGACCAACTACGCGGCCGCCAAGGCCGGCATCATTGCCTTCTCCAAGTCGCTGGCCAAGGAAATCGGTTCGCGCGGCGTCACCGTCAATGTGGTGGCACCGGGCTTCATCGATACCGACATGACCAAGTCGCTGCCCGAGGACGCCAAGACCGCGCTGCAGGGCCAGATTGCCCTGGGGCATCTGGGCGAGCCGGCCGATATCGCCAACGCGGTGGCCTTCCTGGCCAGCCCGTCGGCCAAGTACATCACTGGCGAAACCTTGCACGTCAATGGCGGCATGTACATGCCGTGACACAGAATTCGGCCCTAAGTGGCTGATTCACCGAGGCTTGCGGCATCGTGTCCGCAACGCCTGCTTTCCCTTACACTATCCCGTGTTTACCCATCTCCGGCTGGAGCGAATCCATGAGCAGCATTGAAGAACGCGTCAAGAAGATTGTTGTTGAACAGCTTGGCGTCAAAGAAGAAGAAGTCACCACCAGCGCATCGTTCGTGGACGATCTGGGCGCCGACTCCCTGGACACCGTCGAGCTGGTCATGGCGCTGGAAGAAGAGTTCGAGTGCGAAATTCCGGACGAAGAGGCCGAGAAGATCACCTCCGTCCAGCAGGCCATCGACTACGTCAAGGCCCACGTCAAGGCCTGATCCGGCCTGATGGAAGCAAGTCACGCCGGGGCCGCGATTGCGGCCCCGCGCGCATCTGGCGCCACGGCGCCGTAAGTTCCCAGTCAACGCCGGCAGCGGCCGGCCAGCAGCATTGCGGAGTAGAACGTTATGAGCCGACGTCGCGTCGTCGTTACCGGCATGGGCATGGTCTCGCCGTTGGGCAATGACCTGGCCAGCAGTTGGGACGGCATCAGGAATGGTCGTTCGGGCATCGGCCCGCTGACCTCGTTCGATGCCTCGACTTTCCCCACCCGCATCTGCGGTGAAGTGCGTGATCTGGAGATCACCCGCTTCATCAACCCGAAGGATGCCAAGAAGATGGATGCCTTCATCCATTACGGCGTCGCCGCCTCGCTGATGGCGCTGGACGATTCGGGCATCGAAGTGACCGAAGCCAATGCCGAGCGCATCGGCGCGATGGTCGGTTCTGGCATCGGCGGCATTCTGGGCATCGAGCAGCAGACCGAAAAATTCGTCGAGGGCGGCGTCCGCAAGGTCTCGCCGTTCTATATCCCCAGCACCATCATCAACATGCTGCCGGGCCACCTGAGCATCATGAAGGGCCTCAAGGGCCCGGGTTTCTCCGCGGTGTCGGCGTGTGCGACCGCCAACCACTCGATCGGCATGGCCATGCGCACCATCCAGTACGGCGATGCCGACGTGATGGTCGCCGGCGGCGCCGAGCGCGGTTCGTCGCCGACCTCGATGGCCGGCTTCTGCTCGATGAAGGCCATGTCCACCCGCAACGACGATCCGACGCGCGCCTCGCGCCCGTGGGACGCCGATCGCGACGGCTTCGTCATGGGCGATGGCGCCGGCATCCTGGTGATCGAAGAATACGAACACGCCAAGGCCCGCGGCGCGCGCATCTACTGCGAGCTGGCCGGCTTCGGCGCCAGCCAGGACGCCTGGCACATGACCGCGCCCAGCGAGAACGGCGATGGTCCGGCGCGTTGCATGACCATGGCCATGAAGGACGCCGGCGTTACTCCGGAGCAGGTCGAATACCTCAACGCGCACGGCACCTCCACGCCGCTGGGCGACCTGGCCGAGACGCTGGCGATGAAGCGTGCGATGGGCGACCACGCCTACAAGATGATGGTCAGCTCGACCAAGTCGATGACCGGCCACCTGCTGGGTGCCGCGGGCGGCGTGGAAGCGATCTTCACCGTGATGGCGCTGCACGACAACGTGATCCCGCCGACCATCAACCTGGACAATCCGGGCGAAGGGTGCGACCTCGACTACGTGCCCAACGTCGCGCGCGACAAGAAGATCGACGTGGCCATGTCCAATGGCTTCGGCTTCGGCGGTACCAACGGCACGCTGGTGTTCAAGCGCCTCTGATTCACGCGATCGCACCGGTAACACCTCCATCGGGAGCGGCGCAATCCGCTCCCGATGTGCGTTTGAGAAGGACACTGCATGCTGCTGACCCGCCCGCTGCCTGATCACTTCGACCTGCTGTCGCTGCAGCGGGTGGCGCCGTCGCGCTATCCGCTGCTGATGGAGTCGGTGGCCTCGGGCACGGCGCATGGGCGCTGGGATCTGCTGCTGGCCGGCAACGGGCAAGGCCTGCGCCTGGATGCGCAAGGCGTGACGCGCACGCTGCAGGGCGAAGTGTTGGACGGTGCGTTTCTGGATCTGCTCGACGCGCAATGGCAGCCACTGCGCGCCTTGCGCGATGAGCCGCGCTGGCCGTTCCACGGCGGCTGGGCCTTGATGCTCGGGTATGAGCTGGCCGGCCAGGTTGAGCCGGTGCTGCAGCTGCCTGTTGATGACGACGGCATGGCGACCGCGCTGGCATTGCGCTGTCCAGCGGCGGTGCTGCGCGATCGCGCGACCGGTGAATGCATCGCCGTCGCCGAGCCCGAACATGCTGCCTTGCTCGATACGATTGCGGTGGATCTTGAAGCCGCCTCGCGCCTGGATGCACCGCACTGGCAACCGCCGTCCGCGCTGGTCGAAGATGCGCCGCAGGCGTTCCTCGATGGTGTCGGCCGCATCCTCGATTACCTTGCGGCAGGCGACATCTTCCAGGTGAACCTCTCGCGTGGCTGGCAGGCGCGGTTCGATACGCCGCTGGATCCGGCGGCGCTGTATGCGCGACTGCGTGACTGCAATCCGGCGCCGTTTGCTGGCTTGTTCCGGCATGACGGTGTGGCCGTAGTCAGTGCCTCGCCGGAGCGGCTGGTGTCGGTGCGCGGCGGCATCGCCGAAACGCGCCCGATCGCCGGCACGCGCGCGCGGTTCGAAGGCGACGACGATGCCGCGCGCATCCGCGAGCTGGTCGGCCATCCCAAGGAGCGCGCCGAGCACGTGATGCTGATCGACCTGGAGCGCAACGACCTGGGCCGCGTGTGCACGCCGGGCAGCGTCGAGGTGGACGAGCTGATGACGGTGGAGAGTTACGCGCACGTGCACCACATCGTCAGCAACGTGCGCGGCCAGCTGCGCGCCGAGGTCACGCCGGGGCAGGTGATCGCCGCGACGTTTCCCGGCGGCACGATCACCGGCTGTCCCAAGGTGCGCTGCATGCAGATCATCGCCGAGCTGGAGCAGACCCCGCGCGGTGCCTACACCGGCGCGTTCGGCTGGCTCGGCCGTGATGGCGACCTGGACCTGAACATCCTGATCCGCAGCGCGCAGCTGGTGGACGCCGAGGGCGGCAGCACGCTGCGCTTCCGCACCGGCGCCGGCATCGTGGTCGATTCTCAGCCCGGCGCCGAGCTGGAAGAAACCCGTGCCAAGGCGCGCGGCATGCTGGCCGCGCTCAGCCCGGTCGGTGGCGCCTGAACGGCCTTCACCACGGGCGGCTGGTATCCTGCGCGACCGTTCTCACCGCTGACTGATCGCCGTGGCATCAGGTTGCAGGCGCGCCCTCCGCGCCATCCTCCTTGTTGTGGTCCTGCTTGCGCTGGCGGTTGCGGCCGTCGCGCTGTGGGGCTGGCAGCGCTATCAAAGTTTCCAGTCCGCGCCGTTGCCGGGCCTGCAGGCCGGTCAGATCGCGCAGGTGAAGCAGGGCGATTCCTTCCGTGGCGTGCTGGCGCGCTTGCGCGGGCAGGGAATCACCGTAGGCACCGACCTGGAATGGCAGGTGCTGGCCCGCCAGCTCGATGCCGCCGGCAAGCTCAAGGTCGGCGAGTACGCGCTGGAGCCGGGCACCACGCCGCGCACGCTGCTGCAGAACATGCGCGCCGGCCACATCATCCAATACCGCGTGACGATCGTGGAAGGCTGGAATTTCCGCCAGTTGCGCGCCGCGCTCAACGCCGCCATGCCGCTGCTGCACGAGACCGCCACGCTCGACGATGCCGCGCTGATGACCGCGATCGGCCACGCCGGCGAGCATCCGGAAGGCCGCTTCCTGCCCGAGACCTACGTGTACTCGCGCGGCGACCGCGACATCGACGTGCTCAAGCGCGCCCATGACGACATGGAAAAGACGCTGGCCGCCGCGTGGGCGCAGCGCGCCGAGGACCTGCCGCTGACCACGCCCGACCAGGCGCTGATCCTGGCCTCGATCGTGGAGAAGGAAACCGGCATCGCCGAGGAGCGCGCGCAGATCGCCGGCGTGTTTGCACGGCGCCTGGCGATGGGCATGAAGCTGCAGACCGATCCGACCGTGATCTACGGCATCGGCAGCGCCTACGACGGCAACATCCGCCGCCGCGACCTGACCACCGACACGCCGTACAACACCTACACGCGCGTGGGCCTGACGCCGACGCCGATCGCCATGCCCGGGCGCGATGCGCTGCAGGCCGCCACGCATCCGGCAGCGGGCGATGCGCTGTATTTCGTCGCACTGGGTGATGGCAGCGGCCGACACGTGTTCTCGGCCACGCTGGCCCAGCACAACGCCGCCGTACGTCAGTACCTGGATCGCATGCGCCGCCCGCCGCTGCCGGAAGAAGAAGCCGCGTTGCCGCCGGCCGATGCGCAGGCCACGCCGGCGCCCGACGCCAAGGCCAAGCAGCCGTGAGCCCGCAATCGGTGGAACATCCGCGCTTCCTCAGCCTGGAAGGCGGCGAAGGCGCGGGCAAGACCAGCGCGCTGGGCGCGATCCGCGACACGCTGCAGGCCGCCGGCTTTGAGGTCGTGCTGACGCGCGAGCCGGGCGGCACGCCGCTGGCCGAGCGCATGCGCGGCATCCTGTTGGAGCCAGGCGATGAAGCGCTGGCGCCGGAAGCCGAGCTGCTGCTGATGTTCGCCTCGCGCGCGCAGCACGTGCAGCGCGTGATCGTGCCGGCCCTGGCGCGTGGCGCGTTCGTGGTGAGCGATCGCTTCACCGATTCCAGCTACGCCTACCAGGTGCACGGCCGCGGCCTGGACCGCAGCCTGGTGGAGGAGCTCGAGCGCCGCGTGGTGCATGTGGCCCCGGCGATGACCCTGCTGCTGGATCTGGACGTGCGTGAAGGGCGCGCCCGCACCGCCGGTCGCGACCTGTGGCCGGATCGGATTGAAAGCGAGCAGGACGATTTCTTCGAACGCGTGCGCGAAGGCTACCGCCGGCGTGCGCAGGCCTTTCCGCAGCGCTTCCGCGTGATCGACGCCTCGCAGTCGCCACAGGCCGTGGCCGGCGATGTCGCCGCCGCGGTGCGCGGCTGGCTGGAGGCGCAGGCATGAGCGCCGCCTTCGCGCCCTGGCAGCAGCGCGCCTACGACCAGGCCATCGATGCCTTGCAGGCCGGCCGCCTGGGCCATGCGCTGCTGCTGTGCGGCCCGGCCGGGCTGGGTAAGCGGGCCATCGCCGATCGCCTGGCGCGGCACGTGCTGAGCGGCGGGGCGCCCGATGGCAACAACCGCGACACGCAGCTGATCGATGCAGGCACGCATCCGGACCTGCAGCAGGTGTCGTTCATTCCCACGCGCGATGGCACCAAACTGCGCACCGAGATCATCATCGAGCAGATCCGCGAACTGTCGCAGAAGCTCAACCTGACCCCGCAGTACGGGCGGGCACAGGTGGCGGTGATCGATCCGGCCGATGCGGTCAACAACGCCGCCTGGAACGCGCTGCTCAAGACCCTGGAAGAACCGCAGCCCGGTCGCTACCTGTGGCTGCTCAGCGCCAATCCGATGCGCCTGCCGGCGACCATCCGCAGCCGCTGCCAGAAGCTGGAAGTGCGCCTGCCCACGCACGCCGAGGCGATGGCCTGGCTGGCCGGGCACGGCTTTCCGCCAGGTGCCTGTGCCGAAGCGCTGGACGCCGCGCAGGGCCACCCCGGCCTGGCGCTGTCGTGGATGAGCGAGGGCGGCATGGCGCTGCGGCGTGAAGTGGCCGGCGATCTGGGCAAGCTCGAACGCGGCCAACTGGCGGTGGTCGAAACCGCCCAGCGCTGGGCCAACGACGAGCACGCGGCGTTGCGCCTGCGCTTCGCCGCGGATCTGGTGCTGGCCCAGGCGGCCGATCCGGCCTTGACCGATCCGGCACGATTGAACAAGCTGGCTACATGGTTCGACGCGGCCAACCGCACGCGCGACCTCTTGCGCACGACGGTGCGCGCCGATTTGGCAATGGTGGATCTGCTGCTGGCCTGGCGCGATGGCTCGCGCGGGCCGGTTCTTGGAGCTCGGGGATGAATGCAACAAAGGGCGGCATCCTGTCGCTGACAGTGAAAGACAAGGCGCAGCTCTACAGCGCGTACATCCCCTTCGTGAAGAACGGCGGCATCTTCGTGCCCACGCCCAAGCGCTACTTCCTGGGCGATGAGGTCTTCGTGCTGGTGACCCTGCCCGAATCCAGCGAGCGCCTGCCGGTGGCCGGCAAGGTCATCTGGGTGACGCCGGTCGGCGCACAGGGTGCCCGCACGGCCGGCATCGGCGTGCAGTTCACCGAAGGCGGCGAGGGCGACACGGTGCGCAACCGCATCGAAACCCTGCTGGCCGGCACGCTCAACGCCGACAAGCCCACGCACACGATGTAACCAGGCGCACTGCACATGCGGCCGCGTCGCTTCCTGATCGCCAGTGTCCTGTATGGGGCGCTGGCGATGTCGTTTCCGGGCCACGCAGACATCCGCCTCGTGCAAGTGTGGGCCGGGCAGGAGTCCCAGCCATTGCTGTCGCAATCGTCACCGCTGCAGTTGCACTACACGCTGCAGCCGGGACTGGGTGATGGCGTTCGCCTGATGACGATCGAGCAGGATCCGGCCAGGCCGCGCGACACGTTGCGGGTGCGTATCCAGCATCAGACCAGCCTGGCGATCAGTGGCGAAGGTCCGCATCTGGATCTGATCGACTGGAAGCACTGCACGTCGTCCTGGCAGACCATCGCCGATCCGGGCGACGGCCGCTTTCAGATTCCCGAACCCACGCCCGAACAGGCGGAATGCTTTCCCGCCTTCAGCAAGGCCGAACTGCTGGCCGCGGTGCGTGCGCAGGAAGGCAGCAACCCGTCTTGGGAGCGCATCGCCGAAGGCGTGCCACGCGCCGGCGAAGGTGCGTCCTACGTGGCGCCCAGCCTGCTGCGGATGAAGCTGGAGCGGTGGGATGGCCTGCGCTGGGTGGAAGTCACCCAGTTCGATGTGTCGATCGAGATGGGGTGCTGACGCGCGCGGCGTCGTGGCTTGCGCTTACAGGCTCTTGAGCAGGTTGCCCAGCAGCAGCACGACCAGGCCGGCGCAGAGCAGCCAGAACGCATATGGCACCAGCGCCGGGATGTAGTGCAGCCTGGCGGCGACGCCCAGGCCGCCGAGCAGCAGCGACAGGAAATAGGTGCCGGCACTCGGCGCAGACAGATTGAACATGCAGGTCAGGTCGTCGTGGTTCGAAGGCGGATCATGATGCCCGATCCGCCGCGCGGCTTGCAGCCGGCGGCGGTCGGCGCGTTGGATCGACGATCAGGCGATCGGCTCGCGCAAGGCCGGGTTATCCCAGCCCGGACGCGGCGCAAAGCGGTCGCCATGGCGCGCCTGCAGCGTGCGCAGGCGTTCGACCAGGGCATCGGCGCCGGTGGCGCGGATGTGCTGGATCGGGCCGCCGCGGAACGGCGCGAAGCCGGTGCCGAAGATCACGCCGGCATCGAGCAGATCCGCATCGGCTACCACGTCGTCATTCAGGCAGGCCACGGCCTCGTTGAGCAGCGGCAGGATCAGGCGGTCTTCCAGGTCGTCCGGCGCCTGGTAGTCCTTGGGCACCTCGGGTTTGACCGCGCGTCCGTTCTCCCACTTGTACAGGCCCTGGCCGTCCTTCTTGCCGCGCTTGTCCGGTTCGACCGTGGCCAGCGCCGCCGGCACCTGCAGGCCGAGAAAGGGTGAAAGCTCCTTGCCCACGCCGGCGGCAACATCCAGGCCCACGGTGTCGATCAGTTCGATCGGGCCCATCGGCATGCCGAATTTCACCGCGGCCTTGTCGATCACCGCACCGGGAATGCCTTCGGCGTAGGCGGTCGCCGCTTCGAGCATGTACGGGAACAGCACGCGGTTGACCAGGAAGCCCGGCGTGCCCGCGACCGGCACCGGGAACTTGTCCAGCGCCTTGCAGAACGCCGCCAGGCGTTGCCCGGTCTCGGCCGACATGCCGTCGTGATGGACGATTTCCACCAGCGGCATCATCGACACCGGATTGAAGTAGTGCAGGCCGCCGAACTGCGCGGGCCTGGCGATGTGGTCGCGCAACTCCACCAACGGGATCGATGAAGTGTTGGTTGTCAGCAGCGCATCGGCTTTCAGCTGCGGCTCGACGCTCTGGTAGAGCGCGCGCTTGGCTTCGGGATTCTCGATGATGGCTTCGATCACCAGATCGGCGCTGGCCACGCCTGCGCCGACCAGGTCGGATTTCAGGCGTGCGGCGACGGCCGGACGCTTGCTCTCGTCCTTGACCTTCTTCTCGAACAGCGCCTGCGCCCGGGTCATGGCCGGATCGATGTAGCGCTGCTCGCGATCCTGCAGCGTCACCTCGAAGCCCTTGTAGGCTGACCACGCGGCGATATCGCCGCCCATCACGCCGGCGCCGATCACGTGCACGTGCTTGATCCCATGATCCTTGCCGCCCAGGCCCTTCAGGCGTTCGGTCAGGAAGAAGATCCGCACCAGGTTGCGCGCGGTCGGCGTGCTGGCCAGCTTGACCACCGCGCGACGCTCGGCATCCAGGCGCGCGTTGATGGCCTTGCCGCCGAAACGCTCCCACGTGTTGATCAGCGCATACGGCGCCGGGTACTGGTCCTTGCGTGCCTTGCGCGCGACCTGCTTGGCCATCTGCGGAGCCAGCAGTTTGCGCGCGGGAAGCGTATTGGTGACCCAGCCCAACGCGCGCTGCTTGAACGGTCGCGTGGTGCCCTTCAGCGCCAGCGTGGCCGCGGTGTCGATCAGGACAGCCTGGTCCACGACTTTGTCGACCAGGCCCATCGCGCGCGCGGCGCTGGCCGAGACGGTGCGGCCGGTCAGCATCAGGTCCATCGCCGCCGGCGCGCCGATCAGGCGCGGCAGGCGTGCGCTGCCGCCCCAGCCGGGGAAGATGCCCAGCTTGGTTTCCGGCAGGCCGATGCGGGTCGAGGCGTCCTTGGACGCCACGCGATAGCGGCAGGCCAGCGAGATCTCGGTGCCGCCGCCCATGCAGAAGCCGTGGATCGCCGCGACGGTCGGGCAGGGCAGTTCGGCCAGCTTCTGGAAGGTGGCCTGGCCGCGACGGATCGCGTCGTTGACCGTGCCCTTGCGGTCGAACTCCTGGAACTCCTTCAGGTCCGCGCCGGCGGCGAAGGCCTTCTTGGCCGAGGCGATCACCACACCCTTGGGCGGGTCGATGGCCAGGCGTTCGATCAACGTGCCCAGTTCGATCAGCACGTCCTGGGAGAAGGCGTTGACCGAGGCGTTCTCGCGGTCGAAGGACACGACGACCACGCCGTCCGGACGGGTCTCCGTGCGCCAGTGACTGAATCGGAGCCCATCGAAGCTGGCTGTCATGGAGTGGACCATCCGTTACGGTACGGGGAGCCAGTTATGATCGTGAGGTTGTTTGGCCTGCGTCAAATCCCCACCTCAAACGCAGGCACCTGACAGGCAGTCCACGCGCGATGCGCTACTTTCCGGTTCGAATCCCCTTGCAGCAGGACCTTCATGCCGACGGTGAACTTTCCGCCGCCGCCGCGGTCACAGGATGCGGACCATGACGGCGCCCACAGGTGTGCGGCCCGGCATGGCTGAAGCTGATCCACCGATCGAGCTGGATTTCGAGCTGGTCAAGCGCGTACAGCGCGGGGACAGCGCCGCGTTCGACCTGCTGGTGCGCAAGTACCAGCACCGGATCCTGGCGCTGATCGGCCGCTACGTACATGACTGGAGCGAATGCCAGGACGTGGCACAGGACACTTTCATGCGCGCTTACCGCGCCATCGGGAGTTTCCGTGGAGACGCGCAGTTCTATACCTGGCTGCACAGGATCGCCGTGAACACTGCCAAGAACCATCTGGTTGCCCACAACCGCCGCCCGCCCACCGACGATGTCGATGCGTCCGACGCCGAGCAATACGACTCTGGCGCGCGCCTGCGCGACACCGACACGCCCGAGCGTGAGCTCATGCGCCAACAGCTCGAACAGACCGTGATGAAGGCCGTCGCCGCGCTGCCCGAAGAACTGCGCATGGCCATCACCCTACGCGAGGTCGAAGGGCTGAGCTACGACGAGATCGCCGCCAGGATGGGCTGCCCGATCGGCACGGTGCGCTCGCGCATCTTCCGTGCGCGCGATGCGATCGACGTGGAATTGCGGCCGCTGCTCGACACCGACAGCGCCACCCGGGAGCGCGCGCGATGATCGACGATAAATTCCAGCAGCATTACCGCCAGCAGATGTCCGCGTTGATGGACGGCGAGCTGGCACCGGACCAGGCGCGCTTCCTGATGCGGCGCATGGCCGAGGACTCGGAGCTCAACGACACCTGGGAACGCTGGCAGCTGTGCGGTGACGTGCTGCGCGGCCGCGCCCAGGCACCGGCGCCGCAGGGCTTTGCCGAGCGCGTCGCCGCGGCCATCGCCGCGCAGTCCGTACAGCCGGCCGCCAACCAGGAGTTCCGTCGTCCGCGCAACCGCCTGTTGCGTTGGGGCGGTGGGGCGATTGCCGCATCCGTGGCGCTGGTGGCCTTGTTCATGGCCGGCCAGCAGACCAAGCCGCAGGCGAGCGCGCCGGCTTCCGAACTGGCCAGCGTGGCGCCTGTTTTGAACAGTGGGACGCCGCCGGCAACCCCGGTTGCGCCGGTGCAAACGCCCGCTGCCGATGCCGGCGCTGCACTGGCCGGCACCGCAGTCGCCGTGGCCAGCCTGCCGCGCCGGGCCGACGACAGCCGGCGCGGCAGCGCCACGCGCAACCAGCAGGCCGCGCGCGCCACCGCCAGCATCACCCAGCAGGCGCTGGCCGCGGTCAACGCGCCGCCGGCCCGTGCAGCTTCTGCTGAAGTGGCTGCCACGCAGGATCCGTTCGCCGGTGCCCACCTGGGTCAGGCGGCCGCGCGGCCGTGGCCGCGGGCGAACCTGCCGCAGTTCCGCGCGGGCGGGGCCTACAGCGCCGGCTACGCGCCGGGCGAGCAGGCGCCGTACTACCCGTTCCAGCCGCGCCTGAGCGAGTCGCCGGCCAGCGCCACGCCGCCGGCTTCCACGCCGCAACCCTGACTCCGCGCGGCATGCCCACGCATGCCGCCGGCCAGTCGCTTCCTTCCTTTTCCGACGCAGAGGCAAGCAGTCGATGAATGCACATGTCCGTCTTGGCCTGATCGGCCTGGTTTCCCTCACCCTGCCGCTGGCCGCCTGCGCCCAGCAGGGCAGCAACAGCGGCAGCGCCGCCGCGATCGCGCCGACCATCGCGCAGAGCAGCGCCCCGCAGATCGTCACCGGCCTGCCGGACTTCACCCGCCTGGTGGAGCAGGTCGCGCCAGGCGTGGTGAACATCGACGCCACCATCGGCGGTGCCAGCGATGACGCCAGCGCCGAGGACATGCAGTCCGATGACGAAGGCGATGGCCAGGACGGCATGGACCAGTCGCAGATCCCCGAGATCTTCCGCCAGATCTTCGGCCCAGGCATGCAGATGCCGGGGCAGGGCGGCGGTCGCGGCAACGCGCGTCCGCGCGGTGAGTCGATGGGCTCGGGCTTCATCATCTCGCCCGACGGCTACATCATGACCAACAACCACGTGGTCGATGGCTCGGGCAACGTCAAGGTGAAGCTGTCCGACGGTCGCTCGTTCAAGGCCAAGGTGGTCGGCACCGACAAGGGCTACGACGTGGCTCTGCTGAAGATCGAAGCCAAGAACCTGCCCTCGCTGCGTATGGGCGAGTCCAACAACCTCAAGGCCGGTCAGTGGGTGGTGGCGATCGGCTCGCCGTTCGGCCTGGACCACTCGGTCACTGCCGGCGTGGTCAGCGCCACCGGCCGCACCCAGGCTGGCATGGGCGGCACCAACTACGTGCGCTTCATCCAGACCGACGTGGCGATCAACCAGGGCAATTCCGGTGGCCCGCTGCTCAATACCTCCGGTGAAGTGGTCGGCATCAACTCGCAGATCTTTTCCCAGTCCGGCGGCTACATGGGCATCAGCTTCGCGATCCCGATCGACCTGGCCATCAGCGCCGCCGACCAGCTGAAGAAGACCGGCAAGGTCAGTCGCGCGATGCTCGGCGTGTCGATGAACCAGGAAATCAGCGAGGGCATGGCCAAGAAGCTCGGCCTGCCCGACACCAACGGCGTCATGGTCACCACCGTGCAGCCGGGCAGCGGCGCGGACAAGGCGGGCCTCAAGCCGATGGACGTGATCACCGAGTTCAATGGCGAAAAGGTCAGCGACTACTCGGATCTGCCCTCGCGCGTGGCCCCGCTGCCGCCAGGCACCAAGGTCACCCTGACCGTGATTCGTGACGGCAAGCCGCGCAAGGTCGACGTGACCCTGACGGCGCTGGATCAGAAGGCCTTTGAAGCCGCCAGCGGCATGGGCGGTGATCAAGATGCCGACAAGTCGGGCGGCAAGTCGCCGGCCGCGACGCCGAAGGAACTGGGCTTCTCGGTCCAGGCGCTGCCCGATGCCCAGCGCCAGCGCATGGGCCTGGCAGAGGGCGGCGTGGTGATTTCCGGCGTCAGCCGCAGCGTGGCCGAAGACACCGGCCTGGCGCCCGGGTTGGTGGTGCTGCAGGTCAACCGCAGCGCGGTCGCCAGCGTGGCCGACTTCAACAAGGCCGTGGCCGGGGTCAAGAAGGGCGAGGTGCTGATGCTGCTCATCCAGAGCCCGCGCGGCGTCAAGCAGTTCGTGGCCATCACCGTCGGCGGCGAAGGCTGACCGAGACGTCCGGCGCCGGGCCAACGTCCGGCGCAGGCCCGGGTCGCCCAAACGGGCGGCCCGGATGCGGCCATGCGATAATCCTCGTTTGTCCTACGACGGCCACGAGCCGCCGCCCCCATGCCGCCTGAATCACCCGCCTCGATGCGGAACATCCGCAATTTCTCGATCATCGCCCATGTCGACCACGGCAAGTCCACGCTGGCCGACCGCATCATCCAGCTGTGCGGTGGTCTGCAGGCCCGTGAGATGGAGGCGCAGGTGCTCGACTCGAATCCGATCGAGCGCGAGCGCGGCATCACCATCAAGGCCCAGTCCGTGTCCCTGCCGTATACGGCCAAGGACGGGCAGACCTACCAGCTGAATTTCATCGACACCCCCGGCCACGTCGACTTCTCCTATGAAGTCAGCCGCTCGCTGGCCGCCTGCGAAGGCGCGCTGCTGGTGGTCGATGCCGCCCAGGGCGTGGAAGCCCAGTCGGTGGCCAACTGCTACACCGCGGTGGAGCAGGGCCTGGAAGTGGTGCCGGTGCTCAACAAGATCGACCTGCCCACCGCCGACATCGACAAGGCCAAGGCCGAGATCGAGGCGGTGATCGGCATCGATGCTGACGACGCGGTGCCCGTCAGCGCCAAGACCGGCCTGAACGTGGATCTGGTGCTGGAGGCGATCGTCCAGCGCATCCCGCCGCCGGTGCCACGCGACACCGACAAGCTGCAGGCACTGATCATCGACTCGTGGTTCGACAACTACCTGGGCGTGGTCTCGCTGGTGCGCGTGATGCAGGGCGAGATCGGCCCGCGCACCAAGCTGCTGGTGATGTCCACCGGCCGCACGCATGAAGTGGACAAGGTCGGCGTGTTCACGCCCAAGCGCAAGGAGCTGCCCAAGCTCGGTGCCGGCGAAGTGGGCTGGATCACCGCCTCGATCAAGGACGTGCACGGCGCGCCGGTCGGCGACACCCTGACCCTGGCCAGCGATCCGGCGCCCGCGCCACTGCCGGGTTTCCAGGAGATGCAGCCACGCGTGTTCTCCGGCCTGTTCCCGGTCAATGCCGAGGACTATCCGTCCCTGCGCGAGGCGCTGGACAAGCTGCGCCTGAACGACGCGGCCCTGCGCTTCGAGCCGGAAAGCTCAGAGGCGATGGGCTTCGGTTTCCGCTGCGGCTTCCTCGGCATGCTGCACATGGAGATCGTGCAGGAGCGCCTGGAGCGCGAGTACGACCTGGACCTGATCGGCACTGCGCCGACGGTGGTCTACGAAGTGCTCAAGACCGATGGCAGCATCCTCTCGTTGGATAACCCGTCCAAGCTGCCGCAGTCCAACCTGATCGAGGAAGTGCGCGAGCCCATCATCCGCGCCAACATCCTCACGCCCGAGGCCTACATCGGCGCGATCATCAAGCTGTGCGAGGAAAAGCGCGGCGTGCAGATCGGCATCCAGTACCTGGCCAGCCAGGTGCAGATCAGCTACGAGCTGCCGATGGCCGAAGTGGTGCTGGATTTCTTCGACAAGCTCAAGTCCGTATCGCGCGGTTATGCGTCGCTGGATTACTCGTTCCTGCGTTTCCAGGCGGGTCCGTTCGTGCGCCTGGATACGCTGATCAACGGCGACAAGGTCGATGCGTTGAGCCTGATCGTGCACCGCAGCCACGCCGACCGCCGCGGCCGCGAACTGACCGAGAAGATGCGCGAGCTGATCCCACGGCAGATGTTCGACGTGGCCATCCAGGCCGCGGTCGGCGCGCAGATCATCGCCCGCTCGACGGTCAAGGCGATGCGCAAGAACGTGCTGGCCAAGTGCTACGGCGGCGACATCAGCCGCAAGAAGAAACTCTTGGAAAAGCAGAAGGAAGGCAAGAAGCGCATGAAGCAGGTCGGCCGCGTGGAGATTCCGCAGGAAGCCTTCCTGGCCGTGCTGCAGGTGGACAGCAAGTAAGCGAGGCGAAGCGGCCCGCGCGAGATGCGCTGGCCTGGTTCGCAATGTGATCGCCGGGCAGTCCCGGTTCTCCAGTTCTAGGAAAAACGATGGTCTGGTTTGAAACAATCCTGGTGGTGCTCACCCTGCTGACCGGTGTGATCTGGCTGGCCGACAAGCTGTTCCTGGCCAAGCGCCGCGCTGCCAAGGCCGGGCTGCTGGAAGAGGAGCCGGTGCTGGTGGACTACTCCAAGGCCTTCTTCCCGGTGCTGGCGATCGTGCTGATCCTGCGCAGCTTCGTCGCCGAGCCGTACAAGATTCCGTCGGCCTCGATGATGCCCAACCTGCTGATCGGCGATTTCATCCTGGTCAACAAGTTCTCCTACGGCCTGCGCCTGCCGATCACCAACACCAAGTTCGTGCCGCTGGGCGAGCCCAAGCGCGGCGACGTGGTGGTGTTCAAGCCGCCGATGGACCCGGAAAACAACTGGGTCAAGCGCATCGTTGGCCTGCCGGGCGACACCATCAGCTTCACCGGCAACACCTTGTCGGTGAACGGCACCCCGGTGACCTACAAGCCGCTGGGCACCTACGAAGGCCGCGGCCTGCCGCCGGGCAGTGACCGGGTGACCCTGCTGCAGGAAGACCTGCCCGGCCGCACCCACACCCTCTACGAAGACCTGGGTCGTTACACCGGCGAGGGCACCTGGACGGTGCCGGCCGGCCACTATTTCGTGATGGGCGACAATCGTGATAATAGCGAGGACGGCCGTCTGTGGACGGACACGCACTTCCTGCCGGAAGAGAATCTCAGGGGCAAGGCGTTCCTGATCTGGCTCAATTGCGAAGGCTGGTTCTGCAAGAACGGGTTCGATCCGTCCCGCATCGGGCACGGCATCGAGTGATCTGGTGATCCACAAGGGGATGGGGAACAACATGAAGCACAAGCAGAGTGGCATCACGCTGATCGGGTTCTTGATCGTATTGTCCGTGGTTGGATTTGCCGCGTATGTGGGGATGAAGCTGTTCCCGATGTATGAGGAGTATTACTCGCTGAAGATGGCGGCCAAGGGCCTGGCAGACGAGCCCGGCTCGGCCAGCATGGATCCGGCCAAATTGCAGGATCTGCTGTTCCGTCGCCTGGACATCAACTACTCGGAAAGCGTCAAGCCGCAGGACGTGAAGTTCAAGCGCATCGATGCCGGTTGGAACATGCACGTCCAGTACGAGGTGCGTAAGCCGCTGGTGGGCAACCTCGATGTGGTCGGCAAGTTTGAAGTCTCCCAGGACATCACGAAGGGCGGCGGTGGCGAAGGCTGAACCGACCGCCGGCAGTGACCGGATCGGCCATCGTTTCGCCGATCCGCAGCTGCTGGCGCAGGCGCTGACCCATCGCAGCGCCGGCACGCCGCATAACGAGCGGCTGGAATTCCTCGGCGACGGCATCGTCAACCTGCTGATTGCCGAAGTGCTGTTCCAGCGCTGGCCCAAGGCGGATGAGGGCGCGCTCACCCGCGCCCGCGCCGAGCTGGTCCGCGAAGCCTCACTGGCCACCATCGCACGCGAGCTCGACCTCGGCGCCCGCCTGACCATGGGTCCGGGCGAAATGAAGTCCGGCGGCCATCGCCGCGATTCGATCCTGGCCGATGCCGTTGAGGCCATCGTGGCTGCGATCTATCTCGATGCTGGCTTCGAGACCTGCCGCAGCCGCGTGCTGCCGTGGTTCGAATCCGCGCTGGCCGCATTGCCGGTCGGCAAGCCCGAGAAAGACCCCAAGACCCGTCTCCAGGAGTGGCTGCAAGGCAAGCAGAAGCCGCTGCCCACCTACGAGCTGGTCTGCGAATCGGGCGAGGAACACGCCCGCCATTTCCAGGTCCGCTGCAGTACCAGCGACCCCATCCTCTCCGCCGAAGGCGAAGGCAATTCGCGCAGGGTCGCTGAACAGGCCGCTGCGGCCGGTGTCATCAGCCAGCTGCCACGCAGGTAAAGTTGTCCCCATGAATGAGTCCACCTCCCACCGCAGCGGCAGCGTTGCGGTCATCGGCCGTCCCAACGTCGGCAAGTCCACACTGACCAACGCGCTGGTCGGCGCCAAGGTGTCGATCACCTCCAGCCGTCCGCAGACCACGCGCCACCGGTTGCTGGGCATCGCGACCTTCCCGGCCGGGCAGGTTGCGCTGGTTGACACGCCCGGGCTGCACAAGCAGCAGGGCAAGTATTCGGCCTCGGCCATGAGCCGGGTCATGAACCGCGCGGCGCGCGGCGCGCTGGAAGGCGTCGATGCAGGCCTGCTGGTGATCGAGGCCGGCCGCTGGGACGAGACCGACACCCTGGCCTACAACGTGCTCAGCGACACCGGGATCCCGGTGATCCTGGTGATCAACAAGGTCGACCGGCTCAAGGAAAAATCCGAGCTGCTGCCGTTCCTGGCGCAGGTCAGCGAGGGCCGCACCTTCGCTGCCGTGCATCCGATCTCGGCGCTGAAGAAGAACGGCCTGGACGCGCTGGTGCGCGACGTGCTGGCGCAGCTGCCAGAAGCGCCGCCGATGTTCGGCGAGGACGAGATCACCGACCGCAGCGAGCGCTTCCTGGCCGGCGAACTGGTGCGCGAGCAGCTGATGCGCCAGCTCGGTGCCGAACTGCCGTATGCGACCACCACCGAGATCGAGAGCTTCACCGTCGACGGCAACATGCTGCGCATCGGCGCGGTGATCTGGGTCGAGCGCGAAAGCCAGAAGGCGATCGTGATCGGCAAGGGCGGCGCGCGGCTCAAGGATATCGGCAGCAAGGCGCGCCAGCAGATGGAGCACCTGTTCGACCGCAAGGTGTTCCTGGAAACCTGGGTGCGCGTGCGCGAAGGCTGGTCGGACGACGAGACCGCGCTGAAGGCGTTCGGTTACGAATAAGTCCAGCGCGCTGCCCGCAAAAGGCTTCACAGCGAAAGCTGTAACGCCGCTGCTTGCTGGCATCATCGAAGGGCGCTTCCGCCGGGCTTCCGATGCAATTCGACACCACCGCCTTCGTCCTGCACACGCGCCCTTGGCGCGAGACCAGCCTGCTGGTCGAGGTGCTGACGGCTGAGCACGGACGGATGGGTCTGGTCGCGCGCGGCGTGCAGGGGCCGAAGAAGCAGGTGCTGCGTGCGGCCCTGCAGCCGTTGCAGTCCATCCGTCTGGAGGCGCAGCTGCGCGGTGAGCTGGGTCGGCTGGTGTCGGCCGAGGCGCTGGACGCGGCGCCGCGGCTGGAAGGCGAGGCGATGTTGGCCGCCTTCTACGTCAACGAGCTGATCCTGCGGCTGGTGCCGCGCCAGGATCCCTTGCCCGATCTCTATCTGGCCTACGCCAAGGTGCGGGCGCGGCTGGCGCATGGCGATGCGCTGGCCTGGACGCTGCGCCGGTTCGAACGCGATCTGCTGGACGCGCTGGGCTTTGGCATCGCGCTGGACCTGGATGGCGACGGCATGCCGATCGATCCTGCCGCGCGCTATCGCTTCGATCCGGAATACGGGGCACGCCGGTTGCTCAGCGAGCGTGCCGGCGAGCGCCAGTCCGCACCGACCGGACAGGCGCTGCTGGCGCTGGCCGCCGACACGCTGCCCTCGCCCTCGGATCTGGCCGATCTGCGCCGCGCGATGCGCCAGCTGCTGTCACATTACCTGGGGCCGCGCGGCCTGAAATCCTGGGAAATGCTGGCGACCTTGCCGCGTGCGCCCAAGCCGGTTGCTTCCGGTTCCAGCGAAACCTAGCGCCGCATCTTTGTGGTGCCGCTTCAGCGGCGATAGGTTCTGCGACAAAGCCCCACCGCTGCTGATGGCCCGAGGCCACGTAGAGCAGCTCCCACATTGGGTTCAGGCCTACTGCCGCGTCTGCTGCCAGGCATCGTCGAATTCGGCCTGGCCCGCCAGATCGGGAAGGCTCGCATCCAGTACCTGCGCGGCCGCCTGCAGGCGCGCGGCCCCGACGAAGCCGGTGCTGGCGCGCAGCCGGTGCAGCTGCTGGTGCGCGGCGGCCCAGTCGCCTTCGGAAAGCGCCGCATGGATCGCGGTCGCCTGCGCGTCCAGCTCCTGAAGGAACAGTCCGCGCAGCGTCTGCAGATGGGTGGCGTTGCCGCCCAGCGCGTTCAGCGCGGTGGCGTCGTCCCACACGGGTAAGTCATTGCTGCAGGCGCGCACGGCCGCGGCGGGCAGGGGGATGTCGATCTCCAGCACGCCCAGCACCGCCTGGCGCAGCGCCGCGGCAGTGACCGGCTTGACCACCACGGCGGCGAACCCAGCCGCGCACAGGGCGGCATGCAGCGCGGGCGAATGGTCGGCGGTATGGGCCAGCGCCGGCAGGGTGGGCTGGCGTTGGCGCAGGCGCTGCAGGAGGTCTTCGCCGCGGCCGTCTGGCAGGTTGGCGTCGATCAGGCACAGGTCGAAGGCCTCGGCCAGGCCCAGGGCTTCAGCTTGGCTGCGGGCGCAGGCGACCGTGGCGGGCAGGGCCTCCAGCGCCACGCGCATGAATTCGGTGGTGGTGGGGTCGTCCTCGACCAGCAGGATGCGGGGTGTCATGTCCGAAAAATCCTCCCTGAAAGCTCACGGCCTGGCCAGTGGGCGCCCACGCCGGTCGCCGCCCCCGGCGCATCTGCGACAATACGCGATTCCCTGCACGCAGCCAGACCGCCACGTGGCCCGTTCCCCGCGCATCGACAAGACCCCGTTTGAACTCGCCATCCACGACCTGAGCCACGACGGCCGCGGCGTGGCCCGTCGCCCCTCGGCCGTGGAAGGCGAATCCGGCAAGGCCGTGTTCGTCGCCGGCGCCCTGCCAGGCGAGCGCGTGCTGGTCGAACAGACCGCCCGCAGCCGCCACTTCGACGAAGCGCGCACGCTGGAGGTGCTGGAGGCCTCGCCCGATCGCGTCACCCCGCGTTGCCCGCACTTCGGCACCTGCGGCGGCTGCGTGCTGCAGCACCTGGACGAGACCAAGCAGATCGCCGCCAAGCAGCACACGCTGATGGAAAACCTGGAGCGCATCGGCCACGTCACGCCCGAATCGGTGCTGCCGGCGCTGTGCGAAGGCAGCTGGGGCTATCGCCGCAAGGGCCGCTTCTCGGTGCGCCGGGTCGAGAAGAAGGACAAGACGCTGGTCGGCTTCCGCGAGCAGGACCCGCGCTTCGTCGCCGACCTGCGCGAGTGCCACACCGTGATCCCAGAGATCGGCTTCAAGATCGAGGCGCTCGGCCAGCTGGTCGACAGCCTGGACGGACGCGCCGACATCCCGCAGATCGAGTTCATCGCCGGCGATGACGCCATCGCCTTCGTCGTGCGCCACCTCAATCCGCTCAACGCCGCGGACCTGGACAAGCTCACCGCCTTCGCGAAGGAACAGAACTTCGCGATCTTCCTGCAGCCCGGCGGCAACCACACCGTGCATCCGCTGTGGCCGCACGAGGTGCCGCTGTCGTTTCGCCTGGCGCCGTGGGACGTGGAACTGGCGTTCCGGCCGCTGGACTTCATCCAGGTCAACGCCAAGCTCAACGAGAAGATGATCGCCCACGCCTTCAGCCTGCTGGATCCGCAGCCGGGCGAGCGCGTGCTGGACCTGTTCTGCGGCCTGGGCAATTTCACCCTGCCGCTGGCGCGGCTGGTGGGCGAAGTCGTCGGCGTGGAAGGCGAGGCCGGCCTGGTCGCGCGTGCGCAGGAAAACGCCACCCGCAACGGCCTGGCCAACGCGCAGTTCTTCGCCGCCGACCTGACCCAGGACCAGCGCAACGCGCCGTGGATGAAGCAGGGCTTCGACAAGCTGCTGCTGGACCCGCCGCGCTCGGGCGCGATCGACGTGCTCAAGCAGCTGCCGCTGAAAAAGTTCAACCGCATCGTCTACGTCAGCTGCCATCCGGGCTCGCTTGCGCGTGATGCCGGCTACCTGGTCAACGAGTGCGGCTTCCGGCTGGTCAGCGCCGGGGTGATGGACATGTTCCCGCATACCGCGCACGTGGAATCGATCGCGCTGTTCGAGCGCTGAAACCCGCCGCTTGGCTAGCGTTCCGGTAACGGGCGCTGGTCTAGGCTATCGGCCCGGCGTTGCCGGGCCTTTCTTCATCTGGTGCCGCACATGGGTCTGGAAATCGAACGCAAGTTCCTGTTGGCCGACGACGGCTGGCGCGCCGCGGCGCACCGGGCGATCCCGATGGCGCAGGGCTATCTCAACGATCTGTCGGTGGTCGCCGGCGGCGCGCAGAAGGCCTCGGTGCGCGTGCGCATCGAAGGCGAGACCGCCGCGCTCAACCTCAAATCCCGCGAGACCGGCCACACCCGCCAGGAATTCGAGTATTCGATTCCCGTCGCCGACGCGCAGGCGCTGCTCAAGCTGTGCGTGGGCGGTCTGGTCGAGAAGACCCGGCACCTGGTGCAGGTCGGCGCGCACCTGTGGGAAATCGATGAATTCGCCGGTGACAACGCCGGGCTGGTGGTGGCCGAGATCGAGCTGGACCACGCCGATGAGGCCTTCGAATGCCCGGCCTGGCTGGGCCGGCAGGTGACCGACAGCCTGCGCTATTACAATCTGGCCCTGGCCGATCGCCCGTTTTCGCAGTGGAGCGAGGACGAGCGCACCGCGGCCGACGTCGGATAAGGACCGCTTTACATGCTTGCAATCGGCATCGCCGGCACCGAACTGGCCACCCACGAGCACCACTGGCTGCAGCACGACGCCGTGGCCGGGGTGGTGCTGTTCGCGCGCAATTTCGCCTCGCGCCAGCAGGTGACCCAGCTGTGCGCGGCGATCCGCGCCGCCACGGCGCGTCCGCTGCTGATCTGCGTCGACCAGGAAGGCGGCCGCGTGCAGCGCTTCCGCGACGGTTACGCCGCGCTGCCGCCGCTGGAGGTGTTCGGCGCGCAGTACGCCACCGACCCGAAAGGTGCACTCGAACAGGCCCACGACCACGCCTGGCTGATGGCCAGCGAGGTGCGCGCCAGCGGCGTGGACCTGAGCTTCGCGCCGGTGGTGGACCTGGGTCGCGGCAACAAGGCGATCGGCAGCCGCGCCTTCCACGCCGATCCGCACGTGGTGGCCGAATTCACCCGCGCCTATGTGCGCGGCATGCATGACGCCGACATGGCGGCCACGCTCAAACACTTTCCCGGCCACGGCACGGTTGCCGAAGACACGCATTTCGACAACGCCACTGACCCGCGTCCGCTGGCCGTGCTGCAGGCCGAGGACCTGGTGCCGTTCGGCGCCGGCATCGACGCCGGCGCCGATGCGGTGATGCTGGCGCACGTGGTGTATCCGGCCGTCGCGCCGGAGCCTGCGGGCTATTCGCCGCGCTGGATCGAGCTGTTGCGGCAGGAAATGGGGTTCCGCGGGGTGGTGTTCTCCGACGATATCTCGATGGCCGCCGCCCATTCGGCCGGTGGCGTCGCCCAGCGCGTCGCGCTGCACCTGGATGCCGGCTGCGATGTCGTGCTGGCCTGCCAGCCGGACGTGGTCGAAGACGCCTTGCGTGCGGTCGAAGGCCGCGCCCTCAATACCGCCGCGCTGATCGGACTGATCGGCCGCGGGCCCCGCGCGTGGGAAGGCCTGCTGGCCGATACGCGCTACGAATCCGCGCTTTCGCGCCTGCCATCTTCCAAGGGAACCGCCTGATGTCCGACACCGCCCCCACCATCCGCCAGGCCCTGGCCAACGCCGACCTGCTGGTGGACCGCCCCACGCTGGACGCGGCCATCGCCAAAATGGCCGACGCCATCGCCGCCGACTACGCCGGCGAAGTGCCGGTGTTCCTGACCATCATGCACGGCGGCCTGCCGTTCGCCGGCCAGCTCTCGCTGGAGCTGGGCGCGCGCGCGCTGGATCTGCAGTACGACTATCTGCACGCCACCCGCTACCGCGGCGAGACCGAAGGCGGCGAGCTGGTCTGGAAGCACCGCCCGGCCACCGCGCTATACGGCCGCCGCGTGCTGCTGGTCGATGACATTCTTGACGAGGGCCACACCCTGCTCAACGTGCGCCAGTGGTGCCTGGAGCAGGGCGCCACCGACGTGCGCATCGCGGCGATGACGGTCAAGGACCACGACCGCTGCGTGCCGGGCATCAAGGCCGACTACGTCGGCGTGACCGTGCCGGACCGCTACGTGTTCGGCTTTGGCATGGACGTGCACGAGCTCCTGCGCAACCTGCCGGCGATCTATGCGATGAAGGAACCCAAGTGAGCCAGCACATCGACCTGGCTGTCATCGGCGGGACCGGCGTCTACAAGCTGGCCACGCTGGACGATGTCGAGACCCGCCACGTCGAGACGCCCTACGGCGCGCCGTCCGGCCCGGTCCGGGTCGGCACCGTGCTGGGCAAGCGCGTGGCCTTCCTGGCGCGCCATGGCGAAGGCCATTCGCTGCCCCCTCACAAGGTGAACTACCGCGCCAACCTGGCCGCGCTCAAGCAGCTCGGCGCCACCCGCGTGCTGGCGCTCAACACCGTCGGCGGCATCACGGAAGCGTACGGCCCGCGCGCGCTGGCCTGCCCGGACCAGGTGATCGACTACACCTGGGGCCGCATCTCCACGCTGTGCGAGGAAGGCGGCGACGTGCTGCACGTGGACTTCGGCGATCCTTACACGCCGATGCTCCGCCACAAGATCCTCGCCGCCGCGCGCGTCACCGGCGTCACCGTCGTGGACGGCGGCTGCTACGGCGCCACCCAGGGCCCGCGCCTGGAAACCAAGGCCGAAATCGCCCGCATGAAGCGCGACGGCTGCGACCTGGTCGGCATGACCGGCATGCCCGAAACCGGCCTGGCCCGCGAGCTGGGCCTGGACTACGCCTGCCTGGCCATCGTCGCCAACTGGGCCGCCGGCTGCGGCACCGGCGAGGAGATCACCATGGCCGAAGTGCTGGCCAATGTGGAGGCCGCTTCGGCCGGCATGGCCGAGCTGGTGGGCGAACTCGCACGCGGGTGATTGTCAACGCGGTCGTATGTTTTGCATACTCGGGAAGTACGGCTGCCCAGCCGTGCCACCACCAATCGATCCAATCTGGGGAAACAAAGAGCTATGCCGTACGGTACCGTCAAGTGGTTCAACGATGCGAAGGGCTTCGGATTCATCGCGCCGGAAGATGGCAGCGCCGATGTCTTTGCACATCACACCGCCATCAACGCCAAGGGCTTCCGCACCCTGCAGGAAGGTCAGCGCGTGAGCTATGAAGTGACGCAGGGCCCGAAGGGCGCACAGGCGTCCAACATCGTCCCGGCCGCCTGAACAAGCCGAACGAAACAGATTTTCTTGAACCCCGCTTCGGCGGGGTTTTTTATTGCGCGCGATTTGAGCTAGGTCGCCAGAAGATTGGTGCTGCCATGTCGCTTTGCTGGGCAATGTCGCTTCGTTTGAGGTGCGTATGCAGTTCGAAGTTGCCGGCGAACGAACTCCGGTACGAGTCGTCTCGCAGTGAAGTCGATGTAACCGCAACGAATGATGCGTCGCGATGTCGACGTGTGTCGTATGTCGTCGCGTTGCGTTGAACGCTGGAGATATGGGCTCGCTAATTTCCCGTTAAGCCGTTGGTTGGGAGGCGTTAAACCGCGGCGATCTCATACACGTCCTGTCGCAAGGCGGGAACGCAACGATTCGGGGAATAAGTTGATGAAGAACAAACAAAGCTTGCGCAAGAAGATGCTGAGCCGCGCAGTCGTGTCCATCCTGCTGGGTGCGGCAGTGGTCCCGTCGACGCTTTACGCACAGTCCACCACCGGTACCGTCTACGGCACCGTACCGGCTGGCACGACCGTGGTGGTCACCAGCCAGACCGGCCTGACCCGCACCGTGTCGGTCGATGCCAATGGCCGCTATTCGCTCGCTGCGTTGCCGGTCGGCACGTACAAGGTTGAACTTCGACAGGGCGACAAGGTCGTCGACACGCGCGAGAACGTGGCGCTGCGCGTGGGCAGCAGCACCGAAGTGAGCTTCGGCGCTGCCGGTGCCTCCGATGCGACCGATCTTGGCGCAGTGACCGTGACTGCGGCCAATGTGCCGTCCATCGACGTCACCTCGACCAGCTCGCGTTCGGTGATCACCTCCGAGCAGCTGGATGTGCTGCCGCTGGGCCGCAGCGCCGAATCCATCGCCCTGCTGGCGCCTGGCTCCGTCGCCGGTAGCGGTGCATTTGGCAATGGTTCGCGCTCGGTCGTGTCCTTCGGCGGCTCCGGCGTGACCGAGAACGCTTACTACATCAACGGCTACAACGCGAGCAATCCGCTGAGCAACCTGGGCGGTGTGAGCCTGCCCTACGGCGCGATCGACCAGCAGGAAACCTACACGGGCGGCTACAGTGCCAAGTACGGTCGTTCCACCGGCGGCGTGATCAGCCAGGTCGGCAAGAGCGGCACCAACGAATGGCATTACGGTTTCCAGACCACCTGGGCGCCGGACTCGCTGGCGAGCTCGCCGGGCGACATCTGGTACCCCAGCGCTTCGCTGGCAGATGGCTACGGCTACGAAAATGAGAGCCTGCCGGGCACGATGTATCGCAGCCGCAGTGGCGACACCCAGACCAACACCACCTACAGCGCGTACGTGGGTGGTCCACTGATCAAAGACAAGCTCTTCATCTTCTTGGCGGGTGAGTCGGACAAGACCGACGGCGTATCGACCAACTCCAGCGAGAGCAGCGTCCAGGCGCGGAACCACTACGATTACAGCTCGCCGAAGTTCTACGGCAAGATCGACTGGAACATCAACGACAACAACGTGCTGGAATACACGCGTATCCAGAACACGGACCGTCGTGCCGGTTACTACACCTCGTACGACTACGACACGCAGAGCGAAGGCGATCGCACCGGGACCTATCCGGATACCTACAAGCTCAAGGACACCTACGACATCTTCAAGTACACCGGTTACATCACCGATGACTTGACCTTGAGCGCGACCTACGGACGCAGCACCGAGCAGGACTACCAAAAGAATCCGCTCGCTTCGGACCTGCCGTACATCAGCGGCGTGACCAACCAGGATCCGTCGATCACCGGTGGCACCTCGATCACCAACGATCAGACCAGCACCCAGATCAAGGATGCCAACGCCAGCAGCAAGACCCGTGGCCTGCGCGTCGAGTTGAACTACCACGTCGGCGACCACGACCTGACCGCCGGCATCGACAACATGTACTACAACGCCTACGACGAGGGCGTCAGCACCAGTGGTCCGGGCTACCTTTGGATCTACAGCAAGGCGTCCGATCCGACCGCCGCGATCTCGCCCAACTTGGGCGTTGGTGCGGCAGGCGGCGACGGCTACTACGTGCAGAAGTACATCTTCCAGACCACCACCAGCATGGCGGTCGAGCAGAAGGCGTTCTATCTGGAAGACCGCTGGCAGGTCAGCGACAACTGGCTGTTGAGCATCGGTCTGCGCAACGACAAATTCACCAACTTCAACAGCGATCACGTCGCCTATGTCGACAGTGGTGACCAGTGGGCTCCGCGTCTGGGCGCCAGTTGGGATGTGTTTGGTGATTCGTCGTTCAAGGTATTCGCCAACCTGGGTCGTTACTACCTGGCGCTGCCCAACAGCGTGGCGATTCGCGGTGCTTCGGCCTCCACTTATACCCGTGAATACTTCACCTACACCGGTATCGACGCCAACGGCGAGCCGACCGGCCTGACCGCACTGGGCCCGGGCCCGGTGTCGAGCAACGGCGAATACGGCACCGCGCCGGATCCGAACTCGTTCGCGCCGACCGACCTGCAGTCGCAGTATCAGGATGAGCTGATCTTCGGCTTCGAGAAGACCATTGGCGACAAATGGAACTCGGGTGCCAAGTTCACCTACCGCAAGCTGCAGTCGGCGATTGACGACGTCTGCGATACCGACAAGCTGGCCGACAAGATCGATGCGAACGGCGGCGATTCGTCGAACGTGGACATCCCCGGCTGCGTGATGTTCAACCCGGGCAAGACCAACACCTACAACCTGGCTAACCTGGATGGCAGTGGCTACACCACGGTGAAGATGTCGGCCGCTGACTGGGGTTTCTCCAGCGACGGTGCAAAGCGCAGCTACGTGGGCGTGGACCTGTTCCTGGAGCATCCGTTCGACAACAACTGGTATGCGCGCGTCGATTACACCTGGTCGCACAGCTACGGCAACACCGAAGGTCAGGTGAAGTCGGACATCGGCCAGACCGACGTGTCCAAGACCCAGGACTGGGATGCGGCCGCGCTGATGTACTACGCGGGCGGTGACCTGGCCAACGATCGTCGCCATCAGCTGAAGGCGTTCGGCGCGTACCAGTTCACGCCTGAGTGGATGGCCTCGGCCACGCTGAAGGTCGCTTCGGGCATGCCGAAGTCCTGCCTGGGCTACTTCGGCACCGATGAGTCGGATCCGATCAGCTACGGCTCGTCCTACCACTACTGTGGTGGCAGCCCGTCGCGTCCGGGTGACGCGGGTCGCCTGCCGTGGACGACGATCGTCGACCTGGGCCTGACCTACCGTCCGGCCTTTGCCGACCACAAGCTGGCCTTCGGCCTGCAGGTGTTCAATGCCCTCAACCAGCGCAAGCCGGTGCAGATCGACGCCACGTACGAAACCGATCCCTACACGGTGTCTAACACCTACGGCATCGGCACGTACTACACCCAGCCGCGCTACGTCCGCCTGTCGGCGTCGTATGACTTCTGATCGAAGCTGATCAGCATTAACGCGCTCCTGCGGAAGCAGGAGCGTTTCGCGACCTGCAGTATCCAGGCCCCGGCATTGCCGGGGCCTTTTTTGTTTCCTAGCCGCACACCGTCATCGGGCGAAACCTGACGTCGCGGAGGGTGAGTCAGCTTTCTCGGACGCCTGCATGCTGGTGGAACAGATGGTTGCGGCGATCCGGGCTACCGTTCGGGGGCCGCGCACGCCACCTTGATGGCATCCGAAGGAGCAAGCCCATGAACGCCCAAGCCACTTCCGCCCGCATCCTGCGCACTGTGCGCGGCCAGCCGACCTCCGATGGGGCCGGGGTTAAACTCACGCGCGTGATCGGCACCCAGCAGCTGCCGGACCTGGATCCGTTCCTGATGCTCGATGAGTTCGGCACCGACAAGGCCGAGGATTACCTGGCCGGGTTCCCGGATCATCCGCATCGCGGGTTCGAAACGGTCACCTACATGCTCGACGGGCGCATGCGCCATCGCGACAACCACGGCAACGAAGGCCTGCTCACGCCGGGCAGCGTGCAGTGGATGACCGCCGGCCGCGGCCTGGTGCATTCGGAGATGCCCGAGCAGGAGTCTGGCCGCATGCGCGGCTTCCAGCTGTGGGTGAACCTGCCGGCCAAGGACAAGATGACCGACCCGAAGTACCAGGAATTCGCGCCGGACCACATCCCGGTCGCGACGCCGGCGCGCGGGGTGACGGTCAAGGTGATCGCCGGCGCCGTGGGCGAGGTGGTCGGCCCGATCGTGCAGCCGGCCACCGATCCGCTGTACCTGGACATCGCACTCGATGCCGGCGCCAGCTGGGACTATGCGTTGCCCGATGGCCACAACGTGTTCGCCTATGCCTACGAAGGCGCGGTGACGGTGGGCGAGGGCGATGAGGCGCGTGCGCTGGAAACCCAGACCCTGGCGGTGCTGGGTGGCGGTGAGCTGCTGCAGCTGCGGGCTGGCACTGCCGGCACGCGCATGATCCTGGTCGCGGGCCGTCCGCTGCGCGAGCCGGTGATGCGCTACGGGCCGTTCGTGATGAACACCAAGCAGGAGCTGATGCAGGCCTTCACCGATTTCCAGGAAGGGCGCTTCTAGGTCCTGCGGGCAATACGACCAAATGAAAAGGCCGCTCATCGAGCGGCCTTTTTTACGTCGATCAGTTGGCGCTGCGGTTGTCGGCCACCGGCCGGTTGGCATCGAACTGCAGGCTGCTGGTGACGGCGATGGTGGCTTCCAGGGCCGCATCCGAGGGCGCATCGATCCAGATCTGCGCGTAGCGGTCGTCGTCCAGGTCGACCACGGCCATGCGGGTCTTGGCATCGGGGCGATTGGCGATCGAGGAGCGGTACCAGCGCACCTTGTGGCCATCGATCTTGCCCTTTTCCTCACGTGCGCCGCTGGGCTTGTCCGGTTCCTTGCTGGTCAGCATCACGCCGAAGGCCTGCGTGCCCTGCGCGTCGAAGGCCTTGCAGATCACCAGGCTCGACGTGCCGCTCTGTTCCCAGTGCAGGTCGGTGCCGGTCGGCAGGGTTGGGCAGCCACTGACGGACTGGGCCGCACAAAGGGGCGCGGCCAGTGACAGCAGCAGGCCAGCGGCGGAAACAAGGCAGGCTTTCATCGAACGGTCCCCAGTCGTGCAGCACCGGCATGCCGGCGCGGCGAAGTGATGTGGACGCAACGACCGGGATTGCCTGCTTCCCCGTTCCCCTGCAGGCGCTTGCGCGTCATTCCGGTCGACGCGTGATGCTTGGGCGCGGCGCCGTGATGTGTCACCACGTCACAATCGCCCCGCGCCGCACCATAAGCCAAACCAGACAAGGGTGACAATTCCGCGACAGCCCGATCTTTCAGACTGTGCGCTACTTCAATGTTCGGGCAGCGGAATGAACTCCGGGTCGCCCTCGATCGTGCCGAAACGCCCTTCCAGCCAGTCCTGCTTGGCCTGCTCCAGCCGATCCTTGGAGCTGGAGACGAAGTTCCACCACAGGTGGCGCGGGCCATCCAGCGGCTCGCCGCCCAGCAGCATCGCCTTGAGCGGCGTCTTGGCGCGCAGCACCGGGCGGGTGCCGCGATCCAGCACGATCAGGTGGCGATTGGGAATGTCGGCGCTGTCCAGCTGGGCCTCGCCTTCCAGGATGTAGAGCGCGCGCTCCACCGCGCCATCGTCGATGGCCAGTTCGGCTTCGGGCTGCAGGTCGAGCGCGACGTTGAAGGTGTCGGAGAACACCCGCACCGGCGATTCGTGGCCCCAGGCGCGGCCGGCGATCACCCGCAGCGTCGCGCCGCCCTGTTGCCAGTGCGGCAAGGTCTCGGCGGCGTGGTGGTGGAACTCCGGCGCGGTTTCCTCATCTGGCCTGGGCAGGGCGACCCAGGTCTGCATGCCGTGCAGCGGCGCGTGATCCACGCGTTCCAGGGTCGGCGTGCGTTCGGAATGGGCGATGCCGCGGCCGGCGGTCATCCAGTTCACGTCGCCCGGGCGGATGATCGTGTCCGAGCCCAGCGTATCGCGGTGGCCGATCGCGCCGGCCCACAGGAAGGTCACCGTTGCCAGGCCGATATGCGGATGCGGACGCACGTCCACGCCCTGGCCGGCAGCGAAATCTGCCGGTCCCATGTGGTCGACGAACACGAACGGCCCGACGCTGCGGGCCTGGATGCTGGGCACGGCGCGGCGCACCTGGAAACCGCCCAGGTCATGCACGCGCGGCGCGATCACGGTGGTCATGGCCAACCTCCTGCTGTGACGAAGGCGCGCAGGATCGCACGGGCTCCGCGCGCGATCGCCTGCGCTTCGCACAACGGATCGTTGCAGCGGCTCAGGGCGACAGCAGGTCGCCGCCCATCTGCGGCATCGGGCCACGACGCGAGGCCAGCCGGTCGGCCAGACGCGTGGGTTCGGGCAGGCGATAACCGCGCAGCAGGCCGACGACGCGTTCGACTGCGCCGTCCATCGAGACGCGATGGCCCGGCGAGACGATTAGCGGATTGCAGCGCAACTTGCTGCGCAGCATCCAGGCGATCTGTTCGCCGCGATGGAGCAGGGGCGTGCGATCGCCGGGCAGCGGGCCGGGTGGCTCGAAGCGGCCGCACAGCACCTGCTTGGCCACGCCGATGGTTGGCAGGCCGGTCACCACGCCGAAATGCGCGGCAATGCCCAACCGACGCGGATGGGCGATGCCTTGTCCGTCGACGATGACCAGCTCGGGAATCTGCGGCAATGCCTCCAACGCACGCAGCAGCGCTGGCAGTTCGCGGAAGCTCAGCAGGCCGGGCACGTACGGCATCGCCGTCGGCAGGCGTTCGACGACGGTGGCCAGCGGCTGCAGCGTATGGCCATCCAGCAGCACCGCGGCCGCGCGCGTGGTCGCGCCGTCGTCTTCGAATCCCACGTCGAACCCGGCGATCGTGCGCGGCGCAGCGGGCGCCTCATCGACCAGGCGGAGCTGCGTGGCCAGCTGCGATTGCAGCGTGCGGGCGCCGGCGATGCTGCCATCCCAGCCGGCGAAAGCGTCGAACGTCATGGCGAAGGTGCGCCGTCGTGGTTGTCGCGCAGACTTGCATGGCCGGCAGCGTTAATGTCGATGCGGATCAGGCGATCCGACTCGCCGGCGCGCAGCGGCGTCACCGGGCAGGCGCACAGGCCACGCGCCAGCGGCGCCAGCGTGTCGGCTTCGCCAATCACCAGCACGGTGCCGCCCGTGGGCTGCTGCCGCCATTGGCGTGCGGTTTCGTCCAGCGGGCCGCGTGAGAAATATTGATTCGCCATCGCACTCGGGTGCATCGCCAGTGTTGGCGTCGCGGTCTCACGCGTGCGGCGGAATTCATCGTGATAGAGGGTAGTGAGCGATACGTCGGCGAGCAGCGTGGCCAACGCTTGCGCGCGGTGCTGGCCTGCAGCAGACAAATGAGGATCGTCCAAATCGCCGGGCTCGACTTCCGCGTGCGGAACGAGAATAAAGTGGGTGCCTGCCGACGCAGATGTGGTCTTCGAGCCAGTCGACGCACAGCCCGCCAGCGACAGCAGGCAAACGCCTGCCAACAGTGTCCGCACGAACACGTTGCCGATCATGCGCATCGCTGTGAAGCAGCGCGTCGACTTATCCCTGCTGGCGTGATTCCAGGTGGCGCTTGACCTGTTCGGTCGCGTTGCCCGCTTCTTGCAAGGCCGCGCGCAGGTCCTGCTCGTTGGTGTTGAAGTGCTGGGTCCAGTAGGCCAGCTCCCACTCCTCGGTCAGCTCGACCTTGGCGATGTCCTTCGGGATCCGGGATGCGTTGGCGTTGCTCATGGCGGCCTCGTGCGTTCAAGCGAGCGGCCAGCCTGCGAAAGCCTGGCGTAAAGCCGCGTGAGCCGTCGATGCGCGTCCGCACGCGCGGCGGCAACGTCAGTCGATGAACTGCAGGCGCGCCAGTTCCGCGTACAGGCCACCCTCGGTCATCAGCGCCTCATGCGTGCCCTGGGCGACGATGCGGCCGCGGTCCATGACCACGATTCGATCGGCCTTGAGCACGGTGGCCAGGCGATGGGCGATGACCAGCGTGGTGCGGCCGGCCATCAGGCGTTCCAGCGCGCTTTGCACCGCCCGCTCGCTTTGCGCGTCCAGCGCGCTGGTGGCTTCGTCCAGCAGCAGGATCGGCGCATCCTTGAGCAGCGCACGCGCGATGGCGATGCGCTGCTGCTGGCCACCGGACAGGCGCGCGCCGCGTTCACCCAGCTGGCTGTCGTAGCCTTCCGGCAGCTCGCGCAGGAAGCCGTCGGCCTCAGCCGCGATCGCAGCCTGGTGCAATTGCTCTTCGGTGGCGTCGAGCTTGCCGTAGCGGATGTTCTCGGCGGCGCTGGCGGCGAAGATCGTGGGCGCCTGCGGCACCAGCGCGATCTGTTCGCGCAGTGCGGCCATGTCCAGCTGGCGCAGGTCCAGCCCATCGACGCGGATCGCGCCGGCCTGCACATCGTGGAAGCGCAGCAGCATCGACAGCACCGTGCTCTTGCCGGCGCCCGACGGGCCGACTAGCGCGACGGTCTCGCCCGGCTCGATGGTCAAAGTGAAATCGTCCAGCGCCGGCATGTCCGGACGCGTGGGGTAGCGGAAGGCCACGTGGTCGAACCGGATCTGCCCGCGCACCGGCAGCGGCAGCGCCAAGGTCTGCGCGGGCGCCTGCACCTGCGGGGTTTCGTCGAGCAGTTCGCCGATGCGGCCCATGCCGCCGGCCGCGCGCTGCAGCTCGTTCCACACTTCGGCCAGCGAGCCGACCGAGCCACCACCGATCAACGCATACAGCACGAACTGACCGAGCGTGCCGGCACTCATGTTGCCGGCGATCACGTCATGCGCGCCCGACCACAGCACCAGCACGATCGCGCCGAACACCAGCGTGATCGCGCCGGCGGTGACGTAGGACTGGGCGCGGATGCGCTTGCGCGCGGTTTCCACCGAGATCGCCACGGCCGATTCGAAGCGGCCGCGCTCGTAAGGCTCGCGCGCGTGCGCCTGCACCGTGCGCACCGCGCCCAGCGATTCGCCGGCCAGGGTGTTGGCATCGGCGACGCGGTCCTGGCTGGCGCGGGAGATTTTGCCCAGCTTGCGCGCGCCCAGGATGATCGGCACCACCGCCAGCGGGATGCCGACCAGCGCGAACGCAGCCAGGCGCGGGCTGGCGATGAACATCATCACCACCGAGCCGATCACCGTGACCGAGCTGCGCACCGCCACCGACATCGCACTGCCGACCACGCTGCGCAGCAGTTCGCTGTCGGCTGAAAGCCGCGAGACCAGTTCGCCGCTGCGGTTGCGGTCGTGGAACTGCGCGTCCAGGCCCAGCAAGTGTGCGTAGAGCTGGCGGCGCAGGTCGGCGACCACGCGTTCGCCCAGCAGCGACACGAAGTAGAAGCGCGCCGCACTGGCCAGCGCCAGCACCACCGCCACGCCGAACAGCCCCAGGAACGCCTTGTCGATGTTGGCGCCACTGCTGAAGCCGTGGTCGATCATCTGCTTGACCGCGTTGGGCAGGCTCAGCGTCGCCGCCGAGGCCACCGCCAGCGCCACCAGCCACGCGATGAACAGCCCCAGGTGCTGGCGCACGAACGGCCACAGCGCCCGCAGGCTGCCGAGCTTGGGCTTGGATTTGGTGCTGTGTTCGGTCGTGCCGGCGGCGGGGAGCGTGGAGGCCTGGGGAGACGTCATGGAGGTTCCGGCAAAAAAGGAGGTGCAATGCGGCGCAGCCATCGACCGCCGCCCGCTACGGAGGTTCCCGAGGCGGGAACCCGCGCGGCCAGCATCAGCCCGCGGCCGTGGATACGGCGTCGGCCGGGCCAGGCCATCGCACCCGATCACGGGTGGCGTCGCGCAGGTGGTTTTTCAAGGTGTCGGCCTGGTCGGCGGGCAGGCGCAGGGTCAGGCGCGCGCCCTGCGCGTCGAAGGCCTCGTCGCGCTTCTCCGCGCCGAAGGCCGCCAGCGCAGCGTGCACGTGGCCCAGGTCGTCGAAGCTGCAGGCGATCTCAAGTTCGATCAGTTGCAGCAGCGGCAGGCGCGGTGCCTCGCGCAGGGCGCTGGCGGTGCAGCCGCCGTAGGCGCGGACCAGGCCGCCGACGCCCAGCTTGATGCCGCCGTACCAGCGCGTGACCACCACGGCGATCTGGTCGAAGCCGGCGCCGTCGATGGCGGCCAGGATCGGCCGGCCCGCGCTGCCGCCGGGTTCGCCATCGTCGCTGGAGCGGAACGCCTCACCCACGCGCCAGGCCCAGCAGTTGTGGGTGGCGCCGATTTCGCTCGCACTGGCGATGAAGGCCATCGCCGCGTCGGCCGACGCGGCCGGCCCGGCGTGGACGATGAAGCGGCTGTGCTTGATTCCGGTTTCCTGCCGGAGCGGGCCGGCCAGCGTGTCGCTCATGGCAGCAGCGGACGCAGGTCCTCGGGGATCGCCACGTCCGGGTGCTGCTGCACGAAGGCCTGCAGGCTGGCCCGTGCCAGCGCGCTGTCGCCCTCGAAGCGGTGCCGGCGGATGGCCTGCAGCCATTGGTCGGCGGAGAGTTGGCGGTCCTCCGCGACCTGCCGGCGCACGTTGGCTGCCGGACTGACGGCAACCGCGCGATCGGCGGCCGGTCTCGGGATCTGCGGGGGCACGGCGGGGAGAGCGTAATTTGCCGAAGCAGCCTGCTGGGCGGCGCGCAGTTGCTCAACGGCGCCTGGCGCACTTTTCTGCGCCTGCTCGCGCTTGAGCTGCACGGACTGAGCGAGCGTCGCGGCAGCGGCCCGTGCCTCAAGTTGATCGGACTCGGTGGCTACAACCGGCGGTGGCGGTGGCGGTGGCGGAGCAAAAGCGTCTTCCGTATCAGTGACCCGCGACGCCCGTGGTGCGGGCGGGGAGGGCGGCGCAGGCGGGCTGTAAGTCATCGCGGGCGCAGGTGCCGCTGCTTCCGGCGCGGCCGGGGCCGGTGCAGGCGGTGGTTCCGGGGCAGGCGGCGGAACCTCGCGAATCTCGGGGGCTTCGGGCGGGGGCGGCAGCGGCATGGCCTTCGGTGCCGGTGGCACCGACGCGCGCGGACGTGCCGCAGCTTCGGCGGCGGCGTCGACCTTGGCCATCGGCGCGGCGGGCGCGGGGCTTTCGTTTTGAAGCAGCGGGGCCGGCGCGGCATCGCTGGCCGCGCCGGTCTCGTAGACGCGCTCGGTCGTGCGCTGCGGGCGCAGCTGCCAGCTGATCGTCACCGCCAGCAGGACCGAGGCGGCCACGCCCAGGCCGAGCGTCCAGCGCCGTTGAGCCGGGCGACGGCGGGACGGCATCACGGCCGGCCGGGTTGGCGCCGCAACCGCTTCGGGTGTCGAAGCCGTGGCCGGTGCGGAAGCGACCAAAGGGGGGGCTGATGACACGGGCGTTTCACTGGTGCGATCGGCGTCCACGGCCGCTTGCGCCATCGCCAGGATGCGCGCGTCCAGCGATGGACCCGGTTCGGCCGGGCCGGCACCGCGACCCAGGCGCTGGGCCAGGGCGCGTTCTTCCGGGCTCAGGGGCTCGCGCGGCGTGGTCATGCGCCGATCCCCGCGCGCAGCTTGTCCATGGCGTATCGCAGCCGTGATTTCACGGTTTCCCGGCCGACACCGGTGATCTGCCCGATCTCCTCCAGGGTCAGTTCCTGCTCCAGTCGCAAAATCAGGACCTCGCGTTGTTCTTCCGGCAGCGCGTCCAGGGCGCGCTGCAGGTCGCGGCGCTGCTCGAACTCGGACAGCTGCCGCTCGGGGGTTTCAGGGTCGGGCACCTGCGCGGTGCGCGCATCGGCATCCTCGGGCGCGGCGGGGCGGTGCTTCTGCGCACGCCAATGGTCGTTCAGCCGGTTGTGGGCGATCCGGAACAGCCACGTGGAAAACGCCGCGTCCGGCTGCCAGCTGTCGCGCGCGGCGATCACCCGCTGCCAGACATCCTGGAACAGCTCGTCGGCCAGCGCGGTGTTGCGCAGCTGGCGCATCAGGAACCGATACAGCGGTCCGCGATGGCGACCATAGAGCTGCTCGAACGCGCGCACGTCGCCGGCGGCGTAGGCCAGCATCAGCACGTCATCGGTGGGCTCTGCCGCGTCGTTCACGGGCGCAAGCCTACGTTGTGTGGCCGCGGTCTCAAAGCAGGAGCGAGCCCGATGACGAGTTGCCGCCGTGGCGCTTCCGTGATAACCGGTTGCGTATACTTGCAACGTGGGAGATGTGACGTGTGCCATGCCTATGGAAACGCACACCTGCCCACTCCGGGGTCGATCCCGCAGCCGGGCCGTTCAGAGCTGGCGCGCATCGACATCTGCGGCCGCGAAGGGCGTGCCTGTTGAAAGGGGGAAACCAAATGTCTGGCCAGACCGCTCCTGCCAACGTGCAGACCGGTGCCCACGCTGTGGCGACTGACGCCGTGGCGCAGGTGCTGTGCGGCCTGCTGCCGGTAGGTGGGCATGTGGTGGCGTGCTGGCGCGACTGGGCGATCGGCGCGGGCGGCGCGGCCACGGCCGAGGTGCCGGGCTTCCTCAAGCGGCAGGCCGAACAAGCCCTGTGGGACAGCCAGCCTGCGCCGTCGCAGGACCCGACGATGCTGCTGCTGGCCTGGTCCAACCAGGAAGGCAACGCGCGCATGTCGGTGGCCGCCAGCGTGCCGGCGCCGCTGCCGGCGGCCCAGGCACAGGCCTGGCAGGATGCGGCGCGGGCGTTGATCGGCGCCACGCTGGAAGCCGAGCGCGCCCAAGCCCGCGTGGTGTCGCTGGAAAAATCCAAGCGCCTGCAGCAGGCGCTATACGAGATCGCCGACGTGGCCAGCGCCGATCTCGAAATGCACGAAATGCTGCGCCGGATCCACGTCGTGATCGGCACGCTGATGTATGCGGAGAACTGCTACATCGTGCTGTACGACGATGTCCGGCGCACGGTGCGCTTCCTCTATTTCGCCGATCTGATCGACCCGTACGTGGCCGAGCCGGACCGTGAGTTCAGCGAGGAGGAAATGCACAACAGCATGACCATGGGGCTGCTGCAGCATGGCCAGCCGCTGCGTGGACCATCGACGGTCGTGCGCCAGCGTCTGGGCGTGGTGCCCGACGTCAGCCACGGCCCGGACAGTCTGGACTGGCTGGGCGTGCCGATGCGCCGCGACGACCGTGTCTGCGGCGCGATCGTGGTGCAGAGCTACGACACTCCGGCCAGCTACACCGACGAGGACCGCGCGCTGCTGGCCTACGTGGCCCAGCACATCCTCACCGCGATGGATCGTCGCCATGCGCATGAGGAGCTGGAAGGCCGCATCCAGGAGCGCACCCGCGAACTGCAGCTGGCCAACCGCGAGCTGCAGGCCGAGATCATCGAACGCAAGCGTGCCGAGAAGCTGCAGGGCGCGCTGTTCCGCATCACGGACCTGGCCAACACCTCGGCGACGCTGGAGCATTTCTATTCGGCCGTGCACGGCGTGGTGGATGAGCTGATCGTCGCGCGCAATTTCTACATCGCGCTACTGGGCGAAGATGGCCAATCGCTGCATTTCCCGTACTCGATCGATGAGCGCGATCCGGTGCGCAAGTCGCGCCGGGTCAGCCAGGGCCTGACCGAGTTCGTGATCGACACCAGCAAGCCGCTGCTGGCCGATCCCAATGTGGTGGCCACGCTGACCGACGAAGGCCAGCTGGTACAGCACGGCCCGCCGGCGCACAGCTGGCTGGGCGTGCCACTGCTGCAGGGCGGCGAGACGCGCGGCTGCGTGGTGGTGCAGAGCTATTCGCCTGAAGTGCGCTACACCGCACACGACCAGAACCTGCTGAGTTTCGTGGCCCACCACATCGGCAATGGTCTGTCGCGCCAGCGTGCGCGCGAGTCGCTCCGCACCGCGCACTTTGAGCTGGAGCGCCGGGTCGAGGAGCGCACTTTCGAGCTGGCCGAGGCCAATGCCAAGCTGATGGCGCAGATGGGCGAACGCCTGCGCGCCGAGCAGCGCCTGACCTACCAGGCCACGCACGATGCGCTGACGGGACTGCCCAACCGCGCGTTCCTGCTGGACAGCCTGGCCGCGGCGATTGCGCGGGCACGGCTGGGGCAGGGCAGCGATTTCGCCGTGCTGTTCATGGACCTGGACCGCTTCAAACTGGTCAACGATTCCATCGGCCACGCGGCCGGCGACGAGCTGCTGATCGAAGTGGCCCGCCGGATCACCGCGCAGGTCCGCGATGGCGACCTGGTCGCGCGCCTGGGCGGCGACGAGTTCGCGATGGTCATCCACTACCACGCCGATGCGCGCGAAGTGGTCGACTTCGCCTCGCGCCTGCTTGAGGCACTCAACCAGCCGATGTGGGTGGCCGGGCGCGAGCTGTTCCCCGCGGCCAGCATCGGCATCGCGGCCTGGCATCCGCGCTACCAGAGTGGCGAAGAACTCCTGCGCGACGCCGACGCCGCGATGTACCGCGCCAAGGCGCAGGGCCGTGATCGCAGCGCGGTGTTCGACGAGGCCATGCGCGAGGCCGCGATGCGCAGCCTGGACCTGGAAGCCGACCTGCGTCGTGCCATCAACGGCCGCGATTTCAGCCCGTTCTACCAGCCGATCGTGCGCCTGCAGGACGGCCAGGCGATCGGCCACGAAGCCCTCCTGCGCTGGCACCACGAGCGCCGCGGCCTGCTGCTGCCGGCCGAGTTCATCGCCCTGGGCGAAGACAGCGGCCTGATCGAACAGGTCGACTGGCTGCTGTACGAGCAGGTCGCCCAGCGCATCGCCAGCGGCGTGGACGGCTACATCTCGGTGAACGTGTCGCCGCGGCATTTCCGCTCGCCGGACTTCGCCGAACGCCTGCTGGCGCTGTTGCGTGGCGTAGGCGCCAACCCGGCGCAGCTGCGCGTCGAACTGACCGAGATGGCGCTGCTGGACGATGCGCCGCGCACGCTGCGCATGCTGCAGCTGCTGCGCGAGAACGGCGTGCTGGCCCAGCTGGACGATTTCGGCACAGGCTTCTCGGCGCTGTCCTACCTGCATCGGTTCCCGATTTCGGCATTGAAGATCGACCGCAGCTTCATTTCCGGCATCTCCAGCGCGAGCCGCCCGGAGAGCGTCGGCCTGGTCCGCGCGATCCTGGCGCTGGCCGGCACGCTGGGCATCGAAACGATCGCCGAAGGCGTGGAAACGCAGGCGCAGATGGAAGCCCTGCAGGGCCTGGGCTGCAGCTATGCGCAGGGGTATTTCCTGGGGCGTCCGGGCCCGGTGCTGGGCGAACGGGTGCTGTGACCGGCGCCTGATCGGGCCATCCGGCCCGCTGGATCAGAAGACGATATCGATCCGTTCCACATCGGCCTGCGTGTCGGCCTGCGACGTGGCCGTCCACAGGGCGGCCGGAGCGCTGGTCGCATGCACGGCCGTCGGAGCCGGCGTTTCGGGCGAGCAACTGACGTTCACCGCGGTGTCGTGGGTGATCGTGCAGGTCGGCACCACCTTCAGCCTCACTGCCATGGCGGCCTGGCTGTTGCCTTCATCAGCCATCGCAGGCGCGGCGACGGCCGCAAGCAGGAGGGCAACGATCAGGAGCAGGCGCGGGGTGGTGCGGGACATGTCAGAAGATGGCGAACTGTGCTGAGCGTATGTTATCCGCACATATGTACAGTGATCCTCACGTCCGGTCGTTTCTTTGGTCGCAAGGCCCCGGCTGTTCCGCCGGCCGGGACGAACCCCGTATTCAGCAAGACGCCCCCGGCGGCTTAAGCGCGCCGGGGGCGTCCATAGCCATCAGCGGCTTGCGGGCGCGACCGCGACCTCATCGCCTGGCGTGACCAGGCGGTGGGCCTGGTCGACCAGGGTGGCGAACTCCGCGCGCAGGCCGTCGCGGTCCTCGCCCCGGGCGTCGCGCGCGGTGGCCAGCACCTGCTCCCAGCCCCAGCCGTCGAAGCGGCTGCCACCGCGCAGCAGGTCGGCGTAGCCGGCCACCGCGCTGGCGAAGCGCAGCGTGTCGCTGGGCTGCGGGCGCAGGGACGCGGCCAGGATCGGCGTGTCGATCAAGGTGCTGGTGTCGCTGTCCAGGCGCTTGTAGCGCAGGCGCAGGTCGGCCACTTCGCGCGCATCGCCGTTGCCTGAGGATTTTTCGCCGTAGCGCAGGGCCTGCAGGCGCGCGGCCTCCGAACCGGTCGGGGTCAGTTCGTACAGAGCGGTGACTTCGTGCCCGGCGCCGATGTCGCCGGCATCGACCTTGTCGTTGGCGAAGTCCTCGCGGCGCAGGGCGCGGTTCTCGTAGCCGATCAGCCGGTACTCGGCCACGGCGGCCGGGTTGAACTCGACCTGGATCTTCACGTCGCGGGCGATGGTCAGCAGCGTGCCCTGCATCTGCTGGACCAGCACCTTGCGCGCTTCCTTGTCCGAGTCGATGTAGGCATGGTTGCCGTCGCCGACATCGGCCAGGCGCTCGGCAAGTTCATCGTTGTAGTTGCCCTGGCCGAAGCCCAGCGTGGTCAGTGCGATGCCGGACTTGCGCGCGTCGCCGACCAGGGTTTCCAGCGCGTCCTGGCTGACCGTGCCGACGTTGAAATCGCCATCTGTGGCCAGGATCACGCGGTTGCTACCGCCCTTGATGAAGGCCTGCCGCGCCATCGCATAGGCCAGGCGGATGCCGTCGCCGCCGTTGGTGCTGCCGCCAGCTTCCAACTGGTCCAGCGCGGCGAGGATCTTGCGATGCTGATCGCCCGGCGTCGGCGGTAGTACCAGTCCGGCCGAGCCGGCGTAGACCACGATCGACACGCGATCCTGCGCGCGCAATTGCGGCACCAGCATCGCCAGCGACTGCTTGAGCAGCGGCAGCTTGTCGGCCGAATTCATCGAGCCAGAGGTATCCAGCAGGAACACCAGGTTGGAGGCGGGCAGTGCGCGCTTGGGCAGCTCGTAACCCTTGATGCCGATCATCAGCAGCTGGCGCTGGGCATTCCACGGTGCGGGCGCCAACTCTGTGGTGACGCGGAATGGCGTCTGCTGATCGGCCGGTGCCGGGTGGTGATAGTCGAAGTAGTTGATGAACTCCTCGGCGCGCACCGCGTCGGCCGGCGGCCGCTGGCCCTGGCTGACCATGCGCCGCATGTTGCTGTAGCTGCCGGTATCCACGTCGATGGAAAAGGTCGACACCGGCTGCTCGGCGGTGCGCTGGACCGGGTTGTCGTCGTTGTGGGCGTAGCGCTCGGTATTGGCGGGGGCGGGAATCTGCGACGGCATTGGAATGATGCCGGGCGGGGCCAAGGCGAAAGCCGCCACGTCCGCCATCGGGGCGGGCGGCGCCGGCGGGGCCGGTGGGGTGTAGGTCTTCGCGCGCTGCTCGGCCCGGAGCGACATGTGTGCGGAGTTGGCGCTGGCTTTGGCCAGAGAGGCGTCGGCCATCTGCACGCGCGGAGCTTCCGGCGGTGGTGGCGCCACCGCCTGCGGCGCGGGCGCGGTGGAGCAGGCGGCAAGCAGGGCAACGGCAAGCAGGGTCAGGTAAGGGCGAGGCAGGTGCGACATGGCGGTGACTCCCTTGATGGACAGGAGCTGCAAACGCGCCAGTTGTGTCAGCGGGGTTGGCCGCGCTGTCTTTTTTTAGGCGAATGCCGAGGGGGCGTCGAAGCGACGGGCTTGGCCTGTCTTCCTAATCCGCAACGCACGCGCGCAGGACCCGGATGCGGTCTTGGAACTTCGCGTTGGCCCAACAAGCGCGTTTCGCCCGTTACTGCCTGCACGGGCGGGCTTCCGCCGTGCGTGACAGGGGCGATGGCGCAATGGCGGTGAGGCTTTCCGGCAAGCAGGGAATGACGATGCTGGTGGTGGTCGCGGGACTGGTCGTGGCCGGCTTCCTGGGCAATCACTGGCTGCAGCAGCGGCGTGTCGGCGGCGCCTTCGGCAACGTGCTGGTGGTGCGTCCGCACGGCGAGCCGCGCGCGCTGGTATTGCTGCTCGGGCAGGCGCGCTCGCCTGACCTCGATCAAGCTGCGCAAGCGCTGGCGAAGGACGGTGCGGTGGTGGGCATCGTCGATGCCACGCGTTATCTCGCGCACCATCCGGACCAGTGCGAAGCGGCTTCCAACGAATTGAAATGGCTCGGCCTGCGCGTGCTGCGTGGCGCCGGCGTGGATCAGTACCTGGCGCCGATGCTGGTCGGCATGGGCAACGGCGGCACGCTGGTCCGGCAGGCGCTGGCGTCATCTGCCGCCGCATGGCCGGGCGCGACGATCGTCGGCGAAGACGCGGTGACTGCCGCGACGTGCGAGGGCAAGCCGGTGCAGGCGGCGACTGTCTCCCGGTTGCCCGCCAAGGATTGGGTGGCGACGGCCGTGCAGCGGTTTCCGCCGGCGGTGCCGCAGTTCCGTGGCCTGCCGTTGATCGAGCTGCCGCACGCAGGCTCGGACCGTTTGGTGATCCTGATGAGCGGCGATGGCGGCTGGGCCGCGCTGGACAAGGACGTGGCCGAGCAGCTGCACCGGCAGGGCTATTCGGTGCTGGGCTGGAACAGCCTGCGCTACTTCTGGTCGGAAAAATCCCCCGAGCGCGCCGCTGCGGATCTATCGGCAGTGATCGCCGAATACCGGCAGCGCTGGCACGTGACGCGCGTGGACCTGGTGGGGTATTCGTTCGGCGCTGATGTCATGCCGTTCCTTTATGCGCGGCTGCCCGCAGATCAGCAGGCGCAGGTCCGGACCGTGTCGCTGCTGGGCCTTTCGTCGGGCACGGGGTTCACCGTGCGCATCGGCGGCTGGCTGGGCTGGAGCGGGGGCGACACGCATCCGGTGGCGCCGCAGCTGCAGGCGATCCCGACGGACAAGCTGCTCTGCGTCTACGGCGAGGAAGAAGAGGACAGCCTGTGCCCGTCCCTGCGCGCCAGTGGCATCGCAGTGCGCATGACGCCGGGCGGCCACCATTTCGGCACCTCCGAGGAACTCACCGGCCTGATCACCGATCACTGGCAGCCGGCGATGGTCGCCGCGACGGCGTCCGAACTCAGTCCCGCGGCGGCAGCACCTGCACCCTGAGCTGGCCGTCGGCCAAGCGCGCGTTCAAGCGATCGCCTTCGGCGACCTGGGTGGTCGAGCGCACTAGCGTGCCATCGTCCTCGCGGGTCACCAGTGCGTAGCCACGCGCGACGGTGGCCAGCGGGCTGACCGCTTCCAGCGAGCGCACCAGGCCGCGCAGTCGCAATGCATCGCGCTGTAGCTGGCGGGCGATGGCGGCCTGCGGGCGTGGCTTGAGCGCGGCGAGGCGTTCGGCCAGCACGGCCAGCCGGCGCTGAGGCGAATGCGCGCGCAGCACGCTCTCGGCATGGCGCAGGCGCGCGCGGCGCGCGTCCAGCTGCACCTGCCACTGCGCCTGCAACCTGCGCAGCGCGTCGGTGTGGCGACGGCGCATCAGTTCGACGCGGGCCTGCGGGCCTTGCGCCTGCAGGCGCAACCAGGCGCGATCGACGCGCTGCATCGTGCGGTCCATGCGATGGGCGTGCAGCGTGTGCAGGCGCCGGCCCAGGCCGCGCAGGCGCGTGGCCAGATCGGTCAGCGACGGTACCAGCAGTTCGGCTGCGGCCGACGGCGTGGGCGCGCGCAGGTCGGCGGCGAAGTCGCACAGGGTGAAGTCGGTTTCGTGGCCCACCGCCGAGACCACCGGCACGGCGCATTCGGCGACCGCGCGGACCAGGATTTCCTCGTTGAAGGCCCACAGGTCTTCGATCGAACCGCCGCCGCGCGTTACCAGCACTGCGTCGTAGCGGCCGCTGTCACCTGCGGCGCGCACCAGCGCGGCGATCTGCGCGGCGGCCGTGGCGCCCTGGACCTGCGTGGGCAGCACGTCGACCTGCAGCAGCGGAAAACGCCGCCCCAGCACGCTGATCACATCGCGCACCGCCGCGCCGCTGGGCGAGGTAATCACCGCCAGGCGCTGCGGGAATTCGGGCAGCGGCCGCTTGGTCTCCGGGTCGAACAACCCTTCGGCCTGCAGCCGCGCCTTGAGCTGTTCGAAGGCCCGGCGCAGGGCGCCTTCGCCGGCTTCCTCCATGTGGTCCAGCACCAGCTGGTAGTCGCCGCGCGCCTCATACAGCGTCAGGCGGCCGCGGGCCAGCACGCGCAGGCCTTCGCGCGGGGCGAATTTCAGCCAGGTGCTCTTGGGCTTGAACATGGCGCAGCGGATCTGCGCGCGCGCGTCCTTGAGCGTGAAATACAGGTGCCCGGATGCCGGACGGGTCACGTTGCCCAGCTCGGCCTCGACCCAGATCGCGGGGAAACTGCCTTCCAGCAGGTCGCGGGCCAGGGTGTTGAGCTGGGTGGGGGTGAGGACGTCGCGGGCGGGGGCTTCCATCCGAATACCCTACCGCACGCTGCAAGCCCGGCCTGCCCGCATGACCGTTCGTCGGCACGGGCGGTCGCGCGCTTTCCTGCTGCATCCGCCTGCGCGAACAACGCGTAACCCCAGGCAGGACGCAGGCAGCGCTGATGACAGGGGGCTGCCGCAGACCGGCCTGCGTCCTGGTTCGCCGCGGCGCCCGTGGAGACGGGGGCTGGCGGCGAGGGCGCCGATCGGCAACACGTCCCTGTTCCAGCCTTGCCGGGGGGCAACCTGGAACGGGGACACATTGGTCCACGCGATCACGTGCGCCAGTCGCCTCCCGGTCACCCGTGCCCGGTAAAATGGGCGACATGAATGCCATTCCCACGCCGTTGCCGCTCCCCGACTCCACGCCCGTCGCCGCTGGCGGCCAGCCACGCCGCATCACCCACGGGGTGCAGGTCGGTAAGGTGATCCTGGGCGGCGGCGCGCCGGTGGTGGTGCAGTCGATGACCAATACCGACACCGCCGACATCGCCAGCAGCGTCAAGCAGGTGGCCGAACTGTGGCGCGCCGGCTCGGAAATGGTGCGCCTGACCGTCAACAACGCCGAGTCTGCCGCGGCCATCCCGCGCATCGTCGACAAGCTGGCGATGATGGGGATCGAGGTCCCGCTGATCGGCGACTTCCACTACAACGGCCACCAGCTGCTGGCGGGTGAACCGGCTTGCGCCGAGGCGCTGGCCAAGTACCGCATCAACCCGGGCAACGTCGGCTTCGGCAAGAAGAAGGACACACAGTTCGCGCAGCTGATCGAGTTTGCGATCCAGTACAACAAGCCGGTGCGCATCGGCGCCAACTGGGGCTCGCTGGACCAGTCGCTGGCCGCCGCGCTGATGGACGAAAACGCCCAGCGCGCCCAGCCGTGGGACGCCACGGCGGTGCTGCGCGAGGCGCTGATCCGCTCGGCGCTGGATTCGGCGCATCGTGCGGTGGAAATCGGCCTGCCGGCCGATCGCATCGTGCTGTCGGCCAAGGTTTCCGGCGTGCAGGAATTGATCGCGGTCTATCGCGACCTGGCCCGCCGCAGCGACTTTGCCCTGCACCTGGGCCTGACCGAAGCCGGCATCGGCAGCAAAGGCATCGTCGCCTCGTCGGCGGCGCTGGCCGTGCTGCTGCAGGAAGGCATCGGCGACACCATCCGCATCTCGCTCACGCCCGAGCCCGGCACCTCGCGCACGCAGGAAGTCATCGTCGCCCAGGAGCTGCTGCAGACCACCGGCCTGCGTGCGTTCACGCCGATGGTCACCGCCTGTCCGGGCTGTGGCCGCACCACCAGCGAGTTCTTCCAGGAGCTGGCCAAGGTCGTGCAGGAACATGTGCGCGGCAAGATGCCGGAGTGGAAGATCACCCGCCCCGGCGCCGAGCACATGACGCTGGCGGTGATGGGCTGCGTGGTCAACGGCCCCGGCGAATCGCGCCACGCCAACATCGGCATCTCGCTGCCGGGCACGGGCGAAGCGCCTTCGGCGCCGGTATTCATCGATGGCGAAAAGGCGATCACCCTGCGCGGCGAGAACATCGCCTATGAATTCGTCGCCCTGATCGACGAATACGTCGACAAAAACTACGCGCGCAGTGCCGCCTGAGGCGCGCGCCGGCGCGGGCGTCATCGGCCGCGTCCTGGAGCGGATCGGCTGGCGCATGGGCCTGCTGTTCGCGGCGATCCTGCTGCCGCTGTGGGGCTTCGCCGAGCTGGGTGAAGAGGTTCACGAAGCCGAGAGCTTCGTCTTCGACGAACCGATCCTGCTGCGCGCCAAAGCCGCTTCCGGCCCGTGGCTGGATCACGCCTTCCTGGCGATCAGCTGGGCCGGCTACCAGGGCGTGATCATCCTCGACGTGGTGCTGGTGGGCGTGCTGCTGGCGCGCCGCCGCTGGCGCGAGGCGACCTTCGCCGGTGTCGCGCTACTGGGTTCGGCGCTGCTCAACCTCACCACCAAGCAGCTGTTTGCCCGCGCGCGCCCGACGCTGTGGGAATCGATCTCGCCGCAGGACACCTTCAGCTTCCCCAGCGGCCATGCGATGGGCTCGATGACCTTCGTCGTGGTGCTCGTCCTGCTGGCGTGGGGGTCGCGCTGGCGTTGGCCGGTGCTGCTGCTGGCCGGCGCTTTCGCGTTGGCGGTCGGCGTCTCACGCATCTACCTGGGCGTGCATTATCCGTCCGACATCCTCGGTGGCTGGGCCGCGTCGATTGCCTGGGTCGTGGGTATCTACGCGGCGGTCTTCCGCGGTGCGCGGCGGCCGTGGAAGACGCTGCAGGTCGAGCCCGCGGCGCGCTGATTCAACCTTCGATTGACCGCAATGCCGCCGCCCGCGCATGCAGGGCAGTGGTGTCGAACAGCGGTACGCTGGCATCGGATTGATCGACCAGGAGCGAGATTTCGGTGCAGCCCAGGATGATGCCGTGCGCGCCGGCTTCGGCCAGGCGTGCCATGACGTGGCGATAGAGATCGCGCGACGGATCGCGGATCACGCCCTGGCAGAGTTCGTCGTAGATGATGCGGTGCACGTGGTCGCGGTCGTCCGCGTCTGGAATCACCACCTCGACACCGCGTGCCTCCAGTCGCTTGCGGTAGAAATCCTGTTCCATCGTGAAGCGGGTGCCGAGCAGGCCGACGCGAGTGATGCCGGCGGCGGCCAGCGCGTCGGCGGTGCCGTCGGCGATGTGCAGCAGCGGCAGCGGCGTAGCGGCGGTGATCGCATCGGCGACCTTGTGCATGGTGTTGGTGCACAACACGATGAAGTCGGCGCCGCCAGCGTGCAGCGAGCGCGCCGCGGCGGCCATCGCCTCACCGGCCGCGTCCCAGTCGCCGGCGTGCTGCAGGGTTTCGATCTCGTGGAAGTCCACGCTGTGCAGCAGCACCTTGGCCGAGTGCAGGCCGCCAAGGGCGTCGCGCACGGTTTCGTTGAGGATGCGGTAGTAGGGCAGGGTGGATTCCCAGCTCATGCCGCCGATCAGGCCGATGGTCTGCATCGCGTGTCCTCGCAGTTATTCGCCGGGCTTGGCGCCTTCGACGGGGGCATTGGTGGCCGCGCGCCGGGCCAGGGTGGCTTCGCGGTGGGCAATGTAGGCGGTGGAACCGAGGATGATGCCGGCGCCCAGCGCGGTCCAGCCATCCAGGCGCTCGCCGAACAGCCACCAGCCCATCACGATCACCAGCGGCAGCTGCATGAAGCTGATCGGCTGCAGCGCCGAGACTTCGCCCAGCTTGAGCGCGCGCGTCCACAGCAGCTGGCCGCCGGTGCCGAACACGCCCGTGCAGACCAGCCACAGCCAGGTGATGCCCTGCGGCCAGTGCCACTGGAACAGCGCCGGCACCAGCGACATCGGCACCCAGAACAGGTAGGTGTAGAACACCACCGTGTCCGGCGCATCCAGGCGCGAGAGCTGCTTGATCTGGATCGCCACGATCGCGCTGATCACCGCCGCCGCCACCGCCACCAGCAATCCGGGCGAGAACTGCGACGAGCCCGGCCGCAGGATCACCAGCACGCCGATGAAGCCGGCGGCCACCGCCAGCCAGCGGCGCATGTGGACCTTCTCGCCCAGCCAGAACACGGCGGCGATGGTGACGAACAGCGGCGTGGAATAGGACAGCGAGATCGCCTGCGACAGCGGCAGGTGGCCGATCGCCCAGAAGCCGCACAGCATCGAGGCCAACCCGATCACCGTGCGGATCAGGTAGCGCGGCAGGTGCTGGGTGCGCGGCAGCGGCTTGCCCGGGCGCAGCACCAGCGGCAGCAGCGCCAACAGGCCGAAGGCATTGCGGAAGAACGCGACCTCGGTGGTTTCCAGCGACTGGCTGGCCAGGCGGATGTTGATCGCCATCAGGCCGAAGGACACGGTGCTGGCCAGCATCAGCAGGGCCGCACGCAGCGGGGCCGGCGGGGCTGCGATCACCAGTGGTCTCCGACGATGCGCGGCTCGGGCTCGATCGCCACGCCAAAGCGCGCCTGCACCGAAGCGGCGATCTCGCGCGCCAGCGCCAGCACCTGCGCGCCGCTGGCGTGGCCGTGGTTGACCAGCACCAGGGCGTGCTCGGGTGACACGCCGGCGTCGCCGTTGCGATGGCCCTTCCAGCCGGCGCGTTCGATCAACCACGCGGCCGAGAGCTTGCGGGTGTCGGCGGCATCGCCACTGAAGACCGGCAGTCCGGGGAGTTCCGATTCCAGGCGATCGGCCAGCGACGCGGCCACGATCGGGTTCTTGAAGAAACTGCCGGCGTTGCCCAGCACGGCCGGGTCGGGCAGCTTGCGGCTGCGCACGCGGATCACCGCATTGGCCACGTCGCGCGCGCCGGGGTGTTCGATGCCCATGTCGGCCAGCTCGTGGCGCAGGCCGGCGTAGTCCAGGCGCAGCGACGGCGTGCGCGACAGGGCGAAGGTCACCGCGGTGATGATCCAGCGCCCTGGCTGCTGCTTGAACACGCTGTCGCGATAGCCGAACCCGCAGGCCGCGCGGTCCAGCCGCACCGCCGTGCCGGTGTGCGTATCGAAAGCGTCGACGCTGTCGATCAGCTCGCCCACTTCCACGCCGTACGCGCCGATGTTCTGGATCGGGCAGGCGCCGGCGGTGCCGGGGATCAGCGCGAGGTTTTCCATCCCGCACAGGTCTTGATCGAGCGTCCACAGCACCAGCTCATGCCAGGCTAGGCCGGCTTCGGCGCGGACCAGGACGCGGTCGCCGTCCTCGCCGACGATAGCCACGGCGCGCGCGTCGAAGGACAGCGCCACGCCTTCAAGATCGCCGGCCAGCAGCAGGTTGCTGCCCGCGCCCAGCGGCAGCCACGGCAGCGCCCGCAGCTGCGGCAGTGCGAGCGCGGCGGGCAGTGCGGCGATGTCGGTGAGTTCCAGCAGCCAACGCGCGGACGCGTCAACGCCGAGGGTGTTGCGGGTGCGGAGCGGGGCGTGTTCCGTCAGGCGCCAGGCGGCGCTCATACCGGGGCGACCGCGCCGCGGCTGGGTTGCTCGCGGCGGCGGCGGATGGCTTCCACGCAGTCATAGACCAGCGACGGGCCCTGGTAGACCAGGCCGGAATAGATCTGGGTCAGCGCCGCGCCAGCGGACATCTTGGCCACCGCATCGGCGCCGGAAGTGATGCCGCCCACGCCGATGATCGGGATGCCATCGGGCAGGCGCGCGCGCATCCGGCGCAGGACCATGGTCGATTGCGCCATCAGCGGCGCGCCGGACAGGCCACCGGCCTGCGCGGCATGGCGATGGGCATGGACCAGGCTGCGATCCACCGTGGTGTTGGTGGCGATCACGCCATCGACCGACAGGTCGCTCAGCACCCGGCAGACCGCATCGATGTCCTCGTCGGACAGGTCGGGCGCGACCTTGACCAGCATCGGCACGCGCTTGCCGTGCTGGGCGCCGAGTTTTTCCTGCGCCTCGCGCAGGGTGCCGATCAGCTGGCGCAGGGCTTGTTCTTCCTGCAGCTCGCGCAGGCCGGCGGTGTTGGGCGAGGAGATGTTGACCGTGATGTAGTCGGCCAGCGGATACACGCGCTCCAGGCAGAACAGGTAATCGTCGGCCGCCGACTCGTTGGGCGTGTCCTTGTTCTTGCCGATGTTGATGCCCAGCAGGCCGCCCTTGCGGCGCGCGCGCTGCACGTTGCGCACCAGCACGTCCACGCCCTGGTTGTTGAAGCCCAGGCGGTTGATCACCGCCTTGTGCTGCGGCAGGCGGAACATGCGCGGCTGCGGGTTGCCGGCCTGCGGGCGTGGCGTGATGGTGCCCACTTCGACAAAGCCGAAGCCCAGCGCCAGCAGCGCATCAATGTGGGCGCCGTTCTTGTCCAGGCCCGCGGCCAGGCCGACCGGATTGGGGAAGTCCAGGCCGAAGACCTTGGTTGGCATCGGCTTGGGCTTGCGGGTCAGCAGGCCGGAGGTGCCGGTGCGATAGGCCGCCTCCAGCGCACGCAGGCCGGCGCCGTGGGCGCGCTCGGCATCCATGGTGAAAAGAAAGGGGCGGGCGAGTCCGTACATGCGATCAGTGGCTCAGCGCAGCGATGGCGGCGATGCCGCCGAAGAAGAGGATGAAGGCCGCGATGCCGGCGATGGCCAGGCCGATCGCCAGCCAGCCCAACACCAGCCCGGCGACCGCCATGCCGTCGCCCTCCATCTGGCCGCCGCTGCGGCGGATTTCCGCGCGGGCCATGTGGCCGGTGATCACCGCGACGATCGCGCCGATGGCCGGCAGGAAAGTCCAGCCGAGGATGCCGAACACCAAGGCCACCACGGCCAGGCTGCTGGTAGGACGTGCGATGGCGTTCATGCGTGCGTTCCTGTGATGTCCCCGGTCCCAAGGGTACCGGCAAAGACGCGGGTGTCGTAGTCGAAGCCGACCGTGCCGTCGACCGAGGTGGTGTCGAACAGCGTGCGCAGCGCGGCCAGCATCGGCGCGTGCTGCGGGTGGCCTTCCTGCGGGGCATAGGAGGACGAGAGCAGCCGACCACGCAGCGCATCGAAGTCCAGCGGCTGGGTGTGGTCGAAGCGCGCGCTGCCGCGCAGGCCGCCGTCGAACCAGGCCGCCATCGAGGCATCGTCGTTGTAGCGCTCGGCCACGCTGGAATAGTCCAGGCCGTAATCGAGCAGCAGCTGTTCGTAGCCTTCCAGGAACGGCGTGCCGGTGAGCCGGCGTGAATTCCAGAACACCACCGCCAGTCCGCCCGGGCGCAGGACCCGGCGCCACTCAGGCTTGATCGCCTGCTGGTCGAACCAGTGGAAGGCCTGCGCGCAGGTCACCAGGTCAACGCTGGCGTCGGGCAGGGTGGTGGCTTCGGCCGTGCCAGCCACGGCGGCGAAGCGCTCGTCGTCGCCCAGCCAGTCTTCCGCGGCGGTGCGCATGGCGGCGTTGGGTTCGACCGCGATCACCGGATGGCCGGCGTCCAGAAATAATTTGCAGGAGATGCCGGTTCCGGCGCCGATGTCGGCCACCGTAGCGTGGGCGGGCACGTGCAGCTCGCGCTGCAGCCATTCCACCAGCGCGACCGGATAGTCCGGGCGATAGCGCACGTAATCGGCCACGCGCGAAGTGAAGCGTTCGGTGGAGTTCAGCGCCATGTCCGGCTCCTCGTATTGCGTCCCGCGGCGCGCCTCCGTGGCGCGCGAAGGCGCGCGGCAGGGCGGGGCAACCGGGATGCCGCAGACGGGGGACGCGGCATGACCAGAGATTTTAACAGGGCTTGCCGCCTGGCCGGCGGCGCGCGGGCAGGTGTTTCAGTCCTGCGCCTGCGGTGGCGCGGGCACCGGCTGGCCGGCACGCCAGCCAGCGGCCTGCATGGCATCGAGCAGGGCGACCACGCGCTCGCGTGCGTCGAGTTCATGCACGGGCAGCACCAGCAGATCGCCGGCACGGGCCCAGGTCAGCGGCACACGCGCGGCTTCGACTTCGTCCAGGCGCACCGCGATCGTGGCCGGGGCGATGCCGTCGGCCAGCAGCTGGGCGCGCATGATTCCGGCGACCTCGCCGCTGTCGCGGCCGCGTTCGTAGCCGGCGATGTCCTTGAGCACGACCAGCTCGGGGCGGAACGCCGCCGCCGTGGCCGCGATCGCGCGCAGGTCGGCATCCTCGCGATTGCCGGCGTGGCCGAGCACGATCGCCATGCGTCCGGCGCGTTCGCCGGCACCGACCGCATCGAGCAGGCCGCGCAGGCCATCGGGGTTGTGGGCGTAATCCAGGTACACGTGCACGTCGCCGAAGGCCCAGTGCTGCAGGCGTCCCGGGTTGTCGTGTGGATCGTGGCCGAAGCGGGCCAACACCTGCGCGATGGTGTCCGGGGTGATGCCCAGCGCGCTGGCGGCCAGTGCGGCGCCAGCGAGATTTTCGATGTTGTAGCCGGCGCGGTCGCCCAGGCTCAGCGGCATGTCGCGGGTGGCGCCCAGATCGTGGTCGACGCCGGCCAGCGACAGCCACAAATGGCCATCGCGCACGCCGCAGACCGGTTGCCCGGCCGTGCGCTGGGCCACCAGCAGCGGATGCTGGAAATCCTGTGAATGCCAGGCCAGCGGACACGACAGCGCCGTGGCCTGCGCGCGCAGCAGCGCATCGTCGGCGTTGAGCACCAGTCGACCGCCCACGCCGATCGCGCGGGCCACGGTGAGCTTCACTGCGGCCAGATCGTCCAGGCCGTGCACGCCGTATTCGCCGAAATGGTCGGCGGCCACGTTCGTCACCACCGCCACGTTGGCGTGGGCGATCGCCAGGCCGCGGCGCAACATGCCGCCGCGCGCGGTTTCCAGCACGGCGGCCTGCGCCTGGCCCTGGCGCAGCGCGGTGCGCGCGCCGGAAGGCCCGGAAAAATCGCCGGTTTCCAGCGGCTGGCCGTCGAAGAACACGCCATCGGTGCAGCTATGCGCGGTGCGCCAGCCATGCGCGGCGCACAGCGCAGCCAGCAGGCGCACGGTGGTGGTCTTGCCGTTGGAGCCGGTGACCAGTGCGGTGGGGATGCCATGCAGGCGCGCCCACGGCACGTCGGCGACATCGGGCAGTTCATCGAGGAACCAGCTGCGCGCGCCGGTGCCGCTGCCCAGGGTCAGTTCGTCCTCGTCCAGCAGGAACGGCAGGTCATGCGCGTCGGCCTCGGCCTGCAACGTGGCCAGTGGCGGCAGCGCTTCGGCCGCGGCCACCGCGCGCAATGTGCGCAGCGCCGATTCGGCATCCCACACCGCGGCAAAGCCGGGCGCGTGGTAACGCTCGGCAGCGCTGCCCGAGGCCTGCCACCAGGCCCATTCGTTGACCTCGGTGGCGGTGTAGAGCTGGTCCAGCGGCGCCTCGAACGCCAGGCTCACGCCGCTGGCATGCACGCGCTGGTGGACGGCGTCATCGGGCCAGCCCAGCGCACGGCGCATCTGCCGCACCAGTCCGCGCCAGCGCTTGGGCGCGATCGCATCGAAGGACTGGCCTTCGGCCGATTCCAGCGCCGCGCCGGTGCCGGCGAAATACACATTGCAGCCGGTCAGCCGGCGCGAATCCTGGAACGGCTCAGCAAGCATGCAAATCCTTTTGCGCACCAAGGCAGCGGCCTGCTTCCGATGCTGCGCGTATGAACACTCCGGCGTCATCCCCGCGGAGGCGGGGATCCAGCGTCGTTCCGTCCAGAAGCGAAAGTCCCTGGGTTCCCGCGTTCGCGGAAATGACGGTGGTCTGGTGGGGCGCGCGCTGTTGCATCAATCGCTCTGCTCGTCCACGCGTTCGAACACCAAACCGCGCTCGTCGCGGACCATGCCTTCGAGCATCGCGGTCAGCGCTTCGTCGGGCGTGTCGTCCTGCGCGGCCGGTGTTTCGACCACGGGTGCCGCGGCGCGCGCGGTGTCGCCGGCCGGCTTGAACTTGGTGATCTGCTTCCAGGTGCGCGCCAGCGCATCGGCGAACACCAGCAGCAGGTCGCCTTGCTGGCCCAGGTGCAGCGCGGCATCGACCGCTTGCTGTTCGTCGGGGATCACGGTGATCGCCTCGTCAGCGACGCCGGCCGCACGCAGCGCGGTGGCGATGATGCGTGGCACTTCGTCGCCATCGCGGCCGCGCAGACCGTCGTCGCGGCGCACCACGTAGTGATCGAAGCGCCCGGCCACCGCGTGCGCGATTTCGACCAGGTCTTCGTCACGACGATCGCCCGGGCCGGTCACCACCACGATGCGTCGACCGGGCACGTCCATGCGCTGGGCCAGGTCGGCCATCACGCCCACCGCGTGCGCGTTGTGGGCGTAGTCCATCAGCACCTTGAACGGATGCTCGGCGAACAGGTTCATCCGCCCCGGCGCCTGGTAGAAGGTGGTGTCGAAGGTGCGCAGGCCCTGGCGGATCGCTTCCAGCTTGAGCCCCAGCGAGAACGCCATCGATGCGGCGAACATCGCGTTCTGCACGTTGTGCAGGGCGCGGCCTTCCAGCGTCGCGGGGATCAGGTGCGTCCACATCAGCGGGATGTGGCTGCCCTTGTCGTAGAGCGTGATCATCTGGCCGTTGACGCCGCCTTCCAGCGCGCAGGCGCGGCCACCGGCGCGAATGTGCTCGCGCACCAGCGGATGCGAGGGATTGGTGGTGACGTAGCAGATCGTGCGCGCGTCGGTGTACGCGGACATCTTCATCACGTTGGCGTCGTCGGCGTTGAGCACGGCGCAGTCGCGCGCCACTTCCACCACGATGCGCTTGACCTCGGCCAGCTGCTCGAGCGTGTCGATGCCCTTCAATCCCAGGTGGTCGGAGGCGACGTTGAGCACCGCGCCGACGTTGACCTCGGGCACGCCCATGCCGGCGCGCAGCAGGCCGCCGCGTGCAGTTTCCAGGATCGCGATGTCGATCTGCGGATCGCCCAGCACCATGCGCGCCGAGACCGGCCCGGTCATGTCGCCCTCCACCGTGCGCTGGCCGTCGATGTAGACGCCGTCGGTGGTGGTCAGGCCCGGCGTGTAGCCGGCCATCTTGGTGATGTGCGCCAGCATGCGCGAGGTGGTGGTCTTGCCGTTGGTGCCGGTGATGGCGGCGATCGGCACGCGCGCCGGCGTGCCCGGCGGGAACAGCATGTCGATCACCGGGCCGGCGGCGTCGCGCGGCGTGCCTTCACTGGGCGCCACGTGCATGCGGAAGCCCGGCGCGGCGTTGACCTCGCAGATCGCGCCGCCGATGGTCTTGTAGCTTTCGGCGATGTTGGGACTGATGAAGTCCACGCCGCCCACGTCCAGGCCGATCGCGCGCACGGCGCGCACGGCCATATCGCGGTTGTCCGGATGGATGATGTCGGTGACATCGGTCGCGGTGCCGCCGGTGGACAGGTTGGCGGTGGAGCGCAGGAACACGATCTCACCTTGCGCCGGCACCGAGAAATGGTCGTAGCCGACGCGGCCGAGCATCAGGTCGGCCTGTTCGTCCAGTTCCAGTTGGGTCAGGACTTTCTCGTGGCCGATGCCGCGGCGTGGATCGGCGTTGACGCGATCGACCAGCTCGGCGATGTCGGCGATGCCGTCGCCGACCACATGGCCGGGCGTGCGCCGGGTGGCGGCAATGAGTTCGCCGTTGACCACCAGCAGGCGATGGTCGTCGCCGGCGATGTAGGTTTCCACGATCACCGAGCGCGAATGCTCGCGCGCGGATTCGAACCCGCCGCGCACCTCGTCGTCGGTGGAAATGTTGATGGTGATGCCGCGGCCGTGGTTGCCGTTGTACGGCTTGGTGACCACCGTGCCGCCCAGACGCTTGGCCGCGCGTACCGCACCGGCCGAATCACTGACCAGCATCTGGCGCGGCACCGGCAGGCCGAGTCCGCCGAGGATGTTGTTGGTTTCTTCCTTGTCGCTGGCCAGCTCGACGGCGATATGCGGCGTCTTGCCGGTCACCGTGGCCTGGATGCGCTGCTGGTACTTGCCGTGGCCGAACTGCACCAGCGACTGGTTGTTGAGGCGGAACCACGGAATCCCGCGATCCTCGGCCGCCTTGACCAGCGAGGCGGTGGACGGGCCCAGCGCACGCCGCTGCGCGTAGCGGATGAACTCCACCCGCGCGGTGTCCCAGTCCCAGTCTTCGGACAGCTTCTCGCTGCCGCGCAGGTCGGCCGGCACCAGCGAGGTCAGCAGGCGCAAGGCCAGCTCGCCTGCGGCGATGCCTTCCTCGCGCTGCACGTATTCGTAGACCACGGTGTAGACGCCACGCCGTGCGTCGCTGACGCTGCGGGTCTTGCCGAAGGTGACGTCTTCGCCGGCGATGTTCTGCAGCTCGATCGCCACGTGCTCCAGCACGTGGCCCAGCCAGGTGCCTTCGCCTTCGCGCATGCGGCGGATGAAGCCGCCGGGCTCGCGGTACGAGCAGCCGTGCTCGGCCAGGCCGGGCAGGGCCGCGACCAGGCCATCGACGAATGCGCTCCCCAGCTTTCCGGTGGGCCAGTCTTCCAGTGCCTCCAGGTCAAGCTCCAGCTTGATGACCGGGAAGTGCGCGTACAGCGAAGGACCGACGTAAACCGAACGCTCAAGGATGCGCATGCATTACCTCATGTCTTGGAAGGGGAGAGCGAGCCCGCCGACGCCTTGCGCGTGGCCAGGTTGAAGGTGGCACCGGCCAGCAGGATGTGCATCGTCATGCCCAGCATGCACACCGGCTGGTTCTCGCTGGCATCGGCCATCGAGGAGAACGTGAGGTCGCCGGCATCGACGACGGTGACCGAACCGGAGCCCTCGACTTCCAGCGTGTTGTCCGGGCCAATGAAGGCCGCGGTGTCCTCGTCCAGGCCAATGCCGATGGCGAACGGGTTGTAGGCCAGGGCCGCGATCAGCCGGCCCAGGCGATCGCGCTGGCGGAAATGCTGGTCGATCACGAAGCGGTTGGTCAGGCCCAGGCCGGGCGCCAGGCGCACTGAGTCGGCCTGCGGCGAAGAGCCTTCCTTGCCGAAGGCGATCATGTGTTCAGACAGGATGCTGGCGCCGGCGCTGGTGCCGCCCACGGTGACGCCGGCGGCGTTGCGCGCACGGATCATCTGCGCGGCAGGCGTACCGCCCAGGATGGTAGACAGGCGCAGCTGGTTGCCGCCGGTAAAGAAGATCGCGCTGGCGCGTTCGATGCGGTCCAGGCGGCTGGTTTCCTGGCAATCCTTGCGCGTATCGAAATCCAGCACATCCACGCGTTTGGCGCCCAGATCGCCGAACAGGCGCTCATAGCGCGGCCCGGTATCGCGCAGCTGGCTGGCGGTGGGGATGACGACGATCTCGGCATCGCTGCCGCCGCCGACGGAGAGGAAACGCTTGAGGATGCGCGGGCTCTCGCCCTTGTTCTCGGCGCCGCCGATGGGAACGATCCAGCCTCTTTCGCCACCTTCGGCGACCTTGCTCGGACACATGACTGCTTTCTGACTCCTGCGGGAAACGGGTTGAGTTGACGCGGAAAGCTCCGCCGCGACGCGGTCATCGGACGGTGTTGCCCGGTGCCGCGATTTCCCCCGATCCAACCCCCGATGCCGGGCCCAGGCCCGACGGCAGCCAAGGTAGCACGCGCTGCGCAGGGGGACGTCCCCTTGGCAGGGGGACGCCCCGTAACGCTGAGATACCGGTGCGTCCTCGGGCCGCCGGCGCGTGGCTGTCACTGCCGTGCAAGCACCGCAGCGGCTACAATCGCGCCCTGCATGGCCCCGTAGCTCAGCTGGATAGAGCGTCCCCCTCCTAAGGGGAAGGTCGCCCGTTCGAATCGGGCCGGGGTCACCAGTCCGCGCAGCCGCGGGCTTAATGAGCCGACGCTCTAGCTAGCAGGCCCGTCGACATGTCCATACCAAGCTCCTTGCAGGATCTATGCGCGCGTGTCGAAGCAGGCGAGGCGTTCTCCTACCTGTATTTCTGGGGGCATCGTCCACGCCCAGATGGCGCGCCTTCCAATAGCTGCTTCAGCCAGTGGTATGCAGCGCCATTCGAACTCGACGGCATCATTTACCCGACGGCCGAGCACTTCATGATGGCCGAGAAGGCCCGATTGTTCAGCGATGAAGCAACGCGCGAGCGCATCCTGGTCGCCAGAAATCCAGGGGCGGCCAAGGCGTTTGGCCGCGAGGTCACGGGATTCGACGATGTGGCCTGGAACGACGCCAGATTCGACATCGTGGTCCGAGGTAACTTCGCCAAGTTCAGTCAGGACCCTCGCCTCGCGGAGTTCCTGCGCGTGACGGGCAACAAGGTGCTGGTCGAGGCGAGCCCCGTCGATGCGATCTGGGGGATCGGGTTGGCTGCAGACGCACCGGAGGCTTCGTCACCGCACACTTGGCAGGGTCTCAACCTGCTGGGATTTGCACTGATGGTTGTGCGCGAGCGCATCCTTCTATCGAAATCCTGAGTCTTTGACGAATGGGATTGCTCCTTTAGCGAGAGACGTCTCGGCATGCCTGTGGCGAAATTTCTCCCGTCTGGAGTAGTGATTTGAAGTTGCTCGTGAAACGATCTTGACAAGCGCTGCGCGGCTTGTTCCACAACGCTTGACAGGACTTTCACGCATGGGTTTCCATAGCCGCCCATGACGCACCTGCCCACCACCGCCAACGCCTCGACCGCATGCCTTGCGGCGCCTGGCGCGTGCGTGACCGGCACCACGACCATTACCACCACCCGGGGCTTCCGGGTGTGGATGGCCGTGCAAGCGTAAGTTTTCCGCTACCACCGCCCCGCACCCGGATCAGGATGCGGGAGCCCCACATCCTGATGCGCGCGAGGCCTCCTTCAACCCTGAGGTCCCCATGTCGTCGCCCGTTGCATCTGCACAGTCCCCCTCGCTGAAAACCGTCGCGCACAAGTTCGGCGGTACCTCCGTGGCCGATGCCACCCGTTACCGCCACGTGGCCGATCTGCTGCTGGCCCGCGACGAGGACGAGCAGATCACCGTGGTCTCGGCGATGAAGGGCGTCACCGATGGCCTGATCGACCTGGCCACGCGCGCGGCCGACAACCAGAGTGACTGGCGCGAACGCTGGCACGAGCTGCGCGCGCGCCATCGCGGCGCGGCCGTGGCGCTGCTGGGCGAGGATTCCGGTGCGACCGTGGAATGGCTGGATGGCCAGTTCGATGCGCTGGCCGAGATGATGCAGGCGCTGTCGGTGATCGGCGGTCTGCCGGCCGAAGTGCTGGAGCGCGTGCAGGGCCTGGGCGAGGTGTATTCGGCCAAGCTGCTCGGCGATCACCTGCGCAGCCGCGGCGAAGACTGCGCAGTGCTGGACGCGCGCGACGTGCTGGTGGTGGATCGCGGCGACCTGGGCGTGGACGTGGACTGGGACACCAGCGCGCAGCGCCTGGCGCAGTGGCGCGCCGCCCACCCGGCCAAGCGCGTGGTGGTCACCGGTTTCGTCGCGCGCGATCGCGCCAACCGCATCACCACCCTGGGCCGCAACGGCAGCGATTACTCCGGCGCGATTTTTGCCGCGCTGTTCAATGCGGTGGAACTGCACATCTGGACCGACGTGGACGGCGTGCTCTCGGCCGATCCGCGCGTGGTGCCCGAGGCCGTGCAGCTGGAATCGCTGAGCTACGACGAAGCCTGCGAACTGGCCTACTTCGGCGCCAAGGTCGTGCATCCGCAGACCATGTCGCCGGCGATCGAGCGCGGCCTGCCGATCATCATCCGCAACACCTTCCAGCCCGAGCATCCGGGCACGCGCATCACCGCGCGCAAGGACGCAGCCGGCCCGGTCAAAGGCTTGACCCTGTCGCCGGATCTTGCCGTGATCAACCTGGAAGGCACTGGCCTGATCGGCGTGCCGGGCACGGCGGAGCGCGTGTTCTCCGCGCTGCGCGCCGAGCGCGTGTCGGTGGTGATGATCTCGCAGGGCTCGTCGGAACACTCGATCTGCTGCGTGGTGAAATCCGCCGACGCCAACCGTGCGCGCAACGCGCTGCTGGGCGCCTTCGCCCATGAGCTGGCGATCGGTCAGATCCAGCGCGTGCAGCTCACCGATGGCGTTAGCGTGTTGGCGGCGGTCGGCGACGGCATGGCCGGCATGCCGGGCGTGGCCGCGCGCCTGTTCGAGTCGCTGGGCCGCGCCCAGGTCAACATCCTGGCCATCGCGCAGGGTTCGTCGGAGCGCAACATCTCGGTGGCCATTTCCAGCAGCGATGCGACCAAGGCGCTGCGCGCTGCGCACGCGGGCTTCTGGCTGTCGCCGCAAACTTTCGCGGTCGGCGTGATCGGGCCGGGCAACGTCGGCCGCGCGCTGCTGGAGCAACTCCACGCCGCACAGCCGCAGCTGCTGGGCAAGGCCAACGTCGATCTGCGCCTGCGCGCGGTGGCATCGAGCAAGCGCATGCTGCTGGCCGATCGCAGCATCGAGGGCGACTGGAAGCAGTCATTCGAACAGTCCAGCCAGTCGCTCGACCTGGATCGCTTCACCGAGCACCTGCTGGCCTCGCACCTGCCGCATACGGTGATCGTCGACTGTTCGGCCAGCCCGGCCGTGGCCGATCGCTACGCGCAGTGGCTGGCCGCCGGCATCCACGTGGTCACGCCGAACAAGCAGGCCGGCGCCGGCCCGCTGGCGCGCTACCAGGCCATCACCGAGGCGGCAGCCGCCAGCGGCGCGCGCTTCCGCTACGAGGCCACCGTTGGCGCAGGCTTGCCGGTGATCACCACGCTGCGCGACATCGTCGATACCGGCGATGTGGTCAACAGCATCGAGGGTATCTTCTCCGGCACGCTGGCATGGCTGTTCAACAAGTTCGACGGCAGCGTGCCGTTCTCCGAGCTGGTCACGCAGGCGCGTGGCATGGGCTATACCGAGCCCGATCCGCGCGATGACCTGTCCGGCACCGATGTCGCCCGCAAGCTGGTGATCCTGGCGCGCGATGCCGGTCGCGCGATGTCGCTGGAAGACGTGCAGGTGGAAAGCCTGGTGCCCGAAGCCCTGCGACAGGCCAGCGTCGAGGATTTCATGGCGCGCCTGCATGAGGTGGACGCCGCGTTCGCCAAGCGCCTGGCCGATGCCAAGGCCTCGGGCAACGTGCTGCGTTATGTCGCGCGCCTGCACGAAGGCGGCGCCAGCGTCGGCCTGGTCGAGCTGCCGTCCAACCACGCCTTCGCCAACCTGCGCCTGACCGACAACATCGTGCAGTTCAACACGCGTCGCTACAGCGACAACCCGATGATCGTGCAGGGCCCGGGCGCCGGTCCGGAAGTCACCGCCGCCGGCGTGTTCGCCGACCTGCTGCGCGTGGCGGCCGGGCAGGGGGCGCGTCTGTGAGGCGGGAAGCACGTGCATTTTCGCCGGCCTCGGTCGGCAACGTCGGCGTCGGCTTCGACATCCTGGGCCATGTGATCGAAGGCCCGGGCGACACCGTCACCGTGCGTCGCATCGATGAACCCACGGTGCGCATCGTCGCGATCCGCGGCACCACGGTGGACCTGCCGCTGGATGCGCCGTCCAACACTGCCGGCGCGGCGCTGATCGCGATGCGCGATGCGCTGACGCTGCCGTTCGGCTTCGAGGTGGAAATCGACAAGGGCATTCCGCTCGGCTCGGGCATGGGCGGGTCGGCCGCTTCGTGCGTGGCTGCAGTCGTGGCCGCCAACGCGCTGCTCGACGCGCCGCTCAACGTCCAGGCGCTGTATCCGTTCACCCTGGTCGGCGAAGCGGTCGCCAGCGGCGGCAAGCACGGCGACAACCTGGGGCCGATGCTGCTCGGCGGCCTGGTGCTGGCCACGGCCGAACACCTGGCCAGCGTGCCGGTCCCGGAGGGCTGGCACAGCCTGCTGGTGCACCCCGATGCGATCCTGGAAACCCGCCGCGCGCGCGCCGCGCTGCAGGGCGCGTACGAGTTGAAAGAGTTCGTCCACCAGAGCGCCAACCTCGCCCTGGTGCTGGCCGGTTGCTACGCCAGCGATGCCACGCTGGTGCGCGCGGGCCTGAAGGATGCATTGGTTGAACCGCGTCGCGCGCCGCTGATCGTCGGCTTCGACGCGGCCAAGGCTGCGATGCTCGCCGGCGGTGCGATGGGTGCGAGCATTTCTGGTGCGGGCCCAAGCATCTTCGGCTGGTTCGAGGATCGCGCCTCGGCCGAAGCCGCGGCACCGGCGGTGCAGGCGGCGTTTGCCGACGCTGGGTTCACGTCGCAGGCCTGGGTGTCGCGCATCGCCGCGCCGGGCGCGCACGTTCTTTGAGTTTGTGGGAGCCGCTCGACGTGACCTCGGGCCATCAGCGGCGATGGAGCTTGCTTGGTGATGCCCCATCGCCACTGAAGTGGCTCCCACAAAAGTCTTCATCGAGATCATTGAGTCCTTTCGGAATCCATCCATGAACTTCGTTTCCACCCGCAATGCTTCCCCCGCCGCATCGTTGAGCGCGGCCATCGCCGCCGGCCTTGCTCCCGACGGCGGCTTGTACGTGCCGCAGACCATGCCGGCCGCGCGCGCGCTGGTCGCCGGCGACACCATCGCCCAGACCGCGACCACGCTGCTACAGCCGTTCTTCGCCGGCGACGGCCTGGAAGGCGAACTCGCCGCGATCTGCGAAGCCGCGTTCGATTTCCCCGCGCCGCTGCTGCCGCTGGCCACGCCAGGCGATCACGTGCTGGAGCTGTTCCACGGCCCGACCGCGGCGTTCAAGGATTTCGGCGCGCGCTTCCTGGCGCAGTGCCTGACGCGACTGCGCGGCGCCGACGCCAAGCCGCTGACGATCCTGGTCGCCACCTCCGGCGACACCGGCGCGGCCGTGGCTGCGGCGTTCCACCAGCAGCCGAACCTGCGCGTGATCGTGCTGTATCCAGACGGTCGCGTGTCGCCGCGCCAGGCGCACCAGCTGGGTTGCTTCGGCGACAACATCACCGCGTTGCGCGTGGCCGGCTCGTTCGACGATTGCCAGGCGCTGGTCAAGCGCGCGCTCAATGACGAGACGCTGCAGGCGCGTGCGCCGCTGAGTTCGGCCAACAGCATCAGCTTAGGGAGGCTGTTGCCGCAGATGAGCTATTACGCCCACGCCGCGCTGCGCCACCAGGCGCAGACCGGCAACGCGCTGAACTTCGTCATCCCCACCGGCAACCTGGGTAACGCGATGGCCGCGATCCTGGCGCGTGCGCTGGGCGTGCCGGTCGGCCGCATCGTGCTGGCGACCAATGCCAACCGCGTGCTGCCCGATTACTTCGATGGTGGTGAGTACGCGCCGCAGGCGAGCGTGGCCACGATTGCCAATGCGATGGACGTGGGCGCGCCGAGCAATTTCGAGCGCCTGCGCTGGCTGTACCAGGGCGACGACACGGCGCTGCGTGCGGCGTTCACCTCGGCCAGCGTGGATGACGATGCGATCCGCCTGCTGATCGCGCGCCGGTATCGCCACTTCGGCGAGGTGTTCTGTCCGCACACCGCCACCGCGCTCAAGGTGCTGGAAGACCTGCGCAACGCCGGCGAGCAAGGCGACTGGGCGGTGGCGGCCACCGCGCATCCGGCCAAGTTCGAAAGCGTGGTCGAGCCGCTGGTTGGCGCGGTGGCCGTGCCGCCGGCGCTGAACGACCTGCTGCAGCGCCCGGCCCACGCCGAGCCGATCGCGCCGGAATACGACGCCCTGGTTGCGCACGTGGTGGCCGGCGCCTGAGCCGGCCGTGAAAGCGCCCGCGGCGGCCTGAACGGACCGCTGCGGGCGCTGATTTATCATCCGCGCCCTGGCGTGGACTCCACGCGTTGCCTGTGTCGTGACCGTGTCCCTGAATCCGTTCTCGCGTGCTGCCCGCCGGCCCTGGCTGCTGATCGCACTGCTGGTCTTCTCCCTGGGCCAGGCGCTGGCGCAGACGCCGGCCACGCCCGAGCCCGGCTCAGATGCGGCGATCGACCAGATCGACGATGCCCTTTCGAAACTGCAGAAGCAGGCCGAGGACGCGCAGCAGCCCGAGCCACTACGCGCGCTGGGCGACAGGATCGTCGAGACACAACGGCAGGCCGATGCGCAGACGGTTGCGCTGCAGCCGCAGCTGGACGAGATCAACGAGCGCCTCACCCAGCTGGGCGAGGTCGCGCCGGGGACCCGTGAAGCCAGCGACATCGCCGCCGAGCGCAAGCAGCTGCAGGCCACGCATGACCGCCTCGATGGCGCGATCAAGCGCGCCAAGCTCCTGTCGGTCGAGGCCCAGCAGCTTGGCACGGCGGTGGAAAAGACCCGCGCGCGGCTGCAGGCGGAGGAATTATTTTCCCGGGTCGAGTCGCCGCTGTCGGTGACGCTGTGGCAGCAGATGGGCGAGGCCTTGCCTGACGACCTGCAGCGCCTGCGCGGGGTCGGCCAGGACCTGCGCGACGGCGTGCGCGCCGGCGTGGCCGAGCATGGCCGTACCGCGCCGCTGGTGAGCGCGGTCATCGCGTTTCTGATCCTGTTGCCGGGCGCACTGGCGCTGCGCTGGTTTGGCCAACGGTATGTGATCCAGCGGGCGCCGGGCAGCCGACTGCGCCGTTCGGCACTGGCCGTCTGGATCCTCTCCGTGGGCACGATCATGCCGACGCTGGCCGCCTGGGTGCTGATCCAGTCGCTGCGCGGGATCGATGCGATTCCTGCCGGCCTGGATGGACTGGCCAGCGCCGTGGTGCGGGTGACGTTCTTCTCGGCCTTTGTCGGCGCGGTAAGTGCTGCGCTGCTGTTGCCGCGCCAGCCGTCGTGGCGCTTGCTGCCGTTCGACGACGCCACGGCGGTCAAGCTTGGACGCTACGCGTGGCTGACCTCGGTCGCGGTGTGGTTGAGCGGGCTGCTGGTGGAGATCAACAAGGCTGCCCGGACCGCGGCTGTCACGACCACGGCCGTGGACGGGGTGATCGCGCTGGTGTTCGTGGCGCTGGTGATCGCGATGCTGGTCAGCTTGCTGCGCATTCATCGGGGGTCCGTCGAAGGAAAGACCGTTGACGATCCCGAAGCCGGGTCGGCCGTGCCCGCAGCGGCACCTGCCGAGGCGCCGCGCCGCTCGGGCATCGTGGTGCTGATTTCGCTGCTGTCCCAACTGGTGGTCGCCGCGGCGTTGATCGGCGCGTTGCTGGGTTACGTCAACTTCGCGCGTGCGGCGATCGGGCAGATCATCTGGGCGGTCGTGGTCTGCGGGGCGGGCGGGGTGTTGATGATGTTCGCCGACGACATCTCGCACTGGCTGTTCAAGACCGACAGTCGCTTCGGCAAGGCCGCCAATATCGCCATCGGGTTGCGGCCCAGCCACATGGAGCAGGCGGCGGTGTTGCTGTCGGCCGTGCTGCGGCTGTGGCTGGCGATGGTGGTGATCGGGGCGTTGCTGGTGCCTTATGGCGCCAACTTCACCAGCCTTACCGATTGGCTGGACCAGGCGCGCCAGGGTTGGGAGATCGGCGGTTTCCCGCTGGAGCCGCTACGGATCTTCAAGGCTATCGTGGTGGTTGTGCTGGGCATGGCGCTGGTCAAGGCGTCGCAGCGCTGGCTGGTGCGCACCTACCTGCCGCGCACCGAACTGGACATCAGCACGCGCTCGTCCGTCGCCGCGGTGATGCGCTATCTGGGCATCCTGGTGGTCGGGCTGTGGGTCCTGGTGACGCTGGGCCTGGACCTGACCAAGCTGGCGATCGTGGCCAGCGCGCTGTCGGTCGGCATCGGCTTTGGTTTGCAGGCGATCACCCAGAACTTCATCTCCGGGCTGATCCTGATGGCCGAGCGCCCGGTGAAGATCGGCGACTGGGTGCGGATCGGTGATGCCGAAGGCGACGTGCGGCGGATCAACGTGCGCTCGACCGAGATCCAGGTGGCCGACAAGTCGACCCTGATCGTGCCGAACTCGGAACTGATCACCAAGACCATCCGCAACATGACCATGGCCAGCCCGCTGGGCCGGCTGCAGATGCAGTTTTCGGTGCCGCTGGGCACCGACGTGGCACGCGTGCGCGAACTGCTGCTGGGCCTGTATGCCGCGCACGAGAGCGTGCTCGCCGAGCCAGCGCCGTCGGTGTTCATCGACTCGATCAGCAACGGCATGGTCGCGATCAACAGCTTCGCCTACGTGCAGAGCCCGCGTGCGTCCTATGGCACGCGCAGCGACCTGTTCTTCCGCCTGCTCAAGGCATTGGCCGATGAGCACATCGCGCTGGCCACGCCGCAGGACGTGCGCCTCATCAGCGCCACCGCCGGTGTGCCGCGCGGCGATGCCAACCCCGTTGAATCACCTTCGAAAGACGATCCGGCCTGAGCCGGATCGTCGGCTGAAGCGCGTCAGTTGTTGAGCAGGCTCAGCCCCAGGATCGTCCCCAGCACGGCACCCAGCACCACGTAGCTGCCGTTGCTTTCACGCGTGCCGTAGCGGTAGCGGCTGTAGTAGCCGTCCTCATAGCCGCGGCGGAAGCCTTCGCGGAAGTAGTGGTTGTACGTGCCCTGGCTGACGTAATAGCCGTAGTAGCCGTAGTTGGCGTCCTGGTAGGCGTAAGGCGTGTCGTAGCTGAAGCCCCAGCCATCCTGGCGGTCGGCCCGGCCGGCTTCGAAGCCCTCGCTGTAGCCGTAGTTCACCGCCTGGCGCAGCAGGTCGGCGCCGTAGCGGTTGGTCTCGTACGACACGCCGCCCCAGCCATAGCGATAGCTTGCCGGCGTGTAGTAGTAGGGATCGCGGTTGTAGTCGTAGCCGCGTGCCTGCCAGCGCGCCTGCTGTGCGTAGAGGCGACGGTAATAGTCCTGCTGGTAGCGGTACTGGGCGTAGCGGCGCTGGCGCTCCAGGTCGCGGGTGCGCTGCTCGGCCAGGCGGCGGCGTTCGTCCTGATTGCGGCGGTACTGCTCGGCGCGCTGGCGCTCGTCGCGGATGCGACGTTCCTGTTGCTCGCGGCTCAGGCGCTGCAGCTCGTCGTTGCGGCGACCATCGCGGTCATCGCCACGGTCTCCGCGATCGCGCGGCGGAATCGCCGGGCCGCCGCGACGATCCGGCGGCAGCGGCTGGCGATCGTCGCGGCCCGTGCGGTCGCCGCGGTCGGCGATCGGCGGACGGCCACCGTCGCGCGGCACCGGATCGCCCATGCCGAGCGGCAGCGGGCCTTCGTTGCGTCCGCGGTCGCGGCGGTCTTGGTCCTGTCGCTGGTTGGCCTGGCGCTGCTGGTCCAGGCGCTGGCGCAGCGCGTCGTTCTCGTTGCGCACCTGCAGGTCGCGCACGCGTTGATCGGTGCCATCGCGCTGCTGCTGGCGACGCTGCTGATCGGCGAACCGCTGCTGACGCTGTGACTGCTCACGGTTGGCGTCGCGCTGTTGTTGCTCCTGTTGCTCTTGTTGCTGCTGGTCGCGGCGCTGCTGAAGGAGCTGGTTGCGCTGGTCGGCCTGGCGTCGCCGATCCTGGTCGGCCAGTTGCTGGCGCTGGGCCTGCTGTTGTTCGTTGCGCTCGCGCAGTTGACGCATCTGGTCGCCACGTTGCTGGTCGCGCTGCTCGGCCTGCTGGCGCATCTGGTCCGCGCGCTGCTGCGCCTGGGCGCGTTGTTCGTTCTGGCGCTCCTGTTGCTGCTGGCGCTGGTCCTGCTGGGCACGCATCGCCTCGGCACGCTGCTGGTTGCGCTGCTCGGCCTGCTGCTGGGCCTGGGCCCGCTGTTCGTTCTGGCGCTCTTGCTGCTGTTGCCGCTGTTCCTGATGCTGGGCGCGGTTGTCATCCTGCTTCTGGCGCGCCTGTTCGGCCGCGGCGCGCATCATCGCGCCACGTCCTTCCGGTTTGTCCTGGGCTTGCAGCGGCGCGACGCTGGTCAACAGCAGCACGCCGGCAAGGGTGGTGGTGAGCGCACGCGGCGCCAGTGAGCGGAGCGGGGACATCGTCGTCGTCCTGGTCGACTGTCGACCCAGTGGGAATGTGTCCATTTATTGCATTTCAGGATGAATGCCACATGAGAGGAAATGGCCTGGAAGCCCATGATTTCAGGCGTTTCGGCTGGGAAACGATTACATCGCACAAGGCCAGCTAAACAGGCATGCGGCCCGCCGATCAGCGTGGCGTTGTAGGCTGCGCGCGCACGCCCAGGAGCCCGCCATGCACGCCGCCATCCAGTCCCTGCCCGAGGCCCAGCGCGCCGCACTGGAGGCGGCCTATGCCACGCCGCCGCGCCCCTACCACAACTTCCAGCACGTGCTGGAAGTGCTGCGGCATGTCGACACCGTGGCCGAAGGCCCCGGTTGGCAGCAGCCGCGCGAAGTGCAGCTGGCCGCGCTCTACCACGATGCGATCTACGTGGCCGGGCGCAGCGACAACGAAGCGCAGTCCGCGCAGCTGGCGCGCGAACAGATCGCCCGCTGGCAGCCGGACGCCGCCATCGATGTGGCCCGTGTGATGCAGCTGATCGATCTCACCGCGCGTCACGGCGGCCTGTCGCCGGAGCAGGTCGATGCCGAGGCGGCCCTGTTCCTGGACTGCGACATGGCGATCCTTGCGGCGCCGCCGGAAGTATTCGACGCCTACGACCGCGGTATCGCGCAGGAATACCGCGCCGTCGTGCCCGGCTGGATCTTCCGCCGCAAGCGTCGGCAGTTCCTGCGCGGTCTGCTCGCGCGCGAACGGATCTACCTGAGCGATTTCTTCCACGAACGCCTGGACCTGGCCGCGCGCGAAAACCTGCGTCGCGTCACGCGCAATCGCTGGTGGCCGTTCTAGGCGAGGGCGGCGATCACGCGCCGCGCGATCAGGATGCGCGCCGGCCTTGTTCTTCGGCCAGGCGCTGGCGCAAGGCCTCGGGCGTACTTGGTCGGCCGAACAGCCAGCCCTGCGCGCGCTCGGCGCCGGCTGCGCGGAACCAGTCGGCCTGGGCCTGGGTTTCCACGCCTTCGACCACCACCGACAGGTGCAGGGCGCGGGCCATGTCCAGGATTTGCGGCACCACCGAGGAGGTCACCGACTCGGTGTCCACGCGCGCGGTGAACGAGCGGTCCACCTTGATCGCATAGACCGGCAGTTCGTTGAGGTAAGCCAGGCTGGAATAGCCGGTGCCGAAGTCGTCCACGTACACGCGATGGCCGGCCAGCGAGAAGCGCTGGGTGCCGGCGATGGCGACCTCGCGCGCGGCGGTGGAATGCTCGGTCAGCTCGATGCCGATGCGCAGCGGCGCGATGCCGTGCTGGCGCAGCAGCGCGTCCATCTCGGCCAGAAAGCGGCTGTCGTCCAGGTCCTTGGCGGAGATGTTGAGGTTGATGGAAAAATCACCTTCGCCGGCCAGCAGGTCGCCGAAGTCCTCGACGATCTGGCGCAGCACCAGCGCGGTGATCTGGGTGACCCAGCCGCGCTGTTCGGCGACGGGGATGAAGCGCACCGGCGAGACCAGGCTGCCGTCGCGGTCGCGCCAGCGCACCAGCGCTTCGGCGCCGACGGTGCGGCCATCGGCCAGGTCGACGATAGGCTGGTAATCCACGTGCAGCGCGCCGGTTTCGATCGCCGTGCGCAGCCGCGCGACGAAGGTCTGGCGCTGGCTGCGCGCCAGCAGGATCGCCAGCGACAGGCTGCAGCCGGCAATCGCGCCCAGCGCGGCGCACAGTGCGAGCAGCGGCCACTGCACTTTCCACAGCGCGCTGAGGGTTTCGCTGGTGGCCACGCAGACGCGGGTGCTGGCGCTGCATCGGGGCACGATCAGGCTGCCGTCCTGATGGAAAGGCTGGCCTGCGAGGACGCGCGTCGCATCGGCCTGCAGCGGGTCGCCGTAGATGCGTAGCAGGCGGCGGCCGTCGCTGGCGGCGACCATGTAACGCATGCCACCGGCGGCGTCGCTGGGGAAGGCCTCGCGATCCAGCACCACGTTTGTCTGGGCCGTACTGACCAGCGGCGCCTGCACGGATTTGGCCAGCAGCAGCGGCGTGGACGCGATCACCCCGACGCCATCGCTGGTCACCATGTCCGGTGCGGGCACCGGCGGCGGTTGGGCGATGCGCCATAGCGCCGCGCTGCACTGCAGCCGGCCGTCGCGCAGCCGGCCGATGTCCTTGATATAGCGGGTGCGGAAGACCAGCTCACGCATCCGGTCCAGTTCGTCGTCGGTGCAGAACGTGGCGGGTGAGGCATCGAAGGTGGTCAGGACTTCTTTCGACTCCTGCTCCAGTACTTCGCTGGCACCGAGCAGGCGCGCGGTATCGGCGGAGAGCTGCTGCTTGGCCACGCCCAGCACGATCGACCAGCCGATCAGGCCGCCGAGGATCAAGCCGATGCAGCTGGCCAGGGCGACCAGCAGGCAGGCCAGCAGGCGTTGGCTCTGCCGGCGGCGACGGTGTCCGTCAGCGGTCAACCTCGGGGTGTTCGGCATCGTTGTCCTGCATCCTTGTGCACGTCGTACTGCGTGTCCCGCCCTGGCCGCACTATAGCGAGCTGAAGTGGGCATTTCGCGCCGTATTGACCGTCATCGCGCAAGCATCGGCGCCGTCAACGCACAGGAGGCCGCCATGGCCAGTTCGTCCGCATCGCCCCCGTGGAAGAAGAAAAATCCGGTCAAGCCGGCCGCGCGCGTGACCCTGACCGACGCGCAGAAGGCGCAGGCCAAGGCCCGCGCCGAAGCAGCCGGGCGTCGTTATCCCAACCTGGTCGACAACATGTACGTGGCGCGCCAGGCCAAGGACGGTGGCCAGTGAGCTGGCTGGGCCTGGTGATGGTGGTGGTGTTCGGCTACCTGGCCTTCAAGGTGGCTGCGGTGCTGCTGAAGGGCGTGTTCTGGGTGCTGGTGATCGTCGGCATTTACTGGTTTGCCTCGTCGTTGCTGGGGTTGCCCTGGTTTTTCTGAACGCTGTCATCCAGGTTAAGCCGGCGCCTCACCCGGCTTGAACATCGGCATCTCCAAGATGCGCCCACGTCCGCTCCCGCCGGGGTTGGAGTCCAGCTCCTGACCGGCCCGTGCGGACGACCAATTCGGCCTTGAAACAGCTGGTTTACAGGCCTTGCAGCCAGGCCGTCGCGCCCTTCGCGGCGCGGCGGCCGCTCGCAAAACACGCGGTCAGCAGATAGCCGCCGGTCGGGGCCTCCCAGTCCAGCATCTCGCCAGCGCAGAACGTGCCTGGCAGGCCCGCAAGCATCAACACAGCGTCCAGCGCTTCAAGCCGTACGCCGCCAGCGCTGCTGATGGTTTCGGCCACCGGGCGTGCGCGTTGCAGGGTCAGCGGCAGGCGATGGATGGCTGCGGCCAGCTGCGCAGGATCGTTGCGCGCTGCGGCATCGGTGACTTCGAACACCAGCGCAGCCTTGGGCCCTTCGATGCCGGCGGCGCGACGCAGGTGGTCGCCGATCGAACGCCCCTTGCGTGGGCGTGACAGCTCGGTCATCAGCCGGTCCAGATCGCGGCCGGGTGCCAGGTCCAGTTCCAGCCGTGCACTGCCGTCGCGTTCGATGGCCTCGCGCAGGTCCGGCGCGATCGCGTAGATCACGCTGCCTTCGATCCCGGTTTCAGTCAGCACGCATTCGCCCTGTTGCGCATGGGCATTGCCTTGCGCATCGCGCCAATGCGCAACAACGGGCTTGAGCGGCGCGCCAGCGTGCTTGGCCATGTGCGCGCTGAAGGCGATATCGAAGCCGCAGTTGGCTGGCTTCAATGGAGCGACCTCTACGCCGCGCGCGGCCAGCCACGGTTGCCACGCGCCATCGGAGCCCAGCTGCGGCCAGCTCGCGCCGCCCAGGGCCAGCACGGTCGCGTCAGGCTCGATGTGCAGCGCGCCATCGGGGGTGTCGAAGCGCAGCGCGCCATCGTCGGCCCAGCCGGTCCAGCGATGCTGCACGTGAAAGCGCACGCCTTGTTCCTTCAGCCGACGCACCCAGCCGCGCAGCAGCGGCGCGGCCTTCAGGTCGGTGGGGAACACGCGCCCGGAGCTGCCGACGAAGGTCTCCACGCCCAGGCCCGCGGCCCACGCGCGCAGCGCCTCTGCATCGAAATCGTCCAGCCATGCACCGACCTCGCCCGCACGTTCGCGGTAGCGCGCGTCGAAGCCGGGGCGCGTCTCGGAGTGGGTGAGGTTCATGCCGCCCTTGCCGGCGATCAGGAACTTGCGCCCGACCGAGCCTTTGGCTTCATACAGATCGACGGAAAGGCCGGCGGCGCGGGCGGTTTCGGCGGCCATCAGGCCGGCCGGGCCACCGCCGATGATGGCCAGGGTACGGGCGTGGAGAGGTGCTGCGGACATCGCGCCATTATGGCATCGGGCCTGCACGCCGCTGCCGCGCATGACCGATGGCAGACCCGGGCACGCGGCCGCGCCGGTATCGTGCGAGCCTGTCCTTCTTCCATTGAAACAGGGGAATCCGATGCGTGTGATGCCGACCCTTGCCGGCGCGTTGTTGACGGCCGGTCTGCTGGCGCCCGTGCCCGCGGTGCTGGCGCAGGACGCCGCGCCGATGCCGGCGCAGCTGCAGGACTTCGACGCCTATGTCGACAAGACCCGCGAGACCTTCGACGTGCCCGGCATCGCGGTGGCCATCGTCAAGGACGGGCGGGTGGTGCTGGAGCGCGGCTACGGCCTGCGCGAGCTGGGCAAGCCGGAAAAGGTCGATGCCAAGACCCTGTTCGCCATCGCGTCGAACACCAAGGCGTTCACCTCGGCTTCGATCGCGATGCTGGCCGACGAGGGCAAGCTGAGCCTGGACGATCGCGTCATCGACCACCTGCCGTGGTTCCGCATGTCCGATCCGACCGTCACCCATGAGATGCGTATCCGCGACCTGCTGGCGCATCGCAGCGGCCTGTCGCTGGGCGCGGGCGACCTGCTGTACTGGCCGACCACGACCTACACCAACAAGGAAGTGGCCGAGCGCCTAAAGGATGTGCCGCTCAAGGGCGGATTCCGCTACCAGTACGCCTACGACAACATCCTGTTCGGCGTGGCCCAGCTGGTGATCGAACAGGCCGCAGGGATGCCGTACAAGCAGTTCCTGCAGCAGCGCTTCTTCAAGCCGCTGGGCATGGACGACACCGTCTACAACAGCGATGACCTCAAGCCCGGCGATGACGTGGCGATGGGACACGCCAAGGCCGACTTCAAGGATCTGCAGCCCGCGCCGCGCATGACCTGGTCGAATGTCGGCGGCGCTGGCGGCATCTATTCCAGCGTGCACGACCTGTCCAAGTGGGTGGCCGCCCAGCTCAATGGCGGGGTGATCTCGGGCGAGGGCGATGACGCCAAGCGGCTCTTCAGCGCCAAGCGCCAGGCCGACATGTGGACCATGCTCACGCCGATCCCGGTCAACGAACCGTCGTTGCCGGAACTGGCCGCGACCAAGCCCAACTACTTCGGCTACGGCGAAGGCTGGATGCTGTCCGACTACCGCGGCCGCAAGCTGGTGTGGCACACCGGCGGCTGGCCGGGCATGGTCTCGCGCATCACCCTGGTACCGCAGGAGAAGCTCGGCATCATCGTGCTGACCAACCAGGAAGTGGGCGCTGCGTTCAATGCGGTCACAATGCGCGCGCTGGACGCCTATCTGGAAGCCCCCAAGACTGACTGGAATGCCGCCTATGCCAAGGCCGTGGCCAAGTCGCAGGGCGATGCGGACGAAGGCTGGAAGAAGCACCAGGCCGCGCGCGATGCCAAGTCCAAGCCTTCGCTGCCGCTGGCGCGTTACGCGCAGACCTATCGTGATGCGTGGTACGGCGACATCGTGATTGCGCAGGAAGCCGGCAAGCTGGTGATCCGCTTCTCCAAGACCCCGCAGCTGGTCGGCGACCTGACCCCGTGGCAGCACGATACCTTCGTGGTGCGCTGGCGCGAGCGCTGGCTCAACGCCGATGCGTTCCTGACGTTTGATCTGGATGCCGACGGCAAGATCACCGGCGCCGATATCAAGCCGATCTCGCCGCTGACCGACTTCAGCTTCGACTTCCAGGATCTGGTGTTGAAGCCGGTGAAAGAAGACTGAAAACCCATGTGGGAGCCACTTCAGTGGCGATGGAGCTTTGCCGAGAAAGCCACATCGCTGCTGAAGCAGCTCCCACACACAGTCGCTTACTGCGGCTTGACGTCCAGCAACTCGACGTCGAACACCAGCGACGCGCCCGGCGGGATCACGCCGCCGGCGCCGGCATCGCCGTAGCCCATGTCGGCCGGGATCAGCAGGGTGCGCTTGCCGCCGACTTTCATGCCTTCCACACCCTGGTCCCAGCCCTTGATGACCGTGCCGCCACCGAGCGGGAAGGTGAAGGGTTCGCCGCGATCGACCGAGCTGTCGAACTTCTCGCCGTGCTTGTCCGGCTTGGTGTCGTCATAGATCCAGCCGGTGTAGTGCACCGTCACGTTGCTGCCGGCGGTGGCGACCGCGCCGGTGCCCGGGGCGGTGTCGTTGCGCTGCAGCGTGGCGACGCTGCCGTGCAGTTCGACCGGCGGCTTGGCGGGGGTGCAGGCGGCCAGCGCAAGCGCCAACGCAAGGGGAGTCCACAGGCGCATCGCGCGCTCCTTCGTTCGGGTTGAAAGCGCGACACCCTAGCAGGGATGGCACGCGTCCAGGCCGGTATCCTGTGCACATGGCCAAGCTCCTGCTCAATCTGCGCAATGTCCCCGACGACGAGGCCGACGAGGTCCGTACGTGGCTGGCGCGCGAGAAGATCGCGTTCTACGAAACCACGCCCAGCAGCTGGGGCATTTCCCACGGCGGCATCTGGCTGGAAGACGACGCGCAGCTGCCGCGCGCCAAGGCGCTGATGGCCGATTACCAGGCTGCGCGCAGTGCCGCCGCGCGCGCTTCAGCCGAGCAGGCGCGTCAGGACGGCCAGGCGGAAACCTTCGCCAGCCAGCTGCGCGCGCGGCCGCTGTATGTGGGCGGCGTGCTGGTGGTGATCGTGGTGATCGTCGTGGTGACCCTGGCGCTGCCGTGGTGGTTGCTGCACTAGGCCGGGATCTCACGCGAGTTCAGTGCGGTGGCGATCCCGGGAACAGCTCGGCCAGCGCATCGAGCATCGTGCGCCAGCCGTTGCGCGTGCGCTCCAGGTAGGCCGCCCACTGCGGATCGATCACATGGGTCAGGGCGAGGTGACACCCCGCGCCATCGTCGGCAAAGGCCAGGCTGACCTCGCTCAGCGCATCCTCGCCGTGGCCTTGCACGCCCCAGCTGAAAGCCAGCAAGGTCGGGCGGTCGAGGCTGCGGTACTGGCCGATGTGGTGGATGACGGTGCCGCCGCGATCCACCCGCAGCGAGAACCGCCCGCCCACGCGCGGATCCAGGTCCAGCCCCAGCACGCGCTCGCCGGCGACGTGGCCGAACATCCACATGCCCAGCGTGCGCGGCGTCAGCCAGGCGTCGAACACGCGCTCGGGCGTGGCGGCGAAATGGCGGGTGAGGGTGATCTGCAGCGGCGCGGAGGTGTCGGACATGGGGCGGACGTGCCGGGAGCCAGGGAAAGCGGTGACGCGCAGGCTGCCCCGATGTCGACACGCGCGCAACCGGCACAGGCCCGGCGCCCGGCCGCCGGCAGGGCAAACGGCTAAAATGCGCGGCATGGTCCTGAATATCGCCGCCTACCACTTCGTCGCCATCGACGATCCCCGCGCCCTGGCCGATGCGCTGTACGCGCGCGCCGAAGCCGCGGCGCTGCTGGGCACCATCCTGGTGGCGCCGGAAGGGCTGAACCTGTTCCTCGCTGGCGAGCCGGCCGCTTTGAACGCCTTCCTGGCGACGGTGAAGGACGATCCGCGCTTCGCCACGTTGCTGGTCAAGGAAAGCCACAGCGACACCGTGCCCTTTGCCCGGCTCAAGGCCAAGATGAAGCCGGAAATCATCACCTTCCGCCACGACGGCACCGCGCCGGTCGGCCGCGAACGCGCGCCCGCGGTGACACCGGCCGAGCTGGCGCGCTGGCTGGACCAGGGCCACGACGATGCCGGCAAGCCGGTCGTGCTGCTGGATACCCGCAACGAGGAAGAATTCGGCCACGGCAGCTTCGCCGGCGCGCTGACCTTGCCGATCACCGACTTCACCGAGCTGCCCGACGCGCTGGCGCCACATCGCCCCGCGCTGGCCGACGCCACGGTGGTGAGCTTCTGCACCGGCGGCGTGCGCTGCGAAAAGGCCGCGCTATGGATGCACGACACCGGCATGACCAACGTGCTGCAGCTCGAAGGCGGCATCCTGGGCTACTTCGAACAGGTCGGCGGCCGTCACTACGACGGTGCCTGCTTCGTCTTCGACCAGCGCGTGGCGCTCAAGCCTGATCTGTCGCCGATCGCACCCGAGGCCTGAGCCTTAGCTGGCGCGCAGGATCCGGTCGCGGCCGTCGCGCTTGGCCTGCAGCAGGGCCTGGTCAGCGCGGCGCATGGCGTCTTCGAGGTGTTCGGTGGTGCGGACCTGGCTCAGGCCGGCGCTGAAGGTGATCGGTCGCTGGAACGAGATCGCGCGGACCGCATCGCACAGGTCCTGCACGATCCGCAGCGCAGGCTGCTCTAGCAGGCCAGGCATCAGCAGCACGAATTCCTCGCCGCCAAGCCGGCCGACGATGTCCTGGCGCCGGGTGTGGCGCCGCATCACGTCGGCCACCAGGGAAAGCGCGCGGTCGCCGGCGGCGTGGCCCAGTTCGTCGTTGATGCGCTTGAAGTAATCCAGGTCCAGATACGCCACGGCCATCGGCTTGCGGGTGTCGCGGGTCAGCGTAAACAGCTCGCGCGCATTGCGGAACCAGCCTTCGCGATTGAGCAGGCCGGTCAGCATGTCCACGTCGGCGCGCATCTCCAGCTGGTGGCGTAGTTCGAACAGCTCCAGCGCGATCTCCAGCCGCTGGCGGCGCATGAACAGGCCGGCGATCACGCCCAGCGTCACCGCGCCGAGCGAAGTGCCCCAGATCCCCATCGGCACCTGGTGCCAGGCCATCAGGCCGACCAGCGGCACGATCAGCACTGCGGCCATCAGGAAGGTGTCGCGGATGCGGATGGTCAGCGGCAGCACCTGCAGCGCCACCAGCATCAGCACCACGTGGACCAGGCTCATGCGCGCCGGTTCGATCTGCACGGTGAAGACCGTGCCGACGCTGATCGCGGCGATGCCCAGGATTGCCAGCAGCGTGGCGACGTTCTCGCCCAGCAGGCGGCGTTGGATCGCCAGGCCCAGCGCGACCATCAGGGCCGACAGGGCCAGGCGCAGCGGCAGGCTCTTGGACGCCAGCGGCAGCTCCTGCACGAGCTCGCGCAGGCCGCCGATCAGGAACAGCATCGGCATCGACAGGAACAGCACCACGACATAGCGACGCGACTGCTCACGCTGCTGGGCAATCAGCTCCTGCCGCTGCTCCGGCGCCAGGTCATCGACCCGGCCATTCAACCAACGCATCCTTGTCGCCCCTGATTCGACCCGCCCACGATAGCCAAAAATCTCGACGACGCGTTGCCACGGAAGACATCGCTATGATCGGCCAGCCGTTTTTTCGTCCGGAGCCCGACATGATCACCGTCCACCACCTCAACAATTCCCGCTCGCAGCGGGTGCTGTGGCTGCTGGAGGAGCTGGGCCTGGATTACACCGTGCTGCGCTACCAGCGCGATCCGCGCACCATGCTCGCGCCGCCGGAACTGAAGAAGATCCATCCGCTGGGCAAGTCGCCGGTGGTGGAGGACGACGGCCGCCTGCTCGCCGAGTCCGGCGCGATCATCGAGTACTTGGTGGACACCTACGATGCCGCGCGCAGCCTGGCGCCCACGCCCGGCACCGACGTCCACCTGCGCTATCGCTACTGGCTGCATTACGCCGAAGGCTCGCTGATGCCGCCGCTGCTGATCACGCTGGTGTTCAACCGGATCCGCAGCGCGCCGATGCCATTCTTCGCCAAGCCCATTGCCCGCGGCATCGCCGACAAGGCGCTGGCAGGATTTGCGCGGCCGCAGGTCAAGCTGCACCTGGATTACCTGGAGGCCGAGCTGGGCCGCAGCCAGTGGTTCGCCGGGCAGGATTTCACGGCCGCCGACATCCAGATGAGTTTCCCGCTGGAGGCGGCGCAGGCGCGCTACGGATTCGAGGGGTATCCGCTGCTGGCGCGGTTCATCGAACGCATCCACGCGCGGCCGGCCTACCAGCGGGCGCTGGCGCAGGGCGGCCCGTACGACCTGATGAGCTGAATACAGCGTCGCACCGGCAGGGGTGGAAGCGCGGCCCCGATGGCCGCATGTTCAAGCCATGAGCACATCGAACTCCCGCATTCCCTATTCCGTGCTGGACCTGGCGCCCGTCTGCGAAGGCAGCACGCCGGCCCAGGCCTTCGCCAACGCGCTGGACCTGGCCCGCAACGCGGAAAGCTTCGGCTACAACCGCTTCTGGCTGGCCGAACACCACAACATGCCGGGCATCGCCAGCGCCGCCACGGCGGTGCTGATCGGCCACGTGGCCGGTGGCACCTCGACCATCCGGGTCGGGTCGGGCGGGGTGATGCTGCCCAACCACGCACCGCTGCAGGTGGCCGAACAGTTCGGCACGCTGGCTTCGCTGTATCCGGGCCGCATCGACCTGGGGCTGGGCCGTGCGCCCGGCACCGACCAACCCACCGCCCGCGCGCTGCGCCGCTATTTCGACAGTGCCGACCAGTTCCCGGCCGATGTGACCGAGCTGCTGCGCTACTTCGCCCCGGCCGAACCGGGCCAGCTGGTCCAGGCCGTGCCCGGCGCCGGCATCGACGTGCCGGTGTGGCTGCTGGGCTCCAGCCTGTTCAGCGCGACCCTGGCCGCGCAGCTGGGCTTGCCGTTCGCCTTCGCCTCGCATTTCGCGCCCGATGCGATGGACCAGGCGCTGGCGGTCTATCACCGCGATTTCCGCGCCTCGCGCCACCTGCAGAACCCCTACGCGATCCTGGCCCTGAATGTGATCGCTGCCGACACGGACGAAGAAGCCAAGCGCCTGTTCACCACCGCCCAGCAGAGCTTCGTCAACCTGCGCCGCGGCCGGCCCGGGCTGATCCCGGCGCCGATCGACGACATCGAGGCCTTCTGGCAGCCACACGAGAAGATCGGCGTGCAGAACGCGCTAGCCTGCAGCGTGGTCGGTTCGCCGGAGACGGTGCGCGCGGGGATCGATGCGTTCATCGACCGCCATCGCCCGGACGAGATCATGATCGCGGCCAACATCTACGACCATGCCGCGCGGGTGAAGTCCTACCGGATCGCCGCCGAGGCCATGGCCGGCGCGCGCGCTGCCTGAACCGGGCGCGGGACCGGCAGCGGCGAAGCGGTTAACCTAACGCCTCACGCAGTCGGTTCCGGTTTTCCCCATGTCGATCACCTCCAAGTCGCGCCGCGACGCGCGCAAACGCCGCGAAGAACGCGCCCGCAACCAGGCCGAAGCCAACGCCGTCGCGCCATCGCCGATCGAGCCCCATGCCGAGCTGCGCGATGCGCAGAAGCAGCTGCTGGCCGGCATCGTGCGCCGCGACGGCCAGTGGGTGCTGGGCCTGGACGGGCGCATCGCGGGTGAGTCGGACAGCGCCGCCCGCGTGCTGGCGCTGATCCTGCGTGCCGCCGAACTGCACGATCGCGCCGGCACCAACGTGAAGCTGGTTTATTCGGACGACCTCAAGCACGCCGCCCAAGCCGAGGCGGCCGAACAGGGCCTGACCTTCGACCAGTTCCGCGCGCAGCTGGTCGATTCGCTGGCCGGCACCGCCGAACCGCATTGACGTGATGGGTGATGCCGACGCGTCCGTCCGCGTGGACGTGCGGCCGCTGCGTCGCGAGGACGCCGCGGCACTGATCGTCGCGCACCAGGCCAGCGTCGCGCTGCATCGTCCGTGGGTCTCGCCGTGCCTGGACCCGGCCGGCTTCGAAGCATGGTTCGCCCGCACCCATGCGGCGGACTATGTCAGCCTGATCGCCTTCGAACGCGGTAGCGGGCAGGTGGCCGGCGTGTTCAACGCCAGCCAGATCAGCCGCGGCAACTTTCTCAATGCCTGCTTGGGCTACTACGCCTGCCAGCCATGCGCCGGCCACGGCCTGATGCGCGCCGCGCTGCCGCAGGTGCTGGCGCACCTGTTCGGCGTGGTCGGCTTGCATCGCATCGAAGCCAACATCCAGCCGGACAACGCGCCCTCGATCGCCTTGGCGCGCGGCGCAGGTTTCCGCTTGGAAGGCTATTCACCGCGCTACCTGAAGATCAACGGCCAGTGGCGTGACCACGAACGCTGGGCGCTGTTGGCCGATGAAGTGGGCTTTAGCGCGACGCCGTGACGTCTTTCGCGGCGGGCACGGTCCAGCCGCAGGATTTGCCTTCGTTCTGCTGCTTCAACCAGGTTTGCAGTGGCTGGAAGTATTCGAGCATCGGGGCGGCGTCCATCTTGTCGCTGCCGGTGAGGGTCTTGAGCGTTTGTTGCCACGGCTGGCTGCTGCCTTCGCCCAGCATCGCCCAGAATTTTTGGCCGGCGACCTTGTTGCCGTAGAAGCTGCACTGGTTGAGCGGACCGGTGTAGCCGGAGGCATCGCACAGCGCCTTGTAGAACTGGAACTGCAGGATGTGCGCCATGAAGTAGCGCGTGTACGGCGTGTTGGCCGGCACGTGGTACTTCGCGCCGGCGTCGAAGTATTCCTCGCCGCGCGGCGAGGCAGGGGCCACGCCCTGGTACTGCGCCTTCAGCTGCCACCACGCCTGGTTGTAGTGGTCGGGCTTGATCGAGCCGTCGAACACGCCCCAGCGCCAGCGGTCGATCATCAGGCCGAACGGCAGGAACGCGACCTTGGCCAACGCCATGCGCATCTGCGCGTTGACCACCGCTTCTTCGCTCTCGGCCTGCGCCTTCACCAGGCCGATCGAGGCCAGGTACTTGGGCGTCATCGCGAGCACGATGGTGTCGCCGATGGCTTCGTGGAAACCGTCGTTGGCGCCGCCCTGGAACACCGGCGGCTGAGCGTTGTAGGCCAGGTCGTAATAGAGATGGCCCAGCTCGTGGTAGATCGTGATGAAGTTTTCCTCGTCGGGCTTGATGCACATCTTGGTGCGCACGTCGCCGGCCATGTCCAGGTCCCAGGCGCTGGCGTGGCAGACCACGTCGCGGTCGCGTGGCTTGATGAACTGCGCCTTCTGCCAATAGCTCTTGGGCAGCGGCGGCATGCCCAGCGAGGTGTAGAAATCCTGCGCGCGCGCGGCCATCGCCTTGGCGCTGGCGAGGTCCGCGGCATGGCGCAGGTCGGCGACGCGGGCGATGGCTTCGTCGTAGGCGCGGCGATTCATGCGGGCGCGTTCGTCATCATCCGGCGCGTGGCCCAGCGCCTGCAACTGGGCGGCGTAGTTGGCATCGCGCGCGCCTTCGAACGGATCGTCCACGTCCAGGCTGGCGTCCTTGAGCGTCTTTTCGAACTGGGCGTCGTCCTGCGCCTGCAGCGCGGCGGTGATGTCCAGGCCGCCGGCCTGCGGATACGGCTTCAGCAGATCCCACAGGTTGCTCCAGTCCTGCTGCCACATGTTGCCCAGCAGGTGCGCCGGCAGCAGGCCGCCATCGACCTGGCCGCGCATGCCGTAGCGCGCTTCCAGCTTGGTGCGCGTGTAGCAGTGCAGTTGTTCGTAGAGCGGTTTGACCTGGCCCCAGAGACGATCGGTCTCGGCGGCGATTTCGCCCGGCGCCATGTCGTAGCCACTGCGCCACAGCTCGCCGGCATCGGCAAAGCCCATGTCGTGCGCGCCTTCGTTCACCAGCGTGGCGAAGCGCGTATAGCCGGCGCGCATCGGCGGGGCGATGGAATGCCAGCCCTGCCAGGCGTCGAGCTGCGCGTCGTAATCGCGGCTGTGGGCGAGCACGTCTTCCAGCGCGCCCAGCTGGCGGCAGGTGCGGGCCTCGCCTTCGCCCGTGCAGTAGCTGCCGGCGCCGTACATGCCTTCGAGCTGGGTGGCGATGCGGGTCAGCTCGGCGAGCTTCTTCGGGTCCTGCGGCGCCGGCATCGCGGTCATCAGCTTGAGCAGGTGGATCGCGCGTGCCGTTTCAGGCGCCATCTGCTTGCCTTCGAACCGCCGCGACTGGGTGATCCAGGCGTTGAGCTGGGTCAGTGCGCGCTCGTTGGCCTTGGCGGCGATGCGCTGGCTGTCGTCGTTGATGTAGGTCGAGGACAGCCACTGCGCGGCATTGACCTCGGGCGACTGCTCGCGCAGTTCGTCGTTGACGCGCTTGACGAAGGCGTCCGCCGTCTCGTCCTTCGGTGCCTGGGCGATGCCGTCCTTGGGCGCCTCGTCATCGCTGCCGCAACCGGAAAGCGCCGCAAGCGACAGGCCCGCGGCAATGGCGAACACAAGATGACGTGGCTTCACGAACGCTTCCCTGGCTGGTGTGCAGCCCGCAGGCTAGAGGTGCAGCCTGCGCCCCGCAAGGGTTGCGGCGTGGATCAGCTCGAAGCGGGCAGGGCGGCGCGGATGCGCTCGCGCAGGCGCTGGGCGCGGCGCCGGATCTTGCGCCGTGCCAGTACGTTGAACCAGCGCGACAGCGGCACCAGTTCCTTGCCCGACACCACCGACTTGGCATCCACGCAGACCAGGCGCACGCCATCGCCATGGGGCAGCACCAGCAGGTTGCCGGCGTTGAGGTCGAACAGCGGAATGCGGTGGCGCAGCAGCCACTGTTCGAACTCGGTGACCGCTGCGCACAGCATCGGTGCCGGGTACTGCGGCTGGTCGAACAGCAGGGCGTACAGGCTGGGCGCGGCCGCGCCGTCGGCCAGGGTCACGCGCTCGCAGCACAGCGCCTGCCCGTAGATCGTGCGGAAGATGCCCAGCACCGTGGCCAGGTGATCCTTGAGGTCTTCGGCCGGCAGGCGCGCGGACAGCTGCAGCCAGGCGCGCAGCTCGGCGTGGTTTTCATCACGCGCAGGCTTGCGCGTGGCCCGCCAGCGCTGCATCCGCTGGCGCAGGCCCACGCGCGTGCGCTGGCTGGCTGGCAGCATGAATTTCAGGCACTGGCGCGTATCGCGACGATCGACCACGCAGACGCGATTGGCACCACGGCCGATCACAGTCATGTGGTTCCAGTCTTCGCCAGGCCGTGGTCCGGGAATGGTGGTCATGCGCGTCCCCTCACGCGGATGTCAGTGTCGAAGCCGCGGCGCGTCAGTGCGGCAGGCCGCGCTGGGCCAGCCAGTCGCGCGCGTCCTGCGCATCGTGCGTCATCCAGGCCTCGGTCGTCCCCATACGGAACGAATAGCCCCAGGCATCCATGTCGGCCATCAGCCGCGCGCGGCCCACGCCGGGCAGCTCATCGGACAACACGACCTGCAGGTAGCAGGTGGCGTCTTCCTCGATGTCCGAGTCGGTCGCGTCGGTGTGCACCAGGGCGCGTGCCTCGGGCGTGAGCACGATCAGGTGGCAGGCTTCGTGCAGCATCGAATGCACCGGCGTATCGCTGCGCACGTAGACGTTGTGCGCAATCACGCCGGCCTCCGGATCGCCCCAGAAGCTGCCGGGGATCGGCACGCCATCGGGCACCGTGTGCAGCACCAGGTCGAAGCGCGCCAGCAGCGCGGCCATCACGCCGAAGTCCAGGTCGCGCACGCGCAGCACCGTCTGCTCGGCGGCGTCGCTGCCGGGGACCGGCGGCGGGATGGGAGTGGCGAAGGACAGGGCGGTCTGCGTAGACATGGCGATGCGCGATGCGAAAGACGGTCAGGCGCGGGCGTGGGGCCCGCGCCGGTGGATCAGGCCTTGCCGTCGGGCAGGGCCACGGAGATATCCAGCACGTCGTGGTCGCCTTCCTTGAGCAGGTCCACCTTCACCGCATCGGCGTCGATGTTGACGTACTTCTTGATCACTTCCAGCAGCTCGCGCTGCAGCAGCGGCAGGTAATCGGGCGCACCGCGCTGGTTGCGCTCCTGCGCGATGATGATCTGCAGGCGGTTCTTGGCGGTCTCGGCGGTGTTCTTCTTCGCCTTGAGGAAATCGAACATACCCATGCTCAACCTCCGAATAGCTTGCTGAAGAAGCCTTTCTTTTCGATCGAAGTGAAGCGCATCGGACGGTCTTCGCCCAACAGGCGCGCCACGGCGTCGTCATAGGCCTGGCCGGCCGGCGATTCCAGATCCAGGATCACCGGTTCGCCCTTGTTCGACGCGTTGAGCACGTCGCCGGACTCGGGAATGATGCCGAGCGTCTTCAGGCCCAGCACTTCCTCGACGTCCTTGATCGACAGCATCTCGCCGGTTTCCACGCGACCGGGGTTGTAGCGGGTCAGCAGCAGGTTGGGGACCAGCGTCTTGCCTTCCTCGGCGCGGCGGGTCTTGGAGTCGAGCAGGCCCAGGATGCGGTCGGAGTCGCGCACCGAGGACACTTCCGGATTGACCACCACGATCGCCTTGTCGGCGTAGTACATGGCCAGGAAGGCGCCCTTCTCAATGCCGGCCGGCGAGTCGCAGACGATGAAGTCGAAGCCATCGGCGTCCAGGTCCTTGAGGACCTTTTCAACGCCTTCCTTGGTCAGCGCGTCCTTGTCGCGGGTCTGCGAGGCGGCCAGCACGAACAGCGTGTCGAAGCGCTTGTCCTTGATCAGCGCCTGCTTGAGCGTGGCTTCGCCCTGGGTGACGTTGATGAAGTCGTACACCACGCGGCGCTCGCAGCCCATGATCAGGTCGAGGTTGCGCAGGCCGACGTCGAAGTCGATGACGGCGACCTTCTTGCCGCGACGTGCCAGGCCGCAGGCGATGCTGGCGCTGGTGGTGGTCTTGCCTACGCCGCCCTTGCCGGACGTGACGACGATGATCTCAGCCAATGGTGTTCTCCAAAAAAGGGATGCGTTGGGTTGCGGTCTTGCGGTGCGATGCCGGGGGAGTCATCGCGGTGTGCCGTGCGCTCAATCCTGCGCGGCGATGTTCAGTTGTCCATCTTCCAGCCAGACCTGGACGGCCTTGCCGTGCAGCGCACGGGGGACATCGTCCAAGACCTTGTAATGCCCCGCGATGGCGACCAGCTCGGCGTGGAAGGCGCTGCAGAAGATACGCGCGTCCTCGTTGCCCTGGGCACCGGCCAATGCGCGTCCGCGCAACGGGCCGTAGATGTGGATGGAGCCATCGGAAATCACTTCCGCGCCGGCGCCGACCGAGGTCAGCACGGTGAGGTCGCGCTGTTCGGCGTAGATCTGCTGGCCCGAGCGCACGGTGGCCTTGAGCACCATGCCCGGCTGCGAGGGCGCAGCCTTGGGCTTGGCCGGCTCGGGCGCGGCAACCGGGGCGGGCGGCGGCGGGGCCGGTGCAGGCGCCGATTCGCTGCGCTCGTACTGGGCGCGGAACTTGGCCAGCAACGGCAGGCCGAGCTGCTCGGACAAGGCTTCGATCTCGGAGGTGCCGTAGGCCAGCGCCACCGGCAACACGCCGGCATCGCGCAGGCCATCAACCAGGGCGCGGGCGGTGTCCACATCTGGCGTGCGGATCAGACCGCCGAAATCGATGATCACCGCGGCGCGGCCGAACAGCTTGGGCGCGCGCTCGACGCGCTCGCGCATCTCGCGCACCAGGGCGTCGACGTCCAAGGTGCGCACGCGCAGGTTGGCCACGCCCACCTGGCCGATCTTGAGTTCGCCTGCCTGCTCGTAGCTGGGGGTCGGGGAAGGGGTGCTCATGTTCCGGTCGGCCTCTGGATGCCGGCCGGAGTGTACGGGCGCGTGCGCGTCCAGGGGGCCTCGGGCAGCTTGCCGCCGTAGGTTTCCAGCACCCACGGGTAGCTGCAGAGTTCCTTCATCAGCATGCTGGCGCGGACCTGCACGTCGGGCATGACGTGCTGGCCGATCTCGCGGAAGCCGAAGCTGCCATGGAACAGCAGCGCCGGGTCGGCGCCGTGGTCCAGGAACACTTCGCAGGCCAGCTGCGGGTAACGCAACTCGGCGTAACTCTGCACATCGGCGTAGAACGCGCGGCCCACGCCACCGCCGCGGCGGCGGCTGGCCACCACGATGCGGTCGATATAGAAGAACTGCGGGTAACGCTCCTGGAACCAGGCGTAGTTGCTGCTGTCGTGGCCCACGCCGGAGCCGAAGCCGACCAGGAAGCCGGCCAGGTTGCCGTCGCGCTCGGCGACACGGAAATACTCGGCACGTTCAAAAAAGTCGTGCACGCGGGCGCTGTCCAGCGGCAGGATCGCCAGGCCGGCGTTGTTGTTCAGGGCCAGGACGGAATCCAGCTCGTGCTCGCGCACATCGCGGATGACGATCGACATCGGGGGCTGCTCCATAAAACCGCGCCCCAACAACGCCGGGGCCTGCCCGATTATCGCATGGGCCGCCCCGCCTGCGGGTGCCGCGCGGCCCAAGGCAGGCCGTGCAGGCATGACTTCAGGCTCAGGCCGCGCTGCTGCGGCGCCACGTAAGATGCGGCCATGCTCGGACGAATCGCCCATACCCGCCTGTTGCGTGCCGCCGGGCTCTACACGTGGGCGCTGGTGGGCATTCCCATCGTCCTGAACGTGTGGTTCCTGCCGCCTTCGCGCGGGGCAGAAGGCGCTGGCCTGAACGTGCCGATGTCGCTCGGTGCCTACCTGGCCTTCGGCATCTGCTATTGGCTGGCCACGCGCACGCTGCACGAGCGTCCGCCGCGCCATCCCAGCCTGGGCAGCGTGGCGTTGCTGCTGGTGATGATCTCCTCGGCGGTGGCGGTGGGCTTCTATACCCAGACTGGCCTGGGCGCGCTGCTGCTGGTGGTGGTGGCCGGCGTGCTGCCGTGGATGCTGGAGCTGCGCTGGGCGGTGCTGTGGCTGATGTTCGCCCACGTGCCGCTGGTGCCCTCGTTCATGGCGCGCGACGACTTCAACTTCTGGGAGTCGGTGTTCCAGTCGTCCTTCTACGTGGGCTTTGCCGCCTTCGTGCTGGTCACCGCGTACGTGGCGCGGCAGCAGGCGCAGGCGCGCGAGGAACAGCGCCGCCTCAATGCCGAACTGCGCGCCACCCGCGTGCTGCTGACCGAAAGCGCCCGGGTCAACGAGCGCACGCGCATCTCGCGCGAGCTGCACGACCTGCTCGGCCATCACCTCACCGCGCTGAGCCTCAACCTGGAAGTGGCCGGCCACGTCACCGAAGGTCGCGCGCAGGAACACGTGCGCCAGGCGCATACCCTTGCGCGTCTGCTGCTGACCGACGTGCGCGAAGCCGTCAGCCAGCTGCGCGAGTCCGGCTCCATCGATCTTGCCGCGGCGTTGTGGCCGCTGGCCGAACACGTGCCATCGTTGGACATCCACCTGGACCTGCACGAGCCGCTGACCCTGGAAGACCCCGAGCGCGCCCACGTGCTGCTGCGCTGCGCCCAGGAAATCATCACCAATGCCGTGCGCCACGCCGGCGCGCGCAACCTGTGGATCAGCTGCCGGCGCGAAGGGGCGGACCTGCTGATGGACGCGCGCGACGATGGCCGCGGCGCCGGCGAACTGGTCGCCGGCAACGGCCTGCGCGGCATGCGCGAGCGCCTGCGCCAGTACGGCGGCCAGATGCAGCTTGAAACGGCAGAAGGCAGTGGCTTCCACCTGCATCTGCGCCTGCCCGCGGCCAGCGACGACCCCCTGCTGTCCAGCACTGTCGTCTCGGCGGCAGTGACCCCATCTCCCGGAGAACCCGCATGATCCGCGTCTGCCTGGTCGACGACCAGAACCTTGTCCGCCAGGGCATCCGCTCGCTGCTGGCCCTGGACGATGGCATCGAAGTGGTGGGCGAGGCCGCCGACGGCCGCCAGGCCGTGGAGCTGATCCCACAGCTCAAGCCCGACGTGGTGCTGATGGACATGCGCATGCCGGTGATGTCCGGGCTGGAGGCGCTGCAGGCGTTGGCCCGCGCCGGCCAGCTGCCGCCGAGCATCATCCTGACCACCTTCGACGACGACCAGCTGGTGCTGGCCGGACTCAAGGCCGGCGCCAAGGGTTACCTGCTCAAGGACGTGTCGCTGGAGCAACTGGTCGGCGCGATCCGCGCTGTGGCCGAGGGGGGGTCGCTGGTGCAGCCGGCAGTAACCCAGCGCCTGCTGTCCGGGCTGGAGCACATGCGCAATGAGTTCGTCAGCCTGGATCGCCCTGATCCGCTGACCGACCGCGAGACCGAGATCCTGCGGTTGATGGCCAGCGGCTTTTCCAACAAGGAAATCGCCAATTCCCTGGGCGTGGCCGAAGGCACCATCAAGAACCACGTCTCCAACATCCTGTCCAAGCTGGGCGTGCGTGACCGGACCCGCGCCGTGCTCAAGGCCTTTGAGCTGCAGCTGGTGTAACGCCAGCGGGAGGTGGCCGGCTTTCGATTGCCCGGATGAACAGGGCAGGCCGCGCGCTGGCGGGACTGGCGTTGCATTGGTCTGTTAAGACTTCGTTTGATGACGTGGAATGCAAACATTCGAGCGCAGTTTTCGGCTGACCTTGCTGTTCCAAGCCTGCTACGATTGGGAACTTGCTCATCCTTAACCTTGGCCTATCACCGGCCCCCGGAGACCGCTGAATGACCCGTTTGCTCGAGTTCCTGATCGCCCTGGCGCTGGTATTGGCGCTGTTTCTGATCATCGGCGTGGTCCTGCCGTCGCATCGGCACCTCGAAGGAAGCGTGGAAAGCAACCGCAAGATGACCATCGTGTACGACACGGTGAGCAACGTGCGTCGCCTGAAGGACTGGAGCGTGATGCTGCCGGGCGATCCGGCGCTGCTGACCTATTCCGGCGGTGCCGACGGCAACACCGGCAAGGGCGCCAAGGTCGACTTCACCTCGCCGGTCGTGACCGCGTGGAAGCAGGGCAGCTGGGAAATCACCGACGCCCAGGCGCCTGACGCGTCCGGCAACGGCGGCAAGGTGACCTACGCGATCACCGACGGCGCGCCCGGCAAGAACAAGGTCAGCGAGATCTCGCTGGCCCCGACCGGCAAGGGCGGCCGCAACGTGCGCGTCACCCAGACCTATGACGTCGACTACGGCTGGAACATCTACGGCCGCTTCCTGGGCATGTACGTCAAGAGCCAGATCGGCGACGGCATGGACGCGGGCCTGGCCAAGCTGGGCACCAACCTGGCCACCATCCCGAACTTCGACTACCGCATCGAAGGCAGCAAGCTGACCGACCTGAAGATCTCCGACGTGCCGGCCGAGAACCTGCTGACCGTCAATGCCGGCAGCATCGAGCGCAGCAACGACGCGATCAAGAAGGCGATCAACTCCGACTTGGAGTGGATCAAGCGCGTGATGGATTCCAACGATCTGGAGCCGGCTGGTCCGTTCCGCATCATCACCACCGAACTGGCCACCCAGACCTACACCTTCGACGTGGCCCAGCCGGTCCGCAAGAAGGGCACCGGTCCGAAGACCGATGCGCCGAAGGCTGACGACGCCAAGAAGACCGACGACAAGGCCGACGCCACTGCTGCGGCTGAGCCGGCACCGGCGCCGGAAGCTGCACCGGTCGGCGACGCCGCCGAGCTGCAGGTCAAGGTCGCAGGTACCCCGGTGACCTACGTGCACACCGAAGCGCACCAGGCGGCCACCGCCAAGTACGCCGGTTACATGTCCGAGCTGGAAGTGGCCCGCAACGGCCTGCGCGCCTGGGCGATGACCAACGGCCACGCCATGAACGACCGTCCGTACGAGTCTTGGAACAGCGGCGTGGACAAGTCCTTCGCCGACGAAAGCTCCACCTACAACGTCTACTGGGCGATCAAGTACTGATCCGCCACGCCCACCGGGCGAGCAGTTGATGTTTCCGCGCCGCGCCTTCGCATCATCGAAGGCGCGGCGTTTTCATTTGTGGCCGGCGCAACTTCGCGTGGGCCGTTTGCGACAGGTCGCCTGCGATGCTTGAAGGACGCCATCCTCCCGTTTCTCCCCTGGCCGCGGTCGGCGCGGTGCTGTGTGCGGTGTCGATCGGGCTGGCCGCCTATGCCGCGCATGGCGTGAGCGATCCCAAGGCCCAGGCTGCGCTGCAGAACGCCTGTCTGTATGCGTTCGGGCACGGCATCGCGCTGGCGGCCTTGGCGCCACGCGCACGCCAGGCGCTGGCGCTGTGGGCGCTGCGGTTGCTGCTGCTCGGCACGCTGCTGTTTTCGGGCAGCATCGCGCTGCATCACCTGGCGGGAATCGCGACCGGCGTGGCGCCGGCCGGGGGCGTGACGATGATGCTCGCCTGGCTGCTATGGGCGGTCAGCGCCCTGCGTCGCTGAGGAGGGACGTTCGATGCCCAGGCACCCTCGTGGCTTCGATACCCAGGCCGCCTGGGATCACCTGACCAAACGCGACCGCAAGCTCGGCACCTGGATGAAGCGCATCGGCGTGATCGAGGCCGAGCCGCGCTGGCGCAAGTCCTTCGATCCGGTCGATGCGCTGGCCCGCGCGATCCTGTTCCAGCAGCTCTCGGGCAAGGCCGCGGCGACGATCGTCGGCCGGGTCGAAGCGGCCATCGGCAGCACGCGCCTGCATTACGACACGCTGGGTCGCATCGACGATGTCGCGCTGCGGGCCTGTGGCGTGTCGGGCAACAAGGGCCTGGCGCTGCGCGACTTGGCCGCGCGTGAACAGCGCGGCGAAATCCCCACGCTGCGGCAGATGCAGCACATGCACCACGACCAGATCGTCGAGGCGCTGGTGCCGATCCGCGGCATCGGCCGCTGGACGGTGGAGATGATGCTGATGTTCCGCCTGGGCCGGCCCGACATCCTCCCGATCGACGACTTGGGCATCCGCAAGGGCGCGGGCCTGGTCGACAAGCAGGCCCTCATGCCGACGCCGAAAGCGCTGGCCGAACGCGGCGAGCGCTGGGGCCCGTATCGCACCTATGCCAGCCTGTACCTGTGGCGGATCGCCGATTTCGACAGCGCGGCGACCGTGCCGACCAACCGCTCGCAGGATTGAAGCAGTCGCTTAGTTGACCGGCTTGGGGCGGCGTTCTGTGAACTCGGTTTCCACCAGTTCCAGCCAGGCATCGACCCGGTAATCCTCTTCCGGCGCGATCTTCATCAGACCGTTGAGCACCTGCTTGGCCTCCGCCAGCTCACCGAGCTGGTAATGCGCCTTGGCCAGCGCCCAGTGCGCCTCGGGGCGGCGTGGCTCCAGCGAGATCCACTCGGTCGCGGCGAACTTGGCCGCCTTGCTCTGGCCCGAGGCCAGCAGGTCTTCCAGCTCGACTTCCTTCAGGTCGCCGCGGCGGCTGTTGCGGTTTTCCTTCATCACGCTGACCACGTTGACGACCAGGATCACGAAGCACACCGACAGCACCAGACCGCAGGCGCTGATGAAGACCAGCAGCCAGGTGATGCCGTGCAGGGCGTCGAGCAGGGGTTGTGTCGGTTCCAAAAGCGTCTCGGCGTGGCGAGCCGGCGCAAGGGGTGCGTCGGCGGGGCGCAGATGGTACGCCTGCCGCGGGCATTTAGCAGGAAACCGCGCTGGCGGGTTCAGCCAGCCAGCAGGGGCGCATGCCGCCAGTGCCAGGGTTCGTAGACGATGCCGTGCGGGTTGTCGCGCGGATAGCTCATGTGGAAGCCGAACCGCGCGGCGTTGGCGCTGAGCCAGGCGAAGGCCTCGGTCGCTTCGAAAGATTCTTCGGCGGGCGGTTCGCCAGGCGTGCCGATATCCAGCGCGGTGCCGCCGTGGTGCTCGCTGTAGCCGGGCGCGGCATTGACGGTGAGGATCTGCGCCACGCTCTGGCCGCGGGCCCGTTTCCGTTCGAAGATCCCGAGCTGGTAGGCGTGGCTGCGATAGCCGGACACCGCCTCCAGCGCGATGTGGTCTGCGGCGGCCGCGACGCGCATCGCCTGCCAGGCGCGGCCGGCAGCGCCGGTCAGCCACAGCGGGCGGCGATAACGATCGAAGCCGGCCAGGGTCAGTGCCGCCGGTTCGGCCACCAGCGCCAGGCCGGTGCGCGTGGCGTACTCGTCGGCATCCAGGCCAAGCACATTCAGGCGACGGCGCAGGCCGTTGAGGGGCAGGGCGCCGGCCAGGTCCGCGTCGCCGTGGACGGTGCGGGTCTCGGCGTCTTCCAACCGATCCAGCGCCTCGTCGATGCCGGGCGTGCGGCTCCAGCCCGAGAGCAGGCCGACCAGGCCTTCGGGCACCACCGCGGCCAGGTAGCGGCCATCGTCCTTGCGCCGCAGGACGCGGCTGGCGCGTGCCATCACCCGGGCATCAGTGTTGCTGCGTGCGCGCAGCAGCGGGGCCGGCCACAGTTCGATGTGGTCGGTGTTGAGCAGGGTGTTGGTAACGGGCAGGGACAGGCGCGCAGGCATCGCCTGCATGCTACCGAGGGCGGGTGTGTGCGGCCAGTTCACGCAACTGGCGCAGCAGGCCGTTGGGGTCGCGCACGTCCAGCAGCAGGCCGTGGCCGGCGGTGCTGGGCAGCCACAGCACGAAGCGACTATCGGCGGTGGCGACGAAGGCCTTGCGCTTGTTGCGCAGTCGGTACCAGCCGCTGCGGAAGCCCGGCAGCCCGTAGCCGCGCGTCTTCAGGAAGGGGCGCAGCTCGGTGTGTTCTTCCAGGTCGACGACGCGCGCCTGGTCCAGTTGCAGCTGGGCGATCGCCACCTGCGTGCTGAAGAAGGTGCTCTGCACACGGAGGCCCTGCGCATCGATCTGCAGCGACTGCCGCCGCAGGCAGAAGCCGAGCGCCGCCCACAGCAGCAACGTCAGCGCCGCGACCGAAGCCAGCGTCACTGCCGCCGTCGAAGCCGCGCTGCCGCCCACCAGCGGTTGCGCATCGTGGCTCAGCGGCGCCAGTCCGACCGACAGCGCGCTGATCACCAGTGGCAATCCCACGACCAGCACCAGTAGCCACCGCCGCGCGCTAGCCGATGGTGGCGTCAGCGGGTGCGCAGCGGTCGGATGGCGTGGCGAAAGCCGCTGCCGCATGACGCTCACTGCGGACGCTTGAAGATCAGGACCACGGGCGTCATCGGCGCCGCTGCGATCACGTTGACCAGCTCCCAGCCAAGGTTGCCGTGCCTGGTCAGCTCCTCCTGGATGAGTTCGGTCTTCAGTCCGCCCATCAGGGTCGGCTTCACTTCCACGGTCTGGTAACTCCAGCGGCGATCGGTGCTCATGTCGGGTCTCCTTCGGGTGCTTGAGGCTTATTGGGCATGGTCATTGCTGCTTGATCCACTCCGCGACATCGTCGATCAGCTGCGCATCGACATGGCCAGGCTGCTGGTACTCGGCCAGGCCGCGTGCGTCGGCGTCTGCGGCCATGCCCAGATGATTGAGCGTGGGATAGAAGTGCTGCTCGGCCTGTTTGTTGCTAGCCAGCGCTTTCTTCCACAGCGCCCAGTCTGGTGCGGTGACCTGGAAATCCCGACCGCCCTGCAGCCACAACACGCGCGAAGAAAGCGCGGACAGGTCAGCGATTGCATCGACCTTGTCGGTGTCGCGCCAGTAGGTCGCGGGGACGCCCATCAGTCGAGGATCAGGTGCCTGTTGGGTGCGGATCGCGCGGATCTGGCGTTCAAGCTCGGCGACCTTGTGGTTGTCGTCTGCGGAGGTGCCATCCAGGCCGAGCAGGTAGCGGTTCTGCTCCGGCAACAGGTCCAGCAGCGGACGTGCCGGCGCCGCCCACAGGATCACGCCGATGTCCTTGCCGGCGCGCGCGGCGATACGCGGTGCGAGCTGCCCGCCCTGGCTGTGGCCCATGACATAGCGGTGACGCGTGTCGATCCCCGGCGTGCTTGCAAGCAAGGTGAGCGCAGCGATGGCGTCGTCCGTGGTTTCGGCGTCGACGCCGTAGTCGCCCTTCGTGAAGTCCTGCGGGCGTGCATGGGTGCGCTCGTCGTAGCGCAGCACCGCGATGCCCTGAGCCGCCAGTCCGCGGGCGACATCCAGGAACGGGCGGTTGGGGCCGATGGTTTCGTTGAGGTCCTGCGGGCCGGAGCCGGGCACCAGGACGACGGCGGGGAACGGGCCCTTGCCCTTGGGAAGCGCCAGCAGGGCAGGCAGCCCGGCGACTTCCATCGTGCGCTCGCTGAAGGCGGCATCGGCTGGCGGTGGTGGCGCGGCCGGTGCCGACGCGGGCTTCAGTAGCAGTCCCGCGACGCGGCCCTCTGCGTCCACGCTGATCAGTGCGACAAGTTCGCCCCGCTCGAAGTGCAGCGGGACCGTCACCAGCGTGTGCGCGCCGGCGGTGGACTGCACCGGCTCGCCGCGATTTTTCAAAGCGCCGATCTGGCCAGGCAGGGCGCTCCAGAGCGCGGCGAGCTTGTCGGTGGGCACTGCGCGCGCCATCTCCGGAGTGAACGTATCGCTGACGGCCTCGAAGCGGTTTGCCTGCAGATCATCCAGTAGCGTGTTTGCCGCTGCCTTCGGGTCCTGATGTTCGGCAGCAAAGACAGGTGGCGTTGACAGTGCGATGGCCAGGGCAAGCTGCGCGACGACGACCTTGAGCAGTTTGCTTTTCATGGGTCCTCTTCCTTGATGTCGGGGGATGCAGGTTTGGGCAGGCGTCCCGCCTTGCGTAGCGCGTCGCGCAGCAGGTATTCGATCTGCGCGTTGAGTGAGCGCAGGTCGTCGTCCGCCCACTTCTGGGCGGCATTGAGGACTTCGGCGCTGATGCGCAGCGGGTAGGCCTTCTTGTCTGCCATGCGCGCTCAGTCGTCCTTACGCGGCTTGCGCGTGCGCCGCGCCGCGCCGATCACGATGACCAGCAGGACGAACAGGCCGCAGAAGAGGGGCGTGAACATCGCGCGTGCCTCAGTACAGGCTGCCGGCGTTGACGATCGGCTGGGTGCCGCGATCGCCGCACAGCACCACCAGCAGATTGCTGACCATCGCCGCGCGACGCTCTTCGTCCAGCTTGACCGTGCCGTTCTTTTCCAGCTCGGTCAGCGCCATCTCGACCATGCCCACCGCGCCGGAGACGATGCGCGTGCGTGCGGCGATCACCGCGTTGGCCTGCTGGCGCTGCAGCATCGCCTGGGCGATTTCCGGTGCATAGGCCAGGTGACTGATGCGTGCTTCGATCACGTCCACGCCAGCCTGGGTGAGGCGTTCGTCGAGGTGACGCTTGAGCTGCTCGCTGATTTCGGCCGGATGGCTGCGCAGCGAGATCTGGTCGTCCTCGTGCTGGTCGTAGGGATGGCTGGTGGCCATGGCGCGCAGCGCGGCCTCGGACTGGATGTGGACGAAGCTCTCGTAGTCGTCGACGTTGTAGACCGCCTCGGACGCATCGTTGACCTGCCAGACTATCACCGCGGCGATCTCGATCGGCGAGCCATCCAGCTCGTTGACCTTCAGCCGGCCGCTTTCGAAGTTGCGCACGCGTAGCGAGATCTTCTTCTTGGCGTAGAAGGGGTTGTTCCAGCGCAGGCCGTTGTCCTTGACCGTGCCGGCGTACTTGCCGAACAGGCTCAGCACCGCGGCCTGGTTGGGCTCGACCATGTACACGCCGCACAACACGAAGATGCCGACGGCGATCACCACGATGGCTGGCACCAGGGTCCAGCCGGGGAGCTGGCCGATCACCGGGCCGACGATCCCCCAGGTGGCCAGCAGGAACGCCACGATGACAGCCAGCACGACCGGAATGCCGGCGACGGAACCGAGGGTTTTCTCTTTCATGGCAGGCGTCCTTGAGATGTTGGAAATTAAGATATCAAATTGATATCAGGTGGCAAGTGCCGTTCGTCTGGCAGCCGGGGAACCCGGTCTCGCTAGAATTGGCGCCCCTTTCGCCTGCTGGAACCTCCCCCCCATGACCACGCTCGGCACGCCGCGCTCGCCTTCCGCCCTTCGTGTCCTGCTGCTCGGCTCAGGCGAATTGGGCAAGGAAGTGGCCATCGAACTGCAGCGCTTCGGCGTGGAAGTCATCGCGGCCGACCGTTACGCCGACGCCCCGGCCATGCAGGTCGCCCACCGCAGCCACGTGCTGGACATGCTCGATCCAGCCGCCCTGCGCGCGCTGATCGCCGCCGAGCAGCCGCACTTGGTGGTGCCGGAGATCGAGGCCATCCACACCCCGACCCTGGTCGAACTGGAGGCCGACGGCCTGCAGGTCATCCCGACCGCGCGCGCCGCGCGCCTGACCATGGACCGCGAAGGCATCCGCCGCCTGGCCGCCGAGACGCTGGGCCTGCCGACCTCGCCGTATCGCTTCGTCGACAACCGCGACGAGTACGAAGCCGCGGTCAAGGCCGTCGGCCTGCCGTGCGTGGTCAAGCCGTTGATGTCCTCCTCGGGCAAGGGCCAGAGCACGCTGCGCAGCGAGGCCGACATCGGTCCGGCCTGGGATTACGCCCAGACCGGCGGCCGCGCCGGCGCCGGCCGCTGTATCGTCGAAGGCTTCATCGACTTCGATTACGAGATCACCCTGCTGACCGTGCGCCACGCCAGCGGCACCAGCTTCTGCGCGCCCATCGGCCACTGGCAGAAGGACGGCGACTACCGCGAAAGCTGGCAGCCGCAGCCGATGAGCGACACTGCGCTGGAACGTGCCAAGCAAATCGCCAAGGCCGTGACCCACGACCTGGGCGGGCGCGGCCTGTTCGGCGTGGAGCTGTTCGTGAAGGGCGACGACGTGTGGTTTTCGGAAGTCTCGCCGCGCCCGCACGACACCGGCCTGGTGACCCTGGTCTCGCAGGACCTGAGCGAATTCGCGCTGCACGCGCGCGCCATCCTCGGCCTGCCGGTCGGCGCGGCCGATGGCGAACTGATCGCCGCCATCGCCCCTTCCGCCTCCTGCGCGATGCTGGCGCAGGGCCATGGTGTGCCGACGTTCGCGAACGTCGAAGCCGCCCTGGTCGCACCAACCACCGCGCTGCGCCTGTTCGGCAAGCCGCGCGTGGAAGGCCAGCGCCGCGTCGGCGTCACCCTCGCACGCGGTGCCGATGTCGACGAAGCCCGCGCCACGGCGCGCGACGCGGCGGCAGTGATCCAGGTCACGCTGGAATAAGTCGGTAGCGCGGGCGACCTGCTTTTGTGGGAGCCACTTCAGTGGCGATGCGGCCTTCCCAGGAAAGCCCAATCGCCGCTGAATCGGCTCCCACAATGATTCATGCTGGCCAAGCCCGTGCGGAACTTAGAACTGCAAATCCGCCCACACCAGGTGGTGGTCGCTGCCATCGGCGATCGCGGCGCGCGGGTCGGTCTTGGCTGGCCAGAACACGCCGCCGCCCAGATAGGAAAAACCCACTGAAGGCATCACGTAATCCAGGCGCATCGCGCCGGATTTCGGGCCGAAGTCGCCGGTGACCTGCTCGGGCGCGCCCTTGCGCAGCAGGCCCTTGGCGGCATAGGCGCGTGCGGTCTCGGCGCCGCCGGCGCTGGTGGGCGTGGGATGCCGCAGCACGCGGGCGTGCTCCATCAGTTCGACGATGGCGTCGTGGTGGCCGTCGCCGTCGATGGGATCGTTGTTGAGGTCGCCGGCGATGACGAAACGCGCGCCAGCCTCCAGCCCGCCGCAGCGGCCGGCGTCATCGCACAGCCACGCCGCATCGGGCGTGTTGTCCAGGTAGTGGCGCCACAGACCGATTTCCTGCGCGTTGCGGTGGCCGTTGCGGTCCTCCGGGCCGTCGAACACCGGTGGCGTCGGATGCGACACGAGGAAATGCACCACGCCGCCAGGTGTGCGCACCGGCACGTCCCAATGCGATTTGGACGACAGCCGCAGCTGCGCCCACGCCTCGGGCGAATACCAGGGCTTGCGGGTGCGCGGATCGATCGGATTCACCGCGCCCGGCACGGTCGACCATTTCAGCAAGCGGAACGCGCGCACCGCCGCGTCGTCGATCGGATACTTCGACAGCACCAGCATGCCGTACTGCCCCGGGTGCAGGCCGTAACCCCACGCATCGTTGCCGTAGTCGCGCGCCGCGCCGCCGATGCGGCCGTTGTTGTCCAGGTCCAGGCCGCTGGGCACGCCGGTGTTGACCTCGGCCAGATAGCGATACGGGTAGCGCAGCGCTTCACCACCGCCAGGCTGCGGCGTTTCCAGGTACTTGTGCTGGAACAGGTCGGCCGCGCGATGCGCCGGATCGAAGTCGAACTCGTTGAGCAGCACCAGGTCCGGGCGCGCGTCCTGCAGCACGGCGGCAATCTTGCGCGCGTGCGCGCTGTCGCCTTCCAGCTCGGCAATCAGGCCGCCGGCCCGGTCCGAATACAGCGAGGTGTTGTAGGTGGCCACGCGCAGCGGCGCGATAGCGGTGGGTGCAGGCGTGGTGCTGCAGGACGAAGTCGCGATGGCGGCCATCAGGCACAAGGGGGCAAGGAGTGAGCGCATGGCGTGATTCTAAAGCGCGCCAATGACAGGCCCGCGCGCGCTTAGCCCACGACGTCCTCGATGTCGTCCCAGCTGCGCCCGTCGAACGCTTCCAGCGGCATGAAACGGCGCTTGTAGTCCATCTTGCGGTGGCCGTTGATCCAGTAGCCCAGGTACAGGTACTGGCGGCGGTCGCGCTGGGCCCATTCCAGCTGGCGCAGGATCGCCAGCGTGCCCAGGCTGCGCGCGGCCATGTCCGGGTCGAAGAAGGTGTACACGGCCGAGAGCGCGTTGGGCACCAGGTCGGTCACGGCTACCGCGATCAGCCGGCCGTCTTCGCGCAACTCCAGGAAGCGGCTCTCCGACCAGCGCCCGATCAGGAACTGCTCGAATTCGTTGGCGCCGTGATCGTCCATGCCGCCGCCGATGTGGCGACTGGTGAGATAGCGCTGGTAGAGCGCCAGATGCTCCTCGCTGCGTTCGGCGCGGACCACGCGCGCTTCCACCTGTGCATTGCGCGCGGCGCAGCGGCGCTGGCTGCGATCGGGCACGAACCGGCTCGCCGGGATGCGCACCGGCACGCAGGCGCGGCAGCCCTGGCAATGCGGGCGATAGACCAGGTCGCCGGAGCGGCGGAAGCCCCAGGACAGCGCGGTGGGATAGAACATCGGCAGGCGCGGGTCGCGTGGGTCCAGCACCAGGTCGCGCGCGGTGCGTTCGGGCCAGTAGCCGCAAGGATGTTCGCCGGTGTGGAACAGGCGGACGTCCTCGCGCGGCGCGATGGCGTCGGTCCCCATTCAGCGATATCCCGTATAGCGCCATGCCAGGCGCCACGCCGCGCCGCGGCAGGGCGCGGAACGGGCGTGCAGCAGGGGCGGGCAGGCGGCCATGTCCGCAGCATACTGCGCGACCGCGGTCTTGCTGCATGAGACGCGCCGCGCGCGGGCGCATGGCCGGCGGTGACTTGCGTCATCGGGGCGTGCGCCGGTGCGGCGTCCGCATGACCGCATTGACATGCTTTGGCGCGATTTCTTGACGCCGCTAACCGCTGTCTTAACGCGGCCGGCGGGCAGGTCAACGGCGCGCGTGGCGCGGCGTTTTCCCTGTCAGTGGCAACCGCCACAGACCTGAAGGAACTTCCATGATGCGCAAGACCCTGATCGCGTTCTCCATCGTCGCTGCGCTGGCCGCAGGTGCGGCGTTCGCCGCCCCGCAGGACGCCACCACACCGCCCCCGCCGCCGAAGAAGCTGGACGTCAATGGCGACGGCAAGATCGACAAGAAAGAGGCCGCGGCCTCGCCCGAACTGGCCAAGCAGTTCGACACGCTGGACAAGAACAAGGACGGCGTCCTGTCGCGCGACGAACTGCCGCGCCCGCCGCACGGTGACCGTCGCCACGGCCCGGGTCGCGATGACCACATGGCCAAGCTGGACACCAACAAGGATGGCAAGATCAGCGCAGAGGAAGCCAAGGCCGATCCGAAATTTGCCGCGCGCTTTGCCCAGCTGGACGTCAACAAGGATGGCTTCGTCGACAAGGCCGATTTCGCCCTGAAGATGAAGCAGCATCGGGATGAGTGGTTTACCAAGGCCGACACCAACAAGGACGGCCAGCTGAGCAAGGCCGAGTTTGATGCGGCCAAGCCGGATCGTCCGATGCACGGCCCCGGTGGCTGGGATGGCAAGCACGACCGCCGTGGCGGCCCGGGCATGCCGCCGCCGCAGGATGGCGAGGCGCCGGCCAAGAGCTGAGCCATCGTCGATTGGCGAATGTTGAAAGGAAAAGCCCGCGCCGGATTGGCGCGGGCTTTTTCGTATCCGTAGCGTGTACGCGCGATGCGCAGCGCTCAGAACGCCGGCAACCCGGTGCGGATCACGGCATAGGCCAGTCCGCCGCCGCCACAGCCCAGGCCGACGATGATGCCGAGCCAGCACAGCCTGCGTTCGCGCTTGCGTTGGCGCGCGGCGCCGGCCGGATCTTGGAGCGCTTCATGCGCGTGGCGTCGTGCCTTGATGCGCGGCTCGACAACAGCCGACTGCCAGAAGATCACACCGAAGAACACGGCAGTCAGCGCCACCAGCGGCACCCAGCCGATGTGCAGCACGGCGCACAGACTGACCACCAGCACGAAGGCCAGGCTGGCGCAGGCGTTGATGGCTGCGCTGCGTTTGAGTTCGGCGCGTTCACGTGCGTCCAGCGCGCCACGCAGGTTGCGGCGCAAGCCCCACCAGATGCCGGCTGCAGCGCCGGCCATGCCGAAGCCGGCGCTGCCCAGCGCGCCCACCAACACCTGCAATGCGCTTTTGCCTGCCGCCGCGCCGCCCAGCCCAACCAGGGCGGCTGCCGTGGCGGGTGGGCTGGCCAGGGTCAGGGCGCTGGTCACCACCAATGCAAAGCCAGCCGACGGCGCGGTCCCCCGCGCGAACTCGCCGAAGCGCGCCAGCAGCTCGCCCCGCACCGTTTCGCGGGCGCGCGACAGGCGCTTGCGCACGGCCGCATCGGACAGGCCCAGCAGCGCGGCGACCTGCTGCGAACTTTGGCCTTCGCGGTAATACAGCAGCAGCGTCTCGCGGCTGTCCTCGGGCAGGGCGGCGATGATCTCGGTGGCGACGGTTTCCTGCTCGGTGATCAGCAGGCGCTCGCCCGGCTCCGGCGCGGGATCTGCGGCGATCGCGATGGCCAGTTCGGCATCCTGGCCGGTCATCGCGCCATGGCGTCGCGCGCGCAGGTGATCGCGGGCCAGGTTGCGGGTGATCTGGCGCAGCCACGGCAGGAAGCTGTCGTGGTTTTTCAGCCGGTCCAGCTGCTGCCAGGCGCGCAGGAAGGCGTCCTGGGCGATGTCCTCGCTGGCGGCCACGTCGCGGGTGATGGCCAGCGCGATCGCGGTGACCGTGTTCTGGCAGCCGGTGACGATCCGGCCGTAGGCGGCGGTGTCGCCGCGTCGGGCGGCAGGCAGTTCCTGGTGCAGCAGCGCGTCGAGGGTCGGGGCGTGCATCGCGGCGATTCCTTGCGAAAGTTGCCTTCCATGACGCGCGGCGCGGACCGATGTGACCGGCCGATCAGCGCGGCGGCGCGGCTGGCGGCAGGGTCGGGATGCGCACCCGCTCCTCGTCGTCCTTCAGGCCCGTGTCCGGCGGTGCCGCCTGCTGCTGGGCGGCCGCAGCGGCTGCTGCTGCGGCACGCTTGGCTTCGTCCTGCATCGCGCGATGGCGCAGGAAGGTAAAGGCCGCCGCGGCCACGATCAGCGACAGCAGCACCAGCCGGAGCCGCAGCGCCCAACGCGGACGCGTGCCGGCGTCTTCATCGGCTGCGCCGGATATCAGCGGGCGCGGGAGGTCGGGGCGGGTGCTTTCCAGCAGCCCGTGCTCGCGCAGGATTTCGCGGGCCTTGGGCTGGTCGTCGGCACGGCGCACCCATACCGCCGGCTGCTTGGCCTTGGCGATCGGATCGGAGTAGCTGAACTGGCTGCCGCGCTTGCCTTGGTAAGAGCGGCCGTTGCTGATGTAGGTGTCGATGCCGGCCTGTTCGAGCAGCTGGGCCACGCCCTCGACGGTCTCGACGCGCTGGCTGGTGAAGATCTGGCGCATCGCTTACTCCTTGGCCGGCACGTGGGCCGCGTCACCGGCGGTGGGGACCACGCGGATCAGGCCCTCCTGCGCGGTGCTGGCCACCAGGCGGCCGGCGCGGTCGAAGATCAGCCCGCGCGCCATGCCGCGCGAATTCTGCGCGGTCGGACTGTCGATCGCGTACAGCAGCCAGTCGTCGGCGCGGAACGGGCGGTGGAACCAGATCGCGTGATCCAGCGAGGCCATCTGCACGTTCGGCTGGTAGTAGCTGATGCCATGCGGGAAGTTGGCCGTGCCCAGCAGCTGGTAGTCCGAGGCGTAAGCCAGCAGCGTGCGATGCAGCTCGGGCGAGTCGCCGACCTTCTGGGTCAGGCGGAACCAGAACTGCTGCTGCGGCGGCAGGCGCTGCGGTTCCAGCTCGCTGCGGCTCTGCACGTGGCGGAACTCGAACGGCCCCAGCCGGTTGAGCCAGCGCTGCACCTTGGGCGGCAGGGTGGCCATCACCTCGGGCGAGACCGCCGGTTGTTCGGCGATGGCTTCCGGCGCCGGCACCTCGGGCATCTGCGGCTGGTGTTCGACCCCGGCCTCGTCGCCCTGGAAGGACGCCGCGCAGAAGAAGATCACCTTGCCGTGCTGGATCGCCGTGACCCGACGTACCGAGAAACTGCCGCCGTCGCGGGTGCGGTCCACGTCATAGACGATCGGCGCTTCCACGTCGCCGGCACGCAGGAAATAGGCATGCAGCGAATGTGCGCGGCGCTGGGCGGCCGGATCGACCGTGGCCTGCGCGGCCGACAGCGCCTGGCCCAGGACCTGGCCGCCGAACACGTACTTGGTGCCGATGTCGCGACTCTGGCCACGGAAAAGGTTCTCTTCCAGCCGCTCCAGGGCGAGCAGATCGATGAGTTCGGCGACGACGGGTTCGGCAGGCACGGGCGGGCGATGGCGGCAGCGGACAGGCCGCCGAGTATAGCGGTGGCGGCCCGGCCGGCCCGGTCGTGGCGGCCGGCGCCGTTGCATGCCGGTGCAGGCTTTGCGCTACCATGCGGGCCTGCATTTTCGATCAGGAAACAGGTGGCCCGCGCCTTCGCGCCGGCCGAGCGTGCGACATGAGCACTACCACCGCCCAGCGCTGACGTTCCCCATGGCCACCTGCAAGGGCGCCCATGTGGCGCCTTTTGTGTTTCTGGCGATCCGCCTTCCGCTTTTCCCGCCGACCGGCCCGTGGCCGTTGCGGCCCAAGACCTTCCAAGACCCATGATCACGATCACGCTCCCCGACGGCAGCCGCCGCGAATTCGAAGCCCCCGTTTCCGTCCTGCAGGTCGCCCAGTCGATCGGCGCCGGCCTGGCCAAGGCCACCGTCGCCGGTGCGGTCGATGGCGTGCTGGTCGATGCCAGCGACGTCATCGACCATGACGCCTCCCTGCGCATCATCACGCCCAAGGACGAGGAGGGCGTGGAGATCATCCGTCACTCCTGCGCGCACCTGGTTGGCCACGCGGTCAAGCAGCTGTACCCGGACGTGAAGATGGTGATCGGCCCGGTGATCGCCGAAGGCTTCTATTACGACATCCAGTCCGATCGCCCGTTCACGCCCGAGGACATGGATGCCATCCAGGCGCGCATGCAGGAGCTGATCGCGCAGGACTACGACGTGATCAAGAAGGTGACCCCGCGCGCGGAGGTGATCGAGACGTTCAAGGCCCGTGGCGAGGAGTACAAGCTGCGCCTGATCGAGGACATGTCCGACGACATCCAGGCGATGGGCCTGTATTACCACCAGGAATACGTGGACATGTGCCGAGGCCCGCACGTGCCCAACACGCGCTTCCTCAAGGCGTTCAAGCTCACGCGTATTTCCGGCGCCTACTGGCGCGGCGATGCCAAGAACGAGCAGCTGCAGCGCATCTACGGCACCGCCTGGGCGGACAAGAAGCAGCTCGACGCCTACATCCTGCGCATGGAGGAAGCCGACAAGCGCGACCATCGCAAGATCGGCAAGCAGCAGAACCTGTTCCACCTGCAGGAAGAGGCGCCGGGCCTGGTGTTCTGGCATCCCAAGGGCTGGGCGATCTGGCAGGTGGTCGAGCAGTACATGCGCCGCGTCTACCGCGACACCGGCTACGGCGAAGTGCGCTGCCCGCAGATCCTGGACGTGTCGCTGTGGAAGCAGTCCGGCCACTGGGACAACTACCAGGACAACATGTTCTTCACCGAGTCGGAGAAGCGCACGTACGCGGTCAAGCCGATGAACTGCCCGGGCCACATTCAGATCTTCAAGCAGGGCCTGCACAGCTACCGCGACCTGCCGATCCGCTATGGCGAATTCGGTTCCTGCCATCGCAACGAAGCCTCCGGCGCGCTGCACGGCATCCTGCGCGTGCGCGGCTTCACCCAGGACGACGGCCACGTGTTCTGCACCGAGAGCCAGATCGAGGCCGAGGTCCGTGACTTCCACGAGCAGGCGCTGAAGGTCTACGGCGATTTCGGCTTCGACGATATCCAGATCAAGATCGCGCTGCGCCCGGAAAACCGCCTCGGCGACGACGCCACCTGGGACAAGGCCGAGGACGCGCTGCGTTCGGCCCTGCGCGCTTCGGGCGTGAAATGGCAGGAGCTGCCGGGCGAGGGTGCCTTCTACGGTCCCAAGATCGAGTACCACCTCAAGGACGCCATCGGCCGCACCTGGCAGCTGGGCACGATGCAGGTCGATTTCATGATGCCCGGCCGCCTCGGTGCCGAGTACGTGGACGAAAACAGCCAGAAAAAGCACCCGGTCATGCTGCACCGGGCCATCGTCGGCTCGATGGAGCGCTTCATCGGCATCCTGATCGAGCACCATGCCGGCGCCTATCCGGCCTGGCTGGCACCGGTCCAGGTGGTGGTGGCCAACATCACCGACGCCCAGGCCGATTATGTCGAACAGGTCCAGAAAACCCTTTCGAATCAAGGCTTCCGCGTGGTTTCGGATTTGCGGAACGAGAAGATCGGCTATAAGATCCGCGAGCACACCCTGCAACGGGTGCCGTACCTGCTGGTGATCGGCGATCGCGAGAAGGAAAATGGCGCCATCGCCGTGCGCACACGCTCGGGCGAAGATTTGGGCACAATGAGCATCCAGGCTTTCGCCGAGCGCCTTCGCGCTGAGCAAGCGGCCTGATTACGGAACCGGCGCCGGAGGGGCGCCGGCCCATCCAATAACGGAGACTGCAACATCAGCACCCCTGACAACAAGCAAAACCGCAAGAACCAGGAAATCCGCGTTCCGCGTGTCCGTGTGATCGGCAGCGACGGCGAGATGATCGGCGTGCTTTCGCGTGACGAAGCGCTGGCCAAGGCCGAGGATGAAGGCCTGGACCTGGTCGAGATCCAGCCGCAGGCCGACCCGCCGGTGTGCAAGATCATGGACTTCGGCAAGTTCAAGTTCGAAGCCCAGAAAAAGGCCAACGAGGCCAAGAAGAAGACCAAGCAGGTCGAGATCAAGGAACTCAAGTTCCGCCCGGTCACCGACGAAGGCGACTACCAGATCAAGCTGCGCAACATGCGCCGCTTCCTGGAAGAGGGCGACAAGGTCAAGGTCAACATCCGTTTCCGTGGCCGCGAGATGAGCCACCAGGAACTGGGTCGCGAGATGGCCACGCGCATCGAGAACGACCTGGGCGACGACATCATCATTGAGTCCCGTCCGCGCCTGGAAGGGCGTCAGATGGTCATGATGATCGCGCCGAAGAAGAAGCAGTAACCCCGTCCGTCTGCGCCCTCGCGGCGCGACGGTTGGACACGCAAGCCGGGCCACGCCCGGCTTCGTGCGTTCAGGGCTCCGCGCAAAGCTGCTGATTTGCAAGGGAAACCAGGCCCATGTATGATGCGCGGCCCGGTCCTGTACCGGGACGGCCGCAAGGCCATATGGAACCCGTCTTGATCCTTTTGGATCAACGACTTACAAGCCGGATGGGGCAGGACGGAAAGCGTGGCAATCGCCACCGCCCACACCAGTTATCGAAACTCCACAAGGATCTAGCAATGCCCAAGATCAAGACCCACCGGGCGGCTGCGAAGCGTTTTCGCAAGACCGCATCCGGCAAGTTCAAGGCTGGCCACGCCAACCGTAGCCACATCCTCACGAAGAAGTCGACCAAGCGGAAGCGCGGCCTTCGCGCAACCAACATCATTCGTGCCGAAGATTCCGGCCGTCTGAACCGCATGCTGCCCTACCTCTGAGGATATAGATCATGGCACGAGTCAAGCGTGGCGTGACCGCACGTCGTCGTCACAAGAAAGTTCTGAGCCGCGCGAAGGGTTATTACAACGCCCGTCGCAAGGTTTACCGCGTTGCCAAGCAGGCCGTCATCAAGGCTGGCCAGTACGCGTACATCGGCCGCAAGCAGAAGAAGCGTAACTTCCGCTCGCTGTGGATCACCCGCATCAACGCCGCTGCCCGTCTGAACGGCCTGAGCTACAGCCGCTTCATGAACGGCCTGCTGAAGGCGAACATCACCCTGGACCGCAAGGTGCTGGCTGATATCGCCGTGCACGATGCCGCTGGCTTTACGGCGCTTGCCGAAAAGGCGAAGAGCGCGCTCGCGGCATAAGTGTCGATCCATCGAAGTCGTCGCCCAGCAGGGCGGCGCTTCGGCGGAGACAACATTGAATGCATGGGGAAGGGCGCGAGTCCTTCCCCATTTTGTTTTCTGCGTCCCCGGATTTTCCGGTCGGCGCATTGGGACTCCACGGATCCAAGGACCGATGAGCGAAATCGAATCCCTTACCGCGCAGGCGCTGGCTGACATCGCCGCCGCGCAGGCCCCTGACACGGTTGAAGCCCTGCGCGTGTCGCTGCTGGGCAAGAGTGGCCAGGTCACCGCCCAGCTCAAGGCGCTCGGCGCGTTGCCGCACGACCAGCGCAAGGCCGCTGGCGAATCCATCAACCGCGCGCGCGATGCGATTTCGCAGGCCTTGGCCGAGCGCAAGGCCGTGCTGGAAGACGCCGCGCTCGACGCGCGCCTGGCCGGTGAATCCATCGATGTGACGCTGCCCGGCCGCGATGGTGCGCGCGGTGGCCTGCATCCGATCACCCGGACGCTGGAGCGCATCGCCGATATCTTCGGTCGCCTGGGCTACGAGCTGTCCGATGGCCCGGAGATCGAGGACGACTGGCACAACTTCGAAGCGCTGAACTTCCCGCCGCACCATCCGGCGCGCGCGATGCACGACACCTTCTATTTCGGCGATGGCCGCCTGCTGCGCACGCACACCTCCGGTGTGCAGGTGCGCTACATGGGCGAGCATCAGCCGCCGCTGCGCATGATCGCCGCGGGCAAGGTGTATCGCTCCGACAGCGACCAGACCCATTCGCCGATGTTCCATCAGGTCGAAGGCCTGCTGGTCGACGAGCATTCCACCTTCGCCGACCTGAAGGGCACGCTGGCCGAATTCGTACGCGCGTTCTTCGAGCGCGATTTCGAGATGCGCTTCCGTCCCAGCTACTTCCCCTTCGTCGAACCCGGCGCGGAAGTGGACATCGCCTGGCAGCAGCCCGACGGCAGTACGCGCTGGCTGGAAGTGCTGGGCTGCGGCATGGTCCATCCGAACGTGCTGCGCAGCGTGGGCATCGATCCCGAGCGCTACACCGGCTTTGCCTTCGGCATGGGCGTGGAGCGTTTCGCGATGCTCCGCTACGGCGTGAGCGATCTGCGTGCGTTCTTCGAGAACGACGTGCGCTTCCTGCGCCAGTTCGCCTGATCGCTGACCACTCGATTCCCGCGTTGATGGCGGTGCCGCGTGCGGCCCGCGCTACGGAAGAACAACCACGATGAAATTCTCTGAAAACTGGCTGCGCAGCCACGTCCCCACCAGCGCCACGCGCGATGAGCTCTCGGCCACGCTGACCGCGATCGGCCTGGAAGTGGAGGACGTCACCGCGCTGGGCGAAGGCCTGGACAAGGTTGTGGTTGCGCGCATCGTCGAATGCGCCAAGCACCCGGAAGCCGACCGCCTGCAGGTCTGCCAGGTCGAGGCCGGCAGCGGCGAGCGCCTGCAGATCGTGTGCGGCGCGCCCAACGCGCGTCCGGGCCTGGTCGCGCCGTTGGCGATGGTCGGCGCCAACGTCGGTGGGATCTCGATCAAGGCCGCCAAGCTGCGCGGCGTCGAGTCCAACGGCATGCTGTGCTCGGCCAAGGAACTCGGCGTGGATGCCGATGCCTCGGGCTTGCTGGAACTGCCCGACGACGCGCCGGTCGGCACGCCGATCGCCGATTACCTGGGCCTGCCCGATGCCAGCATCGAGATCAAGCTGACGCCCAATCGCGCCGATTGCTTCAGCGTGCGCGGCATCGCCTTCGACGTGGCTGCTGCGTTCGGCAGCGAAGTGGTGCCGTTCGACGCCACCCCGATTGCTGCCCAGCATGACCGCGCGCTCGAGGTGACGCTTGATGCCGGCGCCGATGCGCCGCGCTATTGCGGCCGCATCATCGAAGGCGTCGATGCTACGGCCAAGACGCCGGCCTGGTTGGCCGAGCGCCTGCGCCGCAGCGGCGTGCGTCCGGTGTCGCTGCTGGTGGATATCACCCAGTACGTGATGCTGGAGCTGGGCCAGCCGATGCATGCGTTCGATCGCGCCCTGCTCGCCGGCCCGATCGGCGTGCGCAAGGGCCGCGCCGGTGAATCAGTGCAGCTGCTCGACGGCCGCACCGCGGCGCTGGATGACGGCTTCCTGGTGATCACCGATGCCGATCGTCCGGTCGCGCTGGCCGGCATCATGGGCGGCCAGGACACCAAGGTGACCGACGCCACCCGCAACATCTTCCTGGAGTCGGCGTTCTTCGCACCGTCGGTGATCATCGGTCGCGGCCGTCGCCTCGGCCTGCACACCGATGCCTCGCATCGTTACGAGCGTGGCGTGGACCCGGCGCTGGCCCCGCAGGCGATCGAAGTCGCCACGCGCCTGGTCATCGAGCTGGCCGGCGGCAGTCCCGGCCCGGTGGTGGAAACTGCCTTGGCCGAATACCTGTCTGCGCCGGCACCGATCGCGCTGCGCCGCGCCCGCGTCACCCGCGTGCTCGGGATGGACATCGCCGATGCCGACATCGCCCGCATCCTGCGCGCGCTGGGCATGGATGTGACCAAGACGGCCGAAGGTTGGTCGGTGGTCGCGCCGAGCCGCCGCTTCGATATCGCCATCGAAGAAGACCTGATCGAAGAGCTGGCCCGCATCCACGGCTACGACCGCATCCCGACGACGCTGCCGGGCGGCGCGAGCCGGATTGCCGCAGGCACTGAAACCCGCCTGGATGCGGCCACCGTGCGCCGCCAGCTCGCCGCGCGCGAACTGCTGGAGACGGTCAACTTCGCCTTCGTCGATGCGCAGCTGCTGGACAGCTGGGGCTTGACCGAAGGCGCGGTGCCGCTGGCCAATCCGCTCAGCAGCGAGTTGGGCGTGATGCGCACCGGCTTGCTGCCCGGCCTGATCGCCACCCTGCAGCGCAACGCCGCGCGCCAGGCTGGGCGCATCCGCCTGTTCGAGCTCGGCAACGTGTTCGCTGCTGCGGGCGAGCAGGGCGCGGCGCCGGTGGAAACCCTGCGCGTGGCCGCCGCGGTCAGTGGCGATGCCGCGGCCGAACAGTGGGGCGTGCCGGCGCGTCCGGTCGATTTCCATGACCTGAAGGGCGACCTGCAGAGCCTGGCCGCCGCCTCGGGCGCGCAACTGGTGTTCCAGCCGTCCACGCGTGGTTTCGGTCACCCGGGTCGCTCGGCGGATGTGTTCCGCGACGGCCAGTGCATCGGCTGGATCGGCCAGCTGCATCCGCGCCTGCAGCGTGCGCTGGACCTGGACGCCCCGGTCATCGGCTTCGAAGTCGATCTGGCGGCGCTGGTCGAGCGGGCACTGCCCAGAGCGAGCGAGCTGTCGCGCTTCCCCTCGGTGCGCCGAGATCTGGCCTTCACCCTGGCCGAATCGGTGCCGTTCGCCGCGATCGAGCAGACCGTGCGCGACACCGCCGGCCCGCTCCTGCGGCAGGTGCTGCTGTTCGATCGCTACGTCGGCGCAGGGGTCGAAACAGGGCAAAAGAGCCTCGCTATGGGCTTGATTTTGCAGGACAACACGCGCACATTGAACGACCGCGATGTGGAAACGGTGGTGGCCGAAACGGTCGCTGCACTGGCGCGCGATCACGGCGCCCGCATCCGCGGTTGAGTCTCAGGGGACATCGATGGCATTGACCAAAGCAGAGATGGCCGAGCGCCTGTTCGACGAAGTGGGTCTGAACAAGCGCGAGGCCAAGGAATTCGTCGACGCGTATTTCGACGTGCTGCGTGACGCCCTGGAACAGGGGCGCCAGGTCAAGCTGTCCGGCTTCGGCAATTTCGATCTGCGCCGCAAGAACCAGCGGCCCGGTCGCAATCCGAAGACCGGGGAAGAGATTCCGATCTCCGCCCGGACCGTGGTGACCTTCCGCCCCGGTCAGAAGCTGAAGGAACGTGTCGAGGCCTACGCAGGAGGCAACCCGAATGCTTGATCCCGGCAGCAACAAGGAACTCCCGCCGATCCCGGCCAAGCGCTACTTCACCATCGGTGAAGTCAGCGAGCTGTGCGACGTCAAGCCGCATGTGTTGCGTTACTGGGAGACGGAGTTTCCGAGCCTGGAGCCGGTCAAGCGTCGCGGCAACCGCCGCTACTACCAGCGCCACGACGTGCTGATGGTTCGCCAGATCCGCGGCCTGCTTTACGAGCAGGGCTACACCATCGGCGGCGCGCGCCTGCGCCTGGAAGGCGAAGGCGCCAAGCAGGAATCGGCCCTGAGCAACCAGATCGTCCGTCAGGTGCGCCTGGAGCTGGAAGAAGTCCTGCAGCTGCTGCGCCGCTGAGGCCTGCGCGCGCAGCAATCGCATCGTCTGAGCCAACGCGGGGTGCCAGCCCGCGCATGAATCCGGTATGATGCGCGGCCCGCTGAGAGGCGGGAGTTTTTATGTAGTCGGGGCGTAGCGCAGCCTGGTAGCGCATCTGCCTGGGGGGCAGAGGGTCGTCGGTTCAAATCCGGCCGTCCCGACCAATCATGAAATGTTGTTATTGAAAACGCCCGGTCTTCCGGGCGTTTTTCGTTTCCGGGATCGGGAATGAAATTGACGCCGTTTTTACCTGGCGCGTCCTTTCCCGTGAAGGTGACTTTGAGTTAGCTGACCGATACGTAACCGGCAGCGTTGAACGAAAAAGAATCCTCCGTCACAGATTGGTGTCCGGGTTGGACTCCTGCTCGCGTTCTCAATGTTGTGCGAAGCAGCATCTGGCAAGGCTTTGCGCATGAAACACCTTGTATTCACTTCTCGGAATCGCCCATTCATGTGTGAACTTGGTCTCTTTTCCGGTCTCGTGCTTGGGTATGCCGATTGGCAGGCCGCTGTGCCATAGTCGATCGCAAGTCGTATTCACATTCGGCTTGTGGGCAAGGATCGCTCCTCTTGTTTATCCGCATTAATCCAAACAAAAGTGATCGTCGATCCGGGTCTACTGGATTGGCACCCGCGGGCTTTTCCCCCAACCCAAAGGTAATACCACCGTTCATGGCACCGACCGCCCCGTCCCCTCGAAGTCCATTCCTGCTGTTCGCACTGGCCTGCCTGGTATTTCTCTCCAGCTGCAGTTCCACCCGCGACATGGCCTCCTCGCTGCCTGCACCCGATCCGCTGGGCGAGCTGAAAGAAACGCCCGAGTACCGCATCGGTGCTGGCGACCTGATCCAGATCCAGGTCTTTCAGATCGAAGACCTCGAGCGTCAGGTGCGCGTGGACAACGAAGGCATGATCTCGCTGCCGTTGATCGGCAATTTCAAGGCCGCTGGCCTGACCCGCACCGAGCTTGAGAACAGCATCACGCAGGCCTACGGGAGCAAGTTCCTGCAGGACCCGCAGGTGTCGGTGCTGATCCAGGAATTCACCAGCCAGCGCATCACGGTCTCTGGGGCGGTGTCCAAGCCGGGCAACTACCCCCTGGAAGGCGCCACCCAGCTCACGCTGCAGCAGGCCTTGGCCGAAGCGCAGGGCGTGAGCGATCTGGCCAGCCGCAAGAATGTGGTCGTCTTCCGCACCATCGGCGGGCAGAAGATGATCGCGCGCTTTGACCTGACCCAAATCGAGACGGGCTCGGCGCCCGATCCGGAAATCTACGGAGGCGACATCGTTGTGGTTTATCGCTCTGACGCACGCCTGCTCCTCAAGACAGTGTTGGAGCTGACTCCCTTCGTCATGGTCTTCAGGGCTTACCGATGAGTACGGTCGATCACCGCCCAGGGCACGCGCACACCAGGCTGCAGGACGTGAGCCTGCTCGAATACTGGCAGGCCCTTACCTCGCGCCGCTGGATGATTGCCGGCATCACCATCCTGGTGACGGCCATCGTGCTGGTTGGCACCTTGCTGACCACGCCACAGTTCCGCGCGACGACGACTCTGCAGATCAATCGCGATGCGATGAACGTCGTCAACATCGAGAACCTGATGCCTGCAGAGTCGCCGATGGATCGCGACTTCTACGAAACCCAGTACGAGCTGCTTCGCAGCCGTTCGCTGGCGCAGGAAGTAATCCGCAAGACCCATCTGGCCGAGCATCCCGCCTACAAAGACATTGCCGAAAAGGCGGCTTCGCAGGCCGAAGCGGGCGCCGAGGGTGACAAGGTCGCCGTGCAGAAGCGCCAGCAGGACGCGGTAGAACGCGCATTGACGGCGGATGTGATCGCGGGGCTGGAGATCGAGCCCGTGCGTAATTCGCGTCTGGCCAAGGTGCATTTCAGCTCGCCCGATCCTGCGTTGTCGGCGCAAGTCGCCAATGCGTATGCCAGCACCTTCATTTCGGACAACCTGCAGCGTCAACTGGATGCCTCCACTTTTGCGGTGAAGTATCTGTCCGAACGTCTCGAACAGCTTCGTGCCAAGGTCGAAGAATCGGAGCGGGCCCTGGTCGACTATTCCGGCGATCAGCAGATCGTGTCGGTGGGTGAGAACGCGCCCTCGCTGCCTGCCCAGAACCTGACCGAGCTCAACGGCCTGCTGGCCACGGCACAAAGCGCCAAGATCACGGCGGAAGCAGCCTGGAACGAGGCACGTGGGGGCAATGGACTGAATCTGCCGCAGGTGGTGTCGAGCCCGCTGGTGCAGAACCTGCGCGAAGCACAGTCGCAGATGGAAGCCGAGTACAACCAGAAACTCGCGACCTACAAGCCCGACTATCCGGAAATGATGCGTCTCAAGAGCCGCATTGATGCTGGCAACGCCCAGATCCAGCGCGAGGTCGGGGTCATCAGGGCGTCACTGAAGTCGCAATACGATGCCGCCGCACAGCAGGAACAGCTGACCGAGCAGCGTATCGGCTCGCTCAAGCACGACCAGCTGGATCTGGAAGAGCGAAGCATCCGTTACAACATGCTCAAGCGTGACGTGGATACCAATCGCCAGCTGTACGACGCGTTGTTGCAGCGCTTCAAGGAAATTGGTGTCGCGGGCAATGTCGGTGCGAACAACGTGTCGGTGATCGATGCTGCGGAAATTCCGGGTTCCCCTTACTCGCCACGCCTGCCGGTCAATCTCGCGCTCGGTGTCGTGTTTGGGTTCTTCCTGGGCTTAGTGCTTGCACTGATGCTGCATCTGGTCGGCTCCATCCGTCGCGCGCAGCGGGCGTGATTCAAAGGTTCACGCCCTCTACCAGGGCGTGAACCCGGATTGCGAACGTGCGTTGGTGCACAGAATCCCACCGTTTTTCGTGAGAGTGTTGCGCTGCAACAGGTGGCTTGTTCGAGTTCCATTCGGGCAAGGAATGATTCGATGCAATGCAATGCGTGACATTCAAAATGCACCGCTTCCGACCATGGGGCCAATGCCGAGGAGAGCATTGCAGCGGTCGAGTCGCGGATGATTTTCTGGCCCGATCCGATAAGGCGATCCCCCGCGCTTTATCCATCCCGGGTCTGATTCGGAGAAAGCCATGCTGTTGGCTGATCTAAGTGGCGGTGCTTCGACCACCTCGTCGCCGCGCCTATTGTCCAAATATTCGGCGGCGGCCGACGTCATCCTGCGAGTTTCCGATATCGCCGTGGTGATTGCCGCAGCGCTGATCGCCTATCGCCTGCGGTTCGACACCTGGTTGCCAGCAGTCGGCTATCGCGCCGTGATCGGGACCACGCTGCTCTATGCGGTGATCTGCTTCACCGCGTTCCCGCTGTATCGCAGTTGGCGCGGCCGCGGCCTTGGGCGCGAGGTGATGGTCCTGGGCATGGCATGGAGCGGCGTCTTCGCGCTGTTCGCCGTGCATGCGCTGGTCGTACAGATGGGCCAGTTCGTCTCGCGGGCCTGGCTGGGAACCTGGTATGTCACCGGTTTTGCGGCATTGGTGGTCTCGCGCACCCTGCTGCGGAACGGCTTGAACGCGCTGCGTAGCACAGGTTTGGACGTCCAGCGCGTCGTGGTGATCGGCTTGCGGACCCCCGTGTTCAAGCTGCAGAAGTATCTGTCGCGCAACAGTTGGGTCGGCCTGCAGATGGTCGGCTATTTCCAGAGCCGTTACGACATGGTGCCCAGCGCCGCGTCGAGTCAGCTGCCGTGCCTGGGCATTTCGGCGCCGGAAGAGCTTGAGCGGTATCTGCAGGAAAACACGATCGAGCAGGTTTGGATTTCCATGCCGCTGGGCGATCGTGATCGCATCAAGGCACTGCTGCAGGTGCTGGATCGCTTCCCGATCACGGTCAAGCTGGTGCCGGACCTATTCGACTTCGGCATGCTCAATCAGCAGGGCGAGCAGATCGGCAGCGTTCCGGTGATCAACCTGCGCCAGGGCGGCGTGGATCGCGACAACTACTTTGTCGTGGCCAAGGCGGTCCAGGACAAAATTGTGGCGGTGGGCGCGCTGCTGGTGCTGTGGCCGCTGCTGCTGGCCATCGCGGCGGGCGTGAAGCTCAGCTCGCCGGGTCCGGTGTTCTTCCGCCAGAAGCGCCATGGCTTGGGCGGGCGCGAGTTCTACATGCTCAAGTTCCGCTCGATGGTCGTGCATCAGGAAGGTCGCGCGGAAGTGAAGCAGGCCACCCGCGGAGATTCGCGCATTACCCGCTTCGGTGGTTTCCTGCGTCGTACCAGCATGGATGAATTGCCGCAGATCCTGAATGTCCTAGGCGGCAGCATGTCGATCGTCGGGCCGCGTCCTCATGCCGCCCAGCACAACAGCCACTACGAGAAGCTGATCAATCACTATATGCAGCGCCACTACGTCAAGCCGGGCATCACCGGCTGGGCGCAGGTCAACGGTTTCCGCGGTGAGACGCCAGAGCTGCGGACGATGAAAAAGCGCGTGCAATACGATCTGGACTACATCCGTCGCTGGTCGCTGTGGCTGGACTGCAAGATCATCGTGCTGACCGCGTTCCGCGTGCTTGGCCAGAAGACTGCGTACTGATCCCATGTCCGCTGTAACAGACCCGTCTTTGCTGCCACGCGCTGCGGATGTTGAACAAGCCCAGGCTGACCATCGTGGGCGCGATCTGCTGATCGAGCTGCTGCTGCTCTTCGCGGTGGGCTACAACTTCCTGCTTGCGATCGTGAATGCGCAGTTCTTCACGGTGTCCCCGGCCCTGACCTACGTCGCGGAGCTGGTGATCTATGCGGGCTGCTTCGGCCTGGGCATCTGGACCCTGCAACGCGAAAAGATCGTCGCGCTGCTCGTGGGCATCGGCTTGATCGGCGCGATCATGCTGCTTCGCTATGTCCTGGAGTGGCGCGTGGATGCGAAGTTCATCCGCGACGCGATCATTCCGTTCGCCTTTCTCGTGCTGGGCGCGGCCTATGGTGGCTCGCTGCCGCGGTTGTTCCTGCGCATGACCGTGATCGTGGCGCTCGTCGCGGTCGTCGAACTGGTCGCACCGAATCTTTACGGTGACGTGGTCAATCCGAAGAGCTATTACGTCAACACGCGCGGCCTCGACGCTGGCGGCTTCTGGAACCAAGACAGCAATCTGTTCGTCAGTGCGACCCGTCCGGGCGAACGCAACTTCCTCGCGGGAAGCAATCTACCGCGCGCGTCCTCGATCTTCGTGGAGCCGGTGACCACGGGTAACTACCTGGTGTTCTTCTGCGCGATCCTGCTCGTGTTCTGGCGCTCGATGGGGCCAAAACGGATCATCTTTTCGGTCGGGTTGTTGCTGTTCCTGATCGTGGCATCCGACGGCCGACTCGCGGCTGGGACGAGTTTGCTGCTGATACTCGGCGCGCCGTTCCTGCGCAAGCTGGACCAGCGGTTCTCCTTCCTGATGTTGCCGTTGGTGATCGTAGGCGCGGCCGCGATGGTGTGGCTGATGCGGGTCAACGCCTACGAAGACACCACGATGGGACGCGTCTACCTGACGGTGCATGCACTGCAGGAAATGACGGCCGAAGCCTGGCTGGGCCTGGATTTCGATGTGCCGTATCTGTACGCCGATAGCGGCGTGGCGTATTTCATCGCCTCACAGTCGATCATGATCGTCGGCGCTTTCCTGTTGGCTTTCGCCTTCGGGCTGGAGATGCCGACCGAGGATGGCCAGGCTTTCAAGAATTTCTTCATGTTGGCGTTCGCACTGGGCTTGCTGGTGTCCAACAGCTTGTTCTCGGTGAAGTCCGCCGCGCTTTGGTGGTTTGTCCTGGGCGTGATGTGGCAGTTGCCGAAAGGCCAGTGGTTCTCGCATGTCCCCGCATTGGAAGCATGGGCCGTCAACCGTCGGACAGCCGAGCCGGACGGCGTCTCGACGGGAGCACCTTGAACGGTGTCATCCGTGGGACAGGCGCGCGATTTTCGGATCGACGCGGCCAAGGCGCTGGCGATCATCCTGGTCGTGCTGGGGCATGCGCGCGGCATCCCGCACGCGTTCACCATCCTGGTCTACAGCTTCCACGTGCCACTGTTCTTCCTGTTGTCCGGATGGGTCGCGCGCGCGCACGGCACCGAGCGCGGATTCGGCGAAACCTTGGTGCGATTGGTGCGCAGCCTGCTGCTGCCGTATCTGCTCTTCTTCTTCACCGGCTATGTGTATTGGCTGTTGACCCGACACATGGGCGAAAAGGCGGCGCGCTGGGGCAGCTTGCCCTGGTGGGATCCGGTGCAGGGGTTGGTAACGGGCATCGGCCCGGATCTGTACGTCAACCCGGTGCTCTGGTTCTTGCCGGTGCTGTTCGTGACCACGCTCGCGGCCTTCCTGCTGCGTCGTGTGCCGGTCGGCATCTTGGTATCGGTCGCGCTGGTGGTGGGCTTGGTCTGGACAGCAGTCTTTCCCTCGCTCAGCGTGCGGCTTCCGTTCGGGCTGGACGTCTTGCCGATCGCGCTGGTGTTCTATGCGCTGGGCGGCTGGTTGGCGCAGCGCAAGGTGCTCCCGGCATCGGTGCGCGGCAACGCGCTGATGGCGCTGATGCTGATCGCGCCTTGGGCGGTCCTCGCGTTTTACAACGGACGCGTGGACATCAACGCCATGCTGTTCGGCGGCAGTGTTGTGCTGTTCTTCGTCAATGCGTGCCTGGGCACCTTGATCGTGCTGTGCCTGGCGCGTCTGTTCGAAGGCATTGGGCCGCTGCGCTGGATCGGGCAGAACACGCTGGTGATCCTGTGCACGCACATCCTGATCTTCTTCGTGCTGTCTGGCGTGGCGTCGCTGGCCGGGATGTTCCGCGGCGACGCGCAGCCGGGCCCGGCATGGGCTGTTTTCATTTCCATCTTCGCGCTTGCTGCCTCCGTGCCGTTGCGGTGGATCTTGGCGCGCATGGCGCCCTGGTCGATCGGACTGCGGCGCAAGGTGTGATGCGTATGTCTCCCGTTTTCTGCAACAAGGTGTCCGTATGAAAGTGGTGCATGTCGTGCGCCAGTTCCATCCTTCCGTCGGTGGGATGGAGGAGGTCGTGCTCAACGTGGCGCGCCACCACCAGGCCGCCGGCAATGACGAGGTGGAAGTGGTCACGCTCGACCGGGTGTTCTCGCAGCCGGAACTGCGGCTAGCCTCCACGGCCCAGCACGGAACGCTGCCGGTGCGCCGGCTGTCGTGGCGTGGCTCATCGCGTTACCCGCTGACGCCCGCCGTGCTGCGTGCGATCTCCAGCGCCGATGTGGTGCACGTGCACGGTATCGATTTCTTCTACGACTATCTTGCGTTGACGACGCTGCTGCATCGCAAGCCGATGATCGTGTCCACGCACGGCGGCTTCTTTCATACGGCCTACGCGTCCAAGCTGAAGAAGTTGTGGTTCAACACGCTTACGCGCGCCTCGGCGCTGGCATACAAGCGTGTGGTGGCAACGAGCGAAAACGACGGTGACATGTTCTCGCAGGTTGTTTCCCCGCAGCGCTTGCGCGTGATCGAGAACGGCGTCGATGTCACCAAATTTGCGGACAAGGGCAGCCCGACTAACGGACGGACGCTGATCTATTTCGGGCGCTGGTCGGTCAACAAGGGCCTGCTGGAAACACTGGATCTCTTTGCCGCCCTGCGTGAGCGCAATGCGTCCTGGCAGCTGATCGTCGCGGGCCGCGAGTACGACCTGACCCGCGCCGACCTGGAGCGCGAGATCGCGGCACGTGGCCTGCAAGGCGCGGTCGAGATCGTCGTGTCGCCGAGCGAAACCGAGCTGGGAACGCTGCTGGGCAAGGCGCAGTACTTCGTTTGCCTGTCGCGTCACGAGGGATTTGGCATCGCGCCGGTTGAGGCGATGAGCGCCGGGCTGGTGCCCGTACTCAGCCAGATCCCGCCGTTCATGCGGTTGCACCGAGAGTCTGACCTGGGCGTCATCGTGGATCCCCGCAATCCCGCTGCCGGTGCCGAGGCGGCCGAGCAACAGGCGACGGTGTCCGAGCAGGAATACACCGCACGCCGGACGCGGGCCATGGCCTACGTGGCCCGCTATGACTGGAAGCACGTCGTCGGGCGCTATGTCGCCGAGTACCACGCTGCACTTGGAATGGAGGGTGCGTCATGAAGCACACAACATCGAACGATCACACCGAAGGCCTGGGATTGCGGCCGAGCTTGACCGTGCTGCAGCAGGTCAACGCGCCCACGCCCAAGACCAATCCCTATCTCGTGCAGCTATTCGGCGCGCTGACGCCGCTGGTGCACATCCGCTACTGGTCGCTGCGCACCGCGCTGCTGTCCCGTTACGACGTGGTGCACCTGCACTGGCCCGAATACATGATGCGCCACCACTCGGTTGTAGGACGCCTGTTGCGCCAGTGTGCGGTGGCGGTGCTGCTGATGCGCTGGACGCTGCTACGGACGCCGGTGGTGAGGACGCTGCACAACCTGGCGCCACATGAAGGCGGCGGCCGCTTCGAACGTGCGCTGCTGGGCTGGATGGATCGTCTGACCACACGCTGGATCCGCATCAATGCGACCACCGAGCTGCGTGATCCTGGCACCGATACTGCGCTGCACGGCCATTACCGTGACTGGTACGCGCAGATGGAGCGGCCGCAGTCCAAGGCTGGGCGCTTGCTGCATTTTGGCCTGATCCGTCCGTACAAGGGCGTGGAAGTGCTGATGGCGGCGATGTCCGGATTGCGTACGCCGGGCTGCAGGCTGCGGATCGTCGGCAATCCGGCCAGTGACGCGATGCGCACGGTGGTCGAGCATGCCTGCGAAGAAGACGCGCGGATCAGCGCGCTGCTGCAGTACGTCGACGATCCCACGCTGGCACGCGAGGTGTCCGAAGCCGAGCTGGTGGTGCTGCCGTATCGCGAGATGCACAACTCCGGCACGTTGCTGCTGAGCCTGTCGCTGGATCGTCCGGTGCTCGTGCCGCACACCGAGAACAATGCCGCCGTGGCCGAAGAGGTCGGCGATGGTTGGGTGCTGATGTACGACGGCGAGTTGACCGCGGAAGTCCTGGAGGACGGCCTGCGACGTGCACGCAGCCTGCCGCGCCGCCGGCATTCCGATCTGTCCCAACGCGATTGGGCGCGCGCGGGCGAGCGCCACTATCGCAGCTATGCGGCGGCGATCCGCCAGCGCCTGGGGCGTCGTTCCGTCGCGCGTGCCGCCTCGGGCGCGAAGGCCACCACTGGCAGGAGCCGATGAAGGCATGTCCGTGAGTTCGCCTGCAACACCGCCCGGATCCACTTCCAACTTGGGCTCGCGCGCCGCTGCGGGCGCCGCCAAGACCATGGCGGGGCAGGGCGCGCGCATGGTGGTGCAGTTCGGCGGGATCATCCTGCTGGCGCGCCTGCTGAGCCCGGAAGACTACGGCCTGATGGCCATGGTCACCGCGCTGGTGGGCATCTGCGAAATTCTGCGCGACTTCGGCCTGTCCTCGGCGGCGATCCAGGCCAAGTCGCTCTCGAATGCGCAGCGCGACAATCTCTTCTGGGTCAACAGTGCGATCGGGTTGGGATTGGGGCTGACTGTCTTCGCTGGCGCCGGTCTGATCGCGGATTTCTATCACGAGCCGCGCCTGGTCGCCGTGGCGCAGGTCATGTCGGTGACCTTCCTGCTGAGCGGCATGAACACGCAGTACCGCGCGCACTTGAGCCGTGGCCTGCAGTTCGGCCGGCTCGCGATGAGCGACGTGGGCGGGCAGACGCTGGGCCTAATCTCCGGCGTGTTGGCCGCACTGGCGGGCTGGGGTTACTGGGCGCTGGCAATCCAGCAGGTGGTGGGAGGCGCCGTGGGCCTGATCATTTCCGCCATTGCCTCGCGCTGGTTGCCGGGACGGCCGCATCGCGGCGTGCCGATGCGCGACTTCCTCACTTACGGCACCAACCTCATGGCCGCGCAGATGCTGGGCTATGTGAGCCAGAACATCGGCCAGGTTGTGATCGGTTATCGCACCGGCGCCGAGGCGCTGGGCCTCTACAACCGCGCGTTCCAGCTGCTGATGATGCCGCTCAACCAGATCAATGCGCCGGCGACCACGGTGGCGCTGCCGGTGTTATCCAAGCTGCAGGACGAACCGGGCCGCTACGATATTTTCTTGCTGCGCGGACAGACGGTGCTGGTGCACGTGGTGGTGGCGATCTTTGCCTTCGCCTGCGCGCAGGCCTCACCGCTGATCACGATTTTCCTGGGCGAGAAGTGGCAGCCGGCGGTGATCATCTTCCAAGTGCTTGCGGTCGGCGGCATCTTCCAGGTGGTCGCTTACGCCTCGTATTGGGTCTTTCTGTCGAAGGGGCTCGCGGGCTCGCAGTTGGTGTATGCGGTGATCGCGCGCCTGCTGATCATCGCGTGCATCTTCGGAGGTGCGTACTGGGGTGCGCTCGGCGTGGCAGCGGGGTATTCGCTGGGACTGGCCTTGACGTGGCCGCTGTCCACCATCTGGGTGGCGCGCGTCGGCAATGCACCGGGCTGGGCGATGTTCAACAACGGCCTGCGCGCGATCGTGGGTTATGGCGTCTGCGCGCTGGTGTCGTGGTTCGCGGCAACACACTGGGCGCAGACCCCGGTGATGGAGCTGGTGATCGGCGTGGTAGCGATCCTGGTGGCTTATGGCGTCGTGTGCCTTGTGTGGCCTGCATTTCGTAACGACGTGCGCACGATCCTGCAAAGCAAAGAGTTATTGCGCCGCCGCGGCTGAACACATCATCGGCATGTTCATGAATAGAGCCCGATCCAAGTTCATGCGTGCAGTCATTTAGGTGAGCCCGGTCACGCTCCGCTCCCGAGAAAACAAGCACTCTGGGACCGTGTAGTCATCAGTGTGATCGATGGCTGCCGTTGCAGCCATCCCCCGGGCTTTTGCAGTTCGTCTTGCTCTTTAAATGCACCTGCCTTTGGGGCCGGTGACTGCATCCTGTGGTGGTGGATTTCACTCCGGTTGTGCCGGGTCGCATGGTCGCGACCCGCTCCTGACGAGGACGCCCCATGTCGGCCCCTGACTCCCCCACAGTCGCCGAAATCGAATCACCCGCAGCATTGCCTCCCAAGCCTGCAGGCGAAAAGAAAAAGCCGCGCTACCTAGTGTTGTCGGCGCACGATTACCGCACGCCGCGCCGCGCCAATATCCATTTCATCACCGATGAATTGGCTAAGCGCGGTACGACGCGGTTCTTCTCTCTGCGCTATAGCCGGCTTTCGCGCATGAAGCACGATATGCGCCTGCCGCTGGACGAGACCGCCAACACCGTGGTCAAGCACAAGGGCGTGGAGTGCTATCTGTGGCGCACGCTCGTGCATCCGTTCAATACACGGCGGCAGTGGTTGCGGCCGGTCGAGAACACGATGTTCCGCATGTACGCGCGCAACCCGCCCGACATCCTCAAGCGCTGGATCCGCGAATCCGATGTGATTGTGTTCGAGAGCGGCACGGCGGTGGCGTTCATCCGTTTGGCGCAGCAGCTGAATCCGAAGGCGCGCCTGGTCTATCGTGCTTCCGATGGATTGAGCACGATCGAAGTGGCCGAATTCATTGCGCGCGAGTTCGATGATGTGTGTGCTTCGCTCGATGCGATCGCGCTGGTCTCGCCGGTAATGGCGGATGAAATCAACAGCCAGCACAACGTCTATCACGTCGGACACGGTGTCGATCCGGGCCTGGAAGAGATGGGCGATCCGCGTCCCTATCCCGAGACCGGCATCCATGCGGTGGCGGTGGGTTCGATGCTGTTCGACCCGGAGTTCTTCGTGCAGGCCAGCCAGGCCTTCCCCGAGGTGACTTTCCACGTGATCGGTTCCGGTCGCGGTGCGATACCGGGTTATGGCGACAACGTGGTGGTGTATGGCGAGATGAAGCACGCCGATGTGGTGCGCTACATCAAGCACGCCAATATCGGCATCGCGCCGTATTCGTCCGAGCAGGTGCCGGCTTACCTGGCCGACAGCTCGATGAAACTGCTGCAGTACGACTTCTTCGGTCTGCCGGCCGTGTGTCCGCATGCCGTGGTGGGTACGTACGCCTCGCGCTTCGGCTATACGCCGGGCGATGCCGACTCCATTCGCGATGCCATCCAGTTGGCCCTTGAAGCGCCGCATGTGCGCTATCGGGAATGCCTGGACTGGCGCGAAACCACCGACCGCCTGCTGCAGCCGGAGCGGTATCCGGAAACCCATTTAGTTTCATGAGAGGCTAGCGGAAGAAGGGCCTCAGGCAGCGTCTGTCCCTGATAGCTGCTTTTATCGTTCTTTGAAGTGTCGAAAACCTGAGTCTGGATTGATTTCTTTTATGTCGATAGTCGCTGGTGGACTCGTTGATGATGATGTGCGAGAGGATGTTGTCTGGTTGGGTGGTTACCCGATCCTGAGGACGCGCCTAGAGCCATTCGTTGGGGCGCTGCTGAGAGAAATTGAACAAGGCGGTCGTAGGCAGGTTTTCTTCGCGAACACGAACTTCATCGTGGAATGTCGCAGTGAGCGCGCCGCGCTGCAGCGCCCATCGACCGTCATCGTAAACGACGGAATTGGCTTGGATCTGGCCGCAATGCTGATCCATCGTCAGCGCTTCCTGGAAAATCTCAACGGCACCGATCTGATCCCAAACCTATGTGCGCGGAGCAAGCGTCCGCTACGTTTTTTCCTGCTGGGTGCAAAGCCTGGCATCGCAGCGGCCGCTGCGGCCACGCTGGAAGGCGTGTACGGGCAGGACGTGGTCGGCATCTGCGACGGTTACGGCCAGATGCGCGAGCAGGGCGATGAGCTGGTGCGCACGATCAATCGCGCGCAGCCTGACGTGCTGCTAGTGGCGTTGGGCAACCCGATCCAGGAGTGCTGGATCCTGGAGCACAGCGAGCAGTTGGAAGTGCCGCTCGCATTCGGTGTGGGTGCGTTGCTGGATTTCCTGTCCGGCAATGCAAAGCGGGCGCCTGCATGGGTGCAGCGTATCCACATGGAGTGGGCGTTCCGCCTGCTGCTGGAGCCACGGCGTTTGTGCAAGCGTTACACCATCGATCTGTTTACGTTCTTCGGGGTCTGCATCCGGGCGCGTGAAACCCGCATGGCTTGAACGCGGTCAGCGCGACGGCCATGCTGGGACATGACCGAACCAGCTCCCCACGTCACTGCCGATGACCTGATCCGGAGCCTGCAATTGGCGCCGCATCCCGAGGGCGGCTACTACCGACGGATCCATGCGTCCGCGCTGCAAGTGCAATGCGGACAGCGGCGTCGGCCGGCGTCGACCGCCATCGACTTCCTGCTGCGCGACGGACAGTGCAGCGAGTGGCATCGCGTGGATGCTGACGAGGCCTGGCTTTGGCGCGCGGGCGGTCCGCTGCGATTGCAGGTGTTCGAGCCGGCGACCGAGCAGCTGCAGGAGGTCATCCTGGGCAATATGCTCGCAACGCCAGAACCGGAGGACGCAGCGCTGGTCGCGTTCCACGCCGTGCCCGCGGGCTGGTGGCAGCGGGCCTGGACCGCCTCGCCATGGAGCCTGGTGAGCTGCGTGGTCACGCCCGGATTCGAGTGGGAGGGCTTTGCCCTGATCGATGCCGCGCCCGAGATCGCCGCCAAGCTGAAGGCGCGCCACGCGCTCTGAAATCGCCTCGTGCGGTCAGCGATCCCCGTCGTTACAGTGCCCGCTGGCAGACAGCGGCAGGACGCGGCACGTGCGAAAGGCTTCAACACAGATTCCATGGAAAAGACGGGCAGGGCGCGCGGCGCTGGCTTTCATGCTGCTGCCCCTGATGGCAGTGGCACAGGAGCACGCAACGCCTCTCGTCAGCGCACCGCCGACACCGTCGCAAGCAGACGCATCGATCACCGATCTGGCGCCGATGACGGTCTCTGGCGTTCAGCCAGGTCCGGGTTTGTGGAAGGTGAGCCATGGCGCGCACACGCTGTGGGTGCTCGGCACTTTGTCGCCGCTGCCCAAGCGGATGGAGTGGCGCTCGCAGGAGGTGGAACAAGCGATCGCCCAGTCGCAGGAGTTGCTGTTGCCGCCGACGCTGTCGCTGGATACCGGTCGCGGGATGTTCCGCAGCCTGTTCCTGATCCCGGCGCTGCTGAAGGCGCGCAAGAATCCGGACGGACAGACCTTGCAGGAGGTGCTTCCGGCGGATCAGTACGCACGCTGGAGCACGCTCAAGGCGCGCTATATCGGCAGCGATCGCGGGGTTGAGCAGTGGCGCCCGATCTTCGCGGCAACCGAGCTGTACATGGCCGCGATGAAGCGCTCCGGCCTGACCATGGACAACGTGGTGCGCGGCGAAGTGGAGAAGCTGGCCAAGCGCCAGAAACTGAAGATCACCGACGTCACCAGCACCGCCAAGCTGGACGACCCCAAGGCGGCGATCAAGGAATTCCAGCGCACGGGCTTGCAGGACCAGACCTGTTTCGTGCGCACGCTGGAAGTGATCGACCGCGAAATCGACGCCATGCGCGAGCAGGCCAACGCCTGGGCGGTGGGCGATGTCGAGGTGCTGCGCAACAGTCCGCAGACCAGCCAGTACGCTGCATGCCAGGCCGCGATCAGCGAGAGCGCGATTGCGCGCAAGTTCGGCATCGGCAACCTGCGCAAGCAGTCACTGGACCTATGGCTGCAGAAAGCCGATGCGGCGCTGTCCACGAATGTCAGCACGGTCGGCCTGCTGCCGATCGGGCTGGTGCTCGGTCGCGACAACCTGATGGAAGACCTCAAGGCGCGCGGCTACACCGTCGAAGCACCGGGCGAATACTGAAACTCATCGCCTGCGAATCGCATCAGTGCGATTCGCAGGTACGGCGTACTCAGCCGATCGCGCTCAGTGGCGGCGTACCGCTGCCCAGCTGCGGCCAGCGCGCCAGCACCGCCTTGCGGATACCGGCGGCATCCAGGCCCGCCTCGGTCAGCAGCTGTTCGCGGCTGGCGTGGTGCTGGAAGGCATCGGGCAGGCCCAGGTGCAGGATCGGCAGGTGCGCGCCTTCGGCGTTGAGCAGTTCTGCCACGCCCGAACCCGCGCCGCCGGCGACCACGTTGTCTTCCAGCGTCACCAAGCCAGCGTGGCTGCGGGCCAGTTCCAGCAGCAGCTCGCGGTCCAGCGGTTTGACGAAGCGCATGTTGACCACGGTCAGGCCAAGCTCGCGCGCGACCTGTTCGGCAGCAGGCAGGATCGCGCCGAAGGCAAGCAAGGCGACCTGCTGGCCACGCTGGCGCAGCTGCGCCTTGCCGATCGGCAAGGTGTCCAGCGACGGATCGACCGCCACGCCGGGGCCGGTGCCGCGCGGATAACGCACCGCGGCCGGGCCGGTATGGCCGAAGCCGGTGGACAGCATCTGCCGACATTCGTTTTCATCGGCCGGCGCCATCACCACCATGTTCGGCACGCAGCGCAGGAAGCTCAGGTCCAGGTTGCCCGCGTGCGTGGCGCCATCCGGGCCGACCACGCCGCCGCGATCGATCGCTAACAGCACGTCCAGGTCCTGGATCGCCACGTCATGCACCAGCTGGTCGTAGGCGCGCTGCAGGAAGGTCGAGTAGATCGCTACGACCGGCTTGGCGCCGTCGCAGGCCATGCCCGCGGCGAGCGTCACTGCGTGCTGCTCGGCGATGGCCACGTCGAAATAGCGCTTGGGGAACTCGCGCGAGAACCGCACCAGGCCCGAACCTTCGCGCATCGCCGGGGTGATGCCCAGCAGCAACGGATCGGCCGCGGCCATGTCGCACAGCCAATCGCTGAAGACATCGGTGTAGGTGGGCTTCTTGACCGTGGCGACGGCCTTGGCCGGCAGGCCCTTGAGCGGGTCGAACGGACCGACGGCGTGATAGCCGATCTGGTCGCCTTCGGCGCGCTCGTAGCCCTTGCCCTTGGTCGTGATGACGTGCAGCAGCTGCGGGCCCTTGAGGGTCTTGATGGTCTTCAGTGCGCCAACCAGCGCCGGCACGTCGTGGCCGTCGATCGGACCGGTGTAGTGGAAGCCCATCTGCTCGAACAGCGTGGACGGCACGAACATGCCCTTCCAGTGTTCTTCCCAGCGGCGCATGAAACGCGCCGGCGGCTTGCGCTTGTCGCCCAACAGCTTCTTGCCGCCTTCGCGCAACGCGTTGAGCGTCTTGGACGAGCTCATGCGGCCCAGCAGCTGGGTCAACGCGCCGACGTTCTCCGAGATCGACATCTGGTTGTCGTTGAGCACAACCAGTACATCGGGCTCGTCTTCCATGCCGCCGGCGTGGTTTAGCGCTTCGAACGCCATGCCGGCGGTCATCGCGCCATCGCCGATCACCGCGACCGAGCGCCGGCCGTTGCCCAGCTGCGCATTAGCGATCGCCATGCCCAGCGCCGCGGAAATCGAGGTCGAAGAATGGCCGACGCCGAAGGTGTCGTATTCGGACTCTTCGCGCTTGGGGAACGGCGCCACGCCGTCGGCCTGCTTGACGGTATGGATCTCGTCGCGGCGGCCGGTGAGGATCTTGTGCGGGTAGGTCTGGTGGCCGACGTCCCAGACCAGGCGGTCGTTGGGCGTGTCGTAGAGGTAGTGCAGGGCCACGGTGAGTTCGATCACGCCTAGGCCAGCGGCGAAATGGCCGCCACTGCGGCCGACCGATTCGATCAGGTAGGCCCGCAGTTCATCGGCGATGGCGGTCAGTTCGGCCTCGTCGAAGCGGCGCAGGTCGGCTGGCGTTTCGATCCTTGAAAGGCGGGGATAGCGGGTAGCGTCGATCATCGTGGCGGTCGGCAATGCAGCTGCGCATTTTCCCCCCGTAGACAGGGAGGGGCAAGCAAGGGGGTTCAGTCTGGGATCACCCGCGGTCGGGGTGGCGTGAAACCCAGCCTCGCCGGCTCAGGCCGACAGGCGCGATCGCTTGGGCAGATGGGTCTTCAGGAAGGCCATCTGGTCGGCCAGGATGTTGCGGTTGGACAGGATCAGGTGCTCGATCCAACTGGGCCTGTACGGCACGGCCAGCAGCGGCATATGTGCCTGCTGCGGGGTGCGGTTGGCCTTGCGCGAGTTGCAGTGAAAGCACGCGCTGACCACGTTTTCCCAGATATCGCGGCCGCCCTTGGACACCGGCAGCACGTGGTCGCGGGTCAGCAGCTGGCGCGAGAACTGCTGGCCGCAGTACAGGCACAGGTGGTCGTCGCGGGCGAACAGCGCCTGGTTGGTCAGCGACGGCGTCGGCGATAGCCCGGCCGCGCGCGCATGGCCGCGCGAGGCCACGATCGGGTGCAGGTCGATGAAGCTCTGCTGGCCGGTCAGGCGGTTGGTCCCGCCGCGCACGGTCAGGCAGGGATCGCCCAGGGTCCAGGCCACGGCATCGCGGGCATACAGGCAGGTCGCGTCCTGCCAGTTGATCCAGTCCAGCACGCGGCCATGCGCATCGAGCGACAGCACGCGGACGCTGGCGGCGCGGATCAGGGGAGAGAGTGAAGTGACGATGGCGGGAGACGCGAGTCCGTCGCCTGCCGAAGCACTGTCGAACAGTGCCGGGGTCTCGGAGTCATCCGTATGAAGCTGAGCGTTGTCTGCTTCCATCGGGGAAACAGGTTATACCTGATGGATGACGAATTGTGTACTGCGTTCCGTGTTTCGGCGGCTGCAGGTGGATTTCGTCCTCTTGATTACGAGAAACGCCGGGAACGCGTGGGTTTCGGTTCCCATGCGCGCAGCCCGGTGCGATCAACCGCGCCGGGCCGCCGAGCCGGTTCAGGCGTCGAAGCGCGCGTCGTCCATCGCCATCAGGGACTCGGCGCCCGCGCGGATCGCCGCGGCGTGGGCCAGGGTGCGCGGCAGGATGCGAGCGAAGTAGAACCGCGCGGTCTCCAGTTTGGCCTGCTTGAACGCGGCATCCTGGTTCGACGCCTGCGCGGCGACCACGCTGCGTGCCCACCAGTAGGCCAGCACCACGTAGCCGGAATAGAACAGGTAATCGGTGCTGGCCGCGCCGAGTTCTTCCGGATTGCTGGCTGCGCGCTGCAGCACGTCCTGGGTCAGCGCGCCCCATTCGGCGGCCTTTTCGCGTAGTGGCGCGATGAATTCGGCCGCGGCCGCATCACCTTCATGCGCACGGGTGAACTGCTCGATCAGGCCCAGGAACAGCTTCAATCCGGCCGCACCGCTGGCGGCGGTCTTGCGGCCGATCAGGTCCAGCGACTGGATGCCGGTGGTGCCTTCGTAAAGCGTGGTGATGCGGGCATCGCGGGCCAGCTGCTCCATGCCGTGTTCGTGGATGTAGCCGTGACCACCGAAGCACTGCAGCGCGTTGTAGGTGTTCTCGATGCTCCACTCGGTCTGGCAGGCCTTCGAGATTGGGGTGAGGAAACCGACCAGCGTGTCGGCCTGCTCGCGCTCGGCGGCATCGTCGGCGTGATGGGCGATGTCGATCAGGGTGCCGGCGTGCAAGGCGAGCAGGCGCGCGCCTTCGGTCAGCGATTTGATCGACAGCAGCATGCGGCGCACGTCGGGGTGGACGAGGATCGGATCGGCGGGTTTTTCCGGGAATTTGGCGCCGGACAGCGAACGCGTCTGCAGACGTTCGCGCGCATAGGCGAGCGCATTCTGGTAGGCACGCTCGGACAGGCCGATGCCCTGCAGACCCACACCCAGACGCGCGGTGTTCATCATCGTAAACATCGCCTGCAGGCCCTTGTGCGGCGCACCGACGAGATAGCCGAGTGCGCCGTCGAAGTTCATCACGCAGGTGACCGAACCCTTGATGCCCATCTTGTGTTCGATCGAGCCGCAGCGCAGCGCGTTGCGCGCGCCCACAGTGCCATCGCGCGCGACCTGGAACTTGGGCACCACGAACAACGAGATGCCCTTCGGCCCGGCCGGTGCGTCGGGCAGCTTGGCCAGCACCAGATGCACGATGTTGTCGGTGAAGTTGTGCTCGCCGGCGGTGATGAAGATCTTGGTGCCGGTGATGGCGTAGGTGTCCTCGCCGAAGGGTTCGGCGCGGGTGCGCAGCAGGCCCAGGTCGGTGCCGCAGTGCGGTTCGGTCAGGCACATGGTGCCGGTCCAGCGGCCCTCGACCAGCGGCTTGAGGAAGACCTCCTGCTGCCACGGCTGGCCGTGGAATTTGAGCGCTTCGATGGCGCCATGCGACAGCAGCGGGAAGTTGCCCCAGGCCAGGTTGGCGGCGTTGATCATCTCGCCCAGCGGCACGCCGACGGTGTGCGGCAGGCCCTGGCCGCCGAACTCGGGCGCGGCGGTCAGGCCGGTCCAGCCGCCTTCGGCAAACTGGGTGTAGGCCTCCTTGAAGCCCGGCGGTGTGGTGACCTCGGCCGTGGCGGTGTCCAGCGTGCAGCCGACCTCGTCGCCGACGCGGTTGAGCGGGGCCAACACGGTGGTGGTGAAGCGGCCGGCTTCTTCCAGTACCGCATCGACCAGCTCCTGGCTGGCGTCGGCAAAGCCCAGGCGGGCGAACAGGGGCTCGACGTCCAACACGTCGTACAGGGCAAAGCGGATGTCTTTCAGCGGGGCGCGGTAGCTGCTCATGCGGATGCTCTTTGTACGCGCAGGCCGCCTCCCGGCCCGCTCCAGGTGACAAGCATACTATTGCGTATGGAGCTGTCGCTTAATCCGGCAGCCCGAGCCAAATGGCGGACGCACACCGGGTCAGGTGCTGGTTCAGGGCGACAGGTGACTCAGCGCAGGACGCCAGCCAGGCCGGGCGCCGGGCTGAGCGTGCTGTGCATGTCCACGTCGAAGCTGCGCGGGCTTTCATCCAGCGGCGTGACCGCGATCTTGCCCTTGAGCGTGTAAGCCAGCATCCCGTTGCCGGCCAGCGCATTGGCCACGGCCATGCGTGCGGTGGGCGAGGGCGCCAGGTCCAGGGTCACCACGTCGGCAAAGCTGGGGCCAATGGAGAACGCGGGCTTGCTGGACAGCGTGCCGGCCGGCTGGCCATCGACGGTGACCTGGAGGTCGACCGTGTCGTACACCATCGACATGGTGCTGTAGTTCTGCAAGCGCAGCTCCACCTTCCAGTGGCCATCGGTGCCGACGCTCACCTGCTGCAGGCTGACGGCGGGCGCGGACACGCGCTTGATGTTTCCGCGGTTGCAGGCCACCAGCAACACGGTGCACAACAGGAGCAGCAACAGGCGACGCGGCATACGCAGGGTTCCGGTGTTGGCGAGGAGCGGGCGAGGATACAACGCGGTCGTTGCGCGCCTTCAGCGCAGTGTCCCGGTCACCGCCAGGTCCGACAGGTCGTAACCCAGCTGGGCTGCGCGCAGCTTGATCGCCTCGAACAGCGTGCGGTCCATGCTCGGCTCGCGCGAGAGGATCCAGAAGTATTCCCGGCCCGGTTCGCCGACCACGGCCCAGGTGTAGTCCGGGTCCAGGTCGATCACCCAGTAGTCGGCCCACACCAGTGGCAGCCAGGCCAGCCACTTGGGCGCGAAACGCACTTCCAGCTGGCCGGGATGGCCCTTGACCGGGCGCGCCTCGCCCTCGGCCACGATCTGGGCGCCGGTCTTGTCCGTGCAGGCGTTGCGCACCCCGACATGGCCATCGCCGCGCAGCGTATAGCCGGCGGTGATGTCGCCGGCGCAGTCTTCCTGGAAGCGGTTGGGCAGGTGGGCGATCTCGTGCCATTGGCCGGCGTAGCGCGAGATGTCCAGCGCCGGCACCGAGGTTACCGGTTGGGCGGCGAAAGCCGGGATGCTCAGGCCGGTCAGCATCAGCAGGCTTATGAGGAAGGGGATCGGGCGCATGTTCGATTCCATGGAACGGTCGGCCAGCGCAGCTTACGGGCAGTGGCATCCCGCTGTCGTGGAGCGCCTTTTGCATGCATCCGCCCCGTCATGCAGCAAAAAGCGCGGTTTCGCTCAGGGCCGCTGCACAGACTCGCTGTCCTGGCTGCCATTTGCACCCATGCACTGCGTCGATGGTGCAACTGTGACAGTCACACACTTCTGGAGGAGGACGGCGTCATGGACAAGGAACTGCATGCCATCGCATTGCCATGGTTCTACGAGGACGATTTCGATGCGTTTCGCGCGCTGCTGCCCGAGCGGCAGTGGCATCGCAACTACCGCGAGTGGAAGCAGGCGGCGCCCGAGGCGCGCTCGCGACTGGAGCGCCAGGGCATGAGCGTGGTGCAGGTGCCGGTGCGCACCTCGGACCTCAAGGCGTTCTGCCAGCAGCGCAATCGCCGGGTCAACACCGATGCCCTGGTCGACTACTGCAACGACTGGGCCAGCGCGTCACGCAAGGGCGCCGGGCTCAGTGCCGGCAGCGGCTATCGCCTGCGCGCCTGATCGCGAGTTGCGCGGTCAGCGGTAAGTGGGTGTGCCATCGGGCGCGATGTGTTCGATGGACTCCACCGTGCGGCGCATCCGCTCCTCCATGTCGCTCTTGGACATGGAAGGGCCGGTCGCGGGAATCGTGCGCAGCAGCGCACCGTCAGGCCCGTAGACCATCAGCACCCCGCGCATGCACTTGTTCGGCACGTCGACCAGATAGGACGTGACCACCTCGAACTCCCCGATCCTGCGTTCCAAGGGTGCCCCGTGATGGCTACCGGAAGAAGGCATCAGTATGCCGTGGCGATGCGACATTGCGTGTCATCGGACACGACAGTCATGTGCACTCGTTTCCGGTGTGATGTGAGGTAAGCCGGCGCGGGCGTTGCCGGTGTCGCGATGGGTTTGGGTCAGGCCGGATGTGCGCCTTCGCGCGGCTGCTCTGACCGCCAGACAGCAAAAAGGCCTGCATCGCTGCAAGCCTTTTCCGCGTACCGCTTTCAACTACGCCACCAAAGTGGTGGCCGGGGAGGGAATCGAACCCCCGACACAGGGATTTTCAATCCCTTGCTCTACCGACTGAGCTACCCGGCCGTTGCTGCACTTGCGGCCGAGCCGAAGCGAGGGCGGCATGATACGGACGAAGATCGATTCCGGCAAGCCACCTGTGAGATGAATGTTGTTTTTCCGGTTTCGCCCGGCGTGCAACCGGGGCGGCATCATCGGCGTATCCCTTGTTTCAGCTGCCGGAAGTCGCCGTCATGACCCGTACGACCCGATTCGTTTCCCTTGCCGCCGCGGCCGCGTTGGCGCTGCTCGGCGCCGGTTGCGCCACCAACGGGCTGACCGATGCGCAGGAGTTGGACCTGTACCGCGCCCACGCCGGCGAGCCGGTCAAGAGCTTTACCTTCTTCGGCCAGCTCAACGGCTGGGCGCCGCTGGGCGATACCGCGCTGGCGGTGTGGACCAAGCCCAGCGAGGCCTACCTGCTGGAGCTGCCGGGACGCTGCGTGGACCTGGACACCGCACCCGCCATCACCGTGACCAACCAGGGCAGCCGGGTCTACGCGAAGTTCGATGACGTGCTGGTGCTGGGCGGGCTGCACAACAGCTTCCGCATGCCTTGTCGGATCGACACGATCCGTCCGCTGGACGTCAAGGCGTTGCGACAAGCGCAGAAGTCGCTGCGTGAGGCCAAGGCGGCCGAGCGTCAGGCGGGCGCAGCGGCGCCGACAAATCACTGATCGGGATCGTCACGGCGCTTTCCGAGCTGCCGGCATCTGATCGCTCGCACACATCGACGCGTACGGAGATTCGTCATGCTGCATATGTTTTCCCGGCCCGCGCTGGCGGGCACGCTTGCCATCGCGCTTTTGTCGGGTTGCGCGACCGGTACCGGCCTCAACGACGCGCAGCGCCTGGCGCTGTATCGCGAACATGCCGGCGAGCCGCAGCGCGATTTCAGCTACGCACGCCAACTCACTGGCTGGACCGCGCTGGGTGATGACGGGCTGGCCGTGTGGACCAAGCCCAACGAGGCCTACCTGCTCGAGTTCGGCGGCGGTGGCTGCAGGGACCTGGACGCGGCCTCGACCATCCTGATCACCAATCTTCTCGGCCAAGTGTCTGCAGGCCTGGACCGTGTGCAGGTATTGAATCGTCCGTCCGGCTTCAACGTGGCGTGCCGTATCCAGACGATCCGTAAGCTGGATACCAAGGCGCTGCGCGCCTCGGAGAAGGCGTTGCGCGAAGCGCGCGTCGCCGAGCGCGATGCGGTGCCGGCGGCGGACTGAGGAGGATCAGGCCTCGTCGCCGGGCGCGACGTAGCCGGCCGGCTTATCGGTCTCGCCGCCGAACAGGAATTTGCGCAGTTCGGCTTCGAGGAAGGCGCGGTCCTTGGGCGTGCGCGGCGAAAGGCGGTTTTCGTTGATCAGCATGGTCTGCTGCGCCAGCCACGCGGCCCAGCCGGCCTTGCCGACGTTGGCGAAAATCTGCTGGCCCAGTTCGCCGGGGTAGGGGACGTAGTCCAGGCCTTCGGTTTCTTTTTTCTCGTACTGGCAGAACACGGTGCGGGGCATGTCAGGCATCCAGGAGTTTGCGGATGGGCGCAGGCAGGCCCAGCGTGGTGAGTTCGCCGGGTGTAACCCAACGAAGATCGGCATTGTCACCTACCGCATCGCGCGGCGACAGGCGGCGCCAGCGCAGCGGCTGCATGTGCAGGCGGTAATGGGTGAAGGTGTGCGGCGTTTCGGCCAGTTCGTCGGCAGCGTCGAAGTCGCCTGTCAGATGCGCCTCGAACCACGCGCGCGCTGCCGTGGTGTCGTCCGCCTGCGGCAGCGACCACAGCCCCGACCAGATGCCGGTCGGCGGGCGTCGTTGCAGCAGCACGCGGCCTTGCGCGTCGAAGGCCATCAGCATCACGGCGCTGCGCTCGGGCAGCGGCTTGCCGGGCTTCGGCGTGGGCAGGGCTTCGGTGAGGCCGTCGCGGAAGGCGACGCAGTCGGTCGAGATGGGGCACAGCAGGCAGGACGGATTGGCCCGCGTGCATAGCGTTGCGCCGAAATCCATCTGCGCCTGCGTGTAGTCGGCCAGGCGGCCTTCGGGCACGTGTTGCACGTGGTCGATCGCCAGCGCCCACAGCTGTTTCTCGATCGCCGGCAGGCCGGGCCAGCCGGCGATGCCGTGTACGCGCGACAGCACGCGCTTGACGTTGCCATCCATGATCGCGGCGCGGTCGTTCCAGGCCTGCGAGAGGATGGCGCCTGCGGTGCTGCGGCCGATGCCGGGCAGCGCGTGCAGCGCATCGAAGTCGCGCGGCATGTCGCCCTCATGCAGTTCGACGCAGCGCTTGGCTGCGGCATGCAGGTTGCGTGCGCGGGCGTAGTAGCCAAGACCGGCCCACTGCGCCATCACCTCGTCCGAGCTTGCGGAGGCCAGGTCCGGCAGCGTCGGGAACGCATGCAGGAAGCGCTCGAAGTACGGGATGACCACGCGCACCTGGGTCTGCTGCAGCATGATCTCCGACAGCCACACCCGGTACGGCGTGCGTGGATGCTGCCAGGGCAGGTCGTGACGACCGTGCTGGTCGAACCAGGTCAGAAGCTTGGTGGCGAAGGTGTCGATGGGCTGGCTGGCTCGTGCTGGCTTTTTGACCCTTCTCCCATCGGGAGAAGGTGGCGCGAAGCGTCGGATATCGATGCCGCATACCTGCGGCTGAGGTCGGGCGAAGCCCTGTGCAGGTTGGAATTACGAGAGGCTTCGCCTCGGACCCTCACCCCAACCCCTCTCCCACGGGGAGAGGGGCTTCAGGCGCCAGGCGTCAAACGGCGCCCAGCGCTTCCGGCAGCAGCGCGTCGACAAAGGCTTCGGCGTCGAACACGCGCAGGTCTTCCGGGCGCTCGCCGATGCCGGCGTAGCGGATCGGAATGCCGAACTCACGCGCCAGCGCGAACACCACGCCGCCCTTGGCGGTGCCGTCCAGCTTGGTCACCACCAGGCCGGTGACGCCGACCGCGGCATGGAACTGGCGCAGCTGTGAGAGCGCGTTCTGGCCGGTGGTGCCGTCGATGACCATCAGCACCTCGTGCGGGGCGCTTGCATCGACCTTGCCCAATACGCGGCGGATCTTGCCCAGCTCGTTCATCAGGCCGGTCTGGGTGTGCAGGCGGCCGGCAGTGTCAGCGATCAGGACCTGGGTGCCGCGCGCCTTGCCGGCCTGCAACGCGTCGAAGGCGACCGAGGCCGCATCGGCGTTTTGCCCCTGGGCCACGACGGTCACGCCGTTGCGCTCGCCCCAGGCCTGCAGCTGGGCCACGGCGGCGGCGCGGAAGGTGTCGCCGGCGGCCAGCATCAGGCTGTAGCCGTCGTCCTTGAAGCGCTTGGCCAGCTTGCCGATGGTGGTGGTCTTGCCGACGCCGTTGACGCCCACGGTCAGCACCACGAAGGGCTGGGCGTCGCGGTCGATGACCAGCGGCACGGCGACCGGCTTGAGGATGGCGATCAGCTCGGCGCGCAACGCCTGTAGCAGGGCCTGCGCATCGGCGAACTCGCGCGCCTTCATGCGCTTGCGCAGGGACTCGACCAGCGCGGTGGTCGCGCCGACGCCGACATCGGCGGTGATCAACGCGGTTTCGATTTCGTCCAGCAGGTCGTCATCGAGCTTGGGGTTGCGCGAGAACAGGCCGCCGAAACTCTTGGCGAACACGCTGCCGCGCAGGCGCTCGCGCCAGCCCGGCTTGCCGGCCGGCGCGGCCGGCTTCTCGGTGGTGGCGTAGCTGGGGGCGGGCGCCGATTCGATCACCGGGGCGGGAACCGGAGCCTGCACGGGGGGCGCCACCACAGGCGCGGCCACGACAGGTGCGGCCACGACAGGTGCGACCGCCGCCGGCTGCGGTGTTGGTGCAGGTGCGGATACGACCGGCACAGGCTGCGGTTCGGTCGCCACCGGCGTGGCCGGCACGGGCGCCGGCTCCGCGCGTTGCGGTGAGGGCGCCGGGACCACGAAGTCAGGCTGGCTGTCGTTGGCCGGGGCGAAGGTCTGGGTGTCCGGCGTCTGCGGCGGCGGTGCGGTTTCGGCCGGCAGAGCCTGGCGGGCCTGCTCGATCGCAGCAGCGGCGTCGTCGGCCTGCGGTGCGGCCGGACGTGCGTCCGGGAAGGCCGCGGCCAGCTCCTCCACGCTGTAGCGCCGGGTGCTGCCGTCCTGGCTGGACGACGCGTCCTCGGGCTTCTTGCGACGGAAAAAACTGACCATGTGCAGCCTTGGAATGGGGGCAGAAAAGAGCGGAAATGCTAACACCGGGGTCTGGAACGCCCGGTGTGGACTAAAAGGTCTGGGGTAATGCGCGGGCGGGAACTTCAGCGTCTGCGCCGAACCCTCACCCCAACCCCTCTCCCGGGGGAGAGGGGCTCAAACCAGCGCAGCTCCTCCTTGAAGTGGGGAGCCTTGGGGCCTCAGCGCGCCAGATCCAGCAGCAGCTTGTTGAGGCGGCGCACGTAGCCGGCCGGGTCCTTGAGGCTGTCGCCAGCGGCCAGCGCGGCCTGGTCGAACAGGATGTGCGAGAGGTCGCCGAAACGGTCCTCGTCGGCCTCGGCGTCCAGGCGCTCGATCAGCGGATGGGCCGGGTTGAACTCGAACACCGGCTTGGCGTCGGGCACCTTCTGGCCGCTGGCTTCCAGCAGCTGGCGCATCTGCAGGCCCATGTCGCCTTCGCCGATGGCCAGGATCGCCGGCGAATCGGTCAGGCGGTGCGACACGCGCACCTCGGAGACGTCCTCGCCCAGCGCATCCTTCAGGCGCGCGACCAGCTTTTCCTTGTCCTTGGCCGCTTCGGTCTGCGCCTTCTTGTCGTCCTCGGTTTCCAGTGCGCCCAGGTCCAGGTCGCCGCGGGCCACATCGACGAAGGACTTGCCGTCGAACTCGGTCAGGTACTGCATCAGCCACTCATCGATGCGGTCGGTGAGCAGCAGCACCTCGATGCCCTTCTTGCGGAACACCTCCAGATGCGGGCTGTCCTTGACCTGCGCGTAGCTCTCGCCGGTGAGGTAGTACAGCTTGTCCTGGCCTTCGATCATGCGCGCGACGTAATCGGCCAGGCCGACGTCCTGCGCGTCGCTGCCGGATGTGGTGGAGGCAAAGCGCAGCAGGCCGGCGATCTTCTCGCGGTTGGCGTAGTCCTCGGACGGGCCTTCCTTGAGCACCTGGCCGAATTCCTTCCAGAACGTGGCGTATTCGGCGGGCTTGTCCTTGGCCAGCTTCTCCAGCATGTCCAGCGCACGCTTGCTCAGCGCCGACTTCATCGAATCGATGACCGGGCCCTTCTGCAGGATCTCGCGCGAGACGTTGAGCGGCAGGTCGGAGGAATCCACCACGCCTTTGATGAAACGCAGGTACAGCGGCAGGAACTGATCAGCCTGGTCCATGATGTAGACGCGCTGCACGTACAGCTTCAGGCCCTTGGCTGCATCGCGGTGGTACAGGTCGAACGGCGCACGCGCAGGCGCGTACAGCAGCGAGGTGTACTCCAGCTTGCCTTCGACCTTGTTGTGGCTCCAGGCCAGCGCATCGGCGTGGTCATGGGCGATGTGCTTGTAGAACTCCTGGTATTCCTCGTCCTTCACTTCGGATTTTGAACGGGTCCACAGCGCGCTGGCGCGGTTGACGGTTTCCCACTCGGGCGCGGCCGGCGCTTCGCCTTCGGCCGGAGCGGGCACATCTTTCAGCAGCTCGACGGGCAGGGCGATGTGGTCGGAATACTTCTTGACGATGCCGCGCAGGCGCCAGCCGTCGGCGAAGCTGGCTTCGTCCTCTTTCAGGTGCAGGACGATCGTGGTGCCGCGCTGGGCCTTGTCGACGGTGGCCACTTCGAAGTCGCCTTCGCCCTTGGACGACCAGTGCACGCCCTCGGACGCCGGCAGGCCGGCGCGGCGCGAATACACGTCCACCTGGTCGGCGACGATGAAGGCGCTGTAGAAGCCCACGCCGAACTGGCCAATGAGGTTCGCGTCCTTTTTCTGGTCGCCGGACAGGTGCTTGAGGAAGTCGGCCGTGCCGGACTTGGCGATCGTGCCCAGGTGGGCGATGGCCTCGTCGCGGCTCATGCCGATGCCGTTGTCGTCGATGGTGACGGTTCTGGCGGCGGTGTCGAAGGAAATGCGGATGCGCAGGTCGCTGCCGTCGCCTTCCAGCAGGCTGGCGTCGGTCAGCGCCTCGAAGCGCAGCTTGTCGGCGGCGTCGGCGGCGTTGGACACCAGCTCGCGCAGGAAGATCTCCTTGTTGGAATACAGCGAGTGGATCATCAGCTGCAGCAGCTGCTTGACCTCGGTCTGGAAGCCCCGCGTTTCCTTGTGGGTTTCGGTCGTCATCGTGTTGCTACTCCTGCGTCGAAGGCGAAAAAGGTCGGCGCACGTGGCGCCACGGCAGCACGGGTGCGGGCCGTGGGAGCGATTTTCAAGGCGCGCGCCGCAGATCATCGGGCGCGGCGGGCTATCATCGCGGCCCGCCGAACTGCCCCGGAATGCCCGTTGCGCCAGCGTCCTGCCCCGATCCGAAGCCTGATTTACATGGCCGCACGCCGGATCGGCGCCGCATGAAAGGCAAGGCGCCGCCAGCACTCGGCCAGGTCCGCATCGTCGGCGGCCGCTGGCGCAACACGCGCTTGGCCGTGCCCACGTTGCCCGGCCTGCGTCCCAGCAGCGACCGGGTCCGCGAGACCCTGTTCAACTGGCTGACCGGCGAATTGGCCGGCGCGCGCGTGCTGGACCTGTTCGCCGGCACCGGCGCGCTGGGGCTGGAGGCGCTGTCGCGCGGCGCGGCCAGCGCGGTGCTGGTCGAGCGCGATCCCGGTCTGGCCCGCCAGCTGGGCGAGGTGGTGACAAGGTTGAAAGCCGCCGACCAGGCCAAGGTCGCCCAGGCCGATGCACTGGCCTGGCTGGAGCAGCAGCCGGCCGCCGCGTTCGACATCGCCTTCGTCGATCCGCCGTTCGCCGCCGGCCTGTGGGATGCCGTGCTGGCGCGGCTTCCACGGCTGCTGGCGCCGGGCGCGTGGCTCTACATTGAATCCCCGCACGACCAGGCGCCGGCGCTGCCGCCGGGATTCGTCCTGCACCGCGAGGGCAGCACCCGCGAGGTGCGCTACGCCTTGGCCCGCGCGTCCCAACCACCGCCCGCTGCTACACTGAACGGCGAACTTTCGACGGTACTTCCTGAATGAGCGTGTCGCCCATCCGGACCGCGGTCTATCCGGGCACCTTCGATCCGATCACCAACGGTCACCTGGACCTGATCGACCGCGCCGCGCCGTTGTTCGAGCGCATCGTCATCGGCGTGGCCGCCAGCCAGAAGAAAGGCCCGGCGCTGCCGATCGAGAAGCGCGTGGCCCTGGCCCGCGAGGCCGTCGCCCACCACAAGCACGTGGAAGTCACCGGCTTTGACAGCCTGCTGGCCGATTTCGTCCACAAGGTGGGCGGCCGGGTGCTGCTGCGCGGCCTGCGCGCGGTGTCCGACTTCGAGTACGAATTCCAGATGGCCAGCATGAACCGGCACCTGATTCCCGACGTGGAAACGCTGTTCATGACCCCGGCCGAGCAGTTCGGCTTCATCTCCTCGACCCTGGTGCGCGAGATCGCGCGCCTGGGCGGCGACGTCTCCGGCTTCGTGCCGGCCTCGGTGGCCAAGGCGCTGCAGGAAGCGCGCGACGCGGCGACCTGACTCCCGTTTTCCCCCACCACTCAACGACCTGAAAGATCCAACCGGAGGCTGCACCCATGAAGTCCACCAACCGCCTGCTCCTGGCCGCCTGCCTGGGCATGTCCATCGTGTCCCTGGCCGCCTGCAAGAAGGAAGAGGCCACCGCGCAGCCGGCCGAAGCCGCCGCCATGACCGCGCCGACGGGCACCGATGACGCCGCGTGGAAGAAGTACCTCTCCGACGTCGTGCCGCGCAACATGGGCACGATCGCCAACGCGCCGATCATGTACTACCTGCCGGCCGAGACCGATGCCGACTTCCAGGGCAAGTACGACCGTCTGGCCGAGCAGGTCGGCAACGCCGTCCAGCGCGGTGTGACCTCCGGCAACATGGTGGCCTTCGGTTCGCCGGCCAGCGCCAAGATGGGTGACCTGATCGTCGCTTCGTTCGCCAAGGCCGCACCGGGTTCGTTCAAGGGCGCACGCGTGCTGTTCGTCGGCGCCGCTGCCGACAACGACCGCATCAAGGCCGCGATCGAGCCGACCAACGCCGACTACGTGTTCGTCGAAGCCAAGTGACGCTGCGACGCGCAGCCGCTTCGCGGCTGCGCCTTTGTCGCAACGTCATCCCCGCGAAAGCGGGGATCTAGCGCCGTTGCGGTTGCCAGTAGCGCCAAGCCAAAACCCCAGCCATCACCCGGCTGGGGTTTTTGCGTTCCACCGGCCCGGCTTGCCTGCGCGCGCGGCGTTCCCCATCCTGTCCAGGTACTTTTCCCGATGTTCCCGTTCCCATGTCGCTGAAGATCAACTCCCTGTGCGTCAACTGCGACGTCTGCGAGCCGGCCTGTCCCAACCAGGCGATCTCGATGGGCGAAGACATTTATGTCATCGATCCGGCACGTTGCACCGAATGTGTCGGCCACTATGACGAAGCGCAATGTGTGGTCGTCTGTCCAGTTGAGTGCATCGACCCGGACCCGGCGTATCCTGAGAGCCGGGAGGACCTGCTGGCCAAGCTCCAGCGCCTGCAGGGCGGTTGAAGCCGCCCGGCCCTTATCTTGGAGAGTGCGTGAAATTTTTTAGCGTGATTGCCGTCGCCCTGACGGTTGTTCTACCGGCCGCTGCCAGTGCGCAGCAGGCGTCCACCGCGGCCCCGGCCGCGCATCCGCCCGGCGCGGCCATCGCCTCCGGGCACAAGCTGGCCACCGAGGCCGGCCTGCAGATCATCCGCGAAGGCGGCAATGCGTTCGACGCCGCGGTCGCGGTGTCCTCCACGCTGGGCGTGGTCGAGCCGATCAGCTCGGGCCTGGGCGGCGGCGGGTTCTTCCTGCTGCACGATGCCAAGACCGGCAAGGACGTGATGCTGGACGCGCGCGAGTACGCGCCCGAATCGGCCTCGCCCGACAAATACCTGGACAAGGACGGCAAGCTGGACCCGGCCAAGTCGATCAACGGCCCGTGGTCGGCCGGCATTCCCGGCCTGCCGGCCGCGCTGGTGGAGCTGGCGACCAAGCACGGCAAGCTGCCGCTCAAGCAGTCGCTGGCCCCGGCGATCAAGATCGCCACCGAGGGCTTCCCGGTCTATGACCGCATGTCCAAGGGCTACGCCCAGCGGGCGAGCGAGATGGAGAAGTACCCGGGTACGCGCGAGGTCTACCTGCGCAACGGCAAGCCGATCCAGACCGGCGACCTGTTCAAGCAGCCCGAGCTGGCCCACACCCTGACCCTGCTGGCTGAGAAGGGCCGCGACGGCTTCTACAAGGGTGCCACCGCCAAGAAGCTGCTGGCTGGCGTCAAGGCCGCCGGCGGTGCGTGGACCGCCGAGGAGCTGGCCAACTACCAGGTCAAGGAACGCGCCCCGATCGAGTTCGACTACAAAGGCTGGAAGATCACCACCGTGCCGCCGCCGTCTTCCGGTGGCATCGCGCTGGCCGAGATGCTGCAGATCCTGGAAGGCTACGACCTCAAGAACATGGATCCGGTGCACCGCACGCACCTTGTGGTGGAAGCCATGCGCCGCGCCTACCGCGACCGCACCTTTTTCCTGGGCGATCCTGACTTCACCACCATTCCGCAGAAGGTGCTGCTGAGCAAGGATTACGCGCTGGGCCTGCGCTCGACCATCAACCCGGAAAAGGCCACGCCGAGCGACCTGCTGTCGGGTAATCCGACCCCGCTGGAAGACGACGAGACCACGCACTTCTCGATCATCGATGCCGAAGGCAATCGGGTCGGCGCCACCCAGACGGTCAACCTGCTGTACGGCTCGGGGCTCATCCCGAAGGGCACCGGCGTGTTGCTCAACGATGAGATGGACGACTTCGCGCTGAAGCCGGGTACGCCTAACTCCTTCGGCGTGATGGGCTACGAGGCCAACGCGCCCAAGCCGGGCAAGCGTCCGCTCAGCTCGATGTCGCCCACCTTCATGGACAGCGCCGACAAGGCCGTGGTGCTGGGCACGCCGGGCGGCAGCCGCATCATCACCATGGTGCTGCTGGGCATCCTGGGCTACGACGATGGCCTGACCGCGCAGCAGGTTGCCGCGCTGCCGCGCTATCACCACCAGTGGCTGCCGGACCTGATCGAAGCCGAAAGCGGCACCTTCGACGACGCCACCGCGCGCGGCCTGGCCGAGATGGGTCACAAGCTCAAGCTACCGGGCAACACGGCCGAAGGCGGTCGTGGTTCCAGCCACGTGTGGGGCAACCTGCAGACCGTGGAATGGGACAAGAAGACCAACACGCTCAGTGGTGGCAGCGACCCGCGCAACGAAGTGGGCGCGGCCGAAGTGCTGCCCAGCACGCCGTAAGGCAGGGCTGCCACGCAACACCGAAAAAGGCGACGCATCTGCGTCGCCTTTTTCATGGCTGGGCTTGCGCGGCGCAGGCGCGCATCATGGCGGCCTGACCTTTGGGAGGAGGCCACGCATGCAACTCTGGTCCATCACCGGCAATTCGCAGAAGCTCGATGGCGGAGCGATGTTCGGCAATGCGCCGCGCGCGCTGTGGGCGCGCTGGGCGCCGCCGGATGCGCAGAACCGCATCGACCTGGCCTGCCGCGCGCTGCTGGCCACGCCGGTCAACGGCAAGACGGTGCTGTTCGAAACCGGCATCGGCGCGTTCTTCGAACCTAAGCTGCGCGAGCGCTACGGCGTGGTCGAATCCGACCACGTGCTGCTGGACTCGCTGGCGCAGGCCGGCTTCTCGCACGAGGACATCGATGTGGTGGTGCTGAGCCACCTGCATTTCGATCACGCCGGCGGGCTGCTGGCGCCGTGGGCCGAAGGCCAGTCGCCGCGCCTGCTGTTTCCCAACGCGACCTTTGTGGTCGGCGCGCAGCATTGGGCGCGTGCCAAGGTGCCGCATCCGCGCGATCGGGCGAGTTTCATTCCCGGATTGCCGGACCTGCTGGAAGCCAGCGGCCGGCTTGAAATCGTCGAGGGCGAACATTCGCAGGCGCTGGGCGAGGCGGTGCGCTTCACCTTCAGCGATGGCCATACGCCCGGGCTGATGCTGGCCGAGATCGTCGGGCCGGTCGAAGTGGCTGATGGCGCCACGCAGGGTGGCGTGGCGTTCTGTGCCGACCTGATTCCCGGGCGCTTCTGGGTGCACGTGCCGATCACGATGGGTTACGACCGCAATGCCGAGCTGCTGATCGACGAGAAGCGCGCGTTCCTGGAGGACGCGCTGGCGCGCGAGGTGCGGCTGTTCTTCACCCACGACACCGACTGCGCGCTGGCGACGGTGACGCGTGATGAGAAGGGGCGCTTCGGGACGGCGGATGAAGTCGCTGTGCTGGTCGCGCAGCCGTTGGCCGCTTAGAAAACTGTGGGAGCCGCTTCAGTGGCGATGAGGCTTTGTCGATCAAGCCTCATCGCTGCTGAAGCAGCTCCCACATGGATGTCAGAAAAGTGCTTTAAGCCTCAGGACTTCTTGAGGCAGCTCGACATGAAGGTCTTGCGCGCGTCGCCGCTGAGCTTCTTGGTGGCCGCATCGGCGTTGCAGGTCTTCATGCGTTCCTGCGGGGTGCTGGCGGTGGCGGCCGCCGGCTTGGCGCTCAGGCAGGCCTTCTGCGCGGCCTTGTAGTCGTCGCCGGTCTTGCCCTTGTTCTTGGCCGAACACTCGGCCATGCGGGTCTGCGAACTGGACTGGGCCGCGGCGCTGAAGCTGGTGACGCTGGCCAGCACCAGGCAGACGATCAGGATCGAACGGGTCATGGCAGGACGCTCCGTAACGGATGGGTGGGGGCAGGGCGGATCCTACGCCTGCGCCCAGTGCCGTTGCATGGCAGCGATGCGACATGGGGCCCATCGCCCGTCGGAGGCCGTTGGGAAGCCCCCTCAGTGGCGATGAGGCTTTACAGGGAAGGCCTCATCGCTGCTGAAGCAGCTCCCACATTCAACAGCTCCCACAGGTAGCAGCCACTGCCAAACGCTGCAGTGCTTCAGCCCACGCGCGTGCCGAAGATCCGGTCGCCGGCATCGCCCAGGCCGGGCAGGATGTAGCCCTTCTCGTTGAGGCGCTCGTCGATGGCGGCGGTGTAGACCTCGACATCCGGGTGCGCGGCTTCGAGCGCCTTGAGCCCTTCGGGCGCGGCGACCAGGAAGATGCCCTTGATTCGCCGCGCGCCGGCGCGCTTGAGCATGTCGATGGTGGCGATCAGGGTGCCGCCGGTGGCCAGCATCGGGTCCAGGATCAGCGCGTCGCGCTCCTCCAGGCGGCCGGTCAGGCGCTCGAAGTAGGGCACCGGCTGCAGGGTTTCCTCGTCGCGCTGCAGGCCGACCACGCTCACGCGCGCAGCCGGGATCAGCGCCAGCACGCCGGGCAGCATGCCCAGGCCCGCGCGCAGGATCGGCACCAGGGTGATTTTGGCGCCGGCGATCTTCTGCACCTCCACCGGGCCGGCCCAGCCCTGCATGGTCTCGGTTTCGGTGTGCAGGTCGGCGGTGGCCTCGTAGGCCAGCAGCGTGCCCAGCTCGGTCACCAGCTCGCGGAAGCCCTTGGTGCTCAGGGATGCATCGCGCAGCAGGCCGATCTTGTGACGGACCAGGGGATGGCGGACTTCGACGGTCTTCATGGGGGTGCGATCTACGGGTGGGGATCGACAAGGATGTGCTGCGGGCGGCGGCGGCGCAAACCGCAGATCTGACGCGTCCTCGCCAGCCTGGCCGCAGGATCGCAACGAAAAAATGACCGCACTGTCAGTTTGAGCGATGTGTAACGGGGAAGAAACCTTCCGGAAATACCGTGCCGACCCATTCTTTACATGTCTGGGGAAGCTGCACCGTGTTGAATCGCCACCGCCTTGCCACTGCCGTGTCCATGACACTGGCCGTGATGGTTGCCTCGCCTGCCTTTGCTGCCGACATCGACGTCGCGGCCAACAACGTCAGCATCGCGGAAGGATCCACAGCGGCTGCCGCGGCAGCGCCGGATGCGACCACGCTGGATCGGCTGGTGGTGCGCCCGCAGCTGGAAGCGCAGGTGCGCGCGATCGACCTGAAGCGCGATTCCAACGCGATCCTCGATGCGGTCGCCGCCGATGACGTGGGCGACTATCCGGACCAGAACGTGGCCGAGTCGGTCTCGCGCCTGCCGGGCGTGAGCGTCACCCGCGACCAGGGCGAAGGCCGCTACGTGGTCGTGCGCGGCCTGGACGCGGCGCTCAACAGCGTCACCGTCGATGGCCTGTCGATCGGCACGCCGGAAAGCGACAACCGTTCCACGCCGCTGGACCTGATCCCGTCCGAATCGACCGAGCGTCTGAAGGTCGTGAAGTCGCCGACCCCGGACATGCCGGGCGATTCCATCGGCGGCGCGATCGAGATCGAATCGGCTTCGGCCTTCGATCGCGACGGCCGCAGCATCCGCGCCAAGGTCGAAGCCAACCACCAGGACCTGAGCGGCAACACCAGCCCGAAGGGCTCGTTCAACTACAGCGACCTGTTCGCCGACAACACCTTCGGCGTGGCCTTCGGCATCAACTACCAGGACCGCAAGTTCGAGTCGGACAACACCGAAGGCGAGTACGACGAACTCGACAACGGCGACATGTTCATGATCCAGCAGCAGCGCCGCAAGTATTACGTCGAGCGCAAGCGCATCGGTGCCAACCTCAACCTCGACTGGCATCCCAACGAAGACAGCAAGTACTACCTGCGCACGCTGTACAGCGACTACCAGGACGCCGAAACCCGGCAGAACACCGTCATCGATTTCGACGCCGGCGACGTGGTTGCCAATGGCGACGGCACCTACTCGGCGCCGGTGGATGATCTGGGCAAGCGCGTGCGCTATCGCACCAAGAAGCAGAACGCCGAGGCGGTGAGCTTCGGCGGCGAGAACCGCCTGCCCGATACGGTCCTCGACTACCAGGTCGGCTACAGCAAGACCGAGGAGCGCGTGAATGACGAGATGGAAGCGCGCTTCAAGCTGGCCAGCAGCGTGCGCCGCGGCCTGACCGCGACCATCGACCAGAACACCGGCATGCCGGACATCGACTTCTCCAACGACAGCTGGGAAGCCAACGACAACTACGCGTTCAACAAGTTCGTGCTGTCGCCGGGCAAGACCGACGACAAGGAATTCAGCGCCAAGGTCAACGTGCGCTTCGACGGCGAGAACTCCAGCTACAAGATGGGCCTGCTGGGCCGCTTCCGCGACCGCAACGTCGACAAGAACGAGACCGAGCTGTCCGAAGGCCCGGACATCGACCTGGCCGACTGGACCGTGTCGCCGCCTTCGCATCGCCACAACAGCCTGGGCCAGGCGCTGAGCTCCTCGGCCATGCGCGATTACTGGAACCAGTTCGGCAGCGAGTACAGCGCCGATGAAGGCGACACCGCGACCAATGCCATCGCCGCGCTGGCCGAGGACTACGCCGCCAAGGAAGACATCCTGGCCGCGTACATGATGGGCACCTGGGATATCGGTGCGCTGCGCGTGATCGCCGGCGTGCGTGCGGAAAACACCAGCTTCTCCGCCACCGGCAACAGCATCGACGTCGAAGACGACGAGACCTTCAGCGTCACCCAGATCAAGGCGCACAGCAGCTACACCAACGTCCTGCCGGGCCTGCACGTGCGCTGGGATGGCGGCGATGGCTGGGCGCTGCGCGCCGCGCTGAACAAGACCGTCTCGCGTCCGGGCTTCGGCCAGATCGCGCCGCACGCGACGATCAACAATGACGACGAAGAAGTCGAACTGGGCAATCCGAACCTGGATCCCTACGAGTCGACCAACCTGGACTTCTCGTTCGAGAAGTACCTGGGTGAGAGCGGCATCGTCTCGCTGGGCGTGTTCCGCAAGTGGATCGATGGCTACATCGTCGACACGGTGAGCAACAACAATCCGGACTACGCCGGTTACGACGTGACCAGTGCCATCAACGGCGACAAGGCCAAGGTGATGGGCGCGGAGTTCAACTACCAGCAGAACCTGGACTTCCTGCCCGCGGGCTGGAACGGCCTGCTGGTCGGCGCCAGCGGCACCTGGCTGGATACCGATTTCGATCCGGGCATTGAAGATCGCGCCAGCGACAGCTTCGACCTGCCGCGTGCTTCTAAGCACGTCTACAGCGGCTACCTGGGCTATGAGAAGGCTGGCCTGTCGGTGCGCGTGTCGGCGGTGTATCGCAGCGAGTACCTGGACGAGCTGGGTGACGGCAAGGCCTACGACATCTACGTGGCGCCCAACACCCAGCTGGACTTCGGCCTGAGCTACCAGATCACCAACAACGTCGAGCTGTACTTCGACGCGTCCAACCTGCTGGACAAGCCGCTGGAGCGTTACCAGGGCGACAGCGCGCACACCCAGCAGTACGAGGAATACGGCCGCACCTACGCCGCCGGCATCAAGGTGAAGCTGTAATGCGCGCCGCTCCGATGACGCGCGGCGCCGCCGCGCTCGGGTTGGCATGCCTGGTCCTGGCTGGCTGCAACAAGCCGGCCGAACCGGCGCCTGCGCCTTCCGCACCTGCCGCCGTAGCCACCAATGCGGACCGCGAGCCGGACGAGGCGGGCAAGGGCGATCCGATGCTGGCCACGTCCAACGTGGCCCATCAGGTGGTGGCGGAAACCTTTGTCACCGCGTCCACGCCGGAAGACAACCTGGATTCGCCGGCCAGCTGGATCACGCCCGATGGCCAGCGCTGGGTCATCACCACCGCCAAGAAGTCCGGCGAGCTGGTGGTGTTCGACGGCGACACCGGCCAGCGCCTGCGCACGGTCGGCGGCAAGGGCGCCGCGCCGGGGCAGATGGATCGTCCCAATGGCATCGCGGTGGTGGGCAATCTCGCGTTGGTGGTCGAGCGCGACAACCATCGCGTGCAGGCATTCTCGCTGCCGGACTTCAAGTCCGCGGCCGTGTTCGGCGCCGACGACCTGAAGAAGCCCTACGGCCTGTGGGCGCATGAAAAGGACGGCGGCATCGAGGTCATCGTCAGCGACAACTACATGCTGGGTGCGGATGAGGAAACCGTGCCGCCGCTGGCCGACTTGAACCAGCGTTTCCGCCGCTACCAGCTGACCAAGGCGGGCGATGCCTGGACCGCCACGCTGGCCCAGACCTTCGGCGACACCAGCGAAGCCGGTGCGATCCGCATCGCCGAATCGGTGTACGGCGATGCCGACAACGATCGCCTGATGCTGGCCGAGGAAGACATGGCCACCGGCACGCGTTTGCGCGAGTACGGCCTGGCCGATGGTCAATACCGCGGCCGCGATGTTGGCGCGGACCTGTACAAGGCCCAGGCCGAAGGCATCGCGCTGCTGGCCTGCACCGATGGCAGCGGCTACTGGATCGGCACGGACCAGTTCAAGGACCGCAGCGTGTTCCAGGTGTTCGACCGCAAGACGCTGCAGCCGGTCGGCGCGTTCGCCGGCAAGGTCACAGCCAACACCGATGGCGTGTGGATGGATGCGCACGGCGACGCGCGTTTCCCGCAGGGCGTGTTCTACGCGCTGCATGATGACCAGGCCGTGGCGGCGTTCGACTGGCGCGACATCGCCAGCGCGCTGAAGCTGCCGGAGTGCAAACGTTGATCGCGGCCGCACGGTCACGGACGACAGCCCTCACCCTGATGCTCGTCGCCGGCTTTGCCGGCGCGGGCATCGCGTCAGCCAAGGACAAGGCAGGCAAAGCAGAGCCCAACACCCAGGTGCCGATGGGTAGCACGCACTATGCGGCCACCGGATTTCCGGACCGCATCGTCGCTTCGCCGGGGCAGGATGCGGCGACGGCGTTCGCCGTGGCCTGGCGCACCGACGCCAGCGTCTCGCAGCCGGTGCTGGAGCTGGTGTTGGCCGGCGATTCGCCCGATGTCGGCACGCCGCGCGTGCTGCGTGCGACGACCACGCCGTTGCAGAGCGAAAACGGTGTCTCGCACCACCATCGCGTGGACGTCGATGGCCTCAAGCCCGATACGTTGTATGCCTACCGCGTGCAGGGCAAGGACACCTGGGGGGCGTGGAATCACTTCCGCACCGCCGCCAGTGCCGATACGCCGCTGACCCTGCTGTACTTCGGCGATACGCAGAACAAGAACTTGAGCCTGGTTTCGCGCGTGATCCGCCAGGCCTGGCGCACCACGCCCGATGCGCGTCTTGCGTTGTTTGCCGGTGACCTGGTCAGCGGTGGCGATGGCCAGGACGACAGCGAGTGGGCCGAGTGGTTCGAAGCGGGCAACTGGATGCTGCAGGGCACGGCGATCGCGCCGGCGCCGGGCAACCACGAGTACCGCGAGGAGTTCGAGGACACCCCGCAGGAACACCGCGTGCTGGGCAACCATTGGCCAGTGACCTTCGCCCTGCCGAAGAACGGCCCGTCGGAAACGGCCAAGACCACCTACTGGTTCGATTACCAGAACGTGCGCGTGGCGGTGATCGACGGCACATCGGCACTGGACCTGGGTACCGGTGAAGCGCAAGCGAAGTGGCTGGACAAGGTGCTGTCGGAGAACACGCGGCCGTGGTCGATCGTGCTGATCCATCAGCCGTTCTATTCGCCGCGCGCCGAGCGCGACAACGTCAAGCTGGTCGAGCAGGTGCTGCCGGTGATCCGCAAGCACAAGGTCGATCTGGTGCTGCAGGGCCACGACCACACCTACGGCCGTCGCGGCGATGCCGACAACACCATCACCCCGGTGTTCATCGTCTCGGTCGCGGGGCCGAAGCAATACCGCCTGTCCGACTACGCGCGCAAGACCATGAAGCCGGTCGGCGAGGACACCCAGCTCTACCAGGTGCTGCACCTGGACGCGCAAAAACTGACCTACGAATCGCGCACCGCCACCGGCCGCCTGTACGACAAGTTCGACCTGGTCCGCGACGCCAATGGCGACAAGCGCGTGGTCGAACACGCCGAAGGCCGTATCGCCCCGCGCGATTGCGCGCGGTCGGTCTCGCCCAAGGGGCGCGAGGACCGCTGCTGGGAATGAGGTGATGGGCTTGGGGCGAGTGCCCCGGGCCCGAACTTCTCGCGTTGTTGTGGGGGCCGCTTCAGCGGCGATGAGGCTTTCAGGTTTGAGGTAAAGCCCCATCGCCGCTGATGGCCCGAGGCCACGTCGAGCGGCTCCCACACCATCCCTTCGCTTCGCAACACCACTGTCTCCAAATTCGCTCCAAAGGAACCGCCATGCGCCTCCGTTTTGCCTTCTGCGCCGCCCTGGCGCTTGCCGCCGCACCAACCCTGGTCGGCGCCGCCGACTTCATCCGCAACCCGCTGCACGCGCCGCAGCCCAAGAAATCGCCGGAAGAAGCCACCGTGCTGGTCGAAATCCCGGCCGGCAGCTTCACCAAGTACGAGACCAATGAGGACGGCCTGATCTTCGTCGACCGCTTCCAGTCAATGCCGGTCGCGTACCCGGCCAACTACGGCTCGATGCCCAGCACCCTGGCCGGCGACGGCGATCCGCTGGACGCGCTGGTGCTGACCCGCGAGCCGCTGCATCCGGGCGTGCTGATCAACTTCCGCCCGATCGGCGTGCTGCGCATGATCGACAAGGGCGAGCACGACGAGAAGATCATCGGCGTGCCGACCGACAAGATCGACCCGACCTACGCCAATATCCGCGCCCTGGCCGACCTGCCGGAAATCGAGAAGCAGCGCATCGAGGCGTTCTTCCGCATCTACAAGGACCTGCCAGCCGGGCGCAACACCGTCGAGTTGAACGGCTGGGGCGATGCGGCCGAGGCCAAGGCCCTGATCGGCACGGCGGTCTCGCGCTTCGGCGCCAAGAAGGCGCCCTGAGGCGCTAAATCGGCGGCCGGTATGTGACGTGCATCACGTTGATTGCGGTGGGAGGACGACACTCCCGCCGCCATGGACGCTTTGATGATTCCCGCCGTGTTCCACCTCACCGCCCCGACCAAGCAACTGCAATGGGAAGAACGCCGGGTGCGCGCGCGCCTGCACCGGCTGCTGCATGGCTGGGAAGGCTTTCTCTGGGATGATGCGGACAACGCCGCGCTGATCCGCTCGACCTTCCCGCAGTTCGCCGACCGCTACGACGCCATCCAGTTCGGCGTGCTCAAGGCCGATATCGCCCGTTGCGCCTATCTGCACGCATACGGCGGGTTCTATTTCGACACCGACTACAAGCTGCTGCGCAACCTGGACCGCACGCTGCTGGTCCAGCCTTGCGTGCTGCCGGTGGAGGAGGGGCGCCCGGGCAGCGCCGATTTCAAGATCGGCAATGCGGTGCTGGGCTCGGAAGCCGGGCATCCGTTCTGGGGCGACTTCATCGAGCACGTGTTCACCCAGCACGCACCGGAAACGCTGACCGATCACCGGCGCATCCCGCATGTGTCCGGGCCCTCGGGCATGACCGATTTCTACCTGGCCAATGCCTGGCGCTATCGCGACCTGCATTTCCCGCCGCGCGATCATTTCCACCCGGACCGGACCTGGTTCGGGCTGGGTCATCTGGGCGGCAAGGAGGCGGTGGGTTCGCACCTGTGCTGGGCCTCGTGGCGTGGCAAGACACCGCGCCGGGCGGTCACCAACTTCCTGCGTCGCAAGCTGACGGCTGCGCCGATCTGAGTCACACCGCATCGCGGCAAAAAGAAGGCCCGCTTGCGCGGGCCTTTCGCATTCCGTTGCGACGTTCGGATCAGGCCGCGGCGGCCTGGGCCTGGCGCGGACCTTCGCGCAGGGCCTGGCCGACCATCGACACCAGCAGGTCCAGCTCGGCCTCGTCCAGGTTGAAGTGCGGGGTGAAGCGCAGCGAGTTGGCGCCGCCGTGGATCACGTTGAGGCCGCGCTCGCGCAGCCATTCCTCGGTCGAGCCGGCGCCATAGCACTTGAACTGCGGCGCCAGTTCGCACGAGAACAGCAGGCCGGTGCCCTGCACGTTGGTGATCAGGCCGCCGAGTTCGCTCTTGAGCTTTTCCAGCTTGGCCACGGCCTGCGCGCCACGGGTGCGGATGTTGGCGCGCACGGCCGGAGTGAGCAGGGCCAGGGTGGCGCAGGCCACGTCCAGTGCACGCGGGTTGCTGGTCATGGTGTTGCCGTAGATGCCCTTGCGGTACAGCTGTGCGGCGTGATCGGTCACGGCCAGCACCGACAGCGGGTACTGGGCGGCGTTGAGCGCCTTGGAATAGGTCTCCATGTCCGGCGCGTCCAGGCCTTCGAAGCCCGGGTAATCGACCACCGACAGCACGCCGTGCGCGCGCAGGCCGGCCTGGATGGAGTCGACCAGCAGCAGGCTGCCGTGGGCGCGGGTGAGTTCGCGCGCGGCGGCGTAGAAGGCCGGAGGCAGCGAGCGGCCCGGGTCGCCTTCGCCCATGACCGGCTCCAGGAAGATCGCCTCGATGAACCAGCCCTTGTCTTGCGCATCGGCGAAGACCTTGCGCAGCGCGGCCTCGTCGTACGGGGCCACGGCGATCACCGAATCCTCGCCGCGGTAGCTGGCCAGATGCTGCTGGTAGGCCTTGCGCGAGGAGTCCGAATACAGGCCCGGACGGTCGGTGCGGCCGTGGAAGCTGCCCTTGACCACCACGCGCTTGATCGTGCGGCCTGCATGGCGCGCGCCCGGGTCGGTCATCAGCTTGGTGTTGACGTCGGCGATGCGCGTGGCCAGGCCGACCGACTCGGAGCCGGAGTTCAGGCACAGGAATTTGGTGAACGGGCAGCCGCCACGCGTGTGGCCGATCTCGGCGCGCAGGACGCGCTCGAAGCGCAGCTGCGACAGGCTGGGGGTCATGATGTTGGCCATCGCCTGCGGCTTGGCCATCGCTTCCAGCACTGACTGCGGCGTGTGGCCGAAGCCGATCATCCCGTAGCCGCCGGCGTCGAACAGCACCGCGCCCTTCAGCGTCACCAGCCACGGGCCGCAGGCGGCCAGGGCGACGTAGGGGTTGATGGCGTCATCGGCGTAGAAGTTGACGTAGCCGGCCTGCAGCGCGTGCACCTGCTGGGCTTCGTCCAGGTCCAGCAGCTCGGCAAATTCGGCCTGCAGTTCGGCGAACTGCGCCGAAGCCGCGGCGATGGCCTGGACCAGGTCCGGATGGCCGACGGCCAGGCGCGTGACGGTGGCATCGTCCAGGCCGGTGGTCTGGCGGGCGCCGGCGCGGGCGCGCAGCGGGGCGAGGGGGGCGGTCACGGACATGGCGGTCTCCTTCGAAAAAACAACGGGCATTGGGCTGGCACGCACGGTGGCGGCGACGCCACGGAACGCCGGGCGCAGCCCATTATCGGGAAAGCGACTCGTCGTTTGGCAGGGCCGATCCGCTCAATCGCATGGTAGATTTCGGCAAAACGACGATGAGGTTGGTGGAAATGAAGGTCTCGGCCGCAGATCAGCTGCTGCTTTCGGTCCTGCGCGAGAACGCGCGGGCCTCCATCGCTGATATCGCCCGCAAGCTGGGCCTGTCGCGCACCACCGTGCAGAGCCGGATCGAGCGCCTGGAACGGCAGGGCGTGATCAGTGGCTACACCGTGCGCCTGGCCGACGAGGTCGAGCACGGCCACATCCGCGCCCATATCATGATCACCGTGCGGCCCAAGCAGATGCTGGCCGTGACCAAGGCGCTGCGCGGCATGCCCGAGGTGCGGGTGCTGCATTCGGTCAGCGGCGCCTACGACCTGATCGCCATCGGCGCGGTGCCCACCGTGGGCGATATGGACGTGCTGACCGACCAGATTGGCGTGATCGAAGGCGTCGAGCGCACCACCTCGTCGATCATTTTGTCGACCAAGTTCGAGCGCTAGCAGTGGCTTTGTGGGAGCCGCTTCAGCGGCGATGGGCTTCCCCGGTAAAGCGCCATCGCCGCTGAAGCGGCTCCCACAAGGACGACGGGGTTCCCCGCAACCCGCCAGCCGGAACAGCCCCGGCCCGCACCGCCTACAATATGCGGCTCCCTTGCTTGCGCCGCCGCCTTGAAGAAGTCCGATTTCCACTACGACCTGCCGCCCGAGCTGATCGCCCAGGCGCCGCTGCCCGAGCGTTCGGCCAGCCGCCTGTTGGTGGTGCCGCCGGACGCGGCGGCCATGATCGACCTGCATGTGCGCGATCTGCCGAGCCAGCTGCGCGCGGGCGACCTGCTGGTGTTCAACGACACCCGGGTGATCCCGGCGCGGTTGTTCGGCCAGAAGGACACCGGCGGCCGGGTCGAGATCCTGATCGAGCGCCTGCTGCCGGATAACCGTGCCCACGCCCAGATCGGCGCCAGCAAGTCGCCCAAGCCCGGCGGCCGCATCGCGCTGGATGCCGGCGGCAGCTGCGAGGTGCTGGGCCGCGAAGGCGAGTTCTATGAGCTGCGCTTCGACGTGGACGATGCGCTGGACAGCTGGCTGCTCAAGGCCGGGCGCATGCCGCTGCCGCCGTACATCACCCGCGAGCCGGGCCAGGACGACGACGAGCGCTACCAGACCGTGTTCGCGCGCGAGCTGGGGGCGGTCGCTGCGCCGACGGCTGGCCTGCATTTCGACCAGCCGCTGCTGGAACAGCTCAAGGCGCAGGGCGTGCAGTTCGGCCATGTGACCCTGCACGTGGGCGCCGGCACCTTCCAGGCGATGCGCGTGGACGACGTGCGCGAACACCGCATGCATAGCGAATGGCTCAACGTCGGGCCTGAGCTGATCCAGCAGATCCGCCGCACCCGCGCTGCCGGTGGCCGCGTGGTCGCGGTGGGCACCACGGTCGTGCGCGCGCTGGAGAGCGCGATGCGCGACGGCGAGCTGCAGCCGTTCGCCGGCGAGACCCGCATCTTCATTTTCCCCGGCTATCGCATCCGCAGCGTCGATGCGCTGGTCACCAACTTCCACCTGCCGGAAAGCACGCTGCTGATGCTGGTCTCGGCCTTCGCCGGCAAGGCGCGCATCCTGGAGGCGTATCAGCACGCCGTGGACCGGCGCTACCGGTTCTTCTCCTACGGTGACGCGATGCTGCTGTTCCCGCAGGCCCACGCGGAAACCACCGCATGAGCCGCATGTCCTTTGCGCTGAACACCACCGACGGCAGTGCGCGTCGTGGCCAGCTGACCTTCCCGCGCGGCACGATCCAGACCCCGGCGTTCATGCCGGTGGGCACCTATGGCTCGGTCAAGGGCATCCTGCCCGAGCACATCAAGGACCTCGGCGCCGAGATCATCCTGGGCAATACCTTCCACTTGTACCTGCGCCCGGGCCTGGACGTGATCGGCAAGCACGGCGGCCTGCACGGCTTCGCGCGCTGGGACAAGCCGATCCTTACCGACTCGGGCGGCTTCCAGGTGTTCTCGCTGGCTCATCGCCGCAAGATCACCGAGCAAGGCGTGACCTTCGCCTCGCCGACCGACGGCGCCAAGGTGTTCCTCGGCCCCGAGGAGAGCATGAAGATCCAGCACGTGCTCGACTCGGACATCGTGATGATCTTCGACGAGTGCCCGCCGGTGAACGTGGATGGCCAGCCGGTCGCCAAGCAGGTCGTGGACAAGTCGATGGAACTGTCGCTGCGCTGGGCCAAGCGCTCGCGCGAGGCGCACGACGCACTGGGCAACGATGCGGCGCTGTTCGGCATCGTCCAGGGCGGCGTCCACCACGACCTGCGCAGCCGCTCGGCCGACGGGCTGCAGGACATCGGCTTCGACGGCTACGCGATCGGCGGGCTGGCGGTGGGCGAGACCGAGCACGAGCGCAACGCCATGCTCGAACACCTGCACCCGCAGCTGCCCACCGACAAGCCGCGCTACCTGATGGGCGTGGGCCGCCCCGAAGACCTGGTCGAAGGCGTGGCGCGCGGCGTGGACATGTTCGATTGCGTGATGCCCACGCGCAATGCGCGCAACGGGCATTACTTCACCGGCTTCGGCACGGTGCGCATCCGCAACAGCAAGTATGAGCAGGACATGGACCCGATCGAGCCGGGCTGCGGCTGCTACGCCTGCCGCAATGGCTTCACCCGCAGCTATTTGCGCCACCTGGACCGCTGCAACGAAATGCTCGGCCCGATGCTCGGCACCCTGCACAACCTCTGGTACTACCAGTCGCTGATGGCGCAGATGCGCGCGGCGATCGAGCAGGGCCGGTTCCAGGCGTTCCGCGCCGACTTCTACGCCGCACGCGGGATGGCCGTCCCGGCGTGACTGGATTGTCACCGCATGCGCAACGGAACCTTTGCCGCTGAAGGCGGTCGGAAGACGGCAGGATGCGGGGAAATCCAGGATTTGATCGTCGGCGCGGCCCCAAGCCACGCCTGCGCGACCCCGTGGCATAATTCGCGGCTGCTTTCGGCCCACCAATGGACCCAGATACATGAACGTGCTCGATTTCCTGATCCCCGCCGCCCACGCCCAAGCTGCCGGCGCCGCTCCCGCCCAGGGTGGCGGCCTGAGCATGCTGATCTTCCCGATCGTGCTGATCGCGGTGATGTACTTCGTGATGATCCGCCCGCAGATGAAGCGCCAGAAGGAGCACAAGTCGCTCCTGGACAAGCTCTCGCGCGGCGATGAGGTCATCACCTCCGGCGGCATCGCCGGCACCGTGGCCGACATCGGCGACAACTTCATCACCGTGGAAGTGGCCGATGGCGTCAAGGTCCGCGTGCAGAAGGGCGCGGTCGGCAACGTGCTGCCCAAGGGCACGCTGAAGTCCGCCGTCTAAACGTTTCGCTGTATCCGACGGACCGCCTGCGCGGTCCGTCGTTCGTTTCACTCCGGGCGCCGCGGCAAGAAGGCCAAGGCCAACCCGAAGTCCCATCACGTAGAGCGCGCCTGGGGATGCAGGTGCGCGGGTGCTAAGCAATGCTTGAGTTTCCCCGCTGGAAATATGTCCTGATCCTGCTGGTGCTGGTGTTCAGTGCGGTGTACGCGCTGCCCAACATCTATCCGCAGGACCCTTCGGTCCAGATCACCGCCAGCCGCGGCGCGACCATCGACGACGCGCTGCGCCAGAAGGTCACCGCGGCGCTGAACACCGTGCAGGTGGTGCCCAAGCAGCTGGAGAACCGCAACGGCGACCTGCTGGTGCGTTTGTCCTCGCCGGACGCGCAGACCAAGGCCAATGACGTGCTGCGTGAGTCGCTGGGCGAGAACTACACCGTCGCGCTCAACCTGGCCTCGACCGTGCCGCAGTGGCTGTCCAACCTGGGCGCCAAGCCGATGGTCCGCGGCCTGGACCTGCAGGGCGGCGTGCACTTCACCCTGCAGGTGGACCAGAAGGCGGCGCTGGACAAGCGCGTGGAAGCCTTCGTCGAAGACGCCCGCGTGACCCTGCGCGACGCCAAGATGCGCACCGACTCGGTGCTGCGTGGCCCCAACAACACCATCCTGGTCAATATCGCCCAGGGCCAGGACGTGGGCGCGGCGCGCAACGCGCTGGCCGCCGCACTGGCCCCGGCCAACGGCACCGCCAGCGGTGCGCTGGTCGGCGCTTCGCCGCTGACCTACGACGTGCAGGGCAACCGCATCACGATTGGTCTGCCGGAAAGTGAACTGGCCCGGATCTCGGGTGACGCGATCCAGCAGAACATCGCGACGCTGCGCAACCGCATCAACGCCCTGGGCGTGGCCGAGCCGGTCATCCAGCAGCAGGGCGCCGACCGCATCGTGGTCGAGCTGCCGGGCGTGCAGGACACGGCAGCGGCCAAGCGCCTGATCGGCGCCACCGCGACGATCGAGTTCCGCGCCGTGGTCGATGGCGACGCGCTGGAAGCCCAGCGCACCGGTAATGTCCCGCCGGAAGCCAAGCTCTACACCCTGCGCGATGTCGGCGCGCCGGTGCTGCTCAACAAGCGCGTGCTGGCCTCGGGCGAGCAGATGGTCAATGCGGTGTCCAGCGTCGATCAGAACGGCCAGCCGGCCGTGGACATCACCCTGAACAACGTCGCCGGCCAGCGCATGTTTGAGTTCACCAGCGCCAACGTCGGCAAGCGCATGGCGGTGGTCTACATCGAGCGCATCCCCGAAGTGAAGATGGTCGATGGCAAGGAAGTGCGCAGCGTGCGCGTGAGCGAGGAATCGCTTGCACCTTCAACCGTTAACAGCCCCTTCGGTAAGAACTTCCAGACGACTGGTTTGAGCAAGGACGAGGCCGACAACTTGGCCAAGCTGCTGCGCGCCGGCTCGCTGGCCGCGCCGATGGGCTTCGTCGAGGAATACGTGATCGGCCCGAGCCTGGGTGCGGAGAACGTCGAGCGCGGCATCAAGGCCGTGGTGTACTCGTTCCTGTTCACCCTGGTGTTCTTCACCATCTACTACCGCGTGTTCGGCGCGATCACCTCGGTGGCGCTGCTGTTCAACCTGCTGATCGTGGTGGCGGTGATGTCGCTGTTCGGCGCGACGATGACCCTGCCGGGCTTCGCCGGCCTGGCGCTGTCGGTGGGCCTGTCGGTGGACGCCAACGTGCTGATCAACGAGCGTATCCGCGAAGAGTTGCGCCACGGCATGCCGCCCAAGTCGGCGATCTCCGCCGGTTACGAGAAGGCCGGCGGCACCATCCTGGACGCCAATCTGACCGGCCTGATCGTGGGCATCGCGCTGTTCGCCTTCGGCACCGGCCCGCTCAAGGGCTTCGCGCTGACCATGATCATCGGCATCTTCGCCTCGATGTTCACCGCGATCACGGTGTCGCGCGCACTGGCCACGCTTATCTACGGGCGTCGCAAGAAGCTCAACTCCGTTGCTATTTGATCGGGCCGAGAGAATTCATCCATGAAACTGTTCCCGCTGCATCTCATCCCGAACGACACCAAGATCGACTTCATGCGCCCGCGCAAACCGGTGCTGGCGCTGATGGTGATCCTGCTGCTCGCCTCGTTCGCGATCATCGGCCTGAAGGGCTTCAACTACGCGCTGGAATTCACCGGCGGCACCGTGGTGCGCGCGCACTTCGAAAAGCCGGTCGACGTGGACCAGCTACGCGCCAAGCTGGACCAGGGCGGCTTCGACAACGCCCAGGTGCAGAACGTGGGCAGCGCCAATGACGTGATGGTGCGCCTGCAGCCGCATGGCGAGCACAACAACGACGAGAACGCCGGCCGCACCATGGCCGAGGACGTGCGCAAGGTCGTGACCACCGACGCCAACCCGGCCACCGTGCAGCCCGGCGAATTCGTCGGCCCGCAGGTCGGCAAGGACCTGGCCATGAACGGCGTCTACGCGACGATCTTCATGCTGGTCGGCTTCCTGATCTACATCGCGTTCCGCTTCGAGTGGAAGTTCGCGGTGGTGGCGTCGATCACGGCGTTCTTCGACCTGATCCTCACCGTGGCCTACATGTCGCTGCTGGGTCGCGAGTTCGACCTGACCGTGCTGGCCGGCCTGCTGTCGGTGATGGGCTTTGCGATCAACGACATCATCGTGGTGTTCGACCGTGTCCGCGAAAACTTCCGCAGCCTGCGCGTGGAGCCGCTGGAAGTGCTCAACCGCTCGATCAACCAGACCCTGTCGCGCACGATCATCACCGCGGTGATGTTCTTCCTGTCGGCGCTCGCCCTGTACCTGTTCGGCGGTCGCTCGATGGAAGGCCTGGCCGAAACGCACATGGTCGGCGCGGTGATCGTGGTGGTGTCCTCGGTGATCGTCGCGGTGCCGATGCTGAGCATCGGGCCGTTCGCGGTCAGCAAGCAGGACCTGCTGCCCAAGGCCAAGGACATCGAGGCGCTGGCGCGTCGTCCGTAAGACGTCGTTCCGCTTCAGTCACAGCAAAAGGCCGCGCCGCAAGCGCGGCCTTTTCGTTTGTGTGCATTCGCATCCCAGGCCGCGAGGCAGGCTTACACTCGGCCGCATTCCAACGGGTCATAAAGGAGCAGGGCATGCGCAGGTTGACGAAGATGGGCGCCACGCTCGCGCTGTTGATCGCGGTGTGCGCGCTGCCCGCAGCGGCGAAAGAGGTGGTCAAGCCGGTGCAGTGGAAGGTCGGCAGCCAGGGCTTCTCCGGCTTTCTTGTCTACGACGACGCCGGCCCGGCCAAGCGCCCGGGCCTGGTGATGGTGCCGGACTGGATGGGCGTGACCGACGCGGCCATCGACCGTGCCAAACAGGTGGCCGGCGACGACTACGTGGTGCTCGTCACCGACGTGTACGGCACCGGCGTGCGGCCCAAGGACACGCAGGAAGCCGGCAAGCTGGCCGGCGGCCTGAAGGACGATCGCCCGGCGCTGCGCAGCCGTGTCGAAAAAGCGGTCGAGGTATTGAAGGCGCAGGCCGGCAGCGCTCCGCTGGACGCCACGCGCATCGGCGCGTTTGGCTTCTGCTTCGGCGGCACCACGGTGCTGGAGCTGGTGCGCGCCGGCGACACGCTGGCGGGCGTGGTCACGCTGCACGGCGGCCTGGAGCCCGGCAGCACGCCGGCCAAGCCGGGTTCGGCGAAGACGCCGCTGCTGGTGCTCAACGGTGCGGCCGACAGCTACGTGCCGGCGCGGGTGATCGCCGATTTCCGCAAGGAGATGGATGCGGCCGGTGCGGATTGGCAGTTCGTCGACTTCAGCGGCGCGGTGCACTGCTTTGCGATTCCCGGCGCCAATGCGCCCGGCTGCAAGTACGACCCGCGCGCGGCCAAGCGTGCCTACCGGATGCTGGGGGATTTCTTCGCAGAGGTGTTTGCCAAGCCTTGAGGGCTTGGCGGCGCCGGGGATCAGGCGCCCGCTTCAGGTCATGAGATGAAGGGCAATGCGTTGGCGGCGAAACCTGTGAGATAGCCATCGCCGCTGATGGCCCGAGGCCACGTAGAGCGGCTCCTACATGGATGCGACTGAAAGCTGCGTGCGCTGCTTCAGCAGCGGTGAGGCTTTCCCCGTAACGCCAGATCAGTGCTGTCGTTCGACCGCATAGCGGGCCAGCCCGCGCAGCGCGGCGACGGCCTCGTTCTCCGGCAGGCCTTCCAGCGCGGCTTCGGCCGCCAGCGCGTACTCGGTGGCGCGGCGTTGGCTGTAGGCGATGCCGCCGGTGGCGTGGATCGCGGCCAGCACCTCGGGCATGGCATCGGTGTCGCCGTCGCGCACGATCTGGCGCAGGCGCGCCTGGGTGGCCGCGTCGGAATGGGCGATGGCATGGATCAGCGGCAGCGTCGCCTTGCCTTCGGCCAGGTCGTCGCCGAGGTTCTTGCCCAGGTCAGCCGCATCGGCGGTGTAGTCCAGCACGTCGTCGGCGATCTGGAACGCGTAGCCCAGCTGCATGCCGTAGTCGTACAGGCGCTGCTGGGTGGCCTCATCCACGCCCGAGGCCAGTGCGCCGAGCTGGGTGCCGGCGGCGAACAGCACCGCGGTCTTGCGCTCGATCACGCGCAAATACGCGGCTTCGTCGGTGTCCGGGTTGTGGACGTGCAGCAGCTGCAGCACTTCGCCCTCGGCGATGCGGTTGGTGGTGTCGGCCAGGATGCGCATGACCTGCATGCGGTCCAGTTCCACCATCAGCTGGAAGCTGCGCGAATACAGGAAGTCGCCGACCAGCACGCTGGGCGCGTTGCCCCACAGCGCGTTGGCGGTGCTGCGGCCACGGCGCAGGTCCGATTCGTCCACCACGTCGTCGTGCAACAGGGTCGAGGTGTGGATGAACTCGATGATCGCCGCCAGCTGGTGGTGCTCGGCGGTGGCGTCCACGCCGCAGGCGCGGCCGGCCAGGGCGACCAGCATCGGCCGCAGGCGCTTGCCGCCGGCGGAAATGATGTGGTCGGCGATCTGGTTGATCAGGACCACGTCCGAGGCCAGGCGGCGACGGATGAGGGCGTCGATGGCCGCCATGTCCGGGGCGGCGAAGGACTGGATCTGCGGCAGCGCCAGGGCGGGGCGGGGAAGCTGGACGGCGGACATGCGCTCTGGGCTGTTCAGGAAGAATCGCAATTATAGGTGGATGGGCGCCGGTTCCGGTCGGCATTGCCTGACACGCGGGGAAGGCATCGTCCGATGGACGGGACGGGGCGGCTATAATCCAATGTCGCTTACACCAAATCCCGCGTCCGCCCGGCTTGTGGCGGCGGCGCAAACACGACGGAACCTCATATGGCACGCGGCATCAACAAGGTCATCCTGGTGGGCAACCTGGGCAACGACCCGGACACCAAGTACACGCAGGGCGGCATGGCCGTCACGCGCATCAGCCTGGCGACCACCAGCGTGCGCAACGACAAGGAAGGCAACAAGCAGGAGCGCACCGAATGGCACCGCGTGGTGTTCTTCGGCAAGCTCGGTGAGATCGCCGGCGAATACCTGCGCAAGGGCTCGCAGGTCTACGTCGAAGGCGAACTGCGCTACGACAAGTACACCGGTCAGGACGGCGTGGAGAAGTACACCACCGATATCGTCGCCAACGAGATGCAGATGCTCGGCGGCCGCGGTGAAGGCGGCGGTGGCATGGGCGGCGGCGATCGTCCGCAGCGCCAGTCCGCGCCGCGCCAGGAATACGGCGGCGGTGGCGGTGGCCAGCGCGGCGGTGGCGACAACTACGGTGGCGGCGGTGGTGGTTATGGCGGCGGCCAGCAGCAGGCCCCGCGTCGCCAGGCCCCGGCCCAGCAGCCGGCGCCGATGGACGATTTCGCCGACGACGACATCCCGTTCTGATCGAACGGCTGTTGCGTCAGCGAGATAAAAAAGCCCCGCAGATGCGGGGCTTTTTTATTGCGATGATCGCGCTGCCGCGCTTACCGATGCGGCCGCATCATCCACTTCAGCAGCGGCGCGGCGAGCAGGGCGATGATGCCGCAGCCCAGGCCGATCCAGGTCATCAGCCAGAACAGATGCGCGTACTTGGCCGAGGCCTCGACCACGTTCATTGCCTGGCCTTCGGGGACTTCGATCGAGGCCAGCTTGCCGAACATCGCGGCCAGCATTTCCGAGAACGCGGTGGCCAGGAACCAGGTGCCCATCATCAGGCTGACCACGCGCGCCACCGCCAGCTGGGTGACCGCCGACAGGCCGACGGGCGAGAGGCACATCTCGCCCAGTTCCAGCACGAAATACGCCGCCACCAGCCACCACACGCTGGCCATCTGCCCGGTGCTGCCGACGTGCTGCGCGGCCAGCGCCAGCGGGATGAAGGACGCGCCGGCCAGCAACAGGCCCCACGCGGACTTGACCGGTTTGGACGGGTCCAGCCCGCGCCGGTCCAGCCAGCCCCAGAGCGCGGCGAAGATCGGCGCCAGCAGTACCAGGAACAGCGCGCCGAGGTAGGTGAGCGAGCCCGCGGTCTGCGGCAGCACCAGGCAGTCGCGCACCAGCAGCACCACGATCACCGCTGTAGCTGCGGCGAACACCGTGCGCGGCGCCTTCGACTGCGGATGCCGGTCGGATAAGGAAGCCGAGACCACGAACGCCAGCGGCGCCAGCAGCAGCGAGACGATCGACCACGGCAGCGGCGTGCCGTCGCGGATCACCAGCGCCGGCACGATGTCCTTGGTCAGCAGGCGGTCGTTGAAGGTCACCCACGAGCCGTAGGTCTGCTCGTACAGGGTGAAGAACACCAGCGCCATGAAGATCAGCGCCATCAGCGCCAGCATCTGGCGGCGCTGCTCCGGCGAGCACTGTGTCAGCAGGAACCAGCAGAACCACAGCAGCACGCCGGCCAGCACCACCAGCATCAGCAGCTGGGCGAGCGTCACTTCGCCGCCCAGCGCGAATGCGCCATTGGCCGTGGCCCACATCAGCCAGGCAATCGGCAGCACGCCGACGATGGCCAGCGCATAGATCAGCCATTCGCGTGGCAGGCCGGCGATGCGTTCCTTCAGGGAGGCGGGATTGGACGGCTCGGCGTGGCCGTGCAGGTATTTCTGGCCCCACAGGAACATCGCCAGCCCGGCCAGCATGCCGATGCCGGCGGCGCCGAAGCCGTAGCGCCAGCCGTAGGCTTCGCCCAGGTAGCCGCACACCAGCGAGGCGAACAGTGAGCCCAGGTTGATGCCGGCGTAGAACAGCGAGAAGCCCGAGTCGCGGCGCGGATCGTCGTCGGCGTAGAGCTTGCCGACGATGGTGGAAATGTTGGGCTTGAGGAAACCCACGCCCATGATGATCAGCGCCAGCGACAGGTAGGTGATGCGCAGCGAGCCTTCGTCGCGCACGATCTGGCCGCCGGTGCTGGTGGCAATGTGGCCTTCGAACGCCATGCCCACGTGGCCGGCCACCAGCAGGATGCCGCCGAAAATGACCGCCTTGCGCATGCCCAGCCAGCGGTCGGCCAGCAGGCCGCCGATCACCGGGATGCAGTACACCAGCCCGCCGTACGCCCCCAGCAGGTCGTAGCCGGCGTCGTCTCCGAACAGGTGGTACTTGGTGAGGTAGAGCAGCAGCAGCGCCTTCATCCCGTAGAACGAAAAGCGCTCCCACATCTCGGTGAAGAAGCAGACGTAGACGCCCTTGGGATGGCCGAGGAAGTCATCGGACGCGGGGCGCGAAGCAACAGCGGTGGCGGGCATCGACAGGGCCGGGCGAGCAAACCGCGAGTATAGGTGCGCCCCCGCGGGCGCCTACGGTCAGAAGTCACGCAGCCAGGCCGGGTCGCCGCGGCGGGCCTTTGGCCGGCCGAACGCGCGGGTCGGTGCGTACAGCGCCACCACCTGCGCGCAGACGATCAGCATCGGCGGCATCTCGACGGCGGCATGGCCACGCGCCTCGACCGGTACGCCGCGCGGCCTTTCCTGCCGCGGCGTCACTGGACGCGGCCGGGGGCAGGCGATAGCGTGGCGCGGATTTTTTGCCTTTCGGGGACCTTGCATGTCATCCAACCCACCGCGCCAGCTCACCTTCCGCGCCGTCGTCCTGGCCATCGTCCTGGCTGTGGTGCTGTCGGCGGCCAACGCCTACCTGGGCCTGTTCGCCGGCCTGACCATCGCCACGGCGATCCCGGCGGCGGTCGTCTCGATGGGCGTGCTGCGCCTGTTCGGCGGCGGCTCCATGCTGGAGAACAACATCGTCCAGACCGGCGCCTCGGCCGGCGGATCGATCGCCGCCGGCGTGATCTTCACCATCCCCGCGCTGGTGATCATGGGCTACTGGCCGGACTTCAAGTACTGGTGGGTGCTGGGCATCGCCGGCCTGGGCGGCCTGCTGGGCGTACTGTTCTCGGTGCCGCTGCGGCGCTCGATGATCGTCGAAGACCCGCTGCCCTTCCCCGAGGGCAAGGCCGCGGCCGAAGTGCTCAAGGCCGGCGACAACCCCGGCCCGGGCCTGAAGATCCTCGCCGTCTCCGGCGCCATCGGCGCGGTGGTGAAGCTGGCCGCGGCCAGCGGCCTGCGCATCATCCCGGACACCTGGACCCAGTCGGCCTACCTGGGCAGCGCCAAGATCACCGCCTTCCTGGGCACCAACCTGTCGCCGGCGCTGCTGGGCGTGGGCTACATCGTCGGCCTGAACGTGGGCATCGTGGTGGTGTCCGGCTCGATCCTGTCCTGGCACATCGCCATCCCGCTGTACCAGGCGTTCTTCACCGACACCGACCCGGCGCTGGCCGCCAAGATCTTCGGCGCCAGCGCGGCCGACGCGGCCTACGCCATCTGGAGCGCGAAGATTCGCTACCTGGGCGTGGGCGCGATGCTGATCGGCGGCATCTGGACGCTGTTCTCGCTGCGCAAGTCGCTACTGGGCGGCATCAAGAGCGGCTTTGCCGCCGCGCGCAACAGCGCCGGCAATACCGTGGTGGCCGAGACCGAGCGCGACCTGCCGATGAAGTGGATGCTGGTGGCGCTGGTGGTGTTCACCCTGCCGCTGCTGGGCCTGTACCAGGCCATCGTCGGCCAGTGGCACGTGTCGATTCCGATGGTGATCATCATGATCGTGGTCGGGTTCCTGTTCGTGTCGGTGTCCGGCTACCTGGCCGGCCTGATCGGCTCGTCCAACAACCCGGTCTCGGGCATCACCATCTCCACCATCCTGTTCGCTTCCGTGGTGCTGGCGGTGCTGCTGGGCAAGAGCGGCCTGACCCCGGTCGGCGTCGGCGGTGCGCCCCTGGGTGCGGTGGCGGCGATCATGATCGGCGCGGTGGTGTGCTGCGCGGCGGCGGTCGGTGGTGACAACCTGCAGGACCTCAAGGCCGGTTACCTGATCGGCGCCACGCCGTGGAAGCAGCAGCTGATGATCGGCATCGGCGCGTTCTCCTGCGCGCTGATCATGGCGCCGGTGCTGAGCCTGCTGTCGCAGGCCTACGGCATCGGCGCGCCGACGCCGGAACACCCCAACGCGCTGGCTGCGCCGCAGGCCAACCTGATGGCCTCGGTTGCACGCGGGCTGTTTGGCGGCGAGCTGCCGTGGACCTTCATCGCGCTGGGCGCGGTGGTTGGCGCGATCGTCATCGCCATCGACGAGTGGCTGAAGAAGACCGGCAAGCGCTTCCGCGTGCCGGTGCTGGCCGCGGCCATCGGCATCTACCTGCCGCTGGAGCTGATGGTGCCGATCTTCCTCGGTGGCCTGATCGCGCACCTGGTCGAGCGCTTCCACAAGGTGCGCGCCGACGACGAGGACGCGCGTGACCGTGCGCATCGCCCCGGCGTGCTGTTCTCCGCTGGCCTGATCACCGGCGAGGCGCTGATGGGCATCGCCATTGCCATCCCGATCGTGGTCTCGGCGCGCGCCGACGTGCTGGCGCTGCCGGCGCTGTTCCAGCTCAACCAGTGGATCGGTCTTGCGATCCTGGCCGTGGTCGGCTGGCTGCTGTATCGCACCGGCAGGAAGGGCGAGCAGGCCGCGTAAGCGCAGGCCTTGCTGCACAGGGGAAAGGCGGCCGATGGCCGCCTTTCTTTTTGCCCCGCCAGGCTCGCGCACAAAACGCCGCCGCGCTTTACAAGCGCTGTCAGCGCATGACGTTGCGCCTTTGCACCGGCAGGGTGCGGCGGCCTACCATCGGCCACTTTTCGTGGTTTTGGAGTCCGCGCCAATGACGCTTCGTCCCGCCCTGTTGTCTCTTGCCCTGATCGCCGCGCTGCCGGCCGCCGCTGCCGAGCGCGGCTTCGACGTGCACGACATGGTCAAGCTGGACCGCTATTCCTCGCCGACGCTCTCGCCCGATGGCGCGCGGCTGGTGTTCGCCAAGCGCGTGATGAACGCCGAGGTGACCAAGGCGAGTACCGCGCTGTACCTGCGCGACCTGCGCACGCGCGACCTGGCGCCGCCCAAGCAGATCACGCCCGAAGGCTGGAACGTCAACTCGCCGGTGTTCTCGCCCGACGGGCAGACGCTGTACTTCCTCAGCGCCAAGTCCGGCAGCCAGCAGCTCTATGCGATGCCGGCCAGCGGGGGGCAGCCGCAGCAGGTCACCGACTTCGCCGTGGACGTGGACAGCTTCAAGCTCTCGCCCAAGGGCGAGCGCATCGTCTTCAGCGCCGGCGTCTACCAGGACTGTGGTTCGGACCTGGCTTGCACCAAGCAGAAGCTGGACGCGGCCGAGAAGACGCAGGCCACGGGCAAGGTGTTCGACGGCCTGTTCGTGCGCCACTGGGATACCTGGAACGACGGCCGCCGCAACACCTTGTTCGTCGCTTCGCTGCCGGCGGCCGGTGCCAAGCCGGTGGTTGGTGCCTCGGCGATCAGCGCGACGATCGCCGGCGATGCGCCGTCCAAGCCCTTCGGCGGCAATGACGACTTCAACTGGTCGCCCGATGGCAAGTCGGTCGTGGCCAGCATCCGCGTGGCGGGCAACAAGGAGCCGTGGTCGACCAACTTCGACCTGTACAAGCTCGATGCCGCCGGCCGCGCCGCGCCCAAGAACCTGACCGTGGCCAACAAGGCCTGGGACGCCGGCCCGGTGTTCAGCGCCGACGGCAAGACCCTGTACTACCGCGCGATGAAGCGCCCGGGCTTCGAGGCCGATCGCTTCGGCCTGATGGCGATGAACGTGGCCAGCGGCAAGGTCAGCGAGATCGCCAAGGACTGGGACCGCTCGGCCGGCGAGATCGTGCTGTCCGACGACGGCAAGGCGATCTACACCAGCGCCGATGACATGGGCGAGCACCCGCTGTTCCGCGTGGACATCGCCAGCGGCGCGGTGACCAAGCTGGTGGGCGAGGGCAGCGTGGGCTCCCCGAGCCTGGCCGGCCCGACCCTGGCCTTCACCCGCAACTCGATCAAGAGCGGCGACCAGATCTTCGTGGCGCAGGTCGATGGCCAGTCGCCGCGCGCGATTACGCCCAGCGCGCAGGAGTCGTTGACGGAGGTGAAGTTCGGCGACTTCGAGCAGTTCTCGTTCAAGGGCTGGAACGACGAGACCGTGCACGGCTACGTGGTCAAGCCGTACAACTATCAGGAAGGCAAAAAATATCCGGTCGCGTTCCTGATCCACGGCGGCCCGCAGGGCAGCTTCGGTAACGGCTGGAGCTATCGCTGGAATCCGCAGACCTATGCGGGCCAGGGCTATGCGGTGGTGATGATCGATTTCCACGGTTCGACTGGTTACGGCCAGGCCTTCACCGATGCGATCAGTCAGCACTGGGGCGACCGCCCGCTGGAAGACCTGCAGAAGGGCTGGGCCGCGGCGCAGCAGCAGTATTCCTTCCTCAACGGCGACAAGGCCTGCGCGCTGGGCGCCAGCTACGGCGGCTACATGACCTACTGGATCGCCGGTAACTGGAACCAGCCGTGGAAGTGCCTGGTCGACCACGACGGCGTGTTCGACAACCGCATGATGGGCTACAGCACCGAAGAGCTGTGGTTCTCCGAGTGGGAGAACGGCGGTACGCCGTGGGCCAACCCGGAGAAGTTCGAGCAGTTCAACCCGGTCAACCACGTCAAGGACTGGAAGAAGCCGATCCTGGTCATCCACGGCCAGCAGGATTTCCGCATCCCGGTCGAGCAGGGCCTGGCGGCGTTCACTGCGGCGCAGAGCCTGGGCGTGGAGTCCAAGTTCCTGTACTTCCCGGACGAAAACCACTGGGTGCTCAAGCCGCAGAACTCGATCCTGTGGCACGACACGGTCAACGCCTGGCTCAAGCAGCACATCGGCGATTGATCGGTACCGCGAGGCCGTGGCCCTGTCCCACGGCTGTCGCGGGGATCTGCTTTCGTGGAGGCCACCGCTTGGTGGCCTCTTGCGTTGCGGCTGCGACATCGGCGGGAGCGTGACGCGTGCCAGCAGTATTTATGTGAGGCACGTCATGTAATGAAAGTGACGTTCCGTGACACATCCGGCCTGTTCATTCACTAGGCTGGGAGGCGCAAAGCACGCTGTGGCGCACTTTTCGCGGGCAGGCCAGTTGGCATGATGCCTGCTTCCTCCACGCGGTAGAGCTGATAAGGACGATGTTGTGGAACCAGGAACGCGCGAGAAGGTCATCAACGCCATGGGCGACGCGGGGCGCGAGGATATCGCCGCCGGCCGCGAGGTGATGCTGGACGAGTTCCGCAACGCCTGCGAGCGCACGCCGGGCATCAACATGCTGTTGCTCTCCACCGCCGACGGCCGGGCCGTCGCCGACTGGTCCATGCAGGGCACCGATCCGCGCCGCCTGGCCGCGATGACCAACTCCTTCCTCACCCTGGGCGAGACCGTCGCGCGCGAGCTGGGCATGTCCTCGGCCGACTACGCGACCATCTGCACCAAGCAGGGCAACATGGTCCTGATCCGCCTGGACCTGGGCCGGCCGATGACGCTGGCCGCAGTCGGCACGCCCGAGACCAACCTGGCGGTGCTGCTGTACGGCGCGCGCGAATGCGCCACCCGGATCCGCGCCCGCCTCACCTGAATCCAATGGGGACGTGGCCGCGTCGCGGTTGCGCCTTCGCTCTTTCCCGGATCTCCGGGTTTCTCAACCAACGTATGGAAGCTAAACAATGGCAAGCCTCAATCTTGATGAACTGAAGAACATCGCCGGCTTTGTCGGTGCGGCGCTGGTCGACAGCGAAAGCGGCATGGCCCTGGGCCTGGTCGGCGGCGGTGGCAACATCGACCTGGAAGTGGCCGCGGCCGGCAACACCGAAGTGGTGCGTGCCAAGCGTCGCGTCGCCGCCCAGCTCAACCTCGAAGACACCATCGAGGACATCCTGATCACCCTGGGCAAGCAGTACCACCTGATCCGCCCGCTGGAAACCAACAGCGCGCTGTTCCTGTACGTGGCCCTGGACCGTTCGCGCGCCAACCTGGCGATGGCCCGCCACGAAGTGAAGGCGTTCGAGAAGACCCTGCAGTTCGGTTGATGCATCCGCGGTCCCCGGACCGCACGTACTGATGCTTGTCCCGGCGCGCGGTGATCCGCGCGCCGGTTTCACTCCCCTCATTCAAAGGCACTGTCATGCAATCGCGTCCGCAACGACTGGTCGTGGCCACGGCCGGACTGGACCTGCTGCCGGCGACCCGGCTCAAGGTTGCGTGTTCGTTGCTGATGGCCGATCTGCTGGAGATCACGGTGGTGCCGTGGTCCGGTGGCAACGCGGACCTGCTGGTGGCCGATGCGTCTTCCTCCGAAGGCGGTTCGGCCATCCGTACCGCTTGGGCCGCACGCATGGCGGTGCTGACGTTCTCGCGTGAAGCCAGCGGCGAGCCGGACAGCGGCGAACTGCTGCCGACCGCCTCGGTGCGACAAATCGCCGATGCGCTCAAGGCCGGCCTGGCCGCACGGCGTGCCAGCCAGCCGGGTGCGGTGCCGCGCTCGATGCGCCTGATCGACCGGCTGCGCCTGGATGCCGACGCCCACGGCGAGGCGCCCGTACGCATGCTGATGGAGCTGGGCCTGCTGCGCGTGGTGGTTGATCCGCTCGATGGCCGCCTACACATGCTGCGCCGCATGCCGCTGGACGAGCTGCTGGACAAGGCACAGGACCAGCGCTGGCAGTCCAGTCCGCTGTCCGACGCGCAGTGGCTGCAGGTCTACCAGCCCGACGTGACCCTGAGTTATCCCATCGAGATGCTGTGGTGGAGGCTGGCCGCGCGCGAGGCGATCGAGCTGCCGGTGATTGCCTTGCCGGACACCGGCCTGGCTTCGTGGCCGGATCTGGATATCGGCAACACTCCCGCGACCTGGCTGCCGGTGCTGGCGCAGCTGCGCGTCCGTGCCTGGCAGCCCACCGCACTGGCCACCGCCACAGGCGCACCGCTACCGACCGTGCGCCGGATCATGACCGCCGTGCGCTTGAGTGGCCTATGCCAGGTGCAGGCCGAACGCGAAGACACCATCGGCCGTCGCGGCCGGCGCATGGCCGAGCCGGAAGCGCGCTCGTTCCTGCGCATTGCGCGACGCTTCGGCCTGAAGCTGATGGGCCTCAAGCGTGGATAGTTTCTACAACAAGCTGGTGTTCGTCGGCAGCATGGGCGCCGGCAAGACCACCGCGATCCGCTCCATTGCCGATGGCGATCCGGTCAGCACCGAAATGCCGCTCAGCGAGCACGCCACCAGCGAGAAAAGCTCCACCACCGTTGCGCTGGATTACGGCACCGTCGAGCTTGAAGAAGGCGAGCTGCTGCACCTGTACGGCGTGCCGGGCCAGCGCTACCTGGACTTCATGTGGCCGATGGTTTGCCAGGGCGCGATCGGCATCATCGTGCTGGTCAATGCGGGCGAGCCCGAGCGGCACGAGACCACGATCATGCTGCTGCGCGAATTCGCCGCGCTGGCGCCCGATGCCAGCTTCGTGGTCGGCGTGACGCGCTCGGATCTGGAGCCTGCGTTTCAGCTGGTGGAGTTCCGCGATGCATTGGCCGCATCGGGTTTCAGCGTGCCGGTGATGAAGGTTGATGCGCGCGAACAGATCCAGGTCGATTTCCTGGTCAAGACCCTGCTGTCGTGCCGCCATGCCGGCGCGCTGATGCTGGAAACCTGAGTCCGCGCGAGCTGCGGTCCACGCAGCTCGCCATCTGGTGACTACGCCATCGCTGGGCGCGGCGCCTGTCGCTGCTGGAGTTCGACATCCTGATGCTGCGCGGCCAGCGTGCGCGACTGCTCGCGCAGCTGTTCGGTGCTGCGTTCCGCCGGCACCTGCGCGGCCAGGGTCGCATCGATCTGGCTGCGCTGTTGCGAGGGATCATCCAGGCGGCCCTGCACCGCGAAGACATTGCCGTGAGCGCCGGCCACCAGATGGTCGATCCGGGTCAGCCCATCGTGGCCGGCATGCGCGGCCACGCCGGCAGCGGCATTGAGGAACTTCGCATCGTCCTGCAGGCCGAGCTGTTCACGTTGCCCCGCTAGCTTGCCGACCGCGTCGCGCACCAGCGTATTGGCCGTGTCCTCGGCGCGCGCAGGTTGCGCAGGCGCATCCGCCTGCGTACGCAGCTGCTGCAGGCTCTGCGATTCCATCACCGATTCGATGCCGTGCAGGTCCAGGCGATGCATCAGCATCTTGCCGGGGACCAGACGTTCGAGCGTCGACAGCGGATCGGGGTCGGGCAGCTTGATCTGGTGGCCAGCGGCATCGGGCATCGCGTACTTCAGCGGGAAGCTGTCTTCCTGCAGATGCGTGAGGATCTCGTTGTCCACGTGGTAGGCGCGGATCAGGCCTTCTTTTGCGTAGTCCTTGGCGGCAGACGGATCAAGGCCTTCGCGTTCCAGCGTTCGGTCATTGACGCCCGCGGCGTTGTAGGTCACTGCCGGCACGTTGTAGACCATCGCAGACGCTGCGGCGAGACCGCCACCCAAAGAATGGCCGGTCAAGATCATGTTTTCGCCGAACGCCTCCTGGGCTTTATGAGTTAGCTGGAGCGCGCGGTCGTATTGAGCGGTCTGGATTCCCAGTCCTTGCCCAAAATTCGAACCCCAGTCCTTGAGTTCGTCGGTGCCACACATCGCGAGTACAACTTGGCCCTCGCCGTTTATATAGAGCGCTGCATCAAAGCCGCTTTCCGCGTCGTGAAGCATGCGCGGTTCAATGCCAGCATTGCGTAATGCTTCGTCATCCATTCGAGACCAGGCGGCGGGTAACGCTTGGGCGATGGCGGGTTCGTCGCGTCGCTCATTCGCAGTCGCGTAAAGATCCTGTAGCAGTGCCGGGAGCTGTAGATCCAGACTCTTGGGCTCATTTCCGCGAATGTCGTCTGCGAAGCCTGTCTTGGTTTGTTCTGACATGAAGATTCCTTTCTTCCTGAGTGCAGAGGTTGGCGTTTAGCCTTCGACTGGGATCGAATTTGCTTTGAGCCATTCGCGAACAGCGACTCGGCCTTCCTTCGCTTTTGCGTTCAGTATTTTTTCTGGCGTCATGAAGAATCCAGGCTGGAATGTCACGTGTTGCGCATTGAGCAATTTCGGGTCAACGCCGAGCTTCAAGAAGCGGAGCACGTCGCCACTGTTGTTGCCGATGGCAGCGACATGAAGCAGCGAGTCGCCCATGTGATCCCTGTGGTGGATATCAGCACCTGCAGTGATGAGCATCGACGCCTGCTCATCCCGCTTGTGCAGCACTGCGTCAAACAACGGTGTGCGGCCGCTGGGGTTGGGGGTATCGATCGGGACTTTTCGGTCGACTAGAACCTTCAAGTACTTGGCGTCGTTGACCGTGGCGGCCATGTGCACGACGGTGTCGTCGTCCATGCCAGGTTCTGTGGGATCGGCGCCTGCATCCAGAAGCGCGGCCAGTGCCTCGGTGCTGCGGCTATAGATCGCCCATTCCAGCAAGGTCACGTTCTTGTCGCCGTGGCCGGAGAGATCCGTCGTCGGGGCGAGGGCGAGGATCCTGGCGCGGTCACCGTCGGCGATGGCGCGGGCCATCTTCTCCAGCGAGGGATCGGGAAAGATGGCCTTGATGTCGGTGCTCTTCATGGCGGGTTGCTCATAGGCGCCGGCGTCGTGGGTGCTGCAGCCGGTCAGGAAAAGAGTGACGGCAACGGCGATGGCGACGGGGGCATGTTGCATGGGAAGAAACGTCCGGTCAGTGCGCGCGCGCGGCGCACGATGACAGCCGCGCGCCCGCGGCATGTGGCCGTGCAGCTGCTGCGATGGCAGCACGTGGATCGCAGGCGCGTGTGGAAGGTGTGGAAGAACGTGACGCGAGCATCTCAGCCATCCTGGTCGGTGCTGGCGTCGTGGGGTCGACGATCGGAAGATCGGACGGCAGGCTCATGCTCCACTCCTTGGGGAACCGCGTGACCCGAGCCTAGTGCCTGTCGATGGCAGCGGCAACCCTCGGGGGCCGCGCGGGCGTGCTCCACGCCGGGTCCACGCGCGATTTCAGGATCTGCATCCCACTACCTCATGCGCCACGCGCCAATAAAAAAGGGCGAAGCCGAAGCTTCGCCCTTTCGTTGTCGCGTGTTGACTGGACTCAGTCGGCCGAGGCCGGCAGCGGCTGCGGCTTGCTCACCAGGTTGTGGATCGCCTGCACCACCAGCACCACGACGATGTTGATCGCCAGCGCCAGCAGGCCGGTGTACACGGTGTAGCCGGTATCGCCAAAGGTCAGCGTATGGACTGGCTTCACACCGTCGCTGATGGCCAGGTAGGTGCCGATCGCCAGGCCGGTGATCATGCCGGTCAGCAGCGCCGGTGCCCGGAACCAGCGGGTCCACAGGCCGAAGGCCATCGACGGCAGCGTCTGGATGATCCACACGCCGCCCAGCAGCTGCAGGTCCAGCGCGAACTTGGTGGGCAGGAACACGATCACCACCAGCGCCCCGACCTTGACCAGCAGCGAGACGATCTTGGCCACCTTGGCTTCACCGGCCGGCGTCACCTGCGGATTGACGTAGGCCTTCCAGAAGTTGCGGGTGAACAGGTTGGAGGCGCCGATGGACATCACCGCCGCCGGCACCAGCGCGCCGATGGCGATGGCCGCGAAGGCGAAGCCGACGAACCACTGCGGGAACAGGCTGTTGAACAGCGCCGGCACCACGTCGTTGTTGGTTTCCACCTTGATCTGCGCCGCATAGGCCATGTAACCCAGCAGGGCGATCAGGCCCAGCAGCACGGTGTAGGCCGGCAGGAAGATCGCGTTCTTGCGGATCGTATTGGCGCTCTTGGCCGCGAAGATGCCCGTCAGCGTGTGTGGGTACATGAAGGCCGCCAGTGCCGAACCCAGCGCCAGCGTGGCGTAGGGCAGGAACTGCGAGCCCTGCAGGATCACGCCGCTGGCCGGTGGCTTGGGCTTGGCTGCATACGCTTCGCGCGCCAGGGTGAACACGTTGTCGTAGCCGCCCAGCTTGATCGGCACCAGCACCACCGCCACCAGCACCACGATGTAGATCATCAGGTCCTTGACGAAGGCGATCAGCGCCGGCGCGCGCAGGCCGGCCGAGTAGGTGTACAGCGCCAGGATGATGAAGGCCGCGGCCAGCGGGATTTCGCCGGTCAGGCCCAGCGCCTTGATCACCACTTCCATGCCCACCAGCTGCAGCGCGATGTACGGCATGGTGGCGACCACGCCGGTCAACGCGACCATCAGCTCCAGCGGACGCGACTTGTAGCGGCCCCACACCACGTCACCGGCGGTGACATGGCCGTGCTTGTGCGCTTCCTTCCACAGCTTGGGCATCAGCACGAAGACGATCGGATAGACCAGGATCGTGTAGGGCAGAGCGAAGAAGCCGTACGCGCCGACCGCATACACCAGCGCCGGCACCGCGATCACGGTGTAGGCGGTGTAGAAGTCGCCGCCGACCAGGAACCAGGTAATCCAGGTGCCGAACTTGCGGCCGCCCAGGCCCCATTCGTCCAGGTGCTGCTCGCTGTTCTTGCCGCCGGTCTGCCAGCGCGAGGCCCAGAAGCCCATCACCGTGACCAGCACGAAGAAGAACGCGAAGACGGCCAGCGCCGTCCAGTGGATCTGTGGCTGTTCCATCATTCTTCCCCGTGGGTCTTGTATTCGTGGCGATAGACCAGCCAGATGATCAGCGAGGTCAACGGGATCCAGAGGAACTGGTACCAGTAGAAGAACGGCAGGTCGAACAGCACCGGGAGCTCCTTGTTGTAGAAGGGCACCCAGAGCAGGCCGATGAAGGGAAGCAGCAGGAGGTATTTCATCGCGAGGGCATCCTCGTACTCGAGATGGAGGGCCGGCGACGGTCGGCGCGTGCAGGCTGCGACGACGCGTGCGGGAGACGGGGAACGGCCTGGCACGTGCGCCTGCGGACAGGCAGTGGTGCACTGGTTTTCCCCTGCGGCAAAGGGTCCTCCCGCAGCGCACAAGCGTCAATGCGCGTGCGCGCGATCACGCTCCTACTTTGGTCGTAATTACACGGGGATGCCGGCCATCAAGCCGCGATTGGTCCTGCCAACGCAACCAAAGCGCTAGGGCGTGTCATCGATTCCGGATAGGTCGCGTTGGGCCTGCAAGCCTGTCAGCTGCGTGTTGCGTGGCGCTGTAGCTGACTGGCCGCCAGCTCAAGCCGCGTGACGCGGAGATGGTAGCCTGGTAGGCCCAACCCGGAAGGGCCGCCTCTTGGTAGGCGGCGCGACCAGTGCGGGATTGACGACACGTCCTAAAGCCAGCGTGCGCGCTTGAACAGGCCGTACAGCACGCCGCACACCACCACCATCGCGCCGATCAGCACCGGATAGCCCAGGCGCGTGTGCAGCTCGGGCATGCCTTCGAAGTTCATGCCGTACCAGCTGGTCATCAACGTTGGTGCGGCCAGCAGCGCGGCCCAGGCGCCGAGGCGCTTGACCGTTTCGCCCTGGCCCAGCGTGACCAGCGAGAGGTTGACGCTGAGCGCGGTGCCCAGCATTTCGCGCAAGGTGTCGATGCCATCGTTGACGCGCAGCGCGTGGTCGTGGACATCGCGCATGTACAGGCGGATTTCCTCTGGCACCAGTGGGCTCTGCGTGCGCACTAGGTGGTTTAGCACGTCCTGCAACGGGCCGACCGCCACCCGCATCAGGGTGAGTTCGCGCTTGAGGTCGTACAGCCGCCGCACGATCGCGCCCTTGTAGGTCTCGGAGAAGATGTCGCGCTCCAGCGAGAACAGCGTGTCGCGCGCGCCTTCGATGATCGGCATGTAGTTGTCGACGATGAAGTCCAGCACCGTGTACAGGCAGTAGGCCGGGCCCAGCTTGAGCAGGTCCGGCTCGCGCTCGATCCGCAGCCGTGCCGGCGTGTACGACAGCGAGGCGCCGTGGCGCACGGTGATCAGGTAGCGCGCACCGAGGAAGGCCTGGGTTTCGCCGTAGCGGATCTTCTCGTCGATGACCTGCACCGTGTGCATGGCCAGGAACAGCGACTGGCCGTAGGCCTCCAGCTTGGGGCGCTGGTGCGCCTTGCTGGCGTCCTCGATGGCCAGGTCGTGCAGGCAGAACTCTTCCTGCAGCTTCAGCAGCACGTCGCGGTGCGGCTCGTACAGGCCCACCCAGACGAAGGATCCATCGTCGGTGGCCAGCACGTCGCTGATCTGGTCCAGGGTCAGGTCATGGCGCTTGCCGGCCTGGTCGTAGGCGGCGCAGGTGATGACGCAGGCGGGATTGCCGGGTGAGGAGGGCGGTTGGGGAACGGGGGCGGCGTCGGTGTCCGCGGGCAGCAGGCTCATGCCGCACATCGTGCGCCCGCGCCGGTGAATGCGACAACCCGGATCGACCCGCTAGGTAGCAGGCATGACTACCGGCACATCCGCTATAGCTGACTTCTTACTAGTATCGTCTTCAACCTAGCGGCGAGGGGCCGGCGATGGGCGATACAGAGACCCAACTGAAGAAGTTCCAGAAAGAGCTCAGCGCCGGCACGGTGTCGCTGGCCCTGCTGGCGGTGCTGGCCCAGGCCGAGGAACCGCTCTACGGATATCTGATCGCCAAGCGCATGGAGCTGCTGGGCGAAGGCGTGCTGTCGGGCAAGCAGAGCGCGCTGTACCCGGTGCTGCGCAATTTGGAAGGCGCTGGCCTGCTGGACAGCCATGTCGAGCCATCGGCATCCGGGCCGCCCCGGCGCTACTACCGCATCACCGAGCCGGGGCGCGAAACCCTGGCGCAATGGGCCGCCGCCTGGCGTGCCACCAGAGACTCTGTTGATCTCGTCCTGAGGGGGACCACCGCATGAACGCACAAGGCCTGCCCACCACCATCCCCGAATACCTGGAGCAGCTGCGCGCCGCGCTCAAGGGCGCCGACCCGGCGATGATCCAGGACGCCCTCTACGACGCCGAGGAATACCTGCGCTCGGAACTGGGCGAGCAGGTCGGCAAGTCGGAGGCCGAAGTGATCGCCTCGGTCGCCGGCAGCTACGGCGCGCCGGAAGAGGTGGCCGACATCTATCGCCAGACCGAGGTCACCGTGACCCGTGCACTGCGCGCGCCGCCGCCGCCGCCGCGACGTTCCTCGCTGGGCAAGTTCTTTGGTGTCGCGGCCGATCCGCGCACCTACGGCGCGCTGTTCTACATGCTGCTGTCGCTGATCACCGGCACGTTCTACTTCAGCTGGGTGGTGACCGGCGCGTCGCTCTCGCTGGGCACGCTGATCCTGATTATCGGGCTGCCGCTGCTGGTGCTGTTCTTCGGCTCGATCCGGGTGCTGTCGCTGGTCGAAGGCCGCATCGTCGAAGCACTGCTGGGCCAGCGCATGCCGCGCCGACCGCCGTACACCAATCGCGATCGGCCGTGGCTGTCGCGCATCGGCGACATGTTCACCGACCGCCGCACCTGGAGCACGATGCTGTACCTGCTGCTGATGCTGCCGCTGGGTGTCGTGTACTTCACCCTTGCCACAGCCCTGCTGTCGACTTCACTGACCATGCTGGCCTCGCCGCTGCTGTACTTCTGGGACGACTCGCTGATCTGGGTCGACGGGGTCAGCGTGACCATCACCCATGCCTGGGCGATCCCGCTGGTGACCTTGCTTGGCTTGATCCTATTGTTCGCCACCCTGCACCTGGCCCGCGGCATCGGCCACCTGCACGGCTGGCTGGCCAAGCAGCTGCTGGTACGCTCGCCGGTGGTCTGAAGGCGGCATCGACGCAAACGAAAAACCCGCCAGCGATGGCGGGTTTTTTGTGTCTTCTCGTGGGAGCCGCTTCAGCGGCGATGGTGCTATCGGTAGAGCTTCATCGCCGCTGAAGCGGCTCCCACACCAGCATCAAGTTAGGCGTTGTACTTGGCGAAGAACGCCTTGACGTCCGGATACACCTCATCGCGCCAGCGGCGGCCGCTGAAGATGCCGTAATGCCCGGCGCCCTTGACCGTGATGTGCTTGCGCTTGGCCTTGGGAATGCCCGTGCACAGCGCGTGCGCGGCCTTGGTCTGGCCGAGGCCGGCGATATCGTCCAGTTCGCCTTCGATGCTCAACAGCGCGGTACGGCTGATCGCAGCGGGATTGACGCGTTCGCCGCCGATATCCCACTCGCCGCGCGGCAGCAGGAATTCCTGGAACACGATCCGGATGGTGTCCAGGTAGAACTCGGCCGGCATGTCCAGCACCGCGTTGTATTCGTCGTAGAAGCGGCGATGCGCGTCGGCGTCGTCTAGGTCGCCCTTGACCAGGTCGGCGTAGAAATCCCAGTGCGACATGAAGTGGCGGTTGGGATTCATCGCGATGAAGCCGGCGTGCTGCAAAAAGCCCGGATACACCGCGCGCCCGTGGCCCACGTAATTGGACGGCACGGTGTGGATGACGTTGTTCTCGAACCACGACAGCGGGTTCTGCGTGGCCAGGTCGTTGACCTGGGTCGGGCTGACGCGCGCGTCGATCGGCCCGCCCATCATCACCAGCGAGCGCGGCGTGGTTTCGCCGGCCGCGGCCATCAGCGACACCGCGGCCAGCACCGGCACGGTCGGCTGGCACACGCTCATCACGTGCAACTGGTCGGCGCCGATGTGGCGGATGAATTCCTGGATGTAGGCGACGTAGTCCTCCAGCCCGAAGCCGCCTTCATCGGCCGGCACAAGGCGGGCGTCGATCCACTCCGTCACATAGACCTTGTGGTCGCGCAGCAGGGTGCGCACGGTGTCGCGCAGCAGGGTGGCGTGGTGGCCGGACAGCGGCGCCACCACCAGCACGGTCGGCTGCGCCTTGAGCTTCTCGATGTAGGCCGGATCGTCGGTATAGCGCTTGAAGCGCAGCAGCCGGCAGAACGGCTTGACGATGACGTCCTGCTGGATCACCGGCACGTGATGGCCGGCGGCTTCCACTTCCGGAATGTCCCACTCGGGCTTTTCGTAATCCTTGCCCAGGCGGTGCATCAGCTCGTTGTAGGCCGAGATGCGTTGCGCGCCGGGCAGGTTGGACAACCAGCTGTTGGGATCGGAGAAGGCACGCGAGCTGGCGTCGGCCAGATGCACCCACGGGGCCATCCATTGGCGGCCCATTTCATGCCACTGGTAAAGCATCATATGTAGAAGCCGTTACATATCAGGCGGTTGCCGCGGCGCAGCATATCCGAATGTGGTGGATTTGACGTGAATCCGCCATTTCCTTTCCCTTTTTCGGTGCGTCAGGCCGAGGTTTCCAGTGCGGCGGCCTCGTCAGCCAGGTCCGGCCCTAGCCAGCAGTGCGATCCGGCGGGCTTGAAGCCGACCTTGCCCAGCTGTCGGCGATACCACGCCGCCGGGCGCGGCCTGAAGCCCTCGTGGTCGCCTTCGAATTCGTCTTCCTTTGCGAAGGCTTCCAGGAAGGCCACGCCGCCGCATAGTTCGCCAAGGCCCTGCAGGCCGCGCTTGAGTTCGGCGTCGGGCACGTAGTGCAGCACGTCCGAACACACCAGCAAGTCCACCGGCGCGCACGGCCGCAGCCACTGGAAATCGCCGAATGCCGCGTGATGCAGGTTGCGGCGCGCGCCGTAGCGGCGCACCGCGTAGTCGCTGCTGTCGAAGCCCAGGTACTGGAGTTTCGGGCGAAGCTTCAGCAGTGGTGCGCGCCAGGCGCCTTCGCCGCAGCCGATGTCTAGCACCGTGCGCACCGGCCGCTCCAGCCAGTATTCGGCGCAGGCCACGGCCAGGGCGACCTTGCGCGCCAGCCGTGCGGGGCCGCCGATCTCGCCCTGGCGATACCAGCGCTGGAAATAGGCGTGGTCGTATTGCTTGTCCAAGATGCTTCGCCGTGGAGGGATGGGGGACAATGATCGCCTTACCGAAGCCGCCCGCGCCACGGAGTTGATCGATGCAGACCTATTTCTGGGTCAAGACCCTGCACCTGTTGTTCGTCATCGCCTGGATGGCGGCGGTGTTCTACCTGCCGCGGATCCTGGTGAACATCGCCGAATGCGCAGGCCAGCCCGCCGTGCAGGCGCGCCTGGAACTGATGGGCCGGCGGCTGTACCGCTTCGGCCATGTGATGTTCGGGTTCGCGGTGATCTTCGGCCTGGTGCTGTGGCTGGGCTACCACTTCATCCCGGACTTCCCGACGATGGTCGGCGGCCGCGCCGGCTGGCTGCACGCCAAGCTGGGATTGGTGGTCTTGATCCTGGCGCACTACATCGTGGGCGGGCGCTGGTTGAAGGGCTTGGCCAAGGGGCGCTCGCTGCCGTCGGGCAAGGCGCTGCGCTGGTTCAACGAGGTGCCGGTGATTGTGTTGGTGGGAGTGGTGTATTTGGTGTTGGCGAAGCCGTTTTGATTTGGCTTCGTCTTTGTTGAAGCAGGGCAAGAGCTTTCACGCCGCTTCGCGGCGCGAGCTACTTTTGTGCTTGGCAAAAGTAGCCAAAACCGCCAGCGCCTGACACTCGCCGCCGCGTTGCGGCGGTGCCCTGTGCTCCTCGCCGGAAACGGCACGGCGCGGGAACTCGCTTCGCTCAAACACCCGCGCCTCTTCGGCCGTTTCCGCCTGCGGTGCTCGGCTCGCTTTGAAGGCGCTGAAGATCAAGAGCGGAGCAACACCAAAAGCAAAATCGGCACCACGCTCGATGGCTGCTCTTGCTTCGCTTTCAGATCTCCGTGAGGCACGGCGAAGGGGCGAGGCTAAGACCCGCAGGGCGCCGCACATGGATGTGCGGCGTTTTTCGAAGGGACAGGATGTCCGTTTGAAAAATCCTTCGCCACGTAGCGAACCCGCGAAGCGGGCGTGCCGCCCCGGAGTGTGTTTCTTTGCCTAGCTTTCTTTGCACAAGCAAAGAAAGTAGGGCGGACGGCGAAGCCGCACGAAAGCTTCTGCCCTAAAACAAAGAAGAAGCCCAGAGCCGACTACTTCGCCTCAAACACCTTCGACACCGGCAACTCCACCGGGACCCCATTCGCATCACACGTGCCCGCCGCACACAGCCGCTGACGCAGGGTCGGCGTCGCCTGCACGATCAGGTGGTAGATCGTGTTCTGCTCGACGGTGCCGTGGAAGGCGGTGCTGCCCGGGCCGGTGGCCCAGATGCCCACGTCATCGCCGCCGTGGCTCTCGGATTTCAGCGGGATCATGCTTTCCTGCATGTAGTCCGGATCTTCGGTATTGACCGCGTCCAGGTTGGGACGGCCATTGGACGCCTGGAACTCGGACGGATCGTGCGGGAAGTGTTTCGCGCCCGCCGCCTGCTGGTTGCTCTGGCCGGGATAGCCCGGGCCGTTGGCGTAGTTGAGCGTGGTGAAGGTCTGGCCATTGAGGTCGCGTGCGTACTGTGACTTGTCGCCGTCCTCGCCCGATACGCCGCGCACCTTGCCCAGGATCGGGTTGCCGCGCACCGGGTAGCCGACGAAGTTGAGCGAGTGCGAGTGGTCGGCGGTGACGATGATCAGCGTGTCCGGCGGTGCGGTCTGCACCGCGGCGCGCACGGCATCGGACAGGGCCACGGTTTCATCGAGCGCACGGAAGGCGTTGCCGGAATGGTTGGCGTGGTCGATGCGACCGCTCTCGACCATCAGGGCGAAGCCTTCCGGCTTGCGCGAGAGATTCTGGATGGCGACGGTGGTCAGCTCTGCCAGGCTGGGTTCGCCCTGCGCGGTGCGGTTGCGATCGTGGTCGAACTGCATGTGGTCCGGCTCGAACAGGCCCAGCAGCGCCGGCGCGGTCCTGGCCGCTTCGAACGCGCCGGTGTTCCAAACGTACACGCCGTCGGGATGGGCCTGCTTCCACTCGGCCACCAGGTCGCGGCCATCCAGGCGCAGGCCGACCTTGTCGTCGTACTCCGGGTCGCGCTCGGTGGCGGGCTGGAACTCGCTGCGTCCGCCGCCCAGCGCCACCTGCGGACCACGGCCGAAGCGCGCATCGGTGAGCAGCTGCTGGGCGATGTCGGTGCAGCCAGCGGCCTTGGCGGCTTCGGGCAGGTCGGCATCGCTTTCCCAGTTGCGCTCGGGCGTGTGGGCGTAGGTCGCCGCGGGCGTGGCGTGGGTCAGGCGCGCGGTAGTGACGATGCCGGTGGCCAGGCCGGCGCTGTCGGCCAGCTGCATCCAGGTCAGCAGGCCCTTGTTCAAGCTGTCGGCGCAGTCGCTGCGGCTGCCGGCGCTGACGCCGATGGCGCCCATGTGCGACTTCACGCCGGTCATGATCGCGGTCATGGTGCCGGCCGAATCGGGTGTCTGCGAATCGGTGTTGTAGGTCTTGCTGAGCGCGGTGGCGGGGAAGCTCTCCCAGCTCAGTGCGTTCTCTTCACCGGCGTTGCCCTTGCGCTGGCCTTCCAGGATGCGCGCGGCGGCCACCGTGGTCAGGCTCATGCCATCGCCCAGGAACAGGATCACGTTGCGGGCCTTGCCGGCCATCGCGCCGTTGCCGGCTGCGCGCGCGGCGCCGCTGCGGTACCACCACTGCGGGGTTTCGCCCTGCGGATGGGCAACGGCGGGCACGTCGATGCGGGGCACGGCGGCGGTGGGCGAGGGCGAAGTCGCGCAGCCGGCCAGCAGAGTGACGGTCAGGGCGGCGGCGATGCGGGTGACTGGACGCATGCGGGATTGGGTGTGTTCGAGAGGGGACCAGCGATTATGCGCAGCGCCTGCGGCAGTCCCATGACGGCTGTCCACGATGTCATCCGGGGCTGCCGACGCGGCGATGTCCCGCCACTGGTCTGCCGGGTTCCACGGCCGGCGTCGCCACGGCCAGGCACCTAAGCTAAGGTGCGATCCTGACCAAAATGACGGCAAAGGTGTGGCGATGAAGCTGGTGCAGGCATGGCTGAAGATCCCGTTCTGGCAACGCGTGGTGGCCGGCTTCGTGCTGGGCGCGCTGGCCGGCTGGGCGTTCGGGCCGAATGCGGAGACCTGGTTCGGGCCGCTGGGCGACCTTTACGTCACCCTGATCAAGATGATCGCCATCCCGCTGGTGTTCTTCGCGGTGATCAACGCGATTTCGGCATTGAGCGGGCAGAAGTCGATCGCCGCGCTGGGCGCGCGCACCTTCGGCTGGTTCGTCATCACCGCCTGCCTGGCGGTGGGCATTGGCCTGCTGGTCGGCACGATCATGCAGCCGGGCACCGGCGCGCTGAGCATTGGCATCGATTCGGCGTGGAAGCCGCGCGATGTGCCCAGCCCGATCAAGGTACTGCTGGACGTGGTGCCGTCCAACCCGTTCTTCGCCCTGACCGGCATCGGCACACGGGTCAACAGCGCCGGTGAAACCGTGCTGGCGGCCGGGCGCGGTTCGATCCTCCCGGTGATCTTCTTCGCCGCGCTGCTGGGCTTTGCGATGGTCAAGCTGGGTGACCGCGTCGCCGAGGCGCGCAAGCTCACCGCGCAGATGAGCGAGATCATGATCCAGGTGACCCGCTTCGTGCTGGAAGTCACCCCGATCGGCACCTTCGGCCTGATCGCCGCGCTGGTCGGCGCCTACGGCTTCGAGAAGCTGCTGCCGCTGGGCAACTTCGTGCTGGCCCTCTACATCGCCTGCATCCTGCATGTGGTGATCGTCTACGGCGGCCTGCTGATCGCGCATGGATTGAACCCGCTGAAGTTCTTCCGCGGTGCTGCGCCGGGCATGCAGGTGGCCTTTGTCAGCTCGTCCAGCTTCGCGGCGATGCCGGTGGCGATGCGCTCGATCACCCACAACCTGGGCGTCAACAAGGACTATGCGTCCTTCGCCGTGCCGCTGGGTGCGAGCATCAAGATGGATGGCTGCGGCGCGATCTACCCGGCGTTGTGCGCGGTCTTCATCGCCCAGTACACCGGCGTGCCGCTGACCGGCAACCAGTACTTCATCGTGATGATCGCCTCGGTGCTGGGCAGCTTCGGCACCGCTGGCGTGCCGGGCACGGCTGTGGTGATGGCCACCGTGGTGCTGACCGCCGCGGGCCTGCCGCTGGAAACCATCGGCTATCTCTACGCGATCGACCGCATCCTGGACATGATGCGCACCCTGACCAATGTCACCGGCCAGATGCTGGTGCCGGTGCTGGTGGCGCGCGAAACCGGCCTGTTGGACAAGCAGGTGTACGACGCGGCGTCGACCAATGTCGGCGTGGAGCAAGCGGCGGAACGCTGACCCACCTGCGAGTGCCAAAAACAAGAAACGGCGCGTCCTGATCGGCGCGCCGTTTTGCCGTGCGATGCTGAGGGCGGACTATTTGCCGCGCGTGGTTTCCGCCTGCAGCTGTGCGTTGAATTTCTTTTCCGCGGCATCGGCGTAGGCCTTGCAGGTCATCGGCGATGGATGCGGGTTGGAAGGCGCGGCGTAATCCCAGCCGCTGCCATCGGCGTGCGGCGTGACCAGCAGGTCGCAGGGCAGGGCGCGCACGGTGGCGAAGCTGTGCTGGAACAGGTCGACCAGATGCGGGATGCGCGGGTTGCCGACCAGGCGATAGCCCGGCGCGCTCAGGCTATCGACGTAGGCGATCTTCAGCGGCTTGCCGTCGCGGGTGTCGGTCCAGGTCCAGCTCATGCTGCCCGGCGTGTGGCCCGGGGTGAAATGCACGGTCAGCGCGGTGCTGCCGAGCTGCACCACTTCACCGTCCTGGACGATGCGGCCCGGCGTGAGCGGCGCGAAGGTGATTTCGTCGCCGAAGTGGATGTCGTTGCTGCCACCGTGCTGGAGCAGCACGGCCGACTCGGCATTGCTGACCACCGTGGCGCCAGTCGCGCGCTGCAGGGCGGCAAGCGGTCCAACGTGATCGGCATGCGCATGGCTGTGCAGGATCAAACGCACATCGGACGGTTTGACACCCAGCGACGCCAGGTGGACCAGGATCATGTCGCTGGCCTGCGGCATACCGCCATCGATCAGGATCGCGCCAGCGTCGGTCTTCACCAGCAGCGACGAAATGCTTGCGGTGCCGACCTGCCAGACATGGTCGCTGATCTGCACCGGCTTGACCGGCGTCAGCCACGCGGCGTCGACGTGATAGGCGTCCAGTTGGGGCAGGGGTTTTTCCGCATGGGCCGATCCCGCGGCGGTGAGCATCAGCGCCGCACTCAACATCACAAGGCGCATCAGACTTCCAGGCGCGGCGTGGCCATGCGCGTGGCGCACAAGGCCATCGGAATCGGCAGCAGCAGGCTGGCCACCGTGACCCAGGCCGGGAAGGGCACGAATACCGCCAGTGCGATCACCGCGCCCATCACCAGCGCGCCGACGGTGATCGCCGCGCCGCCGCGATGGGCAGCCGACATGCGTGCCGCGGCCCAGCCGCCGAGCAGTCCTGCCAACGCGCAGCCACCGATCAGGCAGGCCAGCGCTTCGCGTGGCGCGGCCAGTGCGTATTCGGCGAGATTGGAGACGGTGTAGAAATCGGCGCCGGCGGGCAGGCGATACAGATGCTGGTAGCCATAGCCCGCGCCGGCCAGGACGGCGGCGGCGATCACGCTACCCAGCAGCAGGCCCATGAAGGTACGCATGCGGCATTCATTCCATTGAGTGGGAAGGCGGAGGATCGCGCGAAAGCCGGCGTGGCCGCAACTCGCCTGGGACGTGGCCTGGCGTTTTGCGGCGTCGTCGATTCCGCGTGTGATGCGCGTCCGGAGTGATGTCTGTGTCGCCTGTGTTTTCCTGCAGCGGTCGAGCGTCGTGCATTGCGTGGCGTGCGCAGCCCGGACGGTTGAAGCCGCCACGTTTCTGTTGCTGCTCGCCTGTGAGCGTCCCAGATGCAGGTACCACGCGTCGCGATTTGCGGGATGGCGGCGCGTGATCAATGTCGTGCGCAAACGCATTTTTATCGGCGAGCGGCCATCCAAAATTTTCGTGAAAGTGCTCCGTTCGCGCTTGAACACTTTCGTAACGGTGGGGCCTGGGTGTAAGCCTTTCGATACACCGCGGGCGATCGCGCGGAACGCTTGCCACGCTTGAAGCACATCCGGTTTCCGCCGCCCGGGGTGTATCGGATCCGTAACAGCGGGGTCGGCCCATTTTCATAGAGTCATTCAATAAGCCAATGATTTTATTGAATAAATAATCTGGCACGACCCCTGCTCTTACCCCGCACACGGCAGTTGGGGAAGGACGATGGCACTTGGCACCCGGGATGGGACGCGGCATGACGGCACGGCTTGGGTGCTGCTCCTGCTATTGGGGATCAGCGCGACGGCACCGGCGGCCGAAGCCCGTCGCGGCGTCAATGCGAGCGGCGGCGAGATCGTCCTGCTGCGCGATGTCTCCGCGCGACCGGCCTATCGGCCTGCGCCGCCCGGCGTCGCCCTGATCGTCAATCCCTCGCCACAGCGCGAACTGGCAGGCGCCTTGGGGACACGTGCGCCTTCCGACCTGGGCGAGCTGTCGGACGAGGAATACGCCGCGTTCGATTCCGGCGCTTCCGGCGCGCTGCAGGTGCGCGACCAGACCACAGTCGAGCGCATGACCCGGCAGAATTTGGCCGGCCCACTGGGCACGCTCGCCAATGGCGATGGCGGCGGCAATACGGTCAACCAGATGGTGGGCGGCGTCACCGGCTCGATCGGCGGCGCGACGCGTGGCGTCGCCGATCAGGTCACCGGTGCACTGGCGCAGTTCCCGATGATGGGCGGCAGCAGCGGCCCGGGAGGCAACTGACATGGTCGCTGCCCTTGCCCGTCTGGTCGTCGTCTGCGCGGCACTGGTGCTGGCGATGCCCAGCGCACGCGCGCAGGCCGGCGACGACTACAGCCAGATGCTGGTCTACCTCACCAACAGTCGCATCGATGGCCAGGCGCTCACCGAGGCCAGCGGCGCCATCGCGGTGAACCTCGCCGCCGGCGACGCCAACCTGCAGGCCAACCTGCGCAGCATCGCGCGCGGCCAGCAGGCCGATGCGCTGGTCGACGCGCGCCAGCTTTCCAGCGGCGACCGCGTCATCGACAACGACCCGATGCACGCCTCGGCCAGCATCGGCGGGAACGCACTCAACGGCGCCAGCGGGCTGGTGTCGATCAATCAGGCCAGTGGTTCGGGCAATGCCGAACTCAACGTCGTCACAGCGGCACTGGCCGAACGAGGCATACGCGAAACGTCAGACGAGGCTCTGGCCTTGCCCGTGCGCGACGCGTCGGCAGGGGAGCGATCTTCCCAGGACACCAGCGGGCCACGTGGCCTGCGCAGCGTCGCGGTGGAATCCACGGCGCTGCAGGGGTTCGAGGGGGTGTTGCAACTCAACCAGATCGCGGGGTCAGGCAATACCACCAGCAACCAGGTCGGGATTTCGGTGCAAGCCACGCCGTGAAACACAACCACCTAGTCATGCGTCTTGGAGAGAGAACCATCATGAAAGCCAATCTGAAATGGACGATGCTCGCCGCGGCGATTACCGTGGTCACCGTCAGCGGTTCGGTATCTGCACAGGAAAGCGGGCAGCGCGCCGACAGGAACCGGCACGATGTCGACGTCAGGCTGAAGAAGGACCTGGCACTGAGCACGGACATCAGCCTGTCTGGCGATCCCGAAATCACCGGCACCATCGACATCGATTCGGCCGCGATCGCGGTCGTCGACAACCGCCAGAGCACCACCAACAACGGTGCCGAGAACTATCTGCTCAGCAATGACGCCACCATCAGCGATGACGTGGCTTCCGGCGCCTCGGGCAACCTGGCGTTCAACACCGCCGCGGGCGACAACAACGCGCAGGACAACGCCGCGGCGCTGTCGGCGGCCGATGCCAGCTTCAGCTTCGGCATGGCCGATGCCGAGGTGTTCGTACATCAGGCCGGTGCCTCCAACCTGACCTACAACGAGGGTGTAGCCAACAACGCGGCGATCGGTTCCAACGCGTTCGCCAATGCCGCCGGCAACATCGGCGTCAACGTCGCCTCGGGCAACAACAACATGCAGAAGAACGCGATGGCTGCCTCGGTCGCGACCTCTGCAGTGGCCCAGTCCAGCGTCAGCTCCAACCAGATCTCGGCGGGCAACATGGTGTCCAACGCCGGCGTCGTGGAAGAAGTCAGCCGCACCGTCGACGTGGCCCTGTCCGGCACGGTCGATGGCTACACGCTGGGCTATGGCTACGGCGGATACGAAGGTTCGACCTCGGGCAGCACCTCCAGCGAGGGCATGTCCTATCAGGCCAACAACTTCTATCCGGACAACTGGACGGGCAGCACCCATCCGGCCGGCAACCAGACCGGCCACAGCGACTGGGATGCCGACGCGCAGGGCGCGATCGCCAACCCGAACCGTCCGGGCGTGGGCGGCATCGCGTTCGACAACAGCGCCGAAGGCAGCTACGAAGGCAGCGAGTCCGGCGAGCTGGGCTTCATCGAACTGGGCTATGCCGAACTGGATGCCAACCTGACCGGCACGGTGACCACCACCGACTGGATCGTGCAGAACGCCACCAACACCGCGTCGCTGTCCGGCAGTGCCTTCTCCGGCGCGTCCGGCAACATCGGCGTCAACGTGGCGGCCGGTACCGGCAACCTGCAGGCCAACAGCCTGGCGATGGCCGTGGCGCAACCGTCGACCGGTGGCGGCACCGGCGGTGGCGGCGAGCTGTAAAAGTCCACCCGGCCGCAGGGCCGACGTGGCACACCGGCGCTGGCGTCCTGCCCGCGCCGGACCGAACCCCGCCCGTGCGCGGGCGGGGTTCACCTTCACTTTCACGGATCGGAGTCACGCATGCGGCGTGTCCTTGCGATGGGGTGTGTGGCGTTGACGCTGGCCGGCGGCGCGGTGCGAGCCGATGCGGGCGGCGTCAGCTTCAGTGGTGTGCTGCCCAACGGCGCTCAATTTGAAAGCGATGTGCTGAGCATGCGCGAGACGCGCTTCCGCTACATCGTGCGCCAGCACACCGACTACAGCTGCGGTGCGGCGGCGCTGGCCACCATCCTCAAGTACGGCTACCGGCTGGATGCCGACGAGCACACGGTGATCCAGGGGCTGATGGGCGTGTCCGATCGCGAGATCGTCGCCCAGCGCGGGTTCTCGCTGCTGGACATCAAGCGCTACGTCGAATCGCTTGGGATGCGCGGTCGCGGCTATCGCGTCGACCAGGAGCGCCTGCGTTCGCTGCGGGTGCCGGGCCTGGTGCTGATGGACGTGCGCGGTTTCCGCCATTTCGTGGTGCTCAAGCAGATCGTCGGCGACGACGTGGAGCTGGCCGATCCGATCCTGGGCAATCGCACGATCAGCCTGGCCGAATTCGACCAGGCCTGGCCGACCAAGGCGGTGTTCATCGTCATCGGCAGCGATTTCGATCGCAACACGGTGCTGCTGGAGCGCACCGGCAAGGCCAGCGCACGCGCGCTGTATGGGCGGCAGGGGCCGATCACCGATGCAGAACTGCTCGATTTCGGCTTTACCCACGCCGATCTCTTCTAGGGAGTTTCCGTCATGAACATTTGCAGGATCGCAGCGCTCAGCGTGGCGCTGGCCAGTGCGCAATTGGCCGCGCGCGCGCATGCCGAACAAGCGCTGCAACAGGATGAAGCAGCATCTCCACCGGCGGGCATCACCGAGATCTCCGACGAGGAGTTAGGTGATATGCGCGGCCGCTACACGGTCGATGCCGGCAGCGTGGCCTGGTTCGGCGTGACCATGAATTCAAGCTGGCAAAGCGACACCGGCCAGGTGCTGCAGAGCGCGCTGAAGATCGGCATGGATTTCAGCGATGGCAAGCAGCGTCCGGTAGTGACCTTCGAGCCGGTCGTCAGCATCACGAGCATCGAGGCGCCCAGCGCGCTGGCCGATGCGGCATCGCCCACGCACAACATGGTCGATGGCGCGGGGCTGGGCAACGTCAAGGGCATGGTGCAAAGCGTGCAGGTCGCTGGCGACGGCAACATCGCGTCCAACGTCACGCGACTGCGCGTGCTGGAAGGCGGCAGTATCCCAGCGACCGGTGCCAATGCCAGCGTGCTGGGGGAGGGCGCCGCGGTCACGCTGCGCGCACGCAACGAGGGCGCGTTGGCGCAAGCCAGTGTCGATGCCGGCGCGGCGCGCGTGATGCTTCAGATCGAAGGCGCCGGCGCGGTCCAGCAATGGATCGGCAACGGCAGCATGGGCCAGACCATCCAGCTCGGCAGCTACCACCAGAACATCAGCAACTCGATGGAGTTGACCCTGATCCGGCAGTCGGGCACCGCCGGCGGCGCGCTGCTGCAGAACGTGGCGCAAGCCATCGGCTTCAGCCGCGGCGTGACGCCCGCGCACTTCTGACGATCAATCGCATGGACCACGCAACGGGCAGGGCAGGGATCATGGAACGCAAATCTTCTGGCGTGATGCAGGGCTTGGGCGGCACCGTCGCAGGCGGCCTGCTGGCAGCGCTGTCGTTCGGCGCGCAGGCGCAACAGGCGACGACGCCTCCGGTCGCGCCGCTGGAGGGCGCCCAGTCCGCGCCCAGTCCCGGCGAAATGCAAGCGATGCGCCAGCAGCTGGAACAGATCAAGGCCAGCTACGCGCAGGAGATCCGGCGCCTGCGCGAACTGGACATGCAGATGCAGGCGCTGCAGGCCAAGGTCAACGGCAAGGTGCCGCCGGCCTCGTCGATCGATCCTTCCGCCACGGCTGCCGACGACATGCCCTTGCCCGCTGCCGCCACGCGGATCGCGCAAGCGCCCGCACCGCGCCAAGCCGACGGCAACTACGCCGGCACTGCGGAAGAAGCCGCACGTGCGAAGGAAGCCATGCGCAGCGTGGCCGACGTCAAGCAGCAGAACCAGGCCTTGTTCAACCAGCGCCTGACCATCGAGAACAGCATCAGCTACAACCGCTACGACCGGAAGCAGTTCACGCTCAATGGCTTCCTGGCGCTGGATGCGATCTTCCTCGGCAACATCGCGATCGAGAACGTCGAGTCCGACACGCTCACCTACAACCTGGCCGCGCGCTGGGGCCTGAGCCCGCGCCTGACCTTGAACGTCGATGTGCCCTACCTGGGCCGCAAGACCGTCTACCAGAAGGGCGGGGCAGGCGGCTCGGCCGCGGCGATCGCGCAGGAGGAAACCACCGGCACCGGCCTGGGCGATGTCTCGTTGAGCGCCAACTACAAGCTGTTCGGCGAACACGGGCGCTGGCCGGAGACCGTGCTCACCGCCGGTGTCACTGCGCCGACCGGGCGTGAGCCCTACGGCATTCCGTGGAAGGTGCTGGAGCGAGATGACGATCAGTTCATCCGCTTCGCCGTGCCCGAGGAACAGCCGACCGGCAACGGCGTGTGGCAGGCCACGCTGGGGCTGTCGGTGGTCAAGACGGCCGACCCGGCGATCCTGTTCGCCAACCTGGGCGCGACGTATTCGTTCGAACGCGACTTCGACGATATCGACAGCAATCCCGACACCGTCAATCCGGGCAGCGTGCAACTGGGCAATTCCTATTACTTCGGCGCCGGCGTGGCGTTTGCCTTCAACGAGCGGACCTCTTTGAGCATGTCGCTGACCGAGCGTTTCAGCGCACGCGCCAAGACGCGTTACGACGGCACGCCGTGGATCAAAGTGATCGGCAGCGATGCCAACGCGGCGGCGTTCAACCTGGGCGTGACCTACGCGCTCAACCAGAAGACCACGATGGTGACCTTGCTCGGCATCGGCCTGACCCCGGATGCGCCGGACTTCAGCCTGGCGGTCAAGGTGCCGTACACGCTTTGATGCGCGCGACGTGCTGAAACGAAAACGCCTGCATGTCGGCAGGGGTTTTCCGTTTTCAGGCGTTGACGATCCACTGCCGACAGGTTCGACGGTTTCAGCGCATCTGTTCGACGTGCAGTCCATGCTTGTGCAGCAGGCGATACAGCGTCACGCGCGAGACCTGCAGGCGGCGCGCGGCCTGGCTGACGTTGAAGCCGCATTCGCGCAGCATCCCCATCACCGCGTTGCGCTCGGCACAGCCGCGGGTGTCGTGCAGCGGCGGGGCGTTGTCGCCCGCGAGCGGCAGGGCGCCGTCCAGTTCCAGGTCGCGCGCACTGAGCAGCTCGCGGTCGGCCATGACGGCGGCGCGCTGGATACGGTTGATCAGCTCGCGCACATTGCCCGGCCAGGCGAAGGTGCGCATCGCCCGCCGCGCGCCGGCGTCGAAGGTGCGCGCGCGGATCGGGTTGTGTTCGCGGAACCGATCCAGGAAATGCTGCGCCATCAGTTCGATGTCCTCGCCGCGATCGGCCAGCCGCGGCATCTGCAGACGCAGCACGTTGAGGCGGTAGAACAGGTCGCTGCGGAAGCGCCCGGCTTCCACCGCCTGTTCCAGATCCACGTGCGTGGCGGCAAGGATGCGCACGTCCACCTTGACCGGCTGGTTGCTGCCCACGCGCTCCAGCGTGCCTTCCTGCAGGACACGGAGCAGATTGGTCTGGGCTTCCAGGGGCAGGTCACCGATCTCATCCAGGAACACGCTGCCGCCGTTGGCCGATTCGAACAGGCCCAGCCGGCGCGTGGCCGCGCCGGTGAACGCACCGCGCTCATGGCCGAACAGTTCCGACTGCACCAGATGCGGCGCCAGCGCGCCGCAGTTGAGCGGGGCGAACGGCTGGTCGCGTCGCGGCGACAGCGCATGCAGGGCGCGTGCGGCGATCTCCTTGCCGGTGCCGGTCGCGCCGGTGATCAGCACCGGCAGGTTGACCGGCGCGTACTTGTAGATGTTGGTGCGCACCTGCTGCATCGCCGGGCTCTGGCCGACCAAGACGTTCAACCGCGGCTTGTCGGCGTGATCGCCTGCGGCGATGCGCTCCAGCAGGGCGGCCAGTTCGGTCGGCGTGGAAAAGCTGCCGCGGCAGCTGCGCAGCAGCTCGCGCAGCGACGGGTCCGACACCGCGTGGTCGTCGATGGCCGCCAGCAGCGGCAGGTAGGCGTGCTCGCCGGCGATCCGCTGCAGGGACTCCAAAGTGGAACGGTCGGCGCCGCGCAGGTCCAGCAGGCCCAGGACGTGTTCGCCCTTTCGGATGCCGACGTTGCTGTCGGCGGCGATCTCGGTGACGCGGAGTTGCCAGCCATTGGCGGCCAGGATTCCCCGCTCGTCCTGGCGGGGAATCCCGAACCAGACGATGCAGCCGTTCGCGTGTTCCACGTGCGCCATGTCATCCCTCCCAGGAGTGCGCGGCTCAGTCGTGCCCTTGCTTGGTGCGCAGATCGTATTCGTTCCGCCGGATAAGTGTGATTACCATCACGGATGTCCAAGCACAGAGGCGTCCTGCCGTCAGCGCTTCCTCCAACAACGCGGTCCGCCGCGAAACCGTCCAAGCGGCCGCGCTTTCCACGGCCAAATCATCGAAGGCCGTCACGCAGGTGGGCATACTGGGCGCTTCCAACCAGGAGGCCTGCATGCGCGGCGAACAGCGTGAACTGACTTTTCGATTCCTGGCCGAGCCCAAGGACGTCAACTACGGTGGCAAGGTCCACGGCGGCGTGGTGATGCGCTGGATCGACCAGGTCGGCTATGCCGCAGCGGTCGGCTGGAGCGGCCATTACAGCGTGACGGTGGCCGTGGGCGGGATCCGCTTCGTCGCCCCGATCCGGATCGGCGACCTAGTGACCATCACCGCCAAGCTGGTCCACACCGGCACCAGCAGCATGCATTTCGCGGTGGACGTGCGTGCCCGCGACCTGGGCCTGGATGACGGCAACTCCGCCAGCCGCCTGTGCACGCATTGCGTGATCGTGTTCGTGGCGATGGACCAGGCCGAAGGCAAGCCGACCGCGGTGCCGCCGTGGACGCCGACCAACGACGAAGACCACCGCCTGGCCGAGTACGCCATGAAGGTGATGGAGCTGAGCAAGGGCATCGAGCAGACCGTGGCGGCGTTCCACGCCGACGCGAGCTGAGCGGCGGCAGATCACGGGCCACAAAAAAGCCGGCGCTTGCGCCGGCTTTTTCTTTTGCGGGGCAGGTGGCGCTTACATCGCCACGCGGCGGGCCTGCATGAAGCGGCCACCCCAATAGCCGGAGGTCAGCGTATCGACGCGGACGTCCTTGCCAGTGCTGGGCGAGTGCAGGAAGCGGCCTTCGCCCACGTAGATGCCCACGTGGTTGACGCGGCCACGAACGCCGAAGAACACCAGGTCGCCCTGACGCAGTTCGTCGCGGCTCTTGATCAGCTGGCCATCGCCATCGGCGGCCATGTCGCGCGAGACGCGCGGCAGGTCCACGCCCAGCGCGGTGCGGAACACGTAACCGACCAGGCCGCTGCAATCCAGGCCGCTGTCCGGATCGGTGCCGCCCCAGCGATACGGAGTGCCCAGCAGGGTCAGGGCGCGCTGCAGCACGTTCTGGATCTTGCCGATGTCGTTCTGGTCGTGGGCCGCGGCGGCGGCGCCGGTCAGGTCGTAATTGCTCAGCAGGCGGCTCAGGTCGCCGGCCAGCATGGCCGAACGGTCCATCACCGGGACCGTGTCGCTGGCGGCCAGGCGCGGCAGCAGGGCGGTCAGGGTGGCGGCGGCAGCCTGGGTGGCCTTGTCGCGCAGGCTGGCGCTGGTGGTCGTGGTGGCGGCGACGGCCGGGACGGCAGCAGCCGGTGCCAGTGCGGTGGCGGGAATGGCAATGGCCAGCGGTGCGGGCGTGGCGGCTGGCGCGATGGCCTGGCCAGCCGGCACGGCGGCGGTGTTCGGGTTGATCGTGGTGGGCACGCCGGTGGCGACGGTGGTCGCGACCGGGCTGGTCACCGTGGCGACATCGGCCGAGACCGGCTGGGCCTGCGTGCTGGCGACGTCCTGGGCCATCGCCAACGGCGATGCGGACATGCCCAGCAGGGCCAGGATCAGGAGATGAAGCGAACCGCGACGGAGTCGGCGGGTGGTGAGCGGCTGGCCTGTCGGCAGGTCGTCGATCGTCACGGGCAGGTGAAGGTTTCGCGGCGGAGATTGGAGTTTGCCGTTAGACCTTGGTGAAAATGTTCAAAGTTCGTTATTAATTCGTTGTGTCACATGCGAGATCCATCACATTTCAAAGATCACGTTTAGTTAACAACGCGGCGGGCACCCGTGTAGTGGTCCCGCCAGTACGGTCCGTCGAGGTGGTCCAGGCGCACCGTGCCGCCGGTGCTGGGCGCGTGAACGAAGCGCCCTTCGCCCACGTAGATGCCGACGTGGCTGACGTTGCCGCGGGTGCCGAAGAACACCAGGTCGGCCGGCGCCAGGCGGTCTTCGGCGATCTTCGGGCCCTGGACCTGGGCAAGGTCGCGCGAGGTGCGCGGCAGGCGCAGGTCCAGCATGTCGCGATAGACGTAGCTGACCAGGCCGCTGCAGTCGAAGCCCGCATCCGGCGTGTTGCCGCCATAGCGATAGGGCGTGCCGACCAGGCCCAGGGCGCGCATCAGGACATTGTTGACCGCGGCCGGATCGCCGACCTGGGTGGTCGGCCAGACCCGGGTGGAGGCCGGCGGCGCCGGCTTGCGGACCGCCTCGCGCTCGCTGCCGCAGCCGGCCAGCAGCAGGGTCGCGCCCAGGACGAGGCCGGCGGCGGCGCGGGCGACTGGCAAGCACCGGGGCGAGCCGGGATAATGGGCGGTCTTCATCGCGGCCAATGTTGACCGCACGCCCTGCGGCAGACAAGCCGCGCCTTCAAGCCGCGCACCGCGGCCCACCCAAGAGTTTTCAATGAAAATCGCCAAAGACAGCGTCGTGCGTTTCCACTACACCGTTTCCGAAGTCGGCTCCGAGCCGCTGGAAACCTCCAAGGACCGCGAGCCGCTGGCGATCCTGATCGGCCACGGTAACATCATCCCGGGCCTGGAAAACGCGATGATGGACAAGGAAGCCGGCGAGAGCTTCGGCGTGGACGTCGGTGCGGCCGAAGCCTACGGCGAGCGCCGCGATGGCCTGACCCAGCGCGTGCCCAAGAAGCACTTCGGCGCGCAGAAGCTCAGCGTCGGCCAGCAGGTTGTGCTGCAGACCAACTTCGGCCCGCGCGCGGTCACGATCCAGAAAATCGGCATGAGCGTGGTCGACGTGGACCTCAACCACCCGATGGCCGGCAAGGACCTGCATTTCGACGTGGAAGTGATCGAAGTGCGTGAAGCCAAGGCCGAAGAGCTGGAGCACGGCCACGTGCACGGCGACGGCGGCGTCGAGCACTGACACTGATCGGGACCCTTCCCGACGCGATGGGCGGCCCGCTTGATGCGGGCCGTCTTCGTTTGAGGCCTTGGCGCTGATGTCGGGCGCGCATGCTTCAACGCGTCCCGCGCCACTGGCGCCGGTCGCGCGCGTGGCAGTGATGGACGTGCTGCGGGGACTTGCCCTGCTGGGCATCCTGCTGATGAACCTGGAAGGCTTCGCTGGCCCGCCGTCGGTGATGGGGACCGGGATCGATCCTGCATTGCACGGCGTGGACCGTTGGGCTGATGCGGCGATCTATGTCTTGGTGCAGGGCAAGTTCATTGCCTTGTTCTCGCTGTTGTTCGGCGCGGGGTTTGCGGTGATGGCCAGGCGCGCCGAGCGCGAGGGCTGGTCGCTGGGCTGGGTGTGGTGGCGACGCTGCCTGGGCCTGCTGGTGATCGGCCTGGCCCATGCGCTGCTGGTGTGGTCCGGCGATGTGCTGGTGACCTATGCGCTGTGCGGACTGGTGCTGCTGGCGTTCCGCGACGTGCTGGGTCGCGCGCTGGCGTTTGTCGGGCTGGGATTGTTCCTGGTGCCGCCGCTGATCTCGCTGCTGGCCGGGCTTGCCGGACTGGCGCTGGCCGGCGATCCGAGCTGGCAGCATTCACTGCAAGCCCAGGCGGACACGATGGCCGCGCTCACGCAGGCGCAGCAGTCGGCCTACGGACAGGGCAATTACGCAGCCGCGACTTGGCAGCGCCTGCACGACCTGGGCGGAACGCTCACGGTGCTGCCGATGAATGGCGCGCAGGTGCTTGGGCTTTTCATGATCGGCGCCTGGCTGGCCGAGGTGTTCGCGCAACCGTCTGCACATGCGCGGTTGTTGAAATGCTTTCGCGTAGGCGCCTTGCCGCTGGGCACAGCGCTGGTCTGCGCCTCGCTGGCCTGTACGCCGTGGATCGCGCCGGGGCGTGTGGATCTGCGCACCTGTCTGGCGGCCGCGCTGTTTTCGAGTGCGGCGCTGCCGCTGTGCCTGGGTTATGTGGCCTGGGTGCTGCATTGGCTCGAACGTCCGGGCATGCAGCGCCTGGCGGGTCGGCTGGCCGCCGCCGGCCGCCTGGCCTTGAGCAACTACCTGTTGCAGTCGCTGGTGTGCACCTGGGTGTTCTACGGCTATGGGCTGGGCGCATTCGGCCTGGGGCGTGGCTGGCAGGTGGTGTTTGCGCTAGGACTGTTCGCGCTGCAGTTGCGGCTGAGCCAGGCGTGGTTGAAGTCGGGCCGCCTCGGTCCGGCCGAATGGGTGCTGCGCATGCTGACCTATGCGCGCGTGCCGCAAGGGCGCACGCGGCCTTGAATCGCGTGGCGTCGTAGCACCACGTCGCCATCGATGAACGCACCGCGCGCGTCGTCACCTGTCCCACGCAGCCGAACCCGTCATGCTGCCCGCCTGCGTTGGAAGGGCATCGTCGATGCCATGGCGCGCGGCCGGGTGGCTATGTGCGCGCCGGCCCTGATCGGATGGAGTGGGATGGCATGGCGGAACACGACAACACGCAGTACGACCTGATCGTCATCGGCGGCGGCTCCGGCGGCCTTGCTGGCGCGTTTCGCGCGGCCGAGCATGGCGCCAGCGTCGCGATCCTGGCGCCGGACGAACTTGGCGGCACCTGCGTCAACGTCGGCTGCGTGCCGAAGAAGGCGATGTGGCTGGCGGCCGAACTCTCCCGGTATGTCGAGATGGCCGCCGACATGGGGTTTGCAGTGTCGGGCGGTCCGCTGGACTGGAACACCTTCATCGCCCATCGCCAGCGTTATATCGAAAACATCCACGCGCGCTATCGCGAGCGGTTGGAAGGCGCCGGCGTCATGCGCATCCCCGCGCGTGGCACGCTGGTCCCCGGCGGCGTGCATTGCGACAACGGCCTGGACCTGAAGGCACCGCATGTGTTGATCGCCACCGGCGGCCATCCGATGCATCCGGACATTCCCGGCGCGGAGCTGGCGATCGATTCGGATGGCTTCTTCGACCTGCGTGCCGCGCCGGCGCGCGTGGCGTTGATCGGCGGTGGCTATATCGCGGTCGAACTGGCTGGCCTGCTGCAGGCGCTGGGCAGCCAGGTGGAAGTCTTCGTGCGCGGACCATGCCTGCTGGAGTCCTTCGACCGCGGGTTGACGCTGCAGCTGGCGGAGAACCTGCACGAACTGGGCATCGGCCTGCACTTCAATACCGAAGTGACCGCACTTGAAAGGGCCGGCGCGCGGGTTGGCGTGGTGACGAACACCGATGTGTCGTCGGAACCTTTCGACTGCGTGATCTTCGCCACCGGGCGTGTGCCCAATACGCATGACCTTGGGCTGGAAGACGTCGGCGTCCGTCGCGATGCAGATGGCTATGTGCAGGTCGATGCCTGGCAGGACACCAATGTCGCCGGCATCCATGCCATCGGCGATGTCACCGACCTGGGGCCGGAGCTGACGCCGGTGGCGATCGCCGCCGCGCGGCGCCTGATGGATCGCCTGTTCGGCGGCCAGCCCAAGGCCAAGCTGGATTACGAGAACATTCCGCGGGTGTTGTTCTCGCATCCGCCGTTGGGCAGCGTGGGGCTGTCGGAGAAAGAGGCGCGCGCCAAGTACGGCGATGACGCCGTGCAGCTGCTGTCCACCGCGTTCCGGCCGATGCTGTATGCGCTGGGCGATGCGCCGCTGCGCAGCCTGTTCCGCCTGGTGTGCGTGGGCGAAGAGCAGCGCGTGGTCGGCGTGCATCTGATGGGCGAGGGCGCGGACGAAATCCTGCAGGGGTTTGCCGTGGCGGTGAAGCTGGGCGCCACGCTCGCCGACCTGCACGACACCGTGGCGATCCATCCCACCAGCGCCGAGGAAGTGGTGCTGCTGCGCTGACCTCGCTGCAGGTGCCCCATAAAGAAGCAGGGCCGCATCGCTGCGGCCCTGCTTCGTCTCCAGCGATGTGCGTGAGATCAGTGACCGCCGGCTGCGGCGCCGCCGCCGGCCTTGGCCGCGAACGGCGGTTTGGCGAACCATACGAACACGATCACCGCCAGGAAGATCCAGCCCAGCAGGTGGAAGACCTCGTTGAAGCCGATCTGCGCGGCCTGCTGGCCGATCATCTGGTTCAGCGCCACCGCGCCGGTCTGCACGTCGCCTCGGCCCAGCTGGGTCACGGTCTGGTGCATGGCGGGATCGTAGGCGCTGATGTTTTCGGTCAGCTCGGCATGGTGGACGGTGATGCGCCGGTTCCAGATCCAGGTCGTCAGCGAGGCGGCGAAGCTGCCGCCCAGCGTGCGTACGAACGTGGCCAGGCCCGAGCCCGCGGCGATCTCATGCGGTTCCAGGTCGGAGAGCAGGATCGTCAGCACGGGCATGAAGAACAGCGCCACGCCCAGGCCCTGGATCAACTGCACCTCGGCCACGCGGCCGAAGTTCACGTCCAGGTTGAAGCCCGCGCGCAGGAAGCTGGTGCCGGCCATCACCACGAAGGCCACGCTGGCCAGCACGCGCAGGTCGAATCGGTGCGCGTACTTGCCCACGAACGGCGTCAGCAGCACCGGCAGGATGCCGATCGGCGCGGTGGCCAGGCCCGCCCAGATCGGCGTGTAGCCCATGTTGCGTTGGAGCCACAGCGGCACCAGCAGGCTGATGGCGAAGAACGCCGCGTAGGCCATCACCAGCGCCAGCGTGCCGGCCGCGAAGTTGCGGTGGCGGAACAGACGCAGGTTGACGATCGGATCCTTCTCGGTCAGTTCCCAGATCACGAACACCGTCAGCGCGATCGCCGCCACGATGGTCAGGATCACGATCTTGTGCGAGTTGAACCAGTCTTCGTCATTACCCAGGTCCAGCATGATCTGCAGCGCGCCCACGCCCAGGACCAGCGTAGCCAGGCCGATGTAGTCCATCTTCGGCGTCTGCAGCTTTTCCGGGCGGCCCTTCATCTGCCGGCCGACCACGAGGCTGGCGAAGATGCCGATGGGAATGTTGATGAAGAAGATCCATTCCCAGCTGTAGTTGTCGGTGATCCAGCCGCCCAGGATCGGGCCGGCGATCGGCGCCACCACCGTGACCATCGCCAATAGCGCGATGGCCTGCCCGCGTTTGTTCGGGGGATAGATCGAGATCAGCAGCGCCTGGGTCACCGGATACATCGGGCCGGCAACGAAGCCCTGGATCGCACGGGCCACGACCAGCAGGCCCATCGAGTTGGCGATGCCGCACAGGAATGAGGCCACCACGAAGGCCAGCGTGGCCCAGGTGAACAGCTTGACCTCACCGAAGCGGCGGGTCATGTAGCCGGTCAGCGGCAGCGCGATGGCGTTGCTGACCGCGAACGAGGTGATAACCCAGGTGGCCTGGTTGGCGCTGGCGCCCAGGTTGCCCGAGATGGTGGGCAGCGAGACGTTGGCGATGGTGGTGTCCAGCACCTGCATGAACGAGGCGAGCGCCAGGCCGACCGTGGCCAGGGCGAAGTTCGGTGGCCGGAACGGCTGCGCCGCCGGCTGTGGGGCGGCCGCTGGGCCGCCCGCGTCTTCGGCGATGGTGGACATCAGTGTGTGCTCAGTTCTTCTTGGCCGACTCGGGCAGGTTCTGCTCGATGATCGAAGTGATCAGCTGGTTGGCATCGGCCAGCTGCTTCTCGTAGGCCGTGGTGGTCATCAGCGGCTTGGCATCGGCGCCGGCCTGGCGGGCCGGGGCCAGCACGGGGCCGTTCTGGTCCTTCAGCACCACGTCCACATCCATGCTCAGGCCGATGCGCAGCGGGTGTTCCTGCAGCTGCTTGGGGTCCAGGGTGATCTTGACCGGCAGGCGCTGGACGATCTTGATCCAGTTGCCGCTGGCGTTCTGCGCCGGCAGCAGCGAGAACGCGCTGCCCGTGCCCAGGCCCAGGCTGTCGACCTTGCCTTCATAGGTCACGTCGCTGCCGTACAGGTCGGCATGCACTTCCACCGGCTGGCCGATGCGCATCTTGCCCAGCTGGGTTTCCTTGAAGTTGGCTTCCACCCAGACCTGGTCGATCGGCACGATCGTCATCAGCGTGGTGCCCGGCTGGACCTGCTGGCCCAGCTGCACGCGGCGCTGGGCCACGTAGCCGGAGACCGGCGCGACGATGGCCGTGCGCTGCAGGTTCAAGTAGGCCTGGCGCAGCTGCGAGGCGGCGGCCTCGACCTGCGGCGCCTTGCCGACGGTGGTGGCATCGACCAGCGCGCGGGTGCGCTGCAGGTTGCCGCGCGAGCCGCCCAGGGCTGCTTCGGCCGAGGTCAGGATGTCGCGGGCGTGGGCCAGTTCTTCGCGCGAGACCGCGCCGGTGGCCACCAGGCCTTCGCGACGCTTGACGTCGGCGCGGGCCTGGTCGACGGCGACCTGGCGGGCGCGCAGGTCCGATTCACCGGACTCGACGTTGCTGAAGAGACCGCGCACCTGGCGCACGGTGCCGGCGAGGTTGGCCACGGCCTGGTCATAGCTGACCTGGGCGTCGTTGGGGTCCAGGTGGACCAGCGCCTGGCCGGCTTCCACGCGCATGCCGTCGTCGGCATCGATGCTGACCACCGTGCCCATGGTCTGCGGCACGATCGAGACGATGTTGCCGTCCACATAGGCGTCGTCGGTGGACTGGTGCCAGCGGCCGTACAGCAGCTCGTAGGCCAGCCACGCGGCGCCGGCCACGATCACCACGAGCAGCAGGATCAGCAGCGCGCGCTTGCGGTTGTTCTTCTGCGGCGGGGTGCCGGCCGCTGCGGGAGTTTGGGTCTGCGTGTTCATGGGGTGGTTTCGGTGGCAAGAGTGGAAGAGGGAGCGGTCAGCTGCAGGCCGCCGCCAAGCGCCTGGTCGAGGTCGACCACGGCGGCGTAGCGCTGCGCATGCAGGCCGGCCAGTTGCTGTTCAAGCTGCAGCAGCGGGCGCTGGGCGCTGAGCACGTCCAACTGGGTGCCCAGGCCCGCGTGATAGCGGCTGCTGGCCAGGTCGAAGGCCTTCTGCGCCGCATCGCGCGCCTGGGTGACCGAGGCGGTCTGGGCGTCGAGCGAACGGGCGGCCTGCACGGCGTCGGCGACATCGCGCATCGCCCCGACCAGGGATTCGTTGTAGCTGGCCACGGCCAGGTCGTACTGGGCGTCGGCGTTGTCCAGGTTGGCGCGCAGGCGGCCGCCGTCGAAGATCGGCAGGCTGATCGCCGGGCCGCCCAGGCCCAGCGCCGCGTCGCTGTTGAACAGGTCCGACAGGTGCGCCGAGGCCAGGCCGGCGATCACGTTGAGGTTCACGCTGGGCTTGAAGGCCGCCTTGCGCGCGTCGATGCCGCGGCTGGCGGCTTCGACCTTCCAGCGGGCGGCCACGACGTCGGCACGATGGCCAAGCAGTTCGCTGGGCAGCACGCCGGGCACGGCCGGTGCCGGCGCGTCGAGCAGCTTGGGCTGCGTGATCGACTGGCCGCGGTCCGGGCCCTTGCCCAGCAGTGCGGCCAGCGCGTTGTGCAGGGTGGCGATCTGGTGTTCGGCGGCCTGTTCCTGCTGGCGCGCACCGGCGATCGTGCTTTCGGCCTGGCGCAGCTGCAGGTCGTTGTCCAGGCCGGCGGTGACGCGCTGCTGGCTGAGGTCGCGCAGGTGGCCGGAGCGCTGCTGTTCGCGGCGGGCCACGTCCAGCGCCTCATACGCCTGCGACAGCGAGATATAGGTGCGGGCGATGTTGGCCGACAGGGTCAGGCGCGCGGCCTGGGCATCGACCTGGGCGGCCTTGGCCTGGCCCACGGCGGCTTCCCACGCGGCACGCTGGCCGCCCCACAAATCCGGCGCCCACTTGAAGTCGAGCATCAGCACGTTGGCCCACATGATGTCGCCGCCGATCTCTGGGCCGGTCAGGCCTTCGGGCAGCTGCACGCCGCTGTACTGGCCGGTCGCGGCCAAGGTCGGCTTGCGCTGCGCATCGGACAGGCCGGCCTGGGCCTGGGCTTGGCGCAGGCGCGCATCGGCCGCGGCCAGCGACGGGCTGCCGGCCAGGGCTTCTTTAATCAGGCTGTCCAGCTGCGGATCGCCCAGCGTGTTCCACCAGTCCTGCGTGGGGAAGGCGGCCGCGCTGTAGGCGTCGCTACCCAGACTCTGCTGGGCGGTGAGGGTGTCGGCGTCGAGCGGCTGGCCGGTCGTGCTCAGGCCGTGGCTGCTCGCGCAGCCGGCCAGGACGAGGGCGCAGGCCAGCGACACGGTGAGCCTGCCGGGCAGGCGCGTGGAAACAGGCGTGGACATGGTCAAACGGTCTCGGAGGTGAGGTTGTTGCGGGCCAGCTCAAGCAGGCGCATCAGCTCGCTGGATTCGGCTTCGGACATGCCGCGGGTGGCGCGCTGGAGCACGCGCTGGCCACACAGGTTGATGTCCTGCCAGATCGCGGTGCCGGACTCGGTGAGATGGATATGCAGGGCGCGGCGATCGCCGGGATCGGCCTTGCGCGTGACGAGGCCGCGGGTTTCCAGGCGGTCGAGCAGGCGGGTCATCGCACCGGGATGGACTTCGGCCGCGCGGGCCAGGTCGGTCACGCTGGCGATGCCGTCGGCGAGCTTCTTGATGGTGACGAACTGGCTGAAGGTCAGGTCATGGCCGGCGGCGACCAGTTCCTTTTCCATAGCTTCCCAGATCGCATCGCGCGTCTGGCGGATCAGCAGGCCGAGCGAAGAGCCGCTGGCGGGCGGACAAATGGACGCAAGGGGTTTCATGGCGCGGCATGATCCTCGCCATGGAAATAATTGTCAATGCAAATATTGTTTCAGCAATAGAATGACCTGTGCTGTCATTCTGCTGACAGAACGGTCAGCTCACAGGGTGCGGTGCAGGATCAATTCCAGCACCGCCTTGCTCCCGAAAAACGCCAGCAACAACAAGGCCATGGCCACCAGCGTCCAGCGCACGGCCTTTGCCCCGCGCCAGCCGCGGCGCCAGCGGCCCAGCAGCAAGCCGCCGAACACCAGCCACGACAGCACGCTCAGCACGGTCTTGTGCATCAGGTGCTGGGCGAAGAAGTCCTGCACGAACACCGCGCCGGTCAGCAGGGTCGCGGTCAGCAGGGCGAAGCCGACGGCAATCGTGCGGAACAGCAGGGTTTCCAGCTCGGTCATCGGCGGCAGGGCGCGCAGCCAGGTGTGGAACTCGCGCCGGCGCAGGGCGCGCTCCTGCACCCACAGCATGATCGCCAGCAGCGCGGCCACGGCCAGCGTCGCGTAGGCCAGCAGCGCCATCCAGGCGTGCAGCTGCAGGCGCCAGTCCAGGCCGGGCGAAGGCTTGTGGCCATAGCCGTGATAGACGCCCAACAACAGCGCCGCCAGCGGGAAGGCGACCACGCCCACCGTCGCCATGCGCCCCCGCGCCCCGACCAGTGCGGTCATCGCCGCCATGCCGAGGCTGACCAGCGATAGCGCCGAAAAGAAATGCATGTCCGGCCCACCCTGCGTGCGCCAGGCGACCCACAGGTGATAGCCGGCGTGCAGCGCGATCGCGGCCAGGGCCGGCCAGCGCCAGGTGCTTGAAGGGCCGATGGCATCGCGACCGACCGCGCGCACCAGCAGGATGGTCGCCAGCAGATAGAGGGCGATGGCAGGAAGGATGAAACCCATGTGTTCAGTGTCGCACGCGCCCGCGCTGGGCGAGAACCATTCCCGATTGCGCAATGAGGAAAACGCGCCCGGATATACTGCGCGCCCGCTTTGCCATCCCCTCGGTCCCTCCCATGTTTGAATCCCTGACCCAGCGCCTGTCCGGCACCATCGAGCGCCTGCGTGGCCGAGGCCGCCTGACCGAGGAAAACATCCGCGAGGCCACCCGCGAGGTGCGCATCGCGCTGCTGGAAGCCGACGTCGCCCTGCCGGTCGTGCAGGCGCTGGTCGAACGCATCAAGGTGCGCGCGGTCGGCCAGGAAGTGCTCAAGTCGCTGACGCCGGGCCAGGCGCTGATCAAGGTCGTGCGCGACGAGCTGACCGCAGTCATGGGCTCGGCCGCCACCGACCTGAACCTCAACGTGCCGGCGCCGGCGGTGATCCTGATGGCCGGCCTGCAGGGCGCGGGCAAGACCACCACCGTGGCCAAGCTGGCCAAGCACCTGAAAGAGAAGCGCAAGAAGAAGGTCATGGTCGTCAGCGCCGACGTCTACCGTCCGGCCGCCATCGAGCAGCTCAAGGCGCTGGCCCAGCAGGTCGACGTGCCGTTCTTTGCCTCCAGCGCCGACCAGAAGCCGGTCGATATCGTCCGCGCCGCCATCGAAGACGCGCGCAAGTCCTACGCCGATGTGCTGATCGTCGATACCGCCGGCCGCCTGGCGATCGACGAAGCGATGATGGACGAGATCAAGGCGCTGCATGCCGCGGTCAAGCCGGTCGAAACGCTGTTCGTCGTCGACTCGATGACCGGGCAGGACGCGGCCACCACCGCCAAGGCTTTCTCCGAAGCGCTGCCGCTGACCGGCGTGGTCCTGACCAAGACCGACGGTGACGCCCGTGGAGGCGCCGCGCTGTCGGTGCGCTACATCACCGGCAAGCCGATCAAGTTCATCGGCGTGGGCGAAAAGCCCGATGGCCTGGACGTGTTCCATCCCGAGCGCGTGGCCAGCCGCATCCTGGACATGGGCGACGTGCTGTCGCTGGTGGAGCAGGTCGAAAGCCAGGTCGACAAGGACAAGGCCCAGAAGCTGGCCGAGAAGGTCGCCAAGGGCAAGAAGTTCGACCTCAACGACATGCGCGACCAGCTGGAGCAGATGCAGAACATGGGCGGCATCGGTGCGCTGATGGACAAGCTGCCGGGCCTGGGCCAGGTGCCCGACCATCTCAAGGCGCAGGTTGCCGGCAACAAGGAAGTGCCGCGCATGATCGCCATCATCGGCTCGATGACCAAGAAGGAGCGTCGCAACCCGGCGCTGCTCAACGGCTCGCGCCGCGCCCGCATCGCCAAGGGCTCGGGCACCCAGCCTTCTGACGTGAACAAGCTGATGAAGCAGTTCACCCAGATGGAAAAGATGATGAGCAAGCTCGGCCGCGGCGGCATGAAGGGCATGATGCGCGGCATGAAGGGGATGATGGGCGCCATGGGCGGCGGCCGCGGCGGCATGCCGTTCCGTTGATCGCCTGATGGTCTCGGCGGCGCGCCAGCGATCACAAGACTTCTGCGCACGTTTCGGCGTGCGCCTGCCGGTGTTGCTGGCGCCGATGGCCGGCGCCTGCCCGGTGCCGCTGTCGACCGCGCTGGCCAATGCCGGCAGCATGGGGGCGATGGGCGCCGTGCTGTCCACGCCGCAGGACATCGGCACGTGGATGGACGCGTTCCGTCGCCAGTCCGACGGCCCGGCCCAGATCAATCTGTGGGTGCCCGATGCGCCGCCGGCGCGTGATGCCGCGGCGGAGTCGGCGATGCGTGATCTGCTGGGGCAATGGGGTCCGGACGTTCCGGCCAGTGCCAGCGATGCGGGTCCGGCCGATTTCCAGGAACAGTTCGACGCCACGCTCGCCGCGCGTCCGCAGGTGCTGTCCACGATCATGGGTGTGCTGACGCCGGATCAGGTACAGGCGCTCAAGCAGGCCGGCATGGCGTGGTTCGCCACGGCCACGACGCTGGAGGAAGCGCGCATCGCGCAGGACGCCGGCGCCGATGCGGTGGTGGCGCAGGGCTTCGAGGCCGGTGGCCATCGCGGCGCGTTTGATCCTGCGGCGGCCGAGCGCCAGCTGGTGGGGTTGTTCGCGCTGGTGCCACGGTTGGCCGATGCCTTGTCGATTCCCGTGATCGCCGCGGGCGGTATTGCAGATGGTCGCGGCGTCGCTGCAGCTCTGACGCTGGGTGCGAGTGCGGCGATGGTCGGCACCGCCTTCCTGCGCACGCCGGAAGCGGCGATTGCGCCCGCCTGGGCGCAAGCCTTGGCGACCACCGAGCCGCAGGATACCTGGCCGACGCGCGCCTTTTCCGGTCGGCTCGGCCGGGCGATCGCCACCGATTACGTGCGTACGACCTCCGCACCCGATGCCCCGCCGTCCGCGCCGTATCCGGTGCAGCGCGGCCTGACTGCCGGCATGCGCAAACAGGCTGCGGCTGAGAACCGGATCGAGGCGATGCAGGCCTGGGCTGGGCAATCGGCCTGGCAGGCTCGGGCGCAACCGGCGGCGACGCTGTTGCAGGACTGGTGGGCGCAAGCCGACGCGCTGCTGTGAGCGCGCCGACCCTGTATTGCGGCGCCCGCCCGGTCGACGAGGCCGATCTGCGCGCGCTGGCCGCGCTGTCGTACGGCCACTTCACTGCGATGCGCGTGCGCGACGGCGCGGTCCAGGGGCTGGGCCTGCATCTGGCGCGGCTTCGGGAAGGGCATGCGACGCTGTTCGATGCGGATTTCGACGCGGATGCGCTGCGCGACATGCTGCGCACGGTGCTGGCCGGGCAGGGCGAGGCCTCGGTGCGGATCACCGGCTTCGCACGCGATTTCAATTACCGCGATCCGCTGAAAATCGTGACGCCGGAATGGCTGATCTCGGTCGCCGCCGCCGCGCCGATCGCTCAGGCGTCTCCGCTGACGCTGAAATGCTTCGCCTTCGTGCGGCCGCTCCCGCAGATCAAGCACGTGGCGATGGCGCCGCTGTTCCACTACCGGCGCCAGGCGCGCAAGGCGGGCTGCGATGACGCGCTGTTCGTCGATGCGCTGCAGCCGTCGGGCCGCGTGGTCGAAGGCACGGTCTGGAACATCGGCTTCTGGGATGGCGCCTGCGTGCACTGGCCGGAGGCGCCGGCCTTGCGCGGCACCTGCGAGGGACTGCTGCAGCGGGGTCTGGCCGCGCTTGGCGTCTCGCAGAACACGGGCGAAGTGACGCTGGCGCAGGCAAAGTGCTGGTCGGCGTTCACCGCCAATGCCAATGGCTGCACGCCGGTCGGCGCAATCGATGGGGTTTCATTGCCGGCCGCACCGGGGCTGCAGGGGTTGCTGGACCAGGCGCTGGCAAGCCAGCCTTGGGAGCGGATCTGAGCGGGAAGGCGGGCTGCGCCTGACGGGCGGACGCTCCCGGGAGTTTGCGTCTGGCCCGTGGCCCGCTATAATCGCCGGCTTACCTCGCCATCCTGGCGACTGGGCAACACGAGAACAACCATGGTCAAGATCCGCCTTACCCGCGGCGGCGCCAAGAAGCGCCCCTTCTACCACATCATCGTCACCGACGTGCGCAGCGCGCGCGACGGCCGCAACATCGAACGCGTGGGTTACTACAACCCGGTCGCCCAGGGCGCCGAGCCGCGCATCGTGCTGGACAAGGCGCGCGTCGACCATTGGGTGGGCCAGGGCGCCCAGCTGACCGACAAGGTCCGCAACCTGTACAAGGAAGCGGGCAAGCTCGAAGCCGCGCAGGCTTCGGCCTAATTGCCTCGGCCGCGCGTCAAGCGCGGCCGGCTGCTCTCATGACTGAGAACTCAACGCGCCGCATTCTGCTGGGCAGGGTGGTCGGCGCGTTTGGCGTGCGTGGCCAGGTCAAGATCGAATCCTGGACCGAGCCGCGCGAAGCCATCTTCCGCTACCAGCCCTGGACCTTGCGCGATGCTGCTGGCAACGAGCGCGAGCTGAAGGGTGCGCGTGGCAAGAATTCCGGCAAGCACCTGATCGCCGACCTGCCTGGCGTGGATGATCGCGATGCGGTCGACGCGATGGTGGGCCTGGAAATCTCGGTGCCGCGCAGCGCGCTGCCGCCGCCCAAGCCCGACGAGTACTACTGGGTCGATCTGGAAGGCCTGCGCGTGATCAATGCCGACGGTCGCGATTTCGGCACGGTCTCGCATCTGTTTTCGACCGGTGCCAACGATGTGCTGGTGGCCAAGGGCGACAAGGAGCGGTTGATCCCGTTCGTGCAGCCCGAGTTCGTCACTGGCGTGGATTTCGAAACCGGCATCGTCGGCGTGGACTGGGATCCGGATTTCTGATCCGTGCCGGCCGGCTGCGGCTGGCCATACTGGGGTTCCAACGAGCGTCCGCCTTTCGCCCATGCGCATCGACGTCATCAGCCTGTTTCCCGAATTCATCGACCAGAGCACCGGCTTTGGCGTGGTCGGGCGTGCGCGCGAACGCGACCTGCTGCAGGTGCAGGGCTGGAATCCGCGCGATCACGCGACCGGCAACTACCGCCGCGTGGACGACCGTCCGTTCGGCGGCGGGCCGGGCATGGTGATGCTGATCGAGCCGCTGCGCGCCTGTCTGGACGCGGCCCGCGTGGCCGATCCGGCGCCCGCGCCGGTGGTGTACCTGACTCCGCAGGGCCGGCCGCTGACCCAGGCGCGGGTGCGCGAGCTGGCGACGCTGCCGCGCATGATCCTGTTGTGCGGCCGCTATGAAGGGGTCGACGAGCGCTTCCTGGTCAACGAGGTCGACGAGGAGATTTCCATCGGCGATTACGTGCTGTCCGGCGGCGAACTGGCCGCGGCGGTGCTGATTGACGCGGTGGCGCGCCTGCAGGACGGCGTGCTCAACGATGCCGAGTCCGCCGCGCAGGACAGTTTCGAAGGTGAGGGCGGCCTGCTGGATTGCCCGCATTACACCCATCCGGCCAGCCACGCCTGGGGCGAGGTGCCGGACGTGCTGCGTTCGGGCAACCACGCGGCGATCGCGCGCTGGCGCCGGCAGCAGTCGCTAGGCCGGACCTGGCTGCGGCGGCCGGACCTGCTGGACGAGGCCGGGCTGTCCAAGGCCGATCGCAAGCTGCTGGAGGCCTTCCGGGCCGAACACGCCGCCGGAGGCAAAGCGGAACAACCCTAGCCACGCGGCAGGAAATTCGTCTAGAATGCGCAGTTCCCGCGGCCGGCTCCGGCTTTGCGGGCTGCCAGATCACAATAAACGTGCAGCGTCATCCTGCGACTGCATCAGCCGTTGCTGTCGATAACCGACACATCCACCCGAACAAGATATCGGTGCCACCATGAGCAAGTTGAACAAGTCCATCATCGCGGAATTTGAATCCGCCCAGATCACCCGCGAGCTGCCGCAGTTCAGCCAGGGTGACACCGTCGTCGTCAACGTGAAGGTGAAGGAAGGCAACCGCGAGCGCGTGCAGGCGTACGAAGGCGTGGTCATCGCCAAGAAGAACGCCGGCCTGAACTCGGCTTTCACCGTCCGCAAGATCTCGCACGGTTTCGGCGTCGAGCGCGTCTTCCAGACCCACAGCGCCACCATCGACTCGGTCGAAGTGAAGCGTCGCGGTAAGGTCCGCGCCGGCAAGCTGTACTACCTGCGTGGTCTGCAGGGCAAGGCTGCCCGCATCAAGGAAGACCTGGCCGCCGCTGCGCAGGCCAAGGCTGCCCGTCAGGCTGCTGCTTCGTCGGCCGCTGCGGAGTAAGTCCCAACGCCAAGCGCCGCCTCGGCAGCGCTGCGTTATGCTCGAAACCCGGCCTTGTGCCGGGTTTCTTGCTTCGTGGATCAGGATGATTACGGCGGCGTGGCCTGGTCCCCTCAACGGATGAGGTGATGCGATGTCGATGATGCAAATGAGCGCAAAACTGGCCTGCGCGATGCTGGTGTTCTCATTGGGCGGTTGCGCCAGTTCCATTGGCCTGGATGGCTCCAACGTGTCGCTGGCCTGCCAGCAGCAGGCGCGTGATGCAGCCAACCAGCCGCCGTTTCCCAAAGAGCTGCGCGATGGCAAGCATGGCGCGGAGTTTGAACAAGGCATTCGCGATGCGCGCATGTCCCGATCGTGCCAGCAGGAAGTGGATGCGCACTCGGAAATCAACTTCCGCAGCCGCGGGACCTGATGCAGGGGATGGAAGCCAGCCTGTTGCGTAAAGCGACGAAGAAGACCAGAAGATGAAAACGACCTTGATTGCCGTGGCTTGCGGCCTGATGTTGTCGGCCTGCGCCAGTGATGCCTATCGCGACGGCGCGGAGGTGCGTCCCGCGGATCGCCCGGAGTGCCAGGTGGCCTCCTCGACGTCGGCGGACAGCCTGGCCCGCTCCCAAGCAGCATCGATGGTGCGGGATCCTTGTCATCCGGAAATGCCCGCGGGCCGGTCCAGCAGGCAGGACACCATCAAACCCGATTTCTCAGGAAAACATGACTGAAACTGCTGTCGAATCGACCGTCCGCCTGGATGTCTGGCTCTGGGCCGCACGGTTCTTCAAGACCCGCGCCCTGGCCAAGGATGCGGTGACGCTGGGCAAGGTGGACGTGGCCGGCCAGCGCGCCAACAAGCCCTCGCGCACGGTGCGCATTGGCGATGCGCTGCAGGTGCAGCGCGGCGATGAGCGCTTCGAGGTGGTGGTGCTGGGGGTGTCCGACCAGCGGGGTCCGGCGCCCGTCGCGCAGGCGCTGTATCGCGAAAGCGAGGCCTCGCAGCAGCGGCGCGCCGAAGCCCGCGCCACGCGCGCGGCCGAGCGCACCGGCTATCGCGCGCCGGACACCAAACCCGACAAACGCGCGCGGCGCCTGATCCAGGCGCTGGGCGATATCGACATGCTCTAGGACGCTAACCGGCTTCAGGATTTCTGCAGGACGTCTTCGGGCGTGTGGCGCGGATCGGCTGGCTCGGCGACCGGCGAGGGCGATGCCGCCGGGACTTCCGACGGCACCGCGATCGTGCGGGTATCGGCCGCGCCCATGCGGGCCTTGCGCCAGCCGCCCCAGCGGTAATACGCCATCGCCATCAGCATCGAGCACAGCGAGCTGACCGGGAAGCTCCACCACACCGCATCGGCGCCCAGCGTGGGCTGCATCAGGTTGGCGAACGGCACGCGGATGCCCCACAGCGAAATCACCAGCATGATCAACGGCGGAATCACTGCGCCGGTGGCGCGGACCACGCCGGACAGCACGAACATCACGCCGAAGAACAGGAACGACCAGATCGCGATGTGATTGAGATGCCGCGCCGCGTTGAATGCCTCGCTGCCCGGCTGCAGGAACAGCCCGAAGCTCCAACGGTCCAGCAAGATCAGCGGCGCAATCAGTGCGCCTGTCATCAGGAAATTGAACAGCACGCCGGTGCGCGCGGTGGCGCTGACGCGATCCCAGTGACCTGCGCCGACGTTCTGCGCGGCCATCGTCGAAGCAGCGGCGGCGATCGCCATCGCCGGCATCTGCACGTAGGTCCACAGCTGCAGCGCGGCGCCATAGGCGGCAGCGGTCTCGGTGCCGAAGCGATTGACCAGCGTCATCATGGCGATCATCGCCAGCGAGACCAGCACCATCTGCAGGCCCATCGGCACGCCTTTGGTGATCAGGGTCTTGAGGATGGCCGGATCGATGCGGAACAGGCGCATGTCCTTGCGCCCGAGCCACAGCACGTGGCGCCTGCGGCGCAGCGAAACCAACATCGCTGCCAGCGCGACGGCCTGGGTGATCAAGGTCGACCATGCCGCGCCGGCGATGCCGAGCTTCGGAAAGGGTCCCAAGCCGAGCATCAACACCGGATCCAGCGCGCAATCCATCGCCACGGCCAGCAGCAGATAGCGGAACGGCGTTTTCGCATCGCCTGCGCCGCGCAGTGCCGCAGACAGGAAGGCGAATGCATAGATCAGTGGCATCGCCAGGAAGATCACCTGCAGGTAAGCCTCTGCCGGCGCGAGCGAATCGACCGGCGTCCCCATCGCGGCCAGCAGATGCCGAGCAAACCACACGCCGCTGCAGGCGATCAGCACCGAGATGCCGATGAAGAAGCTCGCGCTGGTGCCCATCACCTTGCGCGCGCGGGCGATGTCGCCCGCGCCAATGGCCTGGCCGATCAGGATGGTGGCCGCCATGCCGATGCCGAACACAGAGCCGATCAGGAAGAACAGGATGCTGTTGGCATTGGCCGTGGCGGTCAGTGCCGACTCGCCAAGGAACTTGCCGACCCAGACCGCGTTGACCGAGCCGTTGAGCGACTGGGCCATGTTGCCGCCCAGGATGGGCAGTGAGAACAACAGCAGGTTGCGGGCAATGGGCCCTTCGGTCAGCGAGCGGGTGGGACGTGCGGACATCGGGACAGCCACGGACGAAAGTCCGGCACGGTAGCACTGCCTGACGGTGGCGTCAGGCAGGTGCGGTGGTCATGCCGTCGGCAGCGGCGTGGCATGCGCCGCGCGTTTCCACTGGCGCAATCCCATCGCGGCCAAGCCGACGAAGCCCAGGTACAGCGCCGCGGTGACATCCAGCGATTTGTATGCATACAGGCCGGTGTAGATCACATCGACCACGATCCACATCCACCACGCCGCGACGTGGCGTCGGCCCTGCCACCACTGCGCAACCAAGCTGAAGGCGGTCAGCGCCGCATCCAGCCAGGGCAGGGCGGCGTCGGTCCAGGTGTGCATCACCGCGCCGAGCACGACGGCCAGCACGGCGCCAACGGACAGATCGCGCAGCAGCTCGCCGCGCGCCAGCGGGGCGACTTCGACCAGGCCGTCCTGGCCCAGGTGGGATTTCCAGCGCCACCAGCCGTAGACGATGAAGCCGGCGAACGCGCCCTGCAGCAGCACGTCCGAATACAGCTTGGCTTCGATGAACACCCCGGCGTACAGCGCGACGGAGATCAGCCCGATCGGCCAGCCCAGCAGGTGCCGGCGCGCGGTCAGCCACACCGCCGCCACGCTGACGATCGCGGCAATCCACTCCAGCGTTTCGGCGCTCACAGCGCGTAGCTCACGGTCAGGCGCGCCAGGCGCGGCGCACCGGGGAACAGGTAGTAGTCACCGCCGCTGCTGCCGGTGTCGCGCCAGTAGAACTTGTCGAACACGTTGTCCACCGACAGGCGCCAAGTCAGCGCATGGCCGCGCACCTCGCTGCGCACGCGCAGGCCGGCATCGAACACGTTGTACGACGGCACCTTCGTGCTGCCGTCTGGCGTGGCGACGTTGGACGCGGCATAGCGCCAGCCGCCGCTGACCGTCCAGGCCGGCGCGAACGGCAGCTGGTAATCCACCAGCACGCTGGCGCGCGCCTTGGGAATGTTGATCAGCTGATGGCCTTCGTACGCCGGCGTGCCGGCATCCTCGGCGCGTGCGCGCAGCACGCTGGCGCTGGCAGTCACATGCACATGCTCGCTGAGCTTGCCGTTGGCGCTCAGCTCCAGGCCGGTGTGCACCTGGTTGCCGCGCTGGATGAAGGTATAGCCCGCGTCGCTGTCATCGGGCATCGCGTACTGGAACGGCTGGCTGATGCGGAACAGCGCCGCGCCCAGGTCCAGTGATGACGTGGCCGAAAACTTCGCGCCCAGCTCCACCTGCCGCGACAGCAGCGGTGGCAGGAAGCTGTCCGCATTCGAGGTCCAGTACGGCGCTTCCTGGCCCAGCGACAGGCCCTTGCTGTAGCTCACATAGGTGTTGAGGCGGTCGGTCGCCTGCCACATCAGCGCGGTCTGCGGCAGGAACTTGCTGAGCTGGGTGCGGCGTTCGCGCACGCCATCACTGTCGTTGGCGATCTCGTCCAGCTTGACGAAGCGCCCGCCCGCCAGCCACTGCCAGCCATTGCCGAAATTGATCCGATCAAGGGCGAACACCGCACGCTGCTTGTCGTCCAGGCGCCGCGCCGAGGCGCCGGGCGCGTTCGGCGAGGGCGCGAACACGGGAACGGTGGCGTCATGGATGTTCGCGGTGCCGACATAGTCGTAGACATCCTGGCGGCGATCCACGGTGCGGCGGAAGCCATCCACGCCCACGGTCAGCTGGTGCGACAGCGCGCCGGTGGTGAAGCGGCCCTGCAGCTGCGCGCGCACTTCATCGTTGACGCGCGTGTCGTCGGGGCTGCGGTAGTCGTAGACGTCGTAGTCGCCGTTGGGCGCGAAGTAGTTGCCGGGCACGCTGCCATCGGCGCATTGCGCCGCGTAGAAGCAGCCGTAGGCGAAGGCGACGTTGTCATCGATCACGCTGCGACTGTGGCCGAGCGCGACGCTGCCTTGCCAGGCGTCGTTGAACTGGTAGCGGTAGCGCGCAGTAAGGTTGGTCGACTGGATCGCCACCGGTTGCGACCACGGCTGGTAGCCCAGCAGCGTGGTCGCGCTGGCGTGCGTGGGCAGCGTGTCGCCGCCGAGCAACTGGTAACCAGATGCGGAGCGCTGCGCGCTGGTCTGGTAGTTGCCGTCCAGCTCCAGTTTGCCCTTGTCGCCGATCAGCCAGTCGGCCGCCAGCGCGTAGAAGTTGCGCCTGCCATCGGTGTGGTCGATATAGGAATGGGTGTCTTCCCACGCCGCGTTGAAGCGCAGGCCGAAGGTCGACGTGATCCAGCGACCCAGATCGACCGCGGTGTAGCGCGAGCCGTGCGAATCGGTGCCGACAGTGAGTTCCTGCACGCGCGCCGGGCGCTTGGCGACGTAGTTGATGATGCCGCCCGGCGCCATGATGCCGGCGGTCAGGCCGGCTTCGCCCTTGAGGATCTCCACCTGCTGGATGTTTTCCAGCGCCAGGCGCTGCTCGCCGGCGATGGTCAGGTCGTTGAAGCGATAGCCGGTGGCCAGGTCCAGCGGAAAGCCGCGGATGGCGACGTTCTGGTAGTAGCCCACCGCCGCGTAGCTGTCGCCCAGCGAGGCATCGCTGTAGGCCACTTCGCTCAAGGAGCGCGGCTGGCGCTTGTCCAGCAGGGTGCGGTCCAGCACGTTGATCGACGCCGGGGTGTCCTTCCAGCGGCCGGGGCCGAAGCTGCCCAGCTGCGCATCGGGCGCACGCGGACGATCATCTGCCTGGCCCTGCACGCGCACGGCGGCCAGCTCGGTGGCGGTGGAATCGGCGGAGGTCTGCGTATCGTCGACCTGCTGCGCGTGGAGCGGCAGCGCGGTGCAGAGCAGGGAAGACAGCAGCAGGGTGGAGCGCGGGCGGTTCATATCGGTTCGTCACCAGGCATCGGGCACAAGGACGAAGCGAAGGCGCACGGCCACACGCCTTCAACAGGCGGACCACCGGTGCTGCGCAAAGCTCCCTACGCCGGTACAAACCGGATCAGGTTCCAAGGGACTCTCTCAGCCTGGCAACGCCAGGCACCCCCGCTTCTTGGGCGCCATTTGACAACAAACCGTCAGCAATTGCACACCCTGCGTGTTCAGGCCGCTGCGCGCAGCGCCTGCAGCAGGGCCTGGCCGGGCGCGGTGGCGAACCATCGCGCGTGGCCCAGCAGGAAGGTCTCGTAGGCCACCTGCGCGTTGTCGGGCGCCTGGGTGATGGCCTGGAAATACTCCACTTCCGACAGGGCGAAATCCACGTGCACCAGCGGCAGCAGATCGGCCAGCAGCCGCACGCGTTCGGCCGACATTGGCAGCACGCGACGATAGCCTTCCAGCAGCGCGAGCGCGGTGTCGATGTGGACCGCGCCCATGCCGTCTTCCAAGTTCAGCCAGGCGATCGCATTGCGTTCGATGGCCGTGGCGAGGTCGAACAGCGCGCTGGTCGGCGAGGCCAAGCCAAAGTCGAGCACGGTGCTGATCCGCATCGATGCGCCGTCGTGTTGCCAGAGCAGATTGGAAACATGCCAATCGTTGTGACCCCACAGACGCGGCTCGTCGTGCAGGCGTGCGGCCAGGCCTGCGTGCAGCGGCAGCAGCACCTGCCGGAAATCGGTGCGCCAGTCGCGATGCTGCAGGTCTTCGGCCAGGCCGAGGCGTTCGGCCAGCTGCGCTTCCAGCGTGGCGATCGGATCGTCGGCGCGGATCAGGTCATCGCGCGCGACCAGCAGATGCGTGCTGCGCTGGGGCGCCTGGAAATCCGCTGCGGCCTGATGCAGACGCGCGAGCATCGCGCCGGCTTCGCGCGCCTGAGTCAGGTCGGTCAACGGTGTCCATGACGTGGTGTCGCGATACACGTCTTCGCCGATGCCGGCGCTGTGCACCTCGAAGGTCCATTCGCCCTGCGCGACCGCGGTGCGGCCCTGCGCATCGGCGAACACCTGCACCACCGGAAGGCCTATGCCACGCAGGTGGGCGATGAAGCGATGTTCTTCTTCCAGCTGCGCCGGCGTGCGCACGCTGACGTGGTGGCGCTTGATGAAGACACGGCCTTGCGCCGTGTCTTCCAGCGCCGCGGCCGAGAGCGGACGCGGGCTGTGCCAGGCGATGTGATGTACACCATCTGCGAACGCGGGGTAGCCGGCAAGCAGCGCGTCGAGTTCGCTTGCCTGCAGCGGGGGCCAGTCGGGCGCGACCTCGTCGGGGCCCACGCCATGTACGCGGTGGGTCGGGTCGGTCATGGCAGAAGGCGCGGCGACATGGGCGCGTATTGTGCGACAACGGCGCCAGAAGGCGCCGTTGTCATGTCCATCGAGTGTGTCAAGCGGCCCGCAAAACGCGGGCCACGCCGGCTTACTTCAGATCGAAGCGATCCAGCTCCATCACCTTGGTCCAGGCCGCGACGAAGTCCTGCACGAACTTTTCCTGTGCATCGCTGCTGGCGTAAACCTCGGCCACCGAGCGCAGGATCGCGTTGGAGCCGAACACCAGGTCCACACGCGTGCCCGTCCACTTGGCCGCGCCGCTGCTGCGGTCGCTGCCGGCAAACGTGGTGCGCGAGGCCGGCTTCCACTCGGTGTCCATGTCCAGCAGGTGCACGAAGAAGTCGTTGGTCAGTGCGCCGGGCTTGTCGGTGAACACGCCATGCGTCGCGTCGTCCACGTTGGCGCCCAGCACGCGCAGGCCGCCGACCAGCACGGTCAGCTCCGGCGCGGTCAGGGTGAGCAGCTGCGCCCGATCGATCAGCAGCGTCTCGGCCGGCACGCCCACCCGCGCCTTGAGGTAATTGCGGAAGCCATCGGCCACCGGCTCCATCACCTCGAAGGATTCGACATCGGTCTGCTCCTGCGAGGCATCGGCGCGGCCGGGCGTGAACGGCACGGTGATCGTTTGGCCCGCGGCCTTGGCCGCCTGTTCCACGCCGACGCCACCGGCCAGCACGATCAGGTCGGCCAGCGACACCTGCTTGCCGCCGCTGTTGAAGTCGCTCTGGATTGCTTCCAGCTTGGTGAGCACCTTGGCCAGCTTGGCCGGCTGGTTCACGGCCCAGTCCTTCTGCGGGGCCAGGCGGATGCGCGCCCCGTTCGCGCCGCCGCGCTTGTCCGAACCACGGAAGGTCGAGGCCGACGCCCACGCGGTGCTGACCAGTTCGCTCACCGACAAACCGGCCGCCGCGATTTTCTGCTTGAGCCCGTCGATGTCGCCCGCGCCCAGCTGGCTGCCGGACGCCGGGATCGGGTCCTGCCAGATCAGCACTTCGGCCGGCACTTCCGGTCCGAGGTAGCGCACGCGCGGGCCCATGTCGCGATGGGTCAGCTTGAACCACGCACGCGCGAAGGCATCGGCGAACTGGTCGGGGTTTTCCAGGAAGCGGCGCGAGATCTTTTCGTAGGCCGGATCGAAGCGCAGCGCCAGGTCGGTGGTGAGCATGGTCGGCAAACGCTTGCCGCTGCCCTGCGGATCGGGGATCACCGCATCGGCGCCTTTGGCCTGCCACTGGTGCGCGCCCGCCGGGCTCTTGACCAGCTCCCACTCGAAGCCGAACAGGTGCTCGAAGAAGTCATGGCTCCACTGTGCCGGCGTCTTGGTCCAGGTCACTTCCAGGCCGCTGGTGATGGCATCGCTGCCGCTGCCGCTGCCGTAGCTGCTCTTCCAGCCCAGACCCTGCTGGTCCAGGTCCGCGCCTTCGGGCTCAGTGCCGACATGGTCGGCCGGGCCAGCGCCGTGGGTCTTGCCGAAGCTGTGGCCACCGGCGATCAGCGCCACGGTCTCCTCGTCGTTCATCGCCATGCGGCCGAACGTATCGCGGATGTCGTAGGCGGCGGCGAGCGGATCGGGGTTGCCGTCCGGGCCTTCCGGATTGACGTAGATCAGGCCCATCTGCACGGCGGCCAACGGGTTTTCCAGCTTGCGCGAATGGATGTCGCCATCGGCATCGTCATCGGCCACCAGGACCGCTTCGTCGCCGGGCTTTTCCACGCCTTCGGATCCATGCGCATAACGCACGTCGCCGCCCAGCCACGTCTTCTCGTTGCCCCAGTACACGTCCTGGTCCGGCTCCCAGGTGTCCTCGCGACCACCGGCGAAACCGAAGGTCTTGAAACCCATCGATTCCAGCGCGACGTTGCCGGTGAGGATCAGCAGATCGGCCCACGAAATCTTCTGCCCGTACTTCTGCTTGATCGGCCACAGCAGGCGGCGCGACTTGTCGATGTTGACGTTGTCCGGCCAGCTGTTGAGCGGCGCGAAGCGCTGCTGGCCGCGACCGCCACCGCCACGTCCGTCGCCGGTGCGATAGGTGCCGGCGCTATGCCAGGCCATGCGGATGAACTGCGGTCCGTAATGGCCGAAGTCCGCCGGCCACCAGGGCTGCGAATCGGTCATCAGCGCCTTCAGATCGGCCTTGAGCGCGGCGTAGTCGAGCTTCTTGAATTCTTCTGCGTAATTGAAGGTCTTGCCCAGCGGATCAGACTTGGCCGAGTGCTGGTTGAGCAGGTCCACGCGCAGCTGCTTGGGCCACCAATCGGTGTTGGTGGTGCCGCCGCCGGCGGCATGGTTGAACGGGCATTTGGCTTGGGTGTTCATGGGTCGCTACCTTGTCGTACGCACGGGGTGGCTGCCGTTCCAGACGAAACGGCGGGCGGAGTGTGGGGGTGGGAAAGCCGGTGGTTCTAGAACGAATGGGACATCGTCGGGCGATGCCGGGCATCGCCTCGCGAGGCAGGTGGATGGCGCCTGTCGGCGCGCTGGCCGTGGCGGTGTCGCGGATCGGTCTGCTGGCTCATGGGCGGGCGCGCCGTTGCGGGTGAGCCCTCACCTTAGGCAAGGCGGATGACAAAAGAAAATCGAAAGATGTTCCAGTTTCGATAGTGGTGGACTATCGATTCGGGTTCAGCGCTTGCCGAACAGGCTGCCGCCGAGCTTCATCAGGTCGCTCACATCCAGGTCGCCATCGCCGTCCTGGTCCAGCACCTTGCCGAGCAAGCCACCGGCGAGGCCGCCGGACTGCTGCACCTGCGCATGTTCCTGGCCCAGCGCCTGGCCCAGCTGCGCAGGACTGGCCGCGTTGCCACCGCTGAAGAAGCGCTGGGCGAGGAACGACAGCACGATCGGCGCCAGCATCTGCAGCAGCTGGCCGGCCTTGTCGCCGCCCAGGCCGGTGGCCTGGCCGAGCCCCGCGGCCGCGGTCGGCGCGTTATTGCCGAACACATGGCCGAGGATGCCGGCGCCGTCGGTCTGCGGACTGGCGCTCTGCGTGCCACCACCCAGGACGGAGCCAAGCAGGCCGCCGAGATCGAAACCATTGCTGGCCGCCGCCGGCGCGTGATCGCGCTGCAGTGCGCCGAACAAGGCTTCGGCGCCCTGCGGTTGTTGCGTATTGCGACCGAGCGCGCCGAGCAGCAGCGGCAGCGCCGCGCCGATCGCCGATTGGGTCTGCTGCGGATCGGTGCCCAGCTGCGCGGACATCTGCTGCACCGGTGCGCCCTGCAACTGCTGGAACAGCGCGCCGGCCAGGCCGGAAAGGGGTTCGCTCATGACACGGCTCCTGCGTTTCGGGGGATGTCCCGAAGGTACCGGAAACCACCTTGCACAACGGTCAATCTGCGTGGCTTCGACGCGTCGCATCGGCATGCGCAGACCAGCGGCGCGCAATCGCGAAGCCCTATGCTGTGTCGATGACCTCGCGTGCCGCCCGCCTGCTGCAATTGCTCGAAGCCCTTGGCGGACGCCGTCGTCCCGTCGCCGGCGCACGCTTGGCCGAAGACCTCGGTGTGAGCCTGCGCACGCTGTATCGCGATATCGCCACGCTGCGCACGCAGGGCGCGGACATCCTCGGCGATCCGGGCGTGGGCTACCTGCTGCGCCCGGGCTATCTGCTGCCGCCGCTGAACTTCAGCGAGGACGAACTGGAAGCCCTCGCACTCGGCGCGCGCTGGGTCACGCGCCAGCCCGACCAGGCTCTGGCCCAGGCGGCAGAACGTGCGATGGCGCGCATCGGCGCGACCTTGCCGGCAGCGACGCGCCTGTCGATCGAAACCAGCGGCTTGCTGGTCCCCAAGTTGCGCGAAACGCCGCCCGATGCGCCGTGGCTGCCGGTGCTGCGCCATGGCATCCGCCTGGAGCACGTGCTGCGCATGGATTACGCAGACGGCGCGGGCCAGCCGACGCAGCGTTTGATCTGGCCCTTCGCGATGGCCTTCATCGAAGGCCTCGGCATGCTGGCGGCGTGGTGCGAGCTGCGCCGGGATTTCCGCCATTTTCGTGCCGATCGTGTGCTGTCGCTGGTCGATACCGGCGAGCGCTATCCCTCGCGCCGGCACGTGTTGATCAAGCGCTGGCGCGCGGCCACCGGCTACGGCAGCGACTCCTGACAGAAGCTGTCAGCAGGGCAGGCCGACACTGGCGCCTCATTCACGACGGAGCGTTGCCATGAGCGAGACCCTGACCCTCTACACCCATCCGATGTCCCGCGGCCGCGTCGCGCGCTGGATGATCGAGGAGACCGGCCTGCCGTACGAGGCGAAGATCCTCGACTACGGCAGCGACATGAAATCGCCCGAGTACCTGGCGATCAATCCGATGGGCAAGGTGCCGGCGCTGCGCCACGGCGATGCGGTGGTGACCGAGAATGCCGCGATCTGCGCCTACCTGGCCGAATTGGTGCCCGAGCGTCGGCTGGCGCCGCCGGAGGATTCGCCCGCGCGTGCGGCGTACTTCCGCTGGCTGTTCTTCATGGCCGGTCCGTTCGAGGCGCTGCTGACGGCCAAGGATGCCGGCGCGCTGGAAAAGCCGGTGACCGCCGGCTACGGTAAGGAAGAAGACCTGCTGCGCACGCTGGAGCAGGCGGTGGAAGGCCGCACCTATCTGGCCGGCGATCACTTCACCGCGGTCGATCTGTATGTCGCCGCATGCCTGGGCTATTACCTGCGCATGGGGTCGCTGGAACCGCGTCCGGCGTTCGTTGCGTTTGCTCAGGCGCACATGTCGCGTCCGGCGGCGCTGCGTGCGATGGAGATCGACAACGCGCTGATGGCCAAGCATCCCAATCCGAACATGCCGCCAGCCGTTGAGGCTTAATGAGCGGCCACGGAGTGTGCCGCAAAGTCAGAAAAACCCTTGCGGCGGCTCAAATGTTCGTCAGTGCCAAGGAGTCCATGACAATCGAGAAGAACTCTCTGGAAGCACTCGCGTCTGCGGAGTAATAGTCATGAAACGTAGCCCGTAGAACGTAATTGCCCGCAGCAATCTGTTTGCCGCAAATCCAGTATTTGTTCTCGCCATTGATTCCTTCCCACAAGCCACTGGCGGAGCTTTCATCTCCTTCCGTTGTCCTGTGGATTAGCTCCCAGGCATCTTTAGGCGAAAAGAAAGATTGAAACTCAACCTCCTGGAAGTGCTGCACCAGTGTTCGCGAATCCAGATGCTCCTGATCCGACATGCGCCACAGTTTTACGTAAAGACCTTTATCGCCTTGCGGTGATTCGAAATATGGGGCTTCGTCGCTTTCCGAGCGATCGATCCAATCGCTTGGAAAAGAAATTGTCCAATGCTCGGTGGTGAATCGATCAAATGGCGGCATGAAAATTCCGTTTTAGCGTTACAGCAGCGCCTTGAGGCGGTACAGCGCCTCAAGCGCCTGCTTGGGGGTCAGGTCATCCGGGTCGAGTGCGACCAGCGCCTGCTGTGCGGCGGAAGGCGCCGCGGCAAACAAACCGAACTGCTGCGGCGCATCCAGTGCCGCCGGTGCCATCTTGGATGCATGGGTCTCGCCGCCGCGTTGCTCCAATTCGGCCAGGCGACGGCGCGCCTGCGACAACGTGGTGCGCGGCAGGCCGGCCAGCGCCGCGACCTGCAGGCCGAAGCTGCGATCCGCTGCGCCATCTTTGACCGCATGCATGAACACCAGCGTGTCGCCGTGCTCGACCGCATCCAGGTGCACGTTGGCAATGCCGCTCGGGCCGCCCTCGAAGCTCTCGCTGGCCAGCGTGGTCAGTTCGAAATAGTGCGTGGCAAACAGCGTGTAGCAGCGGTTGACCGCGGCCAGGTGGCGCGCCACCGCATCGGCTAGCGCCAGGCCGTCGTACGTCGAGGTGCCACGACCGATCTCGTCCATCAGCACCAGCGATTGCGCGGTGGCGTGATGCAGGATGTAGCTGGTTTCGGCCATTTCCACCATGAAGGTGGACTGGCCTTTGGCCAGGTCATCGCCTGCACCGATGCGGGTGAGAATGCGGTCGATCGGGCCGATCTGCGCGCGCGAGGCCGGCACGAAGCTGCCGATATGCGCCAGCAGCACGATCAGCGCGTTCTGGCGCATGTAGGTCGACTTACCGCCCATGTTCGGGCCGGTGATGACCAGCATCCGGCGGGCTTCGGCGGTATCGCTGCCGTCCAGGCGCAGGTCGTTGGGTTCGAACGGTTCCTTGCGCACCGCTTCGACCACCGGATGGCGACCGCGTTCGATCACCAGGCACGGCGCATCGGAGAGTTCGGGCTGGGTCCAATCCAGTTGCTGCGCGCGTTCGGCAAACGCGCACAGCACGTCCAGTTCGCTCAACGCCAGGGCGCAACGCTTGAGCGGTTCGATCACCGCGTTCAAGTCGTCCAGCAGCGCTTCGTACAGCACGCGCTCGCGCGACAGCGCGCGTTCGCGCGCGGACAGTACCTTGTCCTCGAAGGACTTCAGTTCCTCGGTGATGTAACGCTCGGCATTGGTCAGGGTCTGGCGGCGCGTGTAGTGCACCGGCGCTTTTTCCGACTGGCCCTTGCTGATCTCGATGTAGTAACCGTGGACACGGTTGTAGCCGACCTTGAGCGTATTGATGCCGCTGGACGCGCGCTCCCTCGTTTCCAGGTCGATCAGGAACTGGTCGGCATTGGTCGAGAGCTGGCGCAATTCATCCAGCTCCGCGTCGAAGCCGTTGGCCAGCACGCCGCCATCGGTGAGCTTGAGCGGCGGCTGTTCGGCTACGGCGGTGATGAGCAGGTGCGCGGTGGCGTCGTGTTCGCCCATCGACGTGGCCAGCGCGTGCAGGCGCGGCGAATCCAGCGGCGACAGCAACTCACGCAGGCGCGGCAGCAGCGCCAGGCTGTTGCGCAGCGTGGACATGTCGCGCGGGCGCGCCGAACGCAGTGCGACGCGGGTGAGGATGCGTTCGACATCGCCAAAGGCACGGAAGGCATCACGCAGGTCGGCATCGGTGCCGCGCTCGATCAACGTGGTCACCGCATGGTGACGCTGGCTCAGCACGCTGCGATCACGCAGCGGACGATGCAGCCAGCGGCGCAGCAGGCGCCCGCCCATCGGCGTGACCGTGCTGTCCAGGATGCCGAGCAGGGTGTGGCGCGTATCGCCATCCACGCGCGTGTCCAGCTCCAGGTGGCGGCGCGTGGCCGCGTTCATGGCGATGGCTTCACCAGACGACTCGAATGCAATCGCGGTGAGATGCGGCAGCTGCGACTTCTGGGTTTCTTCCACATAGCCCAGCAGCGCGCCAGCAGCGGCGATGGCCTGTGGCTTGTCCTCGATGCCGAAGCCGGTCAGGTCATGCAGCTTGAAGAACTGCAGCAGCTGGCGACGGCCGCTGTCGGCGTCGAACAGCCACGGCGCGCGGCGGCGTGCGCCGGTGCGCGTGGCCAGGAATGCAGGCCAGCCTTCCTCGTCCGGCACCAGCAGTTCGGCCGGTTCCAGGCGCGCGAGTTCGGCTTCCAGCGCGTCTTCCGATTCGACCTCGTTGACCAGGAAGCGGCCGCCGGCCAGGTCGGCCCACGCAAGCCCGTAACCACTCTTGCCGCGCGAGACCGCCATCAGCAGCGTGTCGCGGCGCTCGTTGAGCAGCGCCTCGTCGGTGACGGTGCCTGGGGTGACGATGCGCACCACCTTGCGTTCGACCAGGCCCTTGGCCAGCGCGGGGTCGCCGATCTGTTCGCAGATCGCCACCGATTCGCCCAGCGCCACCAGCCGCGCCAGATAGCCTTCGTAGGCATGCACCGGCACGCCGGCCATCGGGATCGGCGCGCCGCCGGAACTGCCGCGCTGGGTCAGGGTGATGTCCAGCAGCCGAGCGGCCTTGCGCGCGTCGTCGTAGAACAGCTCGTAGAAATCCCCCATGCGGAAGAACAGCAGCAAATCCGGATACTCGGACTTGGCTGCGAAGAACTGCTTCATCAGCGGGGTGTGTTCGACGGGGGCGGTCTTGGACATCGTGGGCACAGCAAAAAGTGACCGCAGATTGTAAGCGGTCACGCCCGGCCGGCCGGAAGGGCCAGCCGGGTGGGGCGGTCATAGCAGGTCGCGGCGCGGACTGGGCCGCGCGCGCGGATCAGGCCAACAGTTCGAAGGTGGCGTGCAGGCCGTCCACTTCGGCTGAGGGCGCGACCCAGAGGTCGAAGGTGCCCGGTTCGACCGTCGGCTTGAGGTCCTGGCCGACGAACAGCAGGTCGCTGCGGCGCAGGCTGAATTCGACCTGCACGCTGGCGCCGGCGGCAATGGCGACCTTCTTGAAGTCCTTCAGTTCCTGCTTGGGCCGGGTGATGCTGGCGGCGCGGTCGTGGAGGTAGAGCTGCACCACTTCTTCCGCATCGCGGCTGCCGCGGTTGTGCACCGTGGCCCGCACCGTGAGCGTGCCATCGGCGGCCAGGCGGGCGTCGCCGAGGTCCAGCGCGCCGTATTCGATCTGCCCGTAGGTCAGGCCGAAGCCGAACGGGAACAGCGCCGCGTTCGGTGAGGTCATGTAGCGGGTCTTGAACGCGGTGAGTTTTTCCGGATGCGGATCCGGGCGGCCGGTGATCTTGTGGTCGTAGTAGTAGGGCACCTGGCCGGCTTCGCGCGGGAAGCTCACCGGCAGGCGTCCCGACGGCCCGTGCGCGCCGAACAGCACATCGGCCAGGCCCAGGCCCGAGCTTGAGCCCAGATACCAGCTCACCAGCACCGCCTTGGCGTTCGGCAGCAGGTCGGCCAGCGCCAGCGCACGCCCGTTGCTGAGCACCACCACGACCGGCTTGCCGGTCGCCGCGACGGCGGCCAGCAGGTCCAGCTGCACCTGCGGCACCGTGATCGAGGTGCGCGAGCGCGCTTCACCCGAGTCGTCGCGCGATTCGCCGATGGCCATGACCACCACGTCGGCGGCCTTGGCCGCCTGTACCGCGTCGTCCACGCCGCCATCCAATGCTTTCTCGTAACCGCAGCCGGCGGTGACGCTAAGCTGGCTGGCATCGGCCATCGCCTGCTTCAGGCCGGTGGCCAGGTCGCTGGCCGAATCGTCGCCGCCGAACAGCGTCCACGGCCCCTTGGTGCTGTCCCAGTCCTGGGCCAGCGGGCCGATCAGCGCGATGCGCTGGCCGCTGGCGCGCAGCGGCAGCACGTCGCCCTCGTTCTTCAGCAGCACGACCGATTTGCGCGCGGCCTCGCGCGCAAGCGCCAGGGTGTCGGGCAGGCGCTGGCGCGAGGGAGCCTGCGGCTTGATCCGGCGGAACGGGTCGTCGAACAAACCCAGCTGCGCCTTGAGCTGCAGCACGCGCCGCACCGAGCGGTCGACGACCTCCATCGGCACCTCGCCGCTTTCCACCAGCTCCGGTAGGTACTTGAGATACAGGCCGCTCTGCATGCTCATGTCCACGCCGGCCAGGATCGCCAGGCGCGTGGCGTCGCGACCATCACGCGCGTAGCCGTGCGCAATCAGTTCCTCATCGCCGGTGTAGTCGGACACCACCACGCCGCGGAAATCCCATTCGCCGCGCAGCACGTCGTCCAGCAGCCATTTGTTGCCGGTGGCGGGGATGCCGGAGATCTCGTTGAACGAGGCCATCGTGGTCATCGCGCCGGCATCGAACCCAGACTGGAACGGCGGGAAATACGTCTGCCGCAGCACGCGCTCGGAGACATCGGTGGTGTTGTAGTCCAGGCCGCCCTCGGCCGCGCCGTACGCGCAGAAATGCTTGGGGCAGGCGACCACCGCTTCGGGATCGGCCAGGCCGCGCTCGCCCTGGAAGCCGCGCACGCGTGCATCGGCCATGCGTTTGCCCAGCAGCACGTCCTCGCCGCTGCCCTCCACGCCACGGCCCCAGCGCGCATCGCGGGCGATGTCCACCATCGGCGCGAAGGTCCAGTCGATGCCGACCGATGACGCTTCCATGCCGGCCGCGCGCGCGGTGCGGCGGGCCAGTTCGGGTTCGAAGCTGGCCGATTCGCCCAGCGGCACCGGGAAGACAGTGGTGAAGCCGTGGATCACGTCGGCAGCGAAGATCATCGGGATCTTCAGCCGGCCCTGCATCGCCGCCTTCTGCAGGCGCTCGTGATAGAGCACGTTGGAACTGTTGAACACGCCGGTCAGCTGGCCGGCCTTGGCCGCGGCGATCTGCGCGGAGACCGCGCCGGTGGAGGTGACCGGATTGGCGGCGGCGGCCGCGCCGTTCTGCATGGCGGCGCCGAACAGCGTCAGCTGGCCGGCCTTCTCCTGCAGGGTCATCTTGGCGATCAGGTCTTCGATGAAGGCCGGCGCCTTGGCGCCATCGCGGCTGTGGCCCAGCGCCAGCCCGATCGGGACCTGCGAGAGCAGGGCGGCACCGCCCGTGGCCAGCAGCAATTGCCGTCGTGTGATTCCTCGTGTGGTCATGCCCGATCCCCTTCCGATCGCGTAATGGCGGGGCCGCCCGGCGGCGGCATCTCAACAGAATGTAATCGTTTACACGCAGGAAGCACGCCGCACTGCACGAAGACCCGGCGGGCGGGGCGCCGGCGCCGATCTGGGATACTGGGGGCGACTCCTTCGTGCAAGCGCTGACCGATGTCCCCCACCGATGCCGATCTCGAACAACTGGCCGTGTCCGTTGGCCAGCACCTGCGCGCCCAGCGCGACATGCTGGTCACCGCCGAAAGCTGTACCGGCGGCTGGATCGCCAAGGCCATGACCGACATCGCCGGCTCCTCGGCCTGGTTCGACTGCGGCATGGCCGCCTACAGCTATGAGGCCAAGCAGGCCCTGCTGGGCGTGCGCCCGCAGACCCTGGAAACCTTTGGCGCGGTCAGCCGCGAGACCGTGATCGAGATGGTCTCCGGCGCGTTGGTCAATTCCGGCGCTAGCGTCGCGGTGGCCGTGACCGGCATCGCCGGCCCGGGCGGCGGCAGCGAGGACAAGCCGGTCGGCACGGTCTGGATCGGCTGGAAACGCCGCGGCGGCTACGCCCGGGCGCAGGTGTTCCAGTTCGACGGCGACCGCGATGCCGTGCGTCGGCAGACCGTGGCCGCGGCACTGGGTGGCCTGGTCGAGGCCTGATCACACAAATTTGCGCGCGATGCTTGCGGGACGGGTTTGTTAGTAGTAATACTACTAACCATGCAGCTCACCGACACCCAGCAGGCCATCCTGGCCATGATCGCCGAACGGCTCGAAGCCGAAGGCATGCCGCCGTCGCAGACGGAGATTGCTCGCGCGCTGGGGTTCAAGGGCGTGCGCGCGGCGCAATACCACCTGGAAGCGCTGGAGGCGGCCGGCGCCATCGAGCGCATTCCTGGCCGTGCCCGCGGCATCCGCGTACTGCATGCCCCGCAGCCGGCCCAGGCCACCATGAGCTTCGCCGCCGCCAATGACGAATCGGCCCTGCGTCTGCCGGTGCTGGGGCGCGTGGCCGCCGGCGCGCCGATCGGCGCCGATGCCGACCACCACGATTACGTGGTGCTGGACCGGGTGTTCTTCTCGCCTTCGCCGGATTACCTACTGAAGGTGAAGGGTGATTCGATGCGCGACGAGGGCATCTTCGACGGCGACCTGATTGGCGTGCACCGCACCCGGGACGCGCGCAGCGGCCAGATCGTGGTGGCGCGCATCGATGAGGAGATCACGGTCAAGCTGCTCAAGATCGGCCGCGATTCGATCCGGCTGCTGCCGCGCAACCCGGACTATTCGCCGATTGATGTGCGCCCGGGCCAGGACTTCGCCATCGAAGGCCTGTACTGCGGCCTGGTCCGGCCCAATCGATGAATCGGCCGTGTTTTGCGGAGTTTTCCGACAGCGGGCAGCGGCGTTGCCTGCTGGTGGCCACCAGGCTTGCTGATTAATTTTTGCGTGGGATTGGCCGGGTCTCAGCCTATGCGATCACCGATCCCTAGAGTGCTTTCCAACCGCTCACCACCCAGATCATCACCCCTTTGAGGACACCGAAAATGGACGAGAACAAAAAGCGCGCCCTGGCCGCCGCCCTGACCCAGATCGAACGCCAGTTCGGCAAGGGCTCGGTGATGCGCATGGGTGACCGCGTGATCGAGGCAACCGAAGTAGTGCCCACCGGCTCGCTGATGCTGGACATCGCGCTGGGCATTGGCGGCCTGCCCAAGGGCCGCGTGGTCGAGATCTACGGGCCGGAATCCTCGGGCAAGACGACCCTGACCCTGCAGGCCATCGCGCAGTGCCAGAAGCTGGGCGGCACCGCGGCCTTCATCGACGCCGAGCACGCGCTGGACCCGATCTACGCCGCCAAGCTGGGCGTCAACGTCGACGACCTGCTGCTGTCCCAGCCCGATACCGGTGAGCAGGCGCTGGAAATCGCCGACATGCTGGTGCGCTCCAACTCGGTGGACATCGTGGTCATCGACTCGGTTGCCGCGCTGACCCCGAAGGCCGAAATCGAAGGCGAGATGGGCGACCAGTTGCCGGGCTTGCAGGCCCGTCTCATGAGCCAGGCGCTGCGCAAGCTGACCGGCAACATCAAGCGCTCCAACACGCTGGTGATCTTCATCAACCAGCTGCGCATGAAGATCGGCGTGATGATGCCGGGCCAGAGCCCGGAAGTGACCACCGGCGGTAATGCGCTGAAGTTCTACGCTTCGGTGCGCCTGGATATCCGTCGCATCGGTGCGATCAAGAAGGGCGACGAGATCATCGGCAACCAGACCCGCATCAAGGTCGTCAAGAACAAGATGGCGCCTCCATTCAAGCAGGTCGTCACCGAGATCCTCTACGGCGAAGGCATCAGCCGCGAAGGCGAGCTGATCGACATGGGCGTGGAAGCCAAGCTCGTCGACAAGGCTGGCGCCTGGTACAGCTACGGCACCGAGCGCATCGGCCAGGGCAAGGACAACTCCCGCACCTACCTGCGCGAGAACCCGGCCGTGGCCGCCAAGCTCGAAGCCGAATTGCGCGAGAAGTTCCAGCCGGCTGAAGTGGCCGGCCGTGAGAACGACGAAGGCGACGATGACTGAGTTCATGCGTTCCATGCAGGCCGGCGCTGCTGTCAGTGGCGGGGCCGGCCTGCGTGGGGCGATGAGTGCCGGGAAGTGGCGCCTGGGCGGGCGTCGCTTCCCGTTTTTCGTTCCAGCGGTCACTGCTGAAACAAGTCAGGAGGGCGCGTCATGACCGACGCACCGGAGGATCTGGCGCTGCCCGCCGAAACGGATGTCGGCACCGTTCGCCGTCGACGTCGCCCGGAACCCACGCCGGTCCAGCGCGCCTTGGCCTTGCTGGTCAGGCGTGAGCATTCGCGCAAGGAGCTGCTGCGCAAGCTCGCCGCGCGCGGAATCGAAGCTGAGGCCGCCAAGCAGGCCGTCGAGCGCCTGGCCGGCGAAGGCTGGCAGGACGATGCACGCTTTGCCGAACTGCTGGTCCGCAGCCGCGTCGGGTCGGGCTACGGCCCGCGCTACATCCAGGTCGAACTGGAAAGCCACGGCCTGTCCGCAGTCGAAATATCGGCCGCGCTGGCGACCTTCGAGGGCGACTGGCGGGAACTGGCCCGCGACCTGATCGCCCGCCGTTTCGGCCCGGACCGGCTGGTGGACCTGTCCGTCCAGCGCAAGGCGGCAGACCTGCTGATGCGCCGGGGCTTCGACGGGGACGCCATCCGGGCGGTGTTACACGGCCTGCCGGAGGACTGAGCCGGCCCGGGTTTGTTACCCTTTGCGGCTCAAGGTTGTCCGGGACGGGCTGGGTCCGCATGTATGGGGGATCGCGGCCCGTTTTGACAGCCGCTCGCCCAACGCAAGCTCCCACATGACCGCCTCGACTTTCAGCAGCAACCAGGTCCGCCAGGACTTCCTCGACTTCTTCCGCGGCAAGGGCCACACCATCGTGCCTTCGGCACCGCTGGTGCCGGGCAACGACCCGACCCTGCTGTTCACCAACTCGGGCATGGTCCAGTTCAAGGACACCTTCCTGGGCGCGGAAAAGCGCAGCTACGTGCGCGCGGCCGACGTGCAGCGCTGCCTGCGGGCCGGCGGCAAGCACAACGACCTGGATGCAGTGGGCTATACCGCCCGCCACCACACCTTCTTCGAGATGCTGGGCAACTGGTCTTTCGGCGACTACTTCAAGAAGGAAGCCATCGCCTGGGCGTGGGAACTGCTGACCGAGGTCTGGAAGCTGCCGGCCGAGCGCCTGCTGGTCACCGTCTACCACACCGATGACGAGGCCTATGCGCTGTGGCACGACATGATCGGCATTCCATCCGAGCGGATCGTGCGGATCGGCGACAACAAGGGCGCGCCGTACGCTTCGGATAACTTCTGGCAGATGGCCGACACCGGTCCCTGCGGCCCTTGCACCGAGATCTTCTACGACCACGGCCCGGAGATCGCCGGCGGCCCCCCGGGTTCGCCCGACGAGGACGGCGACCGCTTCATCGAGATCTGGAACCTGGTGTTCATGCAGTTCGACCGCCAGCCCGATGGCTCGCTGGTCCCGCTGCCGGCGCCGTGCGTCGACACCGGCATGGGCATGGAGCGCCTGGTCGCGGTCCTGCAGCACGTGCACAGCAACTACGAGATCGACCTGTTCCAGACGTTGATCGCCGAGGTCGCACGCCTGACCGGCACCAGTGACTTGGAGAACAAGTCGCTGCGCGTGATCGCCGACCACATCCGCGCCTGCGCGTTCCTGATCGTCGATGGCGTGCTGCCGTCCAACGAGGGCCGCGGCTATGTGCTGCGCCGGATCATCCGCCGCGCCTTGCGCCATGGCTGGATGCTAGGCGTGCGCCAGCCGTTTTTCTCCCAGCTGGTGCCGACCCTTTCGGCGCTGATGGGCGAGGCCTATCCGGAGCTGCCGGCCAAGCTGGATCTGGTCGAGCGCGCCCTGAAGGCCGAGGAAGAGCGCTTCGCCGAGACGCTGGACGCCGGCATGCGCATCTTCGAGGACGTGGCCGCGCGCGCGCAGGGCACGACCATCCCGGGCGTGGATGCCTTCCGCCTGTACGACACCTACGGCTTCCCGGTCGATCTGACTGCGGACATCGCCCGCGAGCGCGGCATGGACGTGGACATGGCCGGCTTCGATGCGGCCATGGAGCAGCAGCGTCAAACGGCCCGTGCTGCAGGCAAGTTCGCTTCAGGAGCGGGCCTTCCGGCTGACCTGGTCGCGCAGCTCAAGCCGACCGAATTCCTCGGCTACGACAGCCTGCAGGCGCAAGGCCTGACCGTGGTTGCGCTGCTGCGCGACGGTCGCCCGGTCCAGCGTTTGGAAGCGGGCGAGTCCGGTGTGGTCCTGCTGGATCGCACGCCGTTCTACGCCGAGTCCGGCGGCCAGGTCGGCGATACCGGCACGCTGCGCGGCGTCGGCAGCCTGTTCCAGGTCAGCGATACCCAGAAGCTGGCCGGCCAGTTCCATGGTCACGTCGGCCAGCTGGTCGAAGGCGCGCTGTCGGTGGGCGACGTGCTGGCCGGCGATGCCGATGCGCCGCGCCGTGGCGCGACCATCCTCAACCACTCGGCCACACACCTGCTGCACGCGGCGCTGCGTTCGCTGCTGGGCACGCATGTCCAGCAGAAGGGGTCGCTGGTGGCGCCCGATCGCTTGCGCTTCGATTTCTCGCACTTCCAGCCGGTGTCGGCTGAGGAATTGGCCGAGATCGAGCGTCGGGTCAACGCGGAAGTCCGCGGCAACCATGGGGTGGAAATCCACCACATGGCCATGCAGGAAGCGCTGGATTTTGGCGCGATGGCGCTGTTCGGCGAGAAGTACGGCGAGAACGTCCGCGTGCTGCGCATGGGCGACACCTCGACCGAGCTGTGCGGCGGTACCCACGTACAGCGCACCGGCGACATCGGTCTGTTCAAGATCGTCAGCGAAAGCGGCGTGTCTTCCGGCGTGCGTCGAATCGAGGCGGTGACCGGGCAGGGCGCGCTGGATTATGTCGACACCGAGGAGCAGCGCCTGGCTGAAGCCGCCAGCCTGCTCGGCGGCAGCGCGGCCGAAGTGGTGGAAAAGATTCGCCAGCTGACCGACCGCCAGAAGAAGCTGGAGCGCGAGCTGGAAAGCCTCAAGGCCAAGGCCGCCTCGGGTGCCACCGCCGACCTGGCCAGCCAGGCCGTGGACGTCGAAGGCGTCAAGGTCCTGGCCGTGCGTCTGGAGGGTTTCGACGCCAAGGCGCTGCGCGATGCGGTCGACCGCCTCAAGCAGCAGTTGGGTGACTCGGTGATCGTGCTGGCCGGCACAGATGCCGGCAAGGCGGCCCTGGTTTCAGGCGTGAACGGCAGCGCAATGGGCCGGGTCAAGGCCGGGGAACTGCTAAGCCACGTCGCCAGTCAGATCGGGGGCAAGGGCGGCGGTCGCCCGGACCTCGCCCAGGGTGGTGGTGAGGACGGGCCCGCCCTTGCCTCGGCGCTGGAGGGGATCAAAACATGGGTGGCGCAACGGCTGGTTGCCTGAAATAGGCGCCTGATCTCTTGCGGGCCGGCATGGCCGGCCGCTACCATGTTTCACGTCTATGAACCTATCTGGAAGTGTTCTGGCAACTACGGGTGCCAAACGCTTCTGCCGGCTTTACGCTAGCCGGATTACGGAGAATTGAAATGTTGATTTTGACCCGCCGTGTCGGCGAAACCCTGATGATCGGAGATTCGGTCTCAGTCACCGTCCTCGGCGTGAAAGGCAACCAGGTGCGCATCGGTATTACCGCGCCCAAGGATGTTGCTGTCCACCGCGAAGAGATCTACCAGCGCATCCAGCGCGGTGAGGAAGCCGGCTCCCCAGCCGAGCACGCCGAGAGCGGTTCTTCGAACTAACGATTTTGTTTGCCGTCTGCGCGTTCAGCCGTTATCCTTGACGGCTGCTGCGTAGCAAGACGCAGTAGTGTTGATTGGAGCGGTGCCCGAGCGGCTGAAGGGGCTCCCCTGCTAAGGGAGTATAGGGTCAAAAGCTCTATCGAGGGTTCGAATCCCTCCCGCTCCGCCAAAGCAATAACCCGCCTTTACGGCGGGTTTTTTGCGTCTGGCGTATGTGTTTTTAAGTGCGTTGCAGACGTTGCTTGCGACGTCGTGCCGTGCGTGGTGCCTACATAGCCGCTCGCGGGCTTGCCGCGCGCTGCGGTAGGGGTGCGCAGCGCATCGGTCGGTGATGCACTGGGGTGTGCGTGTCGAGCGCGCATAGGCGTTTGGTATTTGCCAAAACGCGACCAACAAAAAAGCCAGCAATGAATGCTGGCTTCTTCGTGTTTATCGCATGGTGCGCCCGGAGAGATTCGAACTCCCGACCGCCTGGTTCGTAGCCAGGTACTCTATCCAGCTGAGCTACGGGCGCCTTGCGAGGAGCGAAATTATGGTGATGAAGCGCTACTTCGTCAACACCTTTCGTGAAATTTTTTCTCGATGCTTTTTCGCGTGCTTCGCAGTGCCATCGATTTTGCGGAAGTGAGAATTGGTAGCAACACCGTCGTGCGTCGATGCACGCGCAGGCGATGCGCTCAAAGCTTGTAGTAGTCGCGGTACCACGCCACGAAGTTGGCGATGCCGGTCTGGATCGGCGTCGAGGGCGCGTAGCCCACGTCGCGCTGCAGCGCGCTGACATCGGCGAAGGTGTCCGGCACATCGCCAGGCTGCAGCGGCAGCAGGCGCCGCTGCGCCTTCTTGCCCAGCGCGTCTTCGAGCACCTGGATGTAGTCGAGCAGCTGCACCGGTGCGTTGTTGCCGATGTTGTAGACGCGATACGGGGCATCGGACGTCGCGGGATTCGGCGCCAGCGGGTCGTAGTGCGGATCCGGGCCAGGCACATGGTCGAGCGTGCGGATCACGCCTTCGACGATGTCGTCGATGTAGGTGAAGTCGCGCGTGTGCTGGCCGTTGTTGAACAGGTCGATCGGCTCGCCCGCAAGGATGCGCTGGGTGAACTGGAACAGCGCCATGTCCGGACGTCCCCACGGGCCATACACGGTGAAGAAGCGCAGGCCCGTGGTCGGCAGGCGATACAGATGGCTGTAGGTGTGCGCCATCAGCTCGTTGGCCTTCTTGCTGGCCGCATACAGGCTCAAGGGATGATCGACGCTGTCTTCCACCGCGAAGGGCAGCTTGCGGTTGCCGCCGTACACCGAGCTGGACGAGGCGTAGACCAGATGCTCTACGCCGCGATGGCGGCAGGCTTCCAGGATGTTCATGAAGCCGACCAGATTGCTCTCTACATACGCGTGCGGGTTCTGCAGCGAGTAGCGCACACCGGCCTGCGCGGCCAGGTTGACCACGCGCTGCGGTGCGAAGCCATCGAAGGCCGCTTCCAGCGCCGGCCGGTCTTCCAGACTGCCGCGGATCATCGAGAAGCCCGGCTGGCCTTCCAGGCGGCGCAGGCGCGCTTCTTTCAGCGAAGGATCGTAGTAGTCGTTGAGGTTGTCGTAGCCCAGGACTGTGTCGCCGCGTTCCAGCAGGCGCTCGCTCAGTCGTGAGCCGATGAAACCGGCGGCGCCGGTGACGAGAATCTTCATGGGTGTTCTCTTGCGATCGATAAGGGAGTGACCTGGCTTAGAGCCGGTCGTCGACATCGGTGCGGGGCAGGGCGCGCTGCACGTCGAACAGCGCGCCCTTGGGCTTCGCGAAGGCGCGCACGCCGGCGCCGCCCAGTGCGATGAATTCACGGTGCGCCACCGCCAGGATCACCGCGTCGTAGTGGTCGTGCGGCGGTGCTTCAACCAGTTCCAGGTCGTATTCGCGCTGTGCTTCGGCAGCATTGACCCAAGGATCGTGGACATCGACCTGCACGCTGTACTGGCGCAGCTCGCCGATGATGTCGATCACCTTGGTGTTGCGCAGGTCTGGGCAGTCCTGCTTGAACGCCAGGCCGAGCACCAGCACGCGTGCGCCGGAAATCGGCTGGCCGCGCCGAGCCATCAGCTTGACGGTGCGCTGGGCGACGTGCGCGCCCATGCCATCGTTGATGCGACGTCCTGCAAGGATGACCTCGGGATGGTGGCCCACCTGCTGCGCCTTGTGGGTGAGGTAATACGGATCCACGCCGATGCAGTGGCCGCCCACCAGCCCGGGCTTGAAACGCAGGAAGTTCCACTTGGTGCCGGCCGCTTCCAGCACATCGCCGGTGTCTATGCCCAAGCGATGGAACAGTAGCGCCAGTTCGTTGACCAGGGCGATGTTGACGTCGCGCTGGGTGTTTTCGATGACCTTGGCGGCCTCGGCTACGCGGATGCTCGGTGCGCAGTGCGTGCCGGCCTGCACGATGCTGCGATAGAGCGCATCGACGCGTGCGGCGGCTTCGGGCGTGGAGCCGGACGTCACTTTGACGATGGTTTCCAGCCGATGCTCGCGATCGCCCGGATTGATGCGCTCGGGGCTGTAGCCGGCGTGGAAATCCTGGTTGAAGACCAGGCCCGATTCGGCTTCGATGATAGGGATGCAGAACTCTTCCGTCGCGCCCGGGTACACCGTTGATTCGAAGATCGCCAATCCGCCGCGTTTGATCGCACGCCCCACCGTACGACTCGCAGCCTCCAGTGCACGCAGATCAGGTCGCCGGTAATCATCCACCGGTGTGGGCACCGTCACGATGAAGCTGTCGCATCCCTCCAACTGCGCCGGATCATCCGTGACGGTCAGATGCGTCGCTTCCAGTAATTGCTCGGGCGACATCTCAAGCGTGGTGTCCTGATGGGCCTTTAGAGCTGCCACGCGTGCGCGACTGATATCGAACCCAATCGTGTCGTGCAGCCGCCCAAACGCGACGGCCAGCGGCAGGCCAACATAGCCAAGGCCGATGATGGCGATCTTCGGGGTGTCGGTGCTGAACTTCGACATGAAGGAGGCGTTCCTTGAGCAGGCCGGAGCAGGGCGGCCCCGACATAGGATCGCATTGCCGCCGATCAGGCGCGATCTACGGCAGTTTTCACCGGCTGCTGGCTGTTAAGCCAAGTTGTTGATCAAGGCCGCGGCGATGGCCTGCGGGTCCTGCATCCACGCAAAGTGATCGGACCTGGTGCCGAGCGCTTTGGCATCAAGGATCACGGGCGGCGCGGATGCCGTGCGGAACTTGTCGGTCAGTCCCTTGAGAGATGCCGCAGGGGCAAACCAGTCCTGCGCCAGCAGCACACTATCCACCGGAACGGCTAGCTGCGATAACGCCTGCTCAAGATCGACTGCCATGCCGCGACCTGCATAGCGCCCACTCAAACCGACCCGCGACCAGTCATAGATCACGCCGCGCGCCTCGTTGCCGCCGAAGCCGATCCTGCGTCCAGGCAGGGCGCCATTGCGCTGGGCCAGCCAGCGCATGAAGCGATACGCCAGCGGCAGCAGCCAGCCTCGCGGGCCCGGGAAACAGCGCCAGTATGGCGTGCCGCTGGCCACCAGCCACAGCCGTTGCCACGGCGTTTCGGCGGAAAGCGCGGCGTGGCACGCCGCCAGTTGGCCGCCCAGGCTGTGTCCGCCGATCAGCAGTGGCTGCTGCGGCAACGCCGCGGCCAATGCCGCCTGACTTGCAGGCAGATCGTGTTCGAGCAATGCCTTGTAGCCCCAGTCGCTATGCCTGCCCGCGCGCAGGGTGCTGCTGCCGTGCCCGCGCCATTCGTGCAGGCCCACGGCGATGCCGTGCCCTGCCAGCGCTTCAGCGAAAGGCAGGTAATGGCGCGCGGCCACGCCGAGTGCAGGCACCCACAGCAATGCGGCACGCGGCTGCTCGGGCGCGCGGACCAGCAAGGTCCAGGCGTGGCCATCCGGCGAAGCGACTTCAATGTCGAGTGTCTGCGTCTTCAAGGCACCATCCAGGGTGGTAAGACCAAGCCGACAGTGGCATTGCCGCCATTCGCAGCGTGTGTGGAACCGCCGTCCGGCGGTGGTGCATCGTCTTCGAGGACGTCGCCGACGCGGCCCGCTGCCTGCGATGACGGCTGCATCCACCGAAGCGGGATCGCTGCTCAATACCCACCAGATGGTGCAGGCGATCGTGAGCGCTAGCACTAGCGCAGCCGCCAACGGGATGGCCGAGAGCAATCACCACTTAGCAGTTATTGCGATAGCAAATCGGCCAGTCTCGCCAGCGGCAATCGCCAATGCTCTGACGATCTAGATGCCGGCGATGCCGTGCAGTGCGGCCATCACCGCGTCTGACCAATGGGATGGACCAGCTCCGAGCGTGTGGCTCCTGGCTGGGACGCGGGTAGACCCGCGTCCCAGCCGTGATCTTACGCAGGATTGCCGAGCGTTTAGAGCACTTCGGAGGCGTAGTCGGCCAGGCGCGAACGCTCGCCGCGACGCAGGGTGATGTGCGCGCTGTGCGCCCAGCCCTTGAAGCGGTCCACCGCGTAGGTCAGGCCCGAGGTGGTCTCGGTCAGGTACGGCGTGTCGATCTGCTCCACGTTGCCCAGGCAGACGATCTTGGTGCCGGGGCCGGCACGGGTGATCAAGGTCTTCATCTGCTTCGGCGTGAGGTTTTGCGCCTCGTCCAGGATCAGGTAACGCGACAGGAACGTACGGCCACGCATGAAGTTCATCGAGCGGATCTTGATGCGCGAGGCGAGCAGGTCGTTGGTCGCCTGGCGGCCCCAGGCGCCGCCTTCCTGGTTGTGCGTCAGCACCTCCAGGTTATCGGTCAGCGCGCCCATCCACGGCGTCATCTTTTCTTCTTCGGTGCCGGGCAGGAAGCCGATGTCCTCGCCGACGCTGACCGTGGCGCGGGTCATGATGATCTCGCGGTAGCGTTGCTGGTCCATGGTCTGGGCCAGGCCCGCGGCCAGCGCCAGCAGCGTCTTGCCGGTGCCGGCGGTGCCGAGCAGGCTGACGAAATCGATCTCCGGATCCATCAGCGCGTTGAGCGCGAAGTTCTGCTCGCGGTTGCGGGCGCTGATGCCCCACACCGCGTGCTGGCCGCTGCGAAAATCATCGACCAGGGTCAGCGTGGCCTTGCCGTCGGCGTTGACCTTGGCCACGCGCATTTCCACTTCGTCCTCGCCCGGCAGGTAGAGGTACTGGTTGGGATACCAGTCTTCCTCATCGGCCATGGTGACTTCGTAGCTGGTGCGGCCACTCTTGTCGCTCCAGGATTTCAGGTCGCCCTGGTGGCGATGCCAGAAATCCTCCGGCAGCGCATTGGCGCCGGTGTAAAGCAGGCTAAAATCGTCCAGCGCCCGGTCGTTCTCATAGTCCTCGGCGACGATGCCGCTGATCGAGGCCTTGATCCGCAGGTTGATGTCCTTGGACACCAGGATCACCGGCGTGCCGGGATGTTCCTCGTGCAGCTGCAGCACCGAGGCCAGGATCTTGTTGTCCGGTGCGATCGCGCCGAAGGTGCGGCCCGGCTCGACCGGCTTGAGCTGGAAATGCAGCTGGCCGATCTGGCCGGGCTGCTTGAGGTTCAGACCCTTGGGGTGGAGCAGGGTGATGCCCAGTTCGATGCGCGCGGCATCGGCGCCGACGATCAGTTCATTGAGGAAACGGCTGACCTGGCGGGCGTTGCGGCTGACTTCGGACATGCCCTTCTTGGCATTGTCCAGTTCCTCGATCACCTGCATCGGCAGGAACACATCGTGCTCTTCGAACTTGAACAGCGCGGTGGGGTCGTGCATCAGCACGTTGGTGTCCAGCACGTAGATGCGCTTGCTTCGTGTCATCGTGGTTTCCTGTGTGTGGACGAACAGACAGACGAACAGCAGCCGGCCACCACGACCCGCGGGGCGGGATGGCGACCGGTGAGGAACACGGGGAATTTCACTGCGAAGTGGCAGCCTTCAGTGCATCGAGCACGGCCTGGGCGTGGCCGGCGACCTTGACCTTGCGCCACTCCGCGGAGATGCGCGAGTCAGGCGAGATCAAAAACGTACTGCGCTCGATGCCCAGCACCTGGCGCCCGTACATGTTCTTTTCCTTGATCACGTCGAAGGCCTTGCACAGGGCTTCGTCGGCGTCGCTGATCAGCGGGAAGTTGAAGCCCTGCTTGGCGCAGAAATTGTCGTGCGACTTGACCGAGTCGCGCGAGATGCCGAACACCTTGGCATCGAGCGCTTCGAATGCCGGCAGCAGGCCGTTGAAGTCGATGCCTTCGGTGGTGCAGCCCGGCGTGCTGTCCTTCGGATAGAAGTACAGCACCAGCCAGTGGCCAGCGTGTTCGGAGAGCGTCGTGGAGGTGCCGCCGGACAGGGCGAGCGGCAGTTTCAGGGTGGACTTCGGAAGCGCTTTGGCTGTTGCCGTCATCTTCAGAACTTCATCGGGTCCATGATCGCGTCCAGGTTCAGATGGTCGCAGAATTCGAGGAAATCGTCGCGCAGCGCGGCGATGTGCATGTTGGCCGGCACGCCGATCGTGACCTGCGCCGAGAACATCTCCGCACCGGTCTGCATCGCACGATAGCGCGTGGACTGCAGGTTCTCGATGGTGATGCCCTGGCGGTCGAAGAAATCGGCCAGCTGGAACAGGATGCCCGGCTTGTCGGCCGCCACCACTTCGACGATGTAGGGCAGCAGGTTGGACTGAACGACCTTGGCGCCGGTGCGATACCAGACCAGTTTCAGTCCTTCCTCGCGCTCCAGCCGGGTCAGCATCGCTTCCAGCTTGGCCACCGCATCCCACGAACCGGTCGCCAGCGCGGTCACAGATACATCACGCCCCACCGTGGACAGGCGCGCATCGACCAGGTTGCAGCCCGAATCTGCAATGCGACGCGTCACTCCCAGTAGCGGCGACTCCGGATGCGTCGTATAGGCGTTGATCAGGAGGTGGTTTTCGTTCGGCGAGGGCCGGGGCGTGGAGTCGGTCAAAGGGGCTTCCGGCATTGCAACGAGTCTGAATGGCGCCCGGGACGGGGCCTGTAGTGCGCGGCCAGCATACTTGCCCGCGCTTTCACGCCGCAAGTAACATCGCTGCCCGTGCGCGGCGTTCCGTGCGTATCACTCCTTACAGGCCTCGATTGTTTCTTTCCGGTTGCATTACCGCCCTGGCCACGCCGTTCTCCGGCAGTGGCAGCCTCGATCTGGATGCCTGGCGCGACCTGCTCAAACAGCAGCTCCGCAGTGGTGTGCAGGGCGTGGTGGTGGCAGGTTCAACCGGTGAAGCGGCCGCGTTGTCGGATGAGGAATACCTCACCCTGATCCGCGAAGCCGTGCAGGTGGTCGCTGGCGCTGTGCCGATCCTGGCCGGCACCGGCCAGATGAACACGGCCCGGACCATTGCCCAGACCCGCCTGGCTGCCGAAGCCGGCGCGCAGATCGCGTTGGTGGTCACGCCGCCGTACGTGCGTGCAACCCAGGCCGGCCTGGTCGCGCATTACCGCGCGGTTGCCGACGAAGGTGGCCTGCCGGTGGTGCTTTACAACGTGCCCGGCCGCACCGGCTGCGACCTGCTGCCCGAGACCGTGGCCGAACTGATCGACCATCCCGGCATCATCGGGATCAAGGAGGCGCGCAGTGAGCCCGAGCGCATGAAGGCGCTGCTGGCGCTGCGTCGCGAAGGTTTCGCCGTGCTGAGCGGCGATGACGGCACCGCCAGCCGCGCGATGCTGGCCGGCGCGGACGGGCTGATCTCAGTCGGCGCCAATGCGATGCCGGTGGCGTTCCGCCGCCTGTGCGACCTGTCGCGTGCTGGCGAGGCTGCGCAGGCGACCCAGTGGGATGCCGGGCTGGCCGAGTTCTATACTTTCCTCGGTATCGAGCCCAACCCGATCCCGGTCAAGGCGCTGCTGCAGCGCCTGGGCTTCGGCCAGGGCTTGCGCCTGCCGCTGTTGCCCCTGTCGCAGGGGCATGCGGAACTGGCGGATCGCCTGGTCGCGCAGCTGGTCGTGCTCGAAGAACAATCCAGTCGCGAACCGCTCGCGGCCTGACTTCAACAGTCTGAATTCAAACGGAGATTCATCCAATGCGTTTTTCCCGTGTTTCGCGTGTCGTCCTGCCGGTGGTCCTGGCGATGTCCATCGTCGGCCTGTCCGGCTGCAAGTGGTTCCACAAGGGGCCCAAGGGCGATTACGCGCTGGAAGCGCAGGCCCGTCCGCTGGAAGTCCCGCCGGACCTGAACGTGCCGAGCACCGCCGGCGCCATGCAGGTGCCGACCGTGGCCGCAGGTGCCGCCGCTTCCGGCGCCGCGCCGGCCGCCGCCAACACCTCGGGCTTCAATGTCGCCGGCAAGCGCGATGACGTGTTCGCCAAGCTCGGCGTGGCGCTGGGCACGGTCGATGGCCTGACCATCGCCAGCAGCGCCCAGCTGCTGGGCAGCTACGACATCTCCTATCAGGGCGTGAGCTTCCTGGTGCGCGTGTCGGAGATCGCCTCGGGCGTGTACGTGTCGGCGGTCGATCCGCGCGGCGTGCCGGCCAATGGCCCGGAGTCCACCCGGCTGATGGCCGAGCTGAAGAACAAGCTCGGCGGGACCTGATCGCCCAGGCGATCGGTTGCATGAAAAAGGCGCCCACCGGGCGCCTTTTTCTTTGCGTGCCTGGCCAGCGGGCTGCGCCGAGGCCGGGCGGAATGCGCTGGGTTCAGCGCTGCAGCAGCGGCAGCTTGTCGGTCTTGCCTTCCCAGTCGGCCGCATCGGGCATCGGGTCCTTGCGCACGGTGATCACCGGCCAGGCCTGAGCCAGCTCGGCGTTGAGCGCGACGAAGGTTTCCTGGCCTGCGGGCACGTCGTCCTCGGGGAAGATCGCGCCGATCGGGCATTCCGGCTCGCACAGGGTGCAGTCGATGCACTCGTCCGGGTCGATCACCAGGAAATTCGGGCCTTCATGGAAGCAATCCACCGGGCACACCTCGACGCAGTCGGTGTACTTGCACTTGATGCAGTTCTCGGTGACGACGAAGGGCATGGCGGACTTCCGGTGTTGCGGGCGAGGGGACTGCGCATTCTATAGGAAGCGCCCGGCGTGGTTCAGGCCGCGCGGCGGCGTGCCGCCTGGGTCGCAGAAACGAAAAGACCCGGCGTTGGCCGGGTCTGATCAGTTCCAAGCAGGAAGTGGTGGTGCTCCCTAGGGAATTCGAATCCCTATTTTAGCCTTGAGAGGGCCACGTCCTAACCGTTAGACGAAGGGAGCGTTTGGGCCACGACTGCTTAGCTGGTTAGTATATCCGCAGCTTGGGCCCCCGGCAATCGGGTTGGCCGCTCAAAAACCAACGGAAGCCGCAATCATCACCGCCGAACTCCAGCCCACCGTCATTCCCCGCGAGGCGCACACCATCTCGCGCCGGGATATCAGTCCCAACGCCCTGCGCGTGCTCTACCGCCTGCGAGACGCCGGCTTCTCGGCCTACCTGGTGGGCGGCGCCGTGCGCGACCTGCTGGTGGGCCATCATCCGAAGGACTTCGACGTGGCCACCGACGCCACGCCCGAACAGGTCAAGCAGCAGTTCCGCAACTGCCGGCTGATCGGTCGCCGCTTCCGCCTGGCGCATGTGGTGTTCGGCCGCGAGATCATCGAGGTCGCCACCTTCCGCGCCAACAGCGACGATGGCAGCGGCGACCGCGAGCTGCACGAGGACGGCCGCCTGCTGCGCGACAACGTCTACGGCACGATCGAGGACGACGCGATCCGCCGCGATTTCACCGCCAACGCCCTCTACTACGCGATCGAGGATTTCTCGGTGCGCGATTACTGCGGTGGGTTCGAGGACGTGATGGCGCGCCGGATGAAGCTCATCGGCGATCCCGAGCAGCGCTACCGCGAGGATCCGGTACGCATGCTGCGCGCGGTGCGCCTGGCAGCCAAGCTGGATTTCACCATCGACGGGCCGACCGCCGATCCGATTCCGGTGCTGGCGCCGCTGCTGGCCGAGGCCGCGCCGGCGCGCCTGTTCGAAGAAGTGCTGAAGCTGTTCCTGTCCGGCAATGCCGTGGCCAGCTTCGAGGGCCTGGAGCGCACGGGCCTGCTGGCCGTGCTGCTGCCCGAAAGCGCCGCCGCGCTCAAGTCCAACCGCAGTGGCGCGCTGCGCCGGATGGTGCTCGAAGGCCTGGCGGGCACCGACCGCCGCGTGGCCAACGACGAGCCGGTCTCGCCGGCGTTCCTGTTCGCGCTGCTGCTGTGGCCGGCGTACTGCAAGGCGCTGATCGGCCTGCAGGCGCAGGGCACGCATCCGGAAGAGGCCGCGCGCCGCGCCGCCGACCGGGTCACCGTGCACCAGCTAACCACGATTGCCTTGCCGCGCCGGTTCTCGCTGCCGATGCAGGAAATCTGGCTACTGCAGTCGCGTTTCTCGCAGCGCCAGCGCAAGCGCGTGACGCGCCTGCTGACCCATCCGCGCTTCCGTGCGGCGTTCGATTTCCTGGTGCTGCGCCAGTCGGCCTCGCCCGACCACGCGGCCGATGTGGAATTCTGGACACAGGCCCAGACCCAGACCCACGACGAGCTTTCGGCGGCGCTGGGCGTCGAAGTGCCAGGCGACAGCTACACAGACGAGGACGCAGTGCCGTCCAAGCGTCGCCGTCGCCGCCGTCGTCGCAGCGGTGCCTCCGGCGCCAGCGGCGAGTGACCGAGCTGACGACCGCCTGCATCGGCCTGGGCGCGAACCTGGGCGATGCGGAGGGGACGCTGCGGGCCGCCTTCGCGGCCATCGGCGCGCTGCCTGGCACCGCGTTGGTTGCCGCTTCGCCGCTGTACGTCACGCCCGCCTGGGGCGTGGAGGCGCAGCCGGATTTCATCAACGCCGCCGCGCGCGTGGACACCACGTTGGACGCGCCGGCCCTGTTGGCGGCATTGCTGGAGATCGAGCACCAGTTCGGCCGCGACCGCAGCCGCGAGCAGCGCTGGGGCCCGCGCACGCTGGACCTGGACCTGCTGCTCTATGGCGAGGCGGTGATCGAACTGCCCGGCCTGCAGGTGCCGCATCCGCGCCTGCATGAGCGGGCCTTCGCCCTGGTGCCGCTGGCCGACGTGGCGCCGGAGCTGCACATCGCCGGCCACGGCAGCGTGCGAGAAGCTGCATTCCGCATCGGACATGACGCCATCCGCGCGTTATGAGTGGATAATGATCGGCTATGAGCACGCACGCCGACAGCAAGCCCTGGACCGTTCCCGCCCTGCGCCAGGCCAAACAGGCCGGCCGCAAGCTGGTGATGCTGACCTGCTACGACTACGGGTTTGCCCGCACGGTTGACGCCGCCGGCGTGGACATCGTGCTGATCGGCGACTCGCTGGGCATGGTGGTGCAGGGACATGACTCCACGCTGCCGGTGAGCTTGGAGGACATGGTCTATCACACGCGCATCGTCGCCCGCGGGCTGGAGCGTGCGCTGCTGGTGTCGGACCTGTCGTTCCAGTCCGATGCCACGCCCGAGCGTGCGCTGGATGCGGCGACGCAGCTGCTGCAGGCCGGCGCGGAGATGGTCAAGCTCGAAGGCGCGGGCCACAAGCTGGACGTCATCAAGTTCCTCAGCGAACGCGATATCCCGGTGTGCTCGCACCTGGGCCTGACCCCGCAGTCGGTGTTGTCCTTCGGCGGTTACAAAGTGCAGGGGCGCGAAGACGCCGCGGCTGAAAAGCTGCTGGCCGATGCGACCGCCGTGGCTAACGCCGGCGCTTCGCTGCTGGTGCTGGAATGCGTGCCTTCGGCGCTGGCCGCGCGCATCACCGCTGCGGTCGAGATCCCGACCATCGGTATCGGAGCGGGCCCGGACTGCGATGGCCAGGTGCTGGTGCTGCACGACCTGCTGGGACTGGAGATGGGCCATCGCCGGCCGAAGTTCGTCAAGGATTTCCTGGCCGAGGGTGGCTCGGTCGGTGGCGCGGTGCGCGCCTATGCGCAGGCCGTGCGCGACGGAAGTTTCCCCGATGCCGCGCATTCGTACTGATCGCGCCGTGCTGATGACTGACACGCGCGGGAAGGGCGCACGATGATCGAAACCATTACCGAACTGGACGCCCTGCGCGCCCGCGTCATGGGCTGGAAGCGGCAGGGCCTGCGCGTGGGCTTCGTGCCCACGATGGGCAACCTGCATGCCGGCCATTACTCGCTGATCATGCTGGCGCGGCAATACGCCGACCGCGTGGTGTCCAGCGTGTTCGTCAACCCGACCCAGTTCGGGCCGAACGAGGACTACACCCGCTATCCGCGCACGCCCGATGCGGACACGACGGGCCTGGAAGGCGCCGGCTGCGACGTGCTGTGGCTGCCGACGGTCGAGTCGATGTATCCGTTCGGGATCGAGCTGGCGGCCAAGGTCCACGTGCCGGGCGTGAGCTCGGTGCTGGAAGGCGAGTGCCGGCCCGGCCATTTCGATGGCGTGTGCACGGTGGTCAGCCGCCTGTTCAACCAGGTGGTGCCGGACGTGGCGGCCTTCGGCAAGAAGGATTTCCAGCAGCTGGCGGTGATCCGGCAGATGGTCACCGACCTGGCGTTCCCGATCGAGATCCTGGGCGGCAGCATCGTGCGCGAGGCCGACGGCCTGGCGATGAGCTCGCGCAACCAGTACCTCTCAAGCGATGAGCGGCCCAAGGCCGCCGAGATCCGCCGCGTGCTGCAGCAGATGCGCGATGCGCTGGTGTCCGGCAACCCGCGCGAGGCCGTGGAAGCCGACGCGCGCGCGCGCCTGACCGCTGCCGGTTACGAGGTGGATTACACCGTCGTGCGCCGCCCGGACCTGTCCGAACCGGCCGACGGTGACACCGGCGCCAAGGTCGCGCTGATCGCGGCCCGCCTGGGCCGCACGCGCCTGATCGACAACCTGGAATTCTGAAAAGCACGCGCTGCATTCTGGGATGCGGCGTGCGCTGCTAGACTCGCCGGCCTGTTTCCGCAGTCCGATACGACGATGCACCTGAGCCTGCTCAAGACCAAGATCCACCGCGCCACTGTCACCCATTCCGAGCTGAACTACGAAGGCTCGATCGCCATCGACGGCAACCTGCTCGATGCCACCGGCATCCGCGAGTTCGAGCAGGTGCACATCTGGGACGTCACCAACGGCGCCCGCTTCAGCACCTACGCCCTGCGCGCCGACGAAGGCAGCGGCATCATCTCGCTCAATGGCGGCGCCGCGCGCCATGTGCAGGTCGGTGACATCATCATCATCGCCGCCTTTGCGAGCATGAGCGAAGCCGAAGCCGAGGCGTTCAAGCCCACCCTGGTTTACGTGGACGGGCAGAACCGCATCACCCACACCAACCAATCGATCCCCAAGCAGGCCGCCTGATGACGAATTTCGACGCGTTGCAGTCCCACGCCACCCGCCTGCGCGGCATCCGCGCCCCGGCCTTGTTGGAACAGGATCCTGCACGCGCGTCGGACTTCGCGCTGCGCGTCGGGCCGCTGTATGCCAGCTTCGCGCGCCAGGGCTATGACCGTGACGCGCTGGCCGCGTTGCATGCGCTGGCCGCCGATCTCGACCTGAAGGCCGCCTACCAGCGCCTGTTCACCGGCGAGGTGGTCAATCCGACCGAAGGCCGCGCCGCGCTGCACACCGCGCTGCGCGGCAACCTCACCGACGCCAAGCCAGCGCAGGACGCCTACGCCGAAGCGGCCAAGGTGCGCGCGCACATGGGCACGCTGGTCGCCGCGCTTGAGGCCAGCGAGGTCACCGACATCGTCAGCGTCGGCATCGGTGGCTCGGATCTCGGCCCACGCCACGTGGCCGATGCGCTGCGTCCGCTCGATGCCAAGCTGCGCGTGCATTTCATCTCCAATGTCGATGGCGCCGCCGCGCAGCGCACGTTGGCAGGACTGGATCCGAAGACCACTGCAGCGATCCTGATTTCCAAGACCTTCGGCACCCAGGAAACGCTGCTCAACGGCAAGATCCTGGCCGACTGGCTGGGCGGCAGCGAACGCCTGTATGCAGTCAGTGCCAACCCGGAGCGCGCGGCCAAGGCGTTCGACATTCCCTCCGAGCGCGTGCTGCCGATGTGGGACTGGGTGGGCGGGCGCTATTCGCTGTGGTCGGCGGTCGGGTTCCCGATCGCGCTGGCGATCGGCTTCAAGCATTTCGAGGCGCTGCTGGACGGCGCTGCGCTGATGGACCGGCACGTGCTGGAAACCCCGGCTGAATCCAATCTCGCGATCCGCCACGCGCTGACCGCGATCTGGAATCGCAACGTGCTTGGCCACGCCGCGCATGGCGTGATGACCTACGACCAGCGCCTGGCGCTGCTGCCCAACTACCTGCAGCAGCTGGTGATGGAAAGCCTGGGCAAGTCGGTGCGCATCGACGGCTCGCCGGTCGTGTCCGAGACGGTGCCGGTGTGGTGGGGCGGGGCGGGCACCGACGTGCAGCACAGCTTCTTCCAGGCGCTGCACCAGGGCACGCAGATCGTGCCGCTGGATTTCGTCGGCACCATTCACAACGACGATCCGTACGCCGAGAACCACATCGCACTGATGTCCAACCTGCTGGCGCAGTCCGAAGCGCTGGCCAATGGTCAGTCCAGCGCTGATCCGCACCGCAGTTACGCTGGCGGCCGCCCGAGCACGATGATCCTGCTCGATCGCCTCACGCCGGAATCGCTGGGCGCGCTGATCGCCATGTACGAACACAGCGTCTACGCGCAGTCGCTGGCGTGGGGCATCAATGCGTTCGACCAGTTCGGCGTGGAGCTGGGCAAGCAGCTGGCCAACGGCCTGCTGCCGGCGCTGAAGGGCGAGGCGGAGGCCGACGATCCGGTGACCAAGGTGCTGCTGGAGCAGATCCGAACGCGCTGAAGTCTCGCAGCCGATCAAGCGGAACGCCGGGCATGTCCCGGCGTTTTGCGTTACGGGGCGCCGTGTTGCGCCAGCGCCCAGCCGACGTGTTCGCGTACCAGCGCCGAAGCGTGTTCGCGCCGCGTGGCCAGTGCTTCCAGTACCGCGGGCGAGGTCGGTGCATTGCCCAGTGCCACTGCGATATTGCGCAGCCAGCGCTCGTGGCCGCTACGGCGGATCGCCGAGCCCTCGGTGCGCGAAAGGAACTCCGTTTCCTCCCAGGCGAACAGCTGCGGCAGCGTGGCGATATCGAGGTTGTTGCGTGCGCGGAAGTCGGGTTCGTCATGGCGCTTGGCGAACTTGTTCCAGGGGCACACCAGCTGGCAGTCGTCGCAGCCGAAAATGCGGTTGCCGATCGGCTTGCGCAGTTCCTCGGGAATCGCGCCGTCGTGTTCGATCGTCAGATAGGCAATGCAGCGGCGTGCATCCAGCCGGTGCGGCGCGATGATGGCCTGGGTGGGGCACACGTCGATGCAACGCACGCAGGTGCCGCAATGCGCGCTGGCCGGCGCGTCGATGGGCAGCGGGATGTCGACGTAGATCTCGCCCAGGAAAAACCACGAGCCGCCGTCCTTGTCGATCAGACAGGTGTGCTTGCCGATCCAGCCCAGGCCGGCGTTGCGGGCCAATGCGCGTTCCAGCACCGGCGCCGAATCGACGAACACGCGATGGCCGATCGGGCCGACTTCTTCCTGCAGGCGCGTGGCCAGTTTCTGCAGGCGGTTGCGCATGAGCTTGTGGTAGTCGCGGCCCAGTGCGTAGCGCGCGACATAGGCGCGTTCACCGTTGGCCAGGGTGGTCCAGGCGTCGTCGCTGTCGTTGCGGCCGTAATCCAGGCCGACCGAAATCACCCGCAGCGTGCCGGGGATCAGCTCGGCCGGACGCGAACGCAGTTGGCCGTGGTTGGCCATCCAGCCCATCGTGCCGTACAGGCCTTCGGCCAGCCAGCTGCGCAGATGCTCTTCGTCCTGGCCCAGTTCGATCCCGGCGATGCCGCACCGCTGGAAGCCCAGCTCGCGCGACAGCACGCGGATGCGCGCGGCCAGGGCGTGGGGATCGGGCGCGATGGCAGACGAAGCACTCATGCGCGCAAGTATAGAATCGCGCGCCATGACGGCTTTGATTCCCCTGCACGGCAGCGCTGCGGCGCGCGCCCTGGACCAGCAGGCCAGCGCACGGCTGGCCGGTGGCGCCTTCGAACTGATGCAGCGCGCCGGCCACGCCGCCTGGCGGGTGCTGCAGGCGCGCTGGCCGCAGGCGCGGCGCATCACCGTCGCCTGCGGGCCGGGCAACAACGGCGGCGACGGCTACGTGCTGGCGCTGGCGGCGCTGCAGGCTAGGTGCGACGTGGTGGTGTTGCATCTGGAAGACCACACGCCGCGCACCGACCTGGCCCAGCGCGCCTGCACCGACTACATCGCGGCTGGCGGCCGTGTCGCGCTGTTTCCCGAGCAGTTTCCACCGGCGGATGTTGTCGTGGATGCGGTATTCGGCATCGGCCTTGCGCGTGCGCCGGAAGGCCAGGCGCAGGCGCTGATCGAGGCGATCAATGCGCAGCCGGCGCCGGTGTTCGCGCTCGACGTGCCCAGTGGGATCGACGCGTCGCTCGCCACCGCGCCGGGCGCGGCGGTGCGCGCGCAGGTGACGTTGCAGTTCATCGTGCGCCACCACGGCCTGCACACCGGTGCCGGCCTTGAGCACGCCGGCGTGCTGTTGCTGGATGCGCTCGACGTGCCATCGGATCTGCTGCAGATGAGCGCACCCAAAGCGCAGTTGCTGCAGCCGGCATCGCTTGCGACCTGGCTGCGTCCACGTCGCACTGACACGCACAAGGGCGAAAGCGGCCGCGTGCTGCTGATCGGCGGCGATCTTGGGCACGGCGGCGCCATCGCGCTGGCGGCCGAAGCCGCGCTGCGCAGCGGCGCCGGCCTGGTCAGCGTCGCCACGCGCAAGGCGCATGTCACGCCGTTGCTGACACGCCGCCCGGAAGCCATGACCCACGCGGTGGAATCGGGCAGCGACCTGCAGCCGATGATCGAGGCGGCCGATGTCATCGCGATCGGTCCCGGCCTGGGTCAGGGCGACTGGGGCAGGGCGCTGCTGCGCCTGGCACTGGAGGCCGGCAAGCCGCTGGTGCTCGATGCTGATGCGCTCAATCTCCTCGCCGCCACGCCGCGCGTTTTGCGCGATGCAATCGTGACGCCGCATCCGGGTGAGGCCGCGCGCCTGCTCGGGCGTTCGACCAGGGACGTGCAGGCCGATCGCTTCGGCGCAGCGGCTGAACTCTGCACCCGGCTGCAGGCCACCGTCGTGCTGAAAGGCGCCGGCACGCTGGTCGCCAGCGAAGGCCAGCTGCCGCGCGTGATTGCGGCCGGCAATCCCGGCATGGCCACCGGCGGCATGGGCGACGTGCTCACCGGCGTGATCGCCGCGCTGCGCGCGCAGGGCCTGCCCGCGTGGGAAGCCGCCAGCGCCGGCGCGCTGTTGCACAGCATGGCCGGCGATGCCGCCGCGCAACGCGGCCAGCGCGGGCTGCTGGCCAGCGACCTGTTCGACCACCTGCAACCGCTGGCCAACCCGGAACCGAACTGATGGACCTGCACCTGGCCACCGCCGAAGACACCGCACAGCTGGGCGTCGCACTGGCCCAGACCCGGCCGCCGTTGGCCGCCGTGCACCTGCATGGCGACCTGGGCGCGGGCAAATCCACGCTGGCGCGCGCCCTGTTGCGCGGCCTGGGCGTGACCGGCGCGGTGCGCAGCCCGACCTACACCCTGGTCGAGCGCTATGCGGTCGAAGGCGGCGAAGCCTGGCATCTGGACCTGTATCGCCTGGGCGACGCGGGCGAGTTGGATTTCCTGGGGCTGGACGAGGCCGTAGCCACGCTATGGCTGATCGAATGGCCGGAAAAGGGCCGCGGCGGCCTGCCACCGCCCGATCTCGAGATTCACCTGGCCATCGACGGTGATGGACGCAGTGCGCGCCTGGTCGCCGGGTCGGACGCCGGCCGCGGCTGGTTGGCGCAGGCGGCAAAAAAGACCAGTTAGGCGCCCCTCCTGCCTGCTGGCCCGAGGAAGTTCCGGCAGGTCACGGATTATTAAGGGAAAAACGGGTTGCATTGGCAGGTCGTTAATGCTTGAATTCGATCCATGCCAATGGGGAAAGCCGCAATTGCTGTTGCTTTGGGGAGCGCTGTGCTGCTCCAGGGCCTCTTGTCGCCCGCATTCGCCGGGCAGGTGAGTGGCATCAACCTGGTCAACGGCGCCACCGGCACCCGCGCGGAGATCGCGCTGCAGGGCGCCGGCCAATTCAAGACCATTTCGCTGGCCGGCCCGGATCGTCTGGTGGTCGACCTGCCCGATTCCACCGCGCTGAAGCAGCTCAAGCTGCCTGCTGCGGTCGGCGTGGTGACCGCCGTGCGCACCGGCCAGCCGGTGCCGGGGACCTTCCGCGTGGTGTTCGACCTGGCCTCGTCGGTCAAGGCGATGACCCCGCGCATGGAGGGCAGCGGCGCGCAGTCGCGGCTGGTGATCGAATGGCCGGGCGACGGCCAGCCGGTCGCCGCCAAGAGCGCACCCAATCCCGTGTCGCCGACCGTCTCCGCCGCGCAGGCCACGTCCGCGCTGACCGCCAATGCCGTGCGCCAGGCCTCGGCCACGCCCGCTGCGCCGGCGCCGGCGCAGCAGGTGCCGGCGGCCGCCGTAGTCGCCGCCACCGCGATGCCGGGCGACCTGTCACCGGCCGCGATCCTCGCCGGCCAGCCCGTGCCCGGCGCCACCGTGCCCGCGCCACAGGAGCCGCAGACCGTCTCGCCAGGCGTGACCATCGCCACCGGCAAGCCGGCACCGGTCGAACCCAAATCCGTCGTGGCGGATGGCCCGGCTAATGTGCTGCCGCAGCCGCGGCTGGCGATGCGTGCCGGCATGCGGCCGCTGGTGATTGCCATCGACGCCGGCCACGGCGGCCAGGATTCTGGCGCGATCGGCCCGACCGGCAAGTACGAGAAGAACGTCACCCTGGCCATCGCCCGCGAGCTGGCCAGGCAGATCGACGCCACGCCCGGCCTCAAGTCCTACCTGACCCGCGATGGCGACTACTTCATCCCGCTCAACCAGCGTGCGGTGAAGGCGCGCGCCGCGCATGCGGACATGTTCATCTCCATCCACGCCGATGCCGCGGAAAACCGCAGCGCCAGCGGTTCGTCGGTGTATGTGCTGTCGCTCAAGGGCGCCACTTCGCAGCGTGCGCGCTGGCTGGCCGACAAGGAAAACTCCTCCGACCTGGTCGGCGGTTACAAGCTGCAGACCGGCGACAGCACGCTGTCCTCGGTCTTGATCGACCTGGCCCAGAGCGGCCACATGCGCGCCTCCGAAGATGCCGCAGGCCACGTGCTGTCGGGCCTCAAGCAGGTTGGCGACGCGCACAAGGCCAGCCTGGAAAAGGCCAACTTCGCGGTGCTGCGCACGTCGGACATGCCGGCGATGCTGGTGGAAACCGCCTTCATCTCCAACTACACCGAAGAGAAGCAGCTCACCGATCCGTCGTTCCAGCGCAAGATCGCCGGCGCGGTGCTCGATGGCGTGGAAACCTACTTCACGCGCCAGCCGCCGCCGGGCACGCTGTTCGCCGCGCGCGCGCAGGCCGCATCGGCGGGTGGCAGCGGCACGGGCGGCGGTTCGCCGTAAGTCCCGGCCGACGCGTCGGCTATCATCAGGGCTGGTTTTGACCCTGCGCGCCTGCCGCGCGAACTGCCCGTGCCGATCCGCCAACTCCCCGATACCCTCATCAACCAGATTGCCGCCGGCGAAGTGGTCGAACGCCCTGCGTCCGTGGTCAAGGAGCTGGTCGAAAACGCGCTGGACGCCGGTGCGCTGCGCGTGGATATCGATCTGGAAGAAGGCGGCATCCGCCTGATCCGCATCCGCGACGACGGTGGCGGTATCGCGCCGGAAGAGCTGCCGCTGGCGGTTTCGCGGCATGCCACCAGCAAGATCGCTTCGCTGGACGATCTGGAGACCGTGGCGACGCTGGGGTTTCGTGGCGAAGCGCTGCCGTCGATCGCCTCGGTCAGCCGGTTTTCGCTGAGCTCGCGCCGCGCGCATGACGAACACGGTTCGACCCTGCAGGTGGACGGCGGCCGCGTTGGCGAGGTTACCCCGCGCCAGCATGCGCAGGGCACCACGGTGGAAGTGCGTGAGCTGTTCTACAACGTGCCGGCGCGGCGCAAGTTCCTGCGCGCCGAGCGCACCGAGCTGAGCCATATCGAAGAGTGGCTGCGTTCGCTGGCGCTGGCGCGCCCGGACGTGGAGCTGCGCGTATCGCACAACGGTCGCGCGTCGCGCCGTTACAAGGGCGGTGGTGAGATCGAGCCGACCCTGCGCCTGCATGAAACGCTGGGCGAGGAATTCGCTTCGCATGCGCTGCGCGTGGAGCACAGCGGCGCCGGCCTGCGCCTGCATGGCTGGATCGCGCAGCCGGCGTATTCGCGCGCCAGCGCCGACCAGCAGTACGTGTACGTCAACGGGCGTTCGGTGCGTGATCGCAACATCGCCCACGCGGTGAAGATGGCTTACCAGGATGTGATGTACCACGGCCGCCAGCCGGCCTACGTGCTGTTCCTGGAACTGGACCCGGCGCGCGTGGACGTCAACGTGCATCCGGCCAAGCACGAGGTGCGCTTCCGCGAGTCGCGCATGATCCACGACTTCGTTTACCGCACGCTGCAGGAAGCCTTGGCCGGCACGCGCGCTGGCGTCGCCGGTGGCGTGGAAGGCGAAGCGCCCGTGCAGTCGATGCCGTTCGCACAGGCCGCTTACGGTATGCCTGCGCCTTCGACGATGCCGCAGCACCTGCAGTGGACCGGGTCGCAGCAGTCGCCGCTGGGACTGCGCGTGGCCGATGCGCCCAGTGCCTACGCCGCGCTGTATGCCGGCGCGCCGACGCGTTCGGCCGAGCCCGCACCGGCGATGCCGATGCCGGCCAACGATGCCGAAGGCGGCATCCCGCCGCTGGGTTACGCGGTGGCGCAGCTGCACGGCATCTACATCCTGGCCGAGAACGCGCAGGGCCTGATCGTGGTCGACATGCATGCCGCGCACGAGCGCATTGGTTACGAACGCCTGAAGACCGCGCATGACGGCATCGGCCTGACCGCGCAGCCGCTGCTGGTGCCGATGACGCTGGCCGTGGCCGAGCGCGAAGCCGACGTGGCCGAGCGCGAAGCGACCACGCTGACCGACCTGGGCTTCGACGTCACCCGCAGCGGCCCGCAGAGTCTGAGCGTGCGCAGCGTGCCCGCGTTGCTGGCCCATGCCGAACCCGGCGCATTGCTGCGCGACGTACTGGCTGACCTGCGCGAACACGGCCAGACCCGCCGCGTCTCGGCGGCGCGCGACGAGCTTTTGTCCACGATGGCCTGCCACGGCGCAGTGCGCGCCAATCGCCGCCTCACGCTGCCCGAAATGAATGCCCTGCTGCGTGACATGGAAATCACCGAGCGCTCGGGGCAGTGCAATCATGGCCGCCCGACCTGGGCGCACTTCGGCCTGGCCGAGATCGACAAGTGGTTTCTACGGGGACGCTGATGACACGCACGACGCGGCTGTGCTGGATGGGGATGCTGCTGGTGGCACTGGCCGGCTGTGGCGAGAAGCCCGCTGCGCCAGTGGAAAAGGGCATCACCTCGGATGTGAACTTCCTGGCCGACAACGCCATCTGGCAGACCGAGCGCCGCAGCGCGCTGCTTGCGCCCGATGGCTGGACCAGCCTGGTGGGCCTGCATTGGCTCACGCTCAAGGCGCACTACATCGGCAGCGGCGACGGCAGTGGCATCAAGCTGGAGGTCGGGCCGCCCAAGCTGGGCCTGGTGCAGCAGGACGGCGACAAGGTGTTCTTCACCCCCGAGCGCGGCGTGGCGATGACCGCCGACGGCAAGCCGTTGACCAGGCGCATCGAGCTGGTCTACGCGCCGAACGGCCCGGCCACGGTGATCGGCTTCGACGATGGCGCCGACCAGGTGACGCTGATCCGCCGCGGCCCGCGCTTCGGCCTGCGCATCAAGAGCGCCAACGCGCCGGCGCGGGTGCAGTTCACCCAGCTCGATTACTGGCAGCCCGAACCGGGCTGGCGCATCGAAGGCAAGTTCACGCCCAGCCCCGCCGGGACCACGCTGTCGTTCGTGGATATGGTCGGCAACACCATCGCCGCGCCCAGTCCGGGCGTGGTCGAGTTCCAGCACGATGGCAAGCCTTATCGGTTGACCGCGATGGAAGGCGATGACGGCGGTCTGTTCTTCGTCATGGCCGACCGGACCAGCGGGCATGGCTCGTATCCGGCCGGGCGCTTCCTGGACGTGGCCAAGCCGGATGCGTCGGGCAAGGTGGTGCTGGATTTCAACCACGCCTACAACCCGCCGTGCGTGTTCACCCGCTTTGCGACGTGTCCTTTGCCGCCTGCGGAAAACCGTCTGGACCTGCTGGTCGATGCAGGCGAGAAGATGTACACCGGGCCGGTAGGCTCGCATTAGTTTTCAACGAGGCGGTTGCGGCATGTTCCTGCGTTGCGTGGTGTTGATCGGACTGTGGTGCGGCGTGGTGGCCGCGTCTGTTGCGGCGCCGGCCGCGACGCCGCCCGTGCCGCTGCTGTGGAAGGTCACCCAGGGCCAGCACACGCTGTACCTGCTGGGCTCGTTCCACCTGCTCAAGCCGCAGGACTATCCGCTGTCGCCGGAGGTGGACGCCGCCTTCGCCGATGCAGAGCAGCTGGTGCTGGAACTTTCCGGTGACGAGCTGAGTTCGCCGGCGTTAGGCCAGGCGATGCTCGCCGCCGCGCAGCTGCCCGCGGGCGACTCGCTGCAGCAGCAGCTCAAGCCGGCGACGTGGAACGCGCTGAAGGCGTACGCGCAGGCCAACAACCTGCCGCTGGAATCGCTGCAGCACCTGGAGCCTTGGCTGGTGGCCACCTCGATCAGCGTGCAGGAGATGACCCGTCAGGGCCTGGATCCGCAGCTCGGCCTGGACCTGCATTTCATCAACCTGGCCAAGCAGGCCGGCAAGCCGGTGAGCGGGCTGGAGCGTGGCCAGCAGCAGATCGACATGCTCGACGGCATGTCGCCGACTGAGCAGGAGCAGTACCTGGCCGAAACCCTCGATGACGCCGGCAACACCGGCGCCAGCGAGACCGAGCGCCTGCACAGCGCCTGGCGCGCAGGCGACGTGCCCACGCTGCGCGACGGTCTGGCCGCCGACATGAAGCGCGAGTACCCCGCGCTCTACCAGCGCATCAACGTCCAGCGCAACGACGCCTGGCTGCCCAAACTCGAAGCCCGCCTGCGCGGCCCAGGCGATGACGACACCCTGGTCGTCGTCGGCGCCCTGCACCTGCTGGGCAGCGATGGCGTAGTCGAGAAACTGCGCGCCAAAGGCTACGACGTGCAGCGCATCTGCGCTGCGTGCAAGCAGGAGTCGCTTTGATGTCTGATGTGAGATCCGAAGCGGCGCTGCGCAGTCGGTATGCAGAAGCTGTTGACGCACTTAATCGTCGCAATTGGGGCGCGGCTAAGCGACTCGCCGAATCCCTGCTTTCCCAGGCGCCCAGTCACGGAGGCGTTCACTTCATTCTGGGCATGGCGACCATGGAGCTGCGCGAAATAAAGACGGCGTTCGGGCACCTGATGCAGGCGACGAAGCTCAGTCCATCCAGGTCCGATTACGCTGCGCAATTCGCACGCATCCTGTTTGAATGCAGGATGCAACCGCAAGCGATTGCGGAGGCGGAACGTTCGCTCTCGCTCGGCAACCATGATCCGATGACACTCAACGTGTTGGCGGTGCTGTTCACGCGCGCCAACGCACACGCCCAGGCTGCAACGGCCTTTGAGCTTGCCGTCAAACAACTGCCCGCCGAGGCAGGGCTGCGTCTGAATCTCGCCACCTCACTGCTGGCAATCGGAGAGATCAAGGCGGCGATCTCGGAGTGCGAGCATGCACTGTCGATCAATCCAAAGCTGTGGCGTGCGCATCTGGTGCTCGCGCAACTCTCCAAGCAGGAAGCAGAAGAGAATCACGTCGAACGGCTCAGGACGCTTCTGGAAGTTCATTCCGCAGATCCGGAGGCTGCGCTGTATCTGAACCTGGCGCTCGAGAAAGAACTCGATGATCTGCGGCAATACCAGCCTGCCCTGACACATTTGATTGCGGGCAAGCGCGCATGGCGCAAACGGATGGATTTCTCGCAGGAGCCGGACGCGCAGATCTTCGATTCGATCATTCGCGCCTGCGGGCCGTTGCCTGAAAAGATCGTGGGAGCATCCACTGCGGAGCCGATCTTTATCTTTGGCATGCCGCGCAGCGGCACCACGCTGGTTGAGCGGATTGTTTCATCGCATTCGGCAGTGCATTCGGCTGGTGAACTGCAAGCGTTCCCGGTGATGTACAAGCGCGCCGTTGGAGTTCCTTCGCGTCTCGCGATTGACACGCCGATGCTTGGAGCAATGGGGCGGGTGGATTGGACGGCACTGGGCGAGGCCTATCTCGAGAACACGCGACCACTGACAGGTCATACCCCGCATTTCATCGATAAGCTTCCCCACAACTTCATGTTCGCGGGGCTGATTGCACGCGCCCTTCCGAATGCCAAGATGATCTGCCTCAGGCGCGATGCGACCGATACGTGCATCGCGAATTTCAGGCAGTTGTTCGCACTCAACTCGCCCAATTATAACTATTGCTTCGATCTGCTCGACACCGGCCGCTATTGGCTCCTGTTCGACAGGCTGATGCAGCACTTTCAGAGCGTGATGCCAGGTCGGATCCTCGAAGTGCGCTATGAGGACGTGGTCAACGATCAGGAGGGTCAGACCCGACGCTTGCTCGAACACTGCGGCTTACCGTGGGAAGACGCTTGCCTGCAGTTCGAGAAAAACGCGGCGCCGGTATCCACTGCCAGTGCGGTGCAGGTGCGCTCGAAGATTTATCGCAGCTCTCTGCAGCGCTGGAAGCGCTATGGGCCGATGGTCGACGATTTGCGTGCGCTGCTCGCCGAAGGTGGCGCCAGAATCGGAGATTGAAGTTTCGACTTCAGATGTCCTTACCAGCCGGCAGCATCACGATGCAGTCCACCGGGCAGGGGGGGATGCACAGGCCGCAGCCGGTGCAGAGGTCTTCCAGCACGGTGTGCATGAACTTGGCACCGCCGATGATGGCGTCGACGGGGCAGGCCTGGATGCATTTGGTGCAGCCGATGCAGTCGGCTTCGACGATCAAAGCGACTTCCGGCGATAGGTGCGTGCCGCGGCTGCGGTCGTAAGGCTGCGGCGCGATGTTCAGTACGTTTGCAAGCGCGCGTGCGCCGCTGTCGCCGCCGGGCGGGCAGCGCTCGACGCCGGCGTCTCCGCGCGCCATCGCTTCGGCATACGGGCGGCAGCCGTCAAAGCCGCATTGTCCGCATTGGGTTTGCGGCAGCAGGCGGTCGAGGCGTTCGGCGAGGGCGGATGAATCGGTCATGCGTGGCGAGGGCTGCGCGGAAGGTTCAATACGAAAGGAGTCAGGTCAACAGGCGGCCGCGATACCAGCGCTCATGCGCCAGGGCGAGCATGGCCTTGTCCTCGCCACTGTCGCCGTAAGCGTGGATGCGGCGGTAGCGGGCGATATCGTACTGCGCGCGGATGCGCTGCACCTTGTGCCGGCCGAGATCGCCGCCAGCGTAGCGGCCGGTGCAGACGCCATCGCGGTGTTCGGGCTGGTTGCAGATCATCGCCACGCCAAGTGAGGCGCACCAGGGTTGCAGGTATGCATCCAGCGAGGCCGACACCACTACCACGGTATCGCCGCGCTGTTGGTGCCAGTCCAACTGCTCGCGCATGCGCGGCCGCAACAGCGTTGGTAGCACCTCATGCGCATAGCGCTGGCCTGCGGCGCGGATCTCCGCGTGGGCGCGTCCGCTGAAGCCGTTCCGCGTCACGCGTGCACGAATCGCTTCGGCCGAGATCAATCTCGTGCGATAGGCCAGCAGCCATGGCGCGACATTCCATTTCGCCCGCGCCAGCTGCTCAGGCGTGGCGATGCTGCGCAGGAAGTCCGCATAGCTGTCGCGCGTGGTGAGGGTGTGGTCGAAGTCGAAGAGCGCCAGGTCCATGGGCATCCAGTCTGGATCGCGAAAACGAAAACGGCGCGCCAATTCAAAGGCGCGCCGTCTTGCGCAACCGCGATCGCTGCAATCAACGCACCGGCATACCCGCCTGCGCGTTGTCGTCCGCATCCAGCAGCGCCAGCGAGCCGCCATCGAAACCAGCCGACAGGATCATCCCTTCACTGACGCCGAAGCGCATCTTGCGCGGGGCGAGGTTGGCGATGAACACCACGCTACGGCCGACCAGCTTGTCCGGCTCGCCGTAGCTGCCGCGGATGCCGGAAAAAATCTGACGCTTGCCCAGCTCGCCGGCGTCCAGCTCGAAGCGCAGCAGCTTGTCCGAACCTTCGACGAGCTCGCACACCAGCACCTTGCCGATGCGCAGGTCGAGCTTGGCGAAGTCGTCCATGCCGATGAATGTGGCGCCTTCCGTGGCGGCCGGTGCAGGCGTGGCGTCCTTCTTCTTTTCCTGTGGCTTGACAGCAGCTGCAGGCGGGGCGGCGAGGGTGTCCTTGGAGGCGTCGGTCATGGCGTCGATCAGTTTCGGGTCAATGCGGGTGAACAGGGCGGTGTAGGGCTGGATGACATGCGCGGTCAGCGGCTGGGCGAGTTCTTCCCACGCCAGCACGGGTGCGGACAGGAAAGCCTCGGCCTCGGCGCTGGTACGCGGCAGCACCGGCTTGAGGCCGGCGACCAGCACGCGGAACAGGTTCAGGCCCTGCGTGCACACCGACTGCAGTTGCGCGTCGGCACCGTCCTGCTTGGCGATCACCCACGGCTTGGTGTCGTCGATGTACTTGTTGGCCTCGTCAGCCAGCGCCATCACCTGGCGGATCGCCGAGGCCGGGTCGTTGCGCTCGTAAGCCTCGCGCACCGGCGCCAGCGCTTCGACGAAGCGCTTGTACTGCGCGGCATCCGGCAACGCATCGGCGAGCTTGCCGTCGAAGCGCTTGCCGATGAAGCCGGCGCAGCGGCTGGCCAGGTTGACGAACTTGCCGACCAGGTCCGCGTTGACGCGGGCGATGAAGTCGCCGAGGTTCAAATCAAGATCGTCGGTGCCGCCGGAAGACTTGGCCGCGAAGTAGTAACGCAGCGCTTCCGGCTCCAGGCCGACATCCAGATAGGTGCGCGCCATGATGAAGGTGCCGCGCGACTTGGACATCTTGGCGCCGTCCACGGTCAGGTAGCCGTTGACGTGCAGGCGCGTCGGCGCGCGGTGGCCCGTGCCATGCAGCACCGCCGGCCAGAACAGGCCGTGGAAGTTGACGATGTCCTTGCCGATGAAGTGGTGCAGCTCGGTCTGTGAACCGGCGGCCAGGTGCGGCGCGAAATCCTCGCCGATGCGCGCGCACAGGTTCTTGAAGCTGGACAGATAGCCGATCGGCGCGTCCAGCCACACATAGAAATACTTGCCCGGCTGGCCCGGAATCTGGAAACCGAAGTACGGCGCATCGCGCGAGATGTCCCACGCGCGCAGGCCGCCTTCGGCATCCAGCCACTCGCGCAGCTTGGCCTTCACGCCGGGCAGGGCGACATCGCCAGCCAGCCATTCGCGCAGGAAGCCATCGAAGTGACCGACCTCGAAGAAGAAATGCTCCGAGTCCCGCATTTCCGGCGTGGCGCCGGAGATCACCGACTTGGGTTCCTTCAGGTCGGTCGGCGAATAGGTGGCGCCGCAGACCTCGCAGTTGTCGCCGTACTGGTCGGCGCTGCCGCAATTGGGGCAGATGCCCTTGATATAGCGGTCGGGCAGGAACATTCCCTTGGCCGGGTCGTAGAACTGGGCCACGCTGCGGCGGCCGATGTGGCCGGCCTCTTCGAGCTTGGCGTAGAAGCTCTCGGTCAGCTCGCGATTGGTCTCGCCGTTGGTCGAATCGTAGTTGTCGAAGGCCACGCCGAAGGCGGCGAAATCGCGCTCGTGGCTGGCCTGGATGTTGGCGATGAAGGCCTCGGGCGTGACGCCGGCCTTCTCGGCCGCCAGCATGATCGGCGTGCCGTGGGTGTCATCGGCACACACGTAGAAGACGTTGTCGCCGCGCATGCGCCGCGCCCGCACCCAGATATCGGCCTGGATGTAGCCCACCAGGTGGCCCAAGTGCAGCGGGCCGTTGGCGTAGGGCAGGGCATTGGAAACGAGCGCGGTGCGGGTCATGGTGGCGTGGCGAACAAGGGGGTGGCAATTATCGCATGGCGGCCCAGCGTGCCCTTGCGCAACGAAAAAGCCCGGCCAAGGCCGGGCTTTCGCGGATGGCAGTAGTGAAGACGCTTACTCGCGCACCCAGGTCTGCGCACGGCAGATGAAGGTGATGCAGCCGGAGACGTCCAGCTTCTTGCCGCCCGGCTGCAGCTCCATCTTCGACTTGTAGGTCTTGCCATTGGCTGGGTCGAGGATGGTGCCGCCGGCCCATTCGTTGGCGCCATCCGGCTTGAGGTTCCACAGGATGGTCATGCCCTTGATCGGCTTGTTCTTGCGATCGCCCGAGCAGCCGTCGCAGACCGGATTCGGGCCCTTGTCCGACTTCAGGATTTCCACGACCTTGCCGGTCAGGCTGCCGCCGGCGGCCTCGCTGATCTCGACGATCGATTTCACCTCGCCCGTCTTGTCATCGATGGTCTTCCAGCGGCCCACGGCCCCATCGGCCGCCATCGCGCTGGAGCCAGCGCCGGCGAGGGTCAGCAGGGACAACGTCAGGATCGTCTTGCGCATGAGTCCCCTCCCAGGGATCGGTATCTGTCGCCCTTATACCGTACTGGGGCGTGTGGTGGGAGTGGTGCGTGCCTCCTCGGATTGGCACATATAGTTATTTCAATACATCTGGCGCGATGGGCTAGGTGCATCGCCGCGTTTGAATCTGGGCATGAAAAAGCCCCGGCGTTTCGGCCGGGGCTTTTCCCTACTGCAACTGACAGTGGTTACTTGCCGAACGAATAGCGCATTTCGGCATACACGGCACGGCCGTACGGGTCGAAGTTGTTCGACTGGTACGGAGCACCCGAGCTACCCGGATAGGTGTAGTCGTAGGGCGGCATCTTATTGAACAGGTTCGTCGACATGATCGACAGTTCCAGTCCATCAAACGCTTGATACGAAATGCTCAGGTTGTGGGTGGTGTACGAACCCACGCGATGTGCCAGTGGCGCATCGTAGCCAGTGGTCGAGATCCAGGCGCGGTAGTTCGGCGTCTTGTCGATCCAGTTGGTGTACCAGGTCGCCGACAGGTTGCCCTTCGACCAGGTCAGCGAGCCGTTGGCCTTGCGGCGCGGGTCGCTGGTCCAGTAGGGGTCCCACACCAGGTCGGCCGGCGTGTCGCCGTCGTACTGGGTGTACTCGTGCTTGAGGTTCTGCGTGAAGCTGGTGCGCAGGTTGATATCACCCCAGGTGCCGAAGTCGTAGCCGTAGTTGAAGGCCGCGGTGACGGCTTCCAGCTTGCGGCGCGAGACGTTGATCTTCGGCGTGTAGATTTCGACGATGTTGCCTTGGCTGTTACGCGTGATCTGCGCCAGCGTGTTGACACACAGCGGCGAGTTGATGTCGTCCACGCCGGTACGGCAGCGGTATTCCTGCAGGGTCAGCGCGCCCGGGCTCTGCTGGGTGACTTCATCAGTGATGTCCCAGTTGTGATAGTCGACGGTCAGCGACATGCGGTCGATCGGCGCCCACACGACGCCCGCACTCCACACGTCGGCGTTGATTGGCTGCAGGTCGAGGTTGCCCGACTGCGTACCAAACACCTGGCGGCTGGAGTACTGCTGCGGGCAATTGTCTACCTGCTCCGGCGAGAAGCCGGCCAGCGAGCACTGGTAGTAGTCAGCAACCGAGGTGTAGTAGCCGCTGATGCCCTGGAACTGGTCAGACAGCGTCGGTGCACGGAAAGCGGTGCCGTACTTGCCACGGATCAGCAGCGAATCAAACGGACGGAACTCCACGCCAAGGCTGTAGGTGCTCTTGTCGACCGTGCCACCGCCATCCGGCTTGAACGCGTCATAGCGGCCAGACGCAGTAATGGTCAGCGGTTCAAACACCGGCAGGCGCAGTTCGGTCGTCAGCGCGTAGCGGTCACGATCACCGCCACCGCTCACTGCCGTGGTGCCCCAAACAGAACCGTCCAGCAGGCGCGGATCCGGCGTGTAGTCCCACTTCTGCTGGCCGACTTCGCCTACTACCGCGAGGCCCGCATCACCGCCCGGCAGGCTGAACAACGTGCCGTTGGTCAGCTGCATGCGCAGCATGCTGTCGGAGGTCTTGCTCTTGGACTTCACGTAGCCGGTGAAGCTGTTGAACTCTTCCGGGGTGATCGGCGAGTAGAACGCGGCGTAGTCCGGGGAGAACGTGCTGTAGCCGTAGCCATACGGATCCGGACCCAGGTCCGGACCCAGCACCTTGTCGATGAAGAACTGGTCAATCTTGTCGGCGAAGCGGGAGAAGTTGTTCTCCGTCAGCTTGTACTCGGTATAGGTGCCGCCAACGTCGTAGTCCCAGTTCGAGTCGCCGAACTTGCCCAATGCGCCGAAGGTGACGCGCAGCGAATCGCTGACGTCCTTGGACATGGTGCTGCCGAAGCCCTTGCCGCCCATTTCCTCGGGGGCGAACGAGCGCTGCAGGTTGACGAGGTCGTCCAGGTTCGGGTCGTAGAAATAGCCGAAATCGACGCTCGTGCCCCACCATGTGTAGCTGGAGCCGATGTGATACTTGGCCTCGTCATGGCTGTACAGCACATCGCCGTACAACTGCACATTGTCGTTGACGTCGAAGGTCGCGTGCACGTAGGCCTGGCCAGACTTCTGGCCGTTCATCAGGGTGCGGTAGCCCGGAGTGTTAGGCGAGCCGCAGTAGTATTCGTCACCGAAGCCTGGACGCTGCTGCAGCGCCATCGTGCCGCCAAACAAGCCGCTGACGTTCTCGCAGTTGTTGGGGTCCATGAACTTGTAGCTGGTGAACGGGCTGTACACTAGGAAGTCGCGTCCTACCAGCTGCGGGGTATAGCCGTTCTGGTTGTACTGCTTGGTGATGTCGCGCTGGTAGCCCCAGATCGGATCGCGTTCTTCGTACTGCACGCCGCCGATGACATTGGTGCGGCCGTCTGCCGACGTCCAGCCGTCTGCGAAAGTGAAGCGGATGGTGTTGCCGCCGCCTTCGGTATAGGTGCCGCCACGCACCGACATCACGGCGCCATCCATCTTCTTTTTCAGGATGACGTTGATGACACCGGCGATTGCGTCCGAGCCATACAGGGACGACTGGCCGCCCGGCAGGATTTCGATGCGATCGACCAGGTCGATCGGAATGCCGCTGATGTTGTTGAAGGTATCGCTGCCGTTGTACAGCGCTGGATAGTTGGCCATCGGGCGGCCATCGATCAGGTACTTGACGTAACCCGGCGGCAGGCCGAACAGGCTGACAGCGTTGGCTCCCTGGGTGAACGACGCCGAGCTCTGTGCACCCTGCACCGCGCCGGTGGCGAACGAGCTCTTCTGCAGGACTTCGGCCACGCTGCTGAAGCCGCGCGACTTGATGTCCTCTGCCGTGATCACCGTGACCGGAACGAAGGTCTCCAGTTCGGTCTGCGGAATCAGCGATCCCGTGACGGTGACCTTCTCGAGATTCTTCGCCTCGGTGTTTGAAGAAGTTGCGTCCTGCGCGAAGGCAGCAGTCGGCAACAGCATGGCGGTGAAGACGGCCGCCGTCAGGCGACTCCGCTTCGGGAGTTGGTGCTTGCGAGACATTGAGTTAAATCCCCTAAAAATGGCTTTTATCGTTGCAAGGACGCCAATCCTTGGCGATGTGTCACACCGTGTGACGCATTCCATCCCAACGCGAAATTAACACGGCATTCATCGGCTTCGACAAATAAGTTTCGAGTGAAAATGTGACTTGTATCACAAATTATTCAATTGTCATGGCTAAGTCAGAAGGCCGAAATTGTCTGCCAGGTATCGATTTGGTAATCGGTTCCACGACAATGTCGCCATGAGTACCCCCGCACATCGGCCCCAGGGCGGCCTGCAGCCCCATCCTCGTGTTCGCAACGTCATTGCCGTGGGTTCCGGCAAGGGCGGGGTGGGCAAATCCACGACTGCGGTGAACCTGGCGCTGGCCCTGGCGGCCACGGGCGCCAGGGTGGGCGTGCTGGACGCTGACATCTACGGGCCCAGCGTGCCGGCCATGCTGGGGCTGTCGGGCAAGCCGGACAGCCCGGACAACAAGTCGATCGAGCCGATGCGGGCGTTCGGCATCGAAACCATGTCGATCGGCTTCCTGATCGATGCCGACACGCCGATGATCTGGCGCGGGCCGATGGCCACCGGCGCGCTGACACAGCTGTTCAACGACACGCTGTGGGGCAACCTGGACTACCTGCTGATCGACCTGCCGCCGGGAACGGGCGACATCCAGCTAACCCTGTCGCAGAAGATCCCGGTCGCCGGGGCGGTGGTGGTGACCACGCCGCAGGACATCGCCACGCTGGACGCGCGCAAGGCACTGAAGATGTTCGAGAAGGTTGAAGTCGCGGTACTGGGCATTGTGGAGAACATGGCCCAGCACGTGTGCAGCAACTGCGGGCACATCGAGCACCTGTTCGGCCAGGGCGGTGGACAGGCGATGGCGGCCAACTACGGCGTCCCACTGCTGGGCTCACTGCCGCTGGACGTGCGCATCCGTGAGCAGGCCGACGCGGGTGAGCCGGTGGTCGTGGCGGCGCCGGATTCCGCCGTGGCCCTTGCCTACCGGAATGTGGCGGCGGCGCTGATGGCCGAACTGGACAAGCGCCCGCGCGCGGCCATGCCGATCGCGTCCTCGCTGGTCTGAGGCGCAGCCGGGACAGCTGTCCCCGCCGCCCCTACAATGCAGCTTCCACACCGCACCACCGCATAGGGAACGACCGCCGCATGAGCATCAAGAGCGACCGCTGGATCAAGCGCATGGCCGAACAGCACGGCATGATCGAGCCGTTCGAACCGGGCCAGGTCAAGCACGATCCCGATGGCCATCGCATCGTCAGCTATGGCACGTCCAGCTATGGCTACGACGTGCGCTGCTCGCGCGAGTTCAAGGTGTTCACCAACATCAACTCCACGATCGTGGACCCGAAGCACTTCGACAGCGGCAGCTTCGTGGACGTTGAATCGGACGTGTGCATCATCCCGCCCAACAGCTTCGCGCTGGCGCGCACGGTCGAGTACTTCCGCATCCCGCGCAGCACGCTGGTGGTGTGCCTGGGCAAGAGCACCTACGCGCGCTGCGGCATCATCGTCAACGTCACGCCGCTGGAGCCGGAGTGGGAAGGCCACGTGACGCTGGAGTTCTCCAACACCACGCCGCTGCCGGCGCGCATCTACGCCAATGAGGGCGTAGCGCAGATGCTGTTCTTCGAATCGGATGAAGTCTGCGAGACCAGCTACAAGGATCGCGGTGGCAAGTACCAGGGCCAGACCGGCGTGACCTTGCCGCGGACCTGATTCCACGTAATACGCAGCGGCGCATACGCGCCGTGCGATCGATCGAGGCGTCGCTCCCGGGTGGGTGCGGCGCCTTTTCTTTTGCGCGTCAGTTGCGGCAGTTGGCGGCGTCGCCGCTGGCGCGCTTCAGCAGCAGGTTGACGCCGGCCAGGATCAGGAACACCGGCCACCACGTGGCGATCAGATGGCCCACGTCGAAGGTGGAAAAGCCCAGGTTGTCCAGCAGGAACAGGCTGCCCAGGACGATCAGGACGCAGGCGGGGATCAGGTGGCGGCGCATGGTGGAGACCTCGGTGAGTGGGTGAGGCCATGCTGGGCTTGGACGCACTTGGAATCAGGTGCCGGAAGTCAACTTTTTCATGGACGGAAGGCATGTGCACCGATAGGGCAGGCCTGCAGGCGCACAGCCAAAAAAACAAGACGGGAGCCCCTCGAAAGGAGCTCCCGTGCGGTGTTGCCAATCCAGCGATGAAGCTTAGAAACGCTGGGTGTAGCGCATGTAGCCGAAGCGGCCGATGTCGAACTCCGGGTAGTACGGGAAGGCAGTACTGACGTCGCCGCCGGAGTACAGGATCGGGCCGTAATGGTCGAACACGTTGTTCACGCCCACCGCGATGGTGGCGTTCCACGGCGCCTGGTAGCTCAGCTGCAGGTCGTGGAAGGTGTTGGAGCCCACCTTGCGGCGCGGATCGGATTCGCCATTGGCGTAGTGGTCCGGTTCCGAGCAGGCGCGGTTGGTGACGCACGACTCCGAGATGCCCGAGTAGTAGCGCGTCTTCCAGTTCACGCCCCACTGGTCGTCGATCTGCCAGTTGAGGTTGAGGTTGGACTTGATGCGGAAATAGCCGGGCTGGCCGACCAGGCCGATCTCGATGTCGTCGCCGGCGCTGTTCTGCCCAGATTCGTTGTACTTGCTGGTGTAGGTGGTCTGCCAGTCGACGTTGAAGCTGCCGATCGCCGTGTCGGCCAGGCGGTAGCGCACGCCGATGTCCCAGCCCTCGGTGTCGATATGGCCGAGGTTGGTCAGGCCATAGAACAGCTGGCTGATATGGCCATCCGACTCGCGCACGATGCCCTCGCAGCGGGCCGAATTCCCCAGGACATAGCAATCACGCAGGATGCGATCGACGCTGTCGCTGATGATCGCGTTGCTCAGCTTGTAGCGCCACCAGTCCAGGCTCAGGTCCAGGCCGCGGGCGAAGTCGGGACTCCAGACGATGCCGGCGGTCCAGCTCTTAGAGGTTTCCGGCTCCAGGTCCGGATTGGAGCCGGTGATGAACTGGTCCGGCGTGGCGCACGGCCAGCTCGTGCAAGGCTGCAGGCCCTGGCCCAGCTGGACGTAGCTGGCCGGCACGCCCGCGCCGCTGCAGGCCGCGTTACCCGCCACGCTGCCCGAGACCCCGACCGAGCAGGGATCGGTGTATTCCTCAAAGCTCGAACCGGTGCCGCCGTAGAGATCGTTGATCGACGGCGCGCGGAAGCCCTCGGCCCAGGTGCCGCGGATGTTCAGGGTGTCGGTCGGACGCCACAACCCGCTGACCTTGTGGTTCACGGTCGTGCCGAAGTTGCTGTAGTGCGAATAGCGCGAGGCCAGGTTGAAGGTCAGCTCCTTGGCAAAGGGCTTGTCGGCCAGCACCGGGATGTTCAACTCGGCGTAGGCCTCGTTGACCGAGTACTCGCCGAGCGTCGTGTCGGCCGCAAGGCCGGTGTATTCGCCGGTCTGGGCGAACGCGTCCGGGGTGTAGCTGCCCTGTTCCTCGCGACGTTCCGCGCCCACGGCGAAGCCCAGGTCGCCGGCCGGCAGTTCGAGCAGCGCGCCGGTCAGGCTGGCAGAGAACACCTTGGTCGTGGTCTTGCCGGTGTCGGTGGTGATCGGGAACAGGAAGTCCTGCAGCGCGCTGTCCGCCAGCGAACCCTGGCCCGCGACGCCGTACGGCAGCAGCGGATTCCAGGGACGGCAGGCATCCAGGCCGATCGGCGAGGCGGCGCTGCCGCACTGGGCCACGCCATCGGCATTGATGAACGAGGGGCCGAGCGCCTGGCGGGTGGCGATCAGGCTGGCATCGCCATAGCCGCGCTTGGTCAGCTTGTTGCGGTTGTAGAGGAAGCCGACTTCCCAGTTCCACGGCTTGTCCGCCACATCGAAGCCGCCGGACAGCTGGGTCGCGAAGCGGAAGGTCTTCAGTTCGCTCTCGGTGCTGCGCGGCACTTCCCACAGGCGGCGCCGGAACTCGAGGTCTTCACCGATCGGGTTGAACGCGCTGTCGGCCGACAGCGGCGTGTCGAACGCGCCGGACTGATACGGATAACCGGCGATCTGCTGATCGGTGGTGCGCTCGTTGTACAGGATGTCGGCGTTGAAATTCAGCCGGTCGGTGAGGTCGTAGTTGACGTTGGCCAGCACCGATTTGCGCTCGACGCCGGTCTGCAGATACATCTGCTCGTTGGAGTTGGCGTAGCGGTCGCTGGTCAGCGGGATGTAGTCGGCGGCGTTGGACGGATCGCCGCCCGGCGCCAGCGTGCACCAGGTCTCCGCGCCACCGCACAGACCCTGGGCCGAGCCATTCTGCGAGATCGGGCTCCAGCCAGAGCCCGGATACAGCGGACCCGCATTGCCGTCGGCACTGAACCAGCGCTCGGAGGCCAGGATTGGATCGGACTTGCTGCGCTCGGCGGTGATGTTGAAGCCACCGCGATCAAAGGTCTTGCCGAACACGGCCGAAATGGTCGACTCGCCGCCGTCGCCCTGGCCGAACTGGCCGTACTGGGCCGAGACTTCCGCCCCGTCGAAGCGCTTGCGGGTCACCACGTTGACCACTGCGGCGATCGCGTCGGAGCCGTAGATGGACGAGGCGCCATCCTTGAGGATGTCGATGCGTTCGACGGCGGCCAGCGGAATCTGGCTGAGATCCTGCGAGCCGGACGTCGAGACGCCCAGGCGCTGACCGTTCACCAGTACCAAGGTGCGATTGGAGCCGAGGTTGCGGATATCGACGTAATAGCCACCGACATCCTCGCCCGAGGCCAGCGCGTCAGCGCGCGAAATCGCAGGCGCGCCAGACGATGGGTTGTTCTGCAGCAGGTCGGCGATCGAGGTGAAACCTGATTGCTCGATCTGCTTGCGGGTGATGACCTGCACCGGCTGTTGGTTTTCGATCTGCGCACCGCGGATGCGCGAGCCGGTGACGGTGACCTGGTCGAGAGTCTTGGTGGTGTTTTCGCCTTCTGCCTGCGTCTGCGCCGAAGCCGTGGCAGCGGCGGTGAGCAGGAGTGAGGACATGATCGCGCTCGCAAGCGTGCTGCGCATGCCGACGGAGCGGCGGAAAGAGTTCTGCATGTGGGTGTTAGGCCTTCTTGTTCGCGTTAGACACAACACGCTGATGAAGTGTCATCAGCACGCGCGATGGATGACTGCCGTGCAGTCACAGACGAAACTAACACTCACACAACAAAAAATTCGCCAGAAAGAAATTTTCGACGCGATTGTCATCTGCGTGACACGCGTTTCTGGATGGCTGTCACCGAAGTGGAAATTCAACGTGGTGATTTTTTGGTCGCATCAGACGCGAGGCCTTGAGAAGTACCTTGATTCAAGGTGTTTCGTGCAAATTTAAATGCAGCTAGGCTGCCTTGACACGCAAGTGTGGATGCGACTAAAGCGCGTAGCAGGTGCATCAAGTTTCGCGTAATCGCGTGTCGCGCTTTGCGCGCATCACGATGCATGCCGCCTGCGGCATTCGATGCGTAACAAGATGACGCTTCAGCGGATTCGCTGGCTGCGTCAGGGCGATGTCAGTCGCATCGCCTGAAAGAGCAGGCGGCGCGTTCGATCAACGCGACAAGAGCGCGCGCCAATGCGCGAGCTGTTGCTCCAGCGCCTCGGGCGTGTGGCGCACGGCGTGGCCGCTGCCCCACACCGGTCCTGGCCAAGCCGCATCGCCTTCATGACGACCGACCAGATGCACGTGCAGCTGACGCACGATGTTGCCCAGGGCGCCGATGTTGAGTTTTTCGACACCGGTGTGGGCGCGGATCAGGGCGCCGACCTGATTGACTTCGGCCAGCAGCAGGCGCTGCTGGCTGCCGTCGAGTTCGATCCACTCCACTGCATCGGCGACGCGTGGTACCAGCACCAGCCACGGGAAGCGGGTGTCGTCCATCAGCCGCACCTGCGACAGCGGGCCATCGGCGATGAACACGCTGTCAGCGGCGAGCCGGGGATCGAGGACGAAGTCGGCCATGGTGCGGGGCTTACCCGATGTTTTCCTGCAGGAATGCGACAGCGCGAGCGAATGCGGTCTTGGCGCTGGCTTCGTCGTAAACGGCCGGGCTCGCATCACGGTTGAACGCGTGGTTGGCCGGATAGGTGAACACGTCCATGTCCGGCCATGCCTGGCGCTGCGCTTCGACGATGTCCGGGGTGATGTGCGCGTCCTGTTCGCCGAAGTGGAACTGCACCGGCGCCTTCAGTGGCTGGTCGACGAACATGCCGTTGCGCCCGCCGTAGTAGCTGATGCTCGGCAGCGCCAGGCGCTGGGCCGAGAGCAGGGCGACGGTGCCACCCCAGCAGTAGCCGACGGTGGCGACCTTCTCGTTGCCGGCGGCCGTGCGCGCGGCCTGCGCGGCGATCTCGACCAGATCCACGGCGGCGTCCAGGCCGATCTCGCCGACGATCTCCAGGCCGCGTTTCATGCCGGCGTCGTCGTAGGGCAGCTCCAGGCCGGGCTCGACCAGGTCGAAGAAGGCCGGCGCGATCGCCAGGTAGCCCTCGGCCGCGTACTGCTCGGCCACGCCGCGCACGTGCTCGGTCACGCCGAAGATTTCCTGAATGACGATCAGGCTGCCGCGGACGGTGCCGGTCGGTTCGGCCTGCCAGGCGGCAACCGGACCCTTGGAGGTGGTGAGCGTGATCCATTGACCCATGGGGGAGCCTCTTCAAAGCGTTTAAGTGAACGGGGGAGTCTAAACGCGCGCGGGGAAGGGTTCCGTTGCATCGTTGCCGTCAAAACGTCCTGCCGGTGGCGTCGCCGCGCTAGGGGCTGCTGGCGTAGGACACCGCCACGATCACGAAACTGCCGGTGCGCCCGGGCAGGGCGGCCTCGAACTCGTCGTCCACGCGCTTTTTCAGCATCGCCCGGGCCAGCGGCGAATCGATGCTGATGTGGCCCAGAGTGGCATCGGTCTCGTCCGGGCCAACGATGCGGTAGCGCGCGGCCTCGCCGGTGTCGTTGTCTTCCAGCTCGACCTGGGCGCCGAAGAACACCGCCTGCGGGTCCGAGGGTGCCTCGGCCACCACGCGCAGCGCCTCCAGGCGCTTGCTCAGGTAGCGCACGCGGCGGTCGATCTCGCCGAGCTGCTTCTTGCGGTAGGTGTACTCGGCGTTCTCCGAGCGGTCGCCTTCGGCCGCCGCGGCGGCCAGCGCCTTGACCACTTCAGGGCGGCGCACGCGCCAGAGATCGTCCAGCTCGGCCTTCAGGCGCGCATGGCCTTCGGGCGTGATCAGGGCGGTGCTTTTTTCGGCAGGCGGGCGCCAACGGCTCATGCGGTCTGGGGACGAAACGAACGACGCACGATTGTACGTCGCGTCCTTCTTGCGCCCGCTTGGCGCCCCGTAACTTGGCGCCCTGTGCGCCAGACAAACGAGACGTCGCTGGGCCAGCGATCTTGCATCGTTTCTTCCGTTGCAGAATGGCTGATTACGTGGGCGATGCGGTGGGCGGCGCAATTGCGATGCGATAGCGCAGAGAACGGCAAGGTCTGCTGCTGGCTTAAATCCTCAAAAGCAAGAAAGTGAAAAAATCCCCGATTTTGCACGATCTAAATGCTGCGACTGCAGCAGCGCAAGCATGGTTACGTCCGGCTGTGAAGGCCGCTTGATTGAAGGTCCTGTCACGGAATCGGCGTTTGCGCGCGGCCTATAGTCGCTCGCCGCCAATGCAGGGAGATGGCCATGGTCACACGCAGGCGTTTTCTGATTTCGCAGGGTCTCATCGTGGCCGGTGCCGCAAGTGGCGCCACTGCGAGTGGGCTGCTGGATGCTTTGCTTCCTTCTGATCGCAGCGGCGCGCTGGCGCCAGACGGCGTCGCCGAGTTTGGCGGTCACGGCGCGCCTGCCGGCGTGCGATGGAGTCCCGGACGAATGCTGCCCAGCTTCGCCTCGCCGACGCACCTGGATGCGGCCAGCGTGGCTGCGTTGCCGGGCGAAGACCAACTGCTGCTCACTACGCTGCAGGGCGTGGTCAACCGGCGCAAGCCCTCGCTGTATTTCCTCTACGACCAGGGCGAGGACACGCCGGACGAGCGCTGGTTGGCAGGCTTTCCTTCAAGCCAGGTGACCTTGCACGCCGATGCGCTGTCGCTGGTGGCGCGCTATCGCGACCGGGCGCGCGGGGCGATCGTCTACGACCCGGATGTGCCCGATTCGGTCAACGTCGCCACCACGCTGGCTGGCCTGGAAAGTGCCGTGGTCGCCACCGCCGAACAGGCGGCGCTGCATGGCTTCCGCGTGATCGAGGACCTGCGTGGCCGCTTTACCGGCCAGGACAAGGTGCAGATCTATCAGTGGCAGCGCGATCACCTGTGGCCGCGCTGCGAGCATCGCCTGCTGGCCGGGTTGGCACCGACGCGTCTGGTCGATGTGCCGGACGTGGCATGGCGCGAAGTGGCGCGCGAAACGCAGGAGATCCGCGATTCGTCCAACCGCGCGGTGTTGACCCTGGACCTCAGCGCGGAACTGGGCGGCGAGGCGATTTATGTGCGTTTCACCGATAGCTTCACCAGCGATGGTTGGGGCGCGTCGGTGGGCGCGGTGACGGCAGTGGCCGATGGCGTGACGATCGCCGAGTTCATCCCCGGCACGGAGGGCGAGGCCGCATTCCTGTTCTCGGGCAATGCGCCGATCGGCGGGGAGCAAAACCGCTTTGCCGATGGCGGTAACTACTTCGTCTATCGGTTCGCGCCGCCGGCGGGGACGACCACGTTCACCGTGACGGTCGATATCTGGAACCAGTACTTGATCACCGCGACCGACACCGCACCGCAGCGGCACGAGCCCATCGCCTATTTCCGCGACTACGTGGTGGCCACCCAGGCGATGGTGGTGTGGCTGGATCCCAACGGCGCGCCGGGCGAGCTGCTGGCCGACATCTTCGACAGCACCGCGACGGCGACGCCGTACCTGGGCTGGTTCTCCAACGATGTGGCTGGCGAATGGGGCGGCGTCGATCTGGCGGCCGCGCATGGGGTCGAAGTGTTCGCCGCGGATTACTTCATGAATGCCACCGTGCATGGTGGCGTGCGTGCGCAGATTTCGGGGCGTCCGCGCCGGCCGAAACCCGAGCAACGCGCGAACAAGATCTACCTGACGCTGACCTTTGGCGAGGGCGACAACCTGCAGTTCTGCCAGCGCCATCTGCGCGAGCTGTGGGACAACCCGGCGCGCGGCCAGGTGCCAACCAACTGGACCATCAGCCCGGTGCTGATCGATGCGGGGCCCGGGATTTATCGCTACTTCCAGAAGACCGCGACCGGTAACGACCTGCTGATCTGTGGGCCGTCCGGCGCCGGCTATACCTACGGCGGCTCGTGGCCTGGCGATACGTTCGCCAAGTACGCCGACATCACCGATCGTTACCTGCGGCAGACCGGGCTGGACCTGGTTTACGCGTACAACAACCGCAACGCCGACGACAGCGGCTGGCTGCCGATCGACGGCACGCTGCTGCAGACCTACCGCAGGCGCACGGGCCTGCGCGGCATCATCCAGTCATGGGAAACCGGCGGCATCCTGGCGACCGGCCAGTTGCCGGTGATCGGCAATTTCAGCCAGCCGGGCAGTGCGGCCGAGTACAAGCAGGCGTTGGATGCGCATGTCGGCGATTGGGACGGGCTGTCGCCGTTCTTCATCGCCGCCGGTATCAATGCCTGGAACTGGACGCCGCAGGACATCGTCGAACTGGCCGCACGACTGGCCGAAGATGATCGCTACCGGATCGTGCTGGCCGATACCTTCTTCAACCTGCTGCGCGATGCACCGAACGCGCAGCCGCACAGTGCTTGAAGTTCAGAGGGCTGGACGTGCTCGCGCCACGAGCACGTCGCGCACCGATCAGCGTGTGCGCTTGAAGGTGTAAGTGCCGTCCTGGCTGTGCAGTTCGTCGGCCGAGACCACGTCGAAGCGCACGTCCTGCGCGGCCGGATCGGTCGGGTCCAGCAGCAGCGCGCCCGGGCCGGCGGCCGACCAGGTGCCCGTGCTGCTGAGCTGTGCGCCGCCCGCGCTGAGGGTCTGGGTGTAGGCCCCGTCGGCCTCGATCACCAGCTTGGAGTTGTTGCCTTCGAACTCGCCGGCCAGTGCCTTGCGATCGATGATCACGCCGGCCTTGTCGGTGACTTCGGCGGCAAGTGCCTTGTCGACGGCGACGGCCGCGTCGGTGCCCGGGATCGCGGCCGTGGAAGTGTCCGCAGGCGGCGAGGCGGCCGGCGGTTCGGCAGGCTTGCAGGCGGCCAGCGCCAGCACGGTAAGGGCGGCAACGGCGATCAGGTGGCGTGGGGGCATGCGGGTTTCCTCGTGTGCAGCGTGAGACGGAAGACGACGGAGAAGCTCAACGGCCCTTGCCGCCGAACAGCCCGCCTAGCAGACCGCGCAGGATCTGGCGGCCGACTTGGTTGCCGACGGTGCGGGCGGTCTGTTTGGCCATCGCTTCGACCAGGCCCTGGCGGCGGCCGGTGCCCAGCAGGATGTCTTTGGCCATCTTGCCCATACCGCTTTCCTCTTCCTGAGCCGATTTGGCGGCCGGGACGTCGGGTTTGGCCGGCGGGGCCTTGGCTTGTTCGGTAGCGGTGTCGGCGCGCTTGAGCAGCAACTCGGCGGCCGATTCGCGGTTGATGGCGGTGTCGTACTTCATCCCGACCGGGCTTCCGGCGCGGACCTGGCTGCGCTCGGCTTCGTTGATGGCGCCCATCCGGCAGCGCGGTGGTGCGACCAGCGTCTGCTGCACCGGCATCGGGATGCCCTTGTCCTGCAGCGTGGAGACCAGCGCTTCGCCGGTACCCAGCGCCGACAGCGTGCGCGCGACGTCCAGCTTCGGATTGGGCACGAAAGTCTCGGCTGCGGTCTTGACCGCCTTCTGGTCGCGCGGGGTGAAGGCGCGCAGCGCGTGCTGCAGGCGGTTGCCGAGCTGGCCCAGGATGTTGTCGGGCACGTCGTCGGGGAACTGCGAGCAGAAATACACGCCCACGCCCTTGGAACGGATCAGGCGCACCACCTGCTCGATGCGCTGCTGCAGCGCCGGCGGCGCGTCGTCGAACAGCAGGTGCGCCTCATCGAAGATGAAGACCAGCTTGGGTTTTTCCAGGTCGCCGACCTCGGGCAGGTTCTCGAACAGCTCGCTCAGCAGCCACAGCAGGAAGGACGAATACAGGCGCGGCTTGAGCACCAGCTGGTCGGCGGCGAGGATGCCGATCACGCCGCGGCCATCGGTGCCCACCCGCATCAGGTCGGCCAGTTCCAGCGCCGGCTCGCCGAAGAAGCGGTCGCCGCCGTCCTGGTCCAGGCGCAGCAGGGCGCGCTGGATCGCCGCCACCGATTGCGCGCTGACCAGGCCGTATTGCGTGGAGACTTCCTTGCGTTCCTCGATCACCAGGCCGAGCAGGGCGCGCAGATCGTCCAGGTCCAGCAGCAGCAGGCCGCGGTCGTCGGCGAGCTTGAACACGATGTCCAGCACGCCAGACTGGGTGTCGTTGAGTTCCAGGATGCGGCCGAGCAGAGTCGGGCCCATCTCGGTCACGGTAGTGCGCACCGGGTGGCCGAGCTTGCCGTACAGATCCCAGAAGATCACCGGGGAAGCCGCCGGCGCATAGCCTTCCACGCCGATCTGCGCCGCGCGGCTGGTGACGCGCTCGCTGCCGTCGCCGGGCATCGCCAGGCCGGCGACATCGCCCTTCACGTCCGCCATGAAGACCGGCACGCCCAGCCGCGAGAAGCCTTCGGCCAGGGTCATCAGGGTCACGGTCTTGCCGGTACCGGTCGCGCCGGCCACCAGGCCGTGGCGGTTGCCGAACTTGGGCAGCAGGTGGACGGGGATGTCGTCGGTGATGCCTTTGCCCAGCAGGATCGGGTCCATGACGGTTCTCGCGTGAAGTCGGTTTCGATTCTAGGCGCAGTTGCGGGCCGGGCGACGCGCGCGGTCCGATCCTGACCGACAGCTGCCGGTGGCGTGACCTGCGACCTTGCCGCTGCGCGGTGACGGCGGCTACCCTGCCGGACCGTTTTTGTCTGTGTGTGACTGATGCCCGTCCCGTTCCGCGCCGTGCCGTTGCTTGCTGCCCTTGTCCTGCTGCCGCTCGCCGCCCCGGTGCTGGCGCGGGTCTCCGCGAAGGATCAGGCCGCCGCCGATGCATTGGCCCAGCGCATGCAGGCAGCCGAGAAGCGCTACACCGACGCACTCGTCCTGACCTCCAACAGCGATCCCAAGGGCCAGGCCCAGGGCGATGCCGCGCTGGAAGACATGGAGGACGTGCTGGACGCCTGTTCCAAGCAGAAGGGCTGCCAGCTGCACACACTGCTGGCCACCTACAAGCGCCTGCTCAAGGAAAAGGTGGACGCCGAGTCCGATGCCGAGGGCGATGACCTGGTCGGCGAGACCGGCAGCAACGATCCGCTCGACGACGGCAGCGACCACAGCGTGCCGGCCAGCTCCAACATCCCCGATTCGTCCCGTACCGCGCGCCTGCTGGATGACCAGCGCCATCCCTTCGACTCGATGGTCGAATACAACCCGGCCGTGCAGGCCGGCATCCGTCGCTGGCTGACCGACATGCGCGGCACCCTGATCGACAGTTACGAGAACTACCAGAACATGCGCCCGCAGATGCTGCCGGCCTGGCAGGCCACCGGCCTGCCCGAGGCGCTGCTGTTCGGGATCATGGCCAAGGAATCCAATGGCCGCGTGCATGTCAGCTCGCGTGCCGGTGCGGCTGGCCTGCTGCAGTTCATGCCGGCCACCGGCAGCCGCTTCGGCCTGGGCCAGGACGGCACCGGCTTCGATACGCGCTTCGATCCGTACTCGGCCACCGAGGCGGCCGCGTCTTACATGAACGAGCGCATGGGCGAGCTGGGCCGCAACATCGAGTTCGCCCTGGCCGCCTACAACGGCGGTGAAGGCCGCGCCGCGCGGATCTATCGCGAGCATCCGGGCAGCAGCTTCTGGGAAGCGGACGTGTATCGCCAGTTCCCGGCCGAAACCCAGGACTATGTGCCAATGGTGATCGCCGCGGCCTGGCTGTACCTGCATCCCAAGCAGTACGGGCTGGAATTCCCCAGGGTCGATGCCACCCCGGCGCCGCTGAAGCTGGCCCGCACCGCCTCGATCTATGAACTCACCATCTGCCTGGGCACCGGCCGCACCCGCGAAGGCTTCATGCGCGCGCTGCGCAACCTCAATCCGCGCTACCAGGCCGAGACCTGGATCCCGGCCGGCACCACGCTCAACGCCAACCAGCACATGGTCAGCCTGTACAACCGCCAGTGCGTGAAAGGCCCGACCGCCGAGCTGGCCCACACCCTGGTCACCGCCACGGTCGAATCGGCCATCAAGTACGACACCCCGCGCAGTACCCGCGTGGCAGTGGGCGATGTCAGCGGCGTGCCCGAAGGCGTGCCGACCACCGTGGCCAGCGGCTCGCCCAAGCCGGCCAAACCCAAGGCCAAGCAGGTGCGCAGCTACAAGATCGCGCGCGGCGACACCCTGGGCCGCATCGCCGGCAAGTTCCAGTGCGACCTTGGCGACCTGGCCAAGGCCAACAAGCTGCGCGGCCCGTCTTATGCGCTGAAACCGGGCCAGTCGATCAAATTGGTTGGATGCGACGGCTGATCAGGATGTAACGATGCCGCACGTCGTCGGTGCGCGACTTTGGCTTTGTGTCGCGTTTGCACCGGATGCGTGCGAAAACCGTGCGGCGCATGTCAGTGCTGTGACAGCGATCGTGGCTGTTCCCTGAACGAAAGCCCTGTACCCTGCGGCGCCCCTGTCATCAGTCATGCAGGCAGGTGCGTTGTCTGTCGTTAATCTTATTGGCTGTTGCCGGGGAGCGTGGCGTTCCCCTTCCGGAGAATCAGTGCATGTCGCGTAAATGGAAGATCGCCCTGGCGGTCGTCGTCGTGGTGGTCGTGGTGGTGGGCCTGCGTGCATGCAACAAGCCTGCCGCCGAAGACATGAAGCAAGGCGGCCAGGACAGCAGCAAGCCGGTGCCGGTGACGGTCGAGTCCGTGACCACGCAGGACGTGCCCGTGTACCGCAACGCGACCGGCACGGTGACCGCGCTCAACACGGTGACCATCAATCCGCAGACCGGCGGGCGCCTGATGAGCCTGGAGTTCACCGAAGGCCAGCCGGTCAAGAAGGGCCAGGTCCTGGCCCGGATCGATCCTCGCGAGCTCAAGGCGGCCTATGACCAGGCTGCGGCCTCGAAGAAGCAGAACCAGGCCCAGCTGCAGACCGCGCGCGATACCAATGCGCGCCTGACCGATCCGGCCTACGCCCCATACGTGGCGCGCACCGACATCGACACCCAGAAGAACCTGGTCGCCCAGTACCAGGCCGGCGTGGCCGCGGCCGATGCCGCGATGCAGGCCGCCAGCGTGCAGCTGCAGTACACCACCATCGTCTCGCCGCTGGACGGCATCGCCGGCATCCGCGGCGTGGACGTGGGCAACATCGTCAGCACCAGCTCTTCGATCGTGACCATCACCCAGATCGAGCCGATCTACGCCTCCTTCAGTTTGCCGGCGCAGGACCTGGACGCGGTGCGTGCCGCACAGGCGCAGGGCAAGGCCGTGGTCGCCGCGCTGGACAGCACCGACCAGCACGTCATCGCCGGCGACGGTGTGCTGGACGTGGTGGACAACGTGGTCAGCACCGATACCAACACCTTCAAGCTGCGCGCGCGCTTCCCCAATGCCGACCACGTGCTGTGGCCGGGCCAGTTCGTCAACGTGCGCCTGCAGGTCAGCAACATCGGCGGCGGCTTGGTCGTGCCGACCCAGGCCGTGCAGCGCGGCCCGGAGAGCGACTACGTCTACGTGGTCCAGGCCGACAACACGGTCAAGATGACCAACGTGACCACTGGCGTGGAAGTGGGCGACACCCACATCGTGGTGACCAAGGGCCTGAAGGCCGGTGAGCGCGTGGTGACCGAGGGCCAGTTCCGCCTCAAGCCCAATGCCAAGGTCGATGCGCTCAAGCCGGGCCAGGCGCCGCCGGAGCCGACCGAGCAGGAATTGCAGCAGGCCATGCAGGGCCAGAAGGGTCGCCGCGGTCCGCCGCGCTGATGCACGCCAGCCTGCGCCACGGTCGTGGCGTGGGCAGGTCGCGTGATGCGACCGCCATGACGATCTGACAGGACGGACTTCCCTTGGGCTTCTCCAGCATTTTCATCCGCCGCCCCATCGCCACCACGCTGCTGATGATTGGCGTGACGCTGCTGGGCATCATGGGTTACCGCAGTCTGCCGGTCTCGGCGCTGCCGGAAATCGATTCGCCCAGCCTGGTGGTCACCACCCAGTATCCGGGCGCCAGCGCGGCGACCATGGCCGCCCTGGTGACCACGCCGCTGGAACGCCAGCTGGGCCAGATCTCCGGCATGGAGATGATGACCTCCGATTCGTCGGCGGGCCTGTCCACGATCGTGCTGCAGTTTTCGATGGAGCGCGACATCGACGTCGCCTCGCAGGATGTGCAGTCGGCCATCCGCCAGGCCACGCTGCCCAGCGGCCTGCCGTACCAGCCCACCTACAATCGCGTGAACCCGGCCGACGCGGCCATCGTCACGCTGAAACTGACCTCCGACACGCTGCCGCTGCGCGAGGTCAACCGCTACGCCGACTCGATCCTGGCCCAGCGCCTGTCGCAGGTACCGGGCGTAGGCCTGGTCTCCATCGCCGGCAACGTACGGCCGGCCGTGCGTATCCAGGTCAACCCGGCCATGTTGTCCAACATGGGCATGACGCTGGAAGACCTGCGCAGCGCGCTGACCCAGGCCAATGTCAATGCGCCCAAGGGCTCGCTCAACGGCGCCACGCAGTCCTACAGCATCGGCACCAACGACCAGATCGAAGACGCCGCCGGCTACAACAGCACCATCATCAGCTACCAGAACGGCGCGCCGGTGCGCCTGGGCGACGTGGCCAAGGTGGTCGATGGCGTCGAGAACGACCAGCTCTCGGCCTGGGCCGACGGCAAGCAGGCGGTGCTGCTGGAAATCCGCCGCCAGCCGGGCGCGAATATCGTGCAGACCGTCGCGGCGATCCGCGCGCTGCTGCCCCAGCTCAAGAGTGTGCTGCCGGCCGAAGTGAAGCTCGATGTGTTCTCCGACCGCACCGAGACCATCCGCGCCTCGGTGCATGAAGTGCAGTTCACCCTGATCCTGACCATCGGCCTGGTGGTGGCGGTGATCTTCGTGTTCCTGCGCCGGCTGTGGGCCACGATCATTCCATCCATCGCCGTGCCGCTGTCGCTGGTGGGCACCTTCGGCGTGATGGCCTTCGCCGGCATGTCGCTGGACAACCTGTCGCTGATGGCGCTGGTGGTGGCCACCGGCTTCGTGGTGGACGACGCGATCGTGATGATCGAGAACATCGTGCGCTACATCGAGCAGGGCAAGAGCGGCCCGGAAGCGGCGGAAGAGGGCGCCAAGCAGATCGGCTTCACCGTGCTGTCGCTGACGATCTCGCTGGTGGCGGTGTTCCTGCCGCTGCTGCTGATGCCGGGCGTGACCGGGCGTTTGTTCCATGAGTTCGCCTGGGTGCTTTCGATCGCGGTCGTGATCTCGATGCTGGTGTCGCTGACCCTGACGCCGATGATGTGTGCCTACCTGCTCAAGCCCGACGCGCTGCCTGAAGGCGACGATGCGCACGAGCGCACGCACGCTGCCGGCAAGCAGAATCTGTGGTCGCGCACCGTGGGCCTGTACGAAAGCACGCTGGATTGGGTGCTCGCGCGTCAGGGCCTGACCCTGGCCGTGGCGCTGGCCACGGTGGTGGTGACGGTGCTGCTGTACATCGCGATCCCCAAGGGCCTGTTGCCCGAGCAGGACACCGGCCTGATCACCGGCGTGGTCCAGGCCGACCAGACGGTGGCCTTCGAACAGATGCAGTCGCGCACCCAGGCCGTGGCGGCGGCGCTGAAGAAGGACCCGGCGGTGACCGGCGTGGCCGCGTTCATCGGCACCGGCAGCATGAATCCCACGCTCAACCAGGGCCAGATCAGCATCGTGCTCAAGGAGCGCGGCGATCGCGAAAGCCTGGATGAGATCGTCCCGCGCCTGCAGAAATCCGTGGCCGGCATCCCCGGTGTGGCGTTGTATCTCAAGCCGGTGCAGGACGTGACCCTGGATACGCGCGTGGCCGCGACCGAATACCAGTTCTCGCTGTCCGACGTGGACAGCGCCGAGCTGCAGTCGCAGGCCGATCGCGTGACCCAGGCGCTGCGCCAGCGCCCGGAGCTGTCTGACGTGGGCAACAACGCGGCCAACGCCGGCCGCGCGCTGATGATCGACGTCAATCGCGACACCGCCAGCGCGCTGGGCGTGCCGATGCAGACCATCGACGACACGCTCTACGACGCCTACGGCCAGCGCCAGATCTCCACCATCTTCACCGCGCTCAACCAGTACCGCGTGGTGCTGGAAGTGGCGCCGGAGTTCCGCACCCGCGATGCCCTGATGAACAAGCTGGCGGTGGCCAGCAACGGCAGCGGAGCGCTGACCGGCAGTAATGCCACGACGCTGGGCCAGGTGACCTCGTCCAACTCATCCACCGCCACCGGTATCGGCAACTCCAATATCGGTATCGCGGTCGGTACCGGTGGCGGCATCCCGCTGTCGGCGCTGGCGACCTCGCGTATCGGCACCACGCCGCTGGTGATCAGCCATCAGCAGCAGCTGCCGGCGGTGACGATCTCGTTCAACGTCACTCAGGGTTACTCGCTGTCCGAAGCGGTGGAAGCGATCAACGAGGTCCGCGAGGAGCTCAACCTGCCCGACACCGTGCGCACCGAGTTCATCGGCAAGGCGGCCGAATATTCCTCCAGCCAGTCCGATGTCGTGTGGCTGCTGCTGGCCGCGGTGGTGGTGATCTACATCGTGCTGGGCGTGCTGTACGAGAGCTACATCCATCCCTTCACGATCATCTCGACCCTGCCGCCGGCCGGCGTCGGTGCGCTGCTGGCGCTGATGCTGTGCGGGATGAGCCTGTCGGTGGATGGCATCGTCGGCATCGTGCTGCTGATCGGCATCGTCAAGAAGAACGCGATCATGATGATCGACTTCGCCATCGATGCGCGTCGCGAAGGCATGAGCGCACACGATGCGATCCGCCGCGCCTGCCTGCTGCGCTTCCGTCCGATCATGATGACCACCGCCGCGGCGCTGCTGGGCGCGCTGCCGCTGGCGCTGGGCGATGGCATCGGCTCGGAGCTGCGCAAGCCGCTGGGCGTGTCGATTGTCGGCGGCCTGCTGCTGTCGCAGCTGGTGACGCTGTACACCACGCCGGTGATCTACCTGTACATGGAGCGCTTCTCGCAACGCGTGCAGGGTTGGCGTGACCGCCGGGCCGCGCGCCACGGCGCGGCGCCATCGCCGGAGGCCGGCTGACGGTCGCCGCCAGGCACCGTCGCCGGAAGTCCACGCCATGACGCGTCGAGTCAGTCTTTCCAACGTCTTCATCCGCCGGCCGATCGGCACTTCGCTGCTGGCCGTGGGTTTGTTCGTCATCGGCCTGATGTGCTACCTGCGCCTGGGCGTTGCGGCGCTGCCGTCGTTGAGCATCCCGGTGATCTTCGTCCAGGCCAGCCAGTCCGGCGCCGATGCCAGCACCATGGCATCGACCGTGACCGCGCCGCTGGAGCGCCGCCTGGGCCAGGTGCCGGGCATCGAGACGATGCGCTCCAACAGCTCCGAAGGCCGCTCGATGGTCTTCCTGAGCTTCGACTCCAGCCGCAACGTGGACTCGGCCGCGCAGGACGTGGCCTCGGCGTTGAGTGCGGCAACGTCCGACCTGCCCTCGGGCATGTCCACGCCCAACTTCCAGAAGGCCAACCCCAACGACGATCCGCTGATCGCGATGGCGCTGACCTCCGATACGCAGTCGGCGGCCGACCTGTACAACCTGGCCGATTCGCTGCTGGCCCAGCGCCTGCGCCAGGTCACCGGCGTGGCCTCGGTGGACATCGCCGGCGCTTCGACGCCGGCCGTGCGCGTGGACGTCAACCTGCGTGCGCTCAACGCGATGGGACTGACCCCGGACAACCTGCGCAACGCGATGCGCGCGGCCAACGTGGTCTCGCCGACCGGCTTCCTGGCCGACGGCAAGACGACGATGGCGGTGATCGTCAACGACTCGGTGCGCAAGGCCGCGGACTTCGCCAACCTGGCCATCGCCACCCAGAACGGCGTCACCGTGCGCCTGAAGGACGTGGCCACCGTCTACGACGGCCAGCAGGACGCCTACCAGGCCGCATGGTTCAACAAGAAGCCCGCGGTGGTGATGTACACCTTCATCCGCACCGGCGCGAACGTGGTCGAGACCGTCGACCGCATCCGCGCCCAGCTGCCGCTGCTGGAGGAATACCTGCCGCCAGGCACCAAGCTGACCCCGTATTACGACCGCACGCCGACCATCCGCGCCTCGCTGCACGAGGTGGAAATCACGCTGCTGATCAGCCTGGCGATGGTGGTGCTGGTGATGGCGCTGTTCCTGCGCCGGCTGGCGCCGACCCTGATCGCCACGGTTACCGTGCCGCTGTCGCTGGCCGGTGCGGCGGTGGTGATGTACGCGCTGGGCTATACGCTCAACAACCTGAGCCTGCTGGCGCTGGTGATCGCGATCGGCTTCGTGGTCGACGATGCGATCGTGGTGATCGAAAACATCATGCGCCACCTCGATGAGGGTATGTCGCGCATGGAGGCGGCGATCGCCGGCTCGCGCGAGATCGGCTTCACCATCGTCTCGATCACCGCCTCGCTGATCGCGGTGTTCATCCCGATCCTGTTCGCGCAGGGCATGATGGGCGCGTTCTTCCGCGAGTTCACCGTGACCCTGGTGGCGGCGATCGCGGTCTCGGCGATCGTCTCGCTGACGCTCACGCCGACGCTGTGCAGCCGCTTCCTGTCGGCGCATGAAGAAGCCGCGTCCACCTCGCGCATCGGTCGCTGGATCGATGCCGGCCACGCCGGCATGTTGCGCGTCTACACCGCCTGCCTGGACTTCAGCCTGCGCCACGCGCTGCTGCTGGCGCTGACGCCGCTGCTGCTGGTCGCGGCAACGGTATTCCTGGCCGGCAAGGTCAAGGGCGGCAGCTTCCCGGCGCAGGACACCGGCCTGATCTGGGGCCGCGCGCAGTCCAGCGCGACGGTGTCCTTCGCCGACATGAAGAAGCGCCAGGAGCGCATCACCGACATGCTGCTGGCCGATCCGGCGGTGAAGGTCGTCGGCGTGCGCCTGGGCAGTGGCCGGCAGGGTTCCAGCGCGCAGTTCAACATCGAGCTGAAGACCCACGCCGATGGCCGCAAGGTCACGACCGCGCAGGTGCTCTCGCGCCTGAGCGCCAAGGCCGACAAGTACCCCGACCTGCAGCTGCGCCTGCGCGCGGTGCAGGACCTGCCCAGCGACGGCGGCGGCAACAGCAACCAGGGCGCGCAGTACGAAAAGACCCTGCAGGGCAACGACCTGACCGAGCTGGAGTACTGGCTGCCCAAGGTCGTGGCCGAGCTGAAGAAGAACCCCAAGTTCCGCGACGTGTCCAGCGACGTGGAAGAGGGCGGCCTGCGCCAGAACATCCAGATCGACCGCGAGAAGGCCGCGCGCCTGGGCATCTCGATCGGCGCCATCGACGGCGCGCTGTACGGTGCGTTCGGCCAGCGCTCGGTGTCGACGATCTATTCCGAGCTCAACCAGTACTCGGTGGTGGTCAACGCGCTGCCCAACCAGACCGCCACGCCGGCGCAGCTGGAGACGGTCAAGCTCAAGACCACCAGCGGCGACATGGTGCCGTTGAGCGCGGTGGCCAAGCAGACCGACGGGCTCTCGCCATCGCAGATCTCGCACCTGAACCAGTACACGGTGATGGACCTGAGCTACAACCTGGCGCCGGGCGTCAGCACGGGCGAGGCCGATGCCATCTTCAAGTCGGTGGTGGAGGGCATGCGCATGCCCGGCGACATCAAGATCGCCGATGACCACGGCTGGGGCGCGGCGATGGACCCGTCCTCGATGCTGATGCTGGTGCTGGCGGCGATCCTCACCGTCTACATCGTGCTGGGCATGCTGTACGAGAACCTCGTGCATCCGGTGACCATCCTGTCCACGCTGCCGGCGGCGGGCGTGGGCGCACTGCTGGCGCTGGTGGTCACCAATACCGAGCTGTCGGTGATCTCGATGATCGCGCTGGTGCTGCTGATCGGCATCGTCAAGAAGAACGCGATCATGATGATCGACTTCGCCCTGGTCGCGCGCCGCGAGCGCGGCCTGAGCCCGCTTGAAGCCGCGCGCGAAGCCTCGATCGTGCGCTTCCGTCCGATCATGATGACCACGATGGTCGCGCTGCTGGCGGCGGTGCCGATCGCCGTTGGCCTGGGCGAAGGCTCCGAGCTGCGCCGTCCGCTGGGCATCGCGATGATCGGCGGCCTGCTGTTCTCGCAGAGCCTGACCCTGCTCAGCACGCCGGCGCTGTACGTGATTTTCTCCTGCCTGCAGCAGCACTGGCGCAACTGGCGCGCGCGTCGCCGCGAGAAGAAGCTCGCCCGTCGCCGCCAGCGGGCACTGTCGGCCGGCTGATCGTGGATATCGCTGCTGCGGCGCAACGCCGTGGCAGCGCGCGGACGCGGTGAAACCGCTTACTCCGTGATCTGGCGCACGCCGCTTGCGCGCGCCTGAATCGTCCACGGCGACGTTCAAGAATCTGCAATGCGGCGCCGGCACACTCGGTGGCACAGGGGCGGCCTGGCCATGCACGGAGTCCGCAATGAATACGTTTTTCAACGCCCGCCTGCCGCGGATGTTCATCGACATCGAGGCTGAGCAGGACTACTGGCAGGAATGGTTCCACAACCTGCCGCAGGCCGCGGCCGCGCGGAGCTTCCACGCCTACTGGCCGGTGATCGGCGCGGTCTACGACATCTACATCAACCATCCGGGCTGGGATTCGGACCGTGCGCAGGCGCGCTATGCGCTGTGCGCGGCGGTGCAGCTGCAGGGCCTGAGCGATCGCGAGGCCAGCGAAGTGTTCTCGCAGGTCTGGGGCCGCATCAGCGGCGAGCGCCTGGGTCGCGCGGCGCTGGAATCCAGTGCGCGGCGGCATGCGGCCTGACTGGCACTGAAGGCGTTCGCGGCAAACGCCGCGTCCGCACATCGTTCTTGAAAACGCCCGGCGCCAGCCGGGCGTTCTCGTTTCAGTCCGCGGCGACCGGCGCGTGATCCATCGCCAGCACCGGCCCGGCGACCTGCTGGCCGGCCTGCCACACTGCCTGGATGCCGCGCGTGTTGCGGATATCGGCCAGCGGATCGGCTTCGAGCACGACCAGGTCGGCGCGCTTGCCCGCGGCCAGCGTGCCGCGATCGTCCAGGCCGAGCAGCTGCGCGGCATCGCGCGTGGCCGTGGTCAGCGCCTGTTGCGCGGTGAAGCCGGCCTGGGTCATCAGCTCCAGTTCGCGGTGTTCGGAATAACCGATCACGCGCGACGGCATCGCACCCGCGTCGGTGCCGAAGCCGATCCGCACGCCGCCGTCATGCAGCGTGCGCAGGTTGCGCAGGTTCATCGCCACGTCCCTGCGCGCCTTTTCTGCGCCGGCGCTGGCGCGCTGCGTGTCGGCCCAGCCCGGCGCGGACCACTGTGCCTTGACGCTGGCCGGTAGCGCGGCCTGGATGAAGCGGTCTTGCAGCCACTGCGGATGCTCGGCGAAGGCGTAGGTGTTCTCGTCGATGGTCAGGGTCGGGATGTACCAGGTGCCGGCGTCGTGCATGGCCTGCACCAGCGTTGGCGCGACCGGGGTGTCGCGGATGCCGTGGCCGATGATGTCCACGCCGCTGGCCACCAGCTCGGCGGCCGGCGCCTGGTCGTGGATGTGCGCGGCCACTTTCAGGTCCTGCGCGTGGGCTTCTGCGATGGCTGCCTGGTAGATCGCCTCGGGCATGATCGGCGCCTTGTCGCCCAGGTTGTCCACCCACAGCTTGATCAGGTCCACGCCATCGGCCTTCTGCTGGCGCACCGCGGCGCGCGCCTGTTCCGGCGTGGCCGGGCGCGCGACCGGATCGCTGGCCAGGCCCATCGGGCCAGCGGGCGGCGCGCCTTCGGGTACGCCGATGCCCGCGCCGGCGCCGTACAGCTGCGCGCCGAGCCGCGGCTGGTCGTGGACCTCCTTGCGCAGGGCGAAGAACGCCGGGCCATTCATGCCCAGCGCCGTCAGCGTGGTCACGCCGAAGCGCTGGAACTGCTTGAGGTCGCGCAGCACCACGGCGCGCGTGTAGTGGCGATCGCCGTGTTCGGTGCCGTTGGTGTTGCCCAGGTGCGAGTGGTTGCTGACCAGGCCCGGGATGATCCAGCGGCCGCGGTAGTCGATGCGTTTTGCATCGCCCGGCAGCGTCGCCGGCGCCTTGCCCAGCGTGGTGATCACGCCATCGGTGATGACCAGCGTCTGCACGCCTGCATCGCGGTTGCCATCGAAGACGCGGGCGCCTTCCAGGACCACGGTTTCAGCCTGGGCCTGCGTTGCGAGCAGGCAGGCGATGCCGAGGGACAACAGGCGAGGGGACAGGCGCATGACGGCACTCCATTGACGGGGGAGCGTCCGAGCCTAATCAGCGCTTCGTCCAGGCGGCAGCAAGAACGCGCGGGCCTGACCGCAATGTCATGCCCGCGCGTCGATCTGGCTGAAGATCAGGTGCGCAGTGCCAGTCGCTGACCCAAGCGCACCGGCTTTTCAGGGCCAAGATTGGAGGCCAGTGCCGCCACGCCCGGCGGCAGCAGCACGATCACGGTCGAGCCGTAGTTGAAGCGCGCCATCTCGCCGAAGCGCTCCAGCACGATGCCCTTGCCGCGCCAGTCCTTGCGCGTGACCTTGGTGGCGTACTCGGGGATTTCCACGCCGCTCCACACCGTTTCCACGCCGGAGACCAGCATCGCGCCGACCATCACGCAGGCCATCGGCCCGAAGTCGGTGTCGAAGTGGCACACCAGTCGCTCGTTGCGCGCGAACAAGCCCTGCACGTTGGCCACCGCGTCGGTGCCCACGCTGAAGAGGCGACCCGGCACGTGCACGGTTTCGCGCAACGTGCCGGTCCACGGCATATGCACGCGGTGGTAGTCGCGCGGCGACAGGTAGACCGTGGCGTAGCTGCCGTGTTCGAACGGCGCGGCGTCGGCCTCGCTGCCCAGCAGGGCGGCGGCGGTGAAGTGCTTGCCCTTGGCCTGGAAGATGCGGCCCGACTCGATCGGCCCGCACTGGCTGATGTGGCCATCGGCCGGCATGACCAGGCTGCGCCGGTCCGGGTCGGGCGTGCGCGCGCCGGGCTTCAGGGCGCGGGTGAAGAACGCATTGAAGGTGGGATAAGCGGTGGCATCGGGCTGCGCGGCTTCGGCCAGGTTCACGTTGAACTTGGCCACGACCGTGTCGATGATCTTCTGCTTGATCGCCGGGTTGTCCGAGTACGCCAGTCTGCGCGCCAGCGAGGACAGCAGCCGGTGTGGCAGCGCGTAGGTGAGGGTGGTGACCAGGCTCACTTGCTGGCCTCGGTCAGCTTCAGCATGTCCTGCCCGATCAGCTGCGGGTTGAAGGGCGGCTGGATGAGGCCGGCCAGGCGGGCCTGCGGATCGAGCACGACGATCTGTGCGGAATGGTCCATCGAATAGTCCTGCGGATTTTCTTTGAAGTGTTCGCCCGGCACCTTGCCGAACACCAGCATCAGCGAGGTGGCGAAGGCTTCGAGCGTGGGGATGTCGGCCGTGGCGGCCAGCGAATCCTTGTGGAAAGCGTGCGCATATTCGCCGACCTTCATCGGCGTGTCGCGCTCGGGATCGACCGAAACGAACAGCACGCGCGGGCGCAGCGTGTCCGGCAGGCCTGCCCACTGCTGCTGCGCCTGGGCCAGCTGGGCCAGCGTGGTCGGGCAGACGTCCGGGCAGTAGGTGAAACCCAGGAACACCAGCGTCCAGTGGCCGCGCAGTTCGCCCGGCGTGAGCTGGGTGCCGTCGGACTGGCGCAGCGAGAACTCCGGCAGCGTCCGCGGGTTGGGCAGCAGGGTGACGGCTTGGGTGGCGGGCCAGCGGGCGTTGCCGGCCTTGGACGGGCCGAGCAGCTTGTTGGCCGCCAGGACGCCCAGGAGGGCGGCGATTGCAATCAAAAGCGCGACGCCGAGGGTGCGTTTGGGCATTTTTCCGTTTCCGCTGCAACGAAGGACCATGATACCGGGCCGTCCCTTTATAATCGGCGGCCGCCTTCACCCGTTGTTGTCCATGACTGCCGACGCAGCCGACGCCCTGCACACCATCATCGACCTGATCCGCTACGGCGCCAGCCGCTTCAATGCGGCCGGGTTGACGTTTGGCCACAGCCACGACAACGCGCTGGACGAAGCCACCGCGCTGGTCCTGCACACGTTGCACCTGCCGCCGGACATCGGCCCTGCCTACGGTCAGGCGCGTCTGGTGCGCGGAGAAAAAGAAGCCATCCTGGCGCTGATCGAGCGCCGCGTGGCCGAGCGCGTGCCGGTGGCTTACCTGACTGGCGAGGCCTGGTTCGCCGGCCTGAGCTTCAAGACCGACAAGCGCGCTCTGGTGCCGCGCTCGCCGATCGCCGAGCTGATCGAGTCCGGCTTCGAGCCGTGGCTGGCCGGCCGCGAAGTCTCGCATGCGCTGGACCTGTGCACTGGTTCGGGCTGCATCGCCATCGCGATGGGCCACTACAACCCGGACTGGCAGGTTGACGGCGTGGACATCAGCGATGACGCGCTGAGCCTGGCCGCCGAGAACAAGGCACGCCTGCACGCCGACAACGTCGAGCTGGTCAAGTCCGACCTGTTCAACGGCCTCTCCGGCCGCCATTACGACCTGATCGTCACCAACCCGCCGTACGTCACCAACGACGAGACCGACGCGCTGCCGCAGGAGTATTCCTACGAGCCGGAGCTGGGCCTGCGCGCAGGCGACGATGGCCTGGACCTGGTGCTGAAGATCCTGCGCGATGCGCCGATCCACCTGAGCGAAGACGGCCTGCTGATCTGCGAGGTGGGCGAGTCCGAGCAGCACCTGATCAAGCTGCTCCCGGAAGTGGACTTCGCCTGGGTCGAGTTCAAGGTCGGCCAGATGGGCATCTTCGCGGTCGAATGCCGCGAGCTGATCGCGCATAGCGCGCGCATCACCGAACTGGCGGCACAGCGGCCGTGAGTTCCAACAGTTTCGGCAAGCTGCTGACCGTCACCACCTTCGGCGAGTCCCACGGGCCGGCGATTGGGTGCGTGGTCGACGGTTGCCCGCCGGGACTGGAACTGGATGCGGCCGAATTCGCCCACGACCTGCAGCGCCGTGCGACCGGCAAGAGCCGGCACACCTCGGCGCGGCGCGAGGCCGACGAGATCGAGATCCTGTCCGGCGTCTACGAAGGCCGCACGACCGGCACGCCGATCGGCCTGCTGATCCGCAACACCGACCAGCGCAGCAAGGACTACACCAACATCGCCGCGCAGTTCCGTCCGGGACACGCCGACTACAGCTACTGGCAGAAGTACGGCATCCGCGATCCGCGCGGCGGCGGGCGTTCGTCCGCACGCGAGACGACGATGCGCGTGGCCGCCGGCGTGATCGCCAAGAAGTGGCTCCAGCAGCGTTATGGCGTGACCGTGCGCGGTTTCCTGTCGCAGCTGGGCGAGATCAAGCCGGCCGGCTTCGACTGGAGCGCGGTGGAAGACAATCCGTTCTTCTGGCCGCATGCGCCGCAGGTCGAAGACCTTGAGACCTACATGGACGCGCTGCGCAAGTCCGGCGATTCGGTCGGCGCGCGCGTGGACGTGGTCGCCGAGGGTGTGCCACCGGGCTGGGGCGAGCCGATCTACGGCAAGCTCGATGGCGACCTGGCCGCCGCGCTGATGAGCATCAATGCGGTCAAGGGCGTGGAGATCGGCGACGGCTTCGCCAGCGCGATGCAGAAGGGCACCGAGCACCGCGACCTGATCACGCCCGACGGGTTCCTGAGCAACCACGCCGGTGGCATCCTCGGTGGCATCTCCACCGGCCAGGCGGTCACCGCGTCCATCGTGCTCAAGCCCACCTCCAGCCTGCGCCTGCCCGGTGCCACGGTCGATGTGGACGGCAACGTCGTCGACGTGATCACCACCGGTCGCCACGATCCGTGCGTGGGCATCCGCGCCACCCCGATCGCCGAGGCGATGGTCGCGCTGGTGCTGATGGACCAGGCGCTGCGCCATCGCGCGCAGTGCGGCGATGTCGGCGTGGTCACTCCTCGCATTCCCGGGCAGGTGGATGGCTGAGTCCAAGCCACGCGTCTGGGTCAGTCAGCCCCTGTTCGACGATGTCGTCGCGCAGCTGGCCGAACATTTCGAATTGACCTGCGAGACGCAGGTCCGCAGCTATTCCTCCGATGAGCTGGCCGAGTGCCTGGCGCCGCTGGATGGCGCGCTGGTCACGCTCAACGAGCGCATCGGCGCGGCCGAGATCGCCAGCGCCCGCAACCTGCGCGCGGTCGCCAATGTCGGCGTCGGTTACAACAACCTGGACCTGGACGCGCTGAGTGCGGCCGGGATCGCGGCGACCAACACGCCCGACGTGCTGACCGAAACCACGGCCGACCTGGGCTTCGCCCTGTTGATGGCCACCGCGCGCCGGATCACCGAAGCCGAAGCCTTCCTGCGCGACGGGCAGTGGGGCGCCTGGTCGTTCACCACGCTGCTGGGCGCGGACCTGCACGGCAGCACGCTGGGCATTCTGGGCATGGGCCGTATCGGCCAGGCCATTGCGCGACGCGCGCGCGGCTTCGGCATGCGCGTGGTCTATCACAACCGTTCGCAGCTCACGCCCGAGGTCGAAGCCGACGTCGGTGCGTCCTACGTCGGCTTCGATGAACTTCTGGCTGCGTCTGACCACCTGGTGCTGGTGCTGCCGTACACGCCAGCCTCGCACCATGTGATCGATACCGACGCCCTGGCGAAGATGAAGCCCACCGCCACGCTGGTGAACATCGCCCGCGGCGGCATCATCGACGAGGTCGCGCTGGCCGATGCGCTGGCCAACGGCCGCCTGGCCGGTGCCGGGCTGGATGTGTTCGAAGGCGAGCCCAAGGTCCGTCCCGAGCTGCTGGCCCTGAAGAACGTCGTGCTGACTCCGCATATCGGCAGCGCCAGCCTGGCCACGCGCCGGGCGATGGTGCAGCTGGCCGTGGACAACCTGATCGCCGCGATGGGCGTCGGCCCCAATGCCGGCCATCCGCCGAGCCTGCTCAACGCCGACGCGCTCATTGCCGCCAATACCGGCGGCGCGATCGTGGGCGCGAAAAAAAACGGCGCGACCAAAACCACCACGACCAAACGATAGGGAACCTTCCGCGCGCACACCACAAGCGAGAGGTTCCCCGAACCCAAGCCCCGTGTGCCGCGCGTTCCCTTTCCAACTCCCTTTCGAAGAAGACTCCCTCATGAGCAACAACGCATCCCGCACGTTCCACGTCGCCGTCGTGGGCGCCACCGGCGCCGTCGGCGAGACCATGCTGTCGATCCTGGCCGAACGCGACTTCCCGGTCGGCACCCTGTCGGTGCTGGCCTCCGAGCGCTCGGCTGGCGGCGAGATCGACTATCGCGGCCGCAAGGTCATCATCCAGGACCTGGCGACCTTCGACCCGACCGGCGTGCACATCGCGCTGTTCTCGGCCGGCGGCAGCATCTCCAAGGAATTCGGCCCCAAGTTCGCCGCGGCCGGCGCGGTGGTGATCGATAACTCCTCGGCCTTCCGCTACGACGACGACGTGCCGCTGGTGGTGTCCGAAGTGAACCCGGAAGCGGCCAAGCACCGCCCGCGCGGCATCATCGCCAACCCCAACTGCTCGACCATGCAGCTGATGCCGGTGCTGGCGCCGATCCACAAGGAATACGGCATCGAGCGCGTCAACATCGCCACCTACCAGTCGGTGTCCGGCGGCGGCCGTTCGGCGCTGGAAGAGCTGGGCAAGCAGACCGCGCAGCTGCTGGCGTTCCAGGACATCGATCCGCAGCGCTTCCCGGTGCAGATCGCCTTCAACCTGATCCCGCACATCGACGACTTCCAGCCCAACGGCTACACCAAGGAAGAGATGAAGCTGGTCTGGGAGACCCAGAAGATCCTGGGCGACAAGAACATCCTGGTGAATCCGACCGCGGTGCGCGTGCCGGTGTTCTTCGGCCATTCCGAAGCGGTCAACATCGAGACCAAGAAGAAGATCACCCCGGAACAGGCGCGCGAACTGCTGGCCACCGCGCCAGGCGTGGAAGTGGTCGACACGCACGAGGCCGGTGGCTATCCGACGCCGGTGACGCATGCGTCAGGCAAGGATCCGGTGTTCGTCGGTCGCATCCGCGAGGACTTCTCGCATCCGCGTGGTCTCAACCTGTGGGTGGTCGCCGACAACATCCGCAAGGGCGCGGCGCTGAACGCCGTGCAGCTTGCCGAATTGGTCGCCGCTGGCGGGTAACGGCTATAGTCGCGGCGGGAAATCGCAGGGGATGTCCTTGAGACAGCCGTTCTTGAAAACCGCCGCGCAGGGTTCACTGGCGGTCGCCTTGCTGGCGGCCAGCCAGGCTGCGCTGGCCTTGGGGTTGGGCGAGATCCGGGTCAAATCGCAGCCCGGGCAGCCATTGGTGGCCGAGATCCCGGTCATCTCCAGCGAGCCGGGCGAACTGGAACAGCTGCGCGCGCGGCTGGCTTCGCCGGTGATCTTCGAACGCGTCGGCCTGCAGCGGCCGAGCGGGCTGGTGAGCCAGCTGGACTTCGCCGTGGCGATGTCCGACGACGGCAAGCCGGTGATCCGGGTCACCAGCCCGGGCCCGGTGGAAACACCGGCGGTGAACTTCCTGATTGAAGTGGACTGGGGCCAGGGGCGCCTGGTCCGCGAATACTCGGCCCTGGTCGGCGCACCCGGTGCGGTGGCCGCGGCCGGACAGCCACAGATCGAAGCGCCGGCACCGGCGCCGTCCAACCAGATCGCCCGCAGCGAACCGCTGCCGGCCCCGGTGGACGAAACGCCTGCGCCGCCACCTGCGCCTGCTCCGACACCCGCGCCCGCACCGCCTGCGGAGCGTCCGGCGCCGAGCGCGGTGGCCGTCACGCCGCCGCCTGTGCCGCGCGCACCGGAACCGGCGCCCACGCCGGTCGCCGTGCCTGCACCGGCAGACACGCTCACCGTGCAACGCGGGCAGTCGCTGTCGCAGCTCGCCCGTAGCGTCCAGCAGGGCGGCACGCTGGACCAGGCGATGATCGCGCTGTTGCAGGCCAATCCCGAGGCCTTCGTCGGCAACAACATCAACCGTCTGCGCACCGGCGCGGTGCTGCGCGTGCCGCAGGCGCGCGAGGTCAACGGCCTGGCCGCGACCGAAGCCGCGGCCATGGTGCGCAAGCAGGTGGCCGACTGGCGCCAGGCGCGCGCGCCGGTGCCACAGCCGGCCGCCGCGACGCCGGCTGCTGCGCCCGTGCCGCTGGCCAAGCCGGCGCCGAGCGTGGCCGACGCACGTCTGGAAATCGCACCGCCGGCGGCCAACGTCGCCCAGCGGTCTGGAACGACATCCGGCACCGAGGCCGGAGGCGAGGGCGACATGCTGGCAAACGAACAACTGCGTCAGACCAAGGAAGACCTGGCCGCGCGCAGCGCCGAGGTCCAGGAACTGAAGACGCAGGTCGCCGAACTGGAAAAGCTCAAGGCCCAGCAGGCCAAGCTGATCGCGATGAAGGACAGCGACCTGGCCGCGGCGCAGAAGCGCCTGGGCGACGTGCAGAGCGGTCAACCCGGCGTCCCGGCCTGGCTGTGGATGGGCGTGGTGCTGGTGGTCGTGGGCCTGCTGGCCTGGGTGCTGGCGCGGCGCAACCGCGGCACGCCCAAGCCGCCGGTCTTCAAGGGCACGCTGGCCGCGCCGCCGGTGGTGGAAGAAGGCGAAGTGCCGGCCCCGTTCACCGCGGCCGAGCCGGAGCCGGTGTTCGACGCGCCGGTCGTGCCGGGCCCGCTTGCCGAGCCCGAGCTGCCGCGCTACACGCCGGTCTATGTGTCGGGCGAATCGCGCCCGGGCAAGGTCGAGCCGGCGGTGTCGCCGAGCTCGCCGGCCTGGATGAGCCCGACCGCCAAGCCGACCTGGCATACCGTCGATGGCCCGCATCCGATCTCCACCCGCGCCGTGCCGTCGGTCAGCCCAACCGCGACCTTGGCGCCGACGCCGGCCCCGATCCCCCGCGCCGCGCCCACCGCGGCCATGATCGATCCGGTCCCGGCCATCGCGCCTTCGGCCGGTGGTCGCGAGCGCCTGGAGCTGGCGCTGGCCTACCTCGACCTGGGCGACACGGACGCGGCCCGTTCGCTGCTGCAGCAGGTGGCGGCCGGCGACGACGCGCAGGCGCGCGACGAGGCCTCGAAACTGCTGCGCGAGCTCGGCTGAGCCGCGTCGCAGAGGAGTTTGCGCATGCGTTACGCGCTGGGCGTCGAATACGACGGCAGCGAATTCCAGGGGTGGCAGCGGCTTGAGAAGGCCGGTGCGCCGGTGCTTACGCCGACCGTGCAGTCGGCCCTGGAAGCCGCGCTCTCGACCGTCGCCAACCTGCCTGTCGATACCGTTTGCGCCGGTCGCACCGACGCCGGCGTGCACGGGCAATGCCAGGTCGTGCATTTCGATACCGAGGCCGTGCGCGCGCCGCGCGGCTGGGCGCTGGGCGCCAGCGCCAACCTGCCGCCCGCGATCTGCGTGCGCTGGTGCCAGCCGGTCGCCGATGACTTCAACGCGCGCTTTTCCGCGCGTGCGCGCCGCTATCGCTACGTGCTGGTCAACCGCGCGGTGCGCCCGGCGCTGGGCCGGCAGCTCCTGTCGTGGGAACGCCTGCCGCTGGATACCGAGGCCATGCATCGCGCCGCGCAGGCGCTGCTGGGCGAGAACGATTTTTCCGCGTTCCGCACCGTGCACTGCCAGGCGCGGCATCCGATGCGCGAGCTGCAGTCGATCCGCATCACCCGCCAGGGCGAGCAGGTCACCGTGGAAGTGCAGGCCAATGCGTTCCTGCACCACATGGTGCGCAACATCGTCGGCTCGCTGCTGATGGTGGGACGCGGCGAAAAGCCGGAAGCCTGGATCGCGCAGCTGCTCGCAGGCCGCGATCGCACCGTGGCCGGGCCAACCGCGTCGCCGCAGGGGCTGGTGTTCGTCGGGCCGCTGTATCCGCCGGAATGGGGCCTGCCGGCCGAAGTGACCTTGCCCGGCTGAGCGCGGGCCTGCGTGCGGAAAGCGGTGTTGCAGGGGCGCGCCGCGGCAGGCGCTTAGACTGGGCGCTTCGATGTCGAGCAAGGCCGCCATGCATACCCGGATCAAATTCTGCGGCATGACCCGCCCCCAGGACGTACGCCTGGCGGTGGAGCTGGGCGTGGACTACATCGGCCTGATCTTCGCGCGCAGCCCGCGCCAGCTCACCATCGAAGCGGCGCGCGACCTGCGCGCGCTCATTCCCGACACCATCGGCGCGGTCGCGCTGGTGATGGATCAACCGACCGACGAAATCGCTGCGATCGCCGCGCAGGTGCAGCCGGACCTGCTGCAGTTCCACGGCGGCGAGGACGACGCGTTCTGCGCGGGCTTTGGTTTGCCGTTCCTCAAGGCACTGCCGATGGGCGGCGCGCTCAGTGCCGAGGCGGCGATGGCGGCATTCCCGTCGGCCTGGGGCTTCGTGCTGGACAGTCATGTGCCGGGCGGGGCAGGCGGCAGCGGCAAGAGCTTCGACTGGGCGCGCTATCCGCGAGACGTGGCAAAGCCCTGCATGCTGGCCGGCGGCCTGACTGCGGCGACCGTGGGCGCGGCGGTGACGGCCGCGCGCCCGTGGGGCGTGGATGTCTCCAGCGGCGTCGAGTCGGCGCCGGGGGAAAAGGACCACCACGCGATGCGCCAGTTCGTCGCGGCTGTGCGCGCCGCCGATGGCTGAGCAGCTGCCGGTCATCGACCTGGCCGCGCTGGCGCCGGGTGCGCCGGGGCGCGAAATGGCCCTGATCGCCTTGCGCGAGGCGGCGCATCGTTATGGCTTCTTCCAGCTCACTGGCCACGGCGTGCCAGCAGCCTGCGATATCGCGCTTCGTGCACAAGCCGAAGCTTTGTTCGCACTGCCGGAGGACGAAAAGCGCGCCATCGCGATGCTGCACTCGCCGCAGTTCCGCGGCTATACGCAGATGGGCGCCGAACTGACCCGCGGCCGCGCCGACTGGCGTGAACAGATCGACTTCGGCCGCGAGGAACCTGCGCGTCCACTTTCAAGAAAGGACGCGCCCGCGCTGCGCCTGCACGGCCCCAACCAATGGCCGGCCGCGCTGCCGGGCTTTCGTCCCGCGGTGGAAGCGTGGCAGCAGGCGATGGAATATCTGCTTCTACGCGTGCTGCGGGCCTGCGTCGCCTCGCTCGGCCAGCCGCGCGAGGCCTTGCAGCCGCTGTACGGCGAACGTCCGTGGTGGACGATGAAGCTGATTCGCTATCCCGCCCAGGCCAGCGAAGGCCAAGGCGTCGGCGCACACAAGGATGGCGAACTACTCTCGCTGATCGCGCAGGATGCGGTCGGCGGCCTGCAGGTCGAAGCCGCCGACGGCACCTGGATCGATGCCCAACCCACGCCAGGCTGCTACGTGGTCAACATCGGCGAGCAGCTGGAGCTGGCCTCCGACGGCTACTTCAAGGCGGCCGTGCATCGCGTGCGCAGCCCGGCCAGCGGCCAGGCGCGGCTGTCGGCAGCGTTCTTCCTCGGCGCGCGGCTGGACAGCCGCATTCCCGCGCTCACCTTGCCGCCGGCATTGGCGGCGCAGGCCCGCGGCTATACCCGCGATCCGGGCAATCCGCTGCTACACGATGTCGGCGCCAATACCTTGAAGGGCCGGCTGCGCTCGCATCCGGACGTGGCCCGCGTGCATCACGCCGATCTGCTCGATGGCGCATCGTCGATGCCGTCACGGACTGCCACGCCGCGTTGATCGCTTTCGCGCGACACTGCGCAGGTGTCGCCCCTACACGGAGTTCCGACGCATGTCGCTGATGCGTGTCTACCTACGCGTGCTGCAGTTGCTGGCGCCCGAGAAGCGGCTTGCGCTGACCCTGGTGCTGGCCAACCTGGTGCTGTCCGGCGTGGCCTTCCTGGAGCCGGTGCTGTTCGGCAAGGTGATCGATGCGCTGGCCGCGCAGGGCAAGGGCGGCAGCGCCTGGCATTACATCGGCCTGTGGACCTGCGTGGGCTTCGGCGGGATCGTGGCCAGCGTGTTCGTTTCCTTGTTCGCCGATCGGTTGGCGCACCGACGCCGGCTGGCGGTGGTGGCGCAGTTCTTCGAACACGCGGTCGGCCTGCCGCTGTCCTATCACGGCCAGCACCACACCGGCCGGCTGCTGCGGATCATGCACACCGGCAGCAACAACCTGTTTGGCCTGTGGCTTGGATTCTTCCGCGACCACCTGACCACGCTGCTGTCGATCCTGCTGGTGATCCCGTGGGCGATGTCCATCAACTGGAAGCTCGGCCTGCTGATGGTCGGGCTGATGGCGACCTTCGCCATCTTCAATGCCATCGCGATGCGCCGCACCCACGCCGCGCAGCGACAGGTGGAGCAGCTGCACAGCGCGATTTCCGAGCGGGCGGGCGATGTGTTCGGCAACGTGCCGGTGGTGCAGGTCTACACGCGCCTGCAGGCGGAAGTTGAGGCGATCCGCGACATGGCCCGGCGCGTGCTGGATGCGCAGTACCCGGTCCTGCGCGGCTGGGCCTGGCTGTCGGTGGCCAACCGCGCGGCCTCGACGCTGACCATCGTGGCGATCTTCGCGCTGGGCGCGCAGCTCAACGCCAATGGCGAGGTGACGGTCGGCGGGATCGTCACTTTCGTCAATTTCGCGCTGTTGCAGATCGGCCGGCTGGAGGCCTTTGCCGGATTCATCTCCGGGCTGTTTTTCCAGACCCCGTCGCTGGCGGATTTCTTCGCCGTGCTCGATACCGAAGCCACCGTCAAGGAAGACCCCAAGGCGCCGTCATTGCCCGCCGCGATCCGCGGCGAAGTGCGCTTCGACGGCGTGTCCTTCGGCTACGACGCCTCGCACCCGGCGCTGCGGCAGCTGGATTTCGTCGCCGCGGCCGGCAGCACGGTGGCGCTGGTCGGGCCGACCGGCGCGGGAAAATCGACCGCGCTGAGCCTGCTATATCGCGCCTACGACCCGGATCGCGGCCGCGTCACCATCGACGGCATCGATATCCGCAGCGTCAACCTCACTTCGCTGCGCCAGCACATCGCGGTGGTGTTCCAGGACCCGGGCCTGCTGTACCGCTCGGTGGCCGACAACCTGCGCGTGGGCAAGCCCGACGCCAGCGAAATCGAGATGGAGGAGGCCGCGCGCGCGGCCGAGGCGCATCACTTCGTGGTGGTCAAGCCGGAAGGCTATTCGACGCTGGTGGCCGAACGCGGCACCTCGCTCTCCGGCGGCGAGCGCCAGCGCCTGTCGATCGCCCGGGCGATGCTGAAGGACGCCCCGATCCTGATCCTGGACGAAGCCACCAGCGCACTGGACAACGCCACCGAGGCGCGCATCCAGCGCGCCCTCAACCGGCTCACCCAGGGCCGCACCACCTTCGTCATCGCCCATCGCCTGAGCACGGTGCGCAACGCCGACCTGATCCTGGTCATGCAGGACGGGCAGGTGGTCGAGCAGGGCCGCTTCGACGATCTGGTGGCCCAGGGCGGCCTGTTCGCGCGGCTGGCGGCGGGCGGCGAGTTCGTGGCCGACGCGGAAGAGGGCTGAGGGCCGCGCCGGGGATCGCCGCAGGGCGGTTTCCGGCCAAACACTGGGGCAAGACCGGAATGTCAGGCGCGAAAGCGTGCGCCTCGCGGCTTCCCACGCGGCGCCACAAGCTGGAATAATCGGGCAAACGTGTCGCGCCATGGAGGCGCACCGGCGCAAGCCGTAGGGGAAGGCACGAGGAACTGTGCAAGGGCCACGGCCAGCGCAGGCAAGGAGAGCCGTAAGGAATGCTGGAGTTTCTGTCCGTCGCGTTGCACTGGCCCACGCTGCCGTACAGCATCGTGCTGGGCTTTTCCGTGGCGTACTGGCTGCTGGCCGCCACGGGCATCGTCGATGCCGATGGCCTGCACGGCGGCGACGGCTTCCACCACGGCGAGCTGCATCACGGCGGCGATGCGCATGGCATCTCGGGCATGTTCGCCCGGCTGGGCCTGGGCGGCGCGCCGGTGATGCTGGTGGTGGCGCTGGTGGCCTTCTTCGGCTGGACCGTCACGTATTTCGGGCATCTCCTCTTTTTGCAGAACGTCGCCGCGCCGGTGCGCTGGGGCTTGGGCAGCGTGCTGGCCGCCGTGGCGCTGGTGCCGGGCGTGATCGTCAGCGCGGTGGTGCTGCGGCCGATCCGCCGCCTGCTGCTGAAACTGCGCCCGGTCGAACAGGCCTCGATTCTGGGCCGCGCCGGCGTGATCGCCTCGCCGCATGCCGATACCACTACCGGGCGCGCCACCGTCGACGATGGCGGCGCCGGCCTGATCCTGCAGGTGCGCACCGCGCCCGGCACCACGCTCATTCGCGGCGACCGTGTCCTGCTGGTCGATTACGACGCCGCGCTCAACCTTTACCACGTCATCCGCGAACAGGAAGCGCTGCTGCCCGCCGCGCCAGGTCCGCGTCTTTTGCCCTAAGGAGAAGTGCCCGATGAGTTTCGCCACCCTTGCGCCGTTCGTGATTGGAGTCGGCATCCTGCTGGTGCTGATGCTGGGCGTGGCCGGCCTGTTCAAGGCTTTCTATCGCAAGGTCGACCAGGGCGTGGCCCTGATCGTCAACGACATGAGCGCCACGCCGAAGGTGCACTTCACCGGTGCGTTGATCATCCCGGTGCTGTACCGCGCCGAGCAGATGCAGATCAGCCTGATCACCCTGCAGGTGGACCGCCGCGGCAAGGAGGGCCTGATCTGCAAGGACAACATGCGCGCTGACATCGCCGTGGCGTTCTACCTGCGCGTCAACGAAACCCAGGCCGACGTGCTGCGTGTGGCCAAGGCCATCGGTGCCGACCGCGCCTCAGACAAGGATGCGGTGGACGAGCTGTTCAACGCCAAATTCTCCGAAGCGCTCAAGACCGTCGGCAAGAAGTTCGACTTCACCGAGCTGTTCGAGAAGCGCCAGGAATTCCGCGACGAGATCGTGTCGGTGATCGGCAATGACCTCAACGGCTATGCGCTGGAAGACGTGGCGATCGATTACCTGGAGCAGACGCCCAAGTCGGTGCTTGATCCGTACAACATCCTGGACGCCGAGGGCATCCGCAAGATCACCCAGCTCACCGCCGCCCAGAACGTGGTGACCAACGAGCTGGAGCAGAACGCCAAGCTGGCCATCACCAAGAAGAACGTCGAGGCGCGCGAGGCGCTGCTGGCGCTGGAACGCCAGCAGGCCGAGGCCGAGGCCCGCCAGAAGCGCGAGGTGGAAACCATCCGTGCCCGCGAGGAGGCCGAAACCCTCAAGGTGCAGGAAGAGCAGCGCCAGCTGGCCGAGAACGCGCGCATCGAGGCACAGGAGCTGATCGACATCCGCGAGCAGAACCGCCTGCGCGAGGTCGAGGTCGCCGAGCAGAACCGCCAGCGCGCCGTGGCCATCGAAGCCGAGCGCGTGGCGCGCGCCAAGGCGCTGGAGCAGGTCACCACCGATCGCGAGGTCCAGTTGCAGGGTGTGGAGCGCGACAAGGTGGTGGAGAACGGCAAGATGGACGTGGCCAACATCACCCGCGAACGCATCGCCATCGACAAGACCGTGGCCCAGGAAGAGGAGCGCATCAAGGAAGTGCGCGAGGTCTCCGAGGCCGACCGCCAGAAGCAGATCACCATCCTCGATGCCGAGGCCAAGGCGCAGGAAGCGATGGTCCGCCAGGTCAAGGATGCGCAGGCGCGCGAGACCTCGGCCAAGCACCGCGCGGTCGAACTGACCACGCTGGCCCAGGCCGAGTTCGAGGCTGCCGGCCGCCAGGCCGAGGCCAAGAAAGTGTTGGCCGAAGGCATCCGCGCGGAAAAGGCCGCGCCCGGCCTGGCCGACGCGCAGGTCAAGGAAGCGTCCGCGCTGGCGATCGAAAAGGTCGGCGTGGCCGAAGCCCGCGTGATCGAGGCCAAGGCCGACGCCAGCCTCAAGCAGGGCAGCAACGACGCCCGTGTGCTGGCCGAGACCCTGCAGGCCAAGGCCCAGGGCGAGGAACAGATGGGCAAGGCCAAGGCCAGCGCCGCCGAGTCGATCGGCCTGGCCGAGGCGACGGTGGTGGAGAAGAAGCTGTTCGCCGAGGCGCAGGGCCTGACCCAGAAGTTCGAGGCGATCGGCTCGCTCAGCGACACCGCGCGCGGCCACGAGGAGTTCCGCATGATGCTGGACACCAACCTGACCCAGGCGCTGGCCTCGATCGAAGCGGGCAAGGAAGTGTCCAAGGAAAACGCCGAGGTCATCGCCACCGCGCTGCGCAACGCCGACATCGACCTGGTCGGCGGCGACGGCGGCATGTTCGACAACCTGATCAAGGCCGTGTCGCTGGGCAAGTCGATCGAAGGCCTGGCCGACAAGAGCCCGATCGTGCAGGACCTGATGCAGCGCTACCTGGGCGTGAACCGCAGCGAGCCCAGGGCGCGTCAGCTCACCGATGGCAGCACCAACGGCGCGGGCCTGCCGGCGACCGGCGAGGTCTGAGCCTGTCCAAGGCTGCGCGCTGAGTTGCCCGCGGCCTGATTGCCCGCCGTCCCGCGCTTGGCTGGGGCGGCGGTTCCGCCCGCCGGAAGGAAGTGCCGCACGATGTCCGATTCCGTAACCCATTCCGATCCCGCGCCCGAAGCCGGCGCCCAGGGCCAGGTCGACCAGGCCGTGGCCCGCGGTGGCGCCTATGAGGTGCTGCGCCGGCGCCTGACCGAACAGGGCGAACGCCTGCGCAGCGTGGTCGATGGCCTCAACCGCCAGCGCCTGGCCGAATTCGGCGACAGCCGGCTTGAAGTCACCGGCCGATTCCGGATCCGCACCGAGAACAACTGCGTCGGCCGCGACGTGGTCCAGGTCGGCGCGGACATGCTGCTGTTCGGCTACAACGTCTTCATCGGGCTCAAGACCCAGACCCGGATCGAGGACGTGTTCGGCCTGTACCGGCTGGTGCAGGGCGGCGAGGGCTACGACGTGGTGCCGCTGGAGCTGAAGGACAGCTTCCTGGGGCAATCGGGCTTCGTCCACGACTTCACCGAGCTCTACGCCTATTACAAGCACGCGCGCCTGCTGCAGCTGATCGTGGTTGGCGGCAAGCTGCTGGCAGCCTTCCAGATCGGCGAGCGCAGCACCGACGTGCGCGTGTTCCGCTGGTCGATCGATGCGGCGGGCGCACTGACCTACCTGGATGCACGCGGCGAGCGCGATATCGCGCTGCCGCCGCCGTTCGATTTCGAATGGACCCGCGCCACGCGCGAGATGGCCGTCAGCGGCCGTCATTCGCATCTCAACATCCTCGATACGCTGTTCGTCGAGACCATCGGCGGCGACCTGACGATCAAGGTCGAGAACAATACCGAGACCGGCAAGGGCATCTACAGCGAGCCGGTGGAGGACAGCACCCAGTCGCTGGACGACGCGCAGTTCGATTTCGCCAAGGTCGGCACGCTGATCCTGCTCAAGGTGCTGCCGTATCGCGAGAGCACCTGGCGCGGGCTGATCTACAACACGCTCACCGGCCACATCGTGCGTAACGATGCAATCGTGCAGGCCTGCGTCCAGCTGCCCGAAGACCACGGCATCATTTTCCCCGGCGGCTATTACCTGCAGGGCGGCGAGCATAAGGCCTTCGATGCCGGCATGGCGGGGATGCAGTTCAAGCGCGCGATCCGATCGCCTAACGGCGAGGACGTGCTCTACATCTTCTACGAGCGCGAAGGCGGCAAGTCGGCGCTGTTCGTCTACAACACCATCCAGCGGGCGCTGCAGAACCCGGTGTTCGGCCACGGCTACGCGTTGCTGCAGGACGGGCGCATGGTGCTGTTCCATGCTGAAGGCAACGAGCCGACCCGCATCCATCCGATGCAGGTCTGGCAGACCCCGTTCACCAGCGATGAGTTCGCCGCCAACCGGCCGGCCAGCGACAGCTTCATGGGCCGGATCGGCAACGCCGAACTGGTGCGCGGCATCTCCAACCTGCTGGGCCTGAGCCGCGAGATCGAGGGCGATGATGTCTCGGTGCAGCGTTATCAGCGTTTGGTCGGCGATGCGCGACGGCTGTTCGATGCGCACCACTGGCTGGACGATGCGCACTGCGATGGCGCGGCTACGCTGCTGCGCGAGATCACCGCCACCGGTGAGTCGGTGTTGGACGAATACGAGAAGGTCCAGGCCATCCGCCAGCAGTCCGACCAGGCGATGGTCGAGGCGACCGCCGCGCACAAGGCGCTGCTGAACCGGCTGCAGCCGGAGAACTGGACGCAGGTGCAGGCCTTCGTCGAAGCGCTCAACGCAATCAGCGCGCAGCGCGGGCAGCTGCTGACGATCCGCGACTATCGCTACATCGACACCGCGGCCATCGATGCGATGGCGCAGGCATTGCAGCTGGCGCATGAGCGCGTCGGCGCGGCCACCGGCGTGTTTCTGGCTGGCGACACCGCGCTGGCGCCGTTCAACGCGCGCCTGGACGAACTCGACGCGGGCGTCAAAGCGGCGACCAGTGCACGCCAGCTGGCCGAACAGCTACAGGCCATGCAGGCGATGTCGGCCGACCTGGACATGCTGTCCGAGCTGATGGCCGGCCTGAAGGTCGACGACGCCACCCAGCGCACGCGCGTGGTCGAGGCAATTTCCGGCATCTACGCACGCCTGAACCAGGCACGGGCGCGCGCCGAACAGCAGCGCAAGTCGCTGGGCTCGGCCGAAGCGGTCGCGCAGTTCGGCGCGCAGTTCGCGTTGTTCAGCCAGGCCATTACCAGTGCGCTATCGCTGGCGACCGATCCGGAGCGCGCCGACGAGCAGCTCTCGCGCCTGATGGTGCAGCTGGAAGAACTGGAGAGCCAGTTCGGCGAACACGAGCAGTTCCTGGGCGACATCCTGGCCAAGCGCGAGGAACTGGTCGAAGCCTTCGAAACCCACAAGCAGGCGCTGCTCGACGACCGCCAGCGCAAGGCGCAGTCGGTGCTGGATGCGGCCAACCGTATCCTCGACGGCCTGGGCCGGCGTACCGAGCGCTTCACCTCGCCTGACGAACTCAACGCGTTCTTCGCCGGCGACCCACTGATCCTCAAGCTGCGCGAACTGGCCGAGCGCCTGCGCGGCTACCGTGACAGCGTCAAGGCCGACGACATCGAGGCGCGGCTCAAGGGCACGCGCGACCAGGCCGTGCGTGCGCTGCGCGATCGCAGTGATCTGTTCGAAGCCGACGGCAACGTGGTCAAGCTGGGGCCGCGGCATCGCTTCAGCGTCAACACCCAGCCGCTGGACCTGACCATCCTGCCGCGTGGCGATACGCTCGCCCTGCACCTGACCGGCACCGATTTCCTCGAACCCATCCACGATGCCGAGCTGGCCGAACTGCAGCCGTACTGGCAGGTTGCGCTGGATTCGGAATCGCCGGTGCTGTATCGCGGCGAATACCTGGCCGGGTGCATCCTGCAGTCGGCCATCCGCGGCGGAGATGGGCTGGACCTGGCCTCGCTGCAGCACCAGGCCGCCGAGCCCGAGGCGCTGGCCAAGGTGGTGCGCGACTTCGCCGCGCCGCGTTATCGCGAAGGCTACGAGCGCGGCATCCATGACCACGATGCCGCCGCAATCCTGCGGGCATTCCTGCCGCTGCATCGCGCCGCCGGTGCGCTGACCCACCCACCGCAGGCGCGCGCGCTGGCGCTGCTGTTCTGGGCGCAGCACCAGCAGCGCCAGGACGCGATGCAATGGCCCGCGCGCCAGGCCGGTGCCGATGCGATCCTGCGCCTGTTCGGCTCTCGCGAAGGCGTGGAAGCCTTGCAGGCCGAGATGGCCGCAGCGCTGGTGATGTTCGTCGAAGGCGAGTGCCTGCCGATTCCCACGTCACAGGCCGTTGCAGCGGCCGCGTACCTGGCCGAGGAACTGGGTCAGCCCGAACCGGTATTCGTGTTCAGCCGCTATGGTCGCGCGCTGGTCGATGGCCTGCACCAGCGCCTGGACGCCGCCGGCCTGCGCGAGGGATTCGAGAAGGCGCTGGACCACCCGGCCAGCAGCATCACCGCACGCTGGGAATTGGCGATCCAATGGCTGCACGGGCTGTGCCGCGATCCGCAGTTCGCTCCACAAGCCGGCTACGTGGCCGAAGCCGCGGCAATGCTGCTCACCGCACGCGCCCTGCGCGGACGCAACAGCGATGTCGCGCTGATGGGCACGGTGGAAGGCTTGCTGGGCGAACACCCGCGCATCGTGCAGGGCCGGCTGGTGCTGGCGGTGGATGATTTCCTGGCGCGCATGGCCGAGCACACCGGGCAGTTCGTGGTGGGCTTCCAGCGTTACCAGGCGGTGCGCCAGAAGATCATCGCGCGCGAACGCGAGGGCCTGCGGCTGTCCGAGTTCAAGGCGCGGCCGCTGTCCTCGTTCGTGCGCAACAAGCTGATCAACGAGGTGTACCTGTCCATCATCGGCGACAACCTCGCTAAGCAGATGGGCACGGTCGGCGAGAACAAGCGCAGCGACCTGATGGGCCTGCTGATGATGATCTCGCCGCCCGGCTACGGGAAAACCACGCTGATGGAATACGTGGCCAGTCGCCTGGGCCTGGTCTTCATGAAGATCAATGGTCCGGCGCTGGGCCACGAGGTGCGCTCGCTCGACCCGACGCAGGCGCCGGACGCCACCTCGCGCCAGGAGCTGGAGAAGCTCAACCTGGCGCTGGAAATGGGCAACAACACGATGCTGTATGTCGACGACATCCAGCACACCCATCCGGAGTTCCTGCAGAAGTTCATCTCGCTGTGCGACGGCACGCGCCGCATCGAAGGCGTCTGGAAGGGCCGCACCCGCACCTACGACATGCGTGGCAAGAAGTTCTGCGTGGTCATGGCCGGCAACCCGTATACAGAATCCGGCGAGCTGTTCAAGATCCCGGACATGCTGGCCAACCGCGCCGACATCTACAACCTGGGCGACGTGCTGGGCGGCATGGAAGACGCCTTCACCCTGAGCTACATCGAGAACAGCCTGACCTCCAACCCGGTGCTGGCGCCACTGGCCACGCGTGACATGGCTGACCTGTACCTGCTGGTGGATCGTGCGCGCGGCAAGGAGGTTTCCACCAACGCGCTCAGCCATGCCTACAGCGGCGCGGAAACCAACGAGATCGTCGCGACGCTGCAGCGCCTGCTGCAGGTGCGTGACGTGGTCTACCGCGTCAACCAGCAGTACATCGCCAGCGCTGCGCAGGACGATCGCTACCGCACCGAGCCGCCGTTCCGCCTGCAGGGCAGCTATCGCAACATGAACAAGCTGGCCGAGAAGGTCTCGCCGGTGATGAACGCCGCCGAGCTGCAGCAGCTGATCTCCGATCACTATCTCGGCGAAGCACAGCTGCTCACCACCGGCGCGGAAGAAAACCTGCTCAAGCTGGCCGAACTGCGTGGCGTGCTGGACGAAACCCAGGCCGCGCGCTGGGCGCAGATCAAGCGCGATTTCCTGCGCAACAAAGCGATGGGCGCCGACGACGCCGATGTCGGCGGGCGCGTGGTGGCGCAACTCGCGGACATTGCCGGCGGACTGCAGGCGTTGCAGGTCGCGCCCAGCGAAGCTGCGCCAGCCGCGCCCGAGGTGCCGTGGCAACACATCGTCACGCTGCTTCAGCAGCTGGCGAGCACACGCGAGGCCGCGCCCAAGGTCGATCCGCTGCAGGGTGTTCCCGAAGCGCTGCGCGCGGCGATTGAGCCGCTGTTGGAAGCGGTGCGCCAGTCGCAACAAGGTCAGGCGCAAGCCAATGCCGCGTTGGCGGGGCTGGCTGAGCTTGCCCGTGAACGCACCGCCGCCGCTCCGGTGCCGGCACAGCGCACGCGTCGCGCGCGGACCCCGCAGGAGAAGCGCCTGGACGAAGCCCTGTTGCGCCATTTCTACGGCGAGTCGGCGTTGCGCGAGGACGCGGCGGGCGAGGGCGCAGCGCCGCCGTGATCGCGCCCGTGCCTGTCTTCCCGTTGCCGGATCCGTCGTTGGATCGCAGCGACCTGCTGGCCGCGACGCGCTACGGCGAGATGCTGCTGAGCGCCATCGAGGCCCAGTCGCAGGCCGGACTGGCGAGTGATCCGGCGATGGCCGCGCTGGTCGCGCAGATGCAGCAGATCCGGCTTGCGCTGCAGGCGCGCGACCCGGCCGCGATCCGGCGCGACAGCGGCTGGTGGGGACGTTTGTTGGGGCGTGATGTCGAAGCGCAGCTGCAGGCCGAGCAGCTGTCCGCGCAACTGGGCGTGCTGCTGTCGCGCGCCGATATGCTGGCTGCGACGCTGCGTGCTGCGCTGGTGACTATCGCCGCACAGCGCTCATCGCGACAGACGGCAGGCGAGGCGATCGATCGCTGGATCGAACTCGGCCAGCAGCAGCTGGGCTTGGACGACAGTGCCTGGGATCAGGCCTTGTCGCGCCGGCTGGATCACCTGCGCCGACTGGCCGTGCTGCAGCACACGCAGCACGCGCAGGTGGTGTTGCTGCAGGGGCAGGTGCACGAACTGCTGGAGCGCTACCAGCGCATCCGCGATGTGCTGCTGCCGGCGTGGCAACAGCAGGCGACCGTCCAGGCCGCCGCGCAGGTGCCGACGCAGTTGCGCGAGATGCAGCGCGCCCAGGACGACATCACCGCTGAAGTGACGGCCATGCAGGCTAGACTTCGATGAATGCGCGCGGCCTGCCGGCCGTGGAGACCGCAATGGATCAAGGAGCTGGAACATGACGCAGGATTCGCCCATTCCCTCGCCGCTGCCGGTGCCCGTTGCGCCGAGCCTGGATCCGGCGCTGCTCACGGCGCTGGGCCTGACCGCCGCCGACCAGGGCCGCATCGACGAGATTACCCGCGGTCTGGACGACATCACGCCGGGCAACCTGCATGTGTTCGGGCGCGAAGCGGCAGGCAAGACCGCGGCGTTCTCCAGCCAGTTGCTCGATCAGGTGCGCAACCGCGACCTGGACGCGTCCGGCGACAAGCTCGGCGAAGTCGTGCGCATCGCGCGCTCGCTCAAGCTGGAAGGCCTGAACGAGCGTTCCAAGGTGCCGGTGATCGGCGGTCTGATCGACCGGATGCGCGCGTCCAAGGGCGAGCTGGTACAGAAGTTCAGCGACACCAACCAACAGATCGAACAGCTCATGCGCGATGTCGGCGTGCAGCAGGCGACCATGTCCCAGCGTGTGGGTGAGTTCGATCGCATGCACCAGATCGTGCTCGACGAACGCCACAGCCTCGGCCTGCATGTGGCTGCCGGCAAGCAGCGCCTGGCCACGCTGGCGCAGGAGCAGCAGGCGCTACTTGGTCTGGAGGATCCGGCTTCGCGCACGCGGCGCAACGAGCTGGACAACGCCATCCGCCTGCTCGACAAGCGCGTGGGCGACCTGACGGTCATGCAGCACGCGGCCGATCAGTCGCTGCCGATGATCCGCATGATCCAGGCCAATGCGATCCAGCTGATCGAGAAGTTCAACGCGGTGCGCGACATCACCATTCCGTCGTGGAAGCGCCAGTTCGCGATCCAGCTTTCGCTGAGCGAGCAGAAGCACGCGGTCGAGCTGTCCAACGCGATCGACGATGCCACCAACGAGATCATGCGGCGCAACGCCGACCTGATGCGCCAGACCTCGGTTGAGACCGCCAAGGCCAACCAGCGCGCGGTGATCGACGTGGCCACGCTGCGCCATGTACACGAGCAGCTGATCGCCACGGTGGAAGAAGTCCGCACGATCCATCGCGAAGGCATGCAGCAGCGCCAGCAGGCCGAGGTGGAGCTGGCCAAATTGCGCGAAGACGTGCAGCAGCACTTGGCTGCGCCGACCCTCTGACCGGTCGCGTGAGTTAGGGTGTGTGCGCGGCGAGTTCGGCCTGGATCCAGCTGGCGAGCGCTTTCAGGCGCGGATCCGGTGCGCGACGTGGACTGCACAGTGTCCAGCGGCCGCTGGTACGGGTGAAGCCCCACGGCGCCAGCAGGCGGCCGCTGGCCAGGTCTTCGCTGACCAGCTGGCGTGGGGCGATGGCCACGCCCAGGCCGGAGGCGGCGGCTTCCAGCAGGTAGTACAGGTGCGGAAACAGTTCGCCGTAATGCAGGTCGTCGGCCGCAAGCGCATGTTGATGGGCCCATTGCGGCCAGGCCTGCGGGCGCGAGGCGGTGTGCAGCAGGCGTTCGTGCGAGAGCGCCTGCGCCGGTTGTCCCTGCAGGGCGGGCAGGCCGGGATAGCGCGGGCTGACCACCGGGCCGATTTCCTCATCGCCCAGCGCAATGACCTGCCAGTCCGCGGGCCACGGCGCCTGGCCCAGCAGCAGCATCGCGTCCACGCCGGGCTGCAGCTCCGGCGATTCCTGCGCGGAAAAATGCAGGCGCACGCCGGGCAGGGCCTGGCCCATGCGCTCCAGGCGCGGGATCACCCAGCGGGCCAGCACGCTGGCCGAGCAGCCCAGCACCAGCGCGTCGCTGGGGCCGCTTCGGCGCAGGCCCTCCCAGGCCTGCTGGAGCTGGGTGAAGGCCGCGCCGGTCGCATCGCGCAGGCGCACGCCGGCGGCGGTCAGGACCAGGCCACGGCCGGCGCGTTCGAACAGCGGCTGGCCCAGCGCCTCTTCCAGCGCCCGGATCTGGCGGCTGACCGCGCCGTGGGTGACGTGCAGTTCCTGGCCCGCCTGGGTCACGCTTTCCAGCCGGGCAGCGGCCTCGAACGCCCGCAGGGCGCCGAGTGGGGGCAGGTTGGCACGGGCCATCTGTGAGATTTCCTGACGGGTTGTGGCGATCTTATCGCTATTGGACGCCCGCTGGCTGGGCTAGCATGGGCGCCTGTCCAACGACTGCGTACCGTCATGCCGAACGCTTCCATCCGTGACTTCCACGCCTATCCCGACGCTGCCGGCCACTACGGCCGCCACGGCGGGCGCTTCGTCGCCGAGACCCTGATCGGTCCGCTGCAGGAACTGGCCGCGGCCTACGACACGGCCCGCGCCGATCCGGCCTTCATCGCCGAATACGACAAGGACCTGGCCCATTACGTCGGCCGGCCCAGTCCGATCTACCACGCCGAGCGGTTGAGCAAGCAGGTCGGCGGCGCGCAGATCCTGCTCAAGCGCGAGGACCTGAACCACACCGGCGCGCACAAGATCAACAACACCATCGGCCAGGCGCTGCTGGCCAGTCGCATGGGCAAGACCCGGATCATCGCCGAGACCGGCGCCGGCCAGCACGGCGTGGCCAGTGCCACGGTCGCCGCGCGCCTGGGCCTGGAATGCGTGGTCTACATGGGCGCCACCGACATCGAGCGCCAGAAGATCAACGTCTACCGCATGCGCCTGCTGGGCGCGACGGTGGTGCCGGTGACCAGCGGCTCGGCCACGCTCAAGGACGCCTTGAACGAAGCCATGCGCGACTGGGTGACCAACGTGCAGGACACCTTCTACATCATCGGCACCGTGGCCGGCCCGGACCCGTATCCGCGCATGGTCCGCGACTTCAACGCGATCGTCGGGCGCGAGGCGCGCGCGCAGATGCTGGACCAGTACGGACGCCTGCCCGATGCGATCACCGCCTGCGTCGGTGGCGGCAGCAATGCCATCGGCCTGTTCCATGCCTTCCTCAACGACCGTGAAGTGAAGATCTACGGCGCCGAAGCCGCTGGCGACGGCATCGAGACCGGCCGCCATGCCGCTTCGATCGCCGCCGGCCGCGTCGGCGTGCTGCACGGCAACCGCACCTATGTGATCTGCGACGACGACGGCCAGATCATCGAGACCCACTCGATTTCCGCCGGCCTGGATTACCCGGGCGTGGGCCCGGAGCATGCCTTCCTGGCCGATGCCGGCCGTGCGCAGTACCTGGGCATTACCGACGAGGAGGCGCTGTCGGCCTTCCATACGCTGGCTCGCACCGAAGGCATCCTGGCCGCGCTGGAATCCAGTCATGCCGTGGCCCAGGCGATCAAGCTGGCGCGCGACCTGCCCAAGGACCAGCTGGTGCTGTGCAACCTGTCCGGCCGTGGCGACAAGGACGTGCACACCATCGCCGCGCGCGACAACATCCAGCTTTGAATCCTTCCGCGCCGGGCTGGTGCACGCCGCGCTGCCCGGCGCTGGATTTGCCACATTGACCTTGCAGGAGCCCTCAGATGGCTGAAGACACCCAGACCACGCAGACCCCGCCCAACATCGATGCGCCGATGGACCCGGCGTTCTTCGAGGTGGTCAACAAGTTCGTGCAGATGGCCAACCGCCAGGGCGGCATCCACGGCCTGAAGCGCACCAGCTTTGCCGCGTTGTACGGCGTGGCCCGCTACAACGCGCACACGTACATCAGCGTCGAGCCGGACATCCCGGGCTCGCGCGCAGGCTTCCTCGACTACATGACCGCGCTCTATCGCCGGATGCTCAACGAGCACCTGGACGCGCTCGGCGCCGAGCGCGGCATGAACGTGGGTGAATCCGAACTGGCTGCCGACTACGCCGCCATCGACAAGCGTCGCGCCGAAGCCGCCGCGGCCGCACTGGAAGACAAGCCCGAATGAACCGTTTCGACACGACGTTTGCCGCGCTCAAGGCACAGGGGCGCAAGGCGCTGGTTCCGTTTGTCACCGCGGGCGATCCCTCGCTGGCGGCCACCGTGCCGGTCATGCATGCGCTGGTCGCGGCCGGCGCCGATGTGATCGAGCTGGGCGTGCCGTTCTCCGATCCGATGGCCGATGGCCCGACCATCCAGCGCAGCTCCGAGCTGGCGCTGGGCCGCGGCGCCGGGTTGCGCTTCGTGCTGGAGGTGGTTGCCGCGTTCCGCCAGACCGACGCGACCACGCCGGTGGTGCTGATGGGCTACCTGAATCCGGTCGAGATCCACGGCGCCCAGCGCTTCGCCCGCGAAGCGGCCGATGCCGGCGTCGATGGCGCGCTGCTGGTCGACCTGCCGCCGGAAGAGGCCGACGAGACCCGCGAAATCTTCAACCGCCACGGCCTGCAACTGATCGCGCTGGCCGCGCCGACCACCACGCCCGAACGCGCCGCGCTGCTCTGCGAGCAGGCACAGGGCTATCTGTATTACGTCAGCTTCGCGGGCGTTACCGGCGCTTCGGACCGGCTCGATACTCAGGCCGCCGGTGAGCGCCTGCGCGCCCTGCGGGCCCAGTCGAAAGTGCCGGTGGTGGCCGGTTTCGGCATCAAGGACGCCGCCAGCGCCGCGGCCATGGCGCCGGACGCCGATGGCGTGGTGGTGGGCAGCGCGCTGGTCAAGGCGATCAGCGAGGCCGCCAGCCCGCAGCAGGCGGCTGAACTGGCCGGGAACTTCCTGCGGCCGCTGCGGGAGGCGCTGGATCAGGGGCTGCGCTAAACTGCCGCGCTTGCATCCCGCGCCGCGTGGCGCGCTGAACCAGGTTTACAAACACGCATGAGCTGGCTGAGCAAACTGATGCCCGCGGGCATCCGCACCGACGCGGCAACCCGCAAACCCAAGCGCAGCGTCCCCGAAGGCCTGTGGGAAAAGTGCGACAACTGCGGCGCGGTGCTGTACCGGCCCGAGCTGGAAGAAAACCTGGAGGTCTGCCCCAAGTGCGACCACCACATGGCCATCCGCGCCCGCGCGCGCCTGGCCGCACTGTTCGATCCGGGTTCCACCAAGGAGCTCGGCGCGGCGCTCGGCCCGACCGACGTGCTCAAGTTCCGTGACCAGAAGCGCTACGCCGACCGCATCAAGGCCGCGCAGAAGTCCACCGGCGAGCGCGATGCGCTGATCACGCTGCAGGGCAAGGTCAAGGACCGCAACCTGGTCGCCAGCGCCTTCGACTTCGCCTACATGGGCGGCTCGATGGGCTCTGTGGTGGGCGAGCGTTTTGCCCTGGGCGCCGAGAAGGCGCTGGAGCTGGGCTGCCCGTTCGTGTGCTTCTCCGCCTCGGGCGGCGCGCGCATGCAGGAAAGCCTGTTCTCGCTGCTGCAGATGGCCAAGACCTCCGCGGCGCTGGGTCGCCTGCGTGCGGCCGGCCTGCCGTACATCTCGGTGCTCACGCACCCGACCACCGGTGGCGTGTCGGCCTCGTTCGCGATGCTGGGCGACATCAACATCGGCGAGCCCAAGGCGCTGATCGGCTTCGCCGGCCCGCGTGTGATCGAGCAGACCGTGCGCGAAACGCTGCCCGAAGGCTTCCAGCGTTCGGAATTCCTGCTCGACCACGGCGCCATCGACCAGATCTGCGACCGTCGCGAGCTGCGCGATCGCCTGGCCGACCTGTGCGCGCTGATGCTCAAGCAGCCCAAGCCGGCCAGCGACGCCGAGGCCGCCTGATGGCGTCGGCCAGCCGGAAGTATTTCGGCACCGACGGCATCCGCGGGCGGGTCGGGCAGGGCCCGATTTCCGCTGATTTCATGCTGCGCCTGGGCAATGCCTACGGCCATGCGCTGGCCGCGCGCGTACGCCGCGCCGGCGCCGGCAAGCCGGTGGTAATCATCGGCAAGGACACGCGCATCTCGAACTACATGTTCGAGGCCGCGCTCGAAGCTGGCCTGGTCGCTGCCGGCGTGGACGTGCAGCTGATGGGGCCGATGCCCACGCCGGCGGTTTCGCACCTGACCCGCGCGCTGCGCGCTTCGGGCGGCATCGTGATCTCGGCCTCGCACAACCCGCACCATGACAACGGCATCAAGTTCTTCTCCGCCGAAGGCGAGAAGCTCGACGACGACACCGAACTGGCGATCGAGGCCGCGTTGGAGCAGCCGTTCCGCACCGTGGCTTCCGAAGACCTGGGCAAGGCCGTGCGCACGCGCGATGCGGTCGGCCGCTACGTGGAAAGCTGCAAGAACTCGGTGCCGCGCGAGTTCGACCTGACCGGCATGAAGATCGTGGTGGATTGCGCCAATGGCGCGACCTACCAGGTGGCGCCGATCGTGCTGCGCGAACTCGGCGCGCGCGTGGAGGTCATCGGCGACACGCCCAATGGCCTGAACATCAACGACGGGGTGGGTTCGACCCATCCGCAGGCGCTGTCCAAGCGCGTGGTGCTGTCCGGCGCCGATCTGGGCATCGCCTTCGATGGCGACGGTGATCGCGTGCTGTTCGTCGATGGCCACGGTGACGTCATCGATGGCGACGGCCTGCTGTACGTGCTGGCCAGCGACTGGAAAAAGACCGGCCGACTGCATGGCGCGATGGTCGGCACGCTGATGACCAACTACGGCCTTGAAAAGGCGCTGGGCGAGCAGGGCATCGACTTCATCCGCGCCAAGGTGGGTGATCGCTACGTCCATCAGGCATTGGTCGATGGCCATGGCGTGCTCGGCGGCGAAGCTTCCGGCCACATCCTCTGCCTGGACCGGGCCAACACCGGCGACGGCATCGTGAGTGCCTTGCAGGTGCTGGAAGTGTTGCGTCGCACCGGCCAGCGCCTGGACCAGGCCCTGAAGGGCCTGGTGATGCTGCCGCAGCAGACCGTCAACGTGCGCCTTGAAGGTGTGTCCGCCAAGGACGTGGTCGATGCGCCCGCGGTCAAGTCCGCGCTGGCGCAGGCGCAGCAGTCCATCGCCGGGCGCGGTCGCGCGTTCCTTCGGCCGTCGGGCACCGAGCCGGTGGTCCGCGTCACGGTGGAAGCCGACGACGATGCGCTGATGCACGCCACGCTCGATGCGCTGGCCGGCGCGGTCCGTGCCGCGGCGTGAGAAAGTCCTGATCGCCCTGGGCGTGATCGTCGCCAAGGCGCTCACGTGCTGGGGCTTGTACCTGCTGCTGCGCTAGCTGCAGGCAAGGGCGATAAACTAGGAGGCCACGTTCGCCTCTACCGGTTGTCCCCATGAGCGCCATTCCCACCCTCGACATCGCCCGTTTCATCACGCCGACCAGCGACGCCGATCGCGCCGCGTTCGTGGCCGAACTGGGTGCGGCCTACCGCAAGTGGGGCTTTGCCGGTATTCGCAACCACGGCATTCCGCAGGCGCAGATCGATGCGGCCTACGAGGTGTTCAAGAATTTCTTCGCGCTGCCCGACGAGGCCAAGATGAAGTACCGCTTGCCCGGCAGCGGCGGCGCGCGCGGCTACACCGCCTTCGGTGTGGAAACGGCCAAGGACTCCAAGCATTTCGACCTGAAGGAGTTCTGGCACATCGGCCGCGAGATCCCGGCCGATTCCAAGTACACCGACGTCATGGCGCCCAACCTGTGGCCGGACGAGGTGCCCAACTTCCACGAGCACGGCTACGGCCTGTACCAGCAGCTCGATGCGCTGGGTGGCCACGTGTTGGCCGCGCTGGCGCTGCACATCGACCTGCCGGAAGACTATTTCGTCGACAAGACCGACTCGGGCAACTCGATCCTGCGTCCGATCCACTATCCGCCGATCACCAGCGACGACATCCCCAACGTGCGCGCGGGTGCGCATGAAGACATCAACCTGATCACGCTGCTGGTCGGTGCCAGCGCCGCCGGGCTTGAAGTGAAGTCGCGCGAGGGCAAGTGGGTGCCGTTCACCAGCGACGCCGACACCATCGTGGTCAACATCGGCGACATGCTGCAGCGCCTGACCAACCACGTGTATCCCTCCACCACGCATCGGGTGACCAATCCGCCGGGCGAGGAGGCGCGCAAGCCGCGCTATTCGGTGCCGTTCTTCCTGCATCCGAACCCGGATTTCCTGATCGACGTGCTGCCGTCCACGGTCACCGCCGACAACCCCAGTCGCTATCCAGAAGCCATCACCGCGCAGGGCTACCTGGAACAGCGCCTGCGCGAGATCAAGCTGAAGTAAACCGGATTGCGCGACAGGCTGTTCAAGCCTGCGCGCGCACCTTGCGCGAACTGCGGCCCATTAGGCGCAGCAGCCATGACGCCGGTAGGTGCCGCACCACGCGGTACAGCAGCCGATAGCGCCAGCCGGGAATCACCAGCACCTGGCCACGCGCGACGCCTTCGATGCCCTCGCGCACGACGTCTTCGGCCGTCAGCCAGGCCCACTTGGGCAGCTTGGACATCTGCTCGCGTGTGCCGGTCACGTCGTGGAACTCGGACCAGGTGAAGCCCGGGCAGAGCGCGCAGACGTGCAGGCCGCGGTCGGCGTATTCCAGCGACAGCGACTCGCTCATCGCCAACAGCCAGGCCTTGGCCGGCGCGTAGAGCGTCTGACCGTCCGCCCCTGGGACCAGCGCCGCAAAAGAGGCGACGTTGATGATGTGTCCAGAATCGCTATCAAGCAGGTCCGGCAACAGGCGCCAGGTGAGTTCACTCAATGAGGTCACCATCAGCTGGATGAAGCGCGCATGCACGCTCCATTCGCGAGTGCGGTATCGACCAGGCACGCCGTAGCCGGCGTTGTTGACCAACACCCGAACTTTGAGCCCGCGGCGCTGGATTTCAGCGGTGATACGTGCGGCGGCGGTCGGATCTTCCAGGTCGTCGGCAATCACCTGCACATCGACTTGCGAGGCCAGTTCGGCAGCCAGGGTTTCAAGGCGCTGCGCACGCCGTGCCGTGAGGATCAGCGGCACGCCGAGGGCGGCGTACTGGCGCGCGAATTCTGCACCGATGCCGCTGGAAGCCCCTGTGATCAGGGCGTAGCCTCGTGACGATAAAGCGTGCATGGTGGGATCCAGGGATTCGGTAACAGAGCAAAGTGTGCACGAGCGCGCGCCGGGCATCCCGGCAACCTGCTTCAATCCCTGCGGAGGGGGCGTCGATATGCGGAGACTCAGGGTTGCGGCACCTGCGACCACGCTGCTGTTGGGAGCCTGGCTCCTGTGCAGCCATGCACAGGCCGCAACGGTACGTATCACCGTCAATGCCTCCGGTGCGGGACTTTCTGATGCGGTGGTCAGCCTGCAGCCCGCGCAGGGGCGCGCCGCACCCGCTGGCACGACCGCGGCGATGGACCAGCGCGATTCGCAGTTCGTCCCGGCGGTGCTGGTGGTGCAGACCGGTACGGTGGTGACCTTTCCCAACAGCGATCACATCCGCCACCAGGTGTATTCGTTCTCGCCGGCCAAGCGCTTCGAGCTGCCGCTGTATGCGGGCACCACGGCCAAACCGGTGCGTTTCGACCAGCCTGGCGTGGTGGTGCTTGGCTGCAACATCCATGACTGGATGCTCGGTCACATCGTGGTGCTCGACACCCCGTTCTTCGCCACGACTGGCGCACAGGGCACGGTGACGCTGGAGGTGCCGCCCGGTCAGTACACGCTGCATGCCTGGCACGCGCGCCTGCAGAACACTGCCTTCGCGCAGCAGGTCACGGTCACCGCACAGGGCCTGAACCAGGCCATCACCCTCGGCGTGGCACCGGCCAAGCCCGATGCGCCGGTCAGCGACAGGGTCCGCGCGTTGCAGGAGAAATTCCGCAGGATTCCCGCGGAGTCACCATGAACCTGCGCGGCTTCCGCTTCCGTATTGTCTTGCTGATGATCGCCGTGGTGCTGGTGGCGCAGCTCACTACGTTTGCGGTCGTCCAGTTCGCCACGGCGCGCGCAGTGACCAGCGATCTGCAGGGTGATATCGAGCTCGGGCAGCGCGTCTGGAGCCGGATGAATCGGCGTTACGGCCTACAGTTGCTGGAGAACACACGTGTGTTGGCCAGCGACTTCGGTTTCAAGGCCGCGGCCACCAGTGGTGATTCAGCCACCATGGAGTCAGCGCTGCTCAATCACGGCCAGCGCGTCTCGGCGAGCGTGGCGATCCTGTTGGCACCGGACGGCCATTGGCTCGCCGGGACGCTCCCGCTGCCGCAACAGCAGCAGGACAGCGTGATCGGTCCGCTGCTGGCCCGGGCTCGACGCGATGGGTCGGCGCTGGACGTGGTCGTCCTGCAGGGACGTCTGTACCGCATCGCGATGGCGCCGGTGCAGGCGCCTGAGATCGTCGGCTGGGTCGTGATCGGCGAACGCATGGGCAATCCGCTGGCCAACGATTTCCGGAGCCTGACCGGGCTGGGCATCGCCTTCGTCAGGGAGAGCGACAGACCTGTGATCTATGGCAGCAGCCTGGACGTGCCAACCCAGGTGCTTAGCGCAGCCTTGCCGCGCGTGCTGTCCGAGCAACGCGGCACCGAGCCGATGAAACTGAGCGATACGGAATATCTGTCCAATGGCGAGGTGCTGCTCGATGGCAGCGCGCACCCTGAGCTGCGAGCGGTGGTATTCGGTTCGCTGGACCAGGCACTGGAACCTTTCGTGCTGCTCAAACAGCAGATCCTGGTGCTGTCTGCGCTAGCCGGATTGGCGGCGGTCGCGGTGGCGGCGCTGCTGGCGCGTACGGTCAGCCGGCCTGTCGAGCAATTGGTCGTGGCGGCGCGGCGCATGCAGGCGGGCGATTACACCCAAGGGCCGCAGATCAGCGCCGGCGGCGAGATCGGCGAGTTGGCCGAAAGCTTCGGTCGCATGCAGCAGGAGATTGGCGCGCGCGAAGGACGGTTGTTGCACCAGGCCTTTCATGATGCGCTGACCGGCCTGCCCAATCGTGCCAGTGCGCGGCGCTGGGTGGTCGAGGCGTTGGCCAAGCCGATGCCCGCAGGGTGCTATGGCGTGTTGATGCTGCTCAACCTGGATCGGTTCAAGGAAATCAATTCGGCGGCTGGCTATGAATTCGCTGACACCGTGCTGGTGGAAATCGGGCGCCGCCTGAGTGCCAGTGCAGGCGAGGGCAACTATGTCGCGCGCATGGGCGGTGACGAGTTCATGGTGGTCTTCAGCGAGGTCGAGCGCGAAACCGGGCTGGCGTTGGCCCAGCAGCTCTTGAACCAGCTGCGCCAGCCGGTCGAGCTGCCGGCCGCTGCGATCAACATCGATGCCGGGATCGGGTTGGCGGTGTTCCCGGACGATGGGACCGATCCCATCACCCTGATCCGGCGCGCCGACATTGCGTTGCAGGAAGCAAAGGGCGGACACGCGGGTGTCTCGGCGTATCAGGCCGGTCGCGATGAACAGCACCAGCGCAAGCTGCGGTTGATGGGCGACCTGCGCACCGCCGCCTCGCGCGGCGAGTTCTACCTGCGCTTCCAGCCAAAGGTGTCGCTGTCCACCAACACGGTCGAGCACGTGGAAGCGCTGCTGCGCTGGCAGCATTCCAAGCTCGGGCAGATTTTTCCCGACGAATTCATTGCCCTGGCCGAGCACTCCGGCGCGATCCACGAAGTCACCCGTTACGTGCTCGACGAAGCGCTGGCCTGCAACGCCCGCTGGCGCAGCCTGGGGCTTGACCTGGGTATCGCGATCAACTTGTCGGTGCTCAACCTGATGGATGCGCAGCTACCCGATTCGGTCGAGCGCAGCCTTCAGCGTCACGGCGTGCCGCCGCACCGGGTGATCCTGGAAGTGACCGAAAGCGCGGTGATGGGCGATGTCGAATATGCGATCCGCATGCTGCAGCAACTGCGCGACTGCGGCGTGCGCCTGTCGATCGATGATTTCGGTACTGGCTATTCGTCGCTGGCCCAGCTCAAGCGCATGCCGGTGGACGAGCTGAAAATCGACAAGAGCTTCGTCATGCAGCTGGCCGAAGGCAGCGACGACGAGGTCATCGTCCGCAGCACCATCGAGCTGGGGCACAACATGGGTCTGTCGGTGATCGCCGAGGGCGTGGAAAGCGAGTCCATTGTCGCGCTACTGCGCCAGTACCATTGCGACATGGCGCAGGGCTATCACTACGCCAAGCCATTGCTGGAAGCCGAATTGCTGGCGTGGTGCGACGGCCGCCAGTGCCGGATGATGCCGGGCCACGTGTTGCACGAGGCACGCCCATGAAGCGGGTCCGGATGTTGGGCTTTGCGTCGTTGCTGGCGTGCGCACCGCTGGTGGCGCAGGCCGGCGAAGGGCGTCTGCTCGCCACCGGCGGCGTTTCGACGATCGAAGGCAGCGGCGGCGGCGGCATCGTGCCGTGGGCCACGTTGAGTGGCTACGGCACCCGCGACGAAAACGGCATCGTGGCCTTCGCCACGCACGTGGATTCGGGTGACTACCGGTTGGATGTGCAGGGCGCGGCCTTCACGGTGCGCGACCGGGTCGAGTTCTCGGTCGCGCGGCAACGCTTCGATCTGGGCACGCTGCAGGATCGGCTGGGTCTGCCGTGGAATGCGCTGGGCCAGGACATCTTCGGAATCAAGGTGCGGGTCGCCGGCGATCTGGTCTACACGCGCATGCCGCAGATCAGCGTCGGGGTGCAGCGCAAGCGCCTGCGCGACGGCACGCTGCCAACCGCGCTGGGCGCGCATGCCGATACCGGCACCGATGTCTACCTGAGCGCGACGACGCTGCTGCTGGATGCGGCCGGTGGCTACCAGCTGCTGCTCAACGGCACGCTGCGCTCGACCAAGGCCAACCAGGGCGGATTGCTGGGTTTCGGGGGCGATCGCAAGGCAGGGCGCAGCGTGGTGTTCGAAGGCTCCGCGGCGGTCTTGCTGGATCCGGCGCTGGCCATCGGCGTGGAATACCGGCAGAAGCCGGACAATCTGGGCTTCGCCCACGAGGATGACTGGCGTGATGTGTTCGTGGCCTGGTTTCCCAGCAAGCACGTCTCACTGACGGTGGCCTGGGCCGACCTGGGCAGCATCGCAACGCTGAAAGACCAGCGCGGGCCATATGCCTCGCTGCAGGTGGCCTTCTAGGACCATGCCCATGTCACTGCCTCGACACGTACTGCTTTGTTGCGCACTGCTGCTGGCCGGCTGCGCCAGCACGGCGCGTCCAGCGCCGACCCTGTACGAGGAGCTGGGCGGCCAGGCCGGGCTGGAAGCGCTGGTCGAAACACTGCTCTCGCATGTGGCCGACGATCCGCGGATCAACCAGATGTTCGCGCGGGTGAACATCGTCATGCTCAACCAGCATTTGAACGAAAAGCTGTGCCAGGTCAGCGACGGGCCCTGCGACTACCAGGGCAAGGCGATGGGGCCGGCGCATGCGCACCTGCCGATCGGGCAGGGGGAGTTCAATGCGCTGGTGGAAGACCTGATGTGGGCGATGGACCAGCAGAAGATCCCCCGCACCACCCAGAACCGCCTGATCAAGCGGCTGGCGCCGATGCAGGGCGAAATCGTCAACCAGTGACGACAGACCCCGCGGTATGCTGTTGGTCTTATCCAAACAGGAGTCCTCATGCGCCGTAGGATCGTCGCCGGTAACTGGAAGCTGCATGGCAGCCGTGATTTCGCCACCCAGCTTGTAGCCGAGCTGGCCGAAGGCCTGCCGCTGCAGGATGTCGAGCTGGTGGTGCTGCCACCGCTGCCTTACCTGGGTGATCTGATCGAGGATTTCGAGGGGCAGGCCATTGGTTTTGGCGCGCAGGACGTCAGTGCCAACGAAAAGGGCGCCTACACAGGTGAGGTTTCGGCCGCGATGTTGGTCGATGTTGGCGCCACCTACGGCCTGGTTGGCCATTCCGAGCGCCGCCAGTACCACCACGAGAACAGCGAGCTGGTCGCGCGCAAGTTCGTCGCCGCCCGCAACGCCGGCCTGGTCCCGGTGCTGTGCGTGGGTGAAACCCTGGACCAGCGCGAAGCGGGGCAGACCGAAGCGGTGATCGCCGCGCAGCTGGAACCAGTGCTGGCGCTGGCCGGCGTGGCGGCGTTCGATGGCGCGATCGTCGCCTACGAGCCGGTCTGGGCGATCGGCACCGGCCGCACGGCCTCGCCGCAGCAGGCCCAGGAGGTCCACGCCTTCATCCGTGGCGTCGTGGCGCGCCACGATGCTAGAATCGCCGATTCGCTGCCGCTGCTGTACGGCGGTAGCGTCAAGCCCGACAACGCCGCGGAACTGTTCGCGCAGTCTGATGTCGATGGAGGGCTGGTCGGAGGCGCCTCGCTGGTGGCCGCCGACTTCCTGGCCATCGCCCGTGCGGCGGCCGGCTGACCCAATGAATTGATCGACCCCGCCGGCCTGGCCTGCGGGGTTTTTGACCGAGAAACCGATCCATGTCGATGTTGATGCTGATCCTCAATGTGGTCTACGTGCTGGTGGCAGTGGCCATCATCGGGCTGGTGCTGATGCAGCGCGGCTCGGGTGCGCAGGCTGGCTCCGGCTTTGGTGCCGGTGCGTCGGGCACCGTGTTCGGCTCGCGTGGCGCGTCCAACTTCCTGTCCAAGAGCACCAAGTGGCTGGCGGTGGCGTTTTTCGCCATCAGCCTGTTCATGGCCTGGAACGCATCGCGCACCGCCCACACCGGCGCCGTGCAGCAGGATCTGGGCCTGATGTCCGAGCAGCCCGCTGCCGCGGCACCCGCGCCGGCACCGGGCGAGCTGGCCCCGTCGGCTGCCGCGCCGCAGGCACCGGCGACCACCGCACCGGCCGCTTCGGCCCCGGCCACGAGCACGCCGGTTGAAGAAGCACCGAAACAGGCTCCCGCACAGGGCCAGTGACGCGTACAATGCCGGCCCGGCTTCGGCTGGGGTTGGCGAAAGATTTGCCCAGGTGGCGGAATTGGTAGACGCACTACCTTGAGGTGGTAGCGGCGAAAGTCGTAGGGGTTCGAGTCCCCTCTTGGGCACCAACTTAGCAGTACACGACAAAGGGCCTTGATGGCCCTTTTGCGTTACTGGCGCCCGCTGTTTTGCGCACCCAGCCCGCTCAGCGGGCTTTTTTGTCGGCGGGCCTCGGTCGAAACGCTTTGCTGGTGACGAGAGTCCCTCAAATCGTTTACTCATGAGTTCAGTGAACGCTACAATTGACGGGTTCGCAGCAGTGTCCGGTACGAATCAACGGAAGGAGGCTGCTGCGAAGCGCCCGGCTTAGCCGGACCGGAATACGGAAGTCGCGGGTTGCGTCTTCCAAGCGCCAGGCCCGCCTCGCAGGTGGACCCGCAAGCCCGGACCCGAATGCGACCTTCGCACAGGCTGCCGCAATGCAGCAGTAGACTGTGCAGCAGGTTGCCGGAACCCAAAAAGAGAATCGCGCGTGCTGGCCAATTACCTGCCGAACCTGCTCTTCCTGATCGTCGCCACCGGTATCGGCATCTCGCTGATGGTCATCGGTCGACTGATCGGCCCCCGGCGCCCCGACGCCGAGAAGCTCTCCCCCTACGAATGCGGCTTCGAGGCATTCGAGGACGCGCGCATGAAGTTCGACGTGCGCTACTACCTGATCGCCATCCAGTTCATCGTCTTCGACCTGGAAATCATCTTCATCGTGCCGTGGACCCAGGTGTTCATGGACATCGGTGCGCGCTCCCTGGTCACGATGGGCCTGTTCGTGGGCATGTTGTTCCTGGGCTTCATTTACGTCTGGAAGAAGGGAGCGCTCGAATGGGAGTGATCCAAACCATCGATAAGCTGATGACCAACCCCCTGCCGGAAGGACGGGTGGATGACATCCTGCGTCCCGAAGGTGAAAACCCGCTGCTGGAAAAGGGCTACGTCACCACAAGCGTCGATGCGCTGATGAACTGGGCCCGCACCGGTTCGATGTGGCCGATGACCTTCGGCCTGGCCTGTTGCGCGGTTGAGATGATGCACGCTGGCGCCGCGCGCCTGGACCTGGATCGTTACGGCGTGGTGTTCCGCCCGTCGCCGCGCCAGTCCGACGTGATGATCGTGGCCGGCACCCTGGTCAACAAGATGGCCCCGGCGCTGCGCAAGGTCTACGACCAGATGCCCGAGCCCAAGTGGGTCATCTCGATGGGTAGCTGCGCCAACGGCGGCGGCTATTACCACTATTCCTACTCGGTGGTGCGCGGCTGCGATCGCATCGTGCCGGTGGACATCTACGTGCCGGGCTGCCCGCCGACGGCCGAAGCGCTGGTCTACGGCATCCTGCAGCTGCAGAAGAAGATCTGGCGCACCCAGACCATCGCCCGCTGAACCCCTTTACCTAGAGCACGCAAAGCCCCCATGGCAGAGCAAGCCGTCTACACCGAAGAGTTGCGATCGCGTTTTCCCGACGCACTCGTTTCCGTGTCGCCCTCGGGCGAGACTTCCATCGAGGTGCCGCACGCCCAGTGGCACGAGCTGTGCCTGGCGCTGCGCGACAGCTTCGGCTTCGAACAGCTGTCGGACCTGTGCGGCGTCGATTACCTGGGCTATGGCAGCGACGAGTGGGATACCTCGGACGTGTCCTCGCAGGGGTTCTCGCGTGGCGTCGAAGGCAAGGCCGTCGGCCGTTTCGCCTGGGGTGAAGCCCCGACGGGCGAGGGCGCCGATCACGCCGAAGCGCTGCCGATGCCGACCAATCGCTACGCGGCCGTCGCGCACCTGATTTCCTACCAGCACAACCGTCGCGTGCGCGTGCGTTGCTACGCCCCAAACGACGACGTGCCGGTGGTGGCCTCGGTCACCGATATCTGGCCGGGCGCCAACTGGTTCGAGCGCGAGGCGTTCGACCTGTTCGGCATCGTGTTCGCCGGGCATCCGGACCTGCGCCGCATCCTGACCGACTACGGCTTCGTCGGTCATCCGTTCCGCAAGGATTTCCCGCTGATCGGCAATGTCGAAGTGCGTTACGACGAAGAGCGCAAGCGCGTGGTCTACGAGCCGGTGACCTCGGTCGAGCCGCGCGTGGGCGTGCCGCGCGTGATCCGCGAGGACGCCCGCTACCAGACCGCCGCCGGTGAAACCGCAGCGCGGGAGTCCAAGTAATGAGCGCACAGATCAAGCAGTCGCATGAGGCATTCGCCAGCAACGAGGGTGAGCGCAAGCAGGAAATCCGCAACTACACGATGAACTTCGGCCCGCAGCATCCGGCCGCGCACGGCGTGTTGCGCCTGATCCTGGAGATGGATGGCGAAACCATCGTCCGCGCCGATCCGCACATCGGCCTGCTGCACCGGGGGACCGAGAAGCTGGCTGAGTCCAAGCCGTTCAACCAGTCGATCGGCTACATGGATCGCCTGGATTACGTGTCGATGATGTGCAACGAGCACGCCTACGTGAAGGCGATCGAAACCCTGATGGGGATCGAGGCACCGGAGCGCGCGCAGTACATCCGCACGATGTTCGACGAGATCACCCGCATCCTGAATCACCTGATGTGGCTGGGCTCCAATGCGCTCGATCTTGGCGCGATGGCGGTGATGCTGTACGCCTTCCGCGAGCGCGAAGAGCTGATGGACTGCTACGAAGCGGTCAGCGGCGCACGCATGCATGCCACGTACTACCGTCCGGGTGGCGTCTATCGCGACCTGCCGTCGACGATGCCCAAGTACAAGGAATCGCCCTGGCACAAGGGCGCCAAGCTCAAGCAGTTCAACGCGGCGCGCGAAGGCTCGCTACTGGACTTCCTTGAGGACTTCACCAAGACCTTCCCGAGCCGCGTCGACGAGTACGAAACCCTGCTCACCGACAACCGCATCTGGAAGCAGCGCACCGTCGGCATCGGCGTGATCACGCCCGAACAGGCGCGCGCCTGGGGCATGACCGGCGTGATGCTGCGTGGCTCCAACATCGAGTGGGACCTGCGCAAGAAGCAGCCCTACGCCAAGTACGACGCGGTGGATTTCGACATCCCCGTCGGCGTCAACGGCGACTGCTACGACCGATACCTGGTGCGCGTGGCCGAGATGCGCGAGTCCAACCGCATCATCGCCCAGTGCGTGAAGTGGCTGAAGGCCAACCCGGGCCCGGTGATGGTCGAGAACTTCAAGGTCGCGCCGCCCAAGCGCGAGGCGATGAAGGACGACATGGAAGCGCTGATCCATCACTTCAAGCTGTTCTCGGAAGGCTATTGCGTGCCGGCCGGCGAGACCTACACCGCCGTCGAAGCGCCCAAGGGCGAGTTCGGCTGCTACCTGGTGTCCGACGGCGCCAACAAGCCGTTCCGCGTGCATTTGCGCGCGCCGGGTTTCGTCCATCTTTCTTCGATGGACGCGATCGTGGTCGGGCACATGCTGCCGGATGTGGTGGCAATGATCGGTACTTACGATTTGGTTTTTGGTGAGGTGGACCGATGAAGGCCACGGGTAATTTCGAGAACGCGCGCCAGGTCGACCCGCAGGTCATCCTCAGCGAGAAGACGCGCGCCCACATCGATCATTGGCTGGCCAAGTTCCCGCCGGATCGCAAGCGTTCGGCCGTGCTGCAGGGCCTGCACGCCGCACAGGAACAGAACGGTGGCTGGCTCAACGACGAGCTGATTGCCGGCGTGGCCAAGTACCTGGACATCCCGCCGGTGTGGGCCTACGAGGTCGCCAGCTTCTACTCGATGTTCGAGCTGGAAAAAGTCGGTCGCCACAACGTCGCCTTCTGCACCAACATCAGCTGCTGGCTCAACGGCGGCGAAGAACTGGCGCAGCACGCCGAGCGCAAGCTCGGTTGCAAGCGCGGCCAGTCCAGCGCCGACGGCCGCATCTTCCTCAAGCGCGAGGAAGAGTGCCTGGCCGCGTGCTCGGCCGCGCCAATGATGGTGATCAACGGGCATTACCACGAAAACCTCACGCCCGAGAAAGTCGACGCACTGCTGGACGGGCTGGAGTAAGCGCATGGCACATTCGCACGCACCGAAGGGCCCGGTCGGACCGGCACCGCTGCCGCATCAGGTGGTCTACACCACGCTGCACTACGACACGCCGTGGTCCTACGAAAGCTACCTCAAGACCGGTGGCTACGCGGCCCTGCGCAAGATCCTCGAAGAGAAGATCTCGCCGGCCGACGTCATCGAGATGGTCAAGGCCTCCAACCTGCGCGGCCGCGGCGGCGCGGGCTTCCCGACCGGCCTGAAGTGGTCCTTCATGCCCAAGGGCGACATGCAGAAGTACATCCTCTGCAACTCGGACGAGTCCGAGCCGGGCACCTGTAAGGACCGCGACATCCTGCGCTACAACCCGCATTCGGTCGTGGAAGGCATGGCGATCGCCTGCTACGCCACCGGCTCGACCGTGGGCTACAACTACCTGCGCGGCGAGTTCCACCACGAGCCGTTCGAAAACTTCGAACAAGCCCTGGCCGACGCCTACGCCAATGGCTGGCTGGGCAAGGACATCCTCGGCAGCGGGATCGACATCGACATCTATGGCGCGCTGGGCGCCGGCGCCTACATCTGCGGCGAAGAAACCGCACTGATGGAATCGCTGGAAGGCAAGAAGGGCCAGCCGCGCTACAAGCCGCCGTTCCCCGCGAACTTCGGCCTGTACGGCAAGCCGACCACGATCAACAACACCGAGACCTATGCCTCGGTGCCGGCGATCATCCGCAACGGTCCGGAATGGTTCTTGGGCCTGAGCAAGACCAAGAACGGCGGACCGAAGATCTTCTCGGTCTCCGGTTGCGTGGCCAAGGGCGGCAACTTCGAAGTGCCGCTGGGCACCACCTTCGACGAACTGCTGGAAATGGCCGGCGGCCTCAAGCCGGGCCGCACGCTCAAGGCCGCGGTGCCGGGCGGCGTGTCGATGCCCGTGCTGAAGGCCGACCAGCTGGCCGGCCTGCAGATGGACTACGACACCCTGCGTGCCCTGGGCACCGGCTTGGGTTCGGGCGCCATCGTCGTGCTGGACGACAGCGTCTGCTGCGTGCGCTTTGCGTGCCGCATCTCGCAGTTCTTCCACAAGGAATCCTGCGGTCAGTGCACGCCGTGTCGCGAAGGCACCGGCTGGATGCACCGCGTGCTGGAGCGCATCGTCGCCGGCAAGGGCACGATGGAAGACCTGCACCAGTTGAAGGCCGTGGCCGGCCAGATCGAAGGCCACACCATCTGCGCGTTCGGTGAAGCGGCGGCATGGCCCATCCAGGGCTTCCTGCGCCAGTTCTGGGACGAGTTCGAGTACTACATCGTCAACGGTCGTTCGATCGTCGACGGCCCGCTGGAGGCTGCGGCATGAGTGCCCAACCGGTCGATCCCAACGTCCCACCGGATCACGTCACCATCGAGATCGACGGCCGCGTCCTGTACGCGCCGAAGGGTTCGATGATCATCCAGGCCGCCGACAAGGCCGGCATCCCGATCCCTCGTTTCTGCTACCACGACAAGCTGTCCATCGCGGCCAACTGCCGCATGTGCCTGGTCGATACGGAAATCGGCGGCCGCGGTGCGCCCAAGCCGTCGCCGGCCTGCGCCACGCCCGTGGGCGAAGGCCTGAAGGTGTTCACGCGCAACGAAAAGGCGCTGAAGTTCCAGCGCAGCGTCATGGAATTCCTGCTGATCAACCATCCGCTGGACTGCCCGATCTGCGATCAGGGCGGCGAGTGCGAACTGCAGGATGTGTCGCTGGGCTATGGCCGCTCGGTCAGCCGCTTCAACGAGCGCAAGCGCACCGTGCCGGACGAGGACATCGGGCCGCTGGTTGCCACCGAGATGACCCGCTGCATCCAGTGCACGCGCTGCGTGCGCTTCACCGCGGAAGTGGCGGGCACCTACGAACTCGGCGGCATGTACCGCGGCGAGAATTTGCAGATCGGCACCTATGACGGCAAGCCGCTGACCACTGAGCTCTCGGGCAATGTGGTCGACGTGTGCCCGGTCGGCGCGCTGACCAACAAGGTGTTCCAGTTCAAGGCGCGCCCGTGGGAGCTGCAGGCACGCGAATCGCTGGGCTACCACGATGCGATGGGGTCGAACCTGTTCGTGCATGTGCGTCGCGGCGAAGTGCTGCGCACCGTGCCGCGCGACAACGAGGCGGTCAACGAATGCTGGCTGTCCGATCGCGATCGTTATTCGCACCAGGGCCTGTACGCCGAAGACCGTGCGGTCAAGCCGCTGCAGAAGGTCAACGGTGAGTGGAAGGAAGTGAGCTGGGCCGAAGGTCTGGCCGCCGCCGCTGAAATCCTCAAGAGCCACCAGGGCGATGACCTGGGCGTGCTGGTCCATCCGGCGACCTCGAACGAGGAGGGCGGCCTGCTGGCCAAGCTCGCTTCGGGCCTGGGCACCGGCAACCTCGACCATCGCATCCTGTCCAACGACCTGTCTGATGCCGCCGTGGCGCAGCCGTTCGCGCTGCCGCTGGCCGACATCGAAAAGGCCGGCGCGATCGTGGTGTTCGGCAGCAACGTGCGCCACGAGCTGCCGCTGCTGCACCAGCGCATCCGCAAGGCCAACCGCAACGGCGCCAAGGTGCATGTGGTCAATCCGGTGGATTTCGATTTCACATTCGCCACGACCGGCAAGCACATCGTGCCGCCGTCGCAGCTGGCTGACGCACTGGGCAAGACCGAGCTTCGCGACGCGGTGAAGGGCGCCAGCTCGGCGGTGATCATCGTCGGTGCCATCGCCGAGAACCACCCGCAAGCCGCCGCGCTGCGCAAGGCTGCTGCAGATTTCGCAGAAGCCACCGGCGCCGCGCTTTGCCGCATCCCGCAGGGCGCCAACGCCGTGGGCCTGGCCCGCGCCGGCGTGCTGCCGACGGGCAGCGACGCGGTCGACATGGTGAGCAAGCCGCGCGGTGCCTACGTGATCTACGGCATCGAGCCGGGCCTGGATTTCGCGCATGGCTTTGCCACGCAGAAGGCGCTGACCGCCGCCAAGGTCGTGGCGTTCAGCCACTTCGCCTGTGCGTCCACGCGGCGCATGGCCGATGTGATCCTGCCGATCGGCGCACTGCCGGAAATCGACGCGACCCTGACCAACCTCGACAGCCGCAACCAGCGTGCCCAGGCCGGCAGCAAGCTGCCGGGCGAAGCGCGCGAAGGCTGGAAGGTGCTGCGTGCCCTCGGTGGCGCGCTGAACCTGCCGGGCTTCGAGTTCACCGACCTGGCCGGCGCGCGCGCCAGCCTGGCCGGCGCCGCTGCTGTGACGCCGAAGGCCTCGGCGGCCCCGTCGCTGGCAGGCGAGGGCTTCGAAGTCGTCGCCACCGCGGCCATCTACCGCACCGATGGATTCGTCCGTCGCGCCGCGGCGCTGCAGTCGCATCCGCTCAACACCGCGCCGTCGGTCAGTCTGCATCCGACCGATGCGCAGGCCGCGGGCCTAGCGGACGGGCAGGTGGCCAAGGTGCAGGCCGGCGACGGAACCGCCACCTTGCCGGTGGTGATCAATGACCGTGTCGCACCGGGTTCGGTGTGGATCGAGTCGGGCCATGGCGCCACCGCGCCCATCGGCGCCGGCCGTGTGAAGGTGGTGGCTGCATGAACGAGTTGTTGATCGATGGCGTCAGTCCGCTGCGCGACTGGCTGCTGGGTCTGGGCGCCATCGGCATGATCATCTGGATCGTGCTGAAGATCCTGGTGATCACCATGCCGGTGATCATTTCGGTGTCGTTCTACGTGGTGTGGGAGCGCAAGCTGATCGGCTGGATGCACGTGCGCCACGGGCCGATGTACGTCGGCATGGGCATCTTCCAGGCCTTCGCCGACGTCTTCAAACTGCTGTTCAAGGAAATCCTGCAGCCGGCCAACGCGCAGAAGTCGATCTTCGTGATCGCCCCGCTGATCGGCCTGGCGCCGGCGTTCGCGGCCTGGGCGGTGGTGCCGTTCGACGCGCAGATCGTGCTGTCCAATGCCAATGCCGGCCTGCTGTACCTGCTGGCGATGACCTCACTGGGCGTGTACGGCATCATCCTGGCCGGCTGGGCGTCCAACTCCAAGTACGCGTTCCTGGGCGCGCTGCGTTCGGCCGCGCAGGTGGTCAGCTACGAAATCGCGATGGGCTTTGCCCTGGTCGGCGTAATGATCGCCGCGGGCAGCCTCAACCTGTCGGCGATCGTGCAGGCCCAGACCGGCGATGCCGGCCTGTTCGAGTGGTACTGGCTGCCGCTGTTCCCGTTGTTCATCGTGTACTGGGTGTCCGGCGTCGCCGAGACCAACCGCGCGCCGTTCGACGTGGTGGAAGGCGAATCGGAAATCGTCGCCGGCCACATGGTCGAATATTCCGGCGGTGCGTTCGCGCTGTTCTTCCTGGCCGAATACGCCAACATGATCCTGGTCAGCTTCCTGGTCTCGATCTTCTTCCTCGGCGGCTGGCTGAGCCCGTGGCCGCAGGCCTGGGGCAACCCGGACATCTCGCCGTGGGTCAACTGGATCTGGGCCGGCGGCTGGCCGTGGCTGTTTGCCAAGGCGTTCTTCTTCGCCAGTGCCTTCATCTGGTTCCGTGCCAGCTTCCCGCGCTACCGCTATGACCAGATCATGCGGCTGGGCTGGAAGGTCTTCATTCCCCTGACCATCGTCTGGATCGCAGTCACCGCGCTGATGGTCTTCTACGGCGTCATCCAGCGAGGCGCCTGACACTCATGAACAAGATCACGCATTACTTCAAGAGCCTGCTGCTGCTTGAGCTGCTGCAGGGCTTGTGGCTGACGTTCAAGTACACGTTCAAGCCCAAGTACACGATGATGTACCCGATGGAGAAGTTCCCGCAGTCGCCGCGTTTCCGCGGCCTGCATGCGCTTCGCCGCTATCCCAACGGGGAAGAGCGCTGCATCGCCTGCAAGCTGTGCGAAGCGGTCTGCCCGGCGTTGGCGATCACCATCGATTCGACCAAGCGCGAGGACGGCACCCGCCGCACCACGCGTTACGACATCGACCTGTTCAAGTGCATCTACTGCGGCTTCTGCGAAGAAAGCTGTCCGGTGGACTCCATCGTGGAAACCCACGTGCTGGAGTACCACTTCGAAAACCGTGGCGAGAACATCGTCACCAAGCCGCAGCTGCTGGCCATTGGCGACCGACTCGAGTCGGAAATCGCCGAGCGCCGTGCCGCCGACGCCGCATTCCGCTGAGGACGAGATGGACTGGGTACTGATCAGCTTCTACATCTTCGCCGCCGTCGCCGCATTGTCCGGCGCCGCGGTGATCAGCGTGCGCAACCCCGTGCACGCGGTCCTCTTCCTCATCCTGACTTTCTTCAGCGTGGCCTGCACCTGGCTGCTGGTGGGCGCCGAGTTCCTGGGCGTGGCCCTGATCCTGGTGTACGTCGGCGCGGTGATGGTGCTGTTCCTGTTCGTGGTCATGATGCTGGACATCGACGTGGCCAACCTGCGCCAGGGCTGGGTGAAGTTCCTGCCCGTGGGCATCCTGGTGGCGGTGGTCATGCTGGTCCAGATGCTGGTGCTGATCGGGATCAAGGCCAAGATCGGCGCGGTGCTGCCGGACAACGCGGCCTCGGCCGCGGCCGAGACCTCCAACATCACCTGGTTGGCGCGCTCGCTGTTCACCGAGTTCCTGCTGCCGTTCGAGTTCGCCGCCGTGATCCTGACCGTGGCGGTCATCGCCGCAGTGATGCTGACCCTGCGCAAGCGCGAAGGCGTCAAGTCGCAGAACCCATCCGAGCAGACCCGGGTCAAGGCCGCCGACCGCTTCCGCATGGTGCGCATGGACGCGGTGCGCCCGGTGGTGCCCGCGCCCGAAGCGCCGGCTGAAGATTCGCAGGAGGCCAAGCCATGATCACCCTCGGACACCTGCTGGCGCTGGGCGCGGTGCTGTTCTGCATCTCGCTGGCCGGCATCTTCCTCAACCGCAAGAACGTGATCATCCTGCTGATGTCGATCGAGCTGATGCTGCTCTCGGTCAACATCAACTTCGTGGCGTTCTCGCGCCAGTTGGGCGATACCGCCGGGCAGATCTTCGTGTTCTTCATCCTCACCGTGGCCGCGGCCGAGGCCGCGATCGGCCTGGCGATCCTGGTCGCGCTGTTCCGCAGCCGGCGCACGATCAACGTCGCCGAAGTCGACTCCCTCAAGGGCTGATGTACTGATGATGGGCGAAATCCTCCTCTCCAAGTCCGTGCTGGTCGCCGTGGTCCTGGCGCCATTGCTGGGCAGCATCATCGCCGGCTTCTTCGGGCGACAGATCGGCCGTGCCGGTGCGCACACCATCACCATCCTGGGCGTGGCGGTCAGCTGCGCGCTGTCGTGCTGGACGCTGTACCAGCTGGTGTGGGGCGGCGCTGCGCCGTTCAACCAGAACCTGTACACGCTGTTCGACATCGGCAATTTCAGCGGGCACGTCGGCTTCATGGTCGACCGTCTGACCGCGATGATGATGGTCGTGGTGACCTTCGTGTCGCTGCTGGTCCACGTCTACACGATCGGCTACATGGCTGATGACGACGGCTACCAGCGCTTCTTCAGCTACATCTCGCTGTTCACCTTCAGCATGCTGATGCTGGTGATGAGCAACAACTTCCTGCAGCTGTTCTTCGGCTGGGAAGCGGTGGGCCTGGTGTCCTACCTGCTGATCGGGTTCTGGTTCAAGCGCCCGACCGCGGTGTTCGCCAACATGAAGGCGTTTCTGGTCAACCGCGTCGGCGACTTCGGCTTCCTGCTGGGCATCGCCGCGGTGCTGCTGTGGTTCCGCACGCTGGACTACAGCACCGTGTTCGCCAGCGCGCCGATGCTCAAGAACATGTCGCTGACCCTGATCGACGGGCATCCGTGGCAGGTGGCGACGGTGATCTGCATCTGTCTGTTCATCGGTGCGATGGGCAAGTCGGCCCAGGTGCCGCTGCACGTGTGGCTGCCCGACTCGATGGAAGGCCCGACCCCGATCTCGGCGCTGATCCACGCCGCGACGATGGTCACCGCCGGCATCTTCATGGTGGCGCGCATGTCGCCACTGTTCGAGCTGTCGCAGACCGCGCTGGACTTCGTGTTGTTCATCGGCGCGACCACGGCGTTCTTCACCGGCCTGATCGGCATCATCCAGAACGACATCAAGCGCGTGGTTGCGTACTCCACGCTGTCGCAGCTGGGCTACATGACCGTGGCGCTGGGCGTGTCGGCGTATAGCGCCGGCGTGTTCCACCTGATGACGCACGCCTTCTTCAAGGCGCTCCTGTTCCTGGGCGCCGGTTCGGTGATCATCGGCATGCACCACGAGCAGGACATGCGCAAGATGGGCGGCCTGCGCAAGTACATGCCGATCACCTACATCACGATGGTCATCGGCACGCTGGCGCTGGTCGGCACGCCGTTCTTCTCGGGCTTTTATTCGAAGGACACCATCATCGAGGCGGCGCAGCACCATGCCCACGTCTCGCACAGCTGGGTCGCCACCTACGGCTACTGGTCGGTGCTGGGCGGCGTGCTGATCACCAGCTTCTACAGCTTCCGCCTGCTGTTCCTGACATTCCACGGCGCCGAGCGCTTCCGCGACGTGGCGCATGACGATCATGGCCACGGCCATGACGCGCATGGTCATAACGCACACTCAGAAGCGCACGGCCACGATGGCCACGCGCATGACGATCACGGCCACCACGACGATCATGGTCACGGCCATGGCCCGCACGTGCCGCACGAATCGCCATGGGTGGTGACGCTGCCGCTGATCCTGCTGTCGATCCCGTCGATCCTGATCGGTTTCTTCACCATCGGGCCGATGATGTTTGGCACCAGCTGGTCCGGCCACCATGCCGAAGCCAGCATCCCGGGCCAGGCGGTGAGCTTCTTCACCGGCGTGATCGACTTCGCCGATCCGGCGCGCGACACCATCGGTGCGCTGGCCGAAGAGTTCCATGGCCCGGTGGCGTTCGCGCTGCACGGCATGATGGCGCCGCCGTTCTTCCTGACCCTGGCTGGCTTCGCCCTGGCTGTGGTGCTGTACCTGGTGCTGTCGCCGGAGTGGCCGGCCAAGCTGCGCCAGCGCTTCTCGGTGCTGGTCAAGGTCCTGGACGCCAAGTACGGCATGGACATCCTGTGGATCGACGGCTTCGCCGGTGGCGGCGTCGAGCTCGGCAAAATTTCCCGCTGGATCGATACCCGCATCATCGATGGGTTGTTCGTCAACGGCAGTGCCCGCGTGGTCGATCTGGCCTCGCAACTGCTGCGCCGCACCCAATCCGGTCTCCTTTACCACTACGCCTTCGCCATGATCCTCGGCCTGATCGCACTGCTGGCCGCAGTCATGACGTACTGGCGCTGATCTGTACGGATACGAACACGTGTCGAACCTGCTGAGCATTCTGATCTGGCTGCCGATTCTCGGCGGCGCCCTGGCCCTGGCACTGGGAACCGGCCGCGCGCAAGCTGCGCGCTGGTTGGCCCTGGGCGTGGCGCTGCTGACCTTCCTGGCCAGCCTGCCGCTGCTGACCCATTTGAACTGGGCCAGTGGCGAACTCCAGTTCGTCGAGAAGCACGCCTGGGTCCCGGCGTTCGACATCTGGTACGCGCTGGGTGCAGACGGCATCTCCGTCGCCCTGATCGTGCTGACCACGCTGACCACGGTGCTGGCGCTGATTGGCGCTTGGGCGGCGATCGACAAGCGCGTCAACCAGTACGTGGCGGCCTTCCTGATGCTGGAAGGCATGATGATCGGCGTGTTCAGCGCGACCGACGCGATCCTGTTCTACGTGTTCTTCGAAGCGATGTTGATCCCGATGTTCCTGATCATCGGCATCTGGGGCGGTCCGCGCCGCATCTACGCGTCGGTAAAGTTCTTCCTGTACACCTTCCTCGGCTCGGTGCTGATGCTGGTCGGGTTGATCTACCTGTACATCAAGGGCGGCCAGCTGGGCCACGCGAGCTTCCAGTTCGCCGACCTGTACATCCTGCCGCTGACGGCGAAGGAACAAACCTGGCTGTTCTTCGCGTTCCTGATCGCCTTCGCGGTCAAGGTGCCGATGTTCCCGGTCCACACCTGGCTGCCCGACGCGCACGTGGAAGCGCCGACCGCCGGCTCGGTGATCCTGGCCGCGATCATGCTGAAGATCGGTGGCTACGGCTTCCTGCGCTTCTCGCTGCCGATCACGCCGGACGCCGCCCACGAGTGGGGCCAGCTGGTGATCGTCCTGTCGCTGATCGGCATCGTGTATGTCGGCCTGGTGGCGCTGGTGCAGGAGGACATGAAGAAGCTGATCGCCTATTCGTCGGTCTCGCACATGGGCTTCGTCACCCTGGGCACCTTCATCGCCGCCGGCCTGATGCGCGACTACGACAACGCCGATGCGGCCCGCCTGGGCCTGCAGGGTGCGGTCGTGCAGATGATCTCGCACGGCTTCATTTCAGGTGCGATGTTCTCGCTGGTCGGCGTGGTCTACGACCGAATGCACACGCGCATGATCAAGGATTACGGCGGCGTGGCGAACGTGATGCCGTGGTTCGCGGTGTTCTTCGTGTTCTTCGGCATGGCCAACTCGGGCCTGCCGGGCACCAGCGGCTTCGTCGGCGAATTCATGGTGATCCTGGCCAGCTTCCAGAAGCATCCGTACATCGCGTTCGTGGCCGCCCTGACCCTGGTCATCGGCGCCGGCTACACGTTGTGGCTGGTCAAGCGCGTGTTGTACGGGGAAGTGGCCAACAGCCACGTCGCCGAACTGAAAGATATCAATTGGCGCGAAGCCCTGGTGCTTGGCGTGTTCGCTGCAGGCACGTTGGCGCTGGGTGTGTATCCCAAGTTCCTGACGGACCTGCTTGAGCCGTCGATCGCGAACCTGGCGATGCAGCTCGCCACCAGCAAGCTGTAAGGACCTAGAACGTCATGGCCGCCTCGATGCTTCCTTCCGCCCCCGTCACCGACCTGCTGCCGATCATCCCGGAGCTGGTGCTGGTGGTCGGTGCCTTCGCCCTGTTGATCCTGGATGTGTTCCTGGATGCCAGCCGCCGCGCCGTTACCCATGTCCTGACCCTGGCCGTGCTGGCCTTGGCCTTCGTGTTGCTGGTCACCCACGTGGGCGGGCAGGGCACGGTGTTCAATGGCATGTTCGTGCGCGACAACCTGGCCGACGTGGTCAAGGCCGCGATCGTGCTGGTGTCTGGCCTGTCGCTGATCTATGGCTGGCCATACCTGCGCGAGCGCAACCTGTATCCGGGCGAGCTGCCGGTGCTGGTGCTGTTCGCCACCGCCGGCATGATGATGCTGTCCTCGGCCGGCAGCCTGGTCATGGTCTACCTGGGCCTGGAGCTGCTGTCGCTGTGTTCGTACGCGATGGTCGGCATGAACCGCGACAACGGCCTGTCGTCCGAAGCGGCGATGAAGTACATCGTGCTCGGTTCGATCGCCTCGGGCCTGCTGCTGTACGGCATGTCGCTGGTCTACGGTGCCACCGGCTCGCTGGAGCTGTCGCAGATCAACGCGGCGATCGCCGGCATCACCGATCGCCCGATGCTGCTGACCGGCATGGTGTTCATGGTCTGCGGCATCGCGTTCAAGCTCGGTGCCGCGCCGTTCCACATGTGGCTTCCCGACGTGTACCAGGGCGCGCCAACGCCGATCACGCTGTTCATCAGCTCCGGTCCAAAGCTGGCTGCGTTCGCCATGGCCTATCGCGTGCTGGAGCAGGGCATCGGCCCGACTTCGCCACAGTGGCACCTGCTGCTGGCCGGCTTGGCCGCGCTGTCGCTGGTCATCGGTAATGTCGTGGCCATCGCGCAGAGCAACCTCAAGCGCATGCTGGCGTATTCAACGGTCTCGCACGTGGGCTTCCTGCTGCTTGGCCTGGCTGGCGGCGGTCCGGAAGGTTATGCGGCTGCGCTGTTCTACGGCATCGCCTATGCGCTGATGTCGGCCGCGTCGTTCGGCGCGATCCTGGTGCTGTCGCGCAATGGCTTCGAGTCCGACACGATCGACGACTTCAAGGGCCTGAGTGCACGCAGCCCGTGGATGGCCGGCATGGTGTTGTGCGTGATGGCCTCGCTGGCCGGCGTGCCGCCGTTCCTGGGCTTCTGGGCCAAGCTGGTCGTGCTGCGTGCGGCCTTGAATGGCGACCTGATGTGGCTGGCGCTGGTCGGCGTGATCTGCGCGGTGATCGGTGCGTTCTACTACCTGCGCGTGATCAAGGTGATGTATTTCGACGAACCCGTCGGTGCGTTGCCGGCGCCGCGTGCGGGCAAGGTCGTGCCGTTCGTGTTCGGCGTCAATGCGCTGGGCTTGCTGGTGCTGGGTTTGGCGTGGAATCCGCTGATGACCTGGTGCAAGGCAGCGTTCGGTCTTTGATTAATTCAGTACCTGGAGTGTTACAGGGCTTGCTTCATTTCCCGTAATTCTTCATAATTCCGCTCCTGATGCGGGGTGGAGCAGTCTGGCAGCTCGTCGGGCTCATAACCCGAAGGTCGCAGGTTCAAATCCTGCCCCCGCTACCAAGAAATCTACGTTTGAGATGACGTAGTCGCATCAGATCTTCTGCTGCGGGGTGGAGCAGTCTGGCAGCTCGTCGGGCTCATAACCCGAAGGTCGCAGGTTCAAATCCTGCCCCCGCTACCATGTAAAGCTGCATCGGCAACGAGGCAGTGGTAGTCAACGAAACGGCGGTCCCGGCAACGGGCTCGCCGTTTTCGTTTGTGCGTGTCGCTGAGCGACGATCAGCTGCGTGCTGGCGTTGCGCGCGTGGGTGCGGAAAACGTGCTGCGCATGAACTCGGTAAACGCGCGCACGGCCAGCGATGGTTGCCGATGGCTGGGATACACGGTGTGGATGCCGGCCGGTGGCGGTCGGAAGTCATCGAGCACGGTCACCAGTCGCCCGTCAGCCAGCGCATCGCCGACGATGAAGGTCGGCAACTGGGTGATGCCCAATCCAGCGCAGGCCGCATCGCGCACGACCTCGCCGTTGTTGGCGCACAAGCGTCCGTTGATCGCGACCAGCTTCGGCTTGCCCTGCGCGGTGAAGCTCCATTCGACATGGCGCCGATGGCCGTAGGGCAGGCAGTCGTGCTGCGGCAGCTCGTCGGGTTTGGTCGGCGCGCCACGTCGCGCCAGATAGTCCGGGCTGCAGCAGGTCACCAGCTCCATGTGCGAGACGCGCACGCCGACCAGGCTGGAGTCGGGCAGTACGCCGATGCGCACGCCGGCATCGAAGCCCTCGGCGACCAGGTCGACCGTGCGGTCGTTGAGTTCAAGCTCCAGCGCGACCTCCGGATAGGCCGCCAGGAAGCGTGGGATCACCGGACTCAGGTGCATGGTGCCGAAGGTCATCGGCGCACTGATCCGCAGGCGGCCGCGCGGCATCGCGTTCTGGCGGGCGATGGCCTGCTCGATGCCGTCCACTTCCTGGACCACGCGCGCGGCCTGCTCGTAATAGGTCTGGCCCAGTGCGGTGGTGCGCAGGGTGCGCGTGGTGCGGATCAGTAGTTGCACGCCCAGCCGCGCCTCCAGGGCCATCAGTCGCTTGCTGACGAACTGCTTGGACAGGCCCAGCTTGTCCGCGGCCTGGGTGAAGCTGCCGGAGTCCACGGTCTGGACGAACAGGCGCATGTCCTCAAGCTGATGCATTGTCATTCCAATGGCGACTATGTTTCGCATCGTAGAGGATTTATCGACTTCCATGCCGACAGTAATGTGTGCGCCAGGGTGATCGACCGGTCACCGCCACTCACCGGGGCCTCCCGGCATCGCAAGGAGAACGCACATGTTCGATATCACCCAGGCCAACACGCGCGGCGTCGCCAACCACGGCTGGCTCAAGTCCCGCCACACGTTCTCGTTCGGCAGCTATTTCAACCCGAACCAGATCGGCTTCTCCGACCTGCGCGTGATCAACGACGACCGCGTTGATGCCGGCGAAGGCTTCGGCACCCATCCGCACCGTGACATGGAGATCTTCTCCTACGTGCTGGAAGGCCAGCTGGCGCATAAGGATTCGATGGGCACCGGTTCGGTGATCCGCCCGGGCGACGTGCAGATGATGAGCGCCGGCAGCGGCGTGTCGCACAGCGAGTTCAACGGCTCGCAGGACGAGTCGGTGCACTTCCTGCAGATCTGGATCGTGCCCAGCGAGCGCAACGCGCCGCCGCGCTACCAGCAGCATCATTTCACCGAAGCGGACAAGCGCGGCCAGCTGCGCCTGATCATTTCGCCCGATGGCGCGGCCGAATCGCTGCAGGTGCGCCAGGACGTGCGGGTCTACGCAGGCCTGTTCGACGGCGATGAGGCCGCGACGTTCGACCTGCCGGCCGATCGCTACGCGTATGTGCACATCGCCCGTGGCGAAGTGGAGCTCAACGGCAAGCGGCTGCGTGAAGGTGACGGCGTGCGGGTGCGCGAGGCGCAGGCGCTGACCTTCGCCAACGGCCAGGACAGCGAGGTGCTCCTGTTCGACCTGCGCCCGTTCGAGCTGCCGGGCATGCAGTGACGCGCGCGGGCATTCGAATCGCGCTGCACGCGGGGTCGCCGGTCAGCCGGCGGCCCCGCGTGGCGGTTTGAAATCGGGCGTTGCCGTCCCCATTGATCAAGGCAGGCGAGGGCGGCTGTTTGGGAAAGTTCGCGCACTCGCGTCGGCGCTTCGGCAGGATTTCTGAACGTTGCTTGGTTGCGTGGGCGGGCCTGCATCTCTATGATGCCCCGCTGCGGTGCAGGCAACGCGTGCGGTCCCGACGGGACAAGCCCCGGCTCCTGCCTTCGCAACCAACGTTTCAGGTTGTTGCTGGACGCTTCGAACCCCGAAGATTCCGCTGACCAGAAGCCTGGGCTCGCAGAAGCGCCACCTTGGCAGCCTCTGCATCCAGCGTCATCGGACAAGGGCCCTCTGGGCCCTTTTCCGTTTCTGAAGCAAATACAGGACGAGCACCCGCCACGTGAGCGACAAGGCAACCGAGATCGCAGCGCTGCTGCAGCCCACCATCCAGGCCCTGGGCCTGGAACTGTTGGGCATCGAATATTTGCCGGCGTCGGGCAACGCGACCCTGCGCCTGTACATCGACGTCATCGAGGCCGAGCGCGAAACCCGCGTGGTCAACATCGAGGACTGCGAAGCCGTGAGCCGCGAGGTCTCGGCCCAGCTGGATGTCGAAGACCCGATTAGCGACAACTACACGCTAGAAGTCTCCTCGCCCGGCGTGGATCGCCCGCTGTTCAGTGCCGACCAGTTCGCCCGCTTCATCGGCGAGGAAGCCAAGGTCGTGCTGAAGCTGCCGCAGGACGGACGTCGTCGCGTGCAGGGCCGGATCGTTTCGGTCGAAGCCGATCGCATCACCATTGCGTTCGACAAGCAGGAGATGACCTTTTCGGCCGACAACCTGGACAAGGCCAGGCTGATGCCCGACTGGGTCGCGCTGGGCATGGCGCCCCAGCCGAAAAAGAACATTGGCGCCGGCAAGCCCAAGAAAAAGCCTGCCCCGCCCAAGAAACTTCACTGATATCAACCCAACCCAACGACGGCCCACACGGCCGCGCGCGGAGTGAAAGATGAGTAAGGAACTGTTGCTGGTGGTGGACGCGGTCGCCAATGAAAAAGGCGTCCCGCGCGAAGTGATCTTCGACGCCATCGAGGCCGCGTTGGCCTCTGCCGCCAAGAAGCGTTATCCCGAGCAGGATGTGCTGGCGCGCGTGACCATCGACCACAAGGATGGCACCTACCTGACCTACCGCCGCTGGGAAGTGGTGGCCGACGACGTGGTCATGGAATCGCCGGATCGCCAGATCCGCCTGATGGACGCGGTCGACGAAGTCGAAGGCGCCGAAGTCGGCGAGTACATCGAAGAGCAGATCGAAAACCCCGATTTCGGCCGCATCGCCGCCCAGGCCGCCAAGCAGGTCATCGTCCAGCGCGTGCGCGAAGCCGAGCGTGCCCAGGTCGTGGATGCGTGGAAGGATCGCGTGGGCGAGCTGGTCACCGGCATCGTCAAGCGCGCCGAGCGCGGCAACATCTACGTGGACCTGGGCGGTAACGCCGAGGCGTTCATCTCCAAGGACAAGGGCATCCCGCGCGACGTGCTGCGCGCCGGCGACCGCGTCCGTGGTTACCTGTTTGACGTGCGTTCCGAGCCGCGTGGCCCGCAGCTGTTCATCAGCCGCGCCGCGCCGGAATTCATGATGGAGCTGTTCAAGCTGGAAGTGCCGGAAGTGGGCCAGGGCCTGGTCGAGATCAAGGCCTGCGCGCGCGACCCGGGCGACCGCGCCAAGATCGCCGTGCTGGCCCATGACACCCGCACCGATCCGATCGGCGCGTGCATCGGCATGCGCGGTTCGCGCGTGCAGGCGGTGAGCAACGAGCTCAACGGCGAGCGCGTGGACATCGTCCTGTGGAACGACAACCCCGCCAACTTCGTGATCAACGCGATGGCGCCGGCTGAAGTCCAGTCGATCATCGTCGACGAAGATCGCCACTCGATGGACCTGGCCGTGGCCGAAGACCGCCTGGCCCAGGCGATCGGCAAGGGCGGCCAGAACGTGCGCCTGGCCAGCCGCCTGACCGGTTGGCAGCTGAACGTGATGACCCAGGACCAGGTCTCGGCCAAGTCCGAAGCCGAGCAGTCCGTTGCCCGCCAGTTGTTCATCGACAAGCTGGAAGTGGACGAGGAAATCGCCGCCATCCTGGTGTCCGAAGGCTTCAACACCGTCGAGGAAATCGCCTACGTCCCCGTGGGCGAGCTGCTGGCGGTGGAAGGCTTCGACGAAGACATCGTCGAAGAACTGCGTGCCCGTGCCCGCGACGCGCTGCTCAACGCGGCCCTGGCCGAGGAAGAGAGCGCGGCCGGCGACGGCCCGTCCGACGACCTGCTGGCCCTGGCCGGCATGGACGAGGCCACCGCGCACCTGCTGGCCTCGCACGGCGTCAAGACCAGCGAGGACCTGTCCGACCTGGCCGCTGACGAAGTGGCCGAGTTCGGTATCGAAGGACTGGACGAAGAACGTGCCGCCGCTTTGATCCTGGCCGCACGTGCCGAGGAGATCGCCCGACTGGAGCGCGGCGAATGAGCCAGCCATGACCATCGCCCTGATGGCGTCAGGGCTTAGAATTCGCGTTTCCTTTGCTCTGGGCGAAGGAGCGCCAACCAGATCATAGGATCCGAATGTCGCAGCAAACCACCATCCGCAAGCTCGCCGAACTGGTCAACACTCCAGTCGATAAACTGATCGAACAGCTGGCCGAGGCCGGCATGAAGTTCAGTGGCCCCGACCAGGAAGTGTCCAGCACCGAGAAGATGAAGCTGCTCGGCTTCCTGCGTCGCACCCACGGCAAGGCCGAGGGTGAGGGCGAGGAAAGCGAAGCTTCCAAGAAGATCACCCTGGCCCGCCGCAAGGTGCAGGAAGTGACGGTCAAGTCCGGTCCTGGCCGCAGCAATGCGACCGTGGCGGTCGAAGTGCGCCAGAAGCGCACCTACGTCAAGCCGACCGAAGCCCAGGCCAACGAGGCCCGCCGTGCCGGCAGCGCCGCCGCCCCCGGCGACGAGCGCGCCGAGATCCTGCGCAAGCTGGAAGAATCGCGCCAGCGCAACCTGGCCGAACAGGCGCGCCTGGCCGAGATGGACCGTGCCCGCGCCGAAGAAAACGAGCGCAAGAAGCAGGAAGCCGCGGCGGCCATCGCCCAGGCTGAAGCTGACGCCCGTGCTGAAGCCGAGCCTGAAGCCGAAGCCGAGCCCGAAGCGCCCGCCGCTCCGGCCGTGCGCAAGCCGATCGACGAAAGCATCGCGCCGGCGCCGGGCACCGGCGGTTCCATCCGCGTGGCCGCCAAGCCCGGTGCATCGCATGCCCCGCGCAGCGCGCCGGCCCCGGCCCGCAAGGAACCGGATCGCGGCACCAGCACCGCCGCCAAGCACAAGACCCGCGGTTCGCATGCGATGGTCGCCGGCGTCGAGGACGACGACAGCACCCAGCGTTTCGCTGGCCAGCTGCACCTGTCGGCCGCCGACCGCGCCCGTCGCGGTGCCGCCCGTGGCAAGCCCAAGCCCCGTCGCCAGATGGAGCAGAGCCGTGGCGGCTCGGGCAGCCACCAGTTCGAACGCCCGACCGCACCGGTGGTGCGCGAAGTGGCGATCGGCGAGGCCATCACCGTCGGTGACCTGGCCCAGAAGCTGGCACTGAAGGGCGGCGACGTGGTCAAGGCGCTGTTCAAGATGGGCGTGATGGCCACCATCACCCAGACCATCGACCACGACACCGCCGCGCTGATTACCGAAGAGCTCGGCCACACGGTCGTACGCGCCGGCAGCGACGACGCCGAAGACGCACTGTTGGCCCACGTGGAAGACGTGCAGGGCGAAACCGCCTCGCGTCCGCCGGTGGTCACCATCATGGGTCACGTCGACCACGGCAAGACCTCGCTGCTGGATTACATCCGCCGCACCAAGGTCGCCACCGGCGAAGCCGGTGGCATCACCCAGCACATCGGTGCCTACCACGTCGAAACCGACCGTGGCGTCATCAGCTTCCTGGATACCCCGGGCCATGCGGCGTTCACCGCCATGCGTGCGCGCGGCGCCAAGCTGACCGACATCGTGGTGCTGGTGGTGGCGGCCGACGACGGCGTCATGCCGCAGACGATCGAATCGGTGCAGCAGGCCAAGGCGGCCGGCGTGCCGCTGATCGTGGCGGTCAACAAGATCGACAAGTCCGCGGCCGACCCGCTGCGGGTCAAGAACGAACTGCTGGCCCACGACGTGGTCGCCGAAGAGTTCGGTGGCGACACGCAGTTCATCGAGCTGTCGGCCAAGACCGGCCAGGGCATCGACAACCTGCTGGACGCCATCTCGCTGCAGGCCGAAGTGCTGGAACTGCGCGCCGTGCCCGATGGCCGCGCCAGCGGTACCGTCATCGAGTCCTCGCTGGACAAGGGTCGTGGCCCGGTCGCCACCGTGCTGGTCCAGCAGGGCCTGCTGAAGAAGGGCGACTACCTGGTCTGCGGCGTGCAGTACGGCCGCGTGCGTGCGTTGTTCGACGAAACCGGCAGCCAGCCCAACGCCGCCGGTCCGTCCATCCCGGTGCAGGTCCTGGGCCTGTCCGGCGTGCCGGATGCGGGCGATGACTTCGTCGTGGTCGAGGACGAGCGCCTGGCCAAGGACGTGGCCCAGCAGCGTGACGCCAAGCGCCGTGAATCGCGCATGGTGGCCTCGGCCGGCAGCCGCATGGAAGACATCATGGCCCAGCTGGGCAAGGGCGACGGCCAGCTCAGCCTGAACCTGATCATCAAGGCCGACGTGCAGGGTTCGGTGGAAGCACTGCGCCACTCGCTGGTCGCGCTGTCCAACGCCGACATCCGCATCAACATCCTCAGCGCCGGCGTCGGTGGCATCACCGAATCCGATGCCAACTCGGCCATGGCCTCCAAGGCCACGATCATCGGCTTCAACGTGCGTGCCGACGCCTCGGCCCGTCGCCTGGTCGAAGCCAACGGCGTGGACATGCGTTACTTCTCGATCATCTATGACGTGATCGACCAAGTGAAGCAGGTGGCCTCCGGTCTGCTCGGCGTGGAAATCCGCGAAGAGATCATCGGTATCGCCCAGGTTCGCGACGTGTTCCGCAGCTCCAAGTTCGGTGCGGTGGCCGGCTGTATGGTCATCGAGGGCAGCGTCAAGCGTTCCAAGCCGATCCGCGTGCTCCGCGACAGCGTCGTGGTGTTCGAGGGCGAGCTGGAATCGCTGCGCCGCTTCAAGGAAAACGTGGACGAAGTGCGCAACGGCACCGAGTGCGGTATCGGCGTGAAGGCCTACAACGATGTGAAGGCCGGCGACCAGATCGAGTGCTTCGAGCGTATCGAGGTGCAGCGCACGCTGTAACGGCGCCAGGGCGTAGCGGCGACGTTTCCGTGAGGAGCGTCGCCGTCCCGCCCGCGTCGTTGCCGCATGCTTGAAGTCATGGCAACCAAATCCTTCCATCGCAGCGACCGCGTCTCGGCCCAGCTCCGCCGCGAACTGGGCACGATCGTGCACGAGACCGTGCGCGAGCACGGCCTGCCGTCGGTCAGCGTGTCCGACGTCGAAGTCACCCGCGACCTGGCCCACGCCAAGGTCTTCGTCACCGCCCTGATGCCCGAGCGCTCGCGCGAGGCAGTCAAGGCGCTCAAGGAACTGGCCCCGCAGATCCGCTACGCCCTCGGCCGTGCGGTGAAGATGCGCCACGTGCCCGAACTGCATTTCCATTACGACGACTCGGTCGACAAGGGCGAGCGCATCGAAACCCTGCTGCGCGAAAACCCGCTGCCGCCGCTTCCCGAGTCCGAACAAGACTGATGGTGCCCACCGATTCCGCCGCGACCCCGGACGCCGACGGTGCCGGACGTGGCGGTTCGGCGCCTGCCGGCCGCAACGGCCGGCCGCAACGCCCGCGCACCAAGTTCTGTCGTGTCGACGGCATCCTGCTGCTGGACAAGCCCACCGGCATGAGCTCCAACCAGGCGCTGCAGCGTGTGCGGCACCTGTTCCGGGCGGAGAAGGGCGGCCACACCGGCGCGCTCGATCCGCTGGCCACCGGCCTGCTGCCGATCTGCTTCGGCGAGGCGACCAAGATCGCCGGCAACCTGCTCGGCGCCAGCAAGGCCTACGACACCGTGGCCCACTTGGGCCAGGTCACCGATACCGACGATGCCGAAGGCCAGGTGCTGCGGGAGCGGCCGGTCGAGGCGTATCCGATTGATCGGATCGACGCCGCGCTGCGTCCGCTGATCGGTCGCATCCAGCAGCGCCCGCCGATCTATTCGGCGCTCAAGCGGGGCGGCGAGCCGCTGTACGCCAAGGCCCGCCGCGGCGAAGTGGTGGAGATCGAGGAACGCGAGGTCTTCGTGCGCACTTTTGAACTCCAGGCCGCCGACGACCTGCTCGACGCCGGCCTGCCGTTGCTGCGCCTGCACGTGGAATGTGGCTCGGGCACCTACGTGCGCAGCCTGGTCCGCGACCTGGGCGAAGCACTGGGCTGCGGCGCGCATGTGGCCCAGCTGCGCCGGCTGTGGGTGGATCCGTTCCGCGAGCCGCGGATGTGGACCATCGAGCAGCTCGAAGCCCTGGCGCAGCGCGACCCACAGGCGCTGCAGGCCTGCCTGCTGCCGATCGAGGCCGGCATGGTCGGCTTGCCGCGGATCGACCTGACGGCCGAGGGCGCGGCGCGTTTCAGCCAGGGCCAGCGCCTGCCGGGCGTGCCCGGGCCGGCCGGGCTGGTGGCGGTGTTCACCGAGGCCGGGACCGTGATCGGCCTGGCCCAACTGTCCAAAGAAGGCGTGCTTTCTCCCCAGCGGCTGTTCAACTGGCCGACCAACGGCGAGCCGGCGGCCGACTGAAACTTGTGCCGCAAGGTGCCGGCGCCTACAATGCGCCGGCCTTTTCAGGCACCTGGCCCACGAGGCCCTTTCCTCAATCGCAAGCGGCGGACCAGGCGGTGCGCGCGGTGGACAGTCCGCGTTCCTGCAGGTCCCGCATCACAACAAGAGAAGACACATGTCCATCGACACCCAGAAGATCATCGAAGAGAACAAGCGCGGCGCCAACGACACCGGCTCCCCGGAAGTCCAGGTCGCCCTGCTGACCGCCCGCATCGAGCAGCTCTCCGGCCACTTCAAGACCCACAAGAAGGATCACCACAGCCGTCGCGGCCTGCTGCAGCTGGTCAACCAGCGCCGTAGCCTGCTCGACTACCTGCATGGCAAAGACGCCCCGCGTTACAAGGCCCTGATCGAAAAGCTGGGTCTGCGTCGCTAAAACCAGACAACAAACCGCGGCGCAGAAATGCGCCGCGGTTCATTTTTTTCCAGGCATCGGAAAAATCGCACTGCAACACGGCCGCATACGCCGGCCACCCGCGCGCGACAGGGGTCGCAACCGGGTCACCCAGTTCGAGACACTTAGGAAACCCACGTGGCAAAAATCACTAAGACCTTCCAGTACGGCAAGCACCAGGTCACCCTGGAAACCGGCGAAATCGCCCGCCAGGCCGGCGGCGCGGTCATCGTCAAGTTCGACGACACCGTCCTGCTGGTCACGGCCGTCGCCGCCAAGAAGGCGCGCGAAGGTCAGGACTTCTTCCCGCTGACGGTCGACTACCAGGAAAAGTTCTACGCCGGTGGCCGTATCCCCGGTGGCTTCTTCAAGCGCGAAGGCCGCGCCACGGAGAAGGAGACGCTGATCTCGCGTCTGATCGACCGTCCGCTGCGTCCGCTGTTCCCGGAAGAGTTCCGCAACGAAGTGCAGGTCATCGCCACGGTGATGTCGCTGAACCCGGACATCGACGGTGACATCCCGGCCCTGATCGGTGCCTCCGCTGCCGTGGCCCTGACCGGTGCGCCGTTCAACGGCCCGATCGGTGCGGCCAAGGTCGGTTACATCAACGGCGAGTACGTGCTGAACCCGACCGTGACCGAGCTGAAGGATTCCAAGCTGGAGCTGGTCGTCGCCGGTACTTCCAACGCCGTGCTGATGGTCGAATCCGAAGCCGCCGAGCTGTCCGAAGACGTGATGCTGGGCGCGGTGATGTTTGGCCATCGCGAGATGCAGAAGGTCATCCACATCATCAACGAGCTGGTCGTCGAAGCCGGCACCCAGTCGTGGAACTGGACCGCCCCGGCCAAGAACGAAGCCCTGATCTCGGCCCTGAAGGAAGCCGTCGGCGAGCAGCTGGCCGGTGCCTTCCAGGTGCGCGACAAGCTGCAGCGCCGCGACGCCATCGCCGCCATCAAGTCCGACGTGCTGGCCGGCCTGGCCGGTCGCGTCGAGAGCGAAGGCTGGAGCGCGGGCGAGCTGTCCAAGGAATTCGGCGAGCTGGAATACCAGACCATGCGTGGTTCGGTCCTGAGCACCAAGGTCCGCATCGACGGCCGTGCCCTGGACACCGTGCGTCCGATCTCCTCCAAGGTCAGCGTCCTGCCGCGTACCCACGGCTCGGCCCTGTTCACCCGCGGTGAGACCCAAGCGATCGTCGTGACCACGCTGGGCACCGCCCGCGATGGCCAGGTGATCGACGCCGTCTCCGGCGAGCACAAGGACCACTTCCTGTTCCACTACAACTTCCCCCCGTACTCGGTGGGCGAAGCGGGCCGCATGATGGGCCCGAAGCGTCGCGAGATCGGCCACGGCCGTCTGGCCAAGCGCGGCGTGCTGGCTGTCATGCCGACGATGGAAGAATTCCCGTACACCATCCGCGTCGTGTCGGAAATCACCGAATCGAACGGCTCCTCCTCGATGGCCTCGGTCTGCGGCAGCTCGCTGTCGCTGATGGACGCCGGCGTGCCGATCAAGGCGCCGGTGGCCGGTATCGCCATGGGTCTGGTCAAGGAAGCCGAGGACTTTGTCGTGCTGTCGGACATCCTGGGTGACGAAGATCACCTGGGCGACATGGACTTCAAGGTGGCTGGTACTTCCAACGGCGTGTCCGCGCTGCAGATGGACATCAAGATCGAAGGCATCACCGAAGAAATCATGAAGCAGGCCCTGGCGCAGGCCAAGGCAGGCCGACTGCACATCCTCGGCGAAATGGCCCACGCGCTGACCGCGCCGCGCCAGGAGCTGAGCGACTTCGCGCCGCGCCTGATCACCATCAAGATCCACCCCGACAAGATCCGCGAAGTGATCGGCAAGGGTGGTTCGGTGATCCAGGCGATCACCAAGGAAACCGGCACCCAGATCGACATCCAGGACGACGGCACCATCACCATCGCATCGGTGAACGGCGCTGCCGGCCAGGCCGCCAAGGCCCGCATCGAGCAGATCACCTCGGACATCGAGCCGGGCCGCATCTACGAGGGCAAGGTCGCCAAGCTGATGGACTTTGGTGCATTCGTCACCATCGCCCCGGGCAAGGACGGTCTGGTCCACGTGTCGCAGATTTCCGCCGAGCGCGTCGAGAAGGTCTCCGACAAGCTCAAGGAAGGCGACGTGGTCAAGGTCAAGGTGCTGGAAGTGGACAAGCAGGGCCGCATCCGCCTGTCCATGAAGGCCGTGGAAGAAGGCGAGGGCGTGTCGGCCGAGTAATCGGACCGCGCACCATCGCTTCAACAGAAAAGGCGGGCCATTGGCCCGCCTTTTCTGCTTTCTGGATCTCCGCAACAGCAGCTTCGCGTCGCAAGAGGCTTGTGGTTTACAGGCCACGCCTGATCAGAGTTCGGTCGATGCGCCCGCGGAGCCTGCTGGTTGGAGGCGCTTCGCCATCTTGCATTGCTGTTCTTGCGGTCGGCGTCCTGGAAGCGGGTGCTGAAACTACAGGCGACATCTGGCTGGCCTGATCAGGCACGACCGAGGCGGTGAGCTTGGGTGTGATGTCGGTGCCTTGGACAATGCCCAGCGCCGCGTATCCGGTGTAGCCAGGGAATACCGCGCTGAGGTTGGGATTGCCCATGCGCCGGATCAGGATGTCCGACATCACACGCCGGTAGTCAGTGGTGGCAGGAACATCGCCGTAGGTCGGCGACAACGCGACCGGGTCCAGCCCCGGCCAGGTGCCATAAAACCTGCGTCCATTGACCGCGCCACCCAGTACAAGCAACGGATTCCCGTAGCCATGGTCGGTTCCGCCGCTGGCGTTGGCACGCACGCGCCGGCCGAATTCGGACTGCACCACGACCGTCACCCGGCCCATGTTGCCGGTGGCATTGAGATCGGCGAAGAACGCAGACAGCGCGGTTGAGAGCTCTGCGATCTTGTTCTGGTAGTAGTGGTAGCCGCTGCCGGCTGTGCCCTGACCGTCGTGGGTATCCCAGCCGCCCAGGTCCAGTGTGGCGTAGCGCAGGCCCAGGTTGAAGCGGATCGACTGCGCGACCGTCCATAGCTGGTTGGCGAAGGTGCCGGTCGGCCAGGTGCCGGGCAATGCGACGAACGGCTGGGCATTGATCAGGGCCAGCGAGGCATTGGCACTGGCGCCATCGCGTTCCAGGCCAGTGCGGCCGGCCCAGAGTTTTTCCAGGACTTGGTTATGTCCTTGGAAGCCGCTGGGCGCGCCACTGCGGACGGTCTGCCATTGATAGGCGCCGGCGTTGATCGAGAAATCGCCTGGACTGGCCATGACCATCGCCTCCGGGCTGCCGAGCAAGCCAGAGGGCTGCGTGCTGGCCACGCCGAGCAGCGGGACGCTTGCGCTGACCGCCTGGCTGTTCCAGGCGCGGGTCATCCAGCCGGTGCCTGCGTACTTTCCTGGCGATCCCGAGTCGATATAGCGCTGCGCATCGAAATGACTGCGCGTCACCGTAGTCGGCATGCCGCAGGCATGCACGATCGCCAGGTTGCCGTTGGTCCACAGATCGCGCAGCCCGGTGGCCGAAGGGTGCAAGCCAAATCCCGTGGCCGAACCATTGGAGAGCGTGAGCGGCAGCGCCGCGTAGTCGCCGCTGGCCTTGATCTGAAGGTTAGGCCGGGCATCTTCGTAATGAGTGCGGTCAACGCCACTCACCGGCACGACCAGGTTCAGGCCATCCATGGCGCCGCGCAGGAAGACCTGGACCACCGTGTCATAACTGTTGGCCGCGGCTAGCGCGTTGCTGGAGAAAAGCAGGCCCGCGCCGCAACTGCTGACAACCGTGGCACCGGCCGCGGCGCTCTTGATGAACTCACGCCGGTTGAGTTTGAAGTGGGTCATGGGCGTGAACTCAGCGAGTAAAGAATTCGGGGGAAAGAACGAGCAGCGACACCATGCTGCGCAGCCGCTGCTGGTTGTAGTGCTTCTTCAGGTCGTTGGCCGACCAGGTGTCGTTGTCGGCTATCACATCGCTGGCAGCATTGCCGTTCTGTGCCATGAAGTTCACCAGCGCCTGTTTGCGTTCGGCCGCGGGGGCGTAGCCGAGTACCCGCGTAGACCAGTAATCGACCAGATTGTTGGCGGTCCAGTTGGCCACTTTGCTGCGACTCTCGGCCAGGATCGCCGCGAGTGGCGTGGTGCCGTCGCTGGTTTCGGTCAGCCAGTTGACCAGCTTCCAGGTCATGGCGAACGAGTTGGAGCCGGTCCAGCTGACCGAGACATCCGGATACCCGTTGGGCGATGGCCAGTTATAGGGCGTGTGGCCGGTATAGCCGAAGCGCCACATGAACTCGTCGCTCTTTGCGTTGTCCAGCCGCAGGGTCCAGTCGCTGCCCAGGACACGCATGGCCGCGACGGTGGCTTCAAACGGGCGCCGCACCTTTTGCCCCCACGCGTTGAACATCGGCGTCGAGTTGAGGATGTGACGGAGCACCAGCTCGATCTGGTTGGCGGCGCGCCAGTTGTCGCGGAAGACCCTGGCCGCGCTATCGATCAGTGACTGGGGCGGCGTGTCGTTGATGAGGCGGCGAATGATCTTCTTGCAGATGAACTTGGCAACGCGCGGATGGCTGGCCAAGCGGTCCATCACATCGCGTCCGTCCTTGAGGTCCGGCTGCTCTGGATAGAGCATCACGCCCAGCAGGAATTTGGGCCCGGCATCATGCCAGGCCTGGCGATAGACGAACGTGCCGTCATTGTCGTTGGGATACTGCCAGTGGCCATTCTTGATGGTCCAGCCGGTGAAAGCCGCGGCGGTTTCGTACACGTCGATGTCGGTGTAGCCGATCGGATAGCTGGGGTCCTCAGGGCAGGGCGGGACCTGGAAGGGATCCATGAAGCCCAGGTAGTTTTCGGCGCCGAAGGTATGCAGTTCCAGCAGTTCGCGGGCAAAGTTCTCGTTGGGTCCGGAGCGGGAGTTATCGATGTTGTCCAGGAAATACATCATCGCCGGGCTCCTGGCGACCGACTCCAGCATCGTGCGGAAACTGCCGAATGCGTTGGCGCGAATCACCTCGCGATCGTAATGCGCGAAGATCGGGGCGATGCTGTACTCGGTGCCCTGCGTGTTGAAGTGGGCATGCCAGAAATTGACCATCACCTCGAACAGCTGGCGGCGCGAGTAGGTGGCGCGCACGAACGACGCCCGCTGCACTTCCCAGCCTGGCCGCATGCGCGTGCTGTATTCCGGATCGCCCAGGGCGTGGTCAGCCCACAGTTGCGGTAGCGACTTGCTCAAAGTGCTGTAGCCGGCTGCGTTGAGCCGGTTGGTGACCGCGCTGTCGTCAATGGCCGTGTAATCGAGCTGCCAATCCACCCAGTTCGCCAGGCGGGCGCTGTCGCTGGTCCCGAGTGCATTGAACTCGGCGATCGTGGTCGTGGTGGCGCCGTAGCTCAGGTTGTCCAGCATGCGAACGGCAAACGGCGCGCGCGCCATGGTCAACAGCGCCGGTGTGGACTGATTTGCGGTGACGTGTCCGGTGTTCGCCGTCTCTTCCTTCGCAGGCGGCAACGTAGAAGTGGCGAACTGCGCGTGATACAGCTTGCGCTGGCGGGCCCGGACCTGCGCTTGCAGCGACAGGTTCGTGCCAGGGCGACCGACGCGCTGGGCCAGAGGTTCGGACACGGCCTGGGCGGGAGCGGAGCGCACGGCGGCGCGAACCCGCTCCCCTGGCACGCGGTCTACGCGTCGCGCCATGGGTGGTTCTCCAAACGAAGTGATCCCCTGTTGGCGGCGAGTATAGGCAGTTATTGCCGTTTGTTTGCGATGCATGTCACGTCGCGACATGAATCATGTGGGTCGGTTTTCGTTGCCAGATCAATAACTAAGGAGCGTCGATGAGGTGGCTCGGCTGGAACCGTCAGCGCTCGCCTGCCTGCGGTGAGTCCCCGATTGGCCGCAGCCTTCTACAATCGCCGGCCCTGTCCCACGAACCGTCTGCCATGCCCTACACCCCCATCGTCGCCACGCTCGGTTACGTGCTGTCCCCGGACGGGAAGCAGGTGCTGATGATCCATCGCAATGCGCGGCCCAACGACATCCACCTGGGCAAGTACAACGGGCTGGGCGGCAAGATGGAGCCGGACGAGGACGTGCTGGCGTGCATGACGCGCGAGATCCGCGAGGAGGCCGGGATCGAGTGCGATGCGTTGCACATGCGCGGCACGATCAGCTGGCCGGGCTTCGGCAAGCAGGGCGAGGATTGGCTGGCGTTCGTGTTCGTCATCACCGCCTGGAGCGGCACGCCGCTGACCGAGAACCCGGAAGGCACCCTGGAATGGGTCGACGTGGACAAGCTGCTGGAGCTGCCATTGTGGGAGGGCGACAAGCACTTCCTGCCGCTGGTGTTCGATGAAGATCCGCGCGGCTTCCACGGGGTGATGCCGTACAAGGATGGCCGCATGGTGTCGTGGAACGTCTCCCGGGCCTGAGCAGGACTGGGATGCAGTTCATCCACAGAACGTGTGGATGACTGCTGGGGCAATCGTGTGGATAACTCGCGCGCGCCCTTTGTTCATGCGCCTTGCCGCCAGGATGGCGAAAAAATGACCAGTTCGGGTCAGTGTATCCACAGGGGGTGTGGATGACTTCCGGACAAAGATGTGGATAACCGCAGGAGCGCGTTGCAGGGCAGGCGTGTCAAGCGGATTGGCGGAAAAATGACCAGGCGAAGTTGAAGGAATTTCGCAACCGTCGTGGAACATGCGAGGCCAGCAGCCGCGCAATGTCCGGCGCATGACCGTCATCCATTGTTCGCCCGGTTGTCATCGGGGCAAGCGGCGATGTTGCAATGCCAGATCCCAACGATGCGATCGTCTTGATCGCCACGCGACACGCGGGTTGGCACGCTGTCGTCCATTCCACGTCACCGGCCAGGCCCATGAACCGACAACGCCACTTTTCAATGCTGCGCGATTTCCAGCTGGCCGACTGGTTCACGCTGGGCAACGCCTTCTGCGGCAGCGGCGCGGTATTCGCCGCGCTGCATTACATGCAGGAAGGCCGTCGCGGCGTGCTGCTGGCCGGCATGGCGCTGATCCCGCTGGCCTTTATCTTCGATGCGCTCGATGGCCGGGTGGCACGCTGGCGCAACTCGGCCTCCACGCTGGGGCGCGAACTGGACTCGCTGGCCGATGTGATCTCCTTCGGCGTGGCGCCGGCTGCACTGGCCTATGCCTGCGGCCTGCAGGGCGGCTGGGACTGGCTGGTGTTGAGCTACTTCGTCTGCTGCGGGGTCAGCCGCCTGGCGCGCTACAACGTCACCGCCGAGGCGCTGTCGGGCGACGAGGGCAAGGTGAAGTACTTCGAAGGCACGCCGATCCCGACCAGCCTGGTGCTGGTGGTGGTCCTGGCCATCGCTGCGGCCGGTGGGCACATCGGGCCGGCGATCTGGTGGGGGCAGTGGCAGCTGGGGCCGTGGCAGTTCCATCCGCTAGTGCTGCTGTACGCGCTGTCCGGCTCTTTGATGATCAGCAAGACACTGCATATCCCCAAGCCCTAGGGCGGGGCGGCGATGCCCCGGCGGGCCGCGTTTCCAACCCGATGGGATGTAGCTGCGCGCGCCCGGCGCCGCGTCATTGCTCGGGCGAGGACGGACGTCCACTTCCTCGCGCTTCCTTGCTCCGAGCACGCGCAGCCACATCGCGACCCGCCCGGGCATCGCCGCCACGCCCTGTCACCTCAGCCGGGATTGCTATGATCGTGGCGAGCGTCGGGAGGCTGTGATGGCGGGTGCGGAATCAGGGTGGGGCGAGGGTGCCGAGGCGATGGGCCGCCAGGTCTGGGAGGCCTGGGGCGAAGCGCTGCGCAAGGCGGCCACGGCGCCATTGGAAACCGCCGCGCCGGCGTGGCAGCAGGTGCCGGGTGGCTGGCCGGGTTGGACGCCGCCGCAGGGCGGTGGCCCGGGCGAGGTGATGGAGCGCTTCGACGGGCTGGCGCGGCACTGGTTTGGCCGCATGCAAAACGTCGCTTCGCAATTCGCCGACCGCGACAACACGCCTGCCGATATCGCCACCGCCTGGCGCCAGGCCATGGGCGCCACCGAGGCCAAGCCGTATCCGGATCTGTTCGGCAGCCTGTTCGGCCAGGGCGCGACCGGGCTGGATGGCTTCAGCGAGCAATGGATGCCGTGGCTGGAGTCGCTGCGTGGCCCGCTGCAGGATTGGGCGCAGACCCCGGCGTTCGGTCCGGCGCGCGAACACCAGCAGCGCTGGAAGGCGCTTCTGCAGGCCCAGCAGGCACTGCGCGATGCCAATGAAAGCTACCAGCGCCTGCTGGAAGAAGCCTCGCGTCAGGCCTACGCCCTGTTTGAGGACAAGCTCGGGATCCGCGTTGGCGAAGGCGCGCCGCTGGACAGCGCCCGTGCGTTGTTCGACGAGTGGATCGACGCGGCCGAAGATGCCTACGCCAAGATGGCCTTGTCCGAGGAATTCCGCGAGGTCTACGGCGCGCTGGCCAATGCGCAGATGCGCATGCGCGCGGGTGTGCAGCGCGAGATCGAACAGCTCGGCGGCATGATCGGCCTGCCTAGTCGCACCGAAGTCGATGCCGCCCATCGCAAGATTGCCGAACTCGAACGCACGCTGCGCAAGCTGATGCGGGCCGCAGGCGCGGCCGCCTCCGTATCGTCTGCGCAAGCGTCGTCGTCTGCTTCCGCGCACAAGCCCGCAACCAAGCCGGCACAGGCGAGTGCCTCGAAAACCGCCGCGAAGAAGACCGCATCGAAAAAAGCCAGCGCAGCCACGAAGCCAGCCAAGTCCGAGCCTAAGAAGAAAGCCGCAACCGCCAAAGCTGCACCTGCTGCCTCAAAGGCGCGCAAGCCTAAGGTGTCGACTAAATCCGCAGTTGCGGGCAAGCCACTTCAAAAGGCGTCCAAGTCTTCTAAATCGACCGTCGCCAAGCCCGCGACACGTCGCACCCAGGCCAAGCGCTCCGCATGACCAGTCCCTTCCGCGCCACTGCCGATGCCCTGGCTGCCGAGGCCGCCTCGCTGCAGCAGAAACTCGGTGCCGGCCTGCGCACGCTGCCCGGCGTGGGCGATGTGCATTACGGCGTGACGCCGCGCGAGGAAGTCTGGCGCGACGGCAAGGTGGTGCTGTATCGCTTCATCGGCGAGACCGCGCCCACGGCGACGGTGCCGCTGCTGATCACCTACGCGCTGGTCAACCGGCCGTACATGGTGGACCTGCAGGAAGACCGCTCGCTGGTGAAGGGCCTGCTGGCCCAGGGCCAGGATGTGTATCTGATCGACTGGGGCTACCCGGATCGCTCGGACCGCTTCCTGCTGCTGGATGACTACATCAACCGCTTCATCGATGGCGCGATCGACCACCTGCGCCAGGCCAGCGGCGTTGAGGCGATCAATGTCCTTGGCATCTGCCAGGGCGGCGCGCTGTCGTTGTGTCATGCGGCGCTGCATCCGCACAAGCTGCGCAACCTGATCACCATGGTCACCCCGGTGGATTTCCACACACCGGACAACATGCTTTCCAACTGGGTGCGCGGGGTCGATATCGACCTGCTGGTTGACACGTTGGGCAACGTGCCGGCCGACCTGATGAACCTGAGTTACCTGATGCTCAAGCCGTTCCGGTTGAACGTGCAGAAGTACGTCGGCCTGCTCGACATCCTGGATGACAGCCGCGCGGTGCAGGATTTCCTGCGCATGGAGAAGTGGATCTTCGATTCGCCCGATCAGGTTGGCGAGGCGTTCCGCCAGTTCATCCAGCAGTTCTACCAGGGCAACGGCTTCATCGAAGGCGGCATCGTGATCGATGGCGAGACCATCGACCTCAAGCAGCTGCAGATGCCGGTGCTGAACATCTACGCCGAGCAGGATCATCTGGTCCCGCCGGATGCGTCCAAGGCCCTGCGCGAACTGGTCGGCACGGACGATTATTCGGAAGTGGGATTCCGCGGCGGCCATATCGGCATCTATGTCTCCAGCCGCGCCCAGCGCGAAGTGCCAAGCGCAATCGCCAGCTGGCTGGCGCAGCGCTGAGCGCATCACCAATACCTGTGGTCGCGATGTGATCCGCGTGTCGAGAGCCGCGCGCTTTGCAGCGCTAGACTGCCGTCAGTCCCGCCGTCCACAGGCCTCGCCATGAACACACCGCTTCCTTCGAGAACGCTCGCCCGTTCGCTCGACGACCGCATGATCGCCGGGGTGATGGGCGGCATCGCGCGGCGCTTCAGCTGGAATGCCACGTTGGTGCGCGTGATCTTCGTGGTGGTGTCGATCGCCTCGGTGGCTTTCCCCGGCATCCTCGTCTATCTGCTGCTGTGGCTGCTCATCCCCAACGAGGTGTGAGGCGCGTCTTGCCGCCGTGGCTGCTCAAGGCCCTGGTCGTCGCGGGCATCGTGTGGACCTTGCCCAACAGCGCGATCGGCGTGCTGCTGGGTCTGGCGGGAATGCTGCGTGGCGCGCAGGTCCACCTGAGCCGGCGCGAATACGCGCTGGTCTTCAGCTGCTGGCCGTGGGGGCCGGGTGGGGCGATCACCTTCGGCAACACCATCGTGCAGACCGGCGCGTCGCTGGACGTGTCGTGCCACACCTATGCGCACACGGCCGGGCGCTGTATCGAGCCGCCAGTGCGCCTGGGCGATCACGAGCGTGCGCATGTCTTCCAATACATGGTGCTGGGGCCGCTGTTCCTGCCGGCGTACCTGTTGTGCGGCGGCATCAGCGTGCGGAATCGATTCGAACGCGCGGCCGATCGCTATGCGCTGACCGGGCGCGCTTGGTGGCCGACGCGCATGTCGCGCTGAAGGCGCCTGGCTACATCCGGTCGAGCCGGTCGAACGAAAACAGCGCCTGCAGCGGATGCGGCTGCGCTTCGATCAGCGACCGGATCAGGCCCGCGCCCAGCATGCTGTAGGTGATGCCGTTGCCGCCGTAGGCCATGGCGAACAGCACGCGATCGCCATGCTGCGGATGCACGCCGAAGAACGGCAGGCCGTCGGCGGTTTCGGCAAAGGTGCCGGCCCAGGAAAACGCGGGCTCCAGCGGGATCTCGCCCAGCACCTTGCCGAACTTCTTGCGCAGGATCTCCGCCTTGCGCAGCACGCGCGCATCGCGGCGCGCCGGAATGTCGATGCTGTCGTCCTCGCCGCCGACCAGGATCCGGCCATCGCCGGTCGAACGGGCGTACAAATAGGGCCGCGCCGATTCCCAGATCAAGGTATTGCGCAGCGGGCCGAGCTGGTCATCGGTCAGCGTGTCGCTGATGAAGGCATAGCTGCTGCGGTTGCGCGCCACCCGCTTGTCCAGCCAGGTCTCGTTGGCGTAACCGGCCGCCATCACCAGGCGCGAGGCGGAGATGGCGTGACCGGTGTCGGTGTGCAGCAACACGCCGTGCGTGCCGGTCTCGATCTTCTCGATACGAGTGCGGTCGTGAATGGCCATGCCGCGGGCCTGCAGCCGCGCGAACAGCAGGTTGGCCATGCGATACGGATCCACGCGCGCCGCCTGATGGCTGAGGATCGCGGCCGGTGCGCGGATGCCGTAACGGATCAGCAGCGCGTCGGGCTCCAACCATTCGACCTCGAGGTCGTGGCGTAGGCGGAGTTCAAATTCGGCCTGCAGACTCGCCCGATCGCGCGGTCTGCTGGCGTAGTAGAGACTGTCCTGCCAGGCGAAATCGGTCTCGCCCAGGCCGTCTGCCACGCCTTTCAGCAGCTCCAGCGAGCGAGCGCAGGCGCCGTAGGCCAGCCACGCATCATCCTCGCCATAACGCTGCGCCAGCTCGGTCATGTGGGTGTCGATTTCGTACTGCAGCAGCGCGGTACTGGCGGCGGTGCTGCCCCAGCCGATGTCGCGCTGCTCGATCACCACCACTGAATGCCCGTGTTCGACCAGCTCATCGGCGATCAGCGCGGCGGTGATGCCGCCACCGATGATGGCCACGTCGGCGACCGCATCGGCACGCAGCGGCGGGAAGTCGTGCGTCAGTCCGTTGCGCACCGCCCACCACGGGTATCCACTCTTGAGGTCCAGCATCACGTCCGCCGATCGTCGGTTGGACGCCTACCGTGGACTGCACCCCATGCAGGGCGCGTGCACGGCGCTCAGCGCGGCAGGGCACCGTGCAGGAACTGCTCCACCGAGCCGTCGGTGTAGGCCAGGATCTCGTCGGTCTCCGGGTTGGCCATGTAGCCGCAGGCTGTGCGCACGGTCAGGTCGCCGAACAGCATCATGAAGAACTGGGTCGCGGCCAGGTCCGAAGAGGTGTGCAGCACCATCGTGCCGGCGGCCACCTGCGCATCAAAGTAACGGCCCAGGCGGCTGCGGATCGTGGCGATGGCGTGGTCGAAATAGAAATCGCGCAGGTCGGGAAACGCGCGGCCTTCGCCGATCACGATCCGGTTGACCAGATAGGCATCGCGCGTGGTGATGCTCTGCGCAATTGAGCGTGCCGCCTTGCGCAGCGCGTCCTGCGGCGGCAGCCCATCCAGCTCCAGCGCTTCGAGCTGGTTGGCCAGATCCTGCAGACGACGCTCGACGATGGCGAAGGCCAGGCCTTCCTTGTCGCCAAAGGCGCGATACAGCGTGGCCAGCGAGCCGCCGGCGCGCGCGACGATCTCGCTCAGGCGCGCGTGCTGGTAGCCCTTCTCGGCGAAGACATCGGTGGCGGCGTCGAGGAATTTCTCCACCCGCAGCTCGCCGCGACGGCAGAGTTCCACATTGCGCGACGCGCGGACTGCGGGCGTCGGTGACTTGGGCGCGGTGCTGGGCATGGCAGGGGGAGTCCGTCAGGAGTAACAGCCGTAACCAATCTACCAAGATTGTCGATTGCGTAATGTTGCGTCGCAATAGCGACACAAAACGCGACGTAATGACCTTTTCAACGCGATGGTCCAAGAAAAAAGGCCGGCATGTGCCGACCTTTTCCTATCCTGGTGCCGAAGGTGGGACTCGAACCCACACGCTTTTAAGGGCGGCGGATTTTGAGTCCGCTGCGTCTACCATTCCGCCACTTCGGCGCGGCCGCGCAGTATAGCGGCACGATCGCCGCAGGGGTATGGGGGCGTTCGATGCGGCCGAGAAGTCAGGAGGCTGCTTGATCCCGCGCCGGGCGGGGCTTGGGCTGACGATGCAGTCAGTCAGGCCCGTTTTTGATGCGTTGCAGAATGCATTGCTGAAGGCGATCCGTATCGTGACAGCGCTGTCACGGCCTGTGCCACGCGCTGACACATCCCGCGCGGCGGCCGCAGCCGATCCACCACTCAAGGTCCACCCCATTCAATGCGCGAGCGCCACGCCGCCAATGCTGCCTGCCCGCGCATCGCAGGCGACGCCGTGTCTGCGCGTGTTGGTGGGTCAATCCGGATCGACCGGCGTGGCGGTGGACTCGCGCAACTGCAGGGCGTAGTCCATGCGCACCATGTCGCCGTGGTCCGGGGCCTGGATGGCCTTGAGCAGCTCCAGCGTCGCAACGCGGCCCATGTCGCGGGTTGGCTGGCGCACGGTGGTCAGCGAGGGAAAGATGTGGCGCGAGATCGGGGTGTCGTCGAAGCCGCACACCGACAGGTCCTGCGGAATGCGCAGCCCGCGCTCGCCGGCCACGCGGATGACGCCGGCGGCCATGTCGTCGTTGGCGGCGAAGATCGCGGTCGGGCGCTCGTCCAGGTCCAGCAGCTGGTTGGCGCCGCGCACGCCGGACTCGAAGGTGAATTCGCCCTTGACCACCAGGTTTGGCTCGTAGGCGATGCCGGCATCGCGCAGCGCCTCGCGATAACCGGCATAGCGCCACTCGGCTGCGCCGTGGTTCGGCGGGCCCTTGATGTGGCCGATCCGGCGATGGCCCAGGCCGATCAGGTGCGACATCAGCTCGCGCACCGCGGCGTGCTCGTCGACGGTCACGCCGATCCGGCCGCGATGCGTGCGCGGGGCGATGCTGGCGAAGGGCAGGGCGGCCTCGTCCAGGAACGCCAGCAGGTCCATGTCGTCGGTCAGTGGCGGGGTCAGGACGAAGCCGTCCACGCCGTGCTGGCTGGCCAGCTCGCGCAACTCGGCGATGGCGCGGCCTTCGCCGTACATCACCGGCGCCAGCACCAGGGTGTAGTGGCGCGCGCGGCAGGCGTCGAGCACGCCGCCCTGGATTTCCATCAGGTAGTTGCGCGAGGGGTTGTCGTAGGCCAGCGCCACCACGAAGGTGCGCCGGCTGGCCAGGCTGCGCGCGGACAGGTTGGGCTTGTACTGCAGCCGGTCGACCACTTCCTGCACGCGCTGGCGCGTGTCCTCGCTGACGCGCGGCTCCTGGTTGAGCACGCGCGAGACCGTCTTCATCGAGACACCCGCCGCTGCGGCCACGTCTTCAAGTCTTACCCGCATCGCGCGACTGTCCTTTCCGTCATCTGTGTCCATCTTGCCAAAGTGCGCGAAAAAGCCACGCTGCAGTTGCAGCATGGTTTCGCGCGCCAGGTCCATCCAGGGAGAACTGCATGAGCTTCAATCCGCTTTCCACTGCGCGGCTGCCCGCGCGCCGCGCGCTGGTGCTGGCGCTGACCGGCAGCGTGCTGTTGGCCGGCGTGGCCATCGCCGCCGATGCGCCGACAGCCGCCGGGACGGCGCATCCGGAACAGTGGCCGCAGCGGCGCTCGCCGATCGCCCCAGACCCGAAGCTGGAAAAGCGCATCGATGCGCTGATGGCCAAGATGCGCGTGGAGGAAAAGGTCGGCCAGGTGGTGCAGGGCGATATCGCCAGCATCACGCCGGACGACCTGAAGACCTATCGCCTCGGCTCGATCCTGGCCGGCGGCAGTTCCGATCCGGGCGGCCAGTACAACGCGCCGGGCAAGGCCTGGCTGCAGCTGGCCGATGACTTCTACGCCGCGTCGATGGAAACCAGCGGCGGCAAATACAACGCGATCCCGGTGATCTTCGGGGTGGATGCGGTGCACGGGCACAACAACGTGGTCGGTGCGACGCTGTTCCCGCACAACATCGGCCTGGGGGCAACGCATGATCCGGCGCTGATGGGCGAGATCGCCGCGGCGACCGCAGCCGAGATGCGCGCCACAGGCATCGACTGGACCTTCGCGCCCACGCTGGCGGTGCCGCAGGATGATCGCTGGGGCCGCACGTATGAGGGCTATTCGGAGAACCCGGCGGTGGTGCGCTCCTACGCCGGCCCGCTGATCCAGGGCCTGCAGGGCAAGCCGGGAAGTAAGGACTTCCTCAAGGGCGCGCATGTGGTCGCCACGGCCAAGCACTTCCTGGCCGATGGCGGCACGCATGAAGGCCGCGACCAGGGCGATGCGCAGATCGACGAAGCGACACTGCGCGATGTGCATGGCGCGGGATATCCGCCGGCGCTTAAGGCCGGCGTGCAGGCGGTGATGGTGTCGTTCTCCAGCTGGAACGGCGTCAAGATGAGCGGCAACGCCTCGCTGCTGGACGCGGTGCTGAAGAAGCGCATGGGCTTCGACGGCTTCGTGGTCAGCGACTGGAACGGCCACGCCAGCGTGCCCGGCGGCAGCCGCGAGAACTGCGTGCCGTCGTTCGTCGCCGGCGTCGACATGATCATGGCGCCGGACACGTGGAAGGGCTGCTACGAGCACATCCTCGCGGCCGAAAACAGCCACACGCTCCCGGCCGGACGCCTGGACGAAGCGGTGCGCCGCATCCTGCGGGTGAAGTTCCGCGCCGGCATGTTCGAGGCTGGCAAACCTTCGACGCGTGGTGTCGCCGGGCAGTTCGAATTGCTGGGCAGTCCGGAACATCGCGCCATCGCGCGTCGCGCCGTGCGCGAATCGCTGGTACTGCTGAAGAACGACCGCAACGTGCTGCCGCTGGATCCGCGCAAGACGCTGCTGATCGCTGGCGACGGTGCCGACGACATGATGATGCAGTCCGGCGGCTGGACGCTGAGCTGGCAGGGCACGGGCCTGACTCCGGAAGATTTCCCCGGCGCGCAGACCATCGGCGCGGCCCTGCGCGAGCAGGTCGGCAAGGCCGGTGGCAAGGCGGAGCTGTCCGCTGATGGCAAATACACGGCCAAGCCCGATGCGGCGGTGGTGGTGTTCGGCGAAACGCCTTACGCCGAGTTCCAGGGCGACCTGAAGGTGCTGGCCTATCGTCCGGGCGACGACCGCGACCTCAAGCTGCTGAAGAAGCTCAAGGCCGAGGGCATTCCGGTGGTGGCGGTGTTCCTGTCCGGGCGTCCGCTGTGGATGAATCGCGAGATCAATGCGTCCGATGCGTTTGTCGCGGCCTGGCTGCCGGGCTCGGAAGGCGGCGGCGTGGCCGACGTGCTGTTGCGCGATGCGACCGGCAAGGTGCAGCACGACTTCCGCGGCACGCTGTCGTATTCGTGGCCGCGCACCGTGGTGCAGAGCCCGCTCAACGTCGGCCAGCCTGGCTACGACCCGCAGTTCGCCTATGGCTACGGGGTGAGCTACGCCAAGCCGGCGAAGGTCGGCGCGTTGTCCGAAGACGCAGGCATGGACCTGGCCTCGCTGGGCTCGGAGACGTTCTTCTCGCGCGGTACGCCGGCCACGGGCTGGACCGTGCGCGTGCAGTCCAAGGTCGGCAAGCCGCGCTCGCTGTCGCAGGCTTCGGGGCAGAAGGACGCGCCGGACGTGGCGATCGCGCCGATCGACTACAAGGCGCAGGAAGATTCCTGGCGGATCGAGTGGAAGCAGGACGGCGAACTGGCCTTCATCGCGCCGCGCCCGCTGGACCTGGTCCGCGAAACCAATGGCAACGTGATGCTGCTCATCACGATGCGCGTGGACGTGCCGCCCAAGCAAAAGGGCGCCGAACTCTTCATGGAATGCGGGCCGGGCTGCAGCGCGACGCTGCCGATCGATGCGTCGATGGCCAGCGCGCCGAGCGATGCCTGGGGCAAGGTCGGCATTCCGCTGAAGTGCTTTGCTTCGCGTAACGGCCAGATGGGCAACGTCAGCGCGCCGCTGGGTTGGCGCATGCCGGCCGGCACCGTACTGTCGGTGCACGAAGTGGGCTTCGGCACCGAGGCCCAGCACGTGCTGGATTGCCAGGCGAAGTGAGCTTCGTTCAAGGGCGTGTCCCCCATCCCCGGACAGGCCGCGCCGGGGCGGCCTTGCAGTCCCAACGCGACCTATCCGGGGATGGAGGAGGAGGGCGCGCCCTGAGCTGATCGCGCTTAGTGCGTGGTCAGCTCGCCAGGCAGCGGATCGGAATGGATGGTGCGGTCCTCGCACTGCATCCAGCCCGGACGCTGCACATCGGCCAGGTAGATCCCGCAGCGTTCCAGACTGTGCTTGTAGACGTGCAGCGACACGGCGATGTCCGCATCGCTGGCGTTGCGGATGGTGTGGTACTCGTGCGGCGGAATCAGCGCGCCGGCACTGCCGGCATCGGCCAGCTGCGTACCTGCGGCATGGAAGCGATACGCGCTGCCGACATGCTCGGCCAGCTCGTATTGCGTGATCTCCAGTTGGCCCTGCCATACGCCTTCCACGCACCACACACCGGCGTGGTCATGGATCTGCGTGCCCTGGCGCGGCCCCCAGGTCATCGCCACCACGCTGTAGCCATGCGCGGGACTGACATACAGCTCGCGCCGCGCGTAATGGCCGTCCACCGGCTGCTGCACCAGCGCCGGCAACTGCACGTCGCGATCAACGATCAGCGCCGCCAGTGTCTCGCGCAGCGCCTCGGCCACCGCGTGGTCTTCGCGCAGTGCAACTGCGGCGTCCAGCGCGTGGACCAGCTTGTCCTTGCCGGGGAAAAGAAGTGGCATCGGGAAGACCTCGTCTTGGCGTCCTTGGGACATGACGCCCGATGGTCGCAGAAGTCGCCCGCCGATAGGGCGCGGGCGATGCCAAGTGTGACTGCGCGCGACATCGCCGCGCGCGGTCTCGCGCCATCAGAGCGTGGCGAGAAACCCACGCACCGCAGGGTCGAAGCGTTCGAAATCCACCAGGAAGGCGTCGTGGCCTTGTGGGGATTCCAGCGGGACGAACTGGCTGTCGGCGCCGCCGGCGCGCAGGCCCAGCGCGATCTGTTCCTGTTGCTGTAGCGGGAATAGGATGTCGGTGGTCGCGCCGATCGCCATCGCTTTTTCCAATTTGATGCTGGTCAGTGCGGCCATGACATCACCGCCGGCATGTTCGCCCAGGTCGAACCAGTCCATCGAGCGGCTCAGGTACAGATAGCAGTTGGGATCGAAGTGGCGCACGAAGCGACGCGCGTGGCCTTCGAGGTAGCTCTCGACCTGGAATTCCAGGCCGAACGGATCTTCGTCCGGGCGGTCCGATTCCAGGCGCACGCGGCCGAAGCGGCCGTCCCATTCCAGCGCCGAGCGATAGGTGATCACGCCGAGCTTGCGCGCCATGCGCATGCCGCTCTCCGGGTAGGCCGCGTCGCTGTAGTCGCCGCCGTTCCACATCGGGTCCAGGCGGATCGCCTCGCGCTGCAGCGAGCGGATCGCAATGGAAAACGGCAAGGCCTGCGCGCTGCCGGAGATGTTGATGTGGCTGCGTGCGATACCGGGGTTGGCGTGCAGCAGCGCCAGTGCAGTCATGCCGCCCATCGAGTTGCCGATCACGCAGGCCAGCTGTGCGATGCCGAGCGTGCGCACGACTTCGACCGCGGCCGCGGCGCCATCTTCCACCGACAGCTCGGGGAAGGACAGGCGATAGGGTTCGCCCGTTGCGGCATTGACCGAAGCCGGGCCGGTCGAGCCCTTGCAGCTGCCCAGCGAGTTGATGCACACCACGAACCAGCGCTCGGTATCGATCGCCTTGCCCGGGCCGAGCATGGCCTCCCACCAGCCCGCGGCCGGGTTGTCGGCATTGGCCGCGGCGTGCGCATCGGGCGACAGACCGGTGACGATGAGGATGGCGTTGTCGCGCTGCGCCGACAGCGTGCCCCAGGTCTCGTAGGCGATGCGCGCATCGCGCAGTTCGCCGCCGCGCTTCATCGGGAAAGGCGAGGTCAGCGCGTGCCAGCGGGAACCGGGCGGGATGAATTCAGTCATCGCCCAAGTTTAGCCCGCGTCCAAATCGCGGCGGTCACACCGGGCTGTGCATGGCGGCAACGCAGCGTGCCGCCGTGGGAAAGCGCCTCAGGGCTGCTTTGCCCCGAGCACCAGCTTGACCGGCGCTTTGCTGGGCAGCGCCACGCGCACCGGCGTCGATTCCAGATCGCCCTCGCTGCGCTGGGCATCGCCGCTGTTGGACAGGCGCGCGATCAGTTCGACGTCCTTCAATGCCGAAAGCTTCATGGTCGGCATCGGGCTGTCGGCATCGCTCAGGGTGATGTGGAGCGGCAGGTCCTGCAGGGTGTGCTTCTGTACCGCGACGGGCATCGGCGGACCGCCTGGCATGCGCGCGATCACAAAGATCGTGGCATCCCCGCGCAAGCGCACGCGCGCGGCGAAATCGGGATCGAGCGCGACCTCGACGGCCACGCCGGCGCCGGGCGTGATCGCAGCCGGCGGTTCGGCCTTCAGCGGCGGCTGGCCGGCTTCGCTGCGCGCGGCATTGATCTGCTCGCGCAGGCTGTTGGCGGTGCTGGCATCGACCTGCGCCAGCAGCGGCTCCCAGGTGGCGGCAGCCTGTGCGGCCTGGCCACGCTGGCGCCGGGCCACGCCGAGGAACCAGCGCGCACGTTGCTGGGTGGGCTGCACCTGCAGCGCGTGTTCCAGCATGGCCAGCGAGGCATCGTCGATGCGTCGCTGCGGATCGGCCAGGCTGCGCGCCTGCGCCGCTTCGACCAGGGCATCGGCGTCGTCGGGCAGCAGCTTGGCGGCGCGGTCGAAAGCGTCGCGCGCCTCGGGCGCCTTGCCTTGCGCGGTCAGCGCACGGCCCAGCAGCTGCCAGCCTTCGGCCGCCTGCGGGTTGCGCTGCAGTTCGTCCTTCAGGCGGGTCACGGCGATATCCAGCGTGGCCGGCGCCTGCGCGGCCTGCGGTTCGAGTCCCTGCGGCTCGCCGACGATGCGATACAGCGCGAACGTGCACACGCCCAGCGCGGCCAGCAGGCCGAAGGCCACGCCCGGCGTGCGCCGCCACAGCGGCCACAGCGCGCCGCCCAGTACCAGCAGGCCAATCACCACCGCCGCGATCACGAATTGCGTCATCACCATTCCTGTCCGTCATCGGCGCCGGGCACGGCCTGCGCGCTGCGCCGGCGCACCACGCGCACCACGATCCACGCCCCGCCGATCAGCAGCAGGGCGGGGCCGAACCACAGCAGCCAGGTGCCGCGCTCGACCTGCGGGCGATACAGCACGAACTCGCCGTAGCGCTCCACCAGATAGGCCTTGATCTGGTCATCGGTCTTGCCCGACTGCATCAGCTTGAGGATCTCGCGGCGCAGGTCGTGGGCGATCTGTGCGTTGGAATCGGCCAGCGACTGGTTCTGGCACATCACGCAGCGCAGCTCGTGGGTGAGCGCGTTGAAGCGCGTTTCCTCGGCCGCATCGCGGAAGGTGAGCGGCGTGGGATCGCTGACCTGGGCCAGCGCGCTCGCCGGCAGGCACAGCGCCAGGAGCAACAGCAGCGTGCGCAGCAGCGGGTTCATCGTGCGGCCTCGGCAGCGGCCAGGGCGGGCAGGAGCTGCTGCTGGATGATGGCCTCATCCAGCGGGCCGACGTGCTTCCAGCGCACGATGCCCTGGCCGTCGACCAGGAAGGTTTCCGGCGCGCCGTAGATGCCCCAGTTGAGCGAGGCCTTGCCTTCCACGTCGCTGACGATCGTTTCGTAGGGATCGCCGAACTGGCCCAGCCAGCGCAGGGCGTCGGCCGGTTCGTCCTTGAGGTCGTAGCCGATCACGCGCACCTTGCCGGTCCTGGCGAAGGCGCTGATGACCGGATGCTCGACCCGGCATTCCGGGCACCAGCTGCCCCAGACATTGAGCAGGTACGGCTTGCCGCGCAGCGTGGCGAAATCCAGCGTCTGCTCCGGCGCGTGCAGCAGCGGCAGCACCGTGGCCGGCGCGGGCTTGCCGATCAGCGCCGAGGGCAGGGCTTGGCGGTCCGGCCGATCCGAGCGCTTGACCGACACCAGCAGCAGCGCGAACACGGCCAGCAGGCACAGCACGCCGATCACCAGCGCAGGGCGCGACAGGCCGCGGCGTTCGGGCGTGGTGCTCATGCGGTGGCCTCCTTGCGGCGGCGGAAGCGACGATCGGTCGCAGTGACCAGGCCGCCGAGCGCCATCAGCACTGCGCCGGCCCAGATCCAGCGCACCATCGGCTTGACCTGGATGCGCACAGCCCAGGCGCCGTTGCCCAGCGATTCGCCCAGCGCCACATAGACATCGCCGAGCACGCCGGGACGCACGGCCGATTCGGTCATGACCTGGCCGCCGCTGGCGTAGGCGCGCTTTTCCGGATGCAGGGTCTGCAGCGGTTCGCCGCGGTAAGTGAGCTGTAGGGTCGCGTAGTCGGCGGTGTAGTTGGGCCCCTGGCTTTCGGCCACGCCGTCGAAGGTGAAGCCATAGCGGCCGACCTCGACGGTCTGGCCGGGCTTGAGCGCCACTTCGCGCTGCACGTTGAGCGCCTCGACCACCATCGCGCCGATCAGGAACACCGCCAGGCCGAAGTGCGCCAGGCTCATGCCCAGCATCTCGGCGGTCATGCGGCCCTGTGCGCGCACGCGGCTCCACACGAAGCGCAGCGTGCCGCCGCCCACCCACAGCGCACCCACGATCGCCGCGGCCGCCTTCCACTTGCCTTGCGGTGCGAGGAAGAACGCGGCCACGCCGCCCACCAGCGCCAGCACCGCCCACGGCATCAGCAGTGCGATCACGCGCGAGGGCTGCTCGCGCTGCCACTTGAACAGCGGCCCGAACGGCACCAGCAGCACCAGCGGCGCCATCAGCAGGATGAACAGCAGGCTGAAGTAGGGCGGGCCGACCGAGATCTTGCCCAGGTCCAGCGCATCGGCCAGCAGCGGATACAGCGTGCCCAGCGCGACCATCGCGCAGGCCGAGCCCAGCAGCACGTTGTTGGCCAGTAACAGGGTTTCACGCGAGCTGGCAGCGAACGGCGCGCCATCGGCCATCTGCGGCGCGCGCAACGCGTACAGCAGCAGCGAACCGCCCACCACGATGCCAAGGAAGATCAGCACGAACAGCCCGCGCGTGGGATCGGCGGCGAACGCATGCACGCTGGTCAGCACGCCCGAGCGCACCAGGAAGGTGCCCAGCAGCGACAGCGAGAACGCGGCGATGGCCAGCAGCAGGGTCCAGCTGCGGAAGCTGCCGCGCTTTTCGGTCACCGCCTGCGAGTGCAGCAGCGCCGCGCCGGCCAGCCACGGCATGAAGCTGGCGTTCTCCACCGGGTCCCAGAACCACCAGCCGCCCCAGCCCAGTTCCGAATAGGCCCACCAGCTGCCCAGTGCGATGCCGCCGGTGAGGAAGGCCCAGGCCACGTTGGTCCACGGCCGGGTCCAGCGCAGCCAGCGCGCATCGACTTCGCCATCCAGCAGCGCGGCGATGGCAAACGCGAACGGCACCGCAAAGCCGACGTAGCCCAGGTACAGCATCGGCGGATGGATGATCATCCCCGGGTCCTGCAGCAGCGGGTTGAGATCGCGGCCTTCGGCGGCCGCCGGCAGCAGCCGCGCGAATGGATCTGACGTGAAGATCAGGAACGACAGGAAGCCAATGCTGACGATGCCCATCACGCCCAGCACGCGCGCCACCACGCGCTCGGGCAGCGCATCGGAAAACAGCGCGACGGCCGCCGTCCACAGCGCCAGCACCAGCGCCCACAGCAGCAGCGAGCCCTCGTGCGAGCCCCACACCGCGGTGTAGCGGTAGATCATGGGCAACAGCGAGTTGGAGTTCTCAGCGACGTACTTGACCGAGAAATCCTGGGTCACGAACGAGATCGTCAGGATCACGAAGGCCAACCCGACCGCCACCAGCTGCGACAGCGCCGCCGGACGCGCGACTGCCATCCAGGTCGCGTTGCCGCGCTGCGCGCCGACCAGTGGCAGCAGCGCCTGCAGCACCGACACCAGCAGGGCAAGGATCAGGGCGAATTGCCCGAGTTCAGGCAGCACGGACACACCTCGGCAGGGAAGCGGCGATCCCCGCGCGGGCGGGGACGGGGACGACGGACATCAGCGCAGGGACTCCGCGGGCGGTTGCACCGCCACGTCGTGCTTCTGGTGCGCCTTGCCCATCTTCTCGGCCACTTCCTTGGGCATGTAGGTTTCGTCGTGCTTGGCCAGCACTTCGGTGGCGACGAACTGGCCACCCTGCATCGTGCCGGTGGCGATCACCGCCTGGTCCTCGCGGAACAGGTCCGGCAGGATCCCGGTGTAGATCACCGGCAGCTGCGCATCGCCATCGGTCACGCGGAAATGGGCGTCCAGCGAGCCATCGGGCCGCTTGAACGAACCACGCTCGACCATGCCGCCCAGGCGGAAGCGCGACTGGCTGCCGGCTTCGCCCTTGAGCACTTCGGACGGCGTGTACAGATAGGCCACGTTGCGCTGCAGGGCCATGGCCACCAGCGCGGTGGCCGCACCTGCGGCCAACACCAGCACCATGACCAGCAACAGCCGGCGACGGCGGACCGGGTTCATCGCACCAGCTCGGTATCGGCGGCCGGGGTGGCCTTGCCGCGACGACGCTGGCGGCTGCCGCGCAGGCGCGCCTCGCGCAGCAGCTTGCGCACCTGCAGGCGCGGGACGATGAAATCCCAGGCCAGCACCAGCACGAACACCGCGTAAGCCGCGATCACGTAATGCAGGTAGCTCATGCGCGTTCCTCGGCCAGCTTGGCGACCCAGTCCTTGCCGGATTCGCGGCGCAGGTTGTCGGCGCGCGCGCGCATCAGCAGCGAACCGGCGAACCAGCACTTGGTCGCCAACACCATGATCCACAGCGGGGTGATCATGCTGGCGTCCATGTGCGACTTGCCGAACAGGTTGATCGTCTGGCCCTGGTGCAGCGAGTTCCACCACACCACCGAGTAGCGGATCACCGGCAGCAGGGCGACGCCGACGATGGCCAGCAGCCCGGCGGCGCGCGCGGCGGCGCGGCGGTCTTCGATGGCGGCGTACAGGCCCATCACGCCCAGGTAGAGGAACAGCAGGATCAGCTCGGTGGTCAGGCGCGGGTCCCAGTCCCACCACGTGCCCCACATCGGCTTGCCCCAGATCGAACCGGTGGCCAGGGTGATCACGGTGAAGGCCGCGCCGATCGGCGCGCAGGCCATGGCCAGGATCTCGCACAGCTTGATCCGCCAGACCAGGGCGATGCCCGCGTACAGCGCCATCAGCCCGAACACGAACATGCTCATCCAGGCACTGGGCACGTGGATGTAGAGGATGCGGAAGCTGTCGCCCTGCTGGTAGTCCGAGGGCACGACGAACAACGCCTGCCACAGCCCGAGGCCCAGCAACAGCAGCCCGGCCAGGTAGCACCACTTGGCCCAGCGCACGGCGAACCGGTCGAAGATCGGCGGAGACCCCAGCCTGTGGAACCACAGCACCACGGCATTCTTGTTGGACATCGCAACTGAGCTCGCTTCAAGGAGGAGCCGGGTCCGGGCGGGGACGGACGAGCGGCACGACCTGCCACGCGGGTGCGTGTGCTGGCGCTGCCGACATTTTTTCAGAAAGGGCGCCGCCGCGCCAATGACGGTCGCGGCGGCTGTGACGCGATTCAGTCCAGCGAAGGTGAACTCGCGGCCTTACTTGACGGTCAGGGTGCCCTTCATCAGGGTCGAGTGGCCCGGGAACGTGCAGAAATACGAGAACGGGCCGCCGGCCAGCTTGGCCACCGGGATCGTGACCGATGTGGTCTCGCCGCTGCCGATCAGCTTGCTGTGCGCGATCACGCGCGCGTCGCCGGCCTTGACGTAATCGCCAGCCGGGCCGGCGCCCATGCCGTCGCTGGCCACGCCGGAGATGTCGGCGGTCTTGGCCACCACCACGTTGTGGCCCATCACGTTCTTGGGCAGCTTGCCCGGGTGGGACAGGTTGATGGTGAAGTCCTTGCAGCTCTTGGGCACATCGATGTTGGTTTTGTCGAACTTCATCGCGTCGTCGCCGGCCAGGTCGGCCGAACAGGTCGCGGCCTGGGCCGCCAGCGGTGCCGACAGCAGCAGGGTCATCACGATCAGGGTCTTGCGCAGCATGCGGTTCTCCAAAGAGCTTGGGTGGGGTTGGCATCGCGATCGTCGCAGACCTGAAGGCCGTTGTGCGCGTTCGCATGCCGGGGGACGTGGCTGATTCTAGGCAGTGCGCGTGCGTGCGCAGGTAGTAGTGAGCTGTGGTCGGACCGATCTGGCGCGAGGTGCGCGTGGTGGATCAAGGTCTTAGCGATTTCGCTCAGACCATGGTCTAAGACGCAAGACGTCAGTTGAGCGCGATGCGGATCGCCGCGGCGGTCACGATCGGCGCCAGCACCAGTGCAATGACCAGCCCGGCGGCGAGCAGCAGCAGTGCGCCGATCGCATCGAGCCCCTGCGCGCTGGCAGCGACGCTGCCTGCGCCGAACACCAGCACCGGCACGTAAAGCGGTAACGCCAGCAGCGCCAGCAAAATGCCTGAGCGGCGCATGCCCACGGTCAGCGCCGCGACCACCGCGCCCAGCAGGCTCAGCAACGGCGTGCCCAGCAGCAGCGAGGCCATCAGCACCGGCAGCTGCGCGTGCGGCAGCTGCAGCAGTTCGCCCAGCAGCGGGGTGACGATCACCAAGGGCAACGCGGTGGTGAGCCAGTGGCTGAACACGCGCACGGCGACCAGCCAGGCCAGCGGCACCGGCGCCAGGATCCATTGTTCGAGCGAGCCATCCTCGGCATCGCCGCGGAACAGCGTGTCCAGTGCCAGCAGGCCGGCCAGCAGCACCGCCAGCCACAGCACGCCGGCGGCGACCTTGGCCAGCAGCTGCGGCACACCGCCCAACGACAGCGCGAACAGCACCACCACCAGCAGCGCAAACAGCGCCGGCTGGAATGCATCGCCGCGCCGGCGCCACATCAGGCGCAGGTCGCGCTTGAGCAGCGCAGTAGCCACGCCGGGCAAGGTCGGCAGGCTCATGCGGCGGCGTCCTGCGATGCTGCGGCGATGTCGCTGCCACCCATGTCGAGCATCCGCGTGCGCACCGGCGGCGCGGCGTAGGCGCCATGTGTGGTCACCAGTGCCGCGCCGCCGCTGCGCAGGTGTGCGGCGACCATACGATTGACCAGGGTGATGCCATCCAGGTCCAGGTTGGCGTAGGGCTCATCGAGCAGCCACAGCGGCGCGGGCGCCAGCCACAGGCGGGCCAGCGACAGGCGTTTTTTCTGGCCGGCCGAAAGCTGGCGTGCGGGCGTGTCCTCGTAACCGGCCAGGCCGGTCAGGGCCATCGCATCGATGGGCTGTTGGTTCGCGCGGCGTCCGTGCAGGCCGCACAGGAATTCCAGGTTCTCCAGTGCTCCCAGATCGCCCTTCAGCGCCGGCAGGTGGCCGAGGTACGCCATCGCGCGGGCCCGCGCGGCGCTGGCAGCCGGCGTGCCATCGAGCAGGATGCGGCCTTCATCGGCACGCAGCAGGCCGGCCAGGACGCGCAGCAAGGTGGTCTTGCCGGCGCCGTTGCCGCCCTGGACCAAGAGCGCTTCGCCGGCATCGACGTGGAAATCGAGCGGCCCGAACACCGGCTCCTCGTTGCGGCTGAATGCCAGTCCTTCAACGGACAGCAGGGGCGGGCGCGGGGTATCGGACGTCATCGCGTGCATTGTAGGGCGCGATCCGTTGGCGCGGCCCCTGCAGGACTATCAGGCGATCCAGTCGGTGAACGCGTCGTCGGCGCAATCGTGCGGTTGGGCGTGCTGCATGCGCAGCCGCACCGGCTCGCCGGCGTGCCAGAACAGCGTGCCGGCCTGGCCGAATTCGCGGGCCAGCGCGTCGGCCTGCTCGGGCGGCATGTCCAGCACCAGCCAGCCGTGTTCGACCGCGCCGCCCTGCGCGTTGCAGCCCAGCGCCCGATGGATGATCCGGCCCGAGGCCTGCAGCCGCGCTTCGAGTGCGTCGCCGGCTTCCAGGTTGCCGTGCTCACCGGCGGGATTGGAGTGCGGGTTCCAGGCCGTGACGAACTGGTAGTGGGCCGCGCCCAGCTGGCGCTCCACGTCCTCGGCGCACTGGCCGACCTGGAACAGCCATTCCTGGCGTCCGACCACCACGAAGTAATGCGCGGCCGCGTAGAGCCGGGCCAACTGGCCGATGGGCAGTGCGTCTGGTGCCGTTTCCCCTGTCATGGCGCGGATCATGGCGGCTTCGGGGCGGCGCTGCCATCGCCCGAAGGTCGCGGATCGGTCCGGGCCGACATGTGGCGGAAAAACGGGGCCATGCGGTGGATTCGGGCCGGCAGCGGCGCCGCTGAACGCTGTATTTCGCCTGGAGACCGCGGCCGCCACGTGGCTTGCGTACACTCGGCGACCCCGACGCACACCGCTTGAACCATGTCCCTGCAGACCAAACTGCCCCGCGTGGGCACCACCATCTTCACCGTGATGTCGCAGCTGGCCGCCGAGCACGGCGCGGTCAATCTGGGGCAGGGCTTCCCGGATTTCCCGGTGCCCCAGCGCCTGGTGGATGAACTGGACAAGGCCATGCGCGCCGGCCACAACCAGTACCCGCCGATGCACGGCGTGGCGCCGCTGCGCCAGGCCATCGCCGGCAAGGTGCTGCGCTGCTACGGCGCGCATGTGAACCCGGACACCGAGATCACCGTGACCAGTGGCGCCACCGAAGCCCTGTTCAACGCCATCCACGCGGTGGTGCGCCCGGGCGAGGAAGTGATCGTGCTGGACCCAGCCTACGACAGCTACGAGCCGGCCATCGACCTGGCCGGCGCCAAGGCCGTTCACGTCGCGCTGGACCCGCAGACCTTTGCCGTGGACTGGGACAAGGTCCGTGCCGCGATCACGCCCAAGACGCGCCTGATCATGGTCAACAGCCCGCACAACCCGTCCGGCGCGATGCTGGGCAAGGCGGACCTCGAAGCGCTGACCAAGCTGCTGGAAGGCACCGACATCTTCCTGATCTCCGACGAGGTCTACGAGCACATCGTGTTCGACGGCCGCGTGCACGAATCGATCCTGCGCTGGCCCGAACTGGCCAAGCGTGCCTTCGTGGTGTCCAGCTTCGGCAAGACCTACCACTGCACCGGCTGGAAGATCGGCTATGCGATCGCGCCGCCGGCGCTGACCGCCGAGTTCCGCAAGGTCCACCAGTACAACACCTTCACCAGCTTCGGGCCGGCGCAGTACGCGTTCGCCGCGATGCTGGAGGCCGAGCCGGAACACGACGAGGAACTCGGCGCGTTCTACCAGGCCAAGCGCGATCGTTTCCGCGAGCAGCTGCTCGGCACCAAGCTCAAGCCGCTGCCGGTGCCGGGCGGGTATTTCCAACTGGTCGATTACTCGGCCATCAGCGATCTGCCGGACATCGAGTTCGTGAAGTGGCTGACGATCGAACACGGCGTCACCGCGATCCCGTTGTCGCCGTTCTATGAAACCCCGCCGGCCGGCCAGCGCCTGGCGCGGCTGTGCTTCGCCAAGAACGCGGCAACGCTGGATGCGGCGATCGAACGGCTGGTGAAGCTGTGAGCGTCGCACCGATGCAGGACCTTAGGATCGCCCTGGTCCAGGGCGCGACCCGTTGGCACGACCCGGCCGGCAACCGCAGTTACTACGGTGACTTGGTCGCGCCGACCGCGGGCAATGCCGATCTGGTGATCCTGCCTGAGACCTTCACCAGCGGCTTCTCCAACGATGCCATCGACAAGGCCGAGGACATGGACGGCCCGACCGTGGCCTGGATCCGCGAGCAGGCCGTGCAGCTCGATGCCGCGGTGACCGGGAGCGTGCAGCTGCGCACCGCTGACGGCGTGTTCAACCGCCTGCTGTGGGCCACGCCCGATGGCGCGCTGTCGTACTACGACAAACGGCATCTGTTCCGTTATGCCAACGAGCACAAGCGCTACGCGCCGGGCCGCGAGCGGCTGAGCGTGGAGTGGAAGGGTTGGCGCATCAATCCGCAGGTCTGCTACGACCTGCGCTTCCCGGTGTTCTGCCGTAACCGCTATGACGTGGAGCGTCCTGGCCAGCTCGATTTCGATCTGCAGCTATTCGTGGCCAACTGGCCCTCGCCGCGCCGCTATGCCTGGCAGACGCTGCTGCGCGCGCGGGCGATCGAGAACCTGTGCGTGGTCGCGGCGGTCAATCGCGTGGGCACCGATGGCAACGGCCATCCGTATGCCGGCGACAGCGTGGTGCTGGATGCGCTGGGCCAGCCGCTGGCCGAAGCCGATGCCTCCGAAGGCATCACGTACGCGGCCGTGTCGGCCGAAGCCCTGCGCGCGCATCGCGAACACTTCCCGGCGATGCTGGATGCGGATGCGTTCGAGCTGCGATGAGCAGTACTCCCTTCTCCCTCCAGGAGAAGGTGCCCCGCAGGGGCGGATGAGGTTCGGGCGGAGCTGCATGAAATTGCTTTTAGAGAGGCTTCGCCCCGAGCCCTCACCCCAACCCCTCCCCCCAAAAGGGGGCTGATGTCCCGAGGGGAGAGGGCCTTGGAAATCGCCCGCTTCGCGACTATGGCGCGAAACTCAGCTCGTAAGACACATAGAACGGCGCACGCACCGGCACCATCAGCACGCGGCCGCGCAGGTATTTCTCCATGCAGATCGACAGCGGCGTGCTGCCCGAGCGCCAGATGCGGTTGATCGTGCCGCGCGCGTCCAGGCGCGCGACCAGCACGAACGGGCTCGTATCCGGATTGGGCGTGGCGCAGACCTTGATGCCTTGCTCCAGCGTGTCCTGCTGGGTCATGCGCATGGCTTTCGAGACATCCGCAGGCAGCGAGGCCTCGTCCCGGTCGGCCTGTGCCTTGGCCTGGGCGAAGTTGTCGGGATTCCAGCCTTCGCTGCCGGGCGCGGGCGTCTGCGCAAGCGCGGGCAAGGTGAGCGCGCTGGCCAGCAACGCGGATGCAAGGACGATGGAACGACGCATGTGATGCCTCCCGGGAAATCCAGCGCTCAACGATAGCCGGCGGCCTGCAGTTCGAACAGTTCGGCGTAGCGGCCGCCCTCGGCCAGCAGGCTTTCATGCGTGCCCACCGCTTCGACCTGGCCCAGGTGCAGGACCAGGATGCGGTCGGCCATGCGCACCGACGAGAACCGATGCGAAATCAGCACCGCGGTGCGTTCTTCGGACAGCTCGCGGAAGCGTTGGAACACCTCGAACTCGCTGCGTGCATCCAGCGCCGCGGTGGGCTCGTCCAGGATCATCACCTGCGCCTGGCGCATGTAGGCGCGCGCGATCGCGACCTTCTGCCACTGGCCGCCGGACAGGTCCACGCCGGTCTTGAAACGGCGCCCGATCAGCTGGTCGTAGCCGGCCGGCAGGCCCTCGATCACCTGGTCGGCCAGCGCGCTGTGCGCTGCACTGCGGATGCGCGCGTCGTCGTCCATCGCCTCGATCCGGCCCACGCCGATGTTCTCGCCGGCAGTGAGGTAGTAGCGGACGAAGTCCTGGAAGATCACGCCGACGTTGGCGCGCAGTTCGTCCAGGTCGTATTCGCGAAGGTCGCGGCCGTCGAGCAGGATGCGGCCCTCGTCCGGGTCGTACAGGCGCGCCAGCAGCTTGACCAGGGTGGTCTTGCCGGCGCCGTTCTCTCCGACCAGGGCCAGCACTTCGCCGGCCTTGAGTTCGAAATCCAGATGCCGCACGGCCCAGTGCTCGGCATCGGGGTAATGGAAGCCGACGTTCTCGAAGACGAAGCCCTGCCGGATCGGCTTGGGGAACGGGATCGGTTCGGCGGGCGAGACGATCTCCGGCTGGATCGCGAAGAACGAAAACAGATCGTCCAGGTACAGCGCCTGGCCGGCCACCTGTGAGAAACCGACCAGCAGGCCTTCCAGCAGCTGGCGCAGGCGCAGGAAGCTGCCGGCCAGGAAGGTCAAATCACCGATCGAGAAATCGCCCTTGACCGTGCGCCAGGCGATGTAGGCGTAGGCGACGTAGTAGCCCAGCGAACCCAGCGCCGCCAGCGCCGTGCCCCAGATCGCGCGGCGCTTGGCCAGCGTGCGATTGGCGGTGAACAGCTTCAGCGACAGCGTGCGGTAACGGTCGATCAGGAAGCGGTGGAGGTTGAAGATCTTCACCTCCTTGGCCGTTTCCACGCTGGCGCCGGTCTGGCGCACGTATTCCAGCTGGCGGCGTTCGGGCGTCCACTGGAAATTGAGCGAGTAGCCCAGCGCGTTGAAGTGCGATTCGCCCACGAACGCCGGCACCAGCGCCACGATCAGCAGCACGATCAGCCACGGCGCGTAGGCCAGCAGGCCGATGGCGAAACTGATCACGGTGATGGTGTCCTGCACCTGGCCGAACAGCTGGCTGAGCAGGTTCATCCGGCCCATGGTCTGGCGCCGCGCGCGGTCCAGCTTGTCCTGCAGCTCCGGGTCTTCGAAGTCTTCCAGGTCCAGCGTGGCGGCGTGTTCCATCAGCCGGATGCTGGTGGCGTTGGTGAACAGCTCCGACAGCAGGGTGTCGGCGTAGCTGATCAGCCGGCCCAGCAGGTCCGAGCCGATCGCCAGGGCGAATTCCAGCAGCAGCAGCTCGAACAATCGCGCCAGCTGGCCGCTGGCGAGCGCACCGCTGAGCGAATCGAAATGGACGCCGGCACCGACCAAGCGCACGGCCTCGTCGATGATCAGCTTGCCGACATACAGCGTGGCGATCGGCAGCAGTGCCTTGACCAGGCGCAGGCCCAGACTGCCCACGGTCAGCCACGGGCTGGTCGACCAGACCATGCGCAGGAACGGCGGCAGGTTGCGCATCGCATCGAAGCGCTCGCGCAGGCTGGGACTCTTGCCGGAACGCGCGGCGGGGGCAGGATGTGACATGGGCGTCATTGTGCCGTTGTAACCAGCGCACGGCGGTGAAGCATGTTGGCTCGCTGTGTCATCGGCACGTCGGCAGAACAAGCAATAGCCAATAAAAAAAGCCGGCGCTGGGCGCCGGCTTTTCTGATGCGCGAAGGCGGGCAGGCGCCCGCACGGGCCTCAGTGGTGCACGCCACCTTCGCCATGCACGTGACCGTGGCTCAGTTCGTCGGCGCTCGGTTCGCGCACGCCGGCCACTTCCACGGCGAAGTGCAGGGTGCGGCCGGCCAGCGGGTGGTTGCCGTCGATGGTGACCTGCTCGTCGCCGACCTCGGTGACCATGACCACGATCGGGCCCTGGTCGCCGTGGGCTTCGAACTGCATGCCCGGGGTGATGTCGGCGCCTTCGGGGAACGCGGCGCGCGCGACCTGCTGCACCAACTGCTCGTGGCGCGGGCCATAGGCCAGCTCCGGCGGCACGTCGGCGGTGAGGGTGTCACCGGCCTTCTTGCCTTCCAGCGCCTGCTCCAGGCCGGGCACGATGTTGCCGGCGCCGTGCAGATAGCTCAACGGCGACTCGGGCGAGGACTTGTCGATGACGATGCCATCGTCGTCGGTCAGCGTGTAATGAATGGTGGCGACGCGGCCGTCCATGATTTCCATGGGAAACCTCCGTAGTAATGAGGGGGGATACGTCGGCAACGACACGACGCAGGGTCGGAATGACCCCGCTACCTTAGGCAAAGGCCCCGCCCGATACAACCGCGCGGCGTGTTGGCCTGCGCGCAGGTTCAGTTGATCTTGCCGACCGGATACACCGCGCCGACCTGGCAGCTGATGCCGCCCAGGCCGCTGTTGTGGAAGCCTTCGGGCCGGGCCGTGGGCAGCACCACGTCGCCGGGATTGCCGCAGATCATCCCGATGTCCATCTGCGAGCGGAAGTTCACTTCCGGGCTGCGGGCCAGCTCCGGGCAGCTGCCTGCCAGCTCCACCCGATACCAGCCGTGGCCGCCGGGATGGCGGCGCGAGACTTCCACCAGCAGGCCCTGCGGATCGGAGGCCCAGGAGCGCACATAGCGCGGCGCGAAGCAGTAGCTGGGCGAGCCGCGAAACCCCTGTCCGCGCTGCGGGCCGACCACCTGCACGGTGTCCAAGGTGGCGGCGCCGGCGGCTTGGTCGGCAGCGCGGGCCATTGCTGCGAAGGTCTTGCCATCGATCGTGGCGACCGCGGCCACCGGGCAGCGCTGCTGGTCGGCCTGGACGTATTCGTTGGGGCCGCCGCAGACCCAGCCATCGCGGGCCAGCAGTTGCTGGCGGCTGGCCGCTTCCAGCGCCGGGCATTCGCCGGCCAGCGTGACGGTGTGGAACTGGCTTGCACCGCTGGCGATCACCAGGGTGCTTGCATCGACCTGGCGCGTATCGGTGATCTGGCGAGCGTCCAGGCATTGCGGCGCGGGCGGCACACGCGCCGGATCGGCGAAGGCCGTGGACATCGGCAGGCTGCAGCAGGCGAACAGGGCCGCAAATAAGGTTGCGCGCATCTCATCGTTCCTTGATGAAGTGGGACGGCCAGTCTAGGTCATGCGCGCCTTGCGCAGGTTTCACTGCGGTGTGGGCGCATCCATCGCCGCGCGGCGGGCCTGGAACACTTCCGGCGCCTGCGGCTTGACGAACAACGCGGTGAGTTCGGGATACTGTTGTTTGACCGCGTGTTCGATGCGGGTGATGCAGGCCTCGATCTGCGGGGTGGTGCGGTCGTCCTCGAACTCGGCGCTGAGCATCGCCACGACCTGGTTCGGCCCCATCTGCATCGTGGTCACGCCGTTGGGATTGCGCAGGTCGCCGTCGGCCCTGGCGACGTCCAGGATCGTCTGCGCGATCTTGGGATGCGCCGGTTCGCCGACCAGCAGGCCCTTGGTTTCGCGCGCCAGCAGGAAGGCCGCCACCGCCAGCACCGCGGCGATGCCCAGCGAGGCCACGCCGTCGAGTACCGGCATGTCCAGCAGCTGCGCAGCAAGCAGGCCGGCCAGCGCGATGCCCAGGCCCAGCAGCGCGGCGCTGTCTTCCAGCAGCACGGTGAAGGTGGAAGGATCCTTGCTGCGGCGGAAGGCTTCGAAGTAGCCCAGCTTGCCCTTGGTCGCGCGGAACTCGCGCAGGGCGACGAACCACGACGCGCCTTCGAACAAAATCGACACGCCCAGGACGATGTAGCTGATCAGGTGATTGGTGGCCGGTTCCGGCTTGCGGATGTGCTGGATGCCTTCGTAAGCCGAGACGCCGGCGCCAGCGGCGAACACCAGCAGCGCCACGATGAAGCTCCAGAAATACAGCTCGCGCCCGTAGCCGAACGGATGGGTCGCGTCGGGCCTTTTCTCCGCGCGATGCAGGCCGTAGAGCAGCAACAGCTCGTTGACGGTGTCCACCAGCGAGTGCACGCCTTCGCTGAGCATGGCCGAGCTGCCGGAAATGCCGGCGGCGATGAACTTGGCAATGGCGATCGCCAGGTTGCCGGCCAGGGCGGCGTAGACGACGAGGCGTGAGCCGGAAGGTTGGGCCATGGGCGTGGGGATGCGGCGAGGGGAGCTGTCATCGTGGACAGGTGCGCGTCCGCATCACGTGAGCCGTGGCGCGGTACGGGCAGGCACGTCGCTGCGATCGTGTCAGTGGCCGCTACAATCGCGCGCCCTGTTTGAGCTCCACGCCATGTCCGATGTTCCCGTCTGTCCCCAGTGTTCGCTGGAGAACACCTACGCCGATGGCGCCTTGATGGTCTGTGCGGACTGCGGCTTCGAATGGAGCGGCGAGGCGCCGGCGCAGGCGGCGCTGGTGGTGCGCGACAGCAACGGCAACGTGCTGGTGCAGGGCGATACGGTCACGGTCATCAAGGACTTGAAGGTCAAGGGTTCCTCAATCCCGCTCAAGCAGGGCACGGTGATCCGCGGCATCCGCCTGGTCGAGGACGATGCCGAACACATCGAAGGCAACTCCGACAAGATCAAGGGCCTGGTGCTGAAGACCTGCTTCCTGCGCAAGGCGTAGGGCGAATCAACGCGGCGCCGGCATCGGATCCAGGTGCGGCGTGGCCACGCCGGCGAGCCAGTCCATGAAGGCGCCGACCCGGCGCGGCAGGTGCCGGCGCCGCGGATAGAGCAGGGTCAGCGGCATCGGTTCGGCCGGGGCGCCGGGCAGGATCTCGACCAGTTCGCCGGCCGCCAGTAGCTTGCGCACGCCGATCGCCGGCGGCTGGATGATGCCGAAGCCGGCCAGCGCCGCGGCCACGTAGGCGTCGCCGCTGTTGACGGTGATCGGGCCGGGCAGGGCGCGCATGGCGTAGCCGGTGCCGTCGAAATATTCGAACCCCGGCGAGCGCTGGCCCAGCGTGCCGACGTAGTGCACCAGCTGGTGGCCTTCCAGCTCATCGATGCTGCGCGGCGTGCCGTGTTTGGCGAGGTAGGCCGGGCTGGCGCAGCTGGCGATCGGCATCATTCCGAGTGGGCGCGCCACCAGTGAGCTGTCGGCCACGGTGCCGCCGCACAGCACGCAGTCGAAGCCCTCGCGGATCACATCGACCAGGCGGTCGGTGCTGCTGATTTCCACCTCCAGCAGCGGATGCTCGGCCAGGAACTCCGGCAGCCGCGGCAGCACGTAGCCGCGCGCCAGGCCGCCGGACATGTCCACGCGCAGCCGGCCCTTGAGCTGTCTCGCCTCGCGGAACATGCCGTGGAGTTCGTCCATGTCATCGGCCAGGTCGCGGCTGCGCTGGTAGAAGACTTCGCCATCGGCGGTCAGCTGCACCCGGCGCGTGGTCCGGTGGAGCAGCTGGGTGCCGACGTTGGCCTCCAGCCGCTGCACGGCGGTCGAGACGCTGGCCTTGGGCAGCCCCAGTGAATCGGCGGCGCGGGTGAAGGCGCCCAGTTCGGCCACGCGCTGGAAAATGCGCAAGGTGTCCAGGGAATCCATGGATTGTTCGCCATTGATGAACGATTAAATCAGGATCGCGTGGTTTATGCTCCATCGCAAGCGCAATAGCCTGCAGGGCATCGGGCAACCCCGCCCGCATTCCGCAGGAGTTTTCCATGAGCCGCAGCACCCACATCACCTTGATCACCGGCGGTAGCCGCGGCCTGGGCCGCAATGCCGCGCTGGCCCAGGCCGACGCCGGCAGCGATGTCATCCTGACCTACAACACGAATGCACAGGCCGCGCAGGACGTCGTCGCCCAGATCGAAGCCAAGGGTCGCCGTGCCGTGGCGCTGCCACTGGACGTGGCCGATGCCGACGGCTTTGTCGCCTTCGCCGGGCAGGTGAAGCAGGTCCTGGCCGGCTGGGAGCGCAGCGATTTCGACGCACTGGTCAACAACGCCGGCACCAGCCTGCATGCCTCCATCGCCGAGACCACCCAGGCGCAGTTCGACGAGGTGGTGAAGGTGCACCTGAAGGCGCCGTTCTTCCTGACCCAGGCGCTGCTGCCGCTGATCGCCGATGGCGGCCGCATCCTCAACGTGTCCAGCGGGCTGGCGCGCTTCGCGCTGCCGGGCAGCTCGGCCTACGCGATGGTCAAGGGCGGCATCGAGGTCTTCACCCGCTACCTGGCGCGTGAGCTGGGCGAGCGGGGGATCAGTGCCAACACGTTGGCGCCGGGCGCGATCGCCACCGATTTCTCCGGCGGCCTGGTCCGTGACAACCCGCAGGTCAATGCCACGGTGGCCTCGTTCACCGCGCTGGGCCGGGTGGGCCAGCCCGATGACATTGGCCCGGTGGTCGCCGCGCTGCTGGCGCCGGGCACCGCGTGGATCAATGGCCAGCGGGTGGAAGCCTCGGGCGGCATGTTCGTCTGAGAGCTGCATCTAAGACGAAATGCGTATTGCATTCCCACACTGTTGCACGGTGCGGGGATGCATGTTGCGTGCGTTGCACGGCACACTAGGCGATCCTTTTGACAGTCAGGTGCTGTGGCGATGCCGCGCAACAAGCCCAACTTCCATCAGATCGCCGAACTCGCCGGGGTCAGTCCCAGCACCGTCGACCGCGTGCTCAACGACCGCGGCGGCGTCTCCGAGGCGCGCCGCAAGAAGGTGCTGGAGGCCGCGCGCCGGTTGGGCACCGGCCGCGTGCTGCCCAGCTCGGTGCGCGGTTCGATGCACTTCGACATCATCCGCACCAAGGCCGAGAACGAATTCTCCCGCCGCATGGAGCAGGCGCTGCAGCGCGTGGCCAGCATGCTCGGCAAGAGCATCGTCCTGCACCGCAGCGTGTGGGCATCGGAAGACCAGGCGCCGCTGGTGAAGTTCATGACCAAGCCGCGCCATCGCCGGCATGGCCTGATCATGGTCGCCGGCGATACGCCCGAAGTGCGCGGCGCGCTGGAGCTGGCCGTCGGCAACGGCATGCCCGCGGTGCTGATGGTCAACAACCTGCCGGGCCTGGGCCAGAACGTGCCTTACGTGGGCGTGGACAACCGCGCCGCGGGTGCGACCGCCGCGCTGCTGATGGGGCGCTTCCTGCGCCGCGAGGGCCGGGTGCTGATGCTGACCGGCCTGTCCAACTTCCAGCCGTACCGGGAGCGCTCGGAAGGCTTCACCCAGGTCATGAAGCGCGACTTCCCGCACCTGGAGCTGGTCGGCCCGGTCGACATGCGCGACGAGGAAGAACTGGCCGAGGCAGCCGTGCGCAGCCACCTGCGCGGTGCCACGCCGCTGGTGGGCATCTACGGCAACGGCCAGGGCACGACCGGCGTCGATCGCGCGCTGGGCCGGCTTTCGCCGGAAGAACGCCCGGTCTGGATTACCCACGAATCCACCCCGCAGCACGATGCGCTGCTGCGTGCCGGCCGCATCTCGGCCCTGATCGACCAGGATCCGGAAGCCCAGGCGTTCCACGGCATGCAGTACCTGCTGTATGCCAACCACGACGGCCCGGCGCCGGCCGTGGCCCAGACCCGCTTCCACATCATCACCGCCGAAAACGCGCCGCCGCCGCTCTGATCCGACGCGCCTTGCATCTTCCGCAAAAAAAAGAAGGCCGCTTGCACGGCCTCTTCTTTTTGCGTGGTGCGCAGGCTCAGGCGGCGTTTTCCTGCCCGTCGACCTTCTTCAGGACGCGGGTATTGCCGAGCACTTCGACCCGGCCGCCGGCCTTGCGGAAGGCTTCCAGGTCGGCCTGCAGGCGTTCGTGGGTCAGCGCGCCGCCTTTCTCGTTGCCGCTCTTGGCCTTGGCCATGGTCATCTTGGAACTGGTACGGGGCATTGGGATCTCCAGGGTCAGTACATCGTCAAGGGAATGCCGCGGCGCAGCTGGTCGTGGTGGACCTGGCGGATGTCGCGGCAATAAGGGGCGCCCATTACGAAGCGGCGGCATACGGTCGGGCGGGCCTCGTAGATGGTGCAGCCCATGTCGGGCCCGACCGCCACGCACCAGCCTTCTTCGTCCCGGGCCATCACGCGCAGTCCTTCGTGCGTGCGGGTGGTGAGATAGCCGGGCACCCGCGTGTCGTCGGCATCGAGCACCACCGTCAGCCGGCAGCAGATCGCATCGCAGCCACTGCATTGCACGGTCGGGTCGATGCCGTCTTCGATTGCGTCGAGGGCCATTACTGCAAGGCCTCGGTTCCACGGTGGTAATACAGCAGGTGCGCCTCGCGCTTTTGTCCGGGGGCCGCGGCAAGCCGCGGCGTGGTCAGGCGGAGCCCATGTTCGGCAAGGCCCCGGGTGAAGACGCCGGCGTGGCCGCGCGCCGGATCGCAGATCACCACCTCGCAGGCCGGCCGCATCAGGGAAGGCAGCAGCGCGACCAGCGCCAGCGCCGGGCCACGTTCGTACAGCACGTCGCTGCCGATGATCAGATCGAAGCGGCCCATGTTCTTGCTGCCGGTCGCCCAGTCCATGTGGCGATAGGGCACGGCATCCAGATCGTTGAGGCCGGCGTTGTAAGCCAGGAACACCTCCGCCAAGGGATGGTGGTCGGTGGCCACGATCTCAACCCCGCGGCGCCGCAGCACCAGGCTGGCCAGGCCCAGGCCGCAGCCCAGTTCCAGCACGCGCTTGCCCTGCACGACATGGGTGGCCATGGCCAGCGCCAGCAGTTCGCCGGACGGCCAGACCTGACCGAACAGGCTCCACTGCGCCGAGGAAATGCCCGCGATTTCCGCCAGGGCGTCGGGATCGGCGAACTGCTGCAGATCGCTCAGGGCGCGGATGCGGAAATGCTGGTCGCCAAAGGCGTAGTCGCGGATCTGGGTCGAATAGCCCGACACGGGCGCTCCCGGGTGGAGATGCCGGCCCTGCTGGGCGACACACCGAAGGAAAGAGAGCGAGAGACGGGCGCCGGAGTGGCCGGACGAAACGCGCGCGTAGCAGCGTGGAACATCTGCATGATAACACAAATGTTCCACACTGGCTTTACCGCTTGGGAATGGCGTGATAGCGCCCGCGCATGCCGGTCCAGCGCTGTGGCAACGCCGCGCTCAGTTCACGGCTTCAGCGGTCAGCGCCGGATAGTCGGTGTAGCCCTCGGCACCGCCGCCATACAGCGTGGCCTGGTTGAAACTGGCCAGCGGCGCGTCCTGGCGCAGGCGCGCCACCAGGTCCGGGTTGGCGATGAAAGGCCTGCCGAAGGCGACCGCATCGGCCTTGCCCGCGGTCAGCGCGGCCACCGCCATGGCTTTGTCGTAGCCGTTGTTGACGATCCACGGACCGCTGAACTTGGCTTTCAGCGCGGCGTAGTCGAAGGCGATGTTGTCGCGCGGGCCGCCGGTGGCGCCCTCGATCACGTGGATGAAGGCCAGGCCGCCGATGGCTTCCAGCCGCGCGACCGCGCGCTCGAACAGCGGCTGCGGGGCGCTGTCGTGGGCATCGTTGGCCGGGGTCACCGGTGACAGGCGCACGCCGGTGCGGCCGGCGCCGATTTCCTCAGCCACGGCGTTGACCACTTCGTCCAGCAGGCGGGTGCGATGTTCGATGCTGCCGCCATAAGCGTCGGTGCGGTGGTTGCTGCCGTCGCGCAGGAACTGGTCGATCAGGTAGCCGTTGGCCGCATGCACTTCCACGCCATCGAAACCAGCCGCGATGGCATTGCGCGCGGCGGTGCGGTAGTCGGCGATGAGCGCGGGGATTTCGTCCAGTTCGAGCGCGCGTGGCTCGGACACATCGACCATGCCCTCGGCGGTGAAGGTCTGCGCCTTGGCGCGGCGTGCGCTGGGCGCGACTGGGACTTCGCCCTCCGGCAGCAGGCTGACGTGGGAGATACGGCCCACGTGCCACAGCTGCAGGACGATCTTGCCGCCGGCCGCGTGGACCGCGTCGGTCACGGCCTTCCAGCCGGCGACCTGCGCCTCGCTATAGATGCCGGGCGTGTCTAGGTAGCCCTGGCCGAGCGGGGTGATCTGGGTCGCCTCGGCGATGATCAGGCCGGCGCTTGCGCGCTGGGCGTAGTAGTCGATGGCCAGCGGCGTGGGCACGCGGCCTTCGATGGCGCGGTCACGGGTCAGCGGGGCCATGACCACGCGGTTGGCCAGGGCGATGTCGCCCAGGCGGGTGGGAGAGAACAGGACACTGACATCAGAAGCGGAATCGGCCACGGACAGGCTCGCAGGTTGGGAAGGAGGCTGCCGATCCTGCGCGCGGGCGTGTTGCCGGCGGGTGCAAACCCGCGGCCATGGCTGGAATGCAGCATCCATCATGTCGGAAGAGCCTCGGACCGCTTGGAATCCGCTCGCCGGGCCGGTAGCGTGGCGCGCCTCCCATCCACTACCGAGTGTTTCCATGATCCAGCGTTTCGATACCGGCCCGCGCATGTCCGAGATGACCGTGCACAACGGCGTGGCCTACCTGGCCGGGCAGATTGCGGAAGCCGGCGGCGACATCGGCGCCCAGACCCGCGAAGTGCTCGGCCACATCGACGCGCTGCTGGCCCAGGCCGGTTCGGACAAGTCCAAGATCCTGCGCGCGGAGATCTTCATGGCCGACCTGTCCGAGTTCGCCGGCATGAATGCCGAGTGGGAAACCTGGGTCGTCCCCGGCCACACCCCGGCCCGCGCCACCGTGCAGGCCCAGCTGGCCAAGCCGGAATGGAAGGTCGAGATCGTCATCACCGCCGCGGTCTGATCGCGCACCGCCTGCATGCCGCGCGGCGTGGCCAAAGCTGATTTGCCACGCAAGCGCTGCCCGGTGTGCGGGCGGGACTTCACCTGGCGCAAGAAATGGGCGCGCGACTGGGATCAGGTCGTTTACTGCTCCGACGCCTGCCGTAAAGGCACGCCACGCGGGCCTGCCGAGCCGGCCAAGAGATAGAGACCATGCAGGACGATTTCTTCGCCCGACCCAGCGCGCCGCCGCCAAGCCTGTTCTTCGCCCTGATGCCGGCCGACGGCGACCAGGCGGTGCTGGACGAAGCCGCGCGCCTGCATGGCACGCGCTTCGGCCAAATAAAGCCGGTGCTGGCAGCCAAGCGCCACGTGACCCTGCTGTACCTGGGCCAGCCGATGGACGAGCAGATCCCATCGGTGGTGGCAGGTGCGCAGCGGGCGATGGCCAGCGTGCAGGGCGACCCGTTCGTGCTGACGCTGGATCAGGTCGCCGTGTTCGGACGCAATTCGGTGGTATTGGCCGCATCGCAAACGCCGCGCGCGCTGGCCGAGCTGGAAGTACGCGTGCGCCAGGCGGCCATGCTCAACCGCCTGCTGCTGGCCAAGTCGCCGGCGTTCCATCCGCATCTCACGCTGGGCCACAACGACGATCGCCGCGCGCCGCCGGAAGACAGTCCGCCGGTGCGTTTGGCGTTCGGCGAAGTCGTCCTGCTGCGCGGCGTGACCGGCGCGCCTTACGAGGTGCTGGGGCGCTGGTCGCTGGACTGAGTGGGCGTGACCGCGCGTCCGCCCAGCACGCCCATGAACGCCGCCGCGGCGAGCACGCACGCGGCGATCAGGAACGCCGTGCCGATATAGGGAATGCCCGCATTCGGCCCGACCGAAGCTGAGTACACCCAGCCGAAAAACACCGGCGAGAGCACGCCGGCAATCGCGCCGACGCTGTTGTTGGCGCCCTGCAGCTGGCCTTGTTCGGACTCGGACACGCGCTGGGTCATCAGCGACTGGATGGTCGGCATCGCCACGCCCCACAGCGCGTTGGGCAGCATCGCCGCGACGAACAGCCAGCCGGTCGGCGCCAGGCCCATGCAGGCGATGCCGATCGTGCCGAAGCACAGCCCGATGATCATCGTGCGACGGTCGCCGAAGCGCTTGACCATCGGCGCGGTCAGCGTGCCTTGGACCACCATGTCCAGCGCGCCGACCAGGGCGAGCAGCATGCCCACCTGCCACGCGCCCCAGCCGTAGCGCGCGCCGGCATACAGCACGAACACCGCCGAGAACACGTGGTGGGCGAAGTACAGCAGGAAGTTCACCACCGCCAGGCCGGTCAGCTCCTGGTGCGAGCGCAGCAGGCGCAGCGCGCCCAACGGATTGGCGCGATGCCAGGAGAAGGCCATGCGCCGCTCCTGGCTCAGTGACTCGGGCAGCACGAACAGGCCATAGCAGAACGCCAGCGCGCTCATCGCCGCCGCCGCCCAGAACGGCGCACGCGGCGACCATTCGCCCAGCACACCGCCAAGCAGCGGTCCGGCGACGAAGCCGGCGCTGAAGGCCGCACCGATCAGGCCGTAGCCGCGGGCGCGGTTTTCCGGCGTGGTGATGTCGGCCATGTAGGCATAGACCGTGGTGAAGCTGGCGGTGGTGATGCCCGAGACGATGCGCCCGGCGGCCAGCCACCAAAGATTCGGTGCGACGGCCATCAGCAGGTAATCCACCGCCAGCCCGGCCGTGGACAGCAGGATCACCGGCCGGCGTCCGTAGCGGTCCGAGAGCGAGCCGACGATCGGCGAGACCAGGAACTGCATCAGCGCCCACAGCGCGACGAACACGCCATTGATCAGGCCGGCGCGCGAGGTCGAACCGGAGAACTGTTCGATCAGGTGCGGCAGCACCGGGATGATGATGCCCATCGCGACGATGTCCAGCATCGCGGTGACCAGGATGAAGGCGACGGCGGCTTTGCCGGCACGGAACGCGGGAAGTGACATACAGGATTCGCGCAGGGCCGCTGGGCGGCGGGAAGGGCGGCAGCGGCTGACGCAGGGAGGACCGGGCTGGCCTGACGCGAGGGCGATGGTAGCGCAGGGCGATGGTGGTTCGGATTTGCCTGACAGGCCGGCGCGTCGTGCGCCGATGGGCAGCGCGATCGTCGCTTGCGAAGCTGGGTGTGCAGCGCAGGCAGGAGGCCGCCGATGCAGTGGACGCGCCCATGGACCGGGCAGGGCAACAGGACGCTGCCCGCGGTTTTCGCTTTCAAGATGGCGCCCTTTGGCGTGGCGGTCGCGCTGGTGATGCTGGCGGGCAGCCGTGGTGGCCTGCTGTTGCCGGCCTTGCCCGCGCGCTGGGTGCTGGTGGTGCTGCTGTGCCTGGGCATCGGCCTGTGGTGGCGGCCGGGCGGGTTGCGGCTGCTGGCGGCGCTGCTGGTCGGGCTTGCGTGGACAGGATTGCAGGCCGGGCACGTGTTGTCGGCGCAACTGCCGCCGCGCTTCGAAAAGCAGGACCTGGTGCTCGAAGGTCGGATCGTCGGCCTGCCGCAGGCCGAGGCGCGGCGCACGCGGTTCGATTTTCTGGCCGATGCCTGTCCGGGCGAACAGGCGCGTGGTTGCGGACGCAGGCTGCAGCTGTCCTGGTACGACGACTTCGGTGCCACCGCGCCGGGCCCGCGCACCCAGCTGCACGCCGGCGCGCGCTGGAAACTGGTGGTGCGCCTGCGCGCGCCGCGCGGACTGGCCAATCCTGGTGGCTTCGACAGCGAGCGTTATGCGCTGGCCCGGCGCGTGGCCGCGACCGGCTACGTGCGCCAGGTCGAGCGGGCGCGTGCGTTGTCGCCGCCGACCGGCGTGGATGCCTGGCGCGAGCGCATGTCGGCGCGGATCGCGAGCCAGGCGCCCCCCGCGTCGCAGCGTTTCGTGCGCGCGCTGGCGCTGGGCGATACCGGCAGCCTGGACGATGCCGACTGGAACACACTGCGTGCGGCTGGCCTGACCCATCTGATCGCGATCTCCGGCTTCCACGTCGGACTGGTCGCCGGCCTGGGCGCGCTGCTGGTGGCCGGGCTGTGGCGGCTGTTCCCGCAGCTGGGGCGCTGGTGGCCGCGGTCGATGGCGGCCGGCGTGGCGGCGATGGGGTTCGCCACGGGCTATGCGGTGCTGTCCGGGTTCTCGCTGCCGACCACGCGCACGGTGCTGATGATTGCGGTGGTGGCGCTGGCCCGCTGCGGACGACGGCCTGCGTCGGGCGTGCAGTCACTGGCGCTGGCCACGCTGGCGGTGCTGCTGGTCGATCCGCTGTCGCCGCTGGTCGCCGGTTTCTGGCTGAGCTTCGCCGGCGTGGGCTGGCTGCTGTGGTGCCTGCCGCGCAGCGATGCGCCGCTGCTGCGGCAGTTCCTGTCCGCGCAGGGCGTGGCCAGCCTCGGGCTGCTGCCGCTGACGGTGGTGCTGTTCGGCCAGGCTTCGCTGGCCGGGCCGCTGGCCAATTTGGTGGCGATCCCTTGGTGGAGCCTGGTGATTGTGCCGTTGTCGCTGCTGGGCACCGGGCTGGAAGCGCTGCACGCCGGCTGGGGTACGCCGGCGTGGTGGCTGGCCGGGCATGCGTTCGAGCCGAGCTGGGCGTTGTTCGCGTGGATGGCGCGCAGCCGCTTTTCCTTGTGGTGGCTGGCTGAAGGCGCGTGGTACACGCTGCCGTTGGCGCTGCTGGGCGCGTTCTGGTTGCTGCTGCCGCGCGGCGTGCCGGGCAAGCCATTGGCGCTGCTGCTGTGGCTGCCGCTGATGTGGCCGGACACCGGCCGTCCGGCCCCGGGCGAAGTCGCACTGACGGTGCTGGATGTGGGGCAGGGGCTGTCGGTGCTGGTCCGCACCCACGACCACGCGCTGCTGTTCGATACCGGGCCTGCGGTGGCCGATGGCTTCGATGCCGGCGAGCGCGTCGTCGTGCCGGCGCTGCATGCATTGGGCATCGATGCGCTGGACCGGGTGATGGTCAGCCACGGCGATGCGGATCATGCCGGCGGCCTGGGCGCGGTGCTGCTGGGCATGCCGGTGCGCGAGGTGCTGGCGCCTTCGGGTTCGCCGGTGCCGCTGCAGACCGCCTGCCGCCGCGGCCAGGCTTGGGAATGGGATGGCGTGAGCTTCGAAGTGCTGCATCCGGCGCGCGGCTTTCCCTATTTGGGCAACGAGGCCAGCTGCGTGCTGCGCGTGCAGGCGCGGCAGGGCGCCGCGCTGCTGACCGGCGATATCGGCCAGGTCATCGAGCGCAAGCTGCTGCGTGAGCAGCCCACTAGGCTGCGCGCCGAGGTCGTGCTGGCGCCGCATCATGGCAGCGATGAATCGTCCGATCCCGGCTTCGTCCAGGCCACGGGCGCGCGGTTGGCGCTGGTGTCGGCCGGGTATGGCAACCGCTTCGGCCATCCGCGCGCGCAGATCGTGCGGCGCTGGCAGCAGGCCGGTAGCGAGGTGCTGAACACCGCCGACAGCGGCGCACTCACGGTCTGGCTAGGCGCGGACGGGCTGGCCGTGCGTGAACGCCGCGCCTGGCAGCGGCGCCTGTGGGACGCGGTCGGGGTGCGATCAAGCGCTGCGCTATCCTATCGGTCTGTGACTACACGGCCCCAAGCGCCGGAGGATTGAACGTGCTGGAACTGGTCAAGGCGGGCGGTTGGCCCATGATCCCGCTCTTGCTGCTTGCCGTCTTGGCCCTGGCCATCGTGGTGGAGCGCTTCTGGAGCCTGCGTCGCAAGGAGATCCTGCCGCCCGGCCTGGGTGAGGAAGTCCGCCGTTGGGCCGCCTCGGCCAATCTGGAAGACACGCACATCGAATCCCTGCGCCAGACCTCGCCGCTGGGCGCGCTGCTGGCCGCCGCGCTGGACGTGCGCCATCGCTCGCGCGACGTGGTCCGTGAGCGCATCGAGGACACCGGCCGCCACCTGGTCCATCGCATGGAGCGCTTCCTCAACACCCTGGGCACGATTGCCGCGGCCGGCCCGCTGCTGGGCCTGCTGGGCACGGTGGTCGGCATGATCCAGATGTTCCTGGGCATCCTCGATCACGGCCTGGGCGATGTGAACCAGCTTGCCGGCGGCATCGGCAAGGCGCTGGTGTGCACGGCCACCGGCATGCTGGTAGCGATCCCGGCGCTGATCTTCCATCGCTATTTCCGCGGCAAGATCACTGGCTACGTGGTCGAGATGGAGCAGCAGGCGATGGCCCTGTCCGACGCGCTGGAAGTGCGCAACGCCGCCGCGCCGCGGCAGTACGACTGAGCCGCGCCGCATGCGTATCCGCGACGACCGTGCCCACGACGAGCCGGAGATCAACCTGGTCCCGCTGATCGACGTGATCCTGGTGCTGATCATCTTCTTCGTGATCACCACCACTTTCGATGCGCGCTCGACCCTGCAGCTGCAGCTGCCTTCGGCCTCACAGCAGCAGACGGGCACGCCGCCCAAGGCGTTGAGCGTGCTGATCAATGCCGAGGGGCGTTATTTCGTCGGCGACAGTGAAGTGCTGCATACCGATGTCGATGCGCTCAAGCGCGCGCTGGTCCAGGCCGCAGGCAAGGACCGCGGCCAGTCCGTCCTGCTACGCGCCGACGGTCGCACCCCGCACCAGGCCGTGGTCACCGCGCTGGACGCGCTGGCCCAGTTGAACTTCAAGCGCGTCTCGATCGCCACGGCGCCGGAGCCGGCCAAGTGAGTGCAGCCGCGCCCGATTCCGGGTGGAAGACCTATCGCCGGCTGCTGGCCTTCGCTGGACCCTACCGATGGCTGCTGCTGCTGGCCTTTATCGCGGCCTTGGTGGAGGCGGCCGGGACCGGTGCCTTCGCGCATTTGATGGAGCCGATCACCAACCGCACCTTCCTCAACCAGGATCCGCAAGAGTCGCAGTGGCTGATGCCAGCGATGATCGTGGGCCTGTTCCTGGTGCGTGGCGTCGCCGGCTACATCACCGACATGTCGATGGGACGCGCGGCGCGCAGCATCGCCCGTGACCTGCGGGTCAAGGTGTTGAGCAAGTACCTGCGCCTGCCGGGTTCGCGTTTCGATGCCGAGCCGGTGCCCTCGATGCTGGTGCGGCTGGGATCGGACTCGGACCAGGTGGCCCAGGCCGCCGTGGACGCGTTGAAAACCATGATCCAGCAGGCGCTGCAGGCGATCGCACTGCTGATCACGATGTTGATTACCAGCTGGCAGGTCACGATCGCGATCGTGCTGCTCGTTCCGCCGCTGGCGTTCGTGATGAGCAAGGTCGCCAAGCGTTACCGCCGTGTCAGCCATCGCATCCAGGAAAGCGGCGCGCAGCTGCTCCAGGCCGCCGACCAGACGCTCTCGAACCAGCAGGAAGTGAAGGTCTACGGTGCGCAGGCCTCCGAGCTGCAGCGTTACCACGCACTGGCCGATCGCAACCTCAGCCTGGCGATGAAGGTCGAATCCACCCGCGGCCTGTCCACCGCGACGGTGCAGATGATGGGGGCGATCGGCCTGGCCGCGCTGTTGTTGATTGCCGGGCACGAAGCCGCGGCCGGTCGCCTCAGCGCGGGCGGGTTCTTCACCCTGCTGCTGTCGATGGCCGGCATCATCCCCGCGCTGAAAAACCTCACCAGTGTCCAGAACGTCCTGCAGCGTGGCGTGGCCTCGGCCGAGCGCCTGTTCTCGGTGCTGGATGCGCCGGACGAAGCCGATGCCGGCACGCGCCCGCTGACCCGGGCCAAAGGCACGATCGAGTTTCGCGACGTCACCGCGCGCTATCCGGGCCAGAGCAAGCCGGCGCTGGAGCACATTAGCTTCACCGCGCGGCCCGGCACGGTCACCGCGATCGTCGGCCGCTCGGGCAGTGGCAAGTCCAGCCTGATCAAGCTGATCCCGCGCTTTTACGATGCGGAAGACGGGCAGATCCTGGTCGATGGCGAGCCGCTGCAGGACTACGCACTGGCCGACCTGCGCCGGCAGATCGCGCTGGTCGGCCAGCAGGTGATGCTGTTCGACGGCAGCATCGCGGCCAATGTCGCCTACGGCGAGATGCAGTCGGCCGATCCGCAGGCGCTGGATAAGGCACTGCGTGGCGCGCATGCGATGGAATTCGTCGAGCAGCTACCCGAAGGCAAGGACACCGCGATCGGGGTCAAGGGCGGCAAGCTCTCTGGTGGCCAGCGCCAGCGCCTGGCGATCGCCCGTGCGATGCTTAAGGACGCGCCGATCCTGATCCTGGACGAAGCGACCGCCGCACTGGACAACGAATCCGAGCGCCTGGTCCAGGACGCGCTGACCCAGCTGATGCCCGATCGCACCACGCTGGTCATCGCCCATCGCCTGTCCACCATCGAGCACGCTGACCAGGTGCTGGTGCTCGACCACGGCCGCCTGGTCGAGCAGGGCACGCACCACGAACTGCTGGCCCGCGGCGGCCTGTACGCGCAGCTGCACGGTGCGCAGTTCCGCGAAGCCGAATGAGCAAGGCGCCTAAGACGCCGCGCCACTGGTTCGACGGTGCGCCGGTGCCGCCGCTGGCGGGCCTGCTGGAGCCGATCTACGCCAGCGCGCTGAAGCTGCGCGGCGCGCTGTTCCGCCTGCACCTGCTGGCCCGCAAGCGCGCGCCGGTGCCGGTCATCGTGGTCGGCAATGTCACCGTCGGCGGCACCGGCAAGACGCCGCTGACCATCGCGCTGGTCCAGCGCCTGCGTGACGCCGGATGGACGCCCGGCGTGGCCAGTCGCGGCTACGGCCGTAACGACGAAGCCTCGCCGCGTTGGGTGGACCTGCAGACCACGCCGGCCGACGGCGGCGATGAGCCGGTGCTGATCGCCCGTCGCACCGGCGTGCGCGTGCGCGTGGACCGCGATCGTGTCGCCGCGGCACGTGCGCTGGCGGCAGAAGGCTGCGACATCGTGGTCTGTGACGACGGCCTGCAGCACTATCGCCTGCGCCGCGACCTGGAGATCGAAGTCATCGACGGCCGCCGCCGGTACGGCAACGGCCGCCTGCTGCCCGCAGGGCCGCTGCGCGAGCCCGCGGCACGCGGCCTGCGCTGCGACTTCCGTGTCGTCAACGGCGGCGCGGCGGGTTTCGGCGAATGGCCGATGACGCTGCAGTCCGAATGCGCGGTGCCCATGACGGCGGGCAAACCGCTGCCGCTGGCGGCGTTCAGCGGCCATCGCGTGCATGCGGTGGCCGGCATCGGCAATCCGGCGCGGTTCTTCGACATGCTGCGCGACTACGGCATCGGCGTGGTGCCGCATGCCTTCGACGACCACCAGGCCTACACCGCGCAGGACCTGCAGTTCGGCAGCGACCTGCCGCTGCTGATGACAGAGAAGGACGCGGTGAAGTGCGCGGGTCTTGTCGGCGACTGGGCCTACAGCGTACCGATCGAGGCCGCCCTGCCGGAAGCCTTCTGGGTGGCCCTGGAGGCGCGCCTGCTGCCGCTGCGCGCGCAGGCTGCGCGCCGTACATCCAAGCGTGGAAAGGCCTGAGCGCAGGCGCTTCCCTGTGCAGCAACTGCGTTGTCCTCGCCCGCGACATGCCGACGACGGCGCGCGAACGTGGTCGCCGTACCATCCACGCACCGCGAATGCGCCGATGGCGCGCCGCCTTGATGGCCTGCTGCATCGCCACCACCTGATCGGACATGCGAGACCGTGCTGATGGCTGAACTGAACGAATCCTTCGTCGTCGCGATTCCTGCGCGCCACGACGCCTCGCGCCTGCCGGGCAAGCCCTTGCGACTGCTGGGCGGCCGGCCGCTGGTGCTGCACGTGGCCGAGCGCGCGCTGGATGCAGGCGCGCGCGAGGTCTGGGTCGCCACCGATGACGAGCGCGTGGCCCGCGTGCTGGAAGGCAGCGGCGTGCAGGTCGCGATGACTGCCGCCAGCCACGCCTCGGGCAGCGATCGCCTGGCCGAATGCGCCGGCATCGCCGGCTGGGACGACGACACGCTGGTGGTGAACCTGCAGGGCGACGAGCCCTTCGCACCGCCCGAAGGCATCCGCGCCGTCGCTGCGGCGCTGTCGGCCAGCGGCCATCCGATGGCGACCCTGGCCACGCCGATCCTTGAGGTCGAGCAGGTCTTCGACCCCAATGCGGTCAAGCTGGTGATGGCGGCCAACGGCGATGCGCTGTATTTCAGCCGCGCGCCGCTGCCGTGGCACCGCGATGGCTTCGCCCGCAGCCGCGAGACCTTGCCGGAATCGGCCGCGCCGTTCCTGCGCCACATCGGCATCTACGCGTATCGCGCCGGCTTCCTGCGCCAGTTCACCGCGCTGCCGCCGGGCAACCTGGAGCGCACCGAATCGCTGGAGCAGCTGCGTGCGCTGGAGGCGGGATTCAAGATCGCCGTGGCGCTGACCCCGGCCGAATTCCCGCCGGGCGTGGACACGCCGGAAGACCTGGAACGCGCCCAGCGCCATTTGGACGGATTGGCGTGATCGCATACAGCGGTTCGTGGCGGCATCCGGCGAGGGGTCGATTCGCAGGCGCAGGCGGTTGGCTGTCGTCCCGTTGCGTGAACACGCCTCCGGCATAATCCAGGGCAGATGACCGCAACCCACGCTCCCGATTTTCCTCACGGCCTGCACTGGCTCAACGCCGCGCCGATCGCACTGCGTTCGCTGGAAGGCAGCGCGGTGGCGCTGGCCTTCGTGGATCCGGCGTCGGCCTGGTGCATGCAGCGCCTGGCCGACCTGGCGGTGCTGCAGCGGCGTTATCCCGGCCGCCTGCAGGTGCTGGTGCTGGCGGTACCGCGCTTCGACGTACACCGCGATCCGGTCGCCGTTCTCAAGCGCCTGCGCCGGCACGGGGTGAGCTTCCCGGTCGTGCATGACGTGGACTGGCACGTCTGGCAGCGTTTCGAGATCGAATCCTGGCCGACCATCGTGCTGATCGATGCCAAGGGCCGGATGGTGGACCGCATCGTCGGCACGCCGGGCATCGGCGCACTGGAAGCGGCGATCGCCACGCTGTGCGATCCGCTGCCTGAGCCGCTGGAAGACACGCGCCGCGCCGAAACCCATCCCGAGCCGCGCCTGCCGCTGCGTTTTCCCACCGGGCTGGTCGCCACCGCCGACCGCCTGTACGTGGCCGACAGTGGCCATCACCAGATCCTGGAATGCACCCACGCCGGTCGCGTGCTGCGCCGCTTCGGCAACGGCACCGCCGATGCGCTGGATGGCGAGGCCGAACTGGCCAGCTTCTGCCGGCCCAACGGGCTGTCATTGCTGCGCGAGTCGCTGTTCGTGGCCGATACCGGCAACCACCTGCTGCGCCGGATCAACCTGCGCAGCGGCGAGGTGCAGACGATGCTGGGCAATCGCCGCGCGGCGATGCCCTCCGAAGGCCCGATCCGCGCGCTGCGTGACGTCTCGCTGCCATCGCCGGTCGCCCTGGTGGCGGGCAACAGCCATGTGCACGTGACGCTGGCCGGCGACAACCGCATCTGGACCTGGAACCAGGCCGAGGGCCTGGGCATGCTCGAATGCCGTGCCGGTTCCGGCCAGATGGGCCAGCGCGATGGCGCCGGCATCCTGGCCAGCTTCGCCCAGCCTTCCGGTCTGGCGCAGGTCCAGCAAGCGCTGTACGTGGCCGACACGCTGGCCTCGTCGATCCGCGGTGTGCAGCTGCGTGGCGACCTGACCCAGACCCTGGTCGGGCAGGGCCTGTGGGAGTTCGGCGATGCCGACGGCCAGCGCCAGCAGGCGCAGCTGCAGGCGCCCGAGGCGCTGGCGCTGGACCCGGATTCGCCGCTGCTCTGGATCGCCGATACCGGCAATGGCTGCATTCGCAGCCTGCGCCTGGGCGGCGGCGTGGTGAGCAAGCTTGACCTCCGCAAGCTGGCGGGGCCGGCGGGTGTCGCCGCCTTCGGTGGCAAGCTGTGGATCTCCGAAACCGACGCGCATGCGGTGCTGTGCCTGGACCTGGCCAGCAACACGCTGACGCAGGTGCCGATCGACGCATGAGCCGTCGCGCAGTCCCAAAACCCGAAGACGCCTTCGACGGCAAGGCCTTTGCCGCCGCGCTGAGCACCGCGCCCGGCGTGTACCGCATGTACGCGGCCGACGACACGCTGCTGTACGTGGGCAAGGCGCGTGCGCTGCGCAACCGCGTCGGCAGCTATTTCAACAACGCGCCGCGCAATCCGCGCACGACGGCGATGATCGCGCAGATCGCGCGGATGGACGTCACCGTCACCCGCACCGAGGCCGAAGCGCTGCTGCTGGAAAACCAGCTGATCAAGTCGCTGACGCCGCGCTACAACGTCTCGCTGCGCGACGACAAAAGCTATCCGTACGTGCTGCTGACACGAGAGGATTTCCCGCGGATCGCGTTGCATCGCGGGCCGCGCGCGATTCAGGGGCGTTACTTCGGCCCCTACGCCAGCGCCGGCGCGGTGCGCGACACGCTCAACCTGATGCAGAAGCTGTTCAAGCTGCGCAACTGCGAGGACAGCGTCTTTCGTAATCGCACGCGGCCGTGCCTGCAGTTCCAGATCGGCCGCTGCACCGCGCCGTGCGTGGACCTGGTGAGCCAGCAGGATTACGACCAGTCGGTGCATCGCGCCTCGCTGTTCCTGGGCGGGCGCAGCGACGAGCTCAGCGATGAACTCACCGGCGAGATGGAGCGCGCCGCCGAGAAGCTGGAATTCGAAGAAGCCGCGCGCCTGCGCGACCTGCTCAAGCGTCTGCGCGGCATGCAGTCGCGCCAGTACGTGGATGGCCATGCGGCCGACCTGGACGCGCTGGCCTGCGCGATGCAGGGCAGCACGGCCTGCGTGCTGCTGCTGGCCTTCCGCGACGGTCGCAACCTGGGCACGCGCGCCTTCTACCCGCGCACCAACGGCGAGGAAAGTGCTGACGAAGTGCTGGCGGCGTTCGTGTCGCAGTACTACGCCGAGCAGGTTGCCCCGCGCGAGATTCTGCTGGACCGCGAGATCCCCGAGGCCGAGCTGATCGAGGCGGCGCTCACCTCCGCCGCCAATCGCAAGGTGCAGCTGAAGTGGAACGTGCGCGGCGAGCGCGCCGGTTACCTCGATCTGGCGCGGCGCAATGCTGAGATCACCCTGGCCACCGAGATGACCAGCCGCAATGCGCAGGCCGCGCGCAGCGTTGCGCTGCAGGAGCTGCTGGGGCTGTCCGAACCGGCCCAACGAATCGAGTGCTTCGACATCAGCCACACGATGGGCGAGGCGACGGTGGCCTCGTGCGTGGTGTTCGACGACAAGGGTGCGGTGCGTTCCCAGTACCGCCGCTTCAACATCACCGGGATCGAGCCGGGCGACGATTACGCCGCAATGCGCCAAGCGATCGAGCGCCGCTTCCGCCGCGCGATGGAGGAGGGCACGGTGCTGCCCGACGTGCTGCTGATCGATGGCGGCACCGGTCAGCTCAACCAGGCGCGCGCAGCCCTGGCCGATTTGGGCGTGGACGGCGTGACCCTGGTTGGCGTGGCCAAGGGCGTGGAGCGCCGCGCCGGCCACGAAACCCTGATCCTGGACGATGGCCGCGAAGTGAACCCCGGTGCGGCCTCGCCGGCACTGCAGCTGGTCCAGCAGGTGCGCGACGAGGCACATCGCTTCGCCATCACCGGCCATCGCGGCAAGCGGCAGAAGGCGCGCACCACCTCCAAGCTGGAAGACATCGACGGCATCGGCCCGCGGCGCCGCGCCAGCCTGCTCAAGCATTTCGGCGGACTGTCGGGCCTCAAGGCCGCGGGCGTGGAAGAAATCGCGCGCGTGGAAGGCATCAATGACGCCCTTGCGCAGCGCATCTACGCTAACCTGCACGGGCTGCCTGCACCGGCGAATCCCACCGCGCCCGGCCCTGATCGAACATGAAGTTGACCATCCCCACCTGGCTCACCCTGCTCCGGATCGTGCTGATCCCGGTGCTCGTGGTGGTCTTCTACCTGCCGTTCTGGTGGACCAGCATCGCCTCGGTGACCGTCTTCACCATCGCCGCGGTCACCGACTGGCTCGATGGCTGGATCGCCCGCCGCTGGCACCAGTACTCGGCCTTCGGCGCCTTCCTGGACCCGGTTGCCGACAAGCTGATGGTGGCCGTGTCGCTGTTCCTGATCGTGCAGGGGCATCCGACCCCGTGGATGGCGTTCTGGGCGGCGGTGATCGTCGGTCGCGAAATCGCGGTCTCGGCGCTACGCGAGTGGATGGCCGAAATAGGCCAGCGCGGCAAGGTCAAGGTCGCCTGGGTCGGCAAGTTCAAGACCACCGTGCAGATGGTGGCGCTGGGTTGCCTGCTGTATTCGGTGCGTCCGGCCAGCCACGGCCTGAGCAATATCTGGATGAGCGTGCCGGTTTTCCACATCGGCGACTGGCTGCTGGCGGTGGCCGCGCTGCTCACTTTGTACTCCGGATACCTGTATCTGCGGGCTGCCTGGCCGAGTCTTCGAGAAGATGAGCAAGCAGCCGTTGACACCGGCAAGAAAGACACTACAATTTCGCCTCTCTCGCGGGATTAGCTCAGTTGGTAGAGCGCAACCTTGCCAAGGTTGAGGTCGAGAGTTCGAGTCTCTTATCCCGCTCCAAGTTTCAAAACGTGTTCGAAGGCAGGCTGCTTCAAGCACGTGGATGAAACTCCTCAAAAGGGGTTTTGTTTTGTCGGAAGGTCGCAAGGCCAACCGCGCGTCACCGGCCTGGTGGCAGAGTGGTCATGTAGCGGACTGCAAATCCGCGTACGCCGGTTCGATTCCGACCCAGGCCTCCAAAACTTAGAACGAAAGTCCGGTTCGCCGAATTTTCCAGCAACACGCGGGATTAGCTCAGTTGGTAGAGCGCGACCTTGCCAAGGTCGAAGTCGAGAGTTCGAGTCTCTTATCCCGCTCCAATCCGAAACCGGCATTGCCGGCTTCACGATCAAGGCCCTGGTGACAGGGCCTTTTTCGTTTCTGTAGATCCACCATCGCCACGATGCCTGCAACGCCGCACCCATGCGTGCACGAGGTCATCGCAGCGATGGGCGCATCGGCTGCTTCCTGTTAGCCTGCGCACGGCCTTCCTGCCCGGATGGCGAAATTGGTAGACGCATCGGACTTAAAATCCGCCGGGGGCAACCCCTTGCCGGTTCGATTCCGGCTCCGGGCACACCATCTTCAAACAGGGTTCGACGCGATCTGTCGCCTGCGTCATCACGCGACACGACTTTCTTTCTCTCGCCCATGCACATCAAGTTGCGTTGCCGAGGCGTGGCTTCGCGCTACTGATTTGAGCGCGTTGGGCGCGCAACGCATATGCCTGCGCGATCTCGAAAGTGAGTGAGCGATGCGACACGCGGATCGCGGCGCTGGCATCGGCCGCGCGTTGCAAGGCCGCCGGCCGCCGCTGCGCACGTTCCTGTGGGAAGCGGAAGGGCGCTGATAGCGCCTGTTCCCCACCCGCGGGAAAGGACGCACGCCACGATGCCCATGCAATCCGCTCCGCCGATGCCTGATTGGCTACAGCTGCAAGACGAGGCCGACTATTGGCGCGCGCACCTGCAGGCGCTGCCTTGCGCGCGACAGGGCGACACGCTGGAAGATTGCTGGCCGCTGATCGAATGCGTCTACCTGCTGTACGTGCGCCATCCGCGCGCGACGCTGCAGGAAGCGCTGCATCTGTACGAGGCAGCGACGAAGGGCCTGGAGCGGGGCATGGACCATGAGCAGATGGCCACGCTGTTCGCGCGGGTCTGGAGCCGCATCCTCAAGCGTGCCGGTGGGCGTGCGCTGCCCGACTGGCTGCCAGGCGCGGGCGGTGATGCCTGATTTGTGCGCGTCGGCTGTGTGCGAAAAGCGCGCGGGACACGGTCGATGCTGCGGAAATGGAAAAGATTGCAGAAACGGTTTGACCGGATGCGCAGGGGCCATTATGATTTGCGCCCCGATCGGGCCTGAGGGTCTGCATCGCGGGCGGTTAGCTCAGCGGTAGAGCATTGCCTTCACACGGCAAGGGTCGCAGGTTCGATCCCTGCACCGCCCACCAGACACCTTGATTCGCAGGTGTTGTGCGAGTCACGAAGAGCCCGGCCCAGCGCCGGGTTTTTTGTTTTTCAGTTCAAGCGATTTACGCGCTTCGTGCACTGATGCACGGCGCTCGTCGCCTCGTGCGAAAGAGATGCGTTTCGCTTGGTTGAACGCATTGCATCAACAGGGCAGGCAAAGAAAAAGCCGGCGCAGTCGCCGGCTTTTTCTGTTCCAGCATCTTGCGTGGATCAGGCGATGGCTTCTTCCATGATGCGCTTGATGTCATCGCTGGTTTCGGCCGAGGCTTCAGAATCCTGGCGGGCCTGCATGAGCGGGCAGTGCGCGCTCATGTAGTCGATCTCCAGGTTCAGGCGCTCCAGCAGGAAGTCGACGAACGCGCGGACCTTGGGCGACTGCACATGGCCACGCGGGAACACCGCGTTGAGCACGTATTCGCCGCCGGTCCAGCCGGCCAGCACGCGCTGCAACAGGCCGGCTTCGACGAACGGCTTGACCATCACGTCGGCCGCGATCACCAGGCCTTCGCCGCACAGCAGCGCGCCCTTCAGTGCGGCTGGATCGTTGGCGACCAGGATCGGATTGACGGTGAAGTCACGCGCGCCGTTACCGTCGTCCAGCGACCACGTATAGCTGTTGCCGTGGCGATGCTTGGGCATGGCGAAGGTGCGGTGGTACTGCAGGTCGTCCGGATGCAGCGGTTCGCCGTGGCGGGCGATGTAGCTCTTGGCCGCGAACACCTGCGTGTTGAGCACGCCCAGCTTGCGGGCGACCAGATTGGAGTCGGGCAGGTTGCCGATGCGCAGGGCCAGGTCGACTTCGCCCGCGATCAGGTCAATCGGCTCATTACTGAGCAACATCTCGATGCGCACCTCGGGATGGCGCGCGTGGAACTCGCCAAGCAGCGGGGCGATCTTGTCGATGCCGATGGAGTAGGGCGCAGTCACGCGCAGCCAGCCGCGCGGGCCGGCATGCAGCTGGCCGACGGCGCTCTCGGCCTCGGCCAGTTCGCGGGCGATGCGCTGGCAGTGCTCGTAATAGACGTTGCCGGCTTCGGTGAGGCCCAGCTTGCGCGTGGTCCGGTGCAGCAGCTGCGCGCCCAGGCGCGTTTCCAGCTCCTGCACCTTGCGGCTCACGGTGGTCTTGGGCAGGCGCAGGGCGGCGGCGGCGCCGACGAAGCTGCCTTGCTCGACCACCTTGACGAAGATCAGGGTGTCGTTGAGGTCATGGGACATGGGACTTCCTCGTTGGGGAGGGATTGGACCGGGTGCGGGATGATTATTCCCCGAAATCTGGACTAATCAAGTCCTGGATGCGCGACTAAGTTAGCGCCCTGTCCTGATCACTCCGTCTGCCGCCATGTCGCCGCTCGCCGTCTTCCGCAAAATAATGAACCCGAAAGTTCAGAATGAAAGCGCCATTTCACAAGCGTTTGAGCGGGTGATTGCCAATCAGTCCAAGGGTTTGCGTGACTTCTCCGCCCCGCGTCGCAACCAGTTGGGTGCGGCGCGGGTGAGCATGTCCGGCCCGCGCCGGCTGGGTCGGGATTTTGGGATTATCCCGATGATGGGAGTAAAACTCCCATGAGTGGGATGATTGAACCGGGCCGCATCCCCACCGCCCTGGTGCTGGGTGCGCACAGCGCGGCCGGTGCCGGCGTGGTCGGCGCCTTGATCGAGGCCGGCAGCCCAGTGCTGGCGATCGGCGAGCCAGGCGAGTACATGGACGCGCTGGTCTCCTGCTACGGCGAGGACGACCATCTGACGCTGCTGACCCGCGAGTCGCTGATCGATGAGGCCGGTGCCCGCGAGATCGCCAGTGAGGTTCGCGCCCGTGGGCTGACCCTGCATGCGGTGTTCGCGCATCTGTTCGCGCCGTCCTTCAGTGGCCGGCTGCTGGAGAAGTCCAGCGAGAAGCTGGGCGAGCGCTTCGGCAGCGACGTGCTCTCGCACCTGGCCGCCGCGCGCCACCTGCTGCCGCTGCTGCAGGACGAACACGCCACCACCCATTACGTGATGATCGGCGGCCCGGCCACCGAGTGCGGCTGGGCCGGGCACGGCCACGCCTCGATCGGCTCGGCCGCGCTGCACATGCTGGCCAAGGTGCTGCACGAAGAAGCAGCCCAGCTGGGCGTGCGCGTGCAGCTGCTGGCGGTCGAGCATCCGCTGTCCACCCCGAAGAACCGCATGCATGCCTGCGCCGGCTGGCCCGACGCGATGAGCGTGGGCCGCAAGGCGGTCGAACTGCTACGCCCGTCCAAGCCCGGCCCGGTGCGCGCGATCGTCCGCTTCGATGCGGCCTGGACGCCGCCGCCGTTGCGCACGCTGTTTGACCCGCTGCCGCAGGTTCCCGTCCTTCCCGATGCTTGACCTCAAGCGAGGTTGAGGTCCCAGCCTTCCCGCCTTTCCACTTTCTCCCCCACCAGAGAATCCGTCATGAACCAGATCACGTCCCGTTATTTCTCGCGCAGCCAGCGCCTGGCCCCGTTCGCGCTGCTGGCGCTGTCGGTGGCCGTCATCGCCGGCTGCAACAGCAAGGCCGCCGAAACCGCCGCACCGCCGCCGCCGGCCGTCAGCGCCGCACCCGTGCTGATCAAGCCGATCAAGCAGTGGGACGAATTCAGCGGCCGCGTCGAGGCCGTGCAGACCGTGCAGCTGCGTCCGCGCGTGTCCGGCTACATCGACCAGGTCAACTATCGCGAAGGCGATGAGGTGAAGGCCGGCGACGTGCTGTTCACCATCGACGCACGCAGCTACCGCGCCGCGCTGGCCCAGGCCCAGGCCCAGCTGGCGCGCGCCCGCAGCGCCGCCGGCCAGACCAAGGGCGAGGCCGAACGCGCCAAGAAGCTCACCGACCTCAGCGCCATGTCGACCGAGCTGTACGAACAGCGTCGCTCGGCCGCCGCCGAGGCCGGAGCCGAAGTCCAGGCCGCGCAGGCCGCGGTCGATGCCGCCCAGCTCGACCTGGAATGGACCAAGGTGCGTGCGCCGATCGCCGGCCGCGCCGGCCGTGCGCTGGTCACCGCCGGCAACCTGGTCGGCGCCGGCGATGCCGCCAGCGTGCTGACCACGGTGGTCTCGGACCAGGTGCAGGTGCACTTCGACGCGGATGAGGCGACCTTCCTGCGCTACTCGCAGCTGGCCCGCGAAGGCGCGCGCCCGAGCGGTCGTGACGGTGGCCTGCCGGTCAAGGTCGCGCTGGTCGGCGAAGACGGGTATCGCCACGAAGGCCAGGTCGATTTCGTCGACAACCAGCTCAGCGCCAGCACCGGCACCATCCGCGTGCGTGCGCTGATGGACAACGACGATCACAGCCTGGTGCCGGGCCTGTTCGCCCGCGTGCTGCTGCCGGGCAGCGGCGAGTTCGAGGCGATGCTGGTCGACGACAAGGCCGTGCTGACCGACCAGGACCGCAAGTACGTCTACGTGGTTGATGGCCAGGGCAAGGCGCAGCGTCGCGACGTGCAGCTCGGCCGCCTGGCCGATGGCCTGCGCATCGTCAACGGCGGCCTGAAGGCCGGCGACAAGGTGATCGTCGACGGCGTGCAGAAGGTCTTCATGCCCGGCATGCCGGTGCAGGCCAAGGCCGTGGCGATGGCGCCGCCGCCGGTTGCCAAGGCCACGGCCATGGTCGACTGACCGCAACGCGGCCGGCGCGTTGACCACGCGCCCGGCCTGATGCAATAGCGCTGCGTTCGACGAGCGAACGCGACGCGTCCCATGCAATGCCCCGGACCGCTGTGAGGCGGTTCAATGGGCGCCCTTTGGCCCGCATTCGTGCGGCCACCAGAGCATCTCTCATGAGAGCGAGCCACCCATGAACATTTCCAAGTTCTTCATCGACCGGCCGATCTTCGCCGCGGTGTTGTCCATCGTGATCTTCGCCGCCGGCCTGATTGCGCTGCCGCTGCTGCCGATCAGCGAATACCCCGAGGTCGTGCCGCCCAGCGTGCAGGTGCGCGCCACCTATCCGGGCGCCAACCCGAAGGTGATCGCCGAGACCGTCGCCACGCCGCTGGAAGAAGCGATCAACGGCGTCGAAAACATGATGTACATGAAGTCCGTCGCAGGCTCCGACGGCGTGCTGGTCACCACCGTGACCTTCCGCCCTGGCACCGATCCGGACCAGGCGCAGGTGCAGGTGCAGAACCGCGTGGCCCAGGCCGAAGCGCGCTTGCCCGAGGACGTGCGCCGCCAGGGCGTGACCACGCAGAAGCAGTCGCCGACGCTGACCATGGTCGTGCACCTGCAGTCGCCCAGCGGCAAGTACGACTCGATGTACCTGCGCAACTACGCGGTGCTGAACATCAAGGATGAACTGGCGCGCCTGCCGGGCGTAGGCCAGATCAACATCTTCGGTGCCGGCGACTACGCCATGCGCGTGTGGCTGGACCCGGACAAGATCGCTTCGCGCGGCCTGACCGCCTCGGATGTGACCGCCGCGATCCGCGAGCAGAACGTGCAGGTCTCCGCCGGCCAGCTCGGCGCCGAGCCGATGCCGACCAAGAGCGATTTCCTGCTGTCGATCAACACCCAGGGCCGCCTGCAGAGCGAAGCCGAGTTCGGCAACATCATCGTCAAGAGCGGCGACAACGGCGAGATCGTGCGCCTGCGTGACGTGGCCCGCATCGAGATGGGCGCCGGCAGCTACGCGCTGCGCTCGCAGCTGGACAACAAGGACGCGGTCGGCATGGGCGTGTTCCAGTCGCCCGGTGCCAACTCGCTGCAGCTGTCCGATGCGGTGCGCGCCAAGATGGCCGAACTGGCCACGCGCTTCCCCGAAGGCATGACCTGGGCCGCGCCGTACGACCCGACCGTGTTCGTGCGTGATTCCATCAGCGCCGTGGTCCACACCCTGATCGAAGCGGTGATCCTGGTGGTGCTGGTGGTGATCCTGTTCCTGCAGACCTGGCGCGCCTCGATCATTCCGCTGCTGGCCGTGCCGGTGTCGGTGGTCGGCACGTTTGCCGCGCTGTATCTGCTGGGCTTCTCGATCAACACGCTGAGCCTGTTCGGCCTGGTGCTGGCGATCGGCATCGTGGTCGACGACGCGATCGTGGTGGTGGAAAACGTCGAGCGCAACATCGAGGAAGGCCTGTCGCCACTGGCGGCCGCGCATCAGGCGATGCGCGAGGTGTCCGGCCCGATCATCGCGATCGCGCTGGTGCTGTGCGCGGTGTTCGTGCCGATGGCGTTCCTGTCCGGCGTGACCGGTCAGTTCTACAAGCAGTTCGCCGTCACTATCGCCATCTCCACCGTGATCTCGGCGGTCAACTCGCTGACTCTGTCGCCGGCCCTGGCCGCGATGCTGCTCAAGCCGCATGACGCGCCGAAGGATGGCCCGTCGCGCCTGATCGACCGCCTGTTCGGCTGGCTGTTCCGTCCGTTCAACCGTTTCTTCAACACCAGCTCCAACAAGTACCAGGGCGCCGTGTCCCGTGCGCTGGGCAAGCGCGGTGCGGTGTTCGCGGTGTACGTGCTGCTGCTGGTCGGTGCGGGCGTGATGTTCAAGGTGGTGCCGGGTGGCTTCATCCCGACCCAGGACAAGCTGTACCTGATCGGTGGCGTGAAGATGCCCGAAGGCGCCTCGCTGGAGCGCACCGACGCCATGCTGCGTAAGGTCAGTGACATCGCGCTGAAGACCGAGGGCGTGGACCACGCCATCGCCTTCCCGGGCCTCAACGCGCTGCAGTTCACCAACACGCCCAACACCGGCACCGTGTTCATCACCCTCAAGCCGGCCAGCCAACGCCATCGCAGCGCCGCGGAAATCAACGCCGAACTCAACGGCAAGATCTCCCAGCTGCAGGAAGGTTTCGGCTTCGCGATCATGCCGCCGCCGATCCTCGGTCTGGGCCAGGGTTCGGGCTATTCGCTCTACATCCAGGACCGTGCGGGGCTGGGCTACGGCGCGCTGCAGCAGGCGGTGAATGCGGTGGCCGGCACGGTCTCGCAGACGCCGGGCATGCAGTTCCCGATCGGCACTTATCAGGCCAACGTGCCGCAGCTGGATGCGCAGGTAGACCGCGACAAGGCCAAGGCCCAGGGCGTGCCGCTGACCAACCTGTTCGACACGATGCAGACCTACCTGGGCTCGTCCTACGTCAACGACTTCAATCGCTTCGGCCGTACCTGGCAGGTGATCGCCCAGGCTGACGCGCCGTTCCGCGACAGCGTCGAGGACATCGCCAACCTCAAGACCCGCAACGCCGCCGGCCAGATGGTGCCGATCGGTTCGATGGTGCACATGGCCACCACCTATGGCCCGGACCCGGTGATCCGCTACAACGGCTATCCGGCCGCCGACCTGATCGGTGAAGCCGACCCGCGCGTGATGTCCTCGACCCAGTCGATGCAGGCCGTGGCCGGGATCGCCAGCAAGGTGCTGCCCAACGGTATGAGCATCGAGTGGACCGACCTGAGCTATCAGCAGTCCACGCAGGGCAATGCGGCGATGATCGTGTTCCCGATGTCGGTGCTGCTGGCCTTCCTGGTGCTGGCCGCGCTGTACGAAAGCTGGACCCTGCCGATGGCCGTGATCCTGATCGTGCCGATGACCATCCTGTCCGCCCTGGTGGGCGTGTGGCTGACCGGCGGCGACAACAACGTGTTCGTGCAGGTGGGCCTGGTGGTGCTGATGGGCCTGGCGTGCAAGAACGCGATCCTGATCGTCGAGTTCGCCCGTGAGCTGGAGCTGGGCGGCAAGGGGATCGTGGACGCCGCGCTGGAAGCCTGCCGCCTGCGCCTGCGTCCGATCGTGATGACCTCCATCGCCTTCATCGCCGGCACCGTGCCGCTGGTGCTGGGCCATGGCGCCGGCGCCGAAGTGCGCGCCGTCACCGGCATCACCGTGTTCGCCGGCATGTTGGGCGTCACCTTGTTCGGCCTGTTTCTGACCCCGGTGTTCTACGTGGCGCTGCGCAAGCTGTCCGGCCGCCAGCTGGTCCACCACGACGCCGCGCCGGCCCTGGGCCAGACCCACGGCACCGCGCACTGAGTCATCGCTTCATGCGCCGGGCATCGCGCCCGGCGATCTTCCCAACGGAGATATGCAATGAACACCAACACCCAGAAAATCGCGCTGGTCACCGGCGCCACCCGCGGCATCGGCCTGGAAACCGTGCGCCAGCTGGCCCAGTCCGGCGTGCACACGCTGTTGGCCGGCCGCAACCGCGAGACCGCGGTGGCCGCCGCGCTGAAGCTGCAGGCCGATGGACTGCCAGTGGAAGCGATCCAGCTGGACGTCACCGATGACGTCAGCATCGCCGCCGCCGTGGGCACCGTGCGCGAGCGCCACGGCCGCCTGGACATCCTGGTCAACAACGCCGGCATCGCCATCGACGACCTCACCAAGAAGCCGTCCGAGCAGTCGCTGGCCACTTGGCGCACGACCTTCGACACCAATGTGTTCGCGGTGGTCGCCACGACCCAGGCGTTCCTGCCGCTGCTCAAGGCCTCGCCGGCCGGGCGCATCGTGAATGTGTCCAGCGCGCTGGGCTCGATCAGCCTGCATGCCGATCCGTCGTCCTTCATCTACGACTTCAAGATCCCGGCCTACAACGTGTCCAAGAGCGCGGTGAACGCCTGGACCGTGCAGCTGGCCTACGAGCTGCGCGACACCGCGATCAAGGTCAATACGATCCATCCCGGCTACGTCAAAACCGACATGAACAACAGCGACGGCGAACAGCGCGGCGAGATCGAAGTGGACGAAGGCGCCAAGAGCAGCGTGCAGATGGCGCTGATCGACGCCGATGGTCCGAACGGAAGCTTCTCCTACCTGGGACAGGTGCTGCCATGGTGAGGAATATCCTGGGCATCGGCGTGGCCTCGGCGCTTTTGGCCGCGTGCACGGTCGGCCCCGATTACGTGCGGCCCAACGCCCCGCAGGCCGAGGCCTTCGTGCAGGCCCCGCAGGTGGCGCAGGTCGATGCGGCGCCGGCCTACAAGGGGGATGCCGAGTTCTGGCGCAGCTTCGACGATCCCAAGCTGACCGCGCTGGTCGAGCGCGCGTTGCTGGAAAACCACGACGTGCGCATCGCGCTGGCCCGCTACGACCAGTCCAACGCGCTGCTGCGTGACGCCCAGTACGCGCGCCTGCCGACCTTCAGCGCCACGGCCGATGCCCAGCATGTGCGCAGCAGTGCTGACCAGCTGCCGGGTTACAGCCGCAGCGAGCGCGATAACCACGGCTACGACGGCGGCATCGGCGCGGTGTGGGAACTGGACTTCGTCGGGCGCCTGCGCCGGGCCAGCGAAGCCGGCCATGCCGATGCACAGGCCGCCGCGGCGGACCTGGCGGCGATGCAGGTGGCGATTGCTTCGAGTGTGGCCGAGGGCTGGTTCCAGCTGCGCGGCATCCAGTCGCAGCTGGAGATCGCCCGCGAGAACGCCAGCACCCAGGAGCGCACGCTCAAGCTGCTGGATACGCGCGCGCAGGCCGGCTTCGGCGATTCCTTCGATGTGGATCGCGGCCGCACCCAATTGGAAACCACGCAGTCGCGCATTCCCTCGCTGGAAGCGGCCGAAGCCGTGGCCGCCAACCGCATCGCGGTGCTGGTCGGCGCCACGCCCGAGTCGATGGCGGCCGAGCTGATGAGCGCAGGGCCGATGCCGACCCTGCCGGCCGCGCCGGCGCCGGGCACGCCCTCGGACCTGCTTCGTCGTCGTCCCGATGTCGCCGCGGCCGAGCGTCGCGTCGCTGCGGCCACCGCGCGTGTCGGCGTGGCGACGGCGGACCTGTTCCCGCGCTTCACCCTGGGCGCGCTGTTCGGCACCCAGGCCATCGCCAGCAGCGCGCTGTTCGCGCGCGATGCGGAAACCCGCGTGCTGTCGCTGGGCATGGATGGCTCGTTCCTCAACGTCGGCCGGGTGCGTGCGCGCATCGCCCAGGCCAACGCGCAGACCGCCGAGGACCTGGCCAGCTACCAGCAGACCGTGCTCGAGGCGCTGGAAGACACCGAGAACGCGCTGGTGCGCGTGGACCGCAGCCGCAAGGAAGCCCAGCACCTGGAGCAGGCCGCACAGGCCGGCGATCGCGCCGCGCAGGTCGCACGCCTGCGCCTGGACAATGGCGCCATCGACACGCTGGATCTGCTGGACGCCGAGCGCGCCCGCCTGGACAGCCAGGATGCGGCGATCCAGGCGCGTGTGCGCAGCGCCGTGGCCACGGTGCAGCTGTACGCCGCACTGGCTGGCGGCTGGCCCAACTACATCGCCGCCGAAAGCCTGCCGCCTCCGCCGCTGCAGGCACCGGCCGGCCGGGCGGTGGCCATGGAAGCAGCGGACTGATCCGCGTCATGGGCTCGGCGGGCAGGGCGTCTTGACGGACCCTGCCGCCGGCCCGTGCGGGGGGCTGGGTAGCCACCTGCAGTTCGTCAGCAGCCTGGGCTGGCAGGGGCAGCGGTTGCGCCTGCAGCTGCGGCATCTCTCCAACGGACGCATCGGTGGCGGTTCGAACCTGGGCGAAAGCATGCTGCTGCTGGGCGTGCGCCTGTAACGCCGACGCCTGCGTGGCGTTGGAATTTTCGTGCGGTCGGCGGTGTCGTCGGCAGCGCCCTGCAATCTCTCGATGGAGTCCTTGCGATGATCACGATGCGCCCGGCCCGCGAACGCGGCTATGACGAGGCCCGTGGGCTTGAGTCACGGCACAGTTTTTCCTTCGGCAGTTACCAGGATCCGGTACATACGCACTGGGGACCGCTGCGCGTGATCAACGAGGACCGCATCGCGCCGGGCCGTGCGCTGGGCGAGCACGAGCAGCAGGACATGGAAATCATCAGCTACGTGCTGGAAGGCGCGCTTGGCCATCGCGATGCGCTTGGCACGGCGTCCAGCGTCGAGCCCGGCGACGTGCAGCGCATGAGCGCCGGCACCGGCCTGCGCCACGCCGAAGCCAATCCCGATCTGCACGATCCGGCGCACGTGCTGCAGATCTGGATCGCGCCCAATGAGGCGGGCGGGGCGCCGTCGTATTCGCAAAAGCATTTCCCCGATGTGGAAAAGCGCGGCACGCTGCGGCTGGTGGTCAGCGGCGATGGTGCGAGCGGTTCGGTGCGCATCCGCCAGGACGCGCGCCTGTACGCCGGCTTGTTGGAAGGCGACGAGCAGGCCGCGTTGCCGCTGGCGTCGGGGCGACTGGGTTACGTGCACGTGGCGCGTGGCGCGGTGACGGCCAATGGCCACGACCTGCGCGCCGGCGATGCGCTGCTGCTGGAAGACGAAACCGAAGTGGTGCTCGACCACGGGCGCCAGGCCGAAGTGCTGGTGTTTGACCTGCCGCCGCACTGACGCGACGTTTCGACAGGAAAAAGAAAAGCCGGGCGATGCCCGGCTTTTTCATGCGTGTTGGTTACTGCAGCAACTGCTTGACCAGGCTGACGTACTTCTTCTGCGCCGCTTCCGGCGCCATGCCGCGCAGGCGCTCCCAGGATTCGTACTTGGCGGTGCCGACGAAATCGAAGAAACCGGGCTTGTTGCCCTGCACGTCGCCTTCCGAACCTTGCTTGTAGAGCGCGTAGAGCTGCAGCAGCGTGTCGTTGTCCGGGCGCTCCGCAAGCGTCTGGATGTCCTGCGTGGCCTGGTCGAAGGCCGGGGTGGTCTGCGTCATTGTGGATCCCTCCCAGGATGCGCCCGAATGACAGCACGCAGGTCGGTGATGGTCAACGCCGCGGGCGTGACGGTCGGGTCACTGAAGCGGTGCAGGAAAGCTGCGCACTTGGGAAATTCTTCGATGCGCCGCAATGGTGCGTGCATTTCCCCTTTGTGGTGGATCGTGCTGTTGGCGCGGCCAAATCAGGTATTTCATGCCGCGAAAACCCGTTGAAATGAGGCGTCGGCATCGCGTGTCGGCGAAGCCGTCGCGCACGCTTTGGATGCACCACGATCGCGCGCAATTTTGTTGCGATCGCGTGACTTGTAAATACATATTCCGTCTTGTATATGCATAGTGATGCAGGGCCACGTGCGGGTCCGACGCAGCGCAGGACGCGATGACGATTGGTGGGGAGGCCATCGTCACCTCAACGCACACCACACCACCCGGGGACCCCATGACCGCCACCGCCATGCCTGTACGCCGCACGACCTCTCGCCACCCACGCAACACGCTGTATGCGTCCATGCTGCTTGCCGGCTTTGCCAGCGCAGCGACGCCCGCCCTGTATGCGCAGGAAGCTTCCGATGCCGCGTCTTCCGGGACCACCAGCGTCAAGTCGCCGCAGACGCTGGACAGCGTGACCGTGACCGCATCCAAGCGCGCCACCCTGATCGAAAAAACTCCGATGGCGATCAGTGCCGTCACCGCCGAGCAGCTCAAGGATCTTGGCGCTGTCGACATCAAGGATTATGCGGCACAGGTGCCGGGTCTGCGCATCCAGTACAGCGGTCCGGGTGCCAGTCGCATCAGCCTGCGTGGCGTGAACTCGTCAGGCGAGGCCACCGTCGGCGTGTATTACGACGAAACCCCGGTGGCCGGTTCGGTCGGCGTCAGCAGCGATGCCGGTGGCCGTTCGCCGGACATGGAACTGTTCGACGTGGACCGCATCGAAGTGCTGCGTGGCCCGCAGGGCACGCTGTACGGCGCCAGCTCGATGGGCGGTGCGATCCGCATCCTCTACAACAAGCCCACCAACGAACTGGAAGGCCAGGTGCAGCTGGGCTACGAAGGCACCGATGGCGGCGATCCGTCCAACAGCCAGCAGCTGATGCTCAACGTGCCGATCGTCAAGGACCTGCTGTCCGCGCGCATCACCGGCTACAACCGCGACATCGGCGGCTATGTCGACAACACCTTCCTGGGCATCAAGAACATCAACTCGGGCAAGTCGCGCGGCGGCAAGCTGCAGCTGCGCTTCACCCCGACCGAAGACGTCACCCTGGACCTGAGCCATTCGCGCGGCACCACCGATGCGTACTCGTCCACCTGGAACCCGTCGTTCGGCGATTACGTGCAGCGCTCGCAGGTCAAGCTGCCGTACCAGGACGACACCCAGATCGATTCGGCCACGCTCAACTGGGACCTGGGCTTTGCCACGCTGACCGCCAACAGCTCCTACCAAAAGCGTTCGTCCACCTACGTCAGCGACGACAGCTATTACGTGCAGACCTATCGCACCGCCGGCCAGTGCGCCTCGCAGACCGGCGTGGCCAGCTGCGACAGCACCCAGCTGGCCAGCTGGTACGACTACGTCGACAGCCAGACCCCGGCCGCGCTGATCCATGACGGCGTTACCCGCGACCGCACCAACGAAGTCCGCCTGACCTCCAACGGCACCCAGCTGATCGACTGGACCGTGGGCATCTTCAACGAGAATCGCGACAACTACATCGCCAGCGAAGACACCCTGGCCGATCCCACCACCGGCATCATCATCACGCCGTGGGACCTGTTCTACCGTCGCCAGATCTGGGACAAGCTCAAGCAGAAGGCCGTGTTCGGCGAGGCCACCTGGCACGCCACCGACCGCTTGAACCTGACCGCCGGCCTGCGCTGGTACGACTACGACAAGACCGTAACCGGCACCACCGACATCCCGTGGGACATGATCGGTGCGACCTACAAGCCGCTGTCGAGCGTCAACGCGAGCCAGAAGGGGTGGCTGAAGAAGTTCACCGCCGACTACAACCTGACCGAAGACGCGATGGTCTACGCCACCGTGGCCGACGGGTTCCGTCCGGGCGGCGCCAACCAGGTGATCGGCCTGGCCGACAACCTCACCGCCTACAAGGCCGACAGCCTGTGGAACTACGAGATCGGCGCCAAGACCAGCTGGTTCGACCGCGCGCTGTTCGTCAACCTGGCGCTGTATCAGATCGACTGGGATGACATGCAGGTGAGCGGCCGCACGCTCAACGGTGCGTTCTCGTTCCTGTCCAACGCCGGTGCGGCGCGCCTGCGCGGCAGCGAGCTGGAAGTCACCTGGCGTCCGCTGTCGGGCCTGGAGATCACCAGCAACTTCAACTATGTCGATGCCAAGCTCACCGAGGACCAGGTCAGCGACGTGATCAATGGCGCCGGCCGCGAGGGCGACGTGGTGCCCAACATCCCGCGCACCAGCGGCATGGTCGCCGCTGCGTATCGCTTCGGCCTGAGCAGCGCGCTGGACGGCATGGTGCGCCTGGACGACACCTACGTGGGCGGCAGCTACTCGCTGTTCCGCGGCACCTACAACACCTACAAGGACTCCTACAACACGGTCAACTTCAAGACCGGCGTGGAGAGCACCGACGGCAAGTGGGGCGCCTACCTGTACGTACAGAACCTGACCAACGAAGTGGCGCTGAACCAGTACACGCGTTCGTCCACGCCGCCGTACACCTCGGCCACCAGCCTGCGTCCGCGCACGGTCGGCGTGACGGTCAACTACAGTTTCTGATGCCCCATCGCCCGCCGGTGCCACGCGCACCAGCGGGCCCCATCACAAAGGCAATCCATGCACATGCAAACCGCACGTCCGGCCTCGCGCCTCCGCCTGGCGATGTCGCTGGCCCTGGCGCTGTCCGCCGGCAGCGCCTTCGCCGCCGTTCCGTCGCCCAAGGCCGTGCTCGGCCACGATCCGGGCGATGACTACTACCTGGCCAACTACGAGGATTCGCTGAAGTACTTCCACGCGCTGGAAGCCTCCACCGACCACCTGAAGATGTTCAAGGCCGGCAAGACCACGCAGGGCCGCACGATGGAATACGCGGTGATCTCCTCGCCGGAGAACATCGCCAACTTCGACAAGATCAAGGCCACCTCCAAGCAGCTGGCCGATTCGCGCGGCTTGACGCTGGAACAGGCCAAGGCCCTGGCCGCGGACTCCAAGATCATCGTCCACATCGATGGCGGCATGCACGCCAGCGAAGTGTCCGACCACCAGCTGCCGCTGGCGCTGGCCTATCACCTGCTGTCGCACCCGGACGATCCGGAAGTGCAGGCGATCATGAAGAATGTGGTGCTGGTGCTGTGGCCCACGCTCAATCCCGATGGCCAGGACATGATCGTCAAGTGGTACCGCGACCATGCCGATCCCAAGGCCGGCCCGGTCAAGGCGGTGCAGGTCAACGGCAAGTGGAAGACGCCCGGCGGGCGCGATCCGGCCATGCCGTGGCTGTACCAGGAATACGTGGGCCACGACAACAACCGCGACGGCTACCTGCTCAACATGATCGAGAGCCAGTCGGTCAGCGCGGCCGAGCAGGAGATCAGCCCGGCGATCTGGTATTCGCAGCACCAGTCGGCGCCGTTCCCGGCGCGCATCTGGATGCCGCCGTTCGCCGATCCGATCAGCTCCAATATCAACCCGCGCATCCGCCAGGGCACCACGCAGATCGGCATCAACATGATCTCGCGCTTCGCTTTGGAAGGTAAGCCGGGCGCCATTGCCGAAGCACGCTTCGACAACTGGTATCCGGGCTTCATGGATTACACCCAGGTGTTCCGCCACACCATTTCCTACTTCACCGAGACCTCGCACGACTCGGCCACGCCGCGGATCTACTCGACCGACGAGTTCCCGGAAGGCTTCAAGGACATGAAGGCGCTGGTGATGTATCCCGATCCGTGGAAGGGCGGGCTGTGGACGCTGAAGGATTCGGTCGGCTACATGCTGACCGCCTCGCTGTCCACGCTGGAAACGGCGGTGAAGTACCGCGACCAGATTCTGTTCAACCGCTACATGGCCGGGCGCGAGACCGTTGAGGAATTCAGCAACGGCACCGGGCCCTATGCCTGGGTGATCCCGGGTGGGCAAAGCGATGCGCCGGCCGCGGCGCTGCTGGCGCAGAAGATGGTGCTGCAGGGCATCGAGGTCTCGCAGGCCACCGCGCCGGTGGCGCTGGGCGGCAAGACCTATCCGGCCGGCTCGTGGGTGATTCCGATGAACCAGCCCTTTGCCGGCCTGGTGCAGGAGCTGTTCGAGCGCCAGAAGTATCCGGACGCGGTGCTGACCGGCAAGGGCGGCAACGCCGCCGAGCTGCCGTACGACACCACCGGCTGGACCCTGCCGTTGCAGTTCGGCGTGGCGGCCGATCCCATCACCGCGGCGCTGCCTGCGGATCTGTCGGCCTCGCTGCATCCGGTGGCCAAGGCGGCCAACGTTGGCGGCGTGAGCGGCGAAGGTGCGGCCTTCGCGCTGAGCCGGCAGGTCAATGCGAGCTTCGCGGCGGTGAACCTGGCGGTGGCGCAGGGGGCGAAGCTGTCGATCGCCACCGCGCCGGTGAAGACCGTCAACGGCGATGAGGATGGTGCGTTCGTGCTGACCGGCATCACCCGCGAGGCGATGGCCAAGATCGCCACCGACCTGGGCGTGGACGTGGTGGCCCAGGCCGCACCGGCAGCCGGGGCGACGCGCCTGGCCAAGGTCGGCCTGTATCGCCAGTGGGGCTCCAACATCGACGAAGGCTGGACCCGCTGGCTGCTGGAGCAGTACCACTACGCGCCCAAGAGCGTCTACAACAAGGACATGCAGGCCGGCGGCCTGAGGTCCAAGTACGACGTGCTGATCCTGCCGGACATGGGGGGCCGTGGTCGTAGCGCCGAAGACTCGCTGATGAATGGCTTCTCCGCCGACGAGCAGCCGGCCGCCTACGCCGGTGGCATCGGCGACAAAGGGGCCAAGGCGATCAAGCAGTTCGTCAACGATGGCGGCACGCTGGTGGTCTTCAGCAAGACCTCGGACGCGGCGATCAAGCTGTTGGACTTGCCGGTGACCAACGTGCTGGCCGGGCTCAAGCCCGAGCAGTTCTTCTGTTCCGGCGCGCTGCTGAAGCTGGAGCTGGGTGAAGGCGCGGCCACCGCCGGCTTGCCGGCGACGCCGACGGGCATGTTCGAAAGCGGCCCGGCGTTCTCGCCCAAGGCCGGCTTCAAGGGCCAGGTGATCGCCAGCTATCCCAAGTCCGAGAACCCGCTGCTGTCGGGCATGCTGCTGCACCCGGAGGCCATTCAGGGCAAGGCGGCAGCGGTCGAGGTCGAAGTGGGCAAGGGCAAGGTCTATCTGTACGGCTTCCGCCCGCAGTGGCGTGGCCAATCGCAGGGCACCTACAGGTTCCTGTTCAACACGCTGTACGTGCCGCAGCAGTAAGCGGGCACGCGTTGCGTGACACGAGGGCGGCATCGCGAGATGCCGCCCTTTTTGCTGCGCGTCGTCGCAGGCGATGACGATGCTCCGGCCCTGACCAATGGCCTACGGCGTGCGGCAAACGCGGTGCTAGAGTCCGGGCGATGCGTCGCTGCCGGGGGCAACGGGCGCGCTTCTTCCTGTCCAAAGGGATCGACGATGCAATTACGACGGAATGTCTGGTCCGCGGCGCTGGCCGTGGCCGCCACCTCGCTGCTGGGCGCTGCACCGGCTTTTGCCGGTTACGACCAGCCGCCGGAACACCTGCTCAAGGTGCTCAAGGCACCGCCGCCGCCGACGCCCAACGTCGATCCCACCGGCAAGCACCTGCTGCTGACCACCAGCCAGACCTATCCCTCGATCACCCGCGTCGCCCAGCCGTACCTCAAGCTGGCCGGCGTGCGCCTGGAGCCGAAGAACCGCAGCCGCCACGACACCGCTGGCGGTTACGGCATCCCGGCCTGCGTGGGCGATTTCACCCTGGTGGACATCGCCAGTGGCAAGGACACCAAGGTCGCGCTGCCGGCCGGGGCCTGCCCGGGCATGGCGCAGTGGTCACCGGACGGCAAGCGCTTCGCCTTCCAGAACGTGGCCGCCGATGCGGTGCAACTATGGGTCGGCGATGCGGCCACTGGCGAAATCCACCAGATCGCTGGCGCCAAGTTGAACCCGATCTTCGGCAGCACCGTGCAGTGGCTCGATGGCAGCGCCTCGCTGCTGGTCAAGCTGGTGCCCGAGCAGGGCCCGCCGCCGGCCGATGACGGCGCGGCTGGCCCGGACATCCAGCAGTCGCTGGGCGGGCAGGGCGAGAGCAGCACCTACGAATCGCGCGACACGCTGACCGACGTGCATGACGAAGCGCTGTTCGCCTATTACGGCGCCTCGCAGCTGGCGGTGGTGGACGTGGCCAGCGGCGGCATCAAGCCGGTTGGGGCGCCTGCGATCTACAACGGCGTCAACGCCGCGCCCGATGGCGTGCATGTGCTCACCGAAGCCATCCAGAAGCCGTTCTCGCACGCGGTGACCTACCAGCGCTTCGCCAACGACGTGGCCGTGCTGGACCTGTCGCGCAACACCTCCAAGCTGCTGGCCAAGCTGCCGCTGGCCGATCGCGTGCCGGTCCACGGCGTGCCCGAAGGCCCGCGCGACCACGACTGGCGCGCGACCGATCCGGCCACCGTGGTGTGGGCCGAGGCGCTGGACAAGGGCGACTGGAAGGTGGATGCACCGCTGCGCGACAAGGTGCTGATGCTCAAGGCGCCGTTCACCGGCAAGCCGGTGGAAATCGCGAAGATCAAGTCGCGATTTGATGGCATCGCCTGGACCGCGCAGCCGGACCAGGCCTTCCTCAACGAGGAAGACGAAAATCGCCACTGGCGCACCACCAGCATCGTCAACGTCGACAATCCCAAGCAGGCGCCGAAGGTGCTGTGGGACCTGTCCAGCGACGAGCTGTATGAAGACCCGGGCAACTTCGTCTATCGCGTACTGCCCAACGGCGCTTATGTCGTGCGCCAGGATGGCGATGCGGTGTTCCTGCGCGGGCTGGGTTCGTCGCCGCAGGGTGATCGTCCGTTCCTGGACAAGCTGGATGTCAAGACCGGCACGTCCGAGCGCCTGTTCCGTAGCAGTGCCGATGCGTACGAGCAGTTCCTGGGCTTCACCGCGACCGACGGCAAGTTCCTCACTTGGCACCAGTCGGTCATGGATCCGCCCAATGCCTACCTGCGCACCCTGGGCGCGCGCGACGCCGCGGCGGCCAAGGGCGAGGCGCAGTTCGCCTCGACCACCACCACCCTGACCCATGTGCCCGATCCGACACCGGAAGTGCGCCAGATCAAGAAGCGCCTGGTGACCTACAAGCGGGCGGACGGCGTGGATCTGTCGTTCACCCTGTACACGCCGCCTGGCTACAAGGAAGGCACGCGCCTGCCGGCGATCCTGTACGCATACCCGGCCGACTTCGCCAGCAGCGCGCAGGCGGGGCAGGTGTCCGGTTCACAGCAGACCTTCACCCGCTTGCCGTACTACCGGCTGATGCTGCTGGCCGGCTACGCGATCATCGACAACGCCTCGTTCCCGATCGTCGGCGATCCCAAGACCGCCTACGACACCTACCTTGAGCAGCTGGAAGCCGACGCCAAGGCCGCCGTGGACAAGGCCGTCGAGCTGGGCGTGGTCGACCGCGACCGCATCGGCGTCACCGGCCACAGCCATGGCGCGCTGATGACCGCCAACCTGATCGCGCACACCGATCTGTTCCGAGCCGGCGTGGCCACCAGCGGTTCGTACAACAAGACGCTGACGCCGTTCGGCTTCCAGAACGAGCGCCGCTCGGTGTGGGAAGCACAGGACGTGTACCTGAAGGCGTCGCCGTTCTTCTTCGCCGACAAGATCAAGCTGCCGCTGCTGCTGATGCATGGCGAGGACGACGCCAATCCGGGCACCGAGCCGATCCAGTCGCGCAAGCTGTTCCAGGCCATCCGCGGCAACGGTGGCACGACGCGCCTGGTGATGCTGCCGCACGAACCGCACTGGTACACCGCCCTGGAATCCAACGCGCAGGAGGTCTACGAAATGCTCAACTGGTTCGACACCTACGTGAAGCCGCCCAAGGCGCAGGCCAAGGCGGCGAAGCACTAATGTCGTGCGATGCCGCCGTGTCATGCAGCGGCGGCATCATCGGTCAACACGCATCGCAGGGAATACGCGGTGCGCAACCTAGGGAAGGGATGCCATGGGGCCTGTCAGATACCGCTTCGCAAGCGAAGCCGATTATCGATTTTCCTACGCGCGCTACTGCCTCCAGTGGTGGGTGGGCTTCATGGTGGCTGCCATCGTGCTACTGCCTGTCGGTCTGCTCGCTTCGCCGCCGGCGTCGCTTGTGATCCCTTTGGTGCTGGTACTGGTCTTCGGCATCGGCGTGTCCGGGCTTGGTGCGCTGAGCCATGCGCTCGCTGGCTGGCAGGCGCAGCGCACACCGGGTAAGCGCGAACAAAAGATCGTGACCGTGCTTGGCGCGCTGTTGGGTGTGGTGTTCTTCGGTGTGCTGGAGGCTTTTCTCGGCGTCCAGATCTGGCTGGCGCTGGCGACGGGAGAGCTGGAATGGCACAGTCGATCGCATCCGACGCAGCGCTATACCTGGTCGGAGTCACCCGTGGAGTTTGCATTGCATCTCGGGATCCTCGCCGTCATAGCGATGGTGTTTCCGGGTTGCCTCGTCTGGCTGCTGCGGGAACGGCGGCGACTGCGTGGCGGCTTGCGCAATCGCATGCGCCCGTTTGCTGACTAAGCCTGAGGTGGCGAGGGAGACCGAGGCGCGCGACCGTTCTCCCCGGTGGTCTAAGGCCCAGCACGCGGCGCAGTTCGCCTCGTCTACGTGCAGGCGCAACGCGGGCGGCGAGTTGCGCGCCGCCAATAGTGTCGCGCGCTGCGGCATCCATGAGCGTGGTTCATAGCCAAGTGCGGTTTTGCCTGGCTAGTGGCGAGGCGCCGACGCGCCGATAGTGGCGGCCACTCCCCATGCGGCGTTCCGCATCCGGCCCCTGTCATTGCAGCGGCGCCGGGCGACGCCGTGCCGCCTTCGGACGCTTTCGCCATGACCCACGACACCGCTTCGCGCACCGCGCATCAGGGCGCCGTGCTGGCCATCATCCTGGTCAGCTACCTGATGATCATCCTGGACGTCTCGATCGTCATTACGGGGCTGCCGCACATCCAGGAGGACCTGGCGTTCTCCGCGGCCCGACTGGCCTGGGTGCAGAGCATCTACACGCTGACTTTCGGCGGTTTCCTGCTGCTGGGTGCGCGCGCCGGCGACATCCTCGGCCGGCGCCGCATGTACCAGGTTGGTCTGGCGATCTTTACCGTGGCCTCGCTGGCGGTGGCCATGGCGCAGGGCGCGGCCTGGATGGTGCTGGCGCGTGGTGTGCAGGGCCTGGGCGCGGCGATCCTGGCGCCGACCTCGCTGGCGCTGCTGACCCTCCACTTTCCGGAAGGCCCCGAGCGCCGTCGCGCGACCTCGCTGTACGGCGCGGTCGCCGGGATCGGCGCCAGCGTCGGCCTGGTGCTGGGCGGGCTGCTGGCGGATCAGTGGTCGTGGCGGGTGGGCTTCTTCGTCAACCTGCCGGTGGGCGTGCTGCTCGCGTTCGCCGCACAGCGCTACATCCAAGAATCGCCGCGTCGCGCGGGCCAGTTCGACCTGCCGGGTGCGCTGCTGTCCACGGCTGGTTTCGGCGCGCTGATCTGGGGGATCGTCGAAGCCAGCGAGCTGGGTTGGCATGACACGCCCGCACTGGCGGCGATCGGCGGCGGCCTGGTGGCGATCGTGCTGTTCGTCCTGCACGAGGCGCGCGCCGCGCAGCCGATCATGCCGCTGCGCCTGTTCGCCCATCGTGAGCGGCTGGGCGCGTACGTGGCGCGCTTTCTGTTCCTGGGGGCGATGGTGACGTTCTTCTTTTTCTCCACGCAGTTCATGCAGCAGGTGCTGGGGTATTCGGCACTGCGGGCCGGGCTGGGCTTCCTGCCGATGACGCTGGTGAACTTCGTGGTGGCGCTGCAGGGGCCGCGCCTGCTCAAGGGCCTGCATCCGGGCGCGCAGCTTGTGCTGGGCCTCGGGCTAGCGCTGGTTGGCTTGGGGCTGCTGAGCCGGGCCGGCCCCGGTGCGTCGTATGCTCTGGCCATCGCGCTGCCGATGGTGCTGATCGGCGCAGGGCAGGGGCTGTGCTTCGGTCCGCTGACGGCGTCGGGCGTCGCGGGCACGCGCGTGGAAGATGCCGGCGCCGCCTCGGGCGTGGTGAATGTGGCGCACCAGCTCGGCGCGTCGACCGGCCTGGGCGTGATGAGCGCGGTGGCGACCGCAGCCGAAGCAGGTCGCGTCGATGCAGTCGCGATCGCGCATGGAGCATCGGCCGCGCTGCAGGGCGCGACCGGCCTCATGCTGCTGGCCTTGCTCGTGGCGGTGCTGCTGATCCTGCCTGCGCGTCGCCGCGCACAGGGCGCGCTGGTCACGTCGTCCTGATTACGGGAACACGCGATCAAGGCCGCGGTGTTGCCAGGCATCGCGGCCGGCTGCAGGCATCCAGCGCGTATCGCAATGCGCTCACTACGTCGCGAGTGATCAGGCGTTCCACGCAGGTTTGCGATCATGGCCGCGAAGCGCGCTGTTTGTCCGCGCACGAAGGAATGCCGTCCCGATGTCCCGCGATCTGATCACCAAACCGATCACCGCCGCCTTGCTGCACGGCGCGGTGGAACTCGAACACACCGCGCACGGCGTCATACCGCATCGGCTGCCGGCGTGGGCGCGCGCGCAGAGCGGCGATCCGCAGCTGGCGATGGTCGAGGCGCAGCCGTCGGGCGTGCGACTGGTCTTCCAGACCCGTGCCACCGTGGTTGAGCTGCAGGCGCTGCGCACGCGCCGCGTCTATGCCGGCCTCCCGGCGCGCCCCGACGGCGTCTATGTACTGGCGCAGGGCAACCACGTGCTCGGGCAAACGACGATGCCCGGCGGCCATGTGCTGACGGTCGACATGGCCGCGGGCAGCGCGACGCGCGTGGAGGGCGCGCCGGGCCACGCGCGCTTCGCCAATCTGCCTGAAGGCGACAAGACGCTGACGCTATGGCTGCCGCATGACGAGGCTGTCGAGCTGATCGCGCTGCACAGCGATGCGCCGCTGGTGCCGGTCGAGGCGGGCGCGCAACGGCGCTGGGTGCATCACGGCAGCTCGATCAGTCACGGCAGCAATGCCACTGCGCCGCATGCGATCTGGCCGGTCGTGGCCGCGGCGCAAGGCGATGTCGCGCTGACCAACCTCGGCTTCGGCGGCAGCGCGCTGCTGGACCCGTTTGTCGCCCGCACGATCCGCGACCTGCCGGCGGACCTGATCAGCCTCAAGCTCGGCATCAATCTGGTGAATCTGGACCTGATGCGGCTGCGTGCGCTGGGCCCGGCGGTGCACGGTTTCCTCGACACCATCCGCGACGGGCACCCGACCACGCCGCTGCTGCTGGTTTCGCCGATCCTGTGCCCGATGCACGAGGCCACACCCGGCCCGACACTGCCTGACACCGCCGCGCTGGCCAGGGGCGAATGGCGCCTGCAGGCGGCCGGTGATCCGACCGACGTGCCGCGCGGCAAGCTGACCCTGCAGGTGATCCGCAGCACGCTGGCTGAGATCGTCGCGCAGCGTCGTGCGCACGATCCGAACCTGCACTATCTCGATGGACTGGCGCTCTACGGCGAGGCCGATGCGCAGGCGCTGCCGCTGCCCGATGGCCTGCACCCGGACACGGCCACGCACCGGTTGATCGGCGAGCGCTTCGCCGCGCATGCGTTTGCCGAAGGTGTGTTCGGTCGCTGAGCCAGCGCCGCGCCGCGGGTCGTGACTGACATCAACCTGACCGTTTTGTCGGTATGGCCGGCGGGGGCGGCTGCGTAACATCGCGCCACTTCGGCCAAGCCTCATGCCAGGTCGGGATATCCCATGAGGTGTCAGATGAAACGTCCGTTGTTGGTCGCCGCGCTGCTGGCCGGCATGCTGGGGTCGGCCCAGGCCCACGAAATCTGGATCGAGCGCGATGGCGCCGGCCCGGTGCGCGTGTATTTCGGCGAACCGGCGCAGGCCGAACTCGACCACGGTCAGGATGAGATCAAGCGCATCGTCAAACCCACGCTGTTTGGTGCCAAGGGCAAAGCGGGCGCGCTGGCCCGCGAGGGCGATCACCTGACCGCGCCACTGCAAGGCGCAGGCGATGCCTGGCTGTCCGATGCCAGCGTGTTCGAACCGTGGAAGGGCGAGGACGGCCGCTTCGAGGCGGTGAGCTATTACGCACGTGCCGGCCGCAGCCAGGCCGAAAGCCGCCTGGCGTTCGAACTGATCCCGCGCGCGTCGCAGGGCAATGCCTTCACCCTGCAGTTCCGCGACAAGCCGTTGGCCGATGCGGAAGTCACGCTGATCAACGCCGACAAGTGGACCAGGACGCTGAAGTCCGGCGCCGATGGCCTGGTCACGCTGCCGACGCTGGCGGCCGGCCGCTACATCGTGGTGGCCAGCCACAAGGAAGCGGTCGATACCAGGATCGGCGCGCAGCAGGTTGCGGTGATGCACCACATCACCACGCTGACCTTCAAGGCCGACTAGACCCCGGGACGTGCCGTCCGTGCCCGGACACGCCGGGCGGATGGCACGGCTTATTCGAAGCGCAGCTGCACGCCCGCGTAGACGCCGAAGCCTTCGCCCGGCGTCGAGCGGGCGGCATCGGCGCCGTTGTCGTTGTAGCCGGGCGTCACCGTCGCCGCGTAACGCTTGTCGGTGAGGTTGCGCGCCTCCACCCACGCCTGCCAGCGGCCGCTGGGCGCATCGAAGCCCACGCGCGTGCCGAAGATCAGGTGGCTGTCGGCCCAGAAGCTGTTGGCGTAGTCCACGGCCATCTTCGAGGCGTATTCGGTATTGAGCGCGGCGTACGCACCTGACGGATGGTCGTAGCGCAGCTCGCCTTGGTAATAGTGGCGGGGCAGGCCCGGCAGCACGTTGTCGCCGAAGCGCGCGTCATCGCGATAGCGGAAGTCGCTGAAGGTGTAGGCCTGGCGCAGTGACAGGCGACCTGCCGTTGACTGCCACAAGGTGCTGTCCAGCCCGGCCTCGATCCCGCGATGTACGGTGGGGCTGGCGTTGGATTCGGCCACGATCAGGTTCGGCACCGACTGCACTTCGACGTTGAACAGCTCGTGGCGCACGTGCGCGTAGTAGGCGGTCAGTTCCCAGTGGCCGAGTGCGGCGTCGCCACGTGCGCCGAATTCCAGCGTGTCGGCGGTCTGGTTGTCCCGGTGCACTGGCGTGCTCTGGCGCCCGGTGGAGGCGCCATTGCCGGCAGCGAAATACGTGCTGGAGCCCCAGATCATCGACCACGGATGCGCCGGCTCGACCGAGCGGCTGAGATTGCCGAACAGCTGCGTCTGCGGTGTCGCCTGCCAGGTGAAGCCCACGCGCGGGGCGTAGTCCCAACCGTGCTCGGACAGACGCCCGCCGCTGCTGGGCCAGGTCACGGCGACCTCGCGCTGGGTGTTGATCAAGGCCAGGCCGGTGACCAGGTGCAGCTCTTCAGTCAGCGCCAGGTTGTTGCCGACGTGCAGCGTGCTGTCGGTGCCGTGGTGCTCGAATTTTCGCGTCAGCGTGCCGGCCACGTAGCCATTGCTGGCAAAGCGCAGGCTTTCGCGCACGTCGGCCTTGAGGTCGTGGGTCACGCGCAGCCCGACCGTGGTGACGCTCTGCCGGCCGAACAGCGTGTGCCGGTGCGTGTAGTCCAGCGTGCCGTTGAGGTCGGCGTAATCCAGCTGCTGCCGGTACAGGCTCTCGTTCAAATCCATCGGGAAGTGGTGGTAGACCAGGCCCGCTTCCAGCGTGGAATCCGCATCCAGCTGCAGCGTGGTGGTGTTGCCGATCCAAGTGCTGCCCGGCTGCGGCCGGCGCGCGTCGATCGCCAGGTAGGACGGATTGCCCTGGCGCGGGTTGTCGCGGAGTTGCGCGCGGGTCAGGCGCCCGGGGGTGTCGTGTTCGGTCTCGCGATAGCGGAAATAAAACTGCGTTTTCAGGTCCGGATTGAGTTGCCAGCCGACGTTGGCCATCACGCCCTTGCCGCTGCCGGACGCGTGCTGCTGGTAACCGTCGTACTCGGTATCGGTATAGGCGAAGTAGTAATCGACATCGCCGTGCACGCCGCCGTAGCCCAGGCTGCGCTTCTGGTAGCCGCGGCTGCCGGCCTCCAGGCGCAGGTCCAGGCCGGGCGAATCCAGGCCGCTTCGGCTCACATAATTGATGGCCCCGCCCAGGGTCAGCGCGCCGCGGTCGAAGCCGTTGGCGCCACGCAACACTTCGACGCGGCTGGCCCATAGCGGTTCCAGCAGTTCGTAGGGGGTGCCGCCGGAGAAGGTCAGCGGCAGGCCATCGAGCGAGACCGAAACGCCCGAGGCGTGGGCGCCCGGCGCGCGGTTGATGCCTGAGCCGCGGATCGAGACCTTGACCCCTTCATTGCCCGGCGACTGCGCATTGATGCCCGGCTGATAGGCCAGCGCATCGGCGGTGCCGCCAACGCGGCCCTGGCCGGCCCGTGTGAGGTCGATCACGTTGCCGGCGCCGGGCGTCTGCTTGAGTGTCTTGCGGGCGGCCTCGACGTCATCGGCGCGCGTGGCGGCGACCTTGATGGCGTCCAGCGTGACGGCCTGATCGGGCGTGGCGGCGGCCAGCGACGGGCTGGCCAGGCAGCCCAGGATGGCGAGGGAAAGCGGCGCGGCGCGCAGGATTTGTGTGGTGCGGGTCATCGGTCTTGGTGTGTTGGTGGCGACGGGCGGGCACGCGGCCACGTTGGCGCGGACCGAAATCGGCGTCGGCAAAGTGGCGGGATCGAGGCGCGCGTCAGGAGCTGGCGTTAAGCCCAGGCAGGGCGGCGATACGATGTTCTGTAAACCTGTGTGGTTCGTACAAGGTTAACAGAGCCGATGGCGGGCGTCACCTGGCCAGGCGGCTTCAACATGCTTTCCATGCGGCAGGTGCGTCTGGTCGCCAGCCGGTCGCGGCGCGCATACTTCCGTCCATCGCCGCTTTCGACGCGGCAATGGACGGGTCATGGCGGTCAAGCTTCCACCGGCAAACATCGTCCTCGACCTGCTCCCCGACGCGGTGTGCATGGTCGATCCGCAGGGGCACTTCCTGTACGTCAACGCCGCGTTCGAGCGGATCTTCGGCTACCGGCCGCAGGAGGCGCTGGGCCGGCAGATGCTGGACCTGGTGCATCCCGATGACCGCGCGCTCACCCTGCAAGTGGCCGAGCGGATCATGCAGGGCGAGCCGCAGCCGCATTTCCGCAATCGCTACATTCACCGCGACGGGCACCTGCTGGACATCCAGTGGTCGGCGCGGTGGCTGCCGGAGTTCGGCCTGCGCCTGGCCGTGGGCCATGAGGTCACGGCCCTGCGCGGCGCCGAGCGCGCCTTGGAGCACCTGGCCAGCCACGATCCCCTGACCGGCCTGGCCAATCGCGCCCAGCTGTGGAGCGCCTTGGAAACCGCGATGGCTCGTGTGACCGAAGGCGAAGGACTGGCGGTGCTGTACCTGGACCTGGATGGCTTCAAGCGCATCAATGACCGCCACGGTCATGCCGCAGGCGATCTGGTGCTGCAGGACGTCGCCCAACGCCTGCGCGAGGCGATCGCGCCCCATGATGTGGTGGCCCGCGTGGGCGGCGACGAATTCGTGGTGCTGCTGCCGCACGGCCTGCAACACGAGGCGTGGCGGACTGCGGCGCAGGCGCTGCGTGCGGCGGTCATTGCGGTGCCATCGCCGCTGCCGCTGGATGTGAGCATCGGCATGGCCGGCTATCCCGGCGACGGCGAAACCGCCGATGCGCTGCTGCGCCATGCGGATGCGGAGATGTATGCGCAGAAGACCGCGCGCCGTGCGCAGGAAGCCTCGACCGACGCGATGACGGCCGGCTGAGCTGCGTCCTGCATCGCGCAGGACAACGGGCCATCAACCTCTCGAGGCGCGCCCGGCGCGCGCGTGTTGCGCCTGGCGTCGCTGTGATCTGGCTTACTTGCTCGGTTCTCCCATCGGTGAGGCCTCGAGCGCGATCACGCTGGTCGGCGCTTCCACCACCGGCGCGATGACCACGGGCTGTGGCTTGAGCAGCAGGCGCGTGCCCAGGTTGCGCAGCAAACGGCTGCCGGGCAGCTCGATCGTCCGATACATCAGCCAGGCCAGCGCCAGGATCGCCAGCGTGGTCGCGGCGGCAACGCCCGGCGTATGCGGCTGCTGGCCCAGGAGCTTCAGCGCGACGTAGATCACCGGGATGTTGAGCAGGTACATCGAGAAGCTGCATTCGCCGCACATCGCGATCAGGCGATTGCCCAGCAGGCGCTTGCTCAGGCCGGTGTCGAACGAGAACACGAAGATCACGATGCCGGCGAACAGCGCGGTTTCCAGGCTGCTGTAGAAGTGCTTCTTGCTGCCGAAGTCGATGTGCAGCACGCCTGCCAGCACCAGGCCGATGGCAACCAGCACCGCGACCTGCAGCACTGCCAGCGGCGCCATGCCCACGCCGGGCGTGGTGCGGCCGCGGACCAGGCCGAAGATCACGCCGGTGAAGAAGTAATGGATCTTGGAGCCGACGAAGGTGCCGGGCAGGGTGCTGCGATAGGACATCAACGCGAACACGCCCACCAGAATCATCACCAGGAACGCCGCGTTGCCCTGCGTGCGGAACGCCCACAAGGCAAACCAGACCCCGACGAACACGCCGTAGAACTGCACCTCCGGCGGGATGCTCCACAGCGCCGACACGTTGCCGGAGAACATCAGGTGGCGCAGCAGGTTCTGGTGGGTGATGGCGTAGACGAACTGCCCATCGACCAGGTTGTAGATCAGGTACGAGGCGACCACGATGAACAGATACGCCGGGGCGATGCGCGAGAAGCGTGAGATGCCGTAGTGGACCACCGAGCCGTAATTGAAGTCCTTCTCGCCATAGAGGAAGGACATCAGGAAGCCGCTGAGGGTGAAGAACACCATGACTCCCACCTCGCCCGGCAGCAGCGGGCTGAGCGGGAAGAACTTGTATTCGGCCAGGTGGGAATAGACCACCAGCAGCGCAGCCAGGCCGCGGATGCCGGTCAGTGAATCGATGCGTTGTTCGGTGCCCATAAGACCGGATCCCATGAGGCGAGCCACCCTCCACCAGCCCCGCCGGAACCGGCGAGGTGTTGCGTGTTCTGTCTGGATGGGTTGCAGCGGACGATGCTCGGGGGAAAGTCAGCCCGGCTGGCGCCGGACCGCGTCCGCTGTGGCCGGAGTGTAGTCAATCCGGTTGCGGCGGATGCGGACGGTTTCACAGTTCTGCGCGCCGTGACTGAACGCACGGCGCAAGTGGAATGCCGTGCGGTTACAACCCCGCGTCGCCGAACAGCACCTTGCCGCCCGGCCCGTACTGCAGGCGCGCGATGCTGGGCAGCAGGCTGGCATAGGGCAGCGGCAAGCCGTCGTCCTGGTGTTCCTTGCCGCGCCAGAAGATCTGGCCGGCGGCGGGAATCGCGGCCTTGAGGCGATCGTGCACGTAGGGCTCGTAGGCGTAGTCCTTCCACGCGTAATCATTCCACTGCGCGATCTGGCCGCCGAGCGGCTCGCCGACGCTGCGCGTCTGCCAGCCGTCGTAGAGCGCCTGGCCGCTATAGCCCTGCGGATTGAAGGCGCGCGGATGGAACGGCGTCACGTACCAGTTGCCCGACGACTCGATCCAGCGATAGCCATGCGCGGACCAGTCAAAGCTGGCTTCCTCGCCTTTCTCGATCCAGCGCTGCTGGATGAAACGCGTGTCCAGCTGTCCGGCGAAGTCGGCGCTGGCCCACATCTCCACCTGCTTGCCCTTGGCGATCAGGAAACGGCCCAACTGGTTGAGGAAATCCACCTGCACCTGCGTACTCAGGTCGCCGTGGTTGAGGTTCACCTCGTCGCCGCCGACGTGGACGGTGTCGTTGCGGAACCACGGCAGGAATTCGGCGAACACCGATTCCACGTAGGGCAGGGTGCCGGGCTTGCGCGGATCGAGCGTGCCGCCGACCGGACGGTCGCCGGTATAGACCAGGTCGGGACGTGCGATCACCAGCGCGCCGGCATGGCCGGGGACGTCGATTTCCGGCACCAGGCGCACGCCGTTTTCTGCGGCGACCTCTTCCAGCGCGTCCCAGTCGGCGCGGGTGTAGAACTGGCCGTCCTGCGGGATCAAGCCGGCAAAGGCAGGGTTATCGCTCTTGAGCCGGAACGAGCGGTCCATCCATTTGGTTTCGGCATCGTCCAGCACGTGGTCGTTGAGATGCACGTGCAGGGTGTTGAGCTTGTACCAGCCCATGAAGCGGAGGTAGCGCTTGAGGAAATCGACGTCGGCGAACTTGCGCCCCACATCGAACATCACCGCGCGCTCGCGATAGCGCGGGTAATCCAGCGCATGGCCGCGCGGCAGGCGGCGGTGCGTGCTGCCGCCCTCGACCAGCAACAGCTGCAGCACCGTGCGGCTGCCGTAGAACAGGCCCTGCGTGGTTGCGGCGCAGACCTGCACGCCGGTGTCGATCTGCAGGGTGTAGGACTCCGCGCGTTGCCACGGCGCTGGCACGGGCAGCACGCAATCGCGGCTGCGCAAAGCGATGTCGCCGGGCTTGCGCTGCGCGGTGGCGACGACGGCGGGCGCGGGCAGGCCGCTGACGCCGGCCAGTTCATCGGCGAAGCGCTTGGCGAGCTGGCGCTGCGTTGCATCCGCATCGGTGGCGATCACGATCCGCTGGCCGGCTTCCAGTTGCCATTGACCTGGCGTGTCCTGCCATTGCTGCAGGCCCGGCACCACGCGCGGATTCGCGACAGCGAGCGACGACAACGCGCACAACAGGCAGGCCAGTGCAGCGCCAACGGCCCCGCGTTGGGACCCCGCTGCGAATGCGTTGAACATGGGGAAGCGTCCGGGTGGGGGTGCCTTGGACTATTGCATATCGATCCGCGTCTGCGCGCGGCTTTTACGGGCCGAAATCAGCAGCGGATGCGCCCAAAAAAAGGGACGGCCGAAGCCGTCCCCATGCGCGCGATGCTGCGGATGGATCAGCCCAGGATGCCGGGCAGGTCCAGGCCCTTGTCCTTGGCGCAGTCGATGGCGATCTCGTAGCCGGCATCGGCATGGCGCATGACACCGGTGGCCGGGTCGTTCCACAGCACCCGGCCAATGCGCTTGGCCGCAGCTTCGGTGCCGTCGCAGACAATGACCATGCCCGCGTGCTGCGAGAAGCCCATGCCGACGCCGCCGCCGTGGTGCAGCGACACCCAGGTCGCACCGCTGGCCGTGTTGAGCAGCGCATTGAGCAGCGGCCAGTCCGACACCGCATCGGAGCCGTCCTGCATGGCTTCGGTTTCGCGGTTGGGCGAGGCGACACTGCCGCTGTCCAGGTGGTCGCGGCCGATCACCACCGGCGCCTTCAGCTCGCCATTGGCGACCATCTCGTTGAACGCCAGGCCCAATCGATCACGGTCGCCCAGGCCGACCCAGCAGATGCGCGCCGGCAGGCCCTGGAACTTGATCTTCTCGGCGGCCATGTCCAGCCAGCGGTGCAGGGCGGGGTTGTCCGGGATGAGTTCCTTCACCTTGGCATCGGTCTTGGCGATGTCTTCCGGATCGCCCGACAGCGCGGCCCAGCGGAACGGGCCGATGCCGCGGCAGAACAGCGGGCGGATGTAGGCCGGGACGAAGCCTGGGAAATCGAACGCATTGGCCACGCCTTCTTCCAGCGCCATCTGGCGCAGGTTGTTGCCGTAGTCCACGGTTGGCACGCCGAGCGCGTGGAAGCCGAGCATGGCCTGGATGTGCACGGCCATCGACTTGCGCGCGGCCGCTTCGACTTCCTTCGGTGCGGAAACACGCTTCTCGTCCCACTGCGCGACGGTCCAGCCCTGCGGCAGGTAGCCGTTGACCGGGTCGTGCGCGGAGGTCTGGTCGGTCAGCAGGTCGGGCTTGATGCCGCGGGCCAGCAGTTCGGTCAGCACGTCGGCGACGTTGCCGAGCAGGCCGACGGAAAGCGGTTTCTTCGCCTTGCAGGATTCATCGATCAGGCGCAGCGCTTCGTCGAGGTTGTCGGTCCAGGTGTCTAGGTAACCGGTGCGCAGGCGCATGTCGATGCTGGACTTGCGGCATTCCACCGCCAGGCACGAAGCGCCGGCCATCACCGCGGCCAGCGGCTGCGCGCCGCCCATGCCGCCCAGACCGCCAGTGAACAGCCACTTGCCGGAGAGGTCACCATCGAAGTGCTGCCGGCCCATCTCCACGAAGGTTTCGTAGGTGCCCTGGACGATGCCCTGCGCGCCGATGTAGATCCAGCTGCCGGCGGTCATCTGGCCGTACATCGCCAGGCCCTTCTTATCGAGTTCGTTGAAGTGATCCCAGTTGGCCCAGCGCGGCACCAGGTTGGAGTTGGCGATCAGCACGCGCGGCGCATCGGCGTGGGTGCGGAACACGCCGACCGGCTTGCCCGACTGCACCAGCAGGGTCTGGTCGTCCTCCAGGCGGGTGAGCGTGTCGACGATGGCATCGAAGCTTTCCCAGTCGCGCGCGGCGCGGCCGATGCCGCCGTACACCACCAGCTCCTGCGGGCGCTCGGCCACGTCCGGGTGCAGGTTGTTCATCAGCATGCGCAGCGGCGCTTCGGTCAGCCAGCTCTTGGCGGTGAGGGTGGTGCCGGTGGGCGCCTTGATCACGCGGGTGTCGTCGCGACGGGTCATTGGGAAGTCCTTGGAGAATCGGTTCGAAAATTCGGCGTGCGGTTATGCGCGCGAGGGTGTCGTGGTGGCGAAGTGCAGGCAGTCGTCCATCACTTGGCGCAGCACTGCCTGCAGCGCACTCGCGCGCGCATCGGTGTACGGCGTGGGCCAGGTCTCGGGCGCGGTGATGGCTGGCTCGTCGATGTAGCCGCGGCAGGCCAGTTCCATCTGGAGGCTGTGCACGCCGCCGCTCGGGTCCGCGTGCTTGCGGGTGATCCAGCCGCCCTTGAAGCGGCCGTTAAGCACGTGGCTGAAACCGCTGGCGGCGCAGCGTGCTTCGACTGCAGTTTCCAGCGTGGGACTGCAGCTCGCGCCGGTGTTCGTGCCGATGTTGAACTGCGGAAGCTCGCCATCGAACAGATGCGGAATGTGTGAGCGGATCGAATGCGCGTCGTATACCACCACGACCGGATGCGCGGCGCGCAGTCGCGCGATCTCCGCATCCAGCGCGGCGTGATACGGCAGGAACCAGGTCTCGCGACGGCGCGCGATCTCGGCTTCATCCGGTTCCAGGCCATCGCGATACAGCGGCTGGTCGTCGAAGGTGGTGACCGGGCACAGGCCGGTGGTGTTCTGCCCCGGATACAGCGAGACGCCGGACGGATCGCGGTTGACGTCGATCACCGAGCGCGAGATCGCCGTGCGCACCGTGGTGGCACCCAATGCACGCACGAAGTCGTAGAGCTGGTGCACGTACCAGTCCGCATCGCGCCGCGCCAGCCACGGCGAAACGAACTGATCCTCCAGTTCCGCCGGCAGCTCGGTGCCGGTATGCGGAAAGCTGACGATCAGCGGCGCCTCGCCGCGATGGACCTGCAGCCAGTCGGCGGCCATCTTCAGCGCTCCGCGCCGGGCAGGGCGACGCTGACGCTGGCGGCCAGGGCGCCCGAGCGCACCAGAGTGGTGGCGGCGACCATGTCCGGGTGGAAATAGCGGTCGTCCTGCAGCGTCGGTACCTGCGCGCGCAGCAGGGCGCGGGCGGCTTCCAGCGAGGCGCTGGAGCGCAGCGGCGCGTGGAAATCGCAGCCCTGGCCGGCGGCCAGCAGCTCGATGCCGACCACGTTGGCCGCGTTCTCGGCCATCGCCATCAGGCGGCGCGCGCCGTGGGCGGCCATCGAGACGTGGTCTTCCTGGTTGGCCGAGGTCGGGATGGAATCGACGCTGGCCGGATACGCGCGCTGCTTGTTCTCCGAGACCAGCGCCGCGGCGGTGACCTGCGGAATCATGAAGCCCGAGTTCAGGCCAGGCTTGGGCGTCAGGAACGCCGGCAGGCCCGACAGCGCCGGATCGACCAGCATCGCGGTGCGTCGCTCGCTGATCGAGCCGATCTCGCACACCGCCATCGCCAGCATGTCGGCGGCGAAGGCGACCGGCTCGGCGTGGAAGTTGCCGCCGCTCAGCGCTTCACCGGTGTCGGTGAACACCAGCGGATTGTCGGAGACGCCGTTGGCTTCGGTTTCCAGCGTGCCGGCGGCCTGGCGCATCACGTCCAGCGCCGCGCCCATAACCTGCGGCTGGCAGCGCAGGCAGTACGGATCCTGCACGCGCACGTCGCCTTCGCGGTGCGAATCGCGGATGGCTGAGTCGGCCATCAACGCACGCAGCGCGTCGGCGGTGACGATCTGGCCGGGCTGGCCGCGCAGCGCGTGGATGCGCGGATCGAACGGCGTGTCCGAACCCTTGGCCGCTTCCACCGACAGCGCGCCGGCGACCAGCGCGGCCTGGAACACCGCTTCGATCTCGAACAATCCTGCCAGTGCGTAGGCGGTCGAATACTGGGTGCCGTTGAGCAGGGCCAGGCCTTCCTTCGCGCCCAGGGTGAGCGGTGACAGGCCGACGCGGGCCAAGGCTTCGACGGCGGGCAGGCGCTCGTCACCGATGAAGGCTTCGCCCACGCCGATCATCACCGTGGCCATGTGCGACAGCGGCGCCAGGTCGCCCGAGGCGCCGACCGAGCCCTGGCAGGGCACCACCGGCATCACGTCGTGCTGCAGCAGCGCGGCCAGCAGGGCGAGGGTGTCCGGCTTCACGCCCGAGGCCCCCTGGGCCAGGCTGACCAGCTTGAGGGCCAGCATCAGGCGCACGACCGGCACCGGCATCGGCTCACCGACGCCGGCGGCGTGCGAGAGCACGATGTTCCGCTGCAGGGTTTCCAGGTCCTCGCGCTCGATGCGCACGCTGGCCAGCTTGCCGAAGCCGGTGTTGATGCCGTAGACCGGCTCACCCTTGGCCACGATCGCATCGACGGTCTGCGAACTGCGCAGCACCGCCTCGGCGCAGGCCGGGTCCAGCTGCACGCGCGCGCCGCGATAGACGGCGCGCCATTGCGCCAGGCTGACCGCGCCGGGGCGCAGCAGGATCGAATCAGTCATGCAGGTTCTCCAAATAGAGGTTCATTGCCCACGCCAGACGCGCGCGTGCAGCGGGTTGAAGCCAATGCGGTAGACCAGGTCGGCCGGGGCGTCGATGTCCCAGATCGCCAGGTTGCAGTCCAGGCCGGCGCGCAGGCGGCCGACGCGGTCGAAACGTCCCAGTGCTCGCGCCGCTTCGCGGGTGAAGCCGGCGATGCATTCGGTGACGGTCATGCGGAACAGCGTGGCGGCCATGTTCATGGCCAGCAGCGGGCTGGTCAGCGGCGAGGTGCCGGGGTTGCTGTCGGTAGCCAGAGCCAACGGCACGCCGGCGGCCCGCAGCGCGGCGATCGGCGGCACCAGCGTGTCGCGGGTGAAGTAGAACGCGCCCGGCAGCAACACGGCGACCGTACCGGCGGCGGCCATCGCCGCGATGCCGTCATCGTCCAGGTGTTCGATGTGATCGGCCGAGAGCGCGCCGAAGCGCGCAGCCAGCGCCGCGCCATGCTGGTTGGAGAGCTGCTCGGCGTGGATCTTGACCTGCAGGCCGTACGCCTTGGCGGCGGTGAAGACCTGCTCGGCCTGGGCCAGCGAGAACGCGATGTGCTCGCAGAACACGTCGACTGCTTCGGCCAGGCCCTGCGCGGCCACGGCCGGGATCATCTGTGTGCAGACCTGGTCGATGTAGGCCTGCGCTTCGGCGCCCGGCGGCACTGCGTGCGCGCCCAGGAAGGTCGGCGCCACTTCGACAGCGCGCAATTCGCCCAGGTGTCGTGCGACGCGCAGCTGCTTGAGTTCGTCGTCCAGGGTCAGGCCGTAGCCGGACTTGATCTCGATCGTGGTCACGCCTTCGGCCAGCATCGCGTCCAGGCGCGGCAGGGTGGCGGCGATCAGCGCGTCATCGTCGGCCGCGCGCGTAGCACGCACCGTGGACACGATGCCGCCGCCGGCCTTGGCGATGTCGGCGTAGCTGACGCCCTGCAGGCGCTGTTCGAATTCGTTGGCGCGGTTGCCGGCGTAGACCAGGTGGGTGTGGCAATCGATCAGGCCGGGCGAAATCCAGCGGCCGCCGCAGTCGATGCGGTTCGCGACCTCAAGCCCGGCGGGCAGCGATGAAAGCGGTCCGGCATGGACGATCCTGCCGTCGCATGCCGCGATCGCGCCATCGCGCACTTCGCCTAGGCCGCCATCGGCGGTGTCGAGTGTGATCAGCTGTGCGTTGTGCCAGAGCGTGTCGCAGCGCATGGGCGTCAGGTATAGGCAAATGGATATTTGTCTATACAATACGAGTGCGGACTGGAGGGTGTCCAGTAGCGTGGAAGAAAAAATGACCGACGTGCAGTTCTGGATCGAACATGCCTTGCTCCCCCAAGGGTGGGCGCGCAACGTGCGGCTGCAGGTCTGCGCCGGGCGCATCGCCGCGATCACAGCAGATGCGGCCCGCTCGGAGGGTGACGTCCATCTGAAGATCGGTGTGCCGGGCCTGGGCAACCTGCACAGCCATGCGTTCCAGCGCGGCATGGCCGGGCTCGCGGAAATCGGCGGGGCCAGCGGCGACAGTTTCTGGAGCTGGCGCGAGCTGATGTACACCTTCCTGCACCGGCTGGATCCGGACAGCTTCCAGGCCATTGCCGAACAGGCCTACATGGAAATGCTGGAAGCCGGCTTCACCCGCGTCGGCGAGTTCCATTACCTGCATCACCAGCCCAACGGCGTCGCCTACGACCAGCCGGCGGAAATGTCTGCGCGCGTGGCCGCCGCCGCGCAGGCGACTGGCCTGGGCCTGACCTTGCTGCCGGTGTTCTATGCGCATGCCGATTTCGGCGGTGCGCCGCCCAATCCCGCGCAGCGCCGCTTGATCCACGACGTGGACGGCTTCGCGCGCCTGCTGGACGACGCGGGTCGCGCGCTGGCGCCGCTGGGCGATGCGGTGCTGGGCATCGCGCCGCATAGCCTGCGCGCGGTGACGCCGGACGAACTCACCGCGCTGGTGCCGCTGACCCGCGGCCCGATCCACATCCATATTGCCGAGCAGACGCGCGAAGTCGATGCCTGTCTGGCCTGGTCCGGCCAGCGCCCGGTGCAGTGGCTGTACGCCCACGCCGAGGTCGATGCGCGCTGGTGCCTGGTCCACGCCACGCACGTCGATGCTGGCGAAGTCGCGGCGATGGTCGCCAGCCAGGCCGTGGTCGGCCTGTGCCCGATCACCGAGGCCAACCTGGGCGACGGCCTCTTCCCGATGCAGGCGTTTGCGCAGGCCGGCGGTCGCTTCGGCGTGGGCTCGGATTCCAACGTGCTGATCGATGCAGCCGAAGAGCTGCGCCTGCTCGAATACGGCCAGCGCCTGGTGGCGCGTGGCCGCAACGTGCTGGCCCGTGGCGAAGGCGTGTCCAGCGGCCGCTGGTTGTTCGACGGCGCGTTGCACGGCGCCGCGCAGGCGTTGCGCGTGCAGGCCGGATTGGCGGTCGGCGCATCGGCCGACGTGGTCGAACTCGACCACGCGCATGAGGCGATGGCCGCGCGAGGCGACGATGCCTGGCTGGATAGCTGGCTGTTCGCCGCGCGCCGCGGTGCGGTCAAGGCCGTGTGGCGCGCAGGCCGCCAGGTGGTGAGCGAAGGCCGCCATCACCAGCGCGATGCGATCGCCGCGCGCTACGCCGCTACGCTGGCCAAGGTGCTGGGCGCGTGAGCAGTCGCCATCGTCATGCGACAGTCGTGGCCTGCATGGGCCATGCTGGCGCCGGCTCGCTTTTTCCAGGAATGAAACACGCATGAGCAGCAACGGAGCCATGTCGCTCAACCAGCGCATCCGGCGCGATATCGAAGGCAATATCCGCAGCGGCGCGTGGCCGCCGGGGTATCGCATTCCCTTCGAGCACGAGCTGATGGTGGAGTACGGCTGTTCGCGCATGACCGTCAACAAGGTGCTGACCATGCTGGCCGACGCCGGCATGATCGAGCGCCGCCGCCGCGCGGGTTCGTTCGTGACCCGGCCGCATCCGCATATCGAACAGGTGGCGCTGGATATCCCGGACATCCCGATCGAGGTCGCCGCGCGCGGGCACCGTTACCAGTTCCAGCTGCTGCGCAAGCGCCAGCGCAAACCCAAGCGCGGCAGTGCGCAGGAAATCGAAGTGGCCGAAGGCGGCACGGTGCTGGCGCTGCAAAGCCTGCACATGGCCGATGGCCGGCCGTTCGCGCTGGAAGAACGCCTGATCAACCCGGTGGTCGCGCCGCAGGCGCTGGAGATGGATTTCTCCAGCACCGCGCCGGGCAGCTGGCTGCTGCAGCACGTCAGCTGGACGCGCGCCGAACATCGCATCAGTGCGATCGGCGCCGACGCGGCGCAGGCGCAGTTGCTGCAGGTCGAGGTCAACACGCCGTGCCTGGTCATCCAGCGCCAGACCTGGCGCGGCGAACAGCCGGTGACCTATGTCACCCAGGTGTTCCTGGGCGAGTCCTACGATCTGGTGGCGCGCTTTTCGCCGGGATCGCGCTGAGTCGACGCGGCCGATCGGCCGCGTCCGATGTCATCAATGGGTTTTCTTGACTGGTGCAGGCGCAGGCGCGGCTTCGCACTGGCGCCAGCGCACGCGCTCGTTACTGCCCGGCGCCGGGTTGAGCTGGATGCGCGAGAGCGTCAGCTCGGGATGCTTGGCCAGTTCGGCGCAGACGGTGGTCATGACCATGGCCTCGTTGGCCAGCATGTCCACCGACAGCGTCGAGCTCGAGATCCACGCCGGCTGACGTAGCCCGCCCGCCTTGGCCAGTGCCTTGGTCACGGCGCTGCGCTGCTGGGCCAGTTCCTGGTCGGTGGCTGGCGCGGTCGGCGCCGCAGGCGTCGCCGGCGCGGTGCTGGCTGGCGGTGCGACAGGCGCAGCGGCCGGTGCGGGCGCATCGGTCGCGGCCGTGGACGGTGCGATGTCTTCGACCGAGAAAAAGCTGGCCGCCAGCACGCCGATCAGCAGTGCGGCGATCCAGCTCAGGCCGATGTGGCGACGCGCGCGGCCGTTGGCGTGGCTGACGATGCGCTGGACGATGGCGCTGTCCAGCATCGGCTTGACCTCATGCCACAGCTTGCTGCCGTCGAGCACTTCGACGCTGGAGCGCTCGGCCTTTTCGCGGCCACCGGCATCGACCATGCCTTCGGTCGCCAGGATGGCGCGCTGGGCGCCGCGCAGGCGGGCCTCGGAGGCCAGCTCATCGATGGCCACCGAGCCGATCCGGTAGGCGGTGCCGTGCTTGCAGCTCAGCAGCCAGTGCTTGCCTTCCTTGTCGCCCAGCAGAAAGCTCGGGTGCTGGTTGCGGATGTCTTCAGGCTCGAAGGACAGCCGGTCCAGTCCGCGCAGCTGCAGCGAGGACAGCACCAGGCGCGAGAAATCGCGCCAGCGCAGCGCCGCCAGGGCCAGCAGGCCAGCGGAGGTTTCATCGACACGGCGCCGCAGCACCCAGAGGTAGAAGGTCGCAGAGAGACCAAGCGCCAGGGCGATGAGGGCCCCGATCAGCCAAGAAGGCATGGTGAAGTCGTCCAGTAATGCAAGGGAAGGAGTTTAAAGAGAACGCCTTCGGACGTCAGCGCACACGGGGGAACGTGGCCGGGCACGAGGGACCCGCCAGTCCGAAAGTCGTAAGGGGAGGGGAGCATACGGACGGCCGGACTGGCGGGTCCGTCACGATTCTGCCCGCGCCAAGTGCTGCTTTGCAACACGGCCAGGCGCGTGGCCGGCCGTGCGACGGGTCGACCTGGGGGCGGCCGGATCAGGATGTGGCCGGCTTGCGCGCGGCCGGGCGGCGCGTGGTTTTGGCGGCGGTTTTCTTCACGGCCTTGCGTGGCGCGGCTTTCTTCGCGGCAGTTTTCTTGGCCGCGGTGCGAGCGGTCGCGGCCGGCGTCTTGCGCGCGGCGGTCTTCTTCGCTGCCGATTTGGCGACCGGCGCATCGTTGTGCTTGCGCAGTTGGCCGTTGAGCGCCTCGATGCGTTCGATCAGCGCCCCCAGCTCGCGGCGGGTCGGCACTTCCAGTGATTTCAGCGCACCCTGGACCTTGCTGCGGAAGGCCTGGTCGACCTTGCCGAAGGTCTCGCCCGCCTTGGCGCGCGCGCTATGGATCTTTTCATCCAGCGAGGCGCGCGCCTTGCCTGCGCGGGTGCCGGCGCTGCGTTCGACCCGGGCGCCTTCCTTGACCAGCGTGTCGAACATGCGTGTGCCTTCGGTCTGCGCGCGGCCGAAGGCGCCCACGCCGGCCAGCCAGATCTGCTGGGCCGATTCGCCCAGCTTCTGCTGCAGCACTTCGGCCTGCTGCTGCAGCGAGGGTTCGGCTGCGGAACTGCGCTTGCGTGTGGTGGTGCGCGTGGTCTTCTTCGTGGCCATGGGGTGCCTCCGATCGATGGACTGCCCGCGGACGGGCGTTGCAGGCAGTGTCCATGGCGCAGGGTGAGCGCGACGTCACCGTGGCAACACCGTCATCGCGATGCGCTTGCGGCCGCCAGCGCGGCGGGTCGATCATGCGGGCATGGCGCGAGGCACTTCCATTCCGGCACGTCTGGGCCGTCGGCTGTCCTGGCACCAGGCCCTGCACGATGTGACGCGTGAGCCGCGCAATGCCTCGCGCTGGTTGCCGCCGCTGCGCCAATGGCAGGCCACGCGGGTGGAGCGCAGCTTCGGTCATTTCCTCGAAGATCCGCAGCGCCACGACGCGGCGATGTTCTTCCTGTCCGAGGTCTATGGCGACCACGATTTCAGCCGGCGCGATGCCAGCGTGGCCCGGATCGTGCCGATGATGCAGAAACTGTTGCCGGCTTCGGTGCTGGCCACGCTCGCCGATGCGATCGAGCTGGATGCGCTGACCCACGCCCTGGACCTGCGCATGGCGCAAGCGCTGGAAGTGTTGGCGCCGCGCCGCAAGACCCTCGACCAGGCGTTGTACACGCAGGCGTATCGACAGGTCGGGCATCGACGCCTGCGCCTGCACCAGATCGACCTGATCGTGCGCGTCGGCGCCGGCCTGGCGCAGGCCGTGCGCCTGCCGGGGGTGTCGATGCTGCTGAAACTTTCGCGCGGCCCGGCCAGGGCGACCGGGCTGGCTGATCTTCAGGGCTTCCTGGAACGGGGCTTTGCCGCGTTCGCCCTGCTGGGTGATGCACGTGCGTTCCTGCAGGAGATCGCCACCAGCGAGCAGGACAGCGCCAAGCGCCTGTTCGCCGGCAAGCCCGATCCGTTCGGGCTGGAAGCTGAGCGCGCGCCGGCCCAGGCCGCGGCCAAGCGCGCGCCCGCCAAGCGGGCTTCGGTCAGGAAAACCGCTCGCTGAGCACGCGGCGGATTTCCGATTCGATCGGACCCTTCATCGCCGACATCAAAAAGCCCAGCTCGGCGGTGACGTGCAGCGCGTCGGGCTGCATGGCGATGCGGCCCTCGACACCGGCGCCGTTGAAAGCCAGTGTGTCGCCGTCCCAGTGATGGCTGACGCCGAAACGGCTGGACAGTTTGCCGGCCACTTCCTCCAGCGCCTCGCGGGTCTGCTCGGGGGTCTTGCTGTTGGGGTGCTGGATTTCGATACGGGACATGGCGTTGGCGATGCGATCAAGAAGGTCGTGCATTGTGCGCAACGCAGGCGCAGGGCGCCAAGCGTGCGTGCTGCATGCTAGGCTCGCGCCGCGTGCAAAACCTCAGTCTCCATTTCCCGCAAGGACGTACCGCCGACCGTGCCCTGGGCACGGGTGTCCACCGCATCGTGCGCGAGGCCAGCGGCAACATCGGCGTGGGCGATGCCGTCCCCGGTGCGCTGTTGGTCCAGGTCTGCCTGGATCGTCGTGGCCTGTGGCTGCAGGTGCCCTCGGGCATGCGCGGCATCCACGTCAACGGCCGGCCGGTGCGACGCATGGCGATGCTGCGGCCCGGTGATGCGATTTACGCCGATGGCGTCGAAGTGCTGGTTCGCGGCCAGGCCTCGACCACCACGCCGTATGCCGCGCCGCGCAGTGGCGAATCCGATCCGCGCATCGTGTTGCGCGGCATCGGCGGTCGCCATCACGGCAAGGCCTTCCCGATCGAATCCGGCTGCGTGGTCGGTGCGGCGCGCGAGGCGGATATCCGCGTCGAAGCGCCGCACATCGGCCAACAGCACGCGCGCCTGAACCTGCATGGCGGTGGCGTGGTGCTGCGGCATCACGACGGCGCGGTAATCAGCGTGGTCAATGGCATCCCGGTGCATGAGGCGATGCTGGGCGCGGGCGACCAGATCGCCTTCGATCCGCAGTCGCGCTTCGTGATCGAAATCCCCTGGGCGCAGATGGATGCGGACAAATCGCTGGCGGCCGACGACGCCGACCTCGAGCCCGCGCCGCAGGTCAATAAGCCCAGCGGCGCCTCGATGAAGCGCTGGCCCTGGCTGCTTATTGCGGCCGCGGGGCTGGCCGGGCTGCTGTCGCTGCTGCTGCTGTTCGGCGCCGGCTGAGCGCCTTCCACCCGCGCCACGCCAGCAGCACGGCCAGGATCGAGGCGTACAGCAGCGGTTCGCGGATGTCGGATTTCACCAGCCACCAGAAGTGCAGCACCGCCAGGACGCCGATGGCGTAGATGGCCTTGTGCAGCCGGCCCCAGTTGCGTCCCAGCCGGCGGATCCAGCCGGTGGTGGAGGTGATGGCCAGTGGCACCAGCAGCAGCCAGGCGGTGAATCCCACAGTGATGTATGGCCGTTTGACGATCTCGGCGAAGATCTGGGTCCAGTAGCCGCGCAGGTCCAGGCCCAGGTAAGCGGCCAGGTGCAGGCTGGCGTAGGCGAAGGCATACAGGCCCAGCATCCGCCGGAAGCGGATGAATTCGGCCCGGCCGGTGAGCTGGCGCAGCGGCGTCAGCGCCAGGCACAGCAGTAGGAAGCGCAGTGCCCACAGCCCGGTGAAATGCTCGACCGTGGCGATCGGATCGGCGCCCAGCGCATCGCTGCCGGTCTTGAAGACATCCCAGAAGCGCCAGCCCAGCAGCGCCAGCGGCGTCAGGCACAGCAGGTGCGCCACGACCTTGGTGGCCACCAGCCAGCCCGGTGTCTTGGGCTTGGGCCGGGCCGGGCGCGGGCGGGCGACGGGACGGTCGGCGCTCAGAACCACCGGCGCAGATCCATGCCGGTGTACATCGACGCCACCTGGTCGGCGTAGCCGTTGAACATCCGCGTCTCGATGCGCTCGGCGAACAGCTTGCTGGCGTTGCCGGCGATGCGTCGCTCGGTCTTCTGGCTCCAGCGCGGATGGTCGACCTGCGGATTGACGTTGGAGAAAAAGCCATATTCGCTGGGCTGCAGGTCGTGCCAGGCGGTTTCGGGCATCTTTTCGACGAACTTGATCTCCACGATCGACTTGATGCTCTTGAAGCCGTACTTCCACGGCACCACCAGGCGCAACGGCGCGCCGTTCTGCTGCGGCAGGGCCTTGCCGTACAGGCCGGTGGCCAGGAAGGCGAGGGGATGCATCGCCTCGTCCATGCGCAGGCCTTCGCGGTAGGGCCAGTTGATCGAGCGGTAGCGGATCTCCGGCATCTGCTTCGGATCGGCCAGCGTGGTGAAGGCCACGTACTTGGCCTTGGAGGTCGGCGCGAACTGCTTGAGCACCGCCGCCAGCGGGATCCCGGTCCACGGGATCACCATCGACCAGCCTTCCACGCAGCGCAGGCGATAGATGCGCTCCTCGGCCGGCGCGGCCTTGAGGATGTCCTCCAGGTTGACCCGGCCGGGCTTGTCGCACTCGCCGCTGACATTGACCGTCCAGGGCGAGGTCTTGAGGGTCTTGGGCGCGCGACCGGGGTCTGCCTTGTCGGTCCCGAACTCGTAGAAGTTGTTGTAGCTGGTGACGTCCTCGACCTTGGTCAGTTCTTCGCTGGTGCGGAAGCCCGACTTGGCCTGTTCCGGCGTGATCACCGCCTTGGGCGCCTCGGGCGGATCGGCATCGGCGCAACCGGCCAGGGCCAGCGCCGGCATCGCGGCGGCCAGCTTGAACAGATCGCGACGACCGCGATAGATCACTTCGTCGGTGACCTGGTGGTCCTTGAGATTGAGGGCATCACGCAAAGACACGGGCATCTCCTGCTTGAAAGTCACATGGGCAACTAATTGGACGCTTGGCAGGGACGAAAATTCCCGAATCGGTCGATCCTGTCCATGCCCGATGCGCCACGTTTCATGCCCGTTACGCAGATTGCGTCATCCGGGATGCAGCGATGGGCACTTGCCGATTCAGGCTGCGGCATACTATGCGCCCCCTGAAAGAGGCTGCCATGGCACGCGTCCACAACTTCAGCGCCGGCCCTGCGGCACTGCCCGAAGCCGTCCTGCGCCAGGCGCAGTCCGAGATGCTGGAGTGGAATGGCATCGGCGCCTCCATCGTCGAGATCAGCCACCGCAGCGCGGAATTCATCGAAGTGGCGGCCCGGGCCGAAGCCGACCTGCGCACGCTGCTGTCCATTCCCGACGACTATGCGGTGCTGTTCCAGGCCGGCGGCGCCACCACCGCGCAGGCGCTGCTGGCACTGAACTTCGCCAATCCCGGCCAGACCGTGGACTACGTGGTCAGCGGCCACTGGGGCAAGACCGCGATCAAGCAGGTCAAGGACTACGTCAACGTGAACGTAGCCGCGACCAGCGAAGCCAGCCATTTCACCGACATCCCGGCGCGCGACACCTGGCAGCTGTCGGCCGATGCGGCCTACGTGCACATCACCGCCAACGAGACCATCCACGGCGTCGAGTTCCGCGACACGCCGGACGTGGGCAGCGTGCCGCTGTTCGCCGATTTCTCTTCGTCGATCGCCTCCGAGCCGGTGGATGTTTCGAAATATGGCGTGATCTACGCCGGCGCACAGAAGAACCTCGGCCCCGTCGGCGTGGCGGTAGTCATCATCCGCCGCGACCTGCTGGAGCGCAGCGGCCAGCCGCGCGCGGACATCTTCGACTACCGCTCGCACAGTGCGCGCGACTCGATGCTCAACACCCCGCCGACCTGGAACTGGTATCTGGCCGGGCTGATGTTCCGCTGGATGCTAGACGAAGGCGGCGTCACCGAATTCGCCAAGCGCAGCGCGCAGAAGTCTGGGCTGGTCTATGGCGCGATCGACGGCTCGGGCGGGTTCTATCGCAACGAAGTCGTGCCGGGCGCTCGCTCGCGGATGAACATCCCGTTCTTCCTGCCGGACGACACGCTGACCGCGCGTTTCCTCACCGAATCCAAGGCCGCCGGGCTGCTGGCGCTGAAGGGCCACAAGGCCGTCGGTGGCCTGCGCGCGTCGCTGTACAACGCGCTGCCAGTGTCCGGTGCGCAGGCGCTGGTGGATTTCATGCACGACTTCCAGCAGCGCAACGGCTGACGCGCGTTGATGTGGGAGCTGCTTCAGCAGCGAGGCGTTCGCATGAAGCCTCATCGCCGCTGAAGCGGCTCCCACAAGACATCGCATCGCCTGCCTTCAAAAAACTTTGCTTCACGGATCACCGCGAATGACCAAGAAAACCTCCAAGCCTGCCGCCGCCAAGTCCACGTCCGTGGCCAAGGCCGCCAAACCCGAGAACGTCGCCAAGGTGCCTGCGGTGGCTGCACCGGTGCTGTCGGACGTGCGCGCCAAGATCGATGGCATCGACCGCCAGATCCAGGCGCTGATCGCCGAGCGCGCCGAGTTCGCCCATCAGGTCGGCAAGGCCAAGGGCAAGCTGGCGGCGGCGGTGGACTATTACCGCCCCGAGCGCGAGGCGCAGGTGCTGCGCATGGTGGTGGACCGCAACCAGGGGCCGTTGTCGGATGAGCTGCTGGTGCATGTGTTCCGCGAAATCATGTCCGCCTGCCTGGCCCAGCAGGAGCCGCTGAAGATCGGCTACCTCGGCCCGGAAGGCACCTTCAGCCAGCAGGCCGTGCTCAAGCACTTCGGCCGCTCGGCGCTGGGCGTGCCGATGGCGACCATCGAGGAAGTCTTCCAGGAAGTGGAAAGCGGCAACGCCGATTTCGGCGTGGTGCCGGTGGAGAATTCCGGGCAGGGCACGATCCAGATCACGCTGGACATGTTCCTTACCTCCAACCTCAAGATCTGCGGCGAAGTCGAACTGCGCGTGCAGCAGTACCTGATGTCGCGCAGCGGCCGCATCGAGGACATCGAACGCGTCTACGCGCATCCGCAGTCCTTCATGCAGACCTCCGGCTGGCTGCGTGCCAACCTGGCCAAGGCCGAGAAGGTGCCGGTGTCCAGCAATGCCGAGGGCGCACGCCGCGCCCGTGGCAGCGATGACGCCGCGGCCATCGGCGGCGAGAGTGCGGTGCACGCCTACGGCCTGAAGAAGGTCGTGATGAGCCCGATCCAGGACGACAAGGACAACACCACGCGCTTTCTGGTGGTCGGTCGCCAGATCTTCCCGCCGTCGGGCCACGACCGCACCTCGGTGCTGGTGTTCATCCACGACAAGCCGGGCGCGCTGTTCGACGTGCTCAGCCCGTTTGCCCGCCATGGCATCAGCATGAACCGCATCGAGTCGCGCCCGTCGCACCACGCCAAGTGGGAATACGGCTTTTTCATCGACCTGGCCGGCCACATCGAGGACGAAGCGATGAAGCTGGCCCTGGCCGAGCTGAAGGCGCATTCGGCACAGATCAAGGTGCTGGGCAGCTATCCGGTCGCCGTGCCGTAAGCCTGTGCGCCGAGGGACGCACCACGCGCCCTGATGTCGCTGCTCTCCCTCCATTCCGTTTCAAGCCGCCGACCACGTGCCGGCGCATGACCAAGACCGCATCGCCATGAACAACACGCCCCAAGACTGGATCGCTTCGCCCGGCACGCCGCTGCGCGGCACGCTGGAGATTCCCGGCGACAAGTCGGTCTCGCACCGCGCCATCATGCTGTCGGCGCTCGCCGATGGCACCAGCCAGATCGACGGGTTCCTGGAAGGCGAAGACACCCGCGCCACCGCTGCGATCTTCGCCAGGCTGGGCGTGCGGATCGAAACGCCCTCGGCCTCACGCCGCATCGTGCATGGCGTCGGCATCGATGGCCTCAAGGCCGCCGATGGCCCGCTGGACTGCGGCAACGCCGGCACCGGCATGCGCTTGATCGCCGGCGTGCTCGCCGCGCAGCCGTTCGACAGCACGCTGGTCGGCGATGCCTCGCTGTCCAAGCGCCCGATGCGCCGCATCACCGATCCGCTGGCGCTGATGGGCGCCCGGATCGACACGCAGGAAGGTGGCGTGCCGCCGCTGCACATCCGCGGCACCACCGCGCTGAGCGGCATCGACTTCACCCCGCCGGTGGCCAGCGCGCAGATCAAGTCCTGCGTGCTGCTGGCCGGGCTGTTCGCACAGGGCGAGACCATCGTGCGCGAGCCGCACCCGACCCGCGACTACACCGAGCGCATGCTCGCCGCGCTGGGCGTGGACATCGAATTCTCACCGGGCTTCGCGCGCCTGCGCGGCGGCCAGCGCCTGAAGGCCGGTGACATCACCGTACCGGCGGATTTCTCCTCGGCCGCGTTCTTCTTGGTCGCCGCCAGCATCATCCCGGGCAGCGAGCTGCGCCTGCGCCAGGTCGGCCTGAATCCGCGCCGCACCGGCCTGCTCACCGCACTACGCCTGATGGGCGCCGACATCACCGAGGAAAACGCAGGCGAGCACGGCGGTGAATCAGTGGCCGACCTGGTCGTGCGCTACGCGCCGCTCAAGGGCATCGAAGTACCGCTGGACGTGGTGCCGGACATGATCGACGAGTTCCCCGCGCTGTTCATCGCCGCGGCCTGTGCGCAAGGCCCGACCGTCGTGCGCGGCGCGGCCGAGCTGCGGGTCAAGGAGTCCGATCGCCTGGCTGCAATGTCGAATGGCCTGCGTGCGCTGGGCCTGCAGATCGACGAGACCGAAGACGGCGCGACGATCCATCCAGGCCCGGTGCAGTCCGGCAGCATCGACAGCCACGGCGACCATCGCATCGCGATGGCCTTTGCCATCGCCGCGCAGCGCTGCAACGGCCAGATCCGTGTCGGCGATATCGCCAACGTCGCAACCTCGTTCCCGGGCTTCGACATGCTGGCGCGTGGCGCGGGTTTCGGGCTGGAAAACGCCTGATCCAGACGGCGGTCACGTTCGGCCCAAGACGCATCGCTAGCGTCTGGTTGGGCTGGATGCGCGGTTCGCGCTAGCACGTCAGTCACGCTGGCGGAAGTGCTGCGTCGCAGGATTGCCGAGGACCCCCATGCACCGCATGCTTGTCCCCCTGAAACAGGGGGATGTACGCAATGGGGTGTTTGGGGTTTGGATGTGAGAGCTGGGGGGCGCAGGTCTGGGCCGCCTGGGCGCAGGCGATCCTGTCGGTGCTGGCGATTGCCGTTGCGCTGACGGTGTCGTGGATTGGCCGCCATCGGCAGCGCAAGGCCGATCAGGCCGCCGAATTGTTGAAAGCCCGCAGCGTGGCGCTGATGGCCAGCGCGTCGTGCAACCAGATCATGGCCGACATCAGCGAGGTGCTGGAGCTGCAGGTGGCGGGCACCAGCACGATCTTCTTCGGCGATGCCGCACGGCGTGCCGCGCACGTGCCTGAGTCGTTGCGCGTGTTGATCCCACAGCTGCCGCTGCTGGGCGAAAGCGGCTCGCTGCTGCAAGACCTGATTCTGGTGCTGCAGGGCATCGAGGCGATGCAGCGCAGCTTCGATCGCCAGGTCGCCGGGCGCGTGCACGACCTGGACGATGCATTCCCGTTCGTGGGTGAGCAGTTCGCGCTGGCCATGCGCCTGGCCGAAGAGGCCGAGCTGCGCCTGGACAACCTGTTCGACGTCTGCCCGCTGGGCGCGCTCGACCTGCGCCAGGCCATCATCGCCAACGAACACAGCAGCCCGCGTCCCAGTAGTGCTTCGTCGCTGAACTGAGCGCGGCATCCGGCGCGTCGATCCGACGCGCCGGGCCATCCATCATCAGGCACAAAAAAACCGCCGTGAGGCGGTTTTTTTGTTGACCACTTACAAAAGCTGGTCGGGGAGACAGGATTCGAACCTGCGACCTCTACGTCCCGAACGTAGCGCTCTACCAGACTGAGCTACACCCCGAAGGAGCCGCGCATTCTAAGGAAGGAATGCGGGTCCGGCAACAACTTTTTTCACTTCGATGACGATGCCTTGTCCTGCAAGCGTTCCAGGCGGTGTCGCGGGCCCGCTCACAGTTAGAATAGGCGGCCCACGCACCCGGAGTTACCCGCTTGATCAAGCCGCGCACGCCGCCAGGCGTCATGGAGCTGCTGCCCCGTGACCAGATCGCCTTCCAGCGCATGCTGGACACGATCCGCCGCAACTACGAGCGGTTCGGCTTCCTGCCGGTGGAGACGCCGGTGTTCGAGCTGTCGGACGTGCTGCTGACCAAATCCGGCGGCGAAACCGAGCGCCAGGTGTATTTCGCCCAGTCCACCGGCGCGCTGCAGCAGGAAAACGAAGGCCTGCCCGAGTTGGCGCTGCGTTTCGACCTGACCGTGCCGCTGGCGCGCTACGTGGCCGAGCACGAGCACGAGCTGGCGTTCCCGTTCCGTCGCTACCAGATGCAGCGCGTGTATCGCGGCGAGCGCGCCCAGCGCGGCCGCTTCCGCGAGTTCTACCAGTGCGATATCGACGTGATCGGCAAGGATGCGCTGAGCATCCGCTTCGATGCCGAGATCCTGGCGGTGATCCACGCGGTGTTCTCCGAACTGCAGATCGGCGCGTTCACCGTGCAGCTCAACAACCGCAAGCTGATGCGCGGGTTCTTCGAGAATCTGGGCGTGGCAGATGGCGAGCAGCAGATGCTGGTGCTGCGCGAGGTCGACAAGCTCGACAAGCGCGGCCCGGACTACGTGCGCGAGACGCTCACCGGCGAAGGCTTCGGCCTGTCCGCCGAGGTCGTGGACAGGATCCTGGCCTTCGTCGCGATGCGTTCGACCGGGCACGCCGATGCGCTCGCCAAGCTGGACGCGTTGGGGCAGGGCAGCGAGGTCTTCAACGAAGGCATCGCCGAGCTGCGCGAGGTGCTGACCCTGGTCCACGCACTGGGCGTACCGGACAGTGCGTATTGCCTCAACTTCTCCATCGCCCGTGGCCTGGATTACTACACCGGCACGGTCTACGAGACCCAGCTGGATGCGTATCCGCAGATCGGCTCGATCTGTTCGGGCGGTCGTTACGAAAATCTCGCCAGCCACTACAGCAAGTCCAAGCTGCCGGGCGTAGGCATTTCGATCGGCCTGACGCGCCTGTTCTGGCAGCTGCGCGAAGCCGGCCTGATCGTCGAGGCCGACGTCAGCTGCGTGCAGGCCATGGTCGCGCTGATGGAGGAGTCGCAGCTGGACCAGTCGCTGGATATCGCCAGCCGCCTGCGCGCCGGTGGCATCAACACCGAAGTGCAGATGGAGCCCAAGAAGCTTGGCAAGCAGTTCCAGTACGCCTCGCGTGCCGGCATCCGCTTCGTCGCCCTGGCGGGCGAAGACGAGCTCGCCCGCGGCGTGGTCACGGTCAAGGATCTGGTCCGCGAACTACAGTTCGAAGTCCCGCGCGACGAACTGGCCACCGCGCTACGCGTGGAGCTGGCCCAGGCGAGCGCGCTGGCAGGGCGTTGAGCCGGACCTTAAGTTGTGGAACAAGAAGGGCGCCAATGGCGCCCTTTTTTGTGCCTGGCGCGCTGGGACCTTGATTCGGCGCGATCACCAGATTCAGCCGGCGGCAGGGGCGCGGGTTGTTCGAGCTTGTCTGGTTGTGCTAATGTGATAGCGCGTTAATACATTGAGACGTCCATGAAGCGCCGCACCGACATCGACGAGAAGACCGCCAGCCTTGCCCTGCAATCGCTGGCCCGGGCCTTGGGTGGGCTGTCCAAGCCGGAGGAAGTCCGCGCGTTTCTGCAGGATCTGTGCACGCCCGCCGAGCTGGAGGCCATGGCCGACCGCTGGCGCGTGGTGCCGCTGATCCTCAAGGGCGTGCCCTATCGCGAAATCCACGAACTGACCGAGGTCAGTGTCACCACCATCGGGCGCGTGGCGCGCACGCTGGAAACCGGCACCGGCGGCTATGCCGCCGCATTGCGCCGCCAGCAGTCGCGCGCCAGCGCCTCCAACTGAAGAAGTCCTCATGCCTCCCATCGTCGCCAATGCGACGCGCGACCGTCTGCGCATCGCCATCCAGAAATCCGGCCGCCTGGCCGAGCCCGCACGCAGCCTGCTGGCCGCGTGCGGGCTCAGCTGGCGCGAGAGCCGCGACAAGCTGTTCTGCTACGGCGAGTCGTTGCCCGTCGACCTGTTGCTGGTCCGTGACGACGACATTCCCGGCCTGATCGCCGATGGTGTTTGCGATTACGGCATCGTCGGCCGTAACGAGCTAGACGAGCAGGCCAATGCGCGCCTGGAAATCGGCCTGGCGCCGGCCTATCGCGAAGTGCGCCCGCTGGGCTTCGGTGGCTGCCGGCTGATGCTGGCCATTCCAGAAACCTGGGAATGGGAAGGTGCACAGCAGCTGCAGGGCCTGCGCATCGCCACCAGCTATCCGGCGATCCTGCGCCAGTGGCTGTCCGCGCGTGGCGTGGATGCGTCCGTGGTCGAGCTGTCCGGTTCGGTCGAGATCGCGCCCAAGCTCGATACCGCCGACCTGATCTGCGACCTGGTCTCCAGCGGTGCCACGCTAAGGGCCAATCAGCTCAAGCCTGTCGAAACGCTGCTCGAAAGCGAAGCCGTGTTGGCCGGGCCGGTGCGCGGCTTCAACGACGCGCGCGCCGACCTGTCGGCCATGCTGCTGCGACGCATGGACGGCGTGCTCAAGCTCAAGGACAGCAAGCTGCTGATGTTCCGCGCCGCGCCGGACACGGTGCCCGCGCTGACCCGCCTGCTGGCCGATGCCGAGCCGCTGGTGCAGCTGCCCGGCGAACACGCCGAAGGCATCTCGCTGCAGACCATGTGCCACACCGCGATCAGCTGGCAGCAGTTGGAGGAACTGGAGCGCGCAGGCGCGCGGGGGCTGATGGTGCTGTCGGTGGAGCGCTCGCTGGCATGAACGCCTCGCTCAAGAACACCTCCGTGGCCGCGCAGCGCATCGTGTGGAGCGCGCTGGATGCCAACGCGCAGGCGCAGACGTTGGAACGGCCCGCGCAGACTGTCGCTGCCGAGACGCGTCGCACTGTTGCTGCGCTGATTGATGAAGTCCGCAGCGGTGGGCTGGACGCGTTGCGTGCGATCACCGCGCGCTTCGATGGCGCCGCGCCGGAATCCTTCGAAGTGGGCGAGGCAGAATTCGCCGCCGCGGAAGGCTCGATCGATCCGGCGCTGAAGCAGGCCATGATCGACGCCGCTGCACGCATCACCGCCTTTCACAAAGCCGGCATGGCCCAGCCGTATGCAGTGGAAACCGCGCCGGGCGTGGTCTGCGAACGCATCATCCGCCCCATCGGTCGTGTCGGCCTGTACGTGCCGGCCGGCAGCGCGCCGCTGCCCTCGACCGCGCTGATGCTGGGTGTGCCGGCTGGCCTGGCCGGTTGCCGCGAGGTCGTGCTGTGCACGCCGCCGCGCAAGGACGGCACGGCTGATCCTGCGGTGCTGGTCGCCGCGCGCCTGACTGGCGTGAACCGCGTGTTCGTGCTCGGCGGCGCGCAGGCGATTGCCGCGATGGCCTACGGCGCCGGCCCGGTGCCTGCCTGCGACAAACTGTTCGGCCCGGGCAATGCGTATGTGACCGAAGCCAAGCAGCAGGTCGCGCAGAGCGGCGCGGCTGCCATTGACATGCCGGCCGGGCCGTCGGAAGTGCTGGTGATCGCCGATGCCGGCGCCAACCCGGACTTTGTGGCCGCCGACCTGCTATCGCAGGCCGAACACGGCCCGGATTCGCAGGTGCTGCTGCTGTCCGACGATGCGGGCTTGCTGGATCGCGTCGAAATCGCGCTTGCGGCGCAGCTCGCCGTGCTGCCGCGCGCCGACATCGCGCGCAAGGCGTTGTCCGCCTCGCGCCTGGTGCAGGTCGCGTCGCTGGATGAAGCCTTCGCCATCAGCAACACCTATGCGCCGGAACACCTGATCCTGGCGTTGCGCGAGCCGCGCGCGTGGCTGGACAAGGTCGAGGCCGCAGGCTCGGTCTTTCTGGGTGACTACACGCCCGAGGCACTGGGCGATTACTGCAGCGGCACCAACCACGTACTGCCCACCAGTGGCGCGGCGCGTGCCTACAGCGGCGTGTCGGTGTCCAGCTTCCAGAATTTCGTCAGCGTGCAGTCGGCCAATGCGGCCGGCATCCTGGCCATCGGGCCGTCGGCGGTGACGCTGGCCGAAGCCGAAAGCCTGGAGGCGCACGCCAACGCGGTGCGCCTGCGCATCCAGGAGGCCGCCCGATGAGCCAGCCTGATGTGAAACAACGCGATTTGCTTGAGCTGGTGCGTCCCGACCTGCGCGGTTTCGGCGGCTACAAGTCGGCGCGCACCGAAGACCTGCGCGGTGACGTCTGGCTCAACGCCAACGAAAGCGCGTGGAGCAATCCGGCCGATGCCAATGCGACCTCGCGTCGCTATCCCGATCCGCAGCCGGTCGCGTTGAAGGCTGCGCTGTCCAGCCTGTATGGCTGCGCGCCGGACGAGCTGCTGATCGGCCGCGGCAGCGACGAAGCCATCGATCTGCTGGTGCGCACGCTGTGCGTGGCCGGGCAGGACGCGGTGGTCGCGACGCCGCCGGTGTTCGGCATGTACGCCGTCAGTGCGCGCCTGCAGGACGCGAAGCTGATCGCCGTGCCGCTGATTGATGGGCCGGAAGGCTTCGCGCCGGATCTCGACGCGATTGCCAACGCGGTGCTGGAGCAGGGCGCGAAGCTCGTGTTCCTGTGCTCGCCAGCCAATCCGACCGGCGCGGCGATTCCGCTGGCGCAGATTGAAGCGCTGCTGCAGACGTTGCAGGGCAGGGCGCTGGTGGTGGTGGATGAAGCCTATGGCGAATTTTCGGATGTGCCGTCGGCCACCACGCTGCGCGTGCGCTATCCGGAAGTGGCCGTGCTGCGCACGCTGTCCAAGGCACACGCGCTGGCTGCGGCGCGCGTGGGTGTGGTGATCGCCGATCCGCGCTTGATTGCGGTCCTGCGCGCCTGCCAGGCGCCGTATCCGGTGCCGACGCCGTGCGCCGAGCTGGCGGTCGCTGGGCTTTCGCCGAGCGCGCTGGCGGCGACCAGGGCGCGCATCGCCACCGTGATCGAGGAGCGCGCGCGCCTGGCATCCGCGCTGTCGGTGCTGCCCGGCGTGCGGCGCGTCTACGCGTCCGATGCGAATTTCCTGCTGCTGCGTTTCGCCGATGCGGAAGCAGCGTTCCGTGCGCTGCTCGCCGCTGGTGTGGTGGTGCGCGACCAGCGCTCTGCGCCACAACTCGATGATGCGCTGCGAATCACCATCGGCACGCCGGAGCAGAATGCCCGCGTCCTTGCCGCATTGAACGCACAGACGGTGGCCGCATGAGCCAGAAGATTCTTTTCGTCGATCGCGACGGCACGCTCATCGAAGAGCCGGCCGATTTCCAGATCGACGCCTACGAGAAGCTGCGCTTCGTCAAAGGCGTGATCCCGGCGATGCTGAAGCTGCGCGATGCCGGCTTCCAGTTCGTCATCGTCACCAACCAGGACGGGCTGGGCTCCGAGGGCTATCCGCGCGAGAGTTTCGATGGCCCCAACGACCTGATGCTGCAGATTTTCGAAAGCCAGGGCATCACCTTTCGCGAGGTGCTGGTGGACTGCAGCTGGCCGGCCGACAAGGCGCCCACGCGCAAGCCAGAGCTTGGCCTGGTGATGCATTACCTGCGCGATCGCGGCATCGACCTGGATGGTTCGGCGATGGTCGGCGACCGCGAAACCGACATCCGCTTTGCCGAGAACCTGGGCATCCGCGGCTTCCAGCTCAAGACCGCGCAATTCGGCGGCGAGTGGGACTGGGCCGGCATCGCGCATGCGCTGGCCGATGCGCCGCGCACGGCCAGCGTGCGGCGCAGAACGAAGGAAACCGACATCCGCGTCGAGGTCGACCTGGACAAGGTCGCCGAGCCGAAGATCCACACCGGCCTGCCGTTCTACGACCACATGCTGGAGCAGATCGGCAAGCACGGCGGCTTCGCGCTGGAGATCGAGACCACCGGCGACCTGCACATCGACGAGCACCACACCATCGAGGACACCGCGCTGGCCTTGGGCGAAGCCTTGAAGCAGGCGCTGGGCAACAAGCACGGCATCGGCCGCTACGGCTTCACGCTGCCGATGGACGAGACGCTGGCGCAGGTCGCGCTGGATTTCTCGGGGCGTCCGTACCTGGTGTTTGATGGAACGTTCCAGCGTGAGCGCGTTGGCGATATGCCGACCGAGCTGGTCGAGCATTTCTTCCGTTCGCTGTGCGATTCGGCCGGCGTCAACATCAACGTGCAGGTACGCGGTGACAACGATCACCACAAGATCGAAGGCAGCTTCAAGGCGCTGGCGCGTGCGTTGCGCCAGGCGATCAAGCGCGAAGGCTCCGAACTGCCCTCGACCAAGGGCGCGCTGTGACGCGGCTGGCCTTGATCGACGCCGGTGGCGCCAACATCGGCTCGGTGCGCTATGCGCTGAGCCGGCTGGGCGTCGAGGCCGAATTGACCACCGATGCCGAGGTGATCCTCAGTGCCGATCGCGTAATCCTGCCGGGCGTTGGCGCTGCGGCGCAGGTGATGGGCCGCTTGCGCGAGCTGCAGCTGGTCGAGGTCATCAAGACCTTGGATGCGCCGCTGCTGGGCGTGTGCGTCGGCATGCAGGTGCTGTTCGAACATTCCGAAGAAGACGACACCGCCTGCCTGGGCCTGCTGTCCGGCAAGGTTGCCAAGCTGCCGGTCAGCGCCGGCATCCGCGTGCCGCACATGGGCTGGAACACGCTGGCCGCCCGGCGCGAAGCCTCGCTCACACGCGATATCGGCGCGCAGGACCAGGCCTATTTCGTCCACAGCTACGCAGCGCCGGTCAGCGACGACTGTCTGAGCAGTGCCACGCATGGGCAGGAATTTGCCGCCGTGGTGCAGCGCGGCCGCGTCGCCGGTGCGCAGTTCCATCCCGAGCGCTCGGCCGCGGTGGGCGCGCGCCTGCTGCAGAACTTCATCGAACACGGCCTGGCCTGACGCCACGCCTGCAGGATCTGTCATGACGCTTGCCACACCTTCCTTCGAGCTGTATCCGGCCATCGACGTGCGCGGCGGCCGCGTCGTGCGCCTGGCGCAGGGCGATTACGACCGCGAAACCAACTACGGCGACGATCCGCTCGCCGCCGCCCAGGCCTACGCCGCGCAAGGGGCGCGCTGGCTGCATCTGGTCGACCTGGATGCCGCACGCGCCGGCGGCTACACGTTGGCGCCGCTGCTGCAGCAGATCCGCGCGACTACCGGCTTGCAGGTGCAGACCGGCGGCGGCGTGCGCGGCCATCGCGATGTGCTGGCGTTGCTGGAAGCAGGCGCGTCGCGCGTGGTGATCGGTTCGCTGTCGGTGCGTGCGCCGCTGGAAGTGCTGGCGTGGCTGCAGGAATTCGGCCCCGAGCGCATCACCGTCGCACTGGACGCGCGCCAGGACGACGCTGGCGTATGGCAGTTGCCGATCCACGGCTGGACCGAAGGCTCCGGCGTGGCGCTGGACGAACTGGCCACGCGCTACGCCGATGCCGGCCTCCAGCAGTTGCTGTGCACCGATATCGCCCGCGACGGCATGCTGACCGGGCCGAACTTCGCGCTCTATCGCCACCTGGTCGCGCTGTTGCCGCAGGTGCAGGTGCAGGCCTCCGGCGGCGTGCACGCGGTGAGCGATGTCAGCCAGGCCAAAGCGGCTGGCTGCGGGGGCATCGTGCTGGGCCGTGCCTTGCTGGAAGGTCGCTTCACGCTGGAACAGGCCTTCGCGGAAGCTGCGTCATGCTGAGTCGGCGCATCGTGCCGTGCCTGGATGTGCGCGGCGGCCGCGTGGTCAAGGGCGTCAAGTTCCGCGACCACATCGACATGGGCGACATTGCCGAACTCGCCTTGCGCTACCGCGATGCCGGCGCCGACGAACTGGTGTTCTACGACATCGGCGCGAGTCCGGAAGGCCGCTCGGTCGATTACGGCTGGGTGGAGAAAGTCTCGCGCCTGCTCGATATCCCGTTCTGCGTCGCCGGCGGCATCCGCAGCGTGGAGACCGCGCGTGCCGTGCTCAACGCCGGCGCGGACAAGGTGTCGATCAATACCCCGGCGCTGGAGCGACCTGCGCTGATCGGCGAACTGGCCACGGCTTTCGGCGTGCAGTGCGTGGTGGTCGGCATCGATTCGGTGCGTGAAGCCGATGGCGAATGGCGCGTGCGCAGCTATACCGGCGATCCGTCCAAGACCCGCGCCGAAGCGCTGCGCACCCTGGACTGGATCGTGCAGGCGCAGGACCTGGGCGCTGGCGAGATCGTGCTGAACTGCATGGACAGCGACGGCGTGCGCCGCGGCTACGATATCGAACAGCTCAAGGCGGCGCGTGCGTTGTGCCATGTGCCGCTGGTCGCTTCCGGCGGCGCGGGCTTGCCCGAACATTTCACCGCGGCGTTCAAGGACGCCGACGTGGACGCGGCGCTGGCCGCCAGCGTCTTCCACAGTGGCGCCATCGCCATCCCCGATCTCAAGCGCACGCTGGCCGCCGATGGCATCGCCGTGCGCTTGGCCGCTTGAGCGGCCGCAACAGGAATCGACATGAGTCAGAACGAAACACTGGACTGGGCCAAGGGCGACGGGCTGCTGCCGGCCGTGGTGCAGGACGCCGACACGCTGCGTGTGCTGATGCTGGGGTACATGAATGCCGAGGCGTTGCAGGTCACGCGCGAGAGTGGCCACGTGACCTTTTTCAGCCGCAGCAAAGAGCGCCTGTGGACCAAGGGCGAGACCTCCGGGCATTTCCTGGACCTGGTCGACGTGCAGATCGACTGCGATGCCGACACGGTGCTGGTGCTGGCCCGTCCGCACGGCAACACCTGCCACCTGGACCGGGTGAGCTGTTTTCCCACAGCCCCTGGCGTGCAGGCTGATGCGGCGCAGGCACCGGGCGTGGCCGCCATCGCGTTTTTGGGCGAACTCGATACGTTGATCGCCACGCGTCATGCCGATCGTCCTGAGGGCAGCTACACGACCAAGCTGTTCGACGGCGGCATCCGCCGCATCGCGCAGAAGGTGGGCGAGGAGGGCGTGGAAACCGCGCTGGCCGCCGTGGCGCAGGAAGATGCGGACCTGCTCGGCGAAAGCGCCGACCTGCTGTATCACCTCACCGTGTTGCTGCGAGCGCGTGGGCTTTCGCTGGCCGACGCGGTGAACGTGTTGCAGGAACGCCATCGCCCGCGTTGATGCGGTGCAGGGCGTAACCGCTTTCAGTGCGCGCGTTGATTGTTAGATCGTCGCGCCGTCGTGCGCGGCGATGTCCTGTCGTTGACTGCCTTTCTCGATCCGCTAACGCCATGCGGCTTGGAAGCCTTGTCTCGTGCGGGCGAACACGGCGTGTTGCATGTCTGCGTAGGCGTGCGTGGGTCGACCGCACTGCATGGGTGCATTGATTTCACGAAAATTCCGATGAAACGTGGACTTTGACGCCGGTTGTCCAGCCGCGTGTCGTCGCGCTTCGCCTTGTCGTTGTCATCAAGGTCGCCAGGCGCACGTGATCGCGTCGTATCAATTCCGTCCGAAGAAACCTTCTGTCTGCGGCTTGCGCGCTGCAAGACAGCGCATGTCCGAAATACCCCATCTTCAAGTCGCGCGAAACGTCATTGGGATTGAGTCGTCAGTTCAGCAATTCTGCAATTGACAACGTTGTCTTCCGAATCGCACCGTCGCTTCGCCATGTGACAAACGTGACATCGGCGGTCAAGCAGTCCAGCAGTGAACGGGTCTGGCCGACAGGGGGCGGGCCAGGCGATTCAAGCCAAGGCCGGCACCGATGCCAGGCCATCAGAACTGGAGAGACGCGATGTCCATCAGGAACTCGACGCTGTGGTCGATGATCACCGCAGGCACGACCACCAGCATCCTCGGCACATTGGCCGCCGCCGCGGCCATCACGGTCGCCCCGGTCGCACCAGCCCAGGCGCAGGCTGCATGCGCGGCGGCCTGGAGCGCCGGCACGGTCTACAACGGCGGCAACACCGCCAGCGAGAACGGCACCAACTACGTCGCCAACTGGTGGACCCAGGGCGACGATCCTGCCACGCACAGTGGGGCAACAGGATCGGGCCAGCCGTGGACCTCGCAGGGCGCGTGCAGCGGCACCGGCGGAGGCGGGGACGACGGCGGTGGCGATGACGGCGGTGGTGATGGTGGCAACGGCGGCACGCCGACGCCGCCGACCTTCAGCAGCTTCGTGTTCAGTCCGTACAAGGACATCACGATCAACCTCAACTGGAACAACAACGTCATGCAGACCAAGGTGACCGGATCGGCGATCCCGGTGGCCGGCGCGGGCAGCCTGTTGTCGACCAGCCTCACCAACCTGGACACGCTGACGCTGGCCTTCGCCACCGGTGAATGTGGCAGCGAAACCTGGGGCGGCGTTTCGGCCGATGCCTTCAAGAGTGCCAACATCGCCACGCTGGATAGCGCGGGCGTGGGCTACATCATCTCCACCGGCGGCGCGTCGGGCACGTTCACCTGTTCCAGCGCGCAGGGCCTGACCAACTTCATCAACCGCTACTACTCCTCGCACATGGTGGGCGTGGACTTCGACATCGAAGGCGGCCAGACCCAGGCGCAGACCGATTCGCTGGTGGCGGCGGTGGCCGCGGTGCAGAGCCAGTTCCCGACACTGCGCTTCTCCTTCACCGTGGCCACGCTGGCCGCGTCCGACGGCAGCTACGGCGGCGTCAACGCGCTGGGCAACCAGGTGATCGAAGCGGTGATGGCCGCCGGCATCCAGCACTACACCATCAACCTGATGGTGATGGATTTCGGCCGCGCGCAGGCGTCCAACTGCGTGCTCAAGAGCGACGGTCTGTGCGACATGGGGGCCTCGACGATCCAGGCGGTGGAGAACCTGCGTCACACCTACGGCATCGCGCCGGAGCACATCGAAGTGACGCCGATGCTGGGCCGCAACGATACGGCCGACGAGATCTTCACCCTGGACAACGTCGATACGGTCGCCCTGTATGCGGCACAGAACGGCCTGGCCGGCGTGCACCACTGGTCGCTGGATCGCGATACGCCGTGCGCTTCGCCGACCGATTCGGCCTCGCCGATCTGCAATTCATACAGCGGTCCGGGTGCACTGGATTACACCGAGCGCTTCCTCAACGACTTGGGCTATTGATCGGTTGAACTGAGATCAGGGATTTTCCCGGAGCCGGTGCGCGTGGGGCGCACCGGCTTTTTTTATGTGTGGGAGCCGCTCGAGCGGCTCCCACAAGAGTTCGTGGTCACTCAGACACCAGGTCCGCCAGCCGCAGCGCAGCGATCTTCTCGATCTGCGCCAGGCACGTCATGATTTCCGCATCAGTGTCATTGGCCACGCGTTCGCGCAGCGCGGCGATGATGCTGGCGCGGGTGTGGCCACGCACGGCGAGGATGAAGGGAAAGCCGTGCTGCGCGTGATACGCGCGATTGAGTTCCACCAGCTCGGCGTATTCGTCCGGGCTGCACTGGTCCAGGCCGGCGCCGCGTTGTTCGCTGGCCGAAGAGTCAGTGAGTTCACCGGCGATGGCGGCCTTGCCGGCCAGCTCAGGGTGCACGCGGATCAGGCCCAGCTGCGCGTCCAGGCCGGCATCGCGCACCACCGCGCACATCGCCTCGTGCAAAGCCGCGCGTGAGGGATAGGGCCGCGTGGCCGCCACGCCCGCGGGCACCCAAGGTGAGTGTTCGAAGATGCCTTCCAGTGCGCTGATGAAGGCATCGCGCGGCAGTGCGTTGAGGTCGGCCAAGGTGATCATGCGCCAGCCTCCACGAACGGATGGCGCTGCCGCCAGTGGTTGGCGATGTCGATGCGGCGACACACCCACACGCGATCGTGCCTGGCGATATGGTCGAGGAACTTCTGCAGCGCCACGATCCGCCCCGGGCGGCCGAGCAGGCGGCAGTGCATGCCGATCGAGAGCATCTTCGGCGCGTCCTCGCCCTCGGCGTACAGGGCATCGAAGCTGTCGCGCAGGTACTCATAGAACTGCGTGGCCGTGTTGAACCCCTGCGGCGTGGCAAAGCGCATGTCGTTGGCATCCAGCGTGTACGGCACGACCAGATGCGGCTTTCGTTCGCCAGTCGAAGCTTCAACCTGGGTCCAGAACGGCAGGTCGTCACCGTAGTAATCGGCGTCGTAGGCGAAGCCACCGTGCTCGACCACCAGCCGCCGCGTGTTCGGACTGTCGCGGCCGGTGTACCAGCCCAGCGGCGCGCTGCCGGTCAGGCGCGTATGCAGTGCGACCGCGCGTTCCAGGTGCGCGCGTTCCAGCTCGGGCGCCATGTCCTGGTAATGGATCCAGCGCCAGCCGTGGCTGGCGATCTCGTGGCCCAGTTCCACGAAAGCCGCAGTGGCCTCGCGATGCCGCTCCAGCGCCATCGCCACGCCGAAGACGGTCAATGGCAGCTTGCGTTGCTCGAACTCGCGCAGGATCCGCCACACGCCCGCGCGCGAACCGTATTCGTAGATCGACTCCATGCTCATGTGCCGCGCCGGATACGACGCGGCGCCGACGATCTCGGACAGGAACTGCTCCGAGCCCGCATCGCCATGCAGCACGTTGTTCTCGCCGCCTTCCTCGTAATTGAGCACGAACTGCACCGCGATCCGCGCGCCGCCAGGCCAATCGGCATGGGGCGGGTGACGGCCGTGGCCGATCAGGTCGCGGGGGTAGGGCGTCGAGGCGTCGGACATCGGGTGCAGCCAGCGTGGGGATGGCCCCACTCTAGAAACAAGCGGCCGCGATGAGAAGTATTGGAAGACTTTCCTTGGCATGCGCCAATAAAAACGCCTGGCGGGGTTACCGCCAGGCGTCGTGGTTGCTTCAGGCCGCAGGGCCTTGGCAGGTATGGCTTACCACTCGTACATCAGCTGCAGACGTGCGTAGCGCGGCTCCTGGTAGTACTGGCCCAGGCCGTAGGTGGCGTAGTTCGTCGTGCCGTTCTGCTGCACCGCCTCGTAGCTCTGGTAGACCTGCAGCGGCTTGTCGTTGTTGAGCAGGTTGAGCAGCGACAGCTGCGCGGTCAGGCCCTTGATCGCCGCCGGCTTGTAGACCAGGTTCGGGCTGATCTCGAAGGTCCACGGGTTGCGACCCTGGGTGCCTTCGGTGCTGATCTGGCCATTGCAGTAGTGGAACTGGCTGGTATAGCCATATTCGGTGCCCAGCGTGCCGTAGCCACCGCCGAAGCAGCTGATCGGCGCGCCCGACTGCACTTCCAGCGCCGCGCCCACCTGCCACTCGTCGCTGATCTTGAACGCGCCATAGGCCTTGAAGCTGTGCATATGGTCGTTGGGCAGGAAGCCGTAGGCGCCTTCCATGATCTGGGCGAAGTCGAAGTCAGCCGTGGTGCCGGTATCGGACTGGCCGTTGTTGGACTTCACCAGGCCCTCGTAGTTGCCCTTGCTCTGCGACCAGGTGTAGCTGATGTTGCCGTACCAGCGGTCGCTGGCCTTCTGCGCGCTCAGCGTCACCGCCTTGTAGGTGCGCTTGGCTTCCGGACCCAGGCTGGAGGCGGACATGGTGATCGTGTCCGGCGAACCATCGCCATCGACGTCCACGTTGATTGTCGAGGAGCTGCCCGGGTTGTACAGCCAGCAGCCCGAGCTGCCTTCCGGCGCGGTCCACTCGTCGAAGCCCGAGGTGTCGTAGCCATCGGCCGTGGCCGCGTCGTACAGCGCCTGCGACGAGCAGCTGTCGTCGATGGCGTTGTGGATTTTGCGGTAGGTCGCCTTGGCGCCCAGCACCCAGCCATCCAGGAACGCGAAGCTGCTGTCCAGGCGATGCTCGAAGCCCAGGATCGCTTCATCCTGCGTGTACGGCTTCAGGCCCTTGCTGGCTGCAGACGAGGCCGACGGCGTGGTGCCGTTCTCACCGTTGAAATACACCGTGTCGCCCAGCGCAACCGGATTGATCGGCGAGCCATCGGCGGCCACGCCGCTGTAGCTGTAGGCGGTCTCGGAGTAGATCGAAGCGCTGGCCGCGCGCAGGGCGACGTTGGCCGCGATCGGCAGCGCGTAGCGACCCAGGTTGCCGTACAGGCGGCTGGTGCCGTCGCCGAACATATCCCACGAGAAGCCGATGCGCGGCTGCCAGATGTTGTCCTGTTTGACGAAGACGCCGCCGCCGGTGTTGTAGTTCTTGAACGAGTCGTTGCGGACGCCCAGCGACAGCAGGAAGTTGTCGGTCACGTGCCAATGATCCTGTACGTACCAGGAGTTCTGCTTGACCTCGACGCTGCCGCCGGTGGCATAGATGTCGTCATAGACGATCTGGTTGCCATCGCTGTCGGTGGTGTAGTCGTAGGCGTGGCCGCCCGAGTACGACTCACCCTGCTTGGCGTTGAAATCGTTGTAGTCATAGCCGAACGACAGGTCGTGGTCGCCCAGGGTCCAGTCGAAGTCCAGTCGATAGTCCTGGCGCTGGCTGTAGCCGTTGCTCACGCCCAGGGTCGAGCTCATGTAGCAGCTGTTCTGCGCGCCGACGTAGTCCGACTCATAGGACACGTACGGGCAGCCGGTCGCCGGTGAATTGATGTTGCCGCCGTAGGTGGAACGGGTGCCGTCGGGCGAGACTGCGACCTGCTCGTTCACCGTCTTCATCTTGCCGTACTGCAGCGACATGGTGAGGTCGTCGGTGAGGTTGCTGGTCCACTTCAGGATGCCGGTCGGACCACCGCTCTTGGAGATGATCAGGCCGTTGTAGCCGTTCTTGTAGGCCTTGTTTCCTTCGAAGCCGATGTTGTTGTAGTCGTACGTGGTACGGCTGCTGTTGTCGAAGCCGGTGAACTCAAGATGGTTACTGTCGTTGAGGAACCAGTCGAACTTGACCAGCTCGTACGGCTTGCTCTCGTTGTAGTCGTTCTCGCTGGCAGTGGTGCCCGAGGGCGAGGAGCGGCCGCCCCAGGTGCTGCCGGTGGTCTTGTTGTACTGGGCGATCGCGAACACGAACAGGCGGTCCTTGATCAGCGGGCCGCCTTCCCACACCGACCAGGTGTTGCTGTTGGAGCGGTTCTTGCTGAGCGAGCGATACAGGCTGCCGTCGTTGAAGTATTGGTCGTTCGTGTGCGCAGCCAGGGAATCCGGCGCCGAATCCCAGCTGATGCCGCCGTGCCATTCGTTGGTGCCGCGCTTGACGTTGACGCTGGTGACGCCGCCGGTGGAGAAACCGTACTGCGCGCCGTAGCCGCCGGTCTGCACGTCCAGCTGGTCGATCGCCTGCCACGGCACCTCGCTGAAGGAGAGGTTGTCGTAGGAGTCGGTGATGTTCATGCCGTTGACGTAGTAGCTGTTCTCCGCCACCGACGCACCGCCGAACGAGTTGAGGTTGCCGAAGTAGCCGCTGCCGGTCGAGGTGCCCGGGGTCAGCTGGGCCACGCTGCTCACGTCGCGCGGCACCGGCAGGTCGTTGAGCTGGCTGGCGGTGAAGGTGGTGCGCGATTCGACGCTGCTGGTGTCGATGTCGTTGATGACCATCGGGCGCTTCACCTTGACCGTGGCCAGGCTCTTGGCGCTGTCGTCCTGCGACAGGTTGACCTGCACGGTCTGGCCGGCCAGCACGGTGGTGGTGCTGGAGGCGACGGTGCTGCCGCCTTCGACCAGGCGCACGTCGTACTCACCGGTGGGCAGGGCCGGGATGCGGAAGCGACCATCGGTGCCCAGCGTCACGACGCGGTTGATGCCCGAGGCGCTGTTGGTGATCTGGATCTGGGCGCCGCTGGCGTAGGTGGCGGTGCCGGCGATGTCGCCAGCGGTGGCCTGGGCGAACGCATTCGGTGCCTGCGACAGGCACAGGCCCAGCATGACGGCCAGGGCGGTGCGCTTGACGGTGGGTTTCCGGGAGAGAAGGGGGCTCATTGACTGCCTTTACAAATCACTGAAAAAAACCGGCCCGCACAGCGCGAAAACGCGCTGCGTTTAAAGGGTCTGAAGTCACCGGGGCACCCGTGCGCAAGGCGGCGGGCAACGAAGGCTTGCCGCGGATTTAACGATACGGTTACAGCGGAAATTTTCCGGGTGCGCTCAAAAATTTCCGTTTTCTGACAAAACTGAAAGGTGAGTTCGGGGCGCCCAGCACCCCATCGGAGCGCAAAGATCGCAGCGACGGGACTTCGCACGCCGCGTCGTACGTCGCGGGCGCTGACACATGGCGGCACACGGCGTTCAGAAAGCGACATCTCGGGCGATCTGCCAGACAGGCATGCTTCATGAAGGTCGCGATTTCGATCCGGTTTGTCTTAACAAACGAGATTTTCTGCGATGGATCGCGAACGCCTGTCATCACAACATGGCAGTGATCAGCCTGGGCGGCATGCTGCGATGGGCTATGTCGCTGTTGGCGCGCAGCAAGTGTGTCCGAACGCTTGGGCCGCGACTCAGGGCGCGTCGCGCTCCGGCACCAGCGGTTCGGGCGTCGATGGAAGCGCACGGCTTCCCAACCCGTTGAACCACAGGTTCAAGCCCACGCAGCCCAGCGTCGCCAGCAGGATCCCATTGTGCAGCAGCGGTGCCAGCGCCTTGGGCAACTGGTCGAAGATGGTCGGCGCCACCACCGGCGTCATCGCCAGGCCGATGCCGACCGCCACGATCAGCAGGTTGTGGCGACGGGTGTGGAAGTCGACGTGGCCCAGCACGCGGATGCCGTTGGCCGTGACCATGCCGAACATCACCAGCCCCGCACCGCCCAGCACCGCTGGCGGGATCGCCGCCACCAGCACCGCCAGCTTGGGCACCAGGCCCAGCGCGATCAGCAGCACGCCGGCCAGCACGCACACCCAGCGGCTGCGCACGCCGGTGATGCTGACCAGGCCGATGTTTTGCGAATACGAAGTGTCGGGGAAGGCGTTGAACACCCCGCCGAACAGCGTCGCCAGCCCGTCCACGCGCAAGCCGCGCACCAGGGTCGGGCGGTCGACCGGGCGTTCGACGATGTCGCCCAGCGCCAGGAACATCCCGGTCGATTCGACGAACACGATGAACACCACCACGCACATCGTGACGATGGACCACGGCTCGAACTTCGGCAGGCCGAAGTGGAACGGCATCACCGGCGCCAGCCAGGCCGCATCGCCCAGCCCGCTGAAATCCATGCGGCCCAGCAATGCCGCCAGCACCGTGCCGGCGGCCAGGCCCAGCAGCACGCCGATGTTGGCGATGAAGCCGCGGCCGTGGCGCAGCACCGCCAGCACGCCCAGCAACACGGCCGCGGCGATCGCAAGATTCGCGGGCGATCCGTAGTCGGCCGTGCCGACGCCGCCGGCCGCCCAGTTCACCGCCACGCCGAGCAGGGTCAACCCGATCGCGGTGATGACCGTGCCGGTGACCACGGCGGGGAACAGCTTCAACAGCCGCCCGATCAGCGGCGCGGCCAGGATGCCCAGCACGCCGGCAACGATGTTCGCGCCGAAGACATACGGAAGGCCCAACGCAGGATTGCCACCGATGGCGATCATCGGCCCCACGCAGGCGAAGGTCGCCGCCATCACCACCGGCAAGCGAATGCCGAAGCCGCCCAATCCCAACGACTGCACCAGCGTCGCCAGCCCGCAGCAGAACAGATCCGCACTGACCAGAAACGCCGTATCGGCCCGCGAAAGATGCAATGCGCCCGCGACGATCAGCGGCACCGCCACTGCGCCCGCATACATCACCAGCACATGCTGGATCGCCAGCAGGAACCACGGTCCAACCGGCGGCACCGAATCGATGGGCGAAGGCGAGGGCAGGGCGCGGGACATCGGCAGGCTCGGCGGGGACGAGCCTTGAACTTAGCCGGGGTTGGTGCGGCGCACAATCAGCAATAAAGGCGTCGATCGCGAACCGCTGTTATGCACGAAGCTGCACGCCCGCTGCGGGGAAGTGCATTCTGACCATCGGTTTGATGAACTAGTTGCCTGCGCCGTCAAGTTCCATTTTCTCGCAATAAGCCCCTTCTCTGTGGGCGACTCTGCCATGAGTCCATTGACTCCGCGGGGGCTTGGTTGCAGGGGCCAAAACATGACCCGCCGCTACAATCACAAGGTGCCTGGGGTTCATAAGGCAAAACCCATCTATCGCCGACGCTCAAATGACGCTTATCAGCAAACCATCTGTCCAGTCACTGCATTTGGAAATGCTTTTCGACGGACAGAGCCTATCGACCGGGACCGGTTTTGTAGTTACCTCAGCGATTGGCCCGTGCCTCATTACGAACCGGCACAATGTCACGGGAAGGCGGCAAGACAATGGTGAGCCGCTCTCCAGAATGGGCGCTATACCGAATCAGGTCGCGATCATGCATAACTCAGCGATGCCGGCTAATCCGCACGCACCTCATGGACAATCCGGGTTCGAGGGGCCTGTTGGTACTTGGCGCCGCGTTATAGAGCCCCTGCTCGCGGCCGACTTGAGTCCCTTGTGGCATGAACACCCTCGATTCGGAAGCGAGGCTGATTTCGTAGCTTTGCCTTTGACCGTTACCGACGGCGTGACGCTCTACCCATATATGTGGCGGCCAGAAGATCCCGCACAAAGGCTCGCCGTGCGATGCGCAGGAACCGTATCAGTGATCGGGTTTCCCCTTGGGTTGACTGCGGGAGGCTATTTCGCGGCTTGGGCCTCTGGCTTCGTCGCCTCAGAGCCAGAACTGGACTATGACGGGAAGCCAGTCTTCCTAGTGGACTGTAGAACGCGTCCGGGGCAATCAGGATCTGCAGTTGTCACGCATCGTCAGGGCGGAGAATTCTGCGCCCGTGACGACGGTTCGGCGGCGTTGATGACTCAAGAACTGACTCAGCTCCTTGGTATATACAGCGGCCGAATTCATGAGGGGTCCGACTTGGGCATGGTCTGGAAAGCGCAGGAAATTCAGCATCTGATCAGAAGCCTAGATCGCCTGTCTGCCACTCCAATCGTGTGGGAAAATTCGTGGACCTTGCGTTGAATATCAGAGGCCTCTGAGGCCAAGTTGAGAAAATTGAGCCATCTAACGCATTAAGACTTAAGCGGGAAACAGGGGGAGTGCACTTTTCCTCAGCTATCTCTGAGGCTAGTTGAAGTCTATGGATTCCCGCGTTCGCGGGAATGACGAACGTAGAGGGAACTAGCGCCTTCAGCTACTTCGAGGCTTTCTGGTACCGACCTTCTTCGCCGGCTTCCCCACCAACCGCTCCGGCAACCCCTGCAACGCCGCCACCATCCTCGCCAACACCAGCTGCGCCGCGCGGCTCGGCTGACGGCGCGGGGCGGTGCACACGGAGAGCTGCAACGGTCGCGCCTGCCAGCCGTGCAGGGGGACGAAGGCGAGGTGGCCTTGCTCCACGTCGTGGGCGACATCGACCAGGCTCAGTACGCCGACGCCACCGCCATCGCGGATCAGGGAGCGGATCAGGCGGGTGTCGTTGCAGGTGGTGACACGGCGCGGGTCCACGCCGTGGCGCACGTACAGGCTGCGGGTGCGCTCCTCGATCACCAGCGGCGCGGCGGGCACCAGCAGGCGTTCGTCCAGCAGGCGGCTCATGGCGAGGGTCTTTTCGCGCGCGAGTGCGTGATCTGGCGGCAGCACGGCGCCGACCGGCACGTCGATGGCGGCGCGCACTTCCAGATTGCCGTGTTCGACCGGGTCCAGCAGCAGGCCGAAGTCGACCTCGGCCGCGGCTACCAGCTCGCTGGCCAGGCGGTTCTTGACCACGCGCAGGTCAAAGGAGAAGCCGGGGTATTCGCGGGTCAGTTCGGCCAGCAGCTGCGGCACGAAGCCTTCGCTCAGGGCATCGATCAGGGCGATGCTGACGTGGCCGCGGCGCAGGCCGCGCAGGTCGCCGACGCGCTCCAGGGTGCGGGTGTGCTCCTTGCGCCAGCGGTTGAGGTCGCCCAGCAGCAGCTCGCCGGCGGCGGTGAGCTTCATGCCGGTGGGCAGGCGCTCGAACAGTTCGACTTCCAGCTGCTGTTCGGCGCCTTGGATCTGGCGATGGATGGCCGATGCCGAGACATGCAGCACCTCGGCGGCCTTGCGCAGGTTGCCCTGGCGGGCGACCTCGATGAAGTAGCTGGCGAAGCGGGAGAAGGGCAGCACGGGGTTGGCCTGTTCTGTTTTTTGCAACGCATGATTGAAAAATCTTGGATGGACTGCAACAGGTGGGCGGCCGCAAGGTGAGGGCGTCCTCCCGCACCAGCTGCTTTCGCCAGGTTGCCCGCCATGTCCGCCACTGCCGTCGCCCATCCCGCCAATCCGCACAGCGCGTTGCCACCGGGCTGCACCTTCACCGAAAGCGACTGGCACCTGCTGGCCCGCCAGTGGCATCCGGTGGCCAACGCTAGCGAGATCACCGGCGCGCCGCACAAGGCCACGCTGCTGGACGAGGCGCTGGTGGTGTATCGGGTCAAGGGCGAGGTGGTGGTGGCGCGCGACGTGTGTCCGCATCGCGGCGTGCCGCTGAGCATGGGCACGCACGATGGCGAAGGCGTGGTGTGCCCGTACCACGGCCTGCGCTTCGGCGCGGGCGGGCGCTGCAACCGCATTCCGTCCAGCCCCAACCAGGCGATCCCGGCCAAGTTGAACCTGGCCACGTATCCGGTGGTGGAGCGTTTCGGCCTGGTCTGGGTGTGCCTGGCGCCGGATGCGGACAACCCGGCGCCGCTGCCGACCATGCCGCACTGGGACGAGGCCGGTTTCCAGCAGATCAACTGCCCGGCGTTCGACATGAACGGCTTTGCCGGGCGGCAGCTGGAAGGCTTTTTGGACGTGGCGCATTTCGCCTGGATCCACACCGACACCTTCGCCGATCCGGACAACCAGCTGGTGCCGGACTACACCACGGTGGAGACCGAGCACGGCTTCCGCGCCGACTACATCAGCAGCGTGAGCAACTACGGCGAGGGCTTCCGCCACCTGGCGCCGGCCGATTTCGCCTGGCTGCGGCGCTTCGAGACGCACCTGCCCTTCACGGCCTCGCTGACCATCCATTTCCCGGGTGAACAGCGGCTGGTGATCCTCAACGTGGCCTCGCCGGTGTCGGCGCGCAGGACGCGGCTGTTCGTGCCGATCGCGCGCAACTTCAACCTGGAGCAGCCGGTGGAGGAAGTGCATGCCTTCAACCTGCGCGTGTTCGAGGAAGACCGCGCGATGGTCGAGCTGCAGAAGCCCGAGCGCCTGCCGCTGGACATGGCGCTGGAAGCGCACATCCCGGCCGATCGCAGCTCGATCGCCTACCGCCGCGGCCTGAAGAAGATGGGCTTCGGCGAGTTCTTTCTGGCCTGATCCCATGCAGACGATCGAGGTGGTGATCGACGCCATGAGCCGGCAGGGCGCCGGCAATCTGGCGATGGAACTGGTGCGCGCCGATGGCGCGGCGCTGCCGGCGTTCGAGGCCGGCGCGCACGTGGACGTGCACCTGCCGGGCGGCTTGATCCGCCAGTATTCGATTGCCAGCACGCCCGCCGACACGGCGCGCTATGTGCTGTGCGTGCGGCGCGAGGCGGCCTCGCGCGGCGGTTCGTCCAGCGTGCACGAGCGCCTACGCGTGGGCCAGGCGTTGACGATTTCCGCGCCGCGCAACCTGTTTGCGCTGCAGCCGGGCAGTCACCATGTGCTGGTCGCCGGCGGCATCGGCATCACGCCGCTGCTGGCGATGGCGCACCAGCTGCAGGCGCAGGGCGCGTCGTTTGAGCTGCATTACTACGTGCGCAGCCGCAGCGAGATCGCCTTCCTGCGCCAGCTGCACGGCGAGTTCGGCGACCGCGTGCACCTGCACAGCGCCGAAGAAGGCCGCGATGCGCGGCAGGTCTTGCCCGAGGCGCTGGAAGGCGGCGCGGACGAGCATCAGCTCTACCTGTGCGGGCCGGCGGCGTTCATGGCGCACATCACCGAGGCTGCAATGGCACGTGGCTGGGACGCGGCACGCATCCACGACGAAGCGTTCGCGCCGGTCAAGCCGCTGGCTTCGGCCGACGCGGGCGACGAGGCGACGTTCGAAGTGGAAGTCGCCTCGACCGGCCAGGTCTTCACGATCGCGCCGGACCGCACCATCGCCGCGGTGCTGGGCGAGGCGGGCATCGCGCTGAGCCTTTCGTGCGAGATGGGCATCTGCGGCGCCTGCCTGACCGACGTGGTCGATGGCATCCCCGACCATCGCGACACCGTGCAGAGCGATGTGGAAAAGGCCAGCAACAAACAAGTGACAGTGTGCTGCTCGCGCAGCTGCAGCCCGCGGCTTACATTGGCGTTGTGAACATGATCGATCCCACGACGCGCCCGGGCGTGTCCCAGAACCTCGAACTGCTGGCCGGCTATGTTGATGCCTTGTCGGCGTTTGATCCTTCGGCGGCTGCCGGTGCAGTGGAAGCATCCGGATCTTCCGAGCAAACCGTCGCTTTGCCTGAGCTGATCGCACAGCTGCAGGCGCGAAATCCCGAACTGATTGCCTTTACCCGCATCTTCGAGGCAGGCATCACCACGAATACGGACGCAGCCGCGCCGCTGGCCGGCGTGCCGTTCGCGGTCAAGGACCTGTTCGACGTGCGTGGGCTGACCACGACCGCTGGCGCCGCGATGCGTGTGGACGCGCCCGTCGCCACGCGCGATGCCGTGGTCGTGCAGCGGCTCAAGCAGGCCGGCGCGGTGCTGGTCGGCACGACCAACATGGACGAATTCGCCTACGGCTTCGCCACAGTCAACGCGCACTTCGGCACCACGCGCAATCCGCACGATGTGCAGCGGCTGGCGGGTGGTTCATCCGGTGGTTCGGCGGCCGCGGTGGCGGCGGGGCTGGTGCCGTTCGCGCTGGGCTCGGACACCAATGGCTCGATCCGCGTGCCGGCGGCGCTGTGCGGCATCTACGGGCTGCGCAGCACGCACGGGCAGGTGCCGCTGGACGGCGTGTTCCCGTTCGTGGACGCGCTGGACGTGGCCGGGCCGTTCGCGCGTTCGCTGGACGTGCTGCAGGCCGTGCATGAAGTGATGGCCGACGCCACGCTGGGACAGGTTGATGTCGGCGGCCTGCGCATCGCGCGACTGGGCGGCTGGTTCGATGCGAATCTCGATCCCGACCTGCGCGCCGGACTCGACGCCATCGGAGCCGCCTTGGACGCTGGCCCGACGCTTGAGTTGCCGCAAGCGAAGCACTCGCGCATGGCCGCCTTCGTGATGACTGCCATCGAAGGCGCCTACCTGCATCGCGACGCGCTGCGCACGCAACCCGATGCCTTCGATCCAGCCGTGCGCGACCGCCTGCTGGCCGGGATGCTGCAGCCCGCACAGGTGCTGCTGGAGGTGCAGCGCTTCGCCGCGTGGTTCCGCGAGGCCATGGCGAAATTGTGGGAGCAGGTCGACGTGCTGATCGCACCGGCAGTGCCATGCGTAGCGCCGCGGATCGATCAGGCGACCATCGAGATCGACGGTCAGCCGGTGTCAGCGCGCGCGAACCTGGGCATCTTCACCCAGCCGCTCGGCCTGGCCGGTTGCCCGGTGCTGGCCGCGCCGCTGTGGCGGCCGGGCCAGTTGCCGCTGGGCGTGCAGCTCATCGCTGCGCCGGGTCGCGAGGACCGTTTGTTTGCCGTTGCGCGTGCGCTGGAAGAGCGTGGCCTGACCGGCGCGCACGCACCGCCCGGAGTGACCGCCTGATGCTGCACACCTTGCGTGCCCGCCGCGGCATGGCCGTCGCGCCGCATCATCTGGCCGCGCAAGCCGGCCGCGATGTGCTCCGTGATGGCGGCAGCGCGGTCGAGGCGTGCGTCGCCATCGCCGCGACGCTGGCGGTGGTGTATCCGCACATGACTGGGCTAGGCGGCGACGGCTTCTGGCTGATCCGCGAGGCCGACGGCCGCGTGCATGCCATCGATTCCTGCGGCCGCAGCGCGCAGGCGGCGAATCTGGATTTCTATGCCGGGCAAGACACGATTCCGTGGCGCGGGCCGGGCGCGGCCAACACTGTTGCTGGCACGGTCTCAGGCTGGGCGCAGGCCTTGGCAGGCGAGGGCAATGCCCTGCCGCTGGCGCGCCTGCTGGAAGACGCGATCCACCACGCGAAGGCCGGCGTGCCGGTCACCGCGGGCGGTGCGCAGATCGCCGCAACGAAGGGCGCGGAACTTCGCGTGCAGCCCGGCGCCTGGGCATCGACGTTCGAGCCGAACGGCGCGCCGCTGCAGGAAGGCGATGTGCTACGCCAGCCCGCGCTGGCTGCGACGCTGCAGCAACTGGCAAGCACCGGACTCGATGATTTCTACCGCGGCGCACTGGCTGAGAACCTCGCCGCCGACCTGCAGGCGCTGGGCAGTCCGATCGCGCTGGATGACCTCAACGCGCATCGCGCGCAAGCCAGCGTGCCGCTGCGCGTACGCCTGCACGAGGCCACGCTCTACAACCACGCGCCGCCGACGCAGGGGCTTGCCTCGCTGCTGATCCTGGCGCTGTTCGAGCGCCTGGACGTGGCGCGAGGCGAAGGCTTCGCGCATCTGCACGGCTTGATCGAAGCGACCAAGCAGGCCTTCCTCATTCGCGATCAACACGTCGGCGATCCGGCGTGGATGACGCTGGATGCGCAGGCGTTGCTCGACGATCCGGCCGCGCTCGATGCGCTGGCTGCGCGCATTGATCCGGCGCGGGCGCTGCCGTGGCCGCAGCCTTCGCAGCTTGGCGATACCTGCTGGTTCGGTGCGATCGACGCGCGTGGACAGGCGGTGAGCTGCATCCAGTCGACCTATTTCGAATTCGGCTCCGGACTGGTGCTGCCAAACAGTGGCGTCACCTGGCAGAACCGCGGCTGCAGCTTCCGCCTTGCGCAAGACGGCTGGAATGCCTTGAAGCCCGGACGCAAGCCGTTCCACACGCTCAATCCCGCGCTGGCCGTGTTCGACGATGGCCGCGTAATGAGCTACGGCACGATGGGCGGCGAAGGCCAGCCGCAAACGCAGGCGGCGATCTTCAGCCGCTACGCGCGCTTCGGCATGCCGCTGCAGCAGGCCGTGAGCGCGCCGCGCTGGCTGCTGGGCCGCACCTGGGGCGAGAACAGCACCTCGCTGAAGCTGGAGGATCGCTTCGATCCGGCGGTCATCGAAGCGCTGCGCGCCGCAGGCCATGCGGTCGAATTGATGCCGGCTTACACCTCGGTGATGGGCCATGCCGGCGCACTGGTGCGCGAAGCCGATGGCACGCTGAGCGGTGCCAGCGATCCACGCAGCGACGGCGCGGTGGCCGGATGGTGAGCGCGCAAACCGATGCCGCTGGTGCGCGCGCCATCGCCCGATGCGATGCCTTGGGCGTCGCGCCGTATTCCGATTCCGAAACCGGGCTGTATCGGGCGTGGCTGAGCCCTGCGCATGCCGCCGCGCAGGAGCAGCTCGCCGACTGGATGCGCCACGCCGGCATGGACACGCGCGTGGACGCGGCCAGCAACCTGATCGGTCGCTATGAGGGCACCTCCACCGGCCTTCCGGCCCTGCTGATCGGCAGCCACCTCGACAGCGTGCGCGACGCCGGCCGCTATGACGGCCCGCTCGGGATCATGCTCGGCATTGAGTGCGTCGCGGCGTTGCATGCCGCGGGCCGGCGTCTGCCGTTCGCGATCGAAGTGATCGCGTTCGGCGACGAGGAAGGTTCGCGCTTCCCGGCCTCGATGTTCACCAGTCGCGCCGTCGCCGGCACGTTGATCGAGGATGCGCTTGAGGGTGTCGCCGATGCCAACGGCATCAGTGTGGCCGAAGCGCTGCAGGACTGGGGCCTGGCGGCTTCGACGATCCACCAGGCTGCACGCGCACCTGAAGAGGTCATCGCCTATCTGGAAGCGCATATCGAACAAGGCCCCGTGCTGGAAGCCGAAGGCTTGGCTCTTGGCGTGGTCACCGGCATCGCCGCGCAGCTGCGTTTCGAGGTCAGCGTGCGCGGGCGGGCCGGTCATGCGGGGACGTCGCCGATGCCGCTGCGCTTCGACGCGCTCACCGCCGCAGCCGAATGCGTGCTGGCGGTCGAGGCGGTCGCGCGCGAAGCCGGCAGTGACCTGGTCGCCACCGTCGGCCGCATGCAGGTCGAGCCGGGCGCGACGAATGTGGTGCCGGGGCGCGTCACGTTTTCGCTGGACGTGCGTGCCGGCGAGAACGCCACACGCGATGTGGGCGCGGCCGAGATCCTGCGCCGCTTCGATGCCGTCGCTGCCGCACGCGGTGTGCGTGTCGAAGCCACCAAGGTGCAAGACCTGGCCGCCAGCCCGTGCGATACGCACCTGATCGAACTGCTGGCGCAGGCGGTGGAAGCGCAGGACATCGCGCCGCGTCGCCTGGTTTCCGGGGCCGGGCACGACGCGATGGTGATGCGCGCCCTGTGCCCGACCGCGATGCTGTTCATCCGCTGCGACGGCGGCATCTCACACAACCCGGCCGAGCGCGCAAGCGCGGCCGACGCCGGCGTGGCCGTGGCGGCCATGCTGGATTTCATCGAACGATTGGGAGTAGCACGTGGCAACTGAAGTCTTTGGCGAGATCGATCCCCCGCAGCGCCTGTTGATGGGGCCGGGCCCGGTCAACGCCCACCCGCGCGTGCTGCGCGCGATGTCGGCCGATCTGCTGGGCCAGTTCGATCCGGAAATGACCGCCTACATGAACGAGGTCATGGCGCTGTACCGCCCGATCTTCGGCACGCAGAACCAGCACACCTTCCTGATCGACGGCACCGCGCGTGCCGGCATCGAGGCGGCGCTGGTGTCGCTGGTCGCACCGGGCGACACGGTGCTGGTGGTGAACTTCGGCCGCTTCGGCCTGTTGCTGACCGAGATCCTCGGCCGCATCGGGGCGAAGATCGAAACCGTCGATGCACCGTGGGGCGAGGTGGTTTCGCTGGATGCCGTGGAAGACGCGCTCAAGCGCGTGCGTCCTGCCGTGGTAGCGACCATCCACGGCGACACCTCCACCACGATGGCGCAGCCGCTGGACGGCTTCGGTGCGCTGTGCCGACAATACGGCGCGCTGTCGTATGTCGATGCCACGGCGACCATCGGCGGCATGGAGATCGCCGCCGATCGCTGGGACGTGGACGTGGTCACCGGCGGGCTGCAGAAGTGCCTGGGCGGGCCGTCCGGTTCGGCGCCGATTACGCTGTCCGAGGCCGCGGCCGAGCGCATCGTCGCGCGTCGCCATGTCGAGCGCGGCATCCTGCGTGAGGACATCGACGACGGCGACGGCCCGCGCATCCTCTCTAACTATTTCGATCTGGCCATGGTCATGGACTACTGGTCGGACAAGCGCCTCAATCACCACACCGAGGCCACCACGATGCTGTACGGCGCACGCGAATGCGCGCGCATCGTGCTGCAGGAAGGGCTCGAGCGCCGCTATGCGCGCCATCGCGCCGCGGGTCGCGCCGTGACGGCCGGTGCGCGTGCGCTGGGGCTGGAGGTGTTCGGCGATGATCGATATCGCATGAGCAATGTCACCGGCCTGGTGATTCCCGCCAGCGTCGATGGCGAAGCGGTGCGCAGGCGCATGCGCGAGGATTTCGAGATCGAGATCGGCACCGCGTTCGGTCCGCTGCAGGGCAAGGTCTGGCGCATCGGCGCGATGGGCTACAACGCGGCCAAGCACAAGGTGTTGATCACGCTGGGCGCACTGGAAACGGTGCTGCGCAGCGAGGGCTTCAGCTGCCCGGCCGGCGCAGGCATCGAGGCGGCATTGGCGGCCTGGAACGCGGAACTGTCCGCATGAGCGCAGGGCAGGGCCCGACGATCAACGATCCGGCGACCGTGGCCGAGGTGCGCGCGGCCTTCGACGCCTACGAGCAGGCGTTGATGGCCGACGACATCGCCACGATGGATCGCCTGTTCCATGCCGCGCCGACCACGGTGCGCTATGGCGTGGGCGAGGTGCTGTATGGCATCGACGAGATCCGCGCGTTCCGCGTCGGACGTGGCGGCTCGCCGCAACGTCGGCTGGGCCGCGTGGAGATCGCGACCTTCGGCGCTGATTTCGCCACCGCCAACGCGGAGTTCTTCCGCGACGGCGCCACGCGACGCGGCCGCCAGAGCCAGAGCTGGGTGCGCTTCGCCGATGGCTGGAAAGTCGTTTCCGCGCATGTCTCGCTGGAGGGCACGCACGCGTGAGCCTGGCCGATCTCCAAGCGCGCCTCGCGCACGACCTGGCCTGCCTGGACCACGGCAAGCCGGACTGGGCGCGGCCGCGCACGCACGACGAGGGTCACGTGTTCGACGTGGTCATCGTCGGTGGCGGGCAGAGCGGGCTGGGCGCAGCGTTCGCGCTGATGCGAGAGCGCGTGTCCAACCTGCTGGTGGTCGACGAATGCGCGCAAGGCCGCGAAGGCCCGTGGCTCAGCTACGCGCGCATGGTCACGCTGCGCACGCCCAAGCACATCACCTCGATCGATCTTGGCTTGCCGTCGCTGACGTTCCGCAGCTGGTGGGAAGCGCAGCACGGCGCGGCCGGCTGGGAGGCGCTGGACAAGATTCCGCGCGAGGACTGGATGGCGTACCTGCGCTGGTATCGGCGCGTGCTGGACATCCCGGTGCGCAACAACACGCGCCTGCTCCAGGTTGAACCGCTGCCCGAGGCCGGCCTGCATCGCCTGCACCTGCACGATGGCAGCGTGCTGCTGGCGCGCAAGGTCATCCTGGCTACCGGCATCCAGGGCGGCGGCCAGTGGGTCGTGCCGAAAATCGTGTCGGACAACCTGCCGTCGACGCTGTACGCGCACACGTCAGGACCACTGGATTACGACGCGTTCGCCGGCAAGCGCATCGGCATTCTTGGCGGTGGCGCGTCCTCGTTCGACAATGCGCAGTACGCGTTGCAGCGCGGCGTCAGCGAGGCACATGTGTTCGTGCGGCGCGCGGAGTTGCCGCGGGTCAATCCGATCCGGCACATGGAACAGGCCGGCATCATTGCGCGCTTCCCGGCGCTGCCCGATGCAGACAAGTACGCGCTGATGGCGAGCTTCTTCGCCCGCAACCAGCCGCCGACCAACGACACCTTCGCCCGTGCCGTGGCGATGCCCGGTTTCCATCTGCATCTGGGTGCGCCGTGGCTGGCGGTGGCCGAGCGCGACGGCAAAGCCATCGTCACCACGCCGCAGGGCGAGCACGTGTTCGATTTCCTCGCGATTGCGACCGGCTTGGTGACCGATCCCGATCTGCGCCCCGAACTGGCGTCGCTGGCGCCCGGCATTGCCCGCTGGCGCGATCGCTACACGGCGCCGGTGGAAATCGCCCATCCGCTGCTCGACGCGCATCCGTATCTGGGCGCGGGCTTCGAACTGCAGCCGCGTAGCGCGGACGATGCCGCTGCGCTGCACGGCCTGTTCGCGTTCAACTACTCGGCGCTGATCAACCTGGGCCTATCCGCCGCGGCGTTGTCGGGCCTGAAGTACGCGCTGCCGCGCCTGGCGCAGGCGGTGGCCAACCAGTTGTTCGTCGACGACCGCGCCGCGGTCGTACGCGATTTCCTTGCCTTCGACGAAGAAGAATTCACCGGCCAGTGGCCACTGCCGCAGGAATCCGCCGCATGACCTCGCTTTCGACCCACGTGCTCGATACCAGCCGCGGTGGCCCGGCCGCTGGCGTGGCGGTGCAGCTCTTCGATGCGAGCGGTGCGTTGCTGTGGGAGGGCGCCACCGACGCGGACGGGCGCTGTCCGGCGTTGCGGGAACAGGTGCTGGAAGCAGGGCGCTATCGGCTGGTGTTCGCGGTGGCCGCGTATTTTCGCGCGGCGGGCGCCACGTTGCCCGAGCCGCCGTTCCTCGATGCGATCCCGCTGGACTTCGGCATCACCGGTACCGGGCATTACCACGTGCCGCTGCTGGTGTCGCCGTTCGGCTATTCGACCTATCGCGGAAGCTGAAGGCGCGCCAGGCGCTCGGACAGGTGCGCGGATAAACTGTGCGATTGCGGCCGGCATCGATACGCAGCGCGGCCTGTCTGCTTCAGAGAATCTCGGATGATCAGCCTGCATGACGTGTCCCCCTTGGCCAGATGGAGCGTGCTGGCGGTGTGGATACTGGCGGCGGCGCTGGTGCTGTGGTTCGGCCTGCGCTGGCGGCGCGGCCGACGCACTTGGGGGCTGCCGGTGATCGCCGGAATGCTGGTGTTGTTTTCGCTCGTGGGCCTGGCGCTGGCCACGCGCGTGGCGACTGAGGCGCAACGCAAGCAGCAGGCGATGGCCAGGCCGCTCCCGCCGCAATCGCAGGCAGTGTGGTCAATCGTCGTGCAGCGCTGCCAGGCCTGTCATTCGGACCATGCGACGGTGATGCCGTGGGCCGCGTTCGGGCTGAGTCTGGACAGCATGGACGATGTCGAGGGCAACGCCGGGGTGATCTACCGGCAGGTGGTCGAGCTGCAGGCCATGCCGATGGGCAACACCACCAAGATGAGCGCCGAGGAGCGCGCCACGATTGCGCGCTGGTACGCCACGCGCGCCCACTGAACGCGCCACGAAATTCCAAACCCCGAAAACACGAAACGCCCCTTGCGGGGCGTTCTTGGCGGTCTGCTGGCTTGCGAAGGCTGGCTGGCGGTGACCGGTGCACGTCGTCGCTGGCGAAAGCGGGCTGACGGCGTGCGCGCAGTCTAGCCAGCCCGGAAATTCGATGACGAAATGCGAATCGTTCCTGCTTATGCGCGTCCGCCGCGGACTCAGCCTGCCGGCGTGATCGCGTCGAAGCCGGTCACGCGCGGATGGCCGTTGCAGTCGGACGTGTTGCGCGGGGTCGGGTAGTCGTCCAGGCGATCCAGCAGCACGGTCTGCAGGCCGGCCTCGCGCGCGGCGTCCAGTTCGGCGACCACGTCGGAGAGGAACAGGATCTCGCCCGGCGCCATGCCGATGCGTTCGACGATGCGCGCGTAGCTGTCGGCCTCGCGCTTGCCGCCGATCTCGGTGTCGAACCAACCGGACATCAGCGGCGTCAGGTCGCCCGCATCGCTATGGCCGAAGAACAGCTTCTGCGCCGGCACCGAACCGGACGAGTACACGTACAGCACCAGGCCTTCGGCATACCAGCGCTGCAACGCTTCGGCCGCGTCCGGATACATGTGCGCGGTGAAGTCGGCCTCGCGGAAACCCGCATCCCAGACCATGCCCTGCAGCGCCTTGAGCGCGGTGTGCTTGCGGTCGGCGTCGATCCAGTCCTGCAGCACCGCCACGCGCGCGGCATCGTCCTGCGCCTGCGGCGCATCGACGGTCACCGCATCCAGCCACGGGCGCACGTCCGGGTTGTCGGCGTTGGCGGCGATGAATTCCGGCAGCGCACGGCGCGCATACGGAAACAGCACGTCTTTGACGAAGGAAATACTGCTGGTGGTGCCCTCGATGTCGGTGAGGATTGCCTGGACGGTCGCCATCAGTGAGCTTTCTCGGGCGTGTAACGCGGGAAGGTCGCGGCGATGGTCTCGCCGGTGAAATGGCCGACCCAGCCATCCGGCTCGGTGAAGAAGCGGATCGCGACGAAGCTCGGTTCCTCGCCCATGTCGAACCAGTGTTTGGTGCCATCGGGCACGGCGATCAGGTCGTCCTGCACGCACTCGATCTCATAGACCTTGTCCTCCACGTGCAGGGTGAACAGGCCGGAGCCGGCGACGAAGAAGCGCACTTCGTCTTCCTTGTGGAAATGCTCGTCCAGGAACTTGGTGCGCATTTCGGCGCGCGCAGGATGGTCCGGCGCGATGCTCACCACGTCCACGGATTTGAAGCCTCGCTCACTCACCAGGCGATCGATGTCGGCGCGATAGGCGTCCATGACGTCTTCCGGTGCGGCGCCCGGGGCGATCGCCTTGGAGGCTTTCCAGCGTTCGAACAGCACGCCGATCTTGTGCAGCTCGGTGGCGATGAAATCCGGGTCGTAGCTGGCAAACAGCGGCGTGGCCGGGTCGGCGTGGTCGAAGATGCGAAGGCGGCTCATGGCAGGGCTCCTGGCGGGGGCGAAGGCCGGGCGGGAAAGGGTAACAAGTGCGGACGGCGGGCAGCGTTGCCAAGGCGCAACGCTGCGGGCGGCTTCAAAACGGGTGGCGCCGGCGGGTCAGCCGCGGGCGCCGAGCTTGCGCAGTTCCAGCTCGCAGTGAAACAGGAACTCAAAAGCTTCCAGGTGGCGGCGCGCCTCGGCCATCGTCCGGCCCCACGCATACAGGCCGTGGCCGTCGATCAGGTAGCCCCACAGCGGGCGCTCGTCGAGCAGGGCATCGACCTGGGCGGCCAGGATGTTCATGTCCTGGGTGTTGGCGAAGACGGGCACGTCGACGGCCATCTCGTGGGTGCTGTTGCCGTGGAAGGCCTTGAGCAGCTCGTAGCCTTCCAGGCGGATGTGGCCGGCGCTGGCGTACAGGCGCGAGGCGATGGTCTGCACCGGCGAATGGGTGTGCAGCACGCAGCCCACGTCCGGGAAGCGTTTGTACAGCTGGGTGTGCAGCAGGGTTTCGGCCGAAGGGCGCTTGTCGGTCGCCACCGGCGCGCCTTCGAAGTCCACGACCATGATGTGCTCGCGGCCCATGCGGCCCTTGTCCGCGCCGGAGACGGTGATCGCGGCATGGCGATCGTCCAGCCGTTCGGAGAAGTTGCTGCTGGTGGCGGGCGTCCAGCCGAGCGCGGCCAGTTCGGCCACGTTGGCGGTGATCTCGTCGGCCAGGGCGGCCAGGCGTGCGGCGTCGTAGGGCAGGGTGTTCATGCGGGGAATTTTACCCGGATACAAAAACGGCGCGGGTGACCGCGCCGTTTCCGTTGTGCTGCGAGGTGGCAGGCGTTACGCCTGCGGACCCTCGTGGAACTTGGGTTCCGGCGGCATGCTGTCGCCATCGTCCTGGGGCTCGTTGCCCGGGATCATGTGGCTGCGCTTGTAGCCGTACAGGAAGTACACCACCAGGCCGATCGCCGCCCAACCGAAGAACAGGCCGATGGTGTAGCCGGAGAGGTTGACGAACAAAAGGATGCAGCCGGCAATGGCCAGGATGCAGGTGACCCACACGAACGGCGTCTTGAACGGGCGCGGGCGGTTGGGTTGCTTCTTGCGCAGGATCAACACGCCCACCGCCACCATGATGAAGGCGAACAGCGTGCCCGAGTTGGAGATGTCGGCCAGCATGCCGACCGGGAACAGCGCTCCGAACAGGGCTACGAACACGCCGGTGATCATCGTGATGATGTGCGGGGTATGGAACTTCGGGTGGACCTTGGACAGGCGGGCCGGCAGCAGGCCATCGCGCGACATGGTGAAGAAGATGCGGGTCTGGCCGTAGATCATCATCAGGATGACGGTCGGCAGGGCCAGCGCAGCGACGATGCCGATCGCGTTACCCACCCAGTCCCAGCCCAGCACGCGCAGCACGTGGGCCAGCGGCTCGTGGCTGCAGACCAGGGCTTCGGCGTTGGCCGGCAGTGCGCAGGCGGCGGCGAACTCCTTGCTGCCCGGGGCGATGGCGGCACCGGCGGCGTCGAACAGCGGCTGGGCGCCCATCGAGCCGACCGCGCCGTAGCCGACCAGCATGTAGAAGATGGTGCAGATCACCAGCGAGCCGATCAGGCCGATCGGGATGTTGCGGTTGGGGTTCTTGGTTTCCTCGGCCGCGGTGGAGACCGCATCGAAGCCGACGTAGGCGAAGAAGATCGACGCCGCCGCACCCAGTACGCCCACGCCGCCCATCGGGCTGCCCCAGCCGGTCGGGAAGAAAGGCTGGAAGTTGGTGTCCTGCGAAGCCGGCACGGCGATGGAGATGAACACGATCAGCGCGACGATCTTCATCGTCACCAGGACCGCGTTGACCCAGGCGCTCTTGCTGGTGCCCAGCACCAGCAAGCCGGTAATCACCAGCGAGATCACGCAGGCCAGCAGGTTGAACACGCCACCGGCCTGCGGGCCGGCCTTCAACGCCATGGGCAGGCCATAGCCGGCACTGTCGAGCAAGCCGTTCATGTAGCCGGACCAGCCGACCGCGACCGCGCCTGCGGCCACCGCGTATTCCAGGACCAAGGCCCAGCCGACGATCCAGGCCAGCAATTCGCCCAGCACGCCGTAGGTATAGGTGTAGGCAGAGCCGGCGACGGGGACCATCGCGGCCAGTTCGGCGTAGGCCAGGGCGGCCAGCGCGCAGACGATGGCGGCGATGACGAAGGCCACCATCAGGCCGGGGCCGGCTTTCTGGCCCGCTTCGGCGGTCAGGACGAAGATACCGGTGCCGATGACTGCGCCGATACCAAGCATGGTGAGCTGGAAGGCACCGAGCTGGCGGGTGAGCGCCTTTTTCTCGGCGGTCTCAAGAATTTTTTCAAGCGGCTTGACGCGCCAGAACAGCATTCGGTGATCCCCAGGGTCGGTAAAGCGGAAAGGACCCGCTTGCCCCCTTGGCGCGCGGATACGACCGCCGAACCTTACCCGGCATGCTGTCGGTTGCACAAGTTACCTTGTGCCCTTGTCGCTCCGGTGACAATAACGGGGTCGATCCTTGTCCGAGTTCCCCCATGCCCGACCTGCTGCGCGCCCGCCTGACCTCCCAGTTTGATGACTATTTTCAGCGCTGGCCCAAGGAGATGGCCGCCGATCGTGGGTTTTCGGCGCTGCTGGCCGAGCCGGATCCTTTTGTCCGCGCGCGCCTGGAAGGCCACTTCACCGCTTCGGCCTGGCTGGTCAGTGCCGACGGCACGCGCGTGCTGCTGATGCATCACGCCAAGCTATTGCGCTGGCTGCAGCCCGGCGGTCACGCCGATGGCGACGTTGACCTGTCGCGCGTGGCCTTGAAGGAAGCCGAGGAAGAAACCGGCCTCACCGGCCTGGTGCTGGACGATCCGGCGGTCTTCGATCTGGATTGCCACTGGATCCCGGAGCGCAAGGACGTGCCAGGGCACTGGCACTTCGATGTGCGCTACGTGGTGCGTGCCGGCGGCGGCGAGACCTTCGTCGGCAACCATGAGTCGCTGGGACTGGCGTGGCGCCCGGTGGCCGAGGTGGCAGCTGATCCGGACGAATCATTGAGCCGCATGGCCGGCAAGTGGCTGGCGCGGCAGGCGGCGTCTGACTGATCGTCGTTGCCCGATGCTGGGCGACGCAGAAATGAATGTGGGAGCCGTTTCAGCGGCGATGAGGCGTTCTCACTAAAGCCTCATCGCCGCTGAAGCGGCTCCCACACAACAATTCAACAAGCGCAGTCGCGCCGACCGAAGCCGCCGCGGGCCTCAGTAGAGGACGCGCACCCGCAGCGTGCCGTCGATGGCGGCCAGCGCGTCTTTCAGCTCCGTGGTCTGTTCTTCGGAGGCGGTCACGTCGATCACCACGTAGCCGACCTGCGGATCGGTGCGCAGGAACTGGCCGTCGATGTTGATGCCCTGGCCGCGGAACACATCGTTGATCTGCGACAGCACGCCTGGCACGTTGCGGTGGATGTGCAGGATGCGGCGGCTGCCTTCGTGGCCGGGCAAAGTGACTTCGGGGAAGTTCACCGCCGACAGGGTGCTGCCGTTGTCGCTGTAGCGCACCAGCTTGGCCGCGACCTCGATGCCGATGTTGTCCTGCGCTTCCAGGGTGCTGCCGCCGACGTGCGGGGTCAGGATCACCTGGTCCAGGCCGGCCAGCGGCGAGACGAACGCATCGCCATTGCCCTTGGGTTCGACCGGGAACACGTCCACCGCCGCGCCACCAACCTGGCCGGACTTGAGCGCCTCGGCCAGTGCGTCGATATCGACCACGGTGCCGCGCGAGGCGTTGATCAGGTGCGCGCCCTTCTTCATGCCGGCGATCTGCGCCGCGCCGAACATGTCCTTGGTGGACGGCGTTTCCGGCACATGCAGGGTGACCACGTCCGAGCGCTCCAGCAGGTCCTCAAGGCTCAGTGCCGGGCTGGCGTTGCCCAGCGAGAGCTTGGTTTCGATGTCGTGGAAGATCACCTTCATGCCCATCGCCTCGGCCAGCACGCCGACCTGGGTGCCGATGTGGCCATAGCCGATGATGCCCAGGGTCTTGCCACGCACTTCGTGGCTGCCCAGCGCTGACTTGGACCAGCCGCCGCGATGGCATTCGGCGCTCTTCTGCGGGATGCCGCGCATCAGCATGATCGACTGGGCGATCACCAGTTCGGCGACGCTGCGGGTGTTGGAATAGGGCGCGTTGAACACCGGGATGCCGGCCAGTTCGGCCGCTTCGGTGTCGACCTGGTTGGTACCGATGCAGAAGCAGCCGACCGCGATCAGGCGGCGCGCGTGCGACAGCACCTCTTCGGTCAGCTGGGTGCGCGAGCGGATGCCGATGATGTGGGCTTCGGCGATGCGCGCCTTGAGCTCGTCTTCCGGCAGCGACTTGGTGTGGAACTCGATCTGGCTGTAGCCGGCGGCCTGGAACACATCGACGGCGGACTGGCTGACGCCTTCCAGCAGCAGGACGCGGATGTCTTCCTTCGGGAACGAGGTCTTCTTCGACATGATTTCAGGTGGGGGCGGGCCAAGCGGGGCGCCACTATGCCACGGGCTTTCTTAAGCTGCGCGGTGCGCCGGCTGGACGTGGCGTTGCGCTGCTGGCACGCTGGCGCACCTTGGATTTCTAGCGGTTTCACGCGCAACTGTCATGACCGATTCTTTGCTGGATTCCCTTCATTCGGCCGTGCCGGAACTGCGCCTGAAAACCGACGCCGGCGACCTGGAACACTACGGTCGCGACTGGACCCGTCGCTGGACGCCCAACCCGCTGGCCATCGCGCTTCCGGGCAGCGTCGAGGAAGTGCAGGCGGTGATGCGCTGGGCCAGCGAACATGCGGTCAAGGTCGTGCCTTCGGGCGGCCGTACCGGACTGTCCGGCGGTGCGGTGGCGGCCAATGGCGAGCTGGTGCTGAGCCTGGAGCGCCTGAACAAACCGCTGTCCTTCGATCGCGTGGATCGCACGCTGACCGTGCAGGCCGGCATGCCGCTGGAAGCCGTGCACAACGCGGCGCGCGAGGAAGGCCTGGAATATCCGGTGGATTTCGCCGCGCGCGGCTCGTGCTCGATCGGCGGCAACATCGCCACCAATGCTGGCGGCATCCGCGTGATCCGCTATGGCAATACGCGCGAATGGATCGCCGGATTGAAGGTGGTCACCGCCGATGGCGAACTGCTCGATCTCAATCGCGCCCTGGTCAAGAACTCGAGCGGCTACGACATCCGCCAGCTGATGATCGGCTCGGAAGGCACGCTGGGCATCGTGGTCGAAGCCACGCTGCGCCTGACCGATCCGCCGCCGCCGACCAACGTGATGCTGCTGGCGCTGACCAGCTTCGAAGCGCTGATGGAGGTGTTCGCCGCGTTCCGCGAGCGCCTGCAGCTGGAGGCGTTCGAATTCTTCACCGACATCGCGCTCAAGCACGTGCTGGCACATGGCGCGGTCAAGCCGTTCGATGAAGTGCATCCGTATTACGTGGTCACCGAATTCGCCACCGGCGACGAAGCGAAAGAGGCCGCGGCGATGGCCGCGTTCGAGGCCTGCATGGAGGCCGGCTGGGTCGCCGACGGCGTGATCAGCCAGTCCGATGCCCAGGCCCAGCAGCTGTGGCGCCTGCGCGAGGGCATCACCGAATCGCTGGCGCCGCACGTGCCTTACAAGAACGATGTGTCGGTGCGGATCTCGCGCATGCCGGCCTTCCTGGAAGAAACGCAGAAGCTGCTGGGCGAGGCCTATCCGCAGTTCGAGGTGGTGTGGTTCGGCCACATCGGCGACGGCAACCTGCACATCAACGTGCTCAAGCCTGCCGACATGGCGCAGGCAGATTTCGTCCGCGATTGCGAGCAGGTCACCAAGCTGCTGGCGCAGGCGCTCAAGGCGCACGAAGGCAGCATCTCGGCCGAACACGGTATTGGTTTGGTCAAGAAAAACTACCTGGACAGCACCCGTGGCCCGGCCGAGATCGCGCTGATGCGTGGCATCCGCCAGGCGATGGATCCAGCCGGCCTGCTGAACCCTGGCAAGCTGTTCGACGCCTGAACCCGCCAGGCGTGGGTGCAGGCGGGTGATCGGATGCAGTAGCCTTTGCGGCATCGATCCCCCGAGTTGAATGGAGTCACGTACATGCGTCTACGCATCGCCACCGTCCTGCTGCTCGCGTGCAGCGCACCGGCCTGGGCTTCTTCGAGTGCGGGTGGGACCTCCGCCGCCGGATCTTCGGCAGGATCAGCCGGATCTTCGGCTTCCTCTGACAGTTCCTCTGGTGATGACAAGCTGGTGCTGGAAGCGCGCGTGGACGCGGCGAGTTTCGTGGCCAGCAACGGCCAGATCCGCGGCGCGCGGCTTGAAGCGGCGCTGCGCAACCTGCGCGAGCGTGATGTCGCCGCCCGCGATGCCTCGGACTTGCAACTGGCACAGGCCATCCTGGCACTGTGATGCGCGTGCGCCGGCCGCCGCGCTGGCGGTGGCTGGTGGCCTTGGTGTGTTTCGGCCTGTTGCCCTCGGCGCAGGCCTCGCTGCGTTGGCAGCCTGATTCCACCGGATTGAACGAATCGCAGCGCGCTGCAAGTCAGGCGTTGCTGGACGATGTGGCCGCGCGCCTGCCGCCAGCTTGGCGCGATGCACTGGGCGAGGTGCCGGTGGCCTGGCGCGACGACCTGCCCGAGCGGGTGCACGGACGCGCCACCGGCAGCGGCCGGATTCTGTTGCCGCGGCAGTTGTTGGTCGGTGGCATGGGCGATGTGCCTGGCGGCATGGCGCCCGACGCGCCTGGAGCGGCGGCCGCAAGCGCGGCCCTGATCCACGAACTTGCGCACCTGCTGGATCGCAGCACGGCCGGTGGGTTTTCGCGCGATCCGCGCCTGCTGGACCTGGCCGGCTGGCAGGTCGGCACCTGGCCGCGGCTGTGGCTGCGCCAGCAGCGCAATCCGTTCACCGATCGCTCGCCTGACCCTTACGAACTGCAGTCGCCGCGCGAATACGTGGCGGTGAACCTGGAGCACTTCCTCCTGGATGCGGACTACGCCTGCCGCCGGCCCGCGCTGGCCGCGTATTTCGCCGCCCGTTTGAACACCAAGCTGGACGTCGCGGCCTGCGCGCCGGCGCTGTCGTTCTTCGAGGACGGTGCGCAGCCGCCGCTGCTGGCGATCGATCCGGCGCGCGTCTATGCCGTCGATTACCTGCTGGCCGATGGCAACCGCGAGGCGATGAGCCGCTGGGGCCACAGCATGCTGCGGCTGGTGATCTGCGCGCCGGGCCGGCCGCGCGGCCCGGATTGCCGGCTGGATCTGCAGCAACACCGCGTGCTCTCGTTCCGCGCCTTCATCGATGATGTGCAGCTGTCCAGCTGGGGCGGGCTGACCGGCCGCTATCCGGCGCGCCTGTATCTGTTGCCGCTGGCGCAGGTGCTCGACGAATACACCCAGGTGCAGCTACGCGGGCTGCGCTCGATCCCGCTGGCGCTCAAGCAGGACGAGATCGCCTCGCTGCTGCAGCGGGCCGCGCAGGTGCACTGGAGCTACGACGGCGGCTATCGCTTCATCGCCAACAACTGCGCGGTGGAGACCTACAAGCTGCTGCACGATGGCGTGCCGCGGCTGGCCGATGCGCAGCTGTCGGGGATCACACCGAAGGGCTTGTTGCGGCGCCTGGAGCGCGCCGGTATCGCCGATGCGGCCGTGCTGGATGATCTGTCGCAGGCCGAGCGCGTGGGCTATTTCTTTCCGGCGGCCAGCGTGCATTACCAGGCCATGTTCGACGTGCTGCGCCAGGCGCTTCCACTCCCGGAAGCCTCGGTGCAGGCCTGGTTGAAACTGCCGCCGGCCCAGCGCGCAGCGTGGATCGAGCGGGCGGACCTGCGCAGCAGCGCGGCGCTGCTGGTCCTGGAACAAGCCGCGCGTCGCCAGCAGGAACAGGCCGCGCGCGACGCGCTCAAGCAGCGCTTTCTTTCCGATACCCACGATGTGGCCGTCCGCGAAGGCGGCGTGCGCCTGCAGGCCTTGCTGGATGAGGAAGGCTTCTTCGCCCAGCCCGCGCGGCTGCTGGCCGGCCAGCCCGGTTACGGCCTGCCGCAGCAGGCTGAACGCGCCTTCTTGGCATCGGAGGCGGGTCCGCGCGCGATCGAGCAGCGCGCGTCGCGTCGCGCCTTGCAGGACGATGCGAAGCAGTGGTTGCCCGATGGATTGCGGGCGGACATCGAAGGCACCGAGGGCAATCTGACGGCGCTCGGCGAACGCCTGCGCAGGCTCAATCGCGAGGCGGGCGGACTGCAGCTGAAACTCGGGGACGGTCAGCCTTCGGGCGAGAGCCCCACGTCGCGGCCGTAGCGCTGCAGCCAGTCAAGCTGGTCGGGCTGATCGCGATAGCGTTCGAGCAAACTTTTGAATTGTGACCCGGCGCCGCTGCAGGCGGCCTGCATCTCGCGCGCAAGTTCGGCACGCCGCGCCTCGTCGTACGGATCTTCACCGGCGAAGTGCACGCAACGGTCGTGGCGTTCAACGAAGGCGCGCACGTCCGGCGGCTGCGCGCAGAGGCCGGGCAGGTGTTCGGGCAGGACATCTACCGACACGGCGCAGGGCGGGGTGTCCGCCGCTGCGCCGCTGGCCAACGCCCAGGTCAGCATCAACGCCAGCATCGATCAGTCCGCGCGACCGCCGAACTCGCCGGTGGTGGTGTTGATGAGGATGCGCTCACCGTTGACGATGTACTCGGGCACCATGATCTCGATGCCGGTGTTGAGCTTGGCCGGCTTGGGACGCTTGGTGGCGGTGCCACCCTTGAGTTCCGGCGGCGTCTCGACTACTTCCAGGGTGACGTGCTGCGGCAGCTGCAGGGCGACCGGCTGGTCGTCGATCACCTGTACGTAGCTGCCGGTCAGGCCTTCGGTGATGTAGCCGGCGTCATCGCCGATCACGTCCGCGTCCAGGGTGTAAGGCGTGTAGTCCTCGTCGTCGAGGAACACGAACGCCTCGCCATCCATGTACGAGAACGTCGCCTGGCGGCGCAGCAGTTCGACTTCCGGCAGGTTGTCGTCGGCGTCGAAGCTGGCATCGAGCTTGTTGCCGCCCGGCACGCTGTACATGATGAAACGGAAGCGCACGTTGCCGCCGCGGCCCTGCGGGGACGAGCGTTCGATGTCGCGGATCTGGTAGACGCCGTTGTTGTACTCGACGACGTTGCCTTTCTTGATTTCGCCAGCCTTCATGGTGGTGGACCGTTACGTGTGGATTGGAAGGAAAGAGGTATTGCGCGGGATTACTTCGGCGCCAGGCGCACCGCGCCATCCAGGCGGATGGTCTCGCCGTTGAGATAGCGCGACTGCAGGATGAAAGCCACCGTGTTGGCGTATTCGTCCGGCTGGCCCAGGCGCGACGGGAAGGGGATCGAAGCGGAGAGCGACTGCTGCACGGCTTCGGGCATGCCATCGACCATCGGCGTCCAGAAGATGCCCGGCGCGATGGTCATCACCCGGATGCCGAAGCGCGCCAGCTCGCGCGCCATCGGCAAGGTCATGCCGACCACGCCGCCCTTGGAAGCGGCATACGCGGCCTGGCCGATCTGGCCTTCATAGGCGGCCACGCTGGCGGTGTTGATGATCACGCCACGCTCGCCATCGTCGCCGGCGTCGTTGTGCTGCATCAGGTTGGCCGCGGCCTTGGCCACGTTGAAGCTGCCGACAAGATTGACCATCACCGTGGTGCGGAAGGTGTCCAGCGGCATCGGCGCCTCTTTGCCCAGCACGCGGCCGGCGCCGAGGATGCCAGCGCAGTTGATCGCGGCATTGACCGATCCAAGGAATTCGCGCGCGGCCGCCAGTGCCGCGGCGACCAGGGTTTCGTCGGTGACATCGGTGCGGATGTAGCGCGCATGGCCGCTGCCCAGCTCGGTCACGGCGGCCGCGCCCTTGTCGTCGTTGACGTCCAGCAGGACGACCTTGCCGCCGCCAGCCACGATCCGTTGCGCGGTCGCCAGGCCCAGCCCGGAGACGCCGCCGGTGATCACGGCACGGGTGTCGGACAACTGCATGGCAACTCCTGCGGGCGGAAGGAAAGCGGGCATTTTACGGGAAGCTGGCGCGGCGCCTGGCGCGCTGCGGCATGGCCGGCGATGCGGGGCGGATCAGAGCGCCAGCAGGTACCAGCGGTCGCAGCCGCCGTGGCCGGTCGCCCCCAGTGGCGCGTCGAGCCGGTCGAAGCCAGTCTTCTCGTACAGGCGCATGGCCGCGTCCATGCCGTTGAGCGTCTCGATGTAGCACTGGCCGAAGCCGAATCCGCGCGCGGCGTCCAGGCAGGCGCGCATCATCGCCGCACCGGCACCCAGGCCGCGGGCGGCCGGCAGGAAATACATCTTGCGCAGCTCGCAGATCGTCGCATCGCCACCTTCCAGCGGCGCCACGCCACCACCGCCCAGCACGCGGCCTTCGACTTCGACCACGAAGTAAGCGCTGCGCGGTTGCGCGTAGGCGCGGCTGAGCCAGTCCACTTCCGGGTCGTTGATCGCAAAGCCCGCGCCGCCGGCGCCGAACTCGGGCATCACGGTGCGGATGATCGCCGCCATCGCGGCATCGTCTTCAGGGCGGATCGGACGGATCTGGAACGGGTCTGGCATCGGTGCGACAGCAAGCGTAGGCGGGCGCGCATCGTACGCCAGCGATGGGCCGCAGCGTCCCGTGCGATGACCTGACCGACAGACCCGAACCCGTGACGCAGTGCTATTATTGAGAACTGTTTTCATTTGAGCCCGCTCGCGTGATGCTGTCCGAACTGCCCAGGCGTATCCAGGCCATCGTCGATACGGTCGAAGACCACGGCCCCAACGATTCCATCGCCCGTCGCCTGCGCGAACTGGGCTTCGTTGCGGGTGAACAGGTCGAAGTGGTTGCCCGCGGCCCGATCGGCGCCGATCCGATCCTGGTGCAGGTCGGCTTTACCCGCTTCGCCCTGCGTCGCACCGAGGCCGCGCGCGTGCGCCTGCGCCAGGGAGACGCGGCGTGAACGCGGTTGCCGCCCCGCAGCGCCTGGCGCTGATCGGCAATCCCAACTGCGGCAAGACCGCGTTGTTCAACCTGCTGACCGGCAGCCGCCAGAAAGTGGCCAACTACGCCGGCGTCACCGTCGAGCGCAAGGAAGGCCGGTTCGAAGGCGCCAGCGGCCAGACCTATGCGCTTCTGGACCTGCCGGGCGCCTACAGCCTCAACGCCGCCAGCCTGGATGAGGCGATCACGCGGGATCTGTGCCGCGGCTTCCTGCCGGGCGAACCGACGCCCGACGCGCTGGTGTGCGTGGTCGATGCCACCAACCTGCGCCTGAACCTGCGATTCGTGCTGGAAGTGCTGCGGTTGGGCCTGCCGGTGATCCTGGCGATCAACATGGCCGACGCGGCGCGGCGCCGCGGCATCCAGATCGACACCGACGTGCTGCAGCGCGAGCTGGGCATCCCGGTGGTGGAGACCGTCGCGGTGAAGTCCAACGGCGCCAAGGCGCTGCTGGAGCAGATCGACCGCGTGGTCGCCAATCCGCAGCCGCCGCGCCAGGTGCTGGCCGACGATGCCGACCTGCACGCCGAAACCCGCCGCCTGCTGTCGCTGGCGGTGACCATGCCGACCCGCACCGCGCGCGTGGACGACACGCTGGACCGCTGGCTGCTGCATCCGGTGTTCGGCCTGGTCGCGTTGGCCGTGGTGATGTTCCTGATCTTCCAGGCGGTGTACGCCTGGGCCACGCCGCTGATGGACGGCATCGACGCCGGCACCGCGTGGCTTGGCGCCTGGGTTGGCGGCGCGCTGCCGGAAGGACCGCTCAACAGCCTGCTCACCGACGGCATCATCGCCGGGCTTGGCGGGGTGATCGTGTTCCTGCCGCAGATCCTGATCCTGTTCGCCTTCATCCTGGCGCTCGAAGAATCGGGCTACTTGCCACGTGCGGCCTTTTTGCTGGACCGGATGATGTCTTCGGCGGGCCTGTCCGGACGCTCCTTCATCCCGTTGCTGTCGAGCTTCGCCTGCGCGATCCCCGGGATCATGGCCACACGCTCGATCCAGGATCCGCGCGACCGCCTGGCCACGATCCTGGTGGCACCGCTGATGACGTGTTCGGCGCGCCTGCCGGTGTATGCACTGCTGATCGGCGCCTTCATCCCGCAGCAGCAGGTGTGGGGCATCTTCAACCTGCAGGGGCTGGTGCTGTTCGGCCTGTACTTCGCCGCCATCGTCAGTGCGCTGATCGTGTCGTGGGTGATGAAGCGCTGGCGCCGCGACAAGAGCGAGCACGCGCTGCTGCTGGAGCTGCCGTCCTACCGCATTCCGCACCTGCGCGACCTGGCCATCGGCCTGTCCGAGCGCGCGATGATCTTCCTCAAGCGCGTCGGCGGCATCATCCTGGCCCTGACCGTGCTGTTGTGGGTGCTGCTGTCCTTCCCCGGCGCGCCGGCCGACGCCACGCTGCCGGCGATCGACTACAGCTTTGCCGGCCGCATCGGCCATGCGATGACCACCGTGTTCGCGCCGCTGGGTTTCAACTGGCAGATCTGCATCGCGCTGATCCCGGGCCTGGCCGCGCGTGAGGTGGCGGTGTCCTCGCTGGCCACGGTGTACGCGCTGTCCGGCGCCGAGGACGATGCCGCCGCGCAGGCGCTGTCGCCGTTGATCCACGACGGCTGGTCGCTGGCCACCGCGCTGTCGCTGCTGGTCTGGTACATCTACGCGCCGATGTGCCTGTCCACGCTGGCCACGATCAAGCGCGAGACCAACTCGTGGAAGCGCATGGCGTTCTCGGCCGGCTACCTGTTCGCGCTGGCCTACCTGGCGTCGCTGGTGACCTACCAGGTCGCCGTGGCCCTTGGAGCCGGCTGATGGACGTCTCCCTGGTGCTGCAGTACGTGGTGATCGCCCTGGCGGCGCTGGTCAGTGCCTGGGTCGTGGCCAAGAAGCAGTTCCCCAATGCGACTCGCAAAGCGCGCGTCGCGCTGGCGCTGCCCATGCTGCGCGAAGGACGGCCGGCATGGCTGCGCAGCCTGGGCAGGAAGATCGCCCCGCCGGCCGCGCAGTCAGGCGCAGGGGCGTGCGGCGGCTGCAGCAGCTGTGGGCCGTCAACACCGGCCAGCCGCAAGCCTTGAGCTGATCAAACGAAGGGCCGCAATGCGGCCCTTTTCGTTTCTCGTGTTTCGTTCGTGCGTTTGCGATCAGGCGATCGTCACGACAACCGCCGTTTGCCGCGCGGCGCCATTCCACCGGTGTGCGGGAACATTTCCACCGCCAGCGAGAACGTGCGCTGCTCGCCTGCACGCAGGGCACCGACGCCGACCACGTGGCGATCCACTTCCTGGCCGCGCTCGTCGCGGATGACGACCACAGCGGTGTATTCGTAGGCCTCGGCATCGTGTGGATGCAGGACCGTGCCTTCCACCTTCAGCGGCACCTGCCGCTGTGCCTCGCGCTTGCTGACGGTGACCGAGTCATCAAAGCGCAGGTGGTGCTTGCACGACGGGCAGACGGCCGCGGTTTCCAGGATCACGGCCTTGCAGTGTGGACAGGCGCGGGTGGCGCCTGCCGTGCCGGGACGGACATTGCTCACGCCGCGTCGCTGTCCTTGTCTTTCTTCTTCTCGCTGCCATCCCAGCCGAAGTCGGCCTGGCCGCGCATGCGCGCGCCGGTGGCCACGGTCATCGTCCCGCACTTGACGTCGCCGGTGAGCACGCCGGAGGCGAGCAGTTCGACCTGCTTGGCGGCCTCGATATTGCCTTCCAGTTCGCCCGCGATCACGACCTTGTTGGCCTTGACGCCGCCGCTGAGCTTGGCGCCCTGTTCGATGGTCAGGTCACCCTGGACGTTGACGTCGCCCTTGAACTTGCCGGCGATGCGGACGTGGCCGCTGCCTTCGATCTTGCCCTCGATGGTCAGGTCCGAGGCGATCAGCGATTCCTTGACCTCGCGGGTAGCAGGGCGGGGCGCGGCAACGGGCGTCGGGGCGGGAGCAACGGCGATGGGTTCGGGCATGGCGGGTACCGGGGCAGCGTCACGGAGCGGGGTGGGGTCGGCGGCGGGCGGCGGTGCGTCCTTCTTGCTGGACAACTGGTCTTTCCACATGGACATGTCGCAGGTTCTCCAAGTCGGGGGAAACAGGACTATCGCGGCTGCGCCACAGATGTGCTGTGACTGGTCTCACCAAATGGCCGGTGCGCGAGACCTCGGCGGTTGCCCGATCCTAGCGCCGTTAAGCGTCGGCCGCATGGCGGGTGCTTGCCGGGCTGCGCATTGATTCGCGCTGCGAACGGCTTTTGGCAGAGGCCTGAAAAAGAAAGAGCCCGCATCAAGCGGGCTCTTTCAGCGCAACCAGGAAGCCCTGGCAGGCGATTACTTCTTGGCAGCGTCGTCGGCTTCCTTGGAAACCTCGGCGGCCTTGTCGGCGGTCGCGTCGGCGCCTTCGGACACGGCGGCCGCGGCGTCGGCGGTGGCGGCCTGTGCAGCGTTCTCGGTCTTGTCGGCAGCGTTGCTGGCGGCGGCAGCGGCGTTGTCCGCGGCAACGGAGGCCTTGGCAGCGGCTTCGTCGGTGGCGGCAGCGGCCTTGTCGGCAGCGGCGGCGGCATCAGCTGCGGCGCTGTCGGCGGTGGCCGAGGCGGCGTCCTGGGTCTTCTGCGAGCAGGCGCCCAGGGCCAGCACGGCGGCGATCAGCGCGATATTGAGCTTGTTGTTCATGGCGTTCCCCTTCAACGGTATGGAATGGCGGTGTCGTGCATGCAAGCCGTTCGCCCGAATGGGGTATCGATTGCTGCAGCGCGCGGATTCTACAGGCGCGTCGGTCAATGAAAAGTAGCTGGATAAGCGCCAGACAAAAAAAGACCGCCGGTTGCCCGGCGGTCCTTGTATCCAGGTGGCAGGCGCGAAACGCGCGTGCCGAAGCGGATTACTTCTTGTCGGCGTCCGAGGCAGCCTTGTCAGCCGTATCAGCGGCGTCCTGGGCGGTGTCCTTGGCGGTTTCAGCGGTCGTCGCAGCAGCGTCGGCAGCCTTGTCGGTGGTGGCAGCCGAAGCGTCGCTGGCAGCAGCGGCGGCGGTGTCAGCAGCGGTCGCGGCGGTGTCAGCAGCAGCCTGGGCCGAGTCAGCGGTCGGGGTGGTGGCAGCGGTGTCAGCTGCAGCCTGCGCCTCGGTGGCAGCCTGCTGGGCGTCGGTCGATGCGTCGGCAGCCTGTTCCGGCTTCGAGCAAGCGGCCAGGGCCAGGCCCATTGCCAGCGCGATCAGCGTCTTGTTGATGCTCATTTGGTAAATCCTCGTCGATTAATTTGGCAACGCGCAGTTGCGCGCCGGGCGACATCATGACTATCCGGTTTCCACTGTCAAGCATTCGCTGGCGTACGGCTCAGATTCGTCAACTTTGCGTTAAAGGTGGAAACGTCTTCAAAGCAGCTCGACCGCGATGGCCGTGGCTTCACCGCCGCCAATACAAAGGGATGCGATGCCGCGCTTCTTACCCTGCACGCGCAGGGCGTGAAGGAGCGTGACGACCAGCCGCGCGCCTGATGCGCCAATGGGATGACCCAACGCGCAGGCGCCGCCGTGGACGTTGACCTTCTCACGCGGGATGCCCAGCTCCTTGATCGGCACCATGGCGACCACGGCGAAGGCTTCGTTGATCTCGAACAGGTCGACTTCATCAATGGACCAGCCGGCCCTGTCAAGCACCTGCTGGATCGCACCGACCGGCGCGGTGGTGAACCACTGCGGTTCCTGCGAGAAGGTCGCATGGGCCACGATGCGGGCCAGCGGCGTCAGCCCGCGCTTGGCGGCTTCGTCGGCACTCAGCAGCAGCGTGGCCGCGGCGCCATCGGAAATGCTCGACGAGCTGGCGGCAGTCACGGTGCCGTCCTTCTTGAAGGCCGGCTTGAGCGAAGGGATCTTGCTGATGTCCGACTTGCCGGGCTGCTCGTCGGTGCTGATCGTCACCTCGCCCTTGCGCGTGGTCACGGTGAACGGTGTGATCTCGCCGTCGAACACGCCGCTGGCCTGCGCGGCCTGCGCGCGCTCGACCGAACTGATCGCGTAGGCGTCCTGATCCTGGCGGGTGAAGCCGTACTTCTCGACGGTGGCCTCGCCAAACACGCCCATCGCCTGGCCGTCGTACGGATTGACCAGGCCATCCCACGCCATGTGGTCGACCGCCTTGAAATCGCCAAAGCGGTTGCCGGTGCGCGAGTTGGGGATCAGGTGCGGCGCGTTGGTCATGGATTCCATGCCGCCGGCGACCACGATCTGCGCCGAGCCGGCCTTGATCAGGTCGTGCCCCAGCATGATGGCCTTCATCCCCGAACCACAGACCTTGTTGATCGTGGTGCAGCCGGTGGAGGTCGGCAGGCCAGCGGCCAGCGCCGCCTGCCGCGCAGGCGCCTGGCCCAGGTTGGCCGACAGCACGCAGCCCATGATCACCTCGCTGACATCGGCGGCAGGAATGCCCGATTCGGCTAGTGCCGCGCCAATGGCCGCCGCACCCAACTCGGTGGCGGGCACGCCGGTGAACTGGCCCAGGAAGGCGCCAATGGCTGTGCGCTTGGCCGCCGCGATGACGATGTCGCTCATGGGAAATCCCGTCGATTCGAATGGTCCGCCATTATCTGGCCGCGCTTTCAGGGGCGGCAACACGACCTTTGGCGCCTTTCCGTGGGCGTGCAGCTTGCATTGGCGGGGCAGAGCTGGCGGGGTGCACTGTCTTGGCCAGCTATCGGGCCGGCTTTTGAGTTAAAGGCATGACATCGTCTTAAAAGAAAAATGCCGGCGTGGGCCGGCATTTTTCTGGGTGAGGCCTTCGAAGCGGATCAATGATCGCCGCGCAGGTGTCCCATGTAGCGTGGCGCGGTGCGGCCGAGCGGCAGCTTGAGCTTGCCGATCGAAGCAATGCGGGCTTCGGCGATGCGGTCGGCGGCGTACTGGGGCGCGATCTTTTCCTTCTCCGCCAGGTCGAAGATGCGGCCGACGTTGTGGTAGATGTTGCGCATCAGGCGCATGGCGCGCTCGCGGTTATAGCCGTCGATTTCCAGCGAGACGTTCATGACGCCGCCGGCATTTACCGCGTAGTCCGGGGCGTAGAGGATGCCGCGACGCATCGCTTCTTCGCCAACCACATGCGACATCTGGTTGTTGGCGGTGCCGCAGATGATCTTGGCGCGGATCAGGGGCAGCGTTTCCTGGTTGATCGAGCCTTCCAGGGCGCACGGGCAGAACACGTCGGCCGGGATGCCGTAGATCTCGTCCGGGGCCACGGCTTCAGCGCCGTATTCCTCGACCGCGCGATCGACCAGCGCGGGGTTGAGGTCGGTGACGAACAGCTTGGCGCCGCGTTCCTTGAGTAGCTTTACGAACTCCATGCCGATGTGGCCCAGGCCCTGCACGGCGTAGGTGTACTTGCCGATTTCCTCGTTGCCGAACTTGCGGTTCAAGGTGGCCATCAAGCCGTGCAGTGCGCCGTATGCGGTGAACGGCGCCGGATCGCCCGAGCCGCGATGGACCTGATGCACGCCGACCACGTATTCGGTCTCGCGATAGACATGTTCCATGTCGTTGACGTCGGTACCCACGTCTTCGGCAGTGATGTAACGGCCGCCCAGGGAATCGACGTAGCGGCCGAACATTCGGAAGAGCGCTTCGGTCTTGTCTTGGCTCGGGTCACCGATGATCACGGCCTTGCCGCCACCGACGTTCAGGCCGGCCAGCGCGTTCTTGTAGGTCATCGTGCGGCTCAGGCGCAGGGCGTCGTTGAGCGCGGCTTCGGTGCTGGCGTAGGGGCGCATGCGCACGCCGCCGAGCGACGGCCCCAGCACGGTGCTGTGGATGGCGATAATCGCCTTCAGCCCCGCATCGGGGTTGTGGCAGAACACCACTTGTTCATGGCCGGAGGTGTCGAGTGTTTCGAAAATCATGTGGGGTGAGCTCCATCCGCGCGACGCCGCAGTTGCGGCCATTCGTTTGGAACATTTCCTAAGTGACTGAAACGAAAAACAAAAAACGACGCCGCCTCTGGATGGGCGGCGACGTTGCTTGGCGACAGTCTAACGATACGCGCCGGGCATGGCGTCGATGCAGTCAGTGCGGCGACCAGTCACCACGCCCAGGCATGCACCGCTGGTCGGCGACTTCCGGGATATCGATACAGATCACCCGGCGCATGGTGCGTCGGGCGATCTGCGGGCGTCAGCGGGAAGGTGTCGAGGCGACCGTGGCGTCAGGTTTTGCCGACGCAGGCTTGTTGCTGGCCGAATCGCGCTTGGCGGATGCGGCGTCGCGCTCCTGGGCCGGCGTGACCGGTTCGACCGTTCGGGTGATGGTGTGCTTGTCGCCATCGCTGATGGCGCGCGACAGCGGAATTCCGATCACGAGCAGGGCAAGCGCAATGACCAGGGCAATCACAGCCTTCATGCGGACTCTCCGGGGTGGCTGGCAGGTTCGGCAGGCGGGGCGGTCGCAGGCAAAACTGACCGCTGCGGCCGACTATCCGCCCCGCTGACAGGCCGGTCACGACGCGACGCAGCATCACCACTGCGGCGTGTTGACTGCGTTGTAGTTGGAGCCGCGCCCGAAACGACGGCTGCCTCACGCAACTCCCGAGTGTGACGCTGGCTCAGCGGCGGGGCAGCAAACGCACGGCCAGCGCCGCCAGCGAGGTCACCGTCGCCAGTCCCAGCACGCCCACCCAGCCGAGGTGGCTCAGGGCGAGACTGCCGAGGGCAGCGCCGGCGGACATCCCGAGGAACATGCCGGTGAACAGCAACGCGTTGAGCCGGCTGCGGGCGCCGGGGTCGATGCCGTAGACGATGGTCTGGTGCGACACCAGTGTGGCCTGCACGCCGAGGTCGAAGCCGATCGTGCCCAGCACCAGCACGACCAGCTGCGCGTTCACGGGCAGGCTTGCACCGAGCGCCATCGCGATGAAAGAGACGGCGGCCAGCGCCGCGCCCAGGCGTGTCACCAGCTCCGGGCCGCGACGGTCGGCGATCCGGCCGGCCAGCGGTGCGGCGATGGCACCGGCAGCGCCTGCGAGTCCGAACGCGCCGGCCGCAGTGCTGCCCAGGTGGAACGGCGCGTCGTGCAGCCGGATCGCCAGGGTCGACCAGAACGCGCTGAAGCCGATCGCCAGCACGCCTTGCGCCAGGGTGGCGCGACGCAGCGCGGGATGCTGCTTCCACAGCTGTGCCAGCGAACCGAGCAGTGCGCCGTAGTGCAGCGTCGTGGTGGGCTGGAAGCGCGGCAGCCGGCGCCACGAGGCGATGCCGACCGCGGCCATGCCCAGCGCCGCGACGAAATACACCGCGCGCCAGCCCCACAGGCCGGAGATCAGGCCCGCCCCCACGCGCGAGAGCAGGATGCCCAGAAGCAAGCCGGTCATCACCGTGCCGACGATGCGGCCGCGCTGTTCGACCGGGGCCAGGGTTGCGGCGGCGGGGACGAAGTCCTGCGCGACGGTGGCGATCACGCCGATCGCCAGGCTGGCGCCCAGCAGGGCAGGCAGGCCAGGCGAAAGCGCGCCGGCGAGTAGCGCAAGCGTCAGCAGCGCGCACTTGACCAGGATGACGGTGCGGCGATCGTAGCGATCGCCGAGTGGGGCACACAGCAGGATGCCGAGCGCGTAGCCCAGCTGGTTGAGGGTCGGCACCCAGCCGGCCAGCTGGCTGCTGGTGTGCAGGTCGCCGGCCAGGACACCGAGCATCGGCTGGCTGTAGTACAGCGAGGCCACGCTCATGCCGGCGCCAATCGCCAGCAGCAGCACCAGGCTGCGCGGCAGGGCGGTTTCGGCGCCGACCGTGGCGGCGACCTGATGGGAATGCGGGACGGAGGACATGGGGGATTCCGGGCGGAGATATGTGTGGCGCGTATTGTCCGGCCGCCTCAATTCCCGTGGTAGCCTGCTGGGCCTCAGAACGGTTATGCGTAAAGTGCATGCAAGAAGCCGCCGCTTCCGCCGTCGACCGCATCGAGCTGATGCAGACCTTTGTCCGGATCGTCGAGGCCGGCAGCCTGTCCGCGGCCGCGACCCAACTGGGCGCCAGCCAGCCCACGGTGAGCCGACGGCTGCAGGCGCTGGAGCGATTCCTGGGGGTAAAGCTGCTGCGCCGTTCCACCCACGCGATGAAGCTCACCGAGGACGGCGAGCGTTGCTACGCCCGCGCCCGTGAGTTGCTGGAGGACTGGCACGCGATGGAGGCCGAACTGCGCGGCACCCGCGAGGCGCCGCAAGGCCTGTTGCGCGTGGTGGTGCCGCATGCGTTCGGCCAGACCCAGCTGGTGGCGCCGGTCGTCGCCTACCTGCAGCGCTATCCGCAGGTCTCGGTGGAATGGCTGCTGCACGACCGCCGGCCTGACTTCGTCGCCGAAGGCATCGATTGCGCGATCCAGGTGGGCGCGGTCGACCTGCCATCGGTGGTGGCGGTGCAGATCGCCGAAGTCCCGCGGATCGTGGTGGCCGCGCCCGCGCTGATGGGGTCGTCCGGCGTGCCGCAGGACGCGGACGCGCTGGCGGCGCTGCCGTGGCTGGCCATCCAGACCTTCTATCGCGACGAAGTCAGCCTGCGCCATCGCGACGACGGCCGCATGCTGCAGTTCCCGATCCAGCCACGCCTGAGCACCGACAGCCTTTACGCGCTGCGCAACGCGGCGCTGCTGGGGCTGGGCGCGTGTATCACTTCATCGTGGGTGGTGGCGCAGGACGTGGCCGAAGGCCGGCTGCTGCACCTGGCGCCGGACTGGCGCGCCACGCCGCTGCCGGTCTATCTGGTCTATCCGCCGGCGCGGCATCCGCCGGCCAAACTACAGCGCTTCATCGAGGCGATGCGCGATGCGGGTTCGACGATGGCCGGCGTGGAGCCGCTGCGTTCGCTGCAGGTGTAGATGCGGTCTTGCCCGGCACGCGGCCGGGCAGGGCGTCGATCAATCGCGGGGTGTCATGTCCGCGTTGGCCGCCGCCAGCCGGCGCAGGCGCGGGGTGGCCATCGGGATCGACAGCATCGTGCTCATCACTGCCATCAGCAGCAGCGCGGTGAAGGTCGCGTTGGTAATGATCGCCTTGTCCAGCAGGATGTTGGCGAAAATGATCATGATCAGCGCCTTGGTCTGCAGCAGCCAGCCGATCAGCGAGGCTTCGCCCGGCTTCCACTTCAACAGGCGGCCGGCCAGATGCACGCCAGCCAGCTTGCCGGCCACCGCGGCCACCAGCAGCACCAGCGCGGCGATGAACACCGTCGCCCCGCCCACGCTCCAGGCCGTGCGCAGGCCGGTGCTCAGGAAGAACACCGGCATGATCACCAGCAGCACGTTGTGGCGCAGGCGATCCATGTCGGCCTGGTCGAACCAGTCCGCGTCGATCACCACGCCGGCCAGGAACGCGCCGACCATGTAGTGCAGGCCCGACCAGTCCGCGCCAAACGCGCACACCGCCAGCCAGATCAGCATCACGTACCAGCGATCGCGCTCGGGAATGGCGCGCATCAGCTTGCGGAACAGCACGCAGGCCACGGCGAAGGCCAGCAGGAAACCCGCCTGGCGGCCGATCCGCTCCCAGTCCACCAGCACCAGGGCCAGCACGCCCCAGATCGCGATGTCGTCCAGGCTGGCGTAGCGCAGGATCCGCTGGCCGATCGGCTGGCGCAGGATGTCGAGCTTTTCCATCAGCAGGATCAGGATTGGCAGCGCGGTGACCGCGCAGGCCATGCCCACGCCGACCACGAACTGCCACGGCTGCCCGCTCAGGCCGATCCAGCCGGGGAAGCGCAGCATGCCGATCGCCGCCAATCCGCCGAACACCAGCGGCACGCCCAATGCCAGGCCGGCGGTGATGCCGCTCTCGCGCTTGTTCGCCCAGGCCTTGCTGAGGTCCAGCTCGATCCCGGCGATCAGCACGAACAGCATCACCGCCCAGCCGCCCAGGCCGTTGAGGATCTGCACGACCTGCGGGGTGAACACGAAGCTGTAATAGCCCGGATACGCCGCGCCAAGGATGCCCGGGCCCAGCAGGATGCCAGTGATGATTTGCACGACCACCAGCGGGGCGAAGTATTCGGTCCGGCCCAGGCGCCAGATCAGGAACGGCACGCAGAAGATGATCGCCATGGCGATCAAGAACACTTCCATGGTGCTGACAGCGTGCATCCAGGCCCGGCCTTGTTCGTCGTGCCGCCCAGCGCGGCGGGCGACATCTTGCCGCAAGCGCCCGGCATTGGGCAGCGCTGCGCTGCGAAATGCGGGTTTCGCTGGAGGCGGACGACCTGCCGCGCTGGCCAAGAGCTTGGGACGATTCGATCGGCGGGCGCGCAGCCGGGCATGGGCCTGTGGTGGGTCGATGGGTGCCGAATTCCGTGACGACCGATTCCGCGCGCCATCGCAGCGTCATGCGTGTGTTGCTGGCCGCGCACCCGCCAGCGGCGGTTGTCGTTTTTCAACATCCGCAACGCCTGCGATGCGACACTGGCCCGCCGTGCACGGCGCGGCCGCACGCATGCGGCGCTCGAAACCGAACTGATGAAGACCCCCAACGGACTGCAGGCGCTGATCGACGACGGCGTCATCGATGAAGTGCTGCGACCGCTCAAGAGCGGCAAGGAAGCGGCCGTGTACGTGGTGCGCAGCGGCGATGAAGTGCGTTGCGCCAAGGTCTACAAGGACATGGCCCAGCGCAGCTTCCAGCAGCGCGTGCAGTACCAGGAAGGGCGCAAGGTGCGCGGCAGTCGCGAGGCGCGCGCGATGGGCAAGGCCACCAAGTACGGCCGCAAGCAGGCCGAAGTGGCCTGGAAGAACACCGAGGTGGACGCGCTCTACCAGCTGCGCGATGCCGGCGTGCGCGTGCCCGAGCCGTTCGGCTATTACCACGGCGTGCTGGTGATGGAACTGGTCACCGATGCCGAAGGCTTCAGCGCGCCGCGCCTGGGCGAGGTCGAGCTGGAAGCCGCGCAGGCGCGTGAATTCCACACGGTGCTGGTGCGCCAGGTCGTGCGGATGCTGTGTTGCGGCCTGATCCATGGCGACCTGTCCGAATACAACGTGCTGGTCGGTCCCGATGGCCCGGTGGTGATCGACTTCCCGCAGGTGGTCAGCGCCGGCGGCAACAACGCCGCGCGGCGGATGCTGCTACGCGACGTCAACAACCTCACCGCCAGCCTGGGCCGCTGGGCGCCGGAATTGCTGGACACCTGGTATGGCGAGGAGATGTGGGCGCTGTTCGAGGCCGGCGAGCTGCTGCCCGACAGCGAACTCACCGGCCAGTTCACGCCCGACGAATCCAGCGCCGACCTGGACAGCGTGCGCGATGCGATCAACGAGGCGCGCTTCGAGGCGCTGATCCGCCAGCAGGGCCGCGAGGCCGCGGCCGAGGAAGACTGAGCCTTCGGCTTCGCCGGCTCAATAGCTGCCGAAGCTGCCCGCTGCGCCCGGGAACACCACCGGGCTCTCGCTGCCGTCTTTCGCCACGGCCGCCATGCCGAAGTAGTAATTGTCGATCACTACGTTCTTCAGCGTATGCGTGGTGACATCGCCCACGTACAGGCTGTGCGTCCACTGCGGATCGGTGGTCAGGCGCCAATAGAGCTTATAGCCGGCCAACTGCGGCGCCTGTTTTGCGGTGGGACGCGACCACGAGAGCGTGGTGTCGGCGGTCACCGCACCGTCGATCTTGACCTGCGCCGGGGCCGGCGGCGCCCAGGCCAGCCCGGCCAGGGTGACCGCATTGAGCGCGGTCAATTTGGCCGCGTAGCCGAAGTCCACGCCGTCGAGCGTGTCGCCATAGACGCGGCCGTTCTCGGTGCGCAGGTCCTGGTGCTGGCGGTCGTAGTTCTCGTTGGTTTCCATGATGCGCACGGCGGGGAAGCCGGCATCGTTGAACGGGCTGTGGTGGCCGCCGCGGCCGAAGCGATCCAGGCGATAGACCATCATCACGTCCAGGTTCGGCACGTGCTGCGCCATGCGGGCGACGTAGCGGCCCAGGTTGCGCGAGGGCGAATCCAGCTCGCCGCCGGTGAAGCGCCGTGCGCGCGCTTCGGCTTCGGTTTCCACCGCGCGGGTGCCTTCGGAGAACACGCGCGCGGTGTGGTTGTCGGTGACGCCGTTGAGGCCGGCGATATTGCCGATCATGTCGTTGTTGAGCATCGCCTCGATGCGCCAGCGTTCCTGCCTGGCCTTGGCGGCGACGATCTTGCCCCCGAACAGGCCCTGCTCCTCGCCGGACAGGCCGACATAGGCGATCGAGCCGGGGAACTTGTATTGCGTCAGGACGCGCGCCGCTTCCAGCGTGCCGGCCAAGCCCGAGGCGTCATCGTTGGCGCCGGGCGCATCGGCGGTGGCGTTCATCACATCGGAGACGCGTGAGTCGATGTCGCCACTCATCATCACGATGCGGTTGGGATCGCTGCTGCCGCGCTGGATCGCGACCACGCTGACCACCTCGGTCGGGTTGGGGATGCGCTTTTCGCCGGCGATGGTGTCGCTGACGTAGCGCACCTCGAGGCAGCCGCCGCAGTCGCGCGAGATCTGCTGGAACTGTGCGTAGACCCAGCGCCGGGCCGCACCGATGCCGCGCGTGTCTGACTTGGTATCGGACAAAGTGTGGCGTGTGCCGAACCCGACCAGCGTGCGTACGTCGGCCTCGATACGGGCGGCCGACGGCGCGCTGCCGATCGCGTCCAGGCGCGGGTCGGTGCCGGGCGGCGTGGCTTCCGCGAGGGCAGTGAGCGGCAGGCACAGCAGGCAGGCGATCAGGCGTCGGCGCATCAGGCAGGTCCGGGGCGAGGGAGCGGTCGATGTTCGCATGGTGCGTCGTTCCATGACTTCGGACCGATGCAGGCGCGCCCGAACGCTGGCACCCTGTGCGCCGGTTTTCGTCTTTCGCCGCCAGGTCCGCCATGTCCCGTTCCCGTGTCCTCGTTTCCACCCTGGCGCTCGCGCTGGCCGCTGCTTCGGCGCAGGCTGCCGACCTGAGCCCGCTGACCAAGGAGACCGGCCTGCCGCGCACGCCGGAGCAGCTGGCGGTGGTGTTCGAGCACGCGGACCTGGGTTTCAAGGTCATCCCCGAGCAGCGCCGCATCGAGGGCGATGCCAAGTTGACCTTCAAGGCGACCGCGCCGCTGTCGGCGCTGGTGGTGGACCTGGATCCGGAATACGCCGTCAGCCGCGTCGAGGTGGATGGCAAGGCCATTGGCGCCGATGCCTGGCAGAACCCGGAAGGCCGTATGCGCGTGACCCTGCCCAAGCCGCTCCAGGCCGGCGGCAGCGTGGTGCTGCGCGTGATCTACGCCGGCCAGCCACACGTGGCCAAGCGCGCGCCGTGGGACGGTGGTTTCGTCTGGGCGACCGCGCCGACCGGCGAGCCGTGGGTGGCCTCGGCGATCCAGGGCGAAGGCTGTGACCTGCTGTGGCCATGCATCGATCATCCGCAGGGCGAGCCGCTGCTGGTCGACGAGCACGTCACCGTGCCGGCGCCGCTGGTCGCGCCGGGCAACGGCGTGTTCGTCGGCATGAAGGAAAGGAACGGCTGGCGCACCTATCACTGGCGCGCCAAGAACCCGGACACCTATGCCATCGCCATCGATGTCGGCCCATACGAGCAGCTCAGCGGCAGCTACAAGAGCCGCTTCGGCAACACCATCCCGCTGGCGTACTGGTATCTGAAGGGCGACAAGGACGCACAGGCCAAGGACCTGTTCGCCGAGCTGCCCAGGATGCTGGACTTCTTCGAGAGCCAGATCGGCCCGTATCCGTTCGGCGATGAAAAGGTGGGCGTGGTCCAGACCCCGCACCTGGGCATGGAGCACCAGACCATCAATGCGTATGGCAACGACTATAAGAAGGACAAGTACGGTTACGACTGGCTGATGCAGCACGAGTTCTCGCACGAGTGGTTCGGCAACCAGCTCACCAATGCGGACTGGGACGACATGTGGCTGCACGAGGGCTTCGGCAGCTATATGCAGCCGCTGTACCTGCAGTACCTGCGCGGCGACATGGAGTACCACGCGGCGCTGTTGGACCAGCGCGCCGCGCTGTCGAACAAGTATCCGATCGTCAGCGGCAAGCCGCAGACCGAGGAGTCGGTCTACAACCGCGAGCATGGCCCGGGCCTGGACATCTACTACAAGGGCTCGCTGATGCTGCACACGCTGCGCAGCCTGATCGGCGACGAGGCGTTCTTCACTTCGATCCGCCTGGCGGTGTACGGCAGCGCGCATCCGTGGCCGGGCCACTTCAAGCCGCGTTATGTGTCAACCAAGGACTACATCGACATCGTCAACAAGGTGACCGGCAAGGATTACGGCTGGTTCTTCGACGTGTACCTGTATCGCGCCGCGCTGCCGGAGCTGGTGGCCCAGCGCGATGCCACCGGCCTGTCGCTGCAGTGGAAGACCCCGGACAACCTGCCGTTCCCGGTACCGGTGGACGTGCGCATCGGTTCGAACAGCGGTGAAACCGTCACGGTGCCGATGGCGAATGGCCAAGGTCATGTCGACCTGCAGGAGAACGCGCTCTACACGCTCGATCCGCAGTCCAAACTGCTGCGCGAGGAGCCGCGTTTCGCCGCAGCCGTCAAGGACGCCGCCGAACGCAAGGCGGCGGCCGAGAAGGCGGAAAAAGACGCCAAGAAGTAACCCTGCACAGCAGGTTTCCACGAGTTGGCTAGACTGCGGCGCATGATCCGACTGGGAGGGACGACATGCAGCTCACAAGGTTTCGCCGTCACGCCGTGCCGTTGCTGGCACTGTTGCTGATCGGCGCGATGAACGCTCCAGCGCACGCACAGACGCCCAGCGCCGAACAGGTGCAGGGCATGCAGAAGCAGCTTGCGGACTGGCCGCAGCTGGCGCGCTATCGCGACGAGAACGCGGCGTTGCCGCCTACGGCCAAGGGTGAGCGGCGCGTGGTGTTCTTCGGCGACTCGATCACCGAAGGCTGGGGCAAGACCGGCAGCGCGACGTTCTTTCCCGGCAAGCCCTATGTGAATCGCGGCATCTCCGGCCAGACCACGGCGCAGATGGTGGTGCGCTTCCGCCAGGATGTCATCGCGCTCAAACCCGCGGTAGTTGTGATTCTGGCCGGCACCAATGACATCGCCGGCAATACCGGGCCGACCACGCCGGAGATGATCCAGGACAACCTGACCTCGCTGGCGCAGCTGGCCAAGGCCAATGGCATCAAGGTGGTGCTGGCCTCGATCCTGCCGGCGAGCGACTACCCGTGGAAGCCGGGCCTGGAACCGGCGCCGAAGATCCGTACGCTCAACGCCTGGATCCAGCAGTACGCGCAGCGCACCGGGGCGACGTATCTGGATTACTACACGGCGTTGGACAACGGCCAGGGCGGACTGTCGAAACAGGTCTCCGAAGACGGCGTGCATCCCAATGCGGCCGGCTACGCGGTGATGCAGCCGCTGGCCGAAAAGGCCGTCAAGGCCGCGCTGGCGCGCTGACCGGTTCGCGCTGCGCGCTCAATCGCGATCCGGCGCGCCCAGCGGGAAGTAATGCCGGTATGGCCGCGCCTCGTCCACGGCGCGCTTCACCGAAGGGCGCGCGAGCAGGCGCGCACGATAGGCGTGGACGCGGGTGAAGCGCGGATCGATGGCGTGGGTCCAGTCGGCATAGAACAGGAACGGCGCCGCGCCGCAGTCAGCCAGGCTGAACCGGTCGGCGACCGCCCAGGTGCGTCCTGCCAGATAGTCCTCCAGCCACGCGTACGCCGTTTCCAGCTGGGTCCTGGCCTTGGCCACGCCGTGCGCGTCCCGTGTGCCCGGCTCGCGCAGGCTGTCGAACACGATGGTCTGCTGCGGGGTGGAGATGTAGTTGTCGAAGAAGCGATCCAGCAATCGCACCTCCAGCGCCGCCATCGGATCTGACGGGATCAACGAGAGCGGGCCGGGATGGGCCAGCTGCAGGTATTCGATGATGATGCTGGCCTCCATCCACTGGCGCGCACCGTCCACCAGCAACGGGAAGCGTGCGATCGGCCAGCGGCTGACCAGTTCCTTGAAGTTGTCCGGCGCCTCGGCATCCAGCAGCCGCAACGCGAATGGCGTGTCGTTCTCGTACAGCGCGATCAGGACTTTCTGGCAGTACGACGAAAACGGGTGGGCGAACAGCTGCAGCGACATGGGCGTTTCCTGCGATGGGTGCATCCAGACGACGCATGGGCGTATGCGAAATCGACAGCGCGCGCATCAGCAAGCGTCACGTGTACGCGATCATTCGCCCCGCCACCAGCACCGCCGGCCACAGGCACAGCGAGAGCGCAGCCGAGAGCTTCCCGATGGGGGGCGGATGACGGTCCCAGTGCGGCAGATGATGCGCATGGCGCGCGCGGAACAGCAGCGCGTTGAGCACTGCCAGCGTCACGGCCAGCAGCTTGAACTGCATCATGCGATTGCCGAGCAACGCGCTGGCATCGGCCGCAAACAGCATGACACCGGTGGCCAACGTCAGCAGCAGGCCGCTGATTGCCCACGGCGTGAGCAGTCGCGAAACCTGCAGCGCATTCAGGCTGCGCCCCAGGCCCAACAGGCGCAGGTCGAGCAGGCAGATCGGGCCGACCAACAGCACCAGCCCGACCAGATGCAGCACGTTGGCGGCCGGATAACCCCATCCCGCGCGCATCCATTGGCCCAGCGCCGAGTCTTCGAGCGCCTGCATCCACGGCATCAGGTCCATGGCGCGACGTCGATCGAACGGTCAGCGCAGTTCGATGGTCTTGCCATCCACGGTGATGCGCTCGGCGCGCAGCTCGGCCGTGCCATCCAGGCGCGGATAGCCTTCGATGGTGATGGTCTTGCCGACGGTGAGCGCGCCGTCCGGCAGGCCACGGGAGTTCATGCGTGCGATCGGTGCCAGCACCGCGTTCCAGGCCTTTCCCTGGTAGTCGACGCTGACCTCGGCATGCGGGTTCCGGTACTGCACCGCGGTCAGCGGCGCGGAGATCTTCAACGCCTTGCTGGCGTCATAGCTGCTCCACCCATGATGGGCCAGCGCGGGCAAGGACACCGCCAGCGCGGCGGCAAGAATCGGCAGGACGGCACGGTGCATGGCGGCGCTCCAATCGACGGGCTCTGGAGCTTCACGGCTATAGCACGCAGGCGGTTGCGGGCCTGCTAAATGCCGCGCCTGCAGGGTGACAAAGCCGTCATCGCCGCGCGCTGCGACGGCTTGGACGTCTTCAGGGCGTGGCGTGCAGCGCCAGGTTGAGCTGATCCACCACGGTGGCCCAGTCGGCGTCGTCGATGCGCTCTTCGCGCAGCAGTTGGGATTGCGCTTCGGACCAGAACGGGGCTTCTTCCAGGCGCATGGCGTCGGGCAGCGGCGCGTGCTGGCCGATGAACGCGCGGATGCTGGCTTCGTCGGAGGCCAGGCCGAGCTGGGCGAAGAGTTCGGAAAACGGGTGGACGGTCTGGTCCATGGCGAAGGCTCCGGTGGAGAGGATGTCGGTCAGGGTGCAGGCGCGGACGTCAAGATCGCATCAGAGCGAGCGCGCGATGCGCTGCTTGAGCGCGGCCAGCGCTTCGGCGTCCAGCGCGCCGAGTACGCCGCGTCGTGCGTCGGGGATATGCGCGCCGGGGTCTTCTTCGGCGAACACGTAATGCTCCAGCAGCGCCCGCCACGCCGCGCGCTCGGCAGGTGCCAGTCCGGCGAAGGCCAGGCGCGCATGCAGCAGCGCGACGATGCCGGGCGAGGGCGCCTGGCCATCGGCCATCGGCGGCTGCCACCAGTAGTTCACCAGCGCATTGAGCTTGGCCAGCGAGGTGACGTGGTGCCACCACAGCGGCGGCAGATACAGTGCATCGCCGGGTGCGAGGTCGGCGATGAAAGCGTGCGCCATCGCGTCCTTCAGGCGAGGAAAGCGTGGATCGTCCACGTCATCCAGCCGCGCCAGGCTGATCGCCGCGCCGGTCGGCGCGAAATCCAGCGGGCCGATGTAGAGGTTGGACACCTGTTCCGGCGGGAACACGGTGAACCGGCGGCGTCCGCACGCCACCACCGCGATGTTGTGGAAGGCATCGAAGTGGGCGGGCGTGGTCACCTGGTTGCCCAGCCATAGCCGCGGCTGGATCTGCGCGGGCAGGCCAGCGATGCCGTGCGTTTCGAGCAGGCCTGGCAGGCAGGCGGCGATCGGCGCGCTCTGCAGCGCCACGCCATGCACCGGCGCGTGTTCGACCCGGCTGTATTGCGCCAGGCGTTTGAGCACGTCGGTCACCGAGACCTTGAAGTGCTGGTAGTTGAAACCGTCCAGCGCGGCGTTGTAGCCGACCACGCCTTGCGCCTCGGGCGGCATGAGCAGCGTATCGACCGGGGTGCCGTTGTCCTGCGCGGCCAGGGCCTGGGCGAAGGCGGTGTCCGAGGTGCCCGCAGCCTGTACCAGCGGCCAATGCGCGCACAATCCGCGCAGGACCAGCGGCGTGCCACGCGTAACGAGGTCAGCAAGGTCCAGCGGACCGGTGGCTTGGCATTCGTCGATGGCGGCGGGCATGCGCGGACGGCGATCAGGCGGGAAGCGCGCATGCTAGCGAAAGCACACGCCCGGCGTCTTTGACGATCGTGCGGCGCCGCTTGCGGACGATTCACGTCGGCGGGACTAAGGTGCGCGGACGTTCCCAGACGCAGTGGAGGCTGCCATGGCGACCGGATGGGCCAACGATGGCGCGGTACAGGACCAGATCGACGCGACGGTGAAGGACGCGATCCAGCGTGCCCGGCGCCAGTTGCCGACCGGGCCGAGCCTGCTGCATTGCGAAGAATGCGATGCCGAAATTCCCGAAGCGCGGCGCAAGGCCGTGCCCGGCGTGCGTCTTTGCGTCACCTGCCAGGCTGCGCATGATGAGGAACAGGCCGCGGGCGCTGGCGGCATCAATCGCCGCGGCAGCAAGGACAGCCAGTTGCGCTGAAGCAGCGTGCTTATGGGCCGATGGCGTGGTGCGTGCCGCGCCAGCGGCGGATGCCACGCTGGAAGAACCAGCTGTTGGGCACCTGAATCGAAGTCGCGCCACCGCCGTCAATGTGGTCGGCGTCCTGCAGCGTGGTGTAGAGCAGGTTGATGTCCACCACCTTGCCCTTGAGGCCGGGTTTTTCGCCGTTTTCCAGCAGCTCGATCATTTCGTACAGGCGGAACGGACGGGTGATGAAGATCAGGAACGTGCAGAAGATGTTGGACAGCACGCTCCACGCGGCGAAGAACGCCACCGCCGCCACCGTCGCGAAACCGGTGAAGGCCGTCCACAGCACGGTCGCCGACACGCCCAGGCGTTCCAGCACCAGCAGGGTGGCGGCCACCAGTAGGAGGAAATTCAGGGCGCGGCGCATGCCCATCGCCAGCTCGGGCGGCAGGTCGTAACGCTCCACCGCGCGGCGGATCAGCCGGCGCGCCAGCAGTTGCACCAGGCGGGTGGCCAGCAGGATCAGCAGGACCTGCGCGGCGGGGACCAGGACATCCAGCCAGTCGTGGATCCAGACGGGGAGGCGTTCTTTCATGAGGCGGCATTCGAATCAACAACGAAGCCGCACATGATGACGCGCGACGCCAGGCCGGGCAAAAGTCCGGCGGTGTGATTGCGTCAGGTGCAGGCGTCGTGGTTCAGCCGATTGCGATGAAACGTGCGCCTCGCAGGACACGACAGAGATCACAAAAAAATACGGCACCACCACCGTGATGCCGCATCCGCAAGCGTCAATGCCGGCAGACGGCTTACTCGGTAATCGGCGTGCCGATCGGCCCCAGATAATCCAGCTTGCCCACCGGCACGCCTTGGTTGCGCAGGATGTCGTAGGCGGTGACCACGTGGAAATGGAAGTTGGGCAGACCGAACTGCAGCAGGTAGTCGACGCCGTTGAAGCGCGTGCCCAGCTTGCCGAACTTCAACGTGATCTCGCGCTCGGCGCCGCTGTCGACCTGTTCGGGCGTGAGCGATTCCAGGTAGGCGATCGTCGCGGCCAGGCGCGCCTGCAGTTCGTCGAAGGTGGTTTCGGTGTCGGCCAGCTTGGGCGAGGGCACGCCGGACAGGCGCTCGCCGGTGCCCTTGGCGGTGTCGCTGACGCGCTGGATCTGGGCCGACAGCGGCAGCATGTCCGGCGCCAGGCGCGCCTGGATCAGCGTGGCCGGGTCGATGCCGTGTTCGCTGGCGTGGCGCGCGCCGACTTCCAGCACGTGCGAGAGGCGGCGCAGGCCATTGAGCAGGGTGGGGACGGCGAGTTGGGACAAGGTCAGCGACATGCGGGTCGGCCTGGAAGGGAAAGGCCGCAGCCTAGCGCCCCCAATGGCCTGTGCGGTGTACGCGGAAAAGACGCGGCGTTGCACCGGCGCGGCCTTGTGTCGCGCAGGCCATTGCGGGCGTTGGCGTGCATGGCGTTTGGCCTGTGCGATGCCGCGCGGCGCCATGCACAATGGACCGCGATGAAACTGCTGATCCCGCTGTTCTTCAATGCGCTGGCGCTGATGCTGTTCGGCATCGGGCTGACCGGTCCGTTGGTGCCGCACAGCGGTACGCCGGGATGGTGGGTGCTGCTGGTGTTCGGCGCCGCGCCGATCGCGCTGCTCACGGTGTGCGGGTACGCGGCCAACGGCTGGCCGGCGCGGATCGCCTTCGTGCTGCAGGCGGTGTCGCTGCTGGCGGTGCTGCTGGCGATCCTTGCGGTTGAAACCGGTGCGCTGGGCGCCCGCGTGACCTGACGAGATCGCAGCGCGGATTCAGAGCCCGGCGGCGGCTTTGGACTAAAATGACGGGATTCCTTCTCCCCGCTAGCGTCGAGCCAGCCATGAACCTCCACAACCACGCTGCCGTTCCCGCGTCCACCGCGCCTGTCTCCATCAAGCAGGAAGACCTGATCCAGTCCATCGCCGATGGCTTGCAGTACATCAGCTACTACCACCCGGTCGACTACATCAAGAACCTCTCCGCGGCGTACGAGCGCGAGGAGTCGCCGGCCGCCAAGGACGCCATCGCCCAGATCCTGATCAACTCGCGCATGTGCGCCGAGGGCCATCGCCCGATCTGCCAGGACACCGGCATCGTCACCGTGTTCCTGGAAATCGGCATGAGCGTGCGCTGGGACGACGCCACGATGGGCGTGGAAGACATGGTCCACGAGGGCGTGCGCCGCGCCTACAACCATCCGGACAACAAGCTGCGCGCTTCGGTGCTGGCCGATCCGGCCGGCAAGCGCACCAACACCAAGGACAACACGCCGGGCGTGGTGAACGTCAAGGTCGTGCCGGGCAATACGGTCGATGTGATCGTGGCTGCCAAGGGTGGTGGATCGGAAGCCAAGTCCAAGTTCGCCATGCTCAACCCGTCCGATTCCATCGTCGACTGGGTGCTGAAAACTGTGCCGACCATGGGCGCTGGCTGGTGCCCGCCGGGCATGCTCGGCATCGGCATCGGCGGCACCGCCGAGAAGGCGATGCTGCTGGCCAAGGAATCGCTGATGGAGCCGATCGACATCGTCGACCTGCAGGCTCGCGGCGCTTCCAACCGGGCCGAAGAACTGCGCCTGGAGCTGTACGAGAAGGTCAACGCGCTGGGCATCGGCGCGCAGGGCCTGGGCGGCCTGACCACGGTGCTGGACATCAAGGTCAAGGATTACCCGACCCACGCGGCCAACCTGCCGGTCGCGCTGATCCCCAACTGCGCGGCCACGCGCCACGCACACTTCACACTGGACGGCAGCGGCCCGGTGATGCTCGATCCGCCGTCGCTGGAAGACTGGCCCAAGCTGACCTACAACCCGCAGGGCGCGCGTCGCGTGGACCTGGACACGATCACCCCGGAAGAGGTTGTCACCTTCAAGCCCGGCGAAGTGCTGCTGCTCAACGGCAAGCTGCTGACCGGCCGCGACGCCGCGCACAAGCGCATGGTCGAGATGCTCAACCGTGGCGAAACGCTGCCGGTGGATCTGAAGGGCCGCTTCATCTACTACGTCGGCCCGGTTGATCCGGTGCGCGATGAAGTCGTCGGCCCGGCCGGCCCGACCACGGCCACGCGCATGGACAAGTTCACCAACCAGATCCTCGAACAGACCGGCCTGCTGGGCATGGTCGGCAAGGCCGAGCGCGGCCCGGCCGCGATCGAGGCAATCAAGGCGCACAAGTCGGTGTACCTGATGGCCGTCGGTGGTTCGGCTTACCTCGTCTCCAAGGCGATCAAGGCCGCCAAGGTGCTGGCGTTCGAAGATCTGGGCATGGAAGCGATCTACGAATTCGAGGTCAAGGACATGCCGGTGACCGTTGCGGTGGATTCGGCCGGCGAGTCCGTGCACAAGACCGGCCCGAAGCTGTGGCAGGCCAAGATCGGCAAGATTCCGGTGGTGGTCGAACCGGCGTAACGCGCCGCGTCATTCGTGCAAGACGACAGGGCCGGCGTGCATACTCCGGCCCTGTTTGTTTTTGAACGGAGTCGTGGCGATGAAAGGATGGATCCTGCCGGCGTGCCTGTTGCTGCTGTCAGCCTGCGCCAGCGCCGATGACAAGCCGATGCCCGGCACCTTGCTGCGCCCGGCCACGCCCGAAGGCCAGGCCTGCGCACGCCAGTGCGACACCTTGCAGGCCGCCTGCGGTGGCGGCGCGGTCAGGCCGGCGCCGGCGACGCTGGGCGGCGGGCCCGATCCCAAGCCGAGCGGCGCGTCGTGCAACACGTCCTATCAGGACTGCGTGCTCGACTGCGGTGGACGCATGGTCGGCGACTGATCCGAATCTTCCTTCCCCTGCTTCAACGACAAAGATCCCATGGCCAATACCCTGTACTACTCGCCGAGCACTGCGTCCCTGGTCGTCCACTGGCTGCTGATCGAACTCGGCGTGCCGCACGTGCTGCACGCGCTGGACTTCGACAAGGGCGAACAGAGAACCGCTGAATACCTGGCGATCAATCCGCAGGGCCGCGTGCCCACGCTGGTGCTGGACGGGCAGGTGCTGACCGAGTCTGCCGCCATCGCCATGCACCTGGCCGATCTATATCCCCAGGCGAACCTGGCGCCGACCCTCGGCACGCCTGAGCGCGCGGCCTACTACCGCTGGATGCTGTTCTGCGCCTATACGCTGATGCCGGCCTATCGCGGCTGGTTCTATCCCGATGAGCCGGCTGGCGAGGCGCAAGTTGAAGCGGTCATGGCATCCTCGCGGCTGACGCTTGAACACGCCTGGCAGCAGGTCGCCAACCACCTGCAGGCCGAAGGACCTTACCTGGTCGGCGCGCAGCTGACCGCGGTGGACTTCGTGCTGACCATGCTGATGCGCTGGTCGCGCAACATGCCCAAGCCCACCGACACCTGGCCGGTGCTCAAGGCCTACGCAGACGGCATGAAGGCGCGCCCGGCCTTCCAGGAAACCTACCGTCGCGAAGGCATCATCGACTGGCAATAAGGCCCGTCGAAACACACAGGGAGTGTGGTCATGCGAAACAGGATGTTGATTCGAGCTGCAGCGTTGCTGTCGACCCTGGCGTTATGCGGCTGCTGGGCAGACAAGGTGCATCGGCCGACCAGTGCGGCCGGCGCCATCTGCGCCGAGCAATGCGACCAGCAGCGCTACAGCTGCAACAGCTCCGCAGAAAATTTGGTTAGTGGTTCGCGAGGCAGCTGCCAATCGCAGCGGGAGCATGTGGAAGAGCGCTGTTCGCCCTGGGTCAAGGACTCGGACAAGCAGCGCTGCCAGTTGGTCAACAATCCGGGCGGCCCAAGCTGCGTCGATCCCAGTCCGGATTACGGCAGCTGCACCACGACCTGGCGCAGCTGCATCGTGTCCTGCGGCGGCTGGTTCGAGTAGCCGCTCAGGCTGGCAGGATCTCCAGCACCTTCTCCGGCGGTCTGCACAGGCGCGTGCCGCGCTCGGTGATGACGATCGGCCGGTTGATCAGCACCGGCTTGCGCAGCATCGCCTCGATCAGCGCGGCATCGTCGATGCCCGGATCGTCCAGGCCCAGTTCGGCGTAAGCCGGTTCCTTGTGGCGCATCAGGTCGCGCACCGGCAGGCCGGTCGCAGCTAGCGTTGCCACCAGCGTGGCGCGATCCGGTGGATCGTTGAGGTAGTCGATCACGGTGGGTTCGAAGCCGGCTTCGCGGATCAGTTCCAGCGCGCCGCGGGAGTTGCTGCAGCGCGCGTTGTGCCAGATCGTCACCACCTGCATCAGTACCACTCCAACAGCGAGATACCCAGGCCGACGTAGGTCGCCTTGTGGTTGTAGTCGATCAGGCTTTCGCCGTAGCCGTGGAAAATCTCGATGTGGCCGCGCAGGTTGCGGTCGATCGGGAAGCCCCACGAGGCCTGCAGCGCGCCATGTGATTCATCGCCGCCGCGCAGCGAGTGCCGGCCCATCAGCGAGAACTCATGGCCATCGTGGCTGTAGGTCAGGGTCGCGTCGCCGCGGCCCATGTAGTTCTCGATGTCCGGATTGTCATCGTCGTTGCCGTCGGGGATGCGATACCACGGACGCACGACGAACGCCCAGTTTTCCCGGTCGAAACCCACCTGGCCGATCACGCGATTCCAGCTGCGCGAGAGCGGATCGCCACGGCCATTGGACTGGTGGTTGAGGCTCAGCCCGGCCAGGCGTCCATGCCAGCCGCCGATCTCGTAGTTGGTGCGGAACACCATCATGATCTCGGGCTCGTAGTTGGTCTCGCGGAACGGGCGCGAGGCGTCGCCGTTGTAGACCTGCCAGCGCGAGCTCTGGGTGTAGGCGCCCCAGATGTCGCCGTTGTCGCCGAACACGTTCTCCACGAACTTGGTCTTGAAGCTCAGCTGGAACTTGGCTTCCAGGCTCTGCAGGTCCTGCGCCACGGTCACGGTGTTGTCCGGGTTGGGCGAGGAGGGCGTCTCGTTCTTCTTGGAGGTCCAGAACGCCGGCAGCAGGTAGACCGGCTTGTAGGCGCGCATCTGGAACACACCGAGCTTGGAGTCGGCCGCCAGCTCCCAGCGCGAATCCAGCAGTGAGCCCTTGCCGGCGTTGGCGCGGACTGCGTCGTAATCGTCGTCGGCGAACATCGCGCCGGCGCTGTGCTTGAAGCGCTCGCCCATCGGGGCATCGGCGGGCGGGGCATCCAGCTCGCGCTGTTGCTTGGCCAGCGCTTTAGCCTGGGCGGCGGCGGCATCGGCCTGACGGGTGCTGGGCGTGCTGCGCTGGATCGCGGTGTCGTAGCAGGCCAGGCGCTGCGCATCGATTTCGATCAGCGCACAGGCTTCGACCGTGGCCGGATTGATGTTGGGCTTGCCGTCCTGGGCGGCAGCGACGCCGGGCAGGGCCGCCGCGCACATCAGCGACAGCAGGCAGGGCAGGGGGCGTGATCGGCGCATGGCGTTGACCTAGGTAAGGCGATGGATGTCCCGCAGTGTGCCGTGCGTCGACAGGCTCTGTCAGCGCGCGAAGCCTGCGTGGTGCGTTGCTCGTCGGCGTTCCCCGGATGCATCGGGCCGGCAAGCGCAGGAATTTTGGCGGTCCGGTGAAGCGGGACGCGTGAAGACGCCTGCTGGCAGGCCTTCAGTAGAACCACATCACGAAGAACAGCGCCAGCATCGCAAAGGCCAGTCCCACCTTGAGCACCATGCCGATCACCAGCCCGATCCAGGTCGCCAGCCCGACCTTGGTCGCCTGGCGCAGCTCGCGCCCGTGCAACAGTTCGCCGACCAGCGCCCCGGCGAACGGCCCGACGAAGATCCCGATCGGCAGGAACAACAGCCCGGCGAAGGTGCCGATGATCGAGCCGATGATCGCCTTGCGACTCGCACCGACCCGCTGTGCGCCCATCGCGGTGGAGAGCACATCCACGATCACCGAGAGCGCGGTCAGCAGCGCAAGTACCGTCAGCGTCACCCACCCCACCTGCTGGAAATCGCCCACCCAGGCCGCCAGCAGCATGCCGGCGAAGGTCAGCGGAAGGCCCGGAAGTACTGGAAGCACCACCCCAAGCACCCCGATCACCATCATCAGGGCTGCCAGAACGTAAAGAACGGCCTGTAATGTCACTTATTTATCCTGTCAGAACAGTGGGTTAGCCGAACATGAATGCGTGTTGAAGAGCGTTGCATTTTGAAATTTGGCGCGCTACTGTCGAATCGCTGCGCTTGCCAGGGTCACCGTGAATCGTGGCCTGATGCGGTAGATCCAGTGATCCGCTACATCGTCGTACCTCGCTTCCTCCTTGCAACCAGCCGCCAACCCAGGCGTACACACCCCCCTGTTCCAAGGAGAATCGACAATGGCAGATCGTGAAACTGGCACCGTGAAGTGGTTCAACGATGCGAAGGGTTTCGGCTTCATCAGCCGTGAGAATGGCGAGGACGTGTTCGTGCACTTCCGTGCCATCCAGACCCAGGGCTTCAAGAGCCTTAAGGAAGGCCAGAAGGTGAGCTTCACCGTCGTGCAGGGCCAGAAGGGTCTGCAGGCCGATGCGGTCACCCCTGACTGATCCACTGTATGCAACACGGGCGCGGTCGTTCCCCCGCTGCCGCGCCACGAAAAAACCCGGCATCAGCCGGGTTTTTTCATTTCCGAAGCTGCGGTGTCATTCCCGCACCGGCGTTAGCGGATGACGACCCTGCCGTTGACCACGCGCACGTAGGTGTTCTCGCGCACGCCCGCCAGGTCGCGCTGGTTGATGATCACGCTGCGGCCATCGTCCATGCGCACGGTGACGTCGTAGGTGTCGCCGGTGACGCGGTTCTGGATCGCGTTGCCGGCCACCGCGCCCGCCACGGCACCGCCGACGGCGGCCACGTTCTTGTTGCCCTTGCTGCCGCCGGTGTCCTTGGAAATCTGGCGGCCGGCCACTGCGCCCACGATGCCACCGAGTACCGCGCCGGTGCCGGTCGGGGCAGCGCGGTTGGAGGCAACGGCATCGATGCGGGTCACGATCCCGCAGTCGGCACAGTAGCGCGACTGCGGCGCGGAAGAATAGCCGCCGCCACGGCTGCCGCCGTAGCCGTAATTCGGCGAGCTGGTGGCGCAGCCGCCGAGCGTCAGGGCGCCGGCGGTCAGGAGGGCAAGGGCTCGAACGTGCATGACAGACTCCTTCGCGCTGGGGCGAATCGATGACCAGGCGGTGCGGCTGCACCGTGTGTGGCGCATCGTGTTGCGCGTGTCATGAATGCAACATCAATTTCGCCTCGCATGAACGGCGATCTCAGCCGCAGTTCATGCAACAGGCAACGCTGCTCAGTGCGCGAAGTCATCGTGGCAGGCCTTGCAGCTGTCGTTGACCTTGGCCAGCGTGGCCTGGGTGTCCGGGCAGCCGACCGGCGGGGCCGAGAGGGCGCCGTCGAGGGTGGCGCGCAACTGGCTGGCATGGGTGACGAAGCGCTGGTCTTCGGCAAGGTCGGGGAAGGCGGCTTCCAGATCGTTGCCGACCGCACGCAGGGTCTGCAGGCGCGGCAGTGCATCGCTGGTGGTGCAGCGGTTCTGCGCGATGTTCTGCTTGAGCACGTCGGTCTGCTTGGCCATCACGTGCATCACGCTGTGCGGGAACGGGTCCTTGCGGGCCTGCAGTGCGCGCATGGCCATCACCGTGGCGATGGCGCCGACCAACAGGCCGAGGAGAAACAGAAACAGGAAACGTGATGCCTGGCTGGCCATGGAGGGCTCCGTGCTGGGGTCGGCCCGATGGTACGACGCGCGACGTCAAGGCCGCGACCTTTAAACTGTGCGCATGAATCCCACTGCTCCCGCTGCCCCTCTCGTCTCCACGGTCTGGAAGGAACGCTTCGCCGGCGTCGATCGCCTGTATGGCGTCGGTGCGGTCGAGCGCTTTTCGCAGTCCTCGGTCGTCATCATCGGCCTGGGTGGCGTGGGGTCATGGGTAGCCGAAGCGCTGGCACGCTCGGGCGTGGGCAAGTTGACCCTGATCGATGCCGACGATATCTGCCTGTCCAACACCAATCGCCAGTTGCCTGCGCTGGACGGCCAGTACGGCCGCAACAAGGTCGTGGTGATGGCCGAGCGCTGCCGCGCGATCAATCCGGAGATCCAGGTCGAGGTCGTGGAGTCCTTCCTGGTGGCGTCCAACATGGAGGCCCTGCTCGGCGGACAGCCGGATCTGGTCATCGACGCCTGCGACAGCTTCCGCACCAAGGTCGAGAGCATCGTCTGGTGCCGCCGGCGCAAGCTGCCGATGATTACCGTGGGCTCGGCCGGCGGGCGCACCGACGCGACCCAGGTGCGCGTGCGCGACCTGTCGCGCACCGAGCACGACGCCATGCTGGCGCTGGTGCGCAAGAAGCTGCGCGGCGAGTTCAATTTCCCCAAGGGAGCCAAGCGCTACTTCGGCATCTCGGCGATCTACTCGCTGGAGAACGTGCAGTACCCGCAGCCGGACGGCACCGTGTGCGGCCTGCGCCCGGTGCTCGGCGCCGATGCGGCGCTCAAGCTGGATTGCGGCGCCGGCCTAGGCGCCGCCACGCATATCACCGGGACATTTGCCTTCGCCGCGGTCGGGCGCGCGCTGGAGTTGCTGCTCAAACCCAAGCGCGCTGAAGCCGCGGACGCCGCCTCAGCCGGGTAAGCGGAACAACCGCGTCGCGTTGTTCGAGGTCGCCTGGGCGATTACTTCGGGCGCCACGCCGCGCAGTTGGGCGATGGTCTCGCAGACCACCGGCAGGCGTGCGGGCTCGTTGCGCTGGCCGCGATGACCGGCATCGGGCTGGTCCGGGGCATCGGTTTCCAGTAGCAGCTGTTCCAGCGGCATCGAAGCAACCAGGCGTCGCAGGCGCTGCGCACGCTCGTAGGTGACCGGGCCGCCCAGGCCGAGCAGGAAGCCGTGCTCCCAGAGCTGCCGCGCCTGTTCCTCGCTGCCGGCGTAGCTGTGGACCACGCCGCGCAGCGGGCCGAACCTGCGGATCGCCACGATCACCGCCTCGGTCGCACGTCGCGCATGGACGATCACCGGCAGGTCGAACTCGCGCGCCAGCGCCAGCTGATCTTCGAAGTACTGCTGCTGCAGGACGTGGTCCAGCCCCTCGACGAAGAAATCCAGGCCGCATTCGCCGATGGCGACCGGTCGCTCGCGTTCGATCCAGGTGCGTAGCTGGTCGAGATGTTCCGGCCGATGTTCGGACAGGAACATCGGATGCAGGCCGTAGGCGGCGAACAAGCCTGAGCCCGGCACACACACCTGCTTGAGCTGCGCCCATCCCGCCGCCGCGATGGCGGGTACGACCTGGCGGGTGACGCCGGCCTGGCGCGCGCGCGCGATGACCGCGTCGCGGTCGGTGTCGAATTCGCTGACGTCGAGGTGGCAGTGGCTGTCGGTGAGCACCACGCTCAGCGGCTGGGGCGCTGCGGCGGCACGTCCAGCGGCACCGCCTTGCGGTCCTTCCAGCTGGCCAGCAGCAGGGTGCCCAGGCCCAGCAGGATTTCGTCGGCGAACGGCACCACGTCGGGGATCAGCAGATCCAGCACGAACAGCACCGCGGTGATCTTGAACAGCGTCGGGTAGCGCAGCTTGCGCGCCCAGCGCATCAGGGGAATGGTCATCGGGCTTGGCATGGCGGCAACTCGGGATGTCTCGGTGCACAAACGCTAGCACGCGTCCCTGAAAAGACCGTATTAAGGCAACAGGCGGTTTGGCGTGTGTCATTCGATGCCTTGTTCAGCTTGGGAGGGCAACAATCCAGCCCAGTCATCACTCGGGTCCACCCGCCCGGAGGCTTCCATGAAGAACACCACCACCATGATTCTTGTCGGCGCCGGCGCCCTGTTGTTCGGCGGCGTCGCCACGGCGGCCTACATGAACCACCGCGAATCCGCGCAGACCTTCTCCACCGTGGAAGGCGAAGCGCCGGCCACCTCCGCGCTGGATACCACTGAAGCGCTGCCGGCCAGCGACGTGCCGACCGGCGCGACCCTGCAGTACGCCGATGTGGTCAGCGTCAGCCCGGTCACCAAGAAGGGCACGCTGTACGCCACCGTGATCGGCACCGATCCGGTCCGCGAAACCACCACGACCACCACGCCGCAGGAAGTCTGCAAGGACGTGGTCGTCAACGAGCGCCTGCCCGAGCGCGACGGCAACGTCGGCGGCACGGTGGCGGGCGCGGTGATCGGCGGTCTGCTCGGCAACCAGATCGGCGGCGGTCATGGCCGCGATGCCGCGACGGCCGCGGGTGCCGTGGCCGGTGGCTTCGTCGGCAACCGCGTCGACCGTAACCACGTCGGTGGCCGCGTGGTTCAGCGCACCGAGCGCCAGTGCCACACCGAGAACGCCACTTCCGAGTCTTCCACCGTCACCGGCTACAACGTGACCTATCGCAACCCGGATGGCACCACGGGCACGATGCGCATGGACGACAAGCCGGGCAGCCGTATCGCCATGGGCAGCGCCAGCAACATCACCGGCTACAACGTGACCTATCGCTACGAAGGTCAGGAAAAGACCGTGCGCCTGGACAGCAAGCCGGACTCGGACCGCCTGCCGGTCATCGACGGCCGCGTGGTCACCCAGACCGCTTCGCTGGACACCGACGGCAAGGGCTGATCGATCCGCCTGATTGAATGAAAGAAGCCGGCGCAAGTCGGCTTTTTTCTTGCCCGCACGTGACGGGGCAGGGCGCGGATACAATCGTGGCAAGACCGCCAGGGAGACCGGGCGTCGCCCAGCGCATGCGCGCCGGGCGCGACCTCGGTGGCGGTCGAACACGTCGTGACAGCACCGCCGGCATCGACGCCGGCCTTGGGGAAAGGATGTTGTGGAAGTCTGGTGTGGCTGGCGTGTTGCTGTGGCTGTGTGCCGCGGCGCCGGGTAAGGCGCTGGATCGTCCGGCGATGGCGGCATCGCCGGCCTGGGTCGTCAACGAAGCGGACGCGCCGTCCGAAGGCAAGCCGGCCGAGCGCGATGACCTGCGCTACGAAGTGGTCTCCGACCAGATCGACCTGACCGGCGCCAAGCCGGTCTGGCATCGCCATATCCGCTATCTGGTGGCGCGCGAGCGCGGCCTGTCCGACGCCGGCAGCATCAGCATCGGTTATCAGCCCGATTACCAGTCGCTGGTGTTGAACCAGCTGGAGGTCGTGCGCGATGGCCAGCGCATCGACCTGCGCGAGCGCGCCCATTACGCGCGCCTGCGCCGCGAACAGGATCTGGACAACGGCCTGCTGGACGGCGAGCTGACCCTGAGTATCACCGTGCCGGACCTGCGCGTCGGCGACCGGTTGGATTACAGCTTCAGCGTGGTCGGCGATAACCCGATTTTCGGCAACGCGTACTACGAAACCTACGCCGCGCGTTACGGCGTGCCGCTGGCGTTCCGCCGGGTGCTGGTGCGCTACCCGGCCACGCATCCACTGCGTTCGCAGGTCACCGCGCCCGGGTTCGACATGGCGCGCAGCTTGGCCGGCAACGTTGCGACCCTGGACATCACCGCGCACGACCTGCCAGCGGTGCGTGAGCCGGACGAGACGCCGGAAGGCCACGACAGCTTCGGCCGGATCAGCGTGTCCACCGTGCAGGACTGGGAGTCGGTCGTGGACTGGGCCGTGCCGCTGTATCCGCGGGCGTTTTCAGATCGCGACGTGGCGGACAACATCGCGCGCCAGCTCAAGCTCGATCCGGCCCAGCCTGAAAGCTCGTTGCTGCGTGCGGCGGCCTTCGTCCAGGGCCAGATCCGCTACACCGGTCTGGACATGGGCGACAACTCGCACAAGCCGCACGCGCCGGAAGAAACGCTGCGCAACCGCTACGGCGACTGCAAGGACAAGGCGACGCTGCTGATTGCCCTGCTTGCGCTGGCTGACGTCCGCGCCGAGCCGGTGCTGGTCAACACGCGGCCGGGCTACGACCTGGGCGTGGCGCTGCCGGGCGCCAATGTGTTCGACCACGTCGTCGTCCGCGCGCACTTGCCGTCGGGCGAGGTGTGGGTCGATGGCACCCGGGATCGCGAGGATGGCCCGCTGGCCGAGCGCCGCGCGCTGCCGTTCCGCAGCGGCCTGCCGCTGGTGTCGGGCGCGACCGCCTTGGTGGAGGTGCCGTATCCTGTGCCGTCGCGGCCGCAGGTGGACGTGGACGAGCGCGTGGACCTGACCGAGCGCGGCGATGGCTATGCCACGACCTTCAAGGTGGCCACGACCTATCGGCAAGGGCAGGGCGACAACATCGTCGAGGCCTTCGCCAATGACGGCGCGCAGGAACAGGGCCGCCGCTACCTGCGCTATATGCGCGATTTCTACGACGGCCTCCAGGCCAAGGGCGATCCGCGCCTGGACGAGGCCGACGGCCCGACGCCCAGCATCCACGAGACTTACGCACTGAACTGGGACAAGGCCGACGGCAGTGCGCTGGACTTGTGGCTGTTCCAGCTCAACGACTGGATGAAGGAGATCCCTGACGAGCCGCGCACCACGCCGCTCGCGCTGCAGGGTCCGCGACTGGCGCGGCAGCGGATCACGCTGCACATCGATACGCGGATCAACGTGCCGGACCTGCGCCAGGAGGTCAGCAATCCATGGTTCCGTTTCGTGCGGACCGAGCATGTCGAAGGCCAGACCATGATCATCACCGGCGAATGGGCGCGCCTGGCCACCCAGGTGCCGGCCAGCGGCATCGCCCGGGCCGCGCGCGACATGGACAAGGCCCGCGACCTGCTGGTGTTTACGCTGGATCTGGATCCACAGACCGGACTGGCTGCGAGCACGTGGAAGGATTGGCGCTGGCCGGTCGTCGCGGTGTGCGTCACAGCGCTGCTGGTGCTGGCGAGTTTCCTGCTGCGCCGTCGCCGGAGTTTGATCGGGATGCTGTTCCGCCCGCGCGCGACCACCGCCGCGCTGCCACAGCGGCGCTGGCTGCGGGTCTCGGGCTGGGCAACGTTCTTGCTGGTGACTTTCGTCTTCGCACTGGCCGATGGCCTCGAGCCTGGCCTGCAGGGTCGCGCGCTGTGGGCGCAGTGGGGCATCGCGATGGTGGCCACCTTTTTTGCCTGGGTGCGTCTGGCCATTGGCGTGTCGATCCTCAAGCTGGCCCTGCGCTGGTTGAAGCGACCGGTCGACTTTGGCGTGCTGTTCACCGCGGTGGCGGCGGCGGGCTTCCCGCTGCTGGTCTTTACCCTGGGCGTGCTGCTGGCGGTGCAGGGCCACCTGGGCTGGCTGCACGATGCGTTCGAGGCCAAGGGCATCGAGGCGCCTGGGGTACTCACCGCTGGTGTGCTGCTGGCGATCGGCGGGATCTGGGCTTGCGTGTCTTCGGTCTGCGCCGTCGCGGCCGTTGCTGGAAGCTCGCGCCGTCGCGCGCTGGCCGCGGTCGCGATCTGCATGGGTTTCATGCTGGTGTTGGTGGGAGCGCTGTTCGGCGCCTCTAAACTGCTGGGCTACGCGGCCATCGCCGCACGTGGAGCCGCCTCATGAGTGTCTTCGACCTGCAACTGGAAACCGAGCGCCTGGTCCTGCGCCCGCCGCGCGCCGAGGATCTCGATGCCTGGGCGGCATTTGCGACCGACGAGGAGGCAATGCGCCATCTCGGCGGCACGATGCCGCGTTCGGTCGCCTGGCGCAGCCTGGCCACGGTGGTCGGTGCCTGGCAGATGCAGCAGTTCGGGTTCTTCTTCGTGTTCGAGAAAGCCACCGGCGACTGGGTCGGCCGGGTCGGTCCGTGGCAGCCAGAAGGCTGGCCCGGAACCGAGGTCGGCTGGGGCATCAAGCGCGATCGCTGGGGCCTGGGCTATGCGCCCGAAGCGGCGTCCGCCGCCATCGACTGGGTGCTCGGCCAGCACGCCTGGGATGAGGTGATCCACACCATCGCGCCGGACAACCAGGCTTCCAAGCAGGTTGCGGCCAAGCTGGGCAGCCGTCTGCTGCGCATGGGCGTGATGCCCGCGCCGTACGATGGCCAGTCCGTCGAAATCTGGGGTCAGTCGCGCGCCGAGTGGCAGGCAAAAGGAGCCCGCGCATGATCAAGGTGTATGGCATGTCCTCCTCGGGCAACTGCCACAAGGTGAAGCTGGCGCTGGAGTTGCTGGAGCAGCCGTACGAGTGGATCGAGACCGACAGCGCCGCTGGCCAGACCCGCACGCCGGCGTTCCTGGCCAAGAATCCCAACGGCCGGGTGCCGATCATCGAGCGCGAGGATGGCAGCGTCCTGGCCGAATCCAACGCGATCCTGTGCTGGCTGGCCGAAGGCACGTCGCTGGTGCCGGCCAATGCCTGGGCGCGCGCGCAGGTGATGGCGTGGCTGTTCTTCGAGCAGTACAGCCACGAGCCGTTCGTGGCCGTGGCGCGCTTCATCTGCGGCTGGACGCCGGCCGATTCGCCGCGTCGTGCAGACCTGCCGCGCCTGCGCGAACGCGCAACCGAGGCGCTGGCCGTGATGGAGCGACACCTGCAGGCGCAGGACTGGTTCGGCGGGCAGGCGGTCTCGATTGCCGATATCGCGCTGTTCGCCTACACGCACTGCGCCGACGATGGCGGGGTGTCGCTGGCGCCATTCCCGGCCGTGCAGGCCTGGGTGGCACGGATGCTGGCCTTGCCGCAGGTGATGGCGATGCCATCGCCACCGGGCCTGTTGCCGGCAGCCTGACCTTTCCGCGAGGCCGGAAGCGGCCGGGCGCGATCAGCGCGCCAGGCCGTCCAGTAGCGGTAGCAGCCGCAGGGCCAGGCCCGCGCTGCGCAGCTCGCCCGGCGGGTGGTCCAGCGGCAAGACGGCAAGGGCGGGGCCGGGCACACGCGTGCTGGCGCTGACGATCTGGCCGAGTGCCTTGTCGCCTTCTTCCACCGATGCGCCGGGAACGAGCAGGGCATCGCTGTCCAGCAACGCCAGGCCGCGCTTGGCCTTGCCGAGGAAATGGGTGCGGGCCACGATTTCCTGACCGGGGTAGCAGCCCTTCTTAACACTGAAGGCGCGCAGGCGTTCCAGCGAGAGCTGCTGCGGCGTCCATTGCTCGCGCTGCGAGGCATCCAGACGCGGCAGGCCGTGGCGCAGGTCGATATCGCGCCAGTGGGCGAGGGCGGCGGCATCGGTTTCCACTGGGTGGGACGACAGCCGCAGCGTGCGCGGCTGATGCGCGCTGCCGACATCCAGCTCGATCACATCGCCGTCGATCTGCAGCAGTGCGCCCTGTGCCAGCGCCGGCGCAGCCAGCACGCCCTGGACCTGCAGGCCCGCGGGCACCTCGACCGCCACCTTTTTTCGGAAGACGAAACGTTTGAGCGCCGGGGCCAGCTCAATGGCCGGCGTATCGGGCAGCACCAGCAGCAGGCGGTCGTTGGCCACGCGCAGCACCGCGAAGATGGCGATGACCCGGCCCTTGGGCGTCAGCCAGGCGTTCCACTGCCAGCGGCCGTCTTCCAGCGCGTTGAGGTCGTTGGCGAACTGCGCCTGGGCGAAGGCCACCGCGTCCGGACCCTGCAGCGCTACCACGCCGTGGTCGGCCAGGGCAAAGGCCCGGTCACTGGGAATTTGACGGTTGTCAGTCAAGATCGTGAGGCTTAAAATTTTGTGCGTTGCGAGAATCACATGATAGGCCAAACACCTCCCACCCCCGAACCCGATCCTGAAACGCTGCAGCCCGAACCGGCGCCAGCGCAGAAGGAGATCGGTGGGCGCGACGGCCCCGAGCCGACGCGTTACGGGGATTGGGAAAAGAACGGGCGCTGTGTCGACTTCTGATGTCGACCCTCACAGCGCCTTCCAGCCAACGCGGCCTTAGCTGACCGCCCAGCCGAGACAAAGAGCCACGCAATGGCGACACGTCAACGTCCGCTTTCCCCGCACCTCCAGGTGTATCGCTGGCAGATCCAGATGGCCACGTCCATCCTGCATCGTGCCACCGGCATCATCCTCGCCCTCGGCGCGCTGTTGATCACCGCCGCACTGGTCGCCCTGTCCACCGGCCCCGGCGCCTGGACCTGCATCGGCACCCATGCCGGCGCGTGGTATGGCCTGGTCTTCCTGTTCCTGTGGACCTGGGCGTTCACCTATCACCTGCTCAATGGCATCCGCCACCTGGCGCAGGACGGTGGCCTGGGGTACGCGATCTCGGCCTTTACCCGTAACGGCTGGCTGGTCAGCGGCGGCAGCCTGGTGCTGGCGGTGCTGATCTGGGTCGGCGTCTTCGCCAAGGGAGGCCTGGCATGAGCGGCATCAAGCGTTACCGCACCCCGTTGAAGACCGCCCGCGGCCTGGGTTCGGCGAAGGAAGGCCTGCACCACTGGCTGATCCAGCGCTACACCGCCGTGGCCCTGATCTTCCTGGCTTGCTGGTTCCTGTATTTCGTCATCAGCCTGGTCCACGCCGACTACCTGGCCGCGACCGACGCCATCGCCAAGCCGTGGAACGCCATCGCGCTGGTGGCCTTCCTGCTGGCCATGTTCTGGCACGCGCAGCTGGGCGTGCAGGTGGTCCTTGAGGACTATGTTCACACGCCGCTGCTGGCGATCGCCGCGCAGACCGTGGTCCGTTTCATCTGCATCCTCGGTGCGCTCGCCAGCGTGTATGCCGTGGTCCGCATCGCTTTCGGGAACTGAGCCAGCATGTCTTCCGCATACAAGATCACCGAACACAAGTACGACATGGTCGTGGTCGGCGCCGGCGGCGCGGGCCTGCGTGCCACCTTCGGCCTGGCCGCAAAGGGCCTGCAGACCGTCTGCATCACCAAGGTCTTCCCGACCCGTTCGCACACCGTGGCCGCGCAGGGCGGTATCTCCGCCGCGCTGGGCAACATGGGCGAGGACGACTGGCGCTACCACTTCTTCGACACCATCAAGGGGTCGGACTGGCTGGGCGACCAGGACGCGATCGAATACATGTGCCGCGAGGCCATCCCGGCCATCCTGGAGCTTGAGCACCAGGGCGTCCCGTTCTCGCGCACCGAAGAAGGCAAGATCTACCAGCGCCCGTTCGGTGGCATGACCACCAAGTACGGCGAAGGCCCGGCTGCCCAGCGCACCTGCGCTGCCGCCGACCGCACCGGCCACGCCATGCTGCACACGCTGTACCAGCAGTCGCTGGCGCACAACGCGCGCTTCATGATCGAGTACTTCGCGCTCGACCTGATCTTCGACGAAGAAGGCGTCTGCCGCGGCGTGCTCGCACTGGACATGGCCGAAGGCACGCTGCACCTGTTCCGTTCGCACGGCGTGGTGCTGGCGACCGGCGGCTACGGCCGCGCCTACTTCAGCGCCACCTCGGCCCACACCTGTACCGGTGACGGCGGCGGCCTGGCGATGCGCGCCGGCCTGCCGATGCAGGACATGGAGTTCGTGCAGTTCCACCCGACCGGCATCTACGGCGCGGGCTGCCTGATCACCGAAGGTGTGCGCGGCGAAGGCGGCATCCTGCGCAACTCCAACGGCGAGCGCTTCATGGAGCGCTACGCACCGCACTACAAGGACCTGGCATCGCGCGACGTGGTCGCCCGTTCCATGACCATCGAAATCCGCGAAGGCCGCGGCGTCGGCGAGCACAAGGACCACATCCTGCTCGACCTGACCCACCTGGGCCCGGAAGTGATCAACGAAAAGCTGCCCGGCATCGCTGAAAGCGCCCGCATCTTCGCCGGCGTCGACGTGGCCACCCAGCCGATCCCCGTGCTGCCGACCGTGCACTACAACATGGGCGGCATCCCGACCAACTACCACGGCGAAGTCGTGCGCAAGGTCGGCGACAACCCCGATGCGGTCGTGCCGGGCCTGTACGCCATCGGCGAAGCGGCCTGCGTGTCGGTGCATGGCGCGAACCGCCTGGGCTCCAACTCGCTGCTGGACCTGGTGGTGTTCGGTCGTGCGGTGGCCAACCGCTGCGCCGAAACCATCAAGTCGGGCGCGCCGCACAAGACGCTTGCGTCGGACAGCTGCGACAAGGCGCTGGGCCTGCTGGACAAGCTGCGCCATGCCAATGGCGACACGCCGACCTCGGTCATCCGCGACAACATGCAGCGCACCATGCAGGCTGACGCAGCCGTCTTCCGCACCAGTAAGACGTTGAAGGAAGGCTGCGAGAAGATGGCCAAGGTGTTCGACAGCTTCCAGGACGTGAAGGTCTCCGACCGTTCGCTGGTCTGGAACTCGGACCTGATCGAAACCTACGAGCTGAGCAACCTGCTGCTCAACGCCGTGGCCACGATCAACTCGGCCGAACAGCGCCACGAGAGCCGCGGCGCGCATGCGCACGAGGACTTCCCGGACCGCGACGACGTCAACTGGCACAAGCACACGCTGGTCAACGTCGACGACAAGGGCCAGTGCAGCTTCGACTACCGTCCGGTGCACATGTACACGCTCAGCAAGGACGTGGACGTGGTCCCGCCGAAGCCGCGCGTTTACTGATCAATGCCGTGAATCGGCGCGCCGTAACGCCTGGCGCGCCGACTCCCCAATCCTCTACCCGGACCTAGGCCATGGCTGAGTTTGCACTCCCCAAGAATTCCAAGATCGGCAAGGGCAAGCATTACCCTGCCCAGGGCGCGAAGAACACGCGCACCTTCAAGATCTACCGCTGGAACCCGGACGAGGACAAGAATCCGCGCACCGATTCCTACGAGATCGACCTGGATAAGTGCGGTCCGATGGTCTTGGACGCGCTGATCAAGATCAAGAACGAGATCGATCCAACCCTGACCTTCCGCCGTTCGTGCCGCGAGGGCATCTGCGGTTCGTGCGCGATGAACATCAGCGGCACCAACACGCTGGCCTGCACCAAGGCCATCGAGGAGTGCGGCAAGGGCGAGGTCCCGATCTATCCGCTGCCGCACATGGACGTCATCAAGGACCTGGTGCCGGACCTGACCCACTTCTACGCGCAGTACGCCTCGATCAAGCCCTGGCTGCGCACGCAGACCCCGGCGCCGGATCGTGAGCGCCTGCAGTCGCCGGAAGACCGCAAGAAGATCGACGGCCTGTACGAGTGCATCCTGTGCGCGTGCTGCTCCACCAGCTGCCCGAGTTACTGGTGGAACGGCGAGCGTTACCTGGGCCCGGCGATCCTGCTGCAGGCCTATCGCTGGATCATCGACTCGCGCGACGAGGACACCGGTGCGCGCCTGGACGATCTGGAAGATCCGTTCAAGCTCTACCGCTGCCACACCATCATGAACTGCGCGCGCACCTGTCCGAAGGGCCTGAACCCGGCCAAGGCGATCGCCGAGATCAAGAAGCTGATGCTGGCCCGCGCGGCCTGATCACGCCTGATGCTGCACGCAACGCGCCCTCCGCTGGAGGGCGTTTTGCTTTCCACCTTCTGGGACTTTCCGCATGAGCGACGCTGCCGAACCCATCTTCGATCCGGTCATCAAGCGCCTGCGCTGGCGCTGCCGCCGCGGCATGCGCGAGCTGGACCAGCTGTTCGAGCGCTATCTGGACCGCGCCTGGGCGACCGATTCCGAAGCGCAGCGGGCGGTTTTCCTACAGCTGCTCGAATGCGAGGACGATAAGCTCTGGCGCTGGTTCATGGGCTACGAGGAATGCCCCGATGCCGCGCTCGCACAGCTCATGGAAAGGATCCGCCAGCTGCCGGCTTGAGTGGCGTCCGTCGCGCTGGGTGCGCGGCATGCTGATCTTGCTGGGTGTGCTGTCGGTAGTGTCGCTGTTCGGCAGCGCGCTTCCGGCCTGGATGGCAGGTGTGCTGGCGGTGCCGGTGTTGGGGTTCGCTGGCCATGCACTGCGTCGGTATGGCCGGCAACCCGCGCGCATCCTGGTGATCCCGGGCGGAGATGCGTCGCCGATGCTGGATGGCATCGCGCTGGTGCGTTGCGCGCTGCAATGGCGCGGGCCGCTGGCCTTCCTGGCCTGGCAAGACGTGCAGGGCCGGCGCGGCCACTTGGCCTGGTGGCCCGATACGCTTGATGCACGCCAGCGACGTGAACTGCGTCTGGCCGCAGGCGATGCCGCGCTGTGCGCCACGATGGCGGCGATGGCACCATAGCGGGCCAACAGGTCGCTTCCGGGCCTGACTCTTTCATTGCAGGGCGCAATGTTCAAACCCATTCCTGTCGCCATCGGCCTGCGTTACCTGCGCGCCAAGCGGCGCAACGGCTTCATCTCCTTCATCTCGCTGGCCTCGATCCTCGGCATCGCCCTGGGCGTGACCGTGCTGATCACCACGCTGTCGGTGATGAGCGGTTTCCAGCGCGAGATCCGTGATCGCCTGCTGCAGATGACCGCGCACGCCACCGTCAGCGCGGCCGGCCAGCCGATGCAGGACTGGCCGCTCGCGGTGAAGATGGCGCTGGAAGATCCGCGCGTGGCGGGCGCCGCGCCGTACGTGGACAGCGAGGCGCTGATGACCGGCGCGGCCGAGCAGGGACAGGGCGCGTTGGTGCGCGGCATCGTGCCGGACCAGGAAGAGCACGTCTCGGTACTGGCCCAGAAGATGGACGCCGGCTCGATCGACACGCTGCAGCCTGGCAAGTTCAACATCCTGCTGGGCAGCGAGCTGGCGGTGTGGCTGGGGGTGCGCGTGGGCGACACGGTCAACGTGGCGACCACCGAGATGACTAGCACGCCGATGGGCGCGATCCCACGCGCCAAGCGCTTTACCGTTACCGGCATCTTTACCGTGGGCTACAACGACGTGGACAAGGGCATGGCCTTCGTCCATATGCAGGACATGCAGGCGCTCAAGCGCATGGGCAGCGGGGTCAGCGGCGTGCGCCTGATGCTGCACGACATGAACCAGTCCTGGCAGGTCGCGCGCGACCTGGCCGGACGCCTGCAGCAGCTCGGGCCTTATCCGTATCGCATCAGCGACTGGACCAGTGAGAATGCCAACCTCTACCAGTCGCTGAAGATGGAGAAGACGGTGATGGGCATCCTGCTGTCGCTGATCATCGCGATGGGTGCCTTCAACCTGGTCTCCTCGCAGGTGATGCTGGTGACCGACAAGCAGGCCGACATCGCCATCCTGCGCACGCTGGGCCTGACCCCGCGCGGGGTGATGCAGGTGTTCATGGTGCAGGGCACGCTGATTGGTGTGATCGGCACGGTGGCCGGCGTGATCGGCGGTCTCACCCTGACCATGAACCTGGAGCGCATCCTCGAGCTGATCGAGCATGTGTTCAAGGTGACGCTGCTGCCGTCGGACGTGTACTACATCACCGGCCTGCCGTACGACCTCAACCCGCACGAGATCGTGCTGATTGCTTTCATCGCGCTGGGCATGAGTTTCCTGGCCACGCTGTACCCGGCGTGGCGCGCGGCGCGTACCGATCCGGCCGAGGCCCTGCGCTATGAATGACATGACCCCACACGCCGACGGCACCGTGATCCGCGCTGAAGCGCTGGCCAAGACCTACGCCGAAGGCAAGATGAAGACGCCGGTGTTCGACGGGCTGGAGCTGGCGGTCGAGGCCGGCGAGACCGTCGCCATCGTCGGTGCTTCCGGCGCCGGCAAGAGCACGCTGTTGCACCTGCTGGGTGGACTGGATACGCCGACCTCGGGCGAGGTGTTCGTGGCCGGGCAGCAGATGTCCAAGCTGTCCAACTCGGCGCGTGGCCAGCTGCGCAACCGGGCGCTGGGCTTCGTCTACCAGTTCCACCACCTGCTGCCCGAGTTCACCGCGCTGGAAAACGTGATGATGCCCGTCGCCCTGGGCGGCCAGGACATGGCCACTGCCAAACAGCGCGCCGCGGCGCTGCTGGAGCAGGTCGGCCTGGGGCATCGCCTGGAGCACAAGCCGGGCGAGCTCTCCGGCGGTGAGCGCCAGCGCGCGGCCGTGGCCCGTGCCCTGGTCAATCGGCCTGCCTGCGTGCTCGGCGACGAGCCCACCGGCAACCTGGACGAGAAGACTGCCGCGACGGTGTTCGACCTGATGCTGGAGCTCAACCGCGCGCAGAAGACCAGCCTGGTGCTGGTCACCCACGACCGCCGTCTGGCCGCGCGCCTGGACCGCACGCTGGAGCTGCACCAGGGCAAGCTGCGCCCGATCGTGCTCTAAGCAGGCCAGGAAAGTTGGCAAGCGCCGGCAACGGCCGGTAGAATCGCAGGCACGGGGCCATAGCTCAGCTGGGAGAGCGCGTCGTTCGCATCGACGAGGTCAGGAGTTCGATCCTCCTTGGCTCCACCACTTTCAAGAAGCCGCCTTCGGGCGGCTTTTTTTGTTGCCGCTTTCCGCAGGTCATGTCGCGCCGGGATGCGGCTCCCATTGCATGCCCGAAACCCGGCGCAGGCCCGATCTGTGACGCAGGTTTTTCGCCGTGACGCGCCGCCGCCAGTTGCGCGACCATGGCGCGCAAGCCGCGAACAAGGCATCGAAATGAGCGAGCAGGAACAGGGGCAGTCCGGGGCGCAGGACCGGGCGCGCGAGGTTGAACAGGTTGCGTTGTTGGTGCCGGGCCTCAACGACGTGCTGGAGCAGGTGCTGCACATGACCGGCATGCGCTTCGCCGCGGTGGCGCGGGTGACCGAAAGCCGCTGGACCGCGCTGGCGGTGCTGGATCGCTGGCAGTTCGGCCTGAAGCCGGGCGATGACCTGGTGATTGAGAAGACGATCTGCAACGAAGTGCGCAAGCACCGCCAGGTCGTGGCCTTCAGCCATGCCAGCGCCGATCCGCGTTTTGCCTCGCATCCATTGCCGGCGCTCTACGGATTCGAAAGCCACGTCTCGGTGCCGATCTATCTGGAGAGCGGCGAGATGTTCGGCACACTGTGCGCTCTGGACCCGGAGCCGCGAATGGTGACCGACGCGCTGGTCGGCGAGATCGTCGAACTGGCCGGCCTGATCGGCGGCACGCTCAGCCAGGATCTGGCGGCTGTGGACGTCGATGGTCGTAGCGCCGCATAAGCCGATGGCGCGGACACCCGGATCCTTTGCCAGATGTGCGCGCCGGCATTGCCCAAGTTCGCCTGCTGGAAAGCGCCATTACCCTCGACGCAGCGCGGGACCGGCGTGCTGGCACGCCGTCATGGCGCGGCGCATGATGCGGAACCGATCGGCCGCCGTACCTGGGAACCTGACGTGTCCTTCGATCAAGCCCGCCTCACCTTAGGACTGACGCACCCGCAGATCGTGGGCTTCGACCTGCCGTCGCCGATGGCGCAGGGGCGAGGGCAGCAGGGCGATGTGCTGGTGGCCATGCTCGACGGGATTCCTGCGGTGGAATGGCGCCAGTGCTTCCTGCAGGAGGCCGCGCGACGCGTTTCCCAGCGCCAGGTGGCGGACCTGCGCCTGGTCGGTGCCACGATCGCGTCGGTGGCCGGCAGCGTGGAACTTCGCTTGCTGCCTGCGCTGTTGCAGGACGTGGTCTTCCTGGTGAATGTCCGTTGCCAGCGCCTGCTGGCGGCCGGCAGTGCGTTGCCGGCCGGCGCGCCCGTGCCGACCGGCGACGCGGATGCAACGGATTTCAGGCAGGAGGAAGTCCGGCACGTGGCGCAGACGCCGGGCATGCAGCACACCCTGGAGCGAGTCGCAGCAATCACCGGGATGCGGTTCGTCGCCATCGCCCGCATTGCCGACAAGCGCTGGACTGCGCTGGCCGTCCACGACCTGCTCAACTTCGGCCTGCATCCAGGGCAGGACCTGCTGTTGGAGTCGACCATCTGCAACGAGATCCGCGGCCACGGCCAGGTCGTGACCTTCAATCAGGCCAGTACCGACAAGCGCTTCGCCACGCATCCAACGCCGGCGCTGTATGGCTTCGAAAGCTATATCTCGGTGCCGTTGATCCTGGAGGACGGCGAATTCTTCGGCACGCTGTTCGCGCTGGACATCGCGCCGGCCGCGCTCGATGCGGCGGCCATCGCCGACGTGACGGCGCTGGCCAGGGAGTTGGCGCGCTCGCTCAGTGCGGTGCTACAGGCAGAGCAGGCCACCGCGCAGTCCTGATCGGTGCGCGCGTGGTTGCCCCAGATCAAAACAAAAGCCCGCCGGATGGCGGGCCTTTGCGTTGCGCGATGGCGCAATGCCACCGCACGAAACGCCGCCCTCAGGCGGCGCGACGATGGTTCTGCGTATCGCGCGGCAGCTCGCCGAAGGCGCGGCGATAGCCGGCCGAGAAGCGCGACATGTCCCAGATGCCGCAGTTCATCGCCACCGAACTGATCGAGCGCCGTCCACCGTCGGGCGCGGACAGGCTGCAGCAGGCCGCCGACAGGCGCAGTGCCGATAGGTAGCGATTGGGCGAGATGCCGGCGAACTCGAAGAACACGTTCTGCAGCGTGCGCGGACTGATGCCGGCGGCGCTGCACAGGTCCTTGATGTAGATCTCCTCGCGCATGTGGCCGCGCGCAAAGTCCTCGGCCTGGCGGAAGGAGATGTAGCGCACCCGGCGCGCGTGGCTGGCGATGATCTTGTCCAGCGGGCTGGCGGCCGCTACGGCTTCGGCATGGGCGCGCGCGATGGCTTTCAGTTCCTGCGTGGTGACGGCGTCAGCGGCCTGGCGCAGGCTGCGGTCCAGGCTGCGATAGCGCGCGTGGATCGGATGCTCGGGCGTGGTGGCGATGATCGCCGGCAGGTGCTGGCGCGAGAGGCCGCCGCAATAAGGCGCGAGCAGCTCGGTGCGGATCAACAGATGGGTCACGATCGTGCCTGGTTCCAGCACCATTTCGTTGGGCATGCCCGGCAGCAGGGTGAGCAGCTGCCCTTCGCTCAAGGTGGTGCCCTGGTACCAGCTGGTGTCGCTGCCAACCGCATGCACGTACATCAACATGCACCAGCCATCGGGCAGGGCAAAGCTGGCGCGCGAGCGAAAGCCCATGGTGCAGGTGACGGCCGACAGCTCGCCCACGCGGCACTGGTGCAGGTCCAGGTGCGGGCCGGGACCGTCCAGCACGATCAGTTGCAGGTCGCAGACCTGGAGTTGCTGGCACAGGTCGAACAGGTTGTGGCGTGCGAAGACTTCAGTCGACTCGCGCATGGGCGCCTTGGCGGATCTACCTCCGCCGGGATTGGGGTCACTGGGCTTTAAACAGGATTCGTGCCAAATCCTGAAACCCTTTCAACGCGGTCGTTACGAGGCCTTGCTTTGCTTATTTGGAAGCGCTTTACCGCATGGGTGTGCGCTGGTTCTCTTAATGTTTGGGCAACATGTCTTTCATGAAAATAACTGCGATCGATTGCTCGGTTGCATGTTGGCCTTCCGCGGTGGGACTGGTTTGGACGGCTCAGGTCACTGTGGGAGATCGCTCACAGAAGCGTCACAAAGCACCGGCGTGTAGACGCTCAGTGCGAAGACTCAGGAAGGCAGCGCTGCCGGATCGAACGCCGCGCCATCGGTCGGCGCCTTGACGGCCTTGGTCACGACGTAGGTGTAGTAGCGCTCGATGCCCAGGTCTTCCTGCAGCAGGCCTTCCATGAAGGTCTGGTAGTGCTCGATGTCGCGGCACTGGATCATCGCGATGAAGTCGATGCCGCCGCCGGTGGCGTAGCAGAAGGCCACTTCTGGCGCATCGCACATGCGCTGGGCGAAGCTGCGCATGGAGTGCGCGGTGTGGTGGCCCAGTACGATCTGCACCAGCACCTGGCTGCTGCGGAACATGCGCTGCCAGTCGATGATCGCGCGATAGCCGCGGATCAGGCCGGCCGCTTCCAGCTTGCGCACGCGCTCCCAGGCCGGGGTGATCGACAGGTTGATCTGCTCGGCCAGGCTGGACTTGGTGATCCGCGCATCGGTGGAGAGGATGCGCAGGATCTTCAGGTCATAGCGGTCCAGGCGGAGCCCGTCATTGCCGCGCAGCAGGCGTAGGTCATCGCTGGAGGAAACGTCGGAATGCATAAGCAGGGCGCTGCAGGGATGGGGCGGACGACAGGCGCGTCAGGATAGGGAAAGGTGATCCGGCACGCGCCGATGCACCGGGCTAGAGATCGGCTGGAATGCGAGTCTCGCTGCGCTCATTCGCTCGCGCCAGCACCGCTGACGACGGGCAACACCACGGCGCTGCCATCGCTGCCGCCCAGCTTCACCGTGATGGTGGCCTTGCGGTAGTCCTGCGGCTGGGCCAGGAAGATGTTGTCCACATAGGTCTGCGGATTGCGGTCGTACAGCGGGAACCAGGTCGACTGCACCTGCACCATCACCCGATGCCCGGGCAGGAAGGTGTGGTTGGCATTGGGCAGGTTGAAGCCGATGCCGACCGGCGTGTTGGCCGGGATCGCGCTGGGATGCGCGAAGCTGTCGCGATAGCGGCCGCGCAGAATGTCGGCCGAGACCATCAGCTGGTAGCCGCCCATCTTCGGATCGGCCGGGGTGACGTCGGGATAGACGTCGATCAGCTTCACCACGAAGTCGCCATCGGTGCCGGTCGTGGACAGGGTCAGGTTGACCTTGGGCACGCCGCTGATGCGCAGCGGCTGGGTCAGGACGTCGGTGACGAAGGTCAGCACGTCCGGGCGCGAGGACGCTTCGCGCTGGTCGGTGACCAGCCAGTGCGGCCAGGGATTGTTGTCGTACCCCTGGTCGGCGATCGGGCGTGGCAGGAACGGCACCGGCTTGGCCGGATCGGACAGGTATTCGGCGCTGCCCGGCGTGGCCTGCGCGGTGAAACTCGCGCTGCCGCCGTCTTCCAGGTAAAGCGACGCAGGCTTGATGCTACAGCCCTTGGCGCAGCCCAGCGGCCAGGCCTTGAGATGTTCCCAGTGGTTCTCGCCGGTGCGGAACACGGTGACCGGCGCGACCTGCATCGGCGGCGCGTCATCCATCAGGTAATGGTCCAGGAACGGCCGCAGCACATCCTTGCGGAAGCTGGCCGCGGTATCGCTGCCGAACTGGATATCGCCCAGCTTGCTGCCGTCCTCGCGCTGGCCACCGTGGTTCCACGGGCCCATCACCAGGAACACCTTGTCGTTGCCGGTGTCCTTGGGTTCGATCGCGTTGTAGACGGCCATCGCGCCGTAGATGTCCTCCTGGTCCCACAGGCCGTGGACCAGCATCACCGGCACCTTGAGCGGCTCTTTTGCGAGCAGTTTGTCGACCGCCTGTTCCTGCCAGAACGCGTCGTAGGCCGGGTACGCCAGCAGCTTACGGAAGAAGCCGTTCTGGTCCATCCCGCGTGACTTGCCCAGCACGCCGGCGGCGCCAGCCTTGAGGTAGAAGTCGTACTCGTCGGTCATGGTGTTCACCCAGTTGAGGGTGTTGCCGCGCGAGTTCACCTGGTCGTAGATGTAGGGCAGGCCGATCTGGCGGAAGGCGCCGTGATGGAACCAGTCGTCGCCCATCCAGCCATCGACCATCGGGTTCATCGGGATGGCCACCTTCAGCGCCGGGTGCGGATGGAACAGCGCCATCAGGCTGGTGAAGCCATCGTAGGAAATGCCCAGGATGCCGACCTTGGCGTTGCTCTCCGGCACGTGCTTGACCAGCCAGTCGATGGTGTCCCAGGTATCGGTGGAATGGTCGACGGTGCTGTCGTTGAGCGGGCCGACCTGCGGCCGGTTCATCACGTAGTCGCCTTCCGAGCCGTACTTGCCGCGGATGTCCTGGACCACGCGGATGTAGCCATCCTTGTTGAACAGCTCGGGGAAGTTGTCGTAGCCCTGCAGCACCGCGCTGAGCTGGTTGCTCTTGGCCTGGTTGGTCATGCCCTCGGCGTCGTAGGGCGTGCGGGTGAGCAGCATCGGCGCGTGGTGCGCGCCTTTGGGGATCAGGATGATGGTGTGCAGCTTGACCCCGTCGCGCATCGGGATATCGACGATGCGCCGTTCAAAATCGGCCTGCGGATCGTTGACCACGTAGTCCGCGGCGCGATCGCTGGCCGCGGTGCCCGTGGTCTGGGCGGATCCGATGGGCGCCGTCGTCAGCCCGATCAGGGCGGCCAGGCAGGTGGCAAGGGCAGTGCGCGACAGGTGCTGCATCCGACTCTCCGAGGGCGACAGGGCTGTCGCGCCTCCCAATGGCCGGCAGCGGATGAGCCGCTGCGCGCCGGGCCGAAAGTCGTGCGACGTCGCAGCGTAGCCTGTCGCCGGGTTCGGTGAAAGCGGTTACATGACAATTTTGACGGGAAGCGGCGTGACCGCTTCCCGCAGGGCTCAGCGGGCTGGTGCCAGCAGCGGCGAGAGCACCGGTTCGAGCTGCTCGCGGCGCCAGCCGGACAGCGCGGCCGGCCATTCGCCGCGATCCATCAGCGCTTCCAGCCAACGGCGCGAAGCCAGGATGCCGTCGGGCAGGCCCAGCTCGGCGGACTTGGCCGAGACCGCGTCCTGCAGCTTCTTCAGGCGCTGCTTGTCCTGGTCGGTGGCCTTGGCCAGCGGCGCGTTGGCTTCGTCTTCCAGCGGCGTGGACAGGGCGTCCCAGATCGCGTCGGCCAGCTTCTTGGGCGCCTTGGGCTGCTGCTCGAGCCAGCGGCCCAGCGCTTCGCGCGTGGCCGGCGGGTTGCGGGCGAGGGTGGCGGCCAGCTCGTTGTCCAGGATCCAGCTTTTGGGCCGGTCGCTGTTGCGTGCCTGCACCTCGCGCCAGCGCAGCAGGCGTAGCAGCAGGTGCTGGGCGTGCGCATCAAGGAACTGCGCGCTGCGCATCGACAGGTGCGGCCAGCGTTCGCCACCGGCATCGCCGGCCTGGGCCACCATGCGTGCGCAGTCGTTGGCCAGCCAGGCACTGCGGCCCAGCGCGTCCAGTTTGGCGGTGAGGGCGTCGTAGATCGCGCCGAGATGGGTGACGTCATCGGCGGCGTATTCGAGCTGCGAGGCCGACAGCGGCCGGCGCAGCCAGTCCGAGCGGGTCTCGCCCTTGGCCAGGGTGATGCCGGTGATCTCGGCGACCAGCTTCTGGTAGCCCATGCCACCACCGACGCCGGCCAGCGCCGCGGCGATCTGGGTATCGAACAACGGCGAAGGCTGCACGCCGCAGGCCCAGCCCAGCGCGACCAGGTCTTCGCTGGCGCTGTGCATCACCTTGACCACGTCGGGGTTGGATAGCAGCGGCGCCAGGGCTTCGTTCATACCCGGCACCAGCGGATCGACCAGCAAGGTGGTGTCGCCAATGGCGATCTGGACCAGCGCCAGCTGCGGCCAGAAGGTCTTCTCGCGGATGAATTCGGTGTCCATGCCCACCCAGGCGGGCAGCTGCTGCAGGTGCGCACGCAGCGCGTCGGGGGAGTCGATCCAGATGGGCACGCAGGTCTCTTCGATGAAAGCGGGGAATCGCCAGCGCGGTTTGCCGGCGCGGGCGACAATAGCCTAACGTCCTTTGCCCGCCGGCTGCCCGGCGACCTGAGATTGGAGGAAGTTTGCGGCGCATCGTTCCAGCCCTGCTGATGCTGCTCCTGGCGGGCTGCGGTGAACCACCGCCCGCGCCCGCGCCGTCGGTGAAGCCCGACGCGGCGCCGGCCGTGCCCGCGCCCGCCGCGCGCACGCCCAGCGTCACGGTCAGCGGCGATACCTCGGCCGATGCCGGCCTCAACTGGGACGCGCCGCAGGTGCAGCTCAGCGCCGATGGCGTGCGCGCCGCGCGCCGCGATGCGGCCGCCGCCCTGCGCGAGGGCGATCTGTTCGAACAGCCGCGTGATGCTATTCCGCTGTACCTGGCCCTGTTGCGCCTGGACCCGAAAGACACGATCGCCACGCGTGGCCTGGCACGCGCCGCCACCGCGCTGCTGGCCCAGGGCAACCGGGCAGTGGGCCTGGCCGAGGACGATCCGCAGGCGCTGGCCCGCGCGGTGCGGATCGCCGCGGTGCTGCGCACCGTGATCCCCGCCGACGCGCGTACCGATCCTTACCTGAGCAAGGTCGATCTGGCCGAACAGCTGGCCCGCCTCAACGCCACCGGCGAAAGCCAGCTGCGCCAGGGCCTGCTGGGCGAAGGCGAGGCCTCCGGCGCGCTGGAGACCTTCCACGCCGTGCTGGAACTGGCGCCGGGCCAGTCGCGCGCCACGCAGGGCCTGGCCGCGACCGAGAGCGCCTTCATCCGCCACGCCGAAGACGCCGCGCAGGCCGGCGACTTCGACGGTGCCGCGCGCTGGATGGGCTTTGCCAATGGGGTGCGCGAGGACGCGCCGACGGTGGACGATGCCTATACGCGCATCGAGCACGAACGCGCGCGCCAGATCGCCGCGCTACGCGACGCCGCCGTGGCCGAGCTGGTCACACCGCTCGGCCTCAAGGACGCGCGCGAGAAGCTGGCCGCGGCGCTACGCATCGCGCTGCCTGGCGACGCGGTGGCCGCCGACCTGCGCCAGCGCATCGACCTGGCCACGCATTACGGCTTGTTCCGCCCCGGCCAGGCCTTTACCGACGGGCTCAAGGATGGTGGTCGCGCGCCGACGATGGTGGTGGTGCCGCATGGCGCGTTCCGCATGGGCGCGGCCGAGGACGAGCCGGGCGCGGCCGAAGCCGAGCAGCCTGCGCATTACGTGCGCTTCGATCGCGGCTTTGCGGTGTCGCGCAATCCGGTGACGGTCGGCGAATTCCGGCGCTTCGTGCAGGCGACCAACTACCGCGCCCGCGCCACGCGGCGCGGGCATTCGATCGTGTACGACGAGCGCAGCGGCAACTTCGTGCGCCGCAGCGGCGTGGACTGGCAATCGGGCTACACGGGCGCCAAGGCCATCGACGACATGCCGGTGCTGCACGTCAGCGTGCGCGACGCCGAGGCCTATGCCGACTGGCTGGCCGTGCAGACAGGCCACGGCTACCGGCTGGCCAGCGAGGCCGAGTTCGAATACATCCTACGCGGCGGCACCCAGGGCCGCTATCCCTGGGGCAACGAGAGCCCACCGCCCAAGGGCGTGGCCAACCTGACTGGTGGCAATGATGTCTCGCCCAGTGGGCGGCATTGGGCCAATGCCTTCGTCGGCTATGGCGATGGCTGGTGGGGGCCGGCGCCGGTGGGCACCTTCAAGCCCAACCCCTGGGGGCTGTACGACCTGGGCGGCAACGTCAGCGAATGGGTGGCCGATTGCTGGCATGCCAGCTTCCGGCGCGCCCCGGGCGATGGCGCGGCGTGGTTCAATCCCGGGTGCCGGGCCCGCGTGGTCCGGGGAGGCGGTTGGGCCAGTTCGCCGCAGCAGGCCCGGGCGGCGTGGCGCTCCTCGCAGGATTCGGACGTGACCAGCGCGCGCGTGGGCTTCCGCGTGGTGCGCGGCATCTAAAGGACAGGGCATGAACCAGGCTTACGGCAGCAGCATGCAGCGGCGTCGCGGCGGTGGCATCCGCTGGTGGATCCTGCTGGCCTTCGCCGGCTATGCGGCGTTCACTTGGTTCGGCGGGCGCAAGACCGATCCCTACACTGGCGAAGCGGCGCATTACGGCGCCACGCCGTCGGAAGAATCCGAGCTGGGCGTGCAGGCCTACCAGCAGGTGCTGGGCGAAGCGCAGCAACAGGGCGCGCTGCTGCCGCAGAGCGATCCCACCAGCCAGGAAGTCACCGCGATCGCACAACGCCTGGTGAAGGTCGTGCCGCAGGTGGCGGCCGACTTGGCCAAGCTGCACGACCAGCCTGCGCCGGACCTGTCGGCCTACGACTGGCAGGTGAGCGTGCTGAAGTCCGACGAGGCCAATGCGTTCTGCCTGCCCGGCGGCAAGATCGCCGTCTACACCGGGTTGATCCCGATCGCGCAGACGCGCGATGCGCTGGCGGTGGTAATGGGCCACGAAATCGCCCACGCGCTGCTGCGCCACGGTTCGCAGCGCATGGCGCAGCAGAAGCTGGTGCAGTTGGGTCAGATGGCCGCCGGCGTGTCGGGCATTGACCAGCAGACGATGGCTGCGCTGGGTGCTGGCGTGCAGTACGGCGTGGTGTTGCCGTACGGGCGCGGGCATGAATCGCAGGCCGATGAAGTCGGCCTGATGCTGGCCGCAGCCGCCTGTTACGACCCACAACAGGCGATCCCGCTGTGGGAGCGGATGTCGCAGCTGGGCGGCGGCCAGCGTCCGCCGGAGTTCGCCTCGACCCACCCCGATCCAGCCAATCGCATCGCGCGCCTGCAATCGCTGATGCCGCAGGCGCAGGAATTCCACGATCGCTACTGCAGCAGCGGCGCGGCACAGGACCAGCCGCTCTAGTCTCGAAGCGGGATCGGGCTTAGAAGCCCATGTACAAGCCGCCGTTGACCGGCAGGTTGGCACCGGTGATGTAGCCGGCGTCTTCCTCGCAGAAGAATCGCACCGCGCGGGCGATGTCTGCCGGTTCACCCAGGCGGCCGACCGGCACCGCGGACTGGGTTTTCTGCAGCACCGCGTCGGGCATGGCGGCGGTCATCGGCGTGCGCACGTAGCCAGGCGAGACGCTGTTGACGGTGACACCCTTCGACGCGACTTCGCGTGCCAGCGACATGGTCAGGCCGTGCAAGCCGGCCTTGGCCGCGGCGTAGTTGGCCTGGCCGAAATTGCCGGTCTGGCCGCTGACCGAACTAATGTTGACGATGCGCCCGAAGCCGCGCGCGATCATGCCGTCGATAGCGTGATGGCACAGCTGGAACGCGCTGGTGAGGTTGACCTGCAGCACCGCGTTCCACTGCGCCATGTCCATCTTGCGCAGCGTCGCATCACGGGTGATGCCGGCGTTGTTGACCAGCACGTCCAACGCGCCGAACCGCGCTTGCACGCGTGCGACCAGGTCGGCGCATTGCGCGTCGTCGCCCACGTCGGCCGGTTCGAAGTGCACCTTGCCTGCCGTGGCCTCGGTGAACGCCTGCAGGCGCTCGGCGCTGGCGGGCAGGTCGGTGGCCACGACGGTGTGGCCGGCGTCAGTTAGGGCGCGGCAGATGGCCGTGCCCAGGCCACCGATGCCGCCGGTGACCAGTGCGATGCGTGGGGTCATGCAGTCTTGAACCTTGAAGAAGAACGGACGGCGCTTGGCGTTCCGCGGAGTGCTGATCGCCGTGTTGCCCTCACACGACACGTGGTGGCGCCAACGCGCCGGCCACAAAAAACCCGCTGTGAGGCGGGCCGGAGTTGCTCAAGTCGCAACGCGCTTCAGGAGCGTCGCGACTTGTTCGGCTCGCGCTGCGGCGGTTCCTTGGAGGTCGACGACGAAGACGGCGTCGGCCGCGCGGTCGGACGGCCCATGCCGGCGGTCATGTTGCGCTGGAATTCCTGCCAGATTTCCAGGTTGCGCTCGGTCAGCTGGTTCATCATGGTCCACGGCGTCTGGCCCAGCAGGTTGCCCATCTGCTGGCGGAACTGCGACTGCTGATCCATGAAGATCTGCATGCTGCGCTCCAGGTAGTTGCCCATGAAGCCCTGCAGCGAATCGCCATAGAACCGGATGATCTGGCTGAGCAGCTGGGTGGAGAGCACCGGCTCGCCGTCCTGCTCCTGCTCGCTGATGATCTGCAGCAGCACCAGGCGTGTCAGGTCCTCGCCACTCTTGGCATCGCGGACCTCGAATTCCTCGCCATCGACGATCAGCTGGCGCACGTCCTCGATGGTGATGTAGCTGGAGATTTCGGTGTCGTAGAGACGACGGTTGGGATACTTCTTGATGATTCGGGTCGCAGCCATGTTGCGGTCACCTCAATCCATGTGCGCGGAGCATGCGCCTGCGTTTTTTGCAGCGCAACCATACTTTTGGAGCGTTCCAGGTTCGGACGGTCCGTGCCTGATGTGCGCCCCGACACGTTCTTTCACCTGGGCATCACGGGTGGTCACCAGCCCATGTATTGCCCGCCGTTGGCCGATAGGTTGGCGCCGGTGATCCAGGCCGCTTCTTCGGCGGTGAAGAACGCCACCGAGTAGGCGATGTCCTCCGGCGTGCCCAGGCGGCCGGTGGGGATCTGGGCGACGATCTTGTTGCGCACATCCTCGGGCACGGCCATCACCATGTCGGTGCCGATGTAGCCGGGCGAGACGGTGTTGACGGTGATGCCGAACTTGGCGTTTTCCTGCGCGAGCGAGATCGTGAAGCCGTGCATGCCGGCCTTGGCCGCGGCGTAGTTGGCCTGGCCGTACTGGCCCTTCTGCCCGTTGATCGAGCTGATCTGGATGATCCGGCCCCAGCGACGGTCGCGCATGCCGCCGATCACCGGGCGGGTCATGTTGAACACCGAGTTGAGGTTGGTGTCGATCACCTCGTTCCACTGCTGCGCTTCCATCTTGTGGAAGGTGGTGTCGCGGGTGATGCCGGCGTTGTTGACCAGTATCTCGACCGGGCCAAGTTGCGCGGTGACTTCATCGACCATCGCCTGGGCCTGGTCGGCGAAGCACACGTCGCCAGGCACCAGCAGGATTTCCAGGCCTTCGGCGCGCATCTTCTGCTGCCAGTCGAGGGCGCGGTCGTGGTCGCGGTAGTTGGTGGCGACGCGGTGTCCGAGAGTGGCCAGCTTGCGGCAGATGGCCGTGCCGATGCCACCGGTGCCACCGGTGACGAGTGCAACGCGGGATGTCATGTGGGGAGTCGCAGTGGAAGGCGTCAATGTCGGGTGAATTCTAGTCAGCGCCGGTCGCAACCCTGTTGTGCGGCGCAGCGTAAATCTGCCGTTGCGCCGGCAGCGCGGCCGGATCGAAGTGCTGCAGCGCAAGCTGAAGCGTCCGGCTGAGCGAATCGGCAGCGTCCAGCGCGGCCGGCGCTTGTCCCAGCAGCGCCCACGTGGCGCGCAACTGCGGCAGCGCGTGGTCGGCATCCAGCGGCGTGGCCGCGTCGGACTTGGACAGCTTGTGCCCCTGCGCATCCAGCAGCAGCGGCAGGTGCAGGTAGCGCGGCGTCGGCAGGCCGAGCGCGCGCTGCAACAGGATCTGGCGCGGGGTGGAATCGAGCAGGTCCGCGCCGCGCACGACATCGGTGATGCCCTGGTAAGCGTCGTCCACCACAACTGCCAACTGGTAGGCCCAGCAGCCGTCAGCGCGGCGCAGGACGAAATCGCCAACCTCGGCCTGCACATCCTGTCGTTGCGCGCCTTGGAGCCCGTCCTGGAAGGTGACAATGCTGTCACCGCCAACGCGCAGACGGACGGCAGGATCGGCGCGTCTGACGCGCGCCACGCAGCGCTGGTGGATGCCGCCGGTGGCAGCCAGATCGCTGCGACTGCAGTGGCATTCGAACGCCAGTCCGGCGTCCAGCAGCTGTTTCAATGCCGCTTCGTACGCGTCGTGCCGGTTGTGCTGCCACAGCACGGGCGCATCGCCGTGCAGGCCAAGATTTCCCAGCATTTCCAGCTGCGCGCGCGCTGCGCCTGCAACTTCGCGCGGGGGGTCGAGGTCTTCCACGCGCACCAGCCATTGGCCCTGCGCATGGCGTGCCAGCAGCCAGCTGCCGAACGCAGCCAGCAGCGATCCGGCATGCAACAAGCCGGTGGGCGAAGGGGCAAAACGACCGCGGTAAGGCGAGGCAGGCATGGCAGGGACGTGGTGGAAAATCGGCATGGACGGCTGAACGCGCGGTCAGCTTGCAGCTTGAAGTCGATCGGTCGCGTCCACAAGATTTGCCACAGGTTCACCCCCCAATTCTTTTCCGGAGTCCACCGTGTTTACCCGCATCGCTCTTTTCATGCTGACCAACCTGGCCGTGCTTGCGCTGGCCAGCGTCGTGATGTCGCTGCTTGGCGTCAATTCGGCCAGCATGGCCGGCCTGCTGGTGATGGGCGCGATCTTCGGTTTCGGTGGCTCGCTCATCTCGCTGCTGATGTCCAAGTGGATGGCCAAGCGCGCCACCGGCGCGATGGTGATCGAGACCCCGCGCAACGAGGCCGAGCAGTGGCTGGTGCAGACCGTGCGCCGCCAGGCCGAAGCGGCCGGCATCGGCATGCCCGAGGTCGCCGTGTATGAAGCGCCGGAGATCAACGCCTTCGCCACCGGCGCCAGCCGCAACAATTCCCTGGTGGCCGTGTCCACCGGCCTGCTGCAGCAGATGAGCCGCGACGAAGCCGAGGCCGTGCTGGCCCATGAAGTCAGCCACGTGGCCAACGGCGACATGGTGACCATGGCGCTGCTGCAGGGCGTGCTGAACACCTTCGTGATCGTGCTGGCGCGTGTGCTGGGCGGGGTGATCGACAGCTACCTGTCGGGCAATCGCGAGAACAACAGCCGCGGTTTTGCCTACTACATCATCGTGTTCTTGCTGGAGATGGTGCTGGGCCTGTTCGCGACCATGATCGCCATGTGGTACTCGCGTCGCCGCGAGTTCCGCGCCGACCACGGTGGCGCCACCCTGGCCGGTCGCCAGAAGATGATCGCCGCGCTGGAGCGCCTGCAGGCCAATCACAGCACCAGCACGCTGCCGGCGCAGGTCGAGGCGTTCGGTATCGCCGGTGGCATGGGCCAGGGCCTGAAGAAGCTGTTCCTGAGCCATCCGCCGCTGCCCGAGCGTATCGCCGCGCTGCGTGCCGCGCAGCAGACCACCGGCACGGTGATGTAATCGGCGCGCCAACGCATCGACGCAAACGAAAAGCCCGCCTACCAGGCGGGCTTTTTCTTGCACGGGCGCCGGCTGCGCTCAGGCGTTGAAGTCGAACGTCATCTCCGGCGTGGCTTGGCCGATGAAGTGGCCTTCAACGTAATCCAGGCCGGCGCCGAACAGCAGCGACATCGTGGCCGGGTCCTGGATGTGCTCGGCAATCGTGGTCATGCCGTCGCGCTGGGCGCGGGCGGTGATCTCGCGGATCTTGTCCTGGCTTTCGGTGGCGCGGGCCTGGTCCTGGCTGTAACTGCGGTCAAGCTTGAGGAAGGCCGGGGTGAAGTGCGCCAACAGCTGGAACGAATCCAGCCCCGTGCCGAACTGCTCCAGCCCGACCTTGCAGCCGAGCTTGCTGGCCGCTTCGAGGAACTCCTGGGCGCTACGCAGATGGGTGAAGACCTTGGCCTCGGTGGTTTCCAGCCACAGGCGCTCGCCGGGCACGCCGTGGAAGGCCAGCTCGCGGGCGATCACCTCGATCAAGCGCGCATCGCCGAATGAGGCCTGGCTGACCTTGACCATCAGCCGGGTCGGGCGGCCGGCGCGTTCGCGCTCGCCGAGCGCGGCGATGGCGCGGCTGACCACCCAACGGTCGATGTCGTCCAGCAGGCCGGCTTCCTCGGCAATGGCCAGGAAGGTGACCGGCTTGATCTTCTCGCCGCCCACGGTTTCCAGGCGCAGGAAGGCCTCGTAGAAATCGCCCGGCTCGCCCATCAGCGGAATGATCGGCTGGTAGTGCAGCAGGAAGCCTTCATCGGACAGCGCGTGGCGGACGAAGCCCAGGATCCGCGCGACGCGTTCTTCCTCGGCGCGGTCGACCGCGCCCGGATCGAAGATCTGCACGCTGTTGCCGCCCAGGTTGGCGGCCGACTGCAGGTTTTCGCTGGCGCGCGCCAGGACCTGGTTGACGCTGGCGATCTTCTCGCCGATCTGGACGCCGCCGACGCTGAGCGTGGCGGTGACCGAGCGGCTGCCGATCTCGAAGACGTGCGAGGCGAAGGCCGCACGCAGCGCCTCGGCCAGCTCGGCCGTGCGCAGGTGACTGCAGCGGCACAGCACGGCGAAGCCGTGTTCAGTGAAGCGCGCCGAGACCATGTCCGGGTCGAGCGCCTCGACGAATCTGGCGGCCATCGCCGCGATCAGCGCATCGGCTGCGTCCAGGCCGATGTCCGGCAGCAGGCGCGCGTAATGATCCGGTTCGACCAGCAGCAGGCCGTACTGCACGTCTTCGCCCTGGCCAACTTCGGCCACGGCGTCTTCCAGCGCATGCAGGAACGTCGGGCGGTTGAGCAGGCCGGTGACCACGTCGCGCTGGCGCAGGTCCTCGACTTCGCGGGCCAGTTCGGTATCCAGCTCGCGTCGCCGGAACACCACCTGCACGCAGGCCTCGCCTTCATAGGTGGCCGTGGCGAATTCCATCACCGCCGGGAAGCCTTCGCCTTCCTGGGTGCGGGCCTCGCACTCGTAGCGCGGCGGCGGCGCCTCGCCCTTGCCCAGGCGCTTGAGCAGCTGTTTGAAGTCTTCGACGTCCTTGGGTGCGATCAGATCCAGCAGCGACAGGCCCTCGACATCATCGAAGGACTCGAAGCCGAACATCTCCAGATACGCGTCGTTGGCGCGGATGTGCATGCCTTCATGCACGTAGGCGATCGGGTCGCGCGAGGAGGCGATCAGCGCATCGCAGCGGCGTTCTGTTTCGCGCAATTGCGCTTCGAGCCGGCGCAGGCTGCGGCGTGCCTCCAGGTCTTCCCATTCGGTGCGCAGCACGCTGAGCAGATGGTCCTGGCGCGGGCGCAGGGCGACGGCGCGGGCGCCGTGGACCAGGTCGTCCACCACCGAGGCATCGCCGGGCGCGTCGATCATCACGATGATCGGGATGTCCTTGCCGCTGGCCGCCACCGTGGACAGCACCGTGTCCATCGGGATGGCGCGTGCGCTCTTGGCGGCCAGGATCAGGTCGATCTGCTGGCTGGCCAGTTGCTGGGTCAATTCTTCCGGGTCCAGCGGGCGCAGGGCGCGCACCGCGATGCCGCCATTGCGGAACGTACTGACCACGGCTTCCGCCGCCTCGCCGCTGTCATCGACGATCATCAGTCGGACGGTGGTGTCTTTGCCGATCTGCATTGCGCGGGTTCTGGCGGGGGAGGCCGTTTAATACAGGAACCCCGACCGAGCGTCCATCCTGCGGGCCGCCGCCATCGACGGCCTTGGCAGTTTCACGCCGGCGCGCTCAGAGCGCGCGCTTGCCGGTATCGCCGGGGATCTCGCGGACCAGGCGTGGGATCAGGTAGCCGGACAGGCGCGCGGCCAGCTGCGCGTGCAGCGACAGGGCCAGGGTGTCGCTGATCTCGAAGTGGGCGACGCCTTCGACCCGGTCCAGCTGGTGCAGGTAATACGGCAGCACGCCGGCGGCGAAGCCGCGCTCGGACAGCGCCGCCAGCGCCTCGACGCTGTCGTTGACCCCGGCCAGCAGCACCGCCTGGTTGAGCAGGGTCGCGCCCGTGCCGCGCAGCGCGGCCAGGGCCGCGTCGACCTGGACATCGAACTCGTTGGCATGGTTGGCGTGCAGCACGAAGGCCACCGGCCAGGGCAGGCTGGCCAGCCATTGCAGCAGTGGCGCGTCCACGCGCTCGGGCAGGACCACCGGAAGGCGGCTGTGGATGCGCAGGCGCTTGAGGTGCGGAATCTCGGCCAGGGCGTCGGTGAGTTCGGCCAGCTTGGCGGTGGACAGCGACAGCGGGTCACCGCCGGACAGGATCACTTCATCGATCGAGGCATCGGCGCGGATGCGGGCCACCGCCTCGGCCCAGTGGCCACGCGCGGCGGTTTCCTCGCCATAGGGGAAATGCCGGCGGAAGCAGTAGCGGCAGTGGATCGCGCAGCTTCCGGTGGACACCAGCAGGGCGCGGCCGTCGTATTTCTGGATGACGCCGGTGGCTGAACGTGCCGCCGCATCGCCAACCGCATCGACGCCAAAGCCCGGCAGCACCCGCATCTCATCGTCCAGCGGCAGCACCTGGCGCAGCAGCGGGTCGCGCGGGTCGCCGTGGCGCATTCGGGCGACGAAGCCGCGCGGCACCAGCAGCGGGAATTGCGCCGCCGCCTGCGGCGAGACCGCCAGCGCGGCCTGCTCCAGGCCCACCAGCTGCAGCAGTTCGGCCGGGTCGCGCACGGCCTCGCGCAGCGCCTGCTGCCAGCCGCTGGGCTGGAGCGCGGTGGCGGCAAGGGCAGGGGACGGGGCGGACGATGCCGGGGCCGGCTGTCTGGAGGCGTGTGCTGCAGGTATCATGGTGGCTTCAGAAGACAAGCGCCCGGCGGTTACGGCGGGCTTCCCTATTGTATCCGGCCGGTCGCCACACGCGGCGGGTTTGCCTTACCCGAGGAGTTTTGCCCATGGCCAGTTACGGCATGAACGACGTCAAGAACGGGATGAAGATCCTGATCAACAACGAACCGGCTGTCATCACCGACACCGAGTACGTGAAGCCGGGCAAGGGCCAGGCCTTCACCCGCATGAAGTACCGCTTCATCCGCTCGGGCCGCGTGGTCGAACTGACCATGAAGGCGACCGACTCGGTCGAGGCCGCCGACGTGGTCGATACCGACATGAACTACATGTACAGCGATGGCGAGTACTGGCACTTCATGGATCCGGAAACCTTCGAGCAGATCCAGGCCGACAAGGCTGGCCTGGGCGGCGCCGAGAAGTGGCTCAAGGGCGAGGAAGCCTGCATCGTGACCCTGTGGAACGGCGCGGCGATCTGGGTCCAGCCGCCGAACTTCGTCGAGCTGAAGATCACCGAGACCGACCCGGGCGTGCGTGGTGACACCTCCGGTGGCGGCGGCAAGCCGGCCACGCTGGAAACCGGCGCAGTCGTGCGCGTGCCGCTGTTCGTCAACCAGGATGAAATCATCCGCGTCGACACCCGTTCCGGCGAATACTCCGCCCGCGTCAAGTGACGCAGCGGCGCGTGCGCATAGCGCACGCCTTTGCCGCTGCGTCATCCCCGCGAAAGCGGGGATCCAGGGACGTTGCTGTTGCTGTTGCTTGTTTACCAAAGCACACGGCAAACAACCAAAAGCCAACGTCCCTGGATCCCCGCCTCCGCGGGGATGACGATCCAAACAAGATGACGGCCTGAAGGTCTTCTGCTTGCCAGCTGCATCTGCTGCGGCAAGCGCAACCAAGCGAGACAGCATGAGCGAATCCAACGGCGCCCCCGAATCCTGTGACCTGTTGATCGAGGCCGGTTTCGTGGTCCCCGTGGAGCCGCATGCGGTGGTGCTGGAGCAGCACGCCGTGGCGGTGCGCGACGGCGTGATCGTCGCGATCTTGCCGATCGCCGACGCACGCACCCGGTTCGCGCCCAAGCAGACCGTGCAGCGGCCCGAGGCCGCGCTGATTCCCGGCTTGGTCAACGCCCACACCCACAACCCGATGACGCTGCTGCGCGGCATCGCCGATGACCTGCCGCTCAAGGTCTGGCTGCAGGAGCACATCTGGCCGGTGGAAGGCGCGGTGATGGGGCCGGAGTTCATCGCCGACGGCATCACCCTGGCGATCGCCGAGATGCTGCGCGGCGGCACCACCTGCGTCAACGAAAACTACTTCTTCCCCGACGTGCAGGCCGCCACCTACAAGCACCACGGCTTCCGCGCACGCATCGGCCTGCCGGTGATCGATTTCCCGACCGCCTGGGCCAGCAGCGACGACGAATATTTCGACCGTGCCGGTGAAGTTCACGACCAGTGGCGCGACGATCCGCTGATCGCCACCGCCTTCGCGCCGCATGCGCCGTACACGGTCAACGACGCCAACTTCGAGCGCGTGCGGATGCTGTCCGATCAGCTGGATGTGCCGGTGCACCTGCACCTGCACGAGACCGCGCAGGAAGTGCAGCAGTCGCTGGACCAGTACGGCCAGCGCCCGATCGCGCGCCTGGACCGCATGGGCCTGATCAACGATCGCCTGATCGCCGTGCACATGACCCAGCTGACCGAGGCCGAGATCCACCTGTGCGCCGAGCGCGGCGTCAGCGTGGTCCATTGCCCGGAATCCAACCTCAAGCTGGCTTCGGGCTTCTGCCCGGCCTGCGCGCTGGCCAGGGCAGGCGTAAACCTGGCCATCGGCACCGACGGCTGTGCCTCCAACAACGACCTGGACATGTTCAGCGAAACCCGCACCGCGGCGATCCTGTCCAAGGCCGTGGCGAACGATGCAGTCGCGCTGGACGCCTTCGCGGCGCTGCGTGCGGCCACGCTGGGCGGCGCCAAGGCGATCGGTTTCGACGCCCAGGTCGGCTCGCTGGAAGTGGGCAAGCAGGCCGACATCGCCTGCGTGGACCTGTCGGCGCTGGAAACCCAGCCGCTGCACCATGTCGTGTCGCAGTTGGTCTACGCCACCGGCCGCCACCAGGTGACCGATGTGTGGATCGCCGGCCGCGAACGCCTGGTGGATCGCCAGCCGGTCGGGATCGACATGGCCGGTGTGGTCGCCAACGCGCGCCAGTGGCGCCAGCGCATCGTCGGCCTGCACCCGCGCTGAGCCCGCCTCACGCCAGACACGCGCGCGGCGCATCATGCTGCCTGCGCCCCATGCGATATCAGTGACGGAGTCTTCCATGTCCACCGCAACGCAGCGCCCCGCGGCGCGCAACTTCGATCAGGCCGAGCTGGACAAGTTCGGCGCGCTCGCCACCCGCTGGTGGGACCCGGACGGCCCGCAGAAGGCGCTGCACGCGCTCAACCCGGTGCGCCTGCAATATGTGTCCACGCGCCTGCCGCTGGCCGGCAAGCGCGTGCTGGATGTCGGCTGCGGCGGCGGCCTGCTGAGCGAGGCGCTGGCCGCGGCTGGCGCCCAGGTCACCGCCATCGACCTGTCGCCCGAGCTGCTCAAAGTGGCCCGCCTGCACAAGCTCGAATCCGGCGTGGAGGTGGACTACCGCGAAGTGGCGGTGGAAGTGCTGGCCGACGAGGCGCCGGAGAGTTTCGACGCCATCACCTGCATGGAAATGCTGGAGCACGTGCCGGACCCGGGCGCGATCATCGAAGCCTGCGCGCGCCTGCTCAAGCCAGGCGGCCAGCTGTTCCTGTCCACGCTCAACCGCACCCCGGCCGCGTTCGCGCTGGCCGTGATCGGCGCCGAGTACATCGCCAAGCTGCTGCCCAAGGGCACGCACAAGTACGCCGATTTCATCAAGCCGTCCGAGCTGGCCGCATGGACGCGCCAGTGCGGCCTGCAGATGACCGACGTCAGCGGCCTGGTCTATGAGCCGTGGCGCGGTGCCGCGCGCCTGAGCCGTCGTACCGAGGTCAACTACCTGGCCTGCGCGATCAAGCCGTAAGCCTTCGCGTTCCACTCCACGCCAGCCGCAAGCCCGCCCGCATGTCCGATCCGATCTTTCCCGCCGTCGCGCTGTTCGATCTGGACGGCACGCTGCTGGACAGCGCGCCGGACATGGTCGCCACCGTCAACCGCATGCTGGCCGAGCGCGGCCGCGCGCCGTTGGCGCTGGATGCCGTGCGTCCACACGTGTCCAAGGGCGCGCGCGCGATGTCCGGCGCGGCATTCCCCGAGCTGTCGATGGAAGCGCGCGACGCGCTGGTGCCCGAGTTCCTGCGTGTTTACGCGGAAGAACTGGGCAAGCACGGGGTGCTGTTCGACGGTATCGCCGCGATGCTGGACGCGCTGGAAGCCGCTGGTAGCCGCTGGGGCATCGTCACCAACAAGCCCGAATATTTGGCACGCGCGTTGATGCCGCTGCTGGGCTGGGACACGCGCTGCGCGGTGCTGATCGGCGGCGACACCCTGAGTGAGCGCAAGCCGCATCCGCTGCCGCTGCAGGAAGCCGCGCGCCGCCTCGACGTGGCGATCGACGACTGCGTATACGTAGGCGATGACGAACGCGATATCCAGTCCGCGCGCAGCGCCGGCATGGCTTCCATCGCCGCGCTGTGGGGCTATCGCCTGGACCACGACGATCCGCTGGCCTGGCAGGCCGATGTGATCCTGGAGCGGTCCACGGACCTGCTTGATCCGGCCCATTGGCCGCAGCAGGCGGCACGCTGATGTCCAATTCCGCCGCGCTCGACAGCTTCCTGGAGAAGTGGCGCACCCGCCTGCCGGAATGGCAGCTGGTGCAGAACTTCGTGCCAGCGCCGCAGCGCGAGATCGCGGTGGCGTGGTTCGCGCTGCTGCAGGAGCTGGCCGACGCGATGAACATCGCCGGCGATCCGCTGCCGGCCGACGCCAAGCTGGCCTGGTGGGGCGAGGAACTGCGCGACTGGTCGCGGCGCCGTTCGCGCCATCCGCTGGGCCGGGTGCTGGAGCCGGTGCAGGCGCCTTGGGCCACGCTGGCCGATGCGTTGCCTGCGCTGCCGCTGATGCGGGCCCTGCCGGATTCGGCCGAAGCCGCGCTGCCGCTGATCCTGCCGTTGGCACGGGCCATCGCCCAGGTCGAAGCCAGCCTCTTTCCCGGCGCGCGCCAGCCCGAGGCCGTCGAGGCGCTGGCCGCACAACTGCTGTTCTCGCGCTGGATGGAAGTCCCGCCGCATGCCGACACCGCGCGTTGGCGCGATGCGCTGCTGGCGCGCTGGCCCGCGCGCAGCGGCGGCCCACGCCCACGCCGTATCCTCAATGCCGTCCTGCGCAAGCGCGTGGAGCGCCTGCACGCCGATGGCCAGGGCAGTACGCCGACCAAGCCGCTGGCGCTGGTGTGGACGGGGTGGCGTGCAGCGGCAGGCGGGAACTAAGGCGCTGCGACGCGCGTTCTGCGTCGGTCACGACTGTGAAGCGTCATTCCCGCGAAGGCGGGAACCCAGCGCCTTAAGTGAGGAAAGGCAACGGCACTGGATCTTCCGCTTCCGCGAGGATGATGCGCGATTGATGTTGTGCCTCCGGTTCAATCCGGATCGATGACCAGAAAGTTGCCCGGCCTCGGCGCATCCGAAGTCAACGCGACCTGCGCCTCATCCTTCAATTTCACGCCTGAAAGCTGGCGTCGCTGCGCTTCGCCCATCAGGTAGGCGAGTTTGTGCATGGCCGTGTCGTAGGACAGGCCGGCGGCGCGGATGTTGGAGATGCAGTTGCGGGCGGCGTCGGTCAGGCCCACGCGCGGGGCCCAGGTGAGGTAAGCGCCGAGGCTGTCGGGTGAACTCAGGCCGGGGCGTTCGCCGATCAGGACCACGCACAGGCGTGCGCCTAGCAGCTCGGCGATTTCATCGCCCACCGCCACGCGACCCTGGGCGACGAAACACACCGGCGCCAGCGACCAGGATTGCGCGCTGGCGTAGGCCTGCAGGTGTTGCAGCATCGCGCCGGCGTGCTCGTGCACGGCCAGTGCGGACAACCCATCGGCCACCACGATGCACAGATCATGCTGGCCGCCATGCACGGCGGTGCGGCCGCGCAATTCGGTAGCAGAAGCCTCATCCAGGCGCCGGCCGAGATCCGGGCGTTGCAGGTAGACGTGTCGATCTTCGGCGGCGCTGTGCAGGATCAAGGTGTCCAGGCCCAGGGTCTGCGCCTGTTCCTTCAAGCCGTCCACGTCGAAGGCCAGATGCACCGCATCGCGGGCCTGCGCATGGGCGAACTGGAAATCCAGCTGCGCCGCCGTCGGCAAACTGGTGCCGGCGCGCCCCAGGGCGATGCGTGCCGGCGTCAGCCGCCGCAGTTGTGTCCACGGATCGAGCCGGGCAGGGCGCGGATCGCTTGGTTCGTTCATGCCAGCTGTGCCAGCGCTTTCTTGAACGGCGCCGGCACGTCCTCGCCCAGCAGGAAACGGCCGTCGCGCTGCTTGAGGATGTCCATGCGTTCCAGCCACGCTTCGAACTCCGGCGCCGGCCGGAGGCCCAGCACCTGGCGCGCGTATAGCGCATCGTGGAAGGAGGTCGTCTGGTAGTTGAGCATCACGTCGTCGCTGCCCGGGATGCCCATGATGAAATTGATGCCCGCCGTGCCCAACAGGGTCAGCAGCACGTCCATGTCGTCCTGGTCGGCTTCGGCATGGTTGGTGTAGCAGATGTCGCAGCCCATCGGCACGCCGAGCAGCTTGCCGCAGAAATGATCCTCCAGCCCAGCGCGGATGATCTGCTTGCCGTCGTATAGATATTCCGGGCCGATGAAACCCACCACGGTGTTGACCAGCAGCGGCTTGAACTTGCGCGCGACCGCGTAAGCGCGCACTTCGCAGGTCTGCTGGTCCACGCCGAAGTGCGCGTCGGCCGACAGCGCGCTGCCTTGCCCGGTCTCGAAATACATCACGTTGTCGCCGACGCTGCCGCGGCTCAGTGAGAGCCCGGCGTCATGGCCCTCCTGCAGCAATGCGAGGTTGACGCCGAAGCTGCTGTTGGCCGCTTCCGTCCCGGCAATCGACTGGAATACCAGGTCCACCGGCGCGCCGCGGTTGATCGCCTCGATCGTGGTGGTCACGTGGGCCAGCACGCAGGATTGGGTCGGGATCTCGTAGCCGCGGATCACGCCGTCGAGCATCTTCAGCAGTTCGATGATGTCGCGCGTGCTGTCGCTGGCCGGGTTGATGCCGATCACCGCATCGCCGTTGCCGTAGAGCAGGCCATCGACGACCACCGCAGCGATCCCGGCTGCATCGTCGGTGGGATGGTTGGGTTGCAGGCGCGTGGACAGCCGTCCGCGCAGGCCGAGCGTGTTGCGAAAAGCGGTGGTCACGCGGGTCTTCTGCGCCACCAGCACCAGGTCCTGCACGCGCATCAGCTTGGACACCGCCGCGACCATCTCTGGCGTGAGGCCGGGCGCCAGCGTGGCGAGGGAGGTTTCCGTTGCCGCCTCGCCCAGCAGCCAGTTGCGGAAATCGCCTACGGTCAGATGCGCGACCGGCGCGAAGGCCTGCGCGTCGTGGCTGTCCATGATCAAACGCGTGACTTCGTCGTCCTCGTACGGGATGACCGCTTCATCGAGGAAATGGCGCAGCGGCAATTCGGCCAGCGCCATTTGCGCGGCCACGCGTTCGCGATCGTTCTCGGCGGCGATGCCGGCCAGGCGATCCCCGGAACGCGCCGGCGTCGCCTTGGCCAGCAGGGTCTTCAGATCAGCGAACTGCCAGCGCTGGCCGCCCGCGCTCTGGCTGAAGCCGCTCATCGCGCGAGTCGGCTCATGCGTGGTCGACCGCCGCATCGGGTTCTGGCCCGCCGCCGCGCAGGCTCAGCCAGCACACGCCCATGCCAAGCGCCATCAGCACAACGAACACGCCGGCCACCTGCGGGTTGAACCACACCATCGCCACCAGGCACACCACCGCCAGCACCAGCGCGATCGCCGGCACCACCGGATAACCCGGCGCCCTGAAGCTACGTTCCAGGTTCGGCTCGCTACGACGCAGCTTGAACAGGCTCAGCATGCTCATGATGTACATCACCACCGCGCCGAGGACCGACATGGTGATCATCGCCGCGGTCAGGCTCATGCCCTGCAGGCTGACAAGGCCGTCGCTGTAGATCGCGGCGATGCCGATGATGCCGCCGGCGATGATCGCGCGGTGCGGGGTCTGGAAGCGCGACAGCTTGGCCAGCCCGTGCGGCAGGAAGCCCGCGCGCGCCAGTGCGAAGAACTGCCGCGAGTAGCCCAGGATGATGCCGTGGAAGCTGGCCACCAGGCCAAACAAACCGATCCACACCAGCATGTGCAGCCAGGTGGAGCTGTTGCCGACCACGGTCTTCATCGCCTGCGGCAGCGGATCGTTGATGTTGCTGAGCGCCTTCCAGTCGCCGACGCCGCCAGCCATGATCATCGTGCCGAAGGCCAGCGCCACCAGGGTCAGGATGCCGGCGATGTAGGCCTTGGGGATCGTGCGCTTGGGGTCCTTGGCTTCCTCGGCGGCCATGGCCGCGCCCTCGATCGCCAGGAAGAACCAGATCGCGAACGGGATGGCCGCGAAGATGCCGGCGATGGCCGCTCCGCTGAAGGCATCCGAGCCCGCCCAGCCGCCGGCAGCGAAGTTGGCGAAGCTGAAGCCCGGCGCGACCACGCCCATGAACACCAGCAGCTCGATCACCGCCAGCACCGTGACCACCAGTTCGAAAGTGGCGGCGATGCTTACGCCGAGGATGTTCAAGGTCATGAACACGATGTACGCGCCGACGGCCGCGGTCTTGGGGTCTAGCCCCGGGAACTGCACGTTGAGGTAGGCGCCGATGGCCATCGAGATCGACGGCGGGGCGAACACGAACTCGATCAGCGTCGCGATGCCGGCCACCATCCCGCCGGTCGCACCGAACGCACGCCAGCTATAGGCGAACGGGCCGCCCGCGTGCGGGATGGCGGTGGTCAGTTCGGTGAAGCTGAAGATGAAGCAGGTGTACATCGCGGCCACCACCAGCGTGGTGACCAGGAAGCCCAACGTGCCGGCCACGCCCCAGCCGTAACTCCAGCCGAAGTATTCGCCGGAGATCACCAGGCCCACGGCGATGCCCCACAGATGCAGGGTGCCCAGGGTGGGTTTGAGTTGTTCGTTCGACATCAGGCGCATCTCCGAAGCAAGGGGGGAGGAGATGGAGCGCGGCGCGGAGGCCGGCTCCTGGACGCTACTGGATTTCGACTGCATGCCCGGCGCGCGCGGCGGCCTGGCGGATCGTGCGGGTGGTCGGCGTCCTGCCGGACTGCAGGGATGACAAGGCGGTCAGCGATCGGACGCCCGTCTCGGTTATACACAACAAAACGCCCGCGGCACAGGCGGGCGTTGGGTAGGCGACGCGCGGGAAACGGGTAGGTTTCGCCGGTGAATCGCATGCGCCCGCTGTCGCGATGCACATGGCGTTTCCGGGCATCTTTCGGGTGCGTTGGACGCGCCGCAGCGCGAATCGATGACGAAACCGCGGGCGTTAAGGCTTGCCGCGCTCCAGCACCAAGAGCGGATCGATGCGCACATCGAACCAGCTCATGCCCCAATGCAGATGCGGCCCGGTCGCGCGTCCGGTGGCGCCCACCGCGCCGATCACCTGGCCCTGGCTGATGCGGTCGCCGACCTTCACGTCGATGCGCGACAGGTGCAGGAAGTTGGAGCTGACGCCGTAGCCGTGGTCCAGCAGGATCGTGCCGCCGGTGAGGTAAAGATCCGGCGCGGCGAAGGTGACGATGCCTGCCGCCGGTGCCTTGACCGGGGTGCCGGTCGGCACCGCGATATCCATGCCCGAATGCCCGGCGGGCGAGGGCTGGCCGTTGTAGACGCGCGCATTGCCGAAGCGGCCGCTGATCCGGCCCTGCACCGGCCACACGAAGGGCGCGACGAAGTCGGTGCGGTCGTCGTCGCGATCGCGCGCGGCCGTGACCTGGGCCTGTTCGCGCTGGATGCGTGCGGCGATCTCCGGCGGCGGGTTCACGCTTTTCGGCGGCACGCCATTGACGCGCTCGGTCGGCCAGTCGCGCGCGGTGACCGCAATCGACACGGCCTGCGCGGCAGCGCCCGGTGCAGTGACCTGCACCTGCAGCGGGCCGGCTTCGTTACGGCCGACGCCGAACACCACCGTGCCGTAGTTGCTGACACGCAACGTCTTGCCGGCATAGCGCACCTGGCTGCCGGGCGCGACCTTGCCGAACACCAGCGCGCCCTGCGAGACCGAGGTGGGAAACACCGCCTGCGTCGTGTCCTGCGCCAACGCCATTGGCGTGGCCGCGATCACGCCGGCGCCGCCGGCCATGGCCAGCAGCAGGCCCAGCCACACCGCCCTCATCGGTCGAATTCCAGGCGCAGACCCTTGGGCGTGCCGACCAGCTGCTCGCCATTCCACACCATGCGACCGTTGACCCAGGTGCCGGCGACCCGGTGATGGAAGGTGGTGCCTTCGAACGGCGACCACTCGCACTTGGACAGCACGTCCTCGCGGTTGACGGTCAGGTCTTCCTCGTCGACCAGTACCAGGTCGGCCCAATAGCCTTCGCGCAGGAAGCCGCGTTCCTTGACGTCGAACAATTGCGCCGGGGCGTGGGCGAACTTCTGCACGATCTGGGTGACCGAGAGTTTCTTCTCATGCACCCGCTCCAGCGCGGCCAGCAGCGCGTACTGCACCAGCGGCAGGCCGCCGGGCGCCTTGGTGTAGTCGTCCTGCGACTTCTCCATCAGCGTGTGCGGCGCATGGTCGGTGGCCAGCACGTCGATGACGTTCTCGGCCACGGCCTTGATCAACGCAATACGGTCGGCCGGGTCCTTGATCGCCGGATTGCACTTGATGAGGTTGCCCAGGCGCGCGTAATCGCGGCGATCGAAGTGCAGGAAGTGGACGCAGGTTTCGGCGGTGATCCGTTTGCGCGTGCCGTCCTTGTCCACCAGCGGGCCGGGCTTGAACAGCGCCAGTTCCTGCGAGGTGGAGATGTGCAGCACATGCAGGCGGGTGTTGTGCCGGTTCGCCAGCGACAGCGCCAGGCGGGTGGAGGCGATGCAGGCCTCGCGCGAGCGGATGTCCGGATGGAACTCGACCGGAATGTCGTTGCCGTACTGCGCCCGGTATTTCTCCAGGTTGGCGGCGATCATCGGCGTGTCTTCGCAGTGCGTGATGATCGGCACCGGCGTGTCGCGGAAGATCGCATCCAGCGTGTCGAGGTTGTCCACCAGCATGTTGCCGGTCGAGGCGCCCATGAACACCTTCACCCCGGGCGTGGCCCTGGGGTCGGTGGCCTGGATGTCGGCCAGGTTGTCGTTGCTGGCGCCCATGTAGAAGCCGTGGTTGGCCCAGGCGCGCCCCTGCGCGCTGGCGTACTTGGCTTCCAGCGCCTGCGCATTCAGCGTTGGCGGGTTGGTGTTGGGCATGTCCATGAAGCTGGTCAGCCCGCCGGCGACGGCCGCAGCCGATTCGGTGGCGATGTCGCCCTTGTGGGTCAGGCCGGGCTCGCGGAAATGCACCTGGCTGTCGATCATGCCGGGCATCAGCCAGCGCCCACCGGCCTCGATCACGTTGTCTCCGGCGCCGGGCGTGATCTTGCTGGCGATCCTGGTGATGCGCCCTTGTTCGAACCGCAAATCGCCTTCGGTCACCTGGCCCTCGTTCACCAGGCGGGCGTTGACGATCACGGTCGCGGGCATTTGCAGGATCCTGAGTGCGAAGATGAATGGGGCGCGTCGGGCACCGGGTCATACCCACCGGGATGAAACGGGTGGCAGCGGCCCACGCGGGCGGCGGCCATCCAGCTGCCGCGCAGCACGCCGAAGCGGGCGATGGCGTCCATCGCATAGACCGAGCAACTGGGCTCGAAGCGGCAGCGCGGTCCCAGCAGGGGGCTGATGAAGCGCTTGTAGCCGCGCAATAGAGCAATGAGTGCGCGCTGGAGCATGGCCCGATGATAAGCGATGGTCCCGCCACGTGGTTGCCCCCCCTGCGTGGGTGAGCTATAAAGGCCCGCTTTTCCCGGCCCGGGAATCATCAAGGACGCTGTTCGTGGCAGCCAAGAAACTTGCAAAACCGGCCGCAAAGGCCGTCAAGTCGCCCGCCGTTGCGAAGAAAACGCCCGTTGCCAAGGCTCCGGCCAAACAGGCACCGGCGAAGAAGGCCGCGCCCGCGGTCGCCAAGAAACCGGCGGTGACCAAGACCGCACCTGCGAAAAAGCCCACGAACACTGCAACGACCGCCAAACCCGCGGCCGTGAAGAAGCCGGCGCCCGCGCCGGCCAAGAAGGCCGCGGCAGGGAAGCCCGCGCCCAAGCCCGCACCGAAGCCGGTCGCCAAGACCGCTCCGGCCAAATCCGCTCCCGCCAAGGCCGTCGGCCGCAGCGAGGCCGCGCCGGTGAAGACCGCCGCCACGCCTGCGCCTGCCGCTTCGCCCAAGGCTGCTCCTGCAAAGACTCCTGTGCCCGCTTCCAAGACCCCCTCGAAAACCACCAAGACCGCAACGCCGGCCAAGCCCGTCGTCCCCGCCAAGCCCGCCGCTGCCCGCGTGACCGGCAAGATCGCCGTGGCGGTCGCCGCGCGCGCGCCCGAGCCCGTGCTGAAGAGCAAGGTGCGCAAGGTCGACTACAGCGTCGACGAGGCCACCGGCCGTCCGCAGCTGCCCGCCGGCTACAAGCCCAAGGGTGACGAGGAATACATGAGCCCGCTGCAGCTGGAGTACTTCCGCCAGCGCCTGATGAGCTGGCGCGCCGACCTGGTGGAAGAATCCAAGCAGACCATCGAAAACCTCAAGGACGAAGTGCGCGACGTCGGCGATGAAGCCGAACGTGCCACCCGCGAAACCGAGAACTCGCTGGAACTGCGCACCCGCGACCGCTACCGCAAGCTGATCGGCAAGATCGATTCCACGCTCAAGCGCCTGGAAGCCGGCGACTACGGCTATTGCGTCGACACCGGCGAAGAAATCGGCCTGGAGCGCCTGGAGGCGCGCCTGACCGCCGAGCGCACCCTGGACGCGCAGGAACGCTGGGAACACCTGCAGAAGCAGCAGGGCGACTGATCGCCTGGCGCGATTGTCATCAAACAAAAAGCCCCGCGATTGCGGGGTTTTTTTGTGGGCGATGTTTTGGGACTTGTGGGAGCCGATTCATCGGCGATGTGGCTTTACAGGCAAGGCCACGTCGCTGCTGATGGCCCGAGGCCACGTTGACCAGCTCCCACAGTAGCGGCTCCTGCGACCACATCACTCCGGGTCGTAATCCAGGTTCGACGCCAGCCAGCGCTCGACCTGCGCCAGCTCCACGCCCTTGCGCTTGGCATAGTCCAGCGCCTGCTCCTTGGACACGCGGCCGACCACGAAGTACTGCGACTGCGGATGGCTGAAGTAATAGCCTGACACCGCCGCGGTGGGCAGCATCGCAAAGCTCTCTGTCAGGGTCATGCCGGCATTGCCGGGCGCGTCGAGCAGGTCGAACAGCAAGCCTTTCTCGCTGTGTTCCGGGCAGGCCGGATAGCCCGGCGCCGGGCGGATGCCGCGGTACTTCTCGGCGATCAGCGACTCGTTGTCCAGCGTCTCGGCCGCGTCGTAGCCCCAGAACTCGGTGCGCACGCGCTGGTGCAGACGCTCTGCCATGGCTTCGGCCAGGCGGTCGGCCAGGGCCTTGAGCAGGATCGCGTTGTAGTCGTCGTGGGCCGCCTCGAAGCGGGCCACATGCGGATCGATGCCGATGCCGGCGGTCACCGCGAACGCGCCGATCCAGTCCTGCTTGCCGCTGTCCTTGGGCGCGATGAAATCGGCCAGGCAGAAGTCCGGGCGCTCGACCGGCTTGTCGACCTGCTGGCGCAGAAAGCGCAGCGTCGCTTCGCCGCCGTCGTGCTGCAGCACCACGTCGTCGCCGACGCTGTTGGCCGGCCACAAGCCGAACACGCCGCGCGCAATCAGCCACTTCTCTTCGACGATCTGCTTGAGCATCGCTTGCGCGTCGTTGAACAGCTCGCTGGCCTGCGGGCCGACGACGGCATCGGTGAGGATCGCCGGGTACTTGCCGAACAGCTCCCACGCATTGAAGAACGGCGTCCAGTCGATCAGCTCCACCAGCTCGGCCAGCGGATAGTCGTCGAGCACGGTGATGCCAGGCGTGTTCGGCGCCGGTGGCGTGTAGTTGTCCCAGCCGCCGTTGAACTTCTGCGCGCGCGCTTTGCTCAGGGTGACCAGGCGCTTGGCGTCGCCGCGGTTCTTGTGGCGCTGGCGGATCTCGGCGTAATCGGCGTCGTTGGCGGCGACGAAGGCGCTGCGCATGTCGCGCGAGATCAGCGACTGGGCCACGCCGACCGCGCGCGAGGCGTCCTTCACCCACACCGTCGGCGCGGTGTAATGCGGGTCGATCTTCAGCGCGGTGTGCGCGCGCGAGGTGGTCGCGCCGCCGATCATCAGCGGCATCTCGAAGCCCTGGCGCTGCATCTCGCGCGCCACGTGGGTCATCTCTTCCAGCGAGGGCGTGATCAGGCCGGACAGGCCGATGATGTCGGCGTTCTCGGCCTTGGCGCGGTCCAGGATGGTTTGCGTGGGCACCATCACGCCCAGGTCGACCACGTCGAAGTTGTTGCAGGCCAGGACCACGCCGACGATGTTCTTGCCGATGTCGTGCACGTCGCCCTTGACCGTGGCCATGATGATCTTGCCGTTGGATTTGGCGACATCGCCGGTGCGCAGTTTCTCTTCTTCGATGAAGGGCAGCAGGTAGGCCACGGCTTTCTTCATCACGCGCGCGGACTTGACCACCTGCGGCAGGAACATCTTGCCGGCGCCGAACAGATCGCCGACCACGTTCATGCCGTCCATCAGCGGGCCTTCGATCACATCCAGCGGGCGCTTGGCCTCGGCCCGGGCCTCCTCGGTGTCGGTTTCGACGAAGGCATCGATGCCGTGCACCAAGGCGTGGGTCAGGCGCTCGCGCACGCTGCGGCCGCGCCATTCCAGGTCCTCGACTTTCTTCTCGCCCTTCTTGCCCTTGTAGCGCTCGGCGATCTCCAGGAGGCGCTCGGTGCCGTCCTTGCGACGGTTGAGGATCACGTCCTCCACGCGCTCGCGCAGTTCGGCATCGAGCTGGTCGTAGATCGGCAGCGCGCCGGCGTTGACGATGCCCATGTCCATGCCGGCCGCGATGGCGTGGTACAGGAACACCGAGTGGATCGCCGCGCGCACGGTCTCGTTGCCGCGGAAGGAGAACGACACGTTCGACACGCCGCCGGACACATGGCAGTGCGGCAGGGTCTGCTTGATGATCCGCGTGGCCTCGATGAAGTCCACGGCGTAATTGTCGTGCTCCTCGATGCCGGTGGCCACGGCGAAGATGTTGGGGTCGAAGATGATGTCTTCCGGCGGGAAGTCGAGCTGGTCCACCAGCAGCCGGTAGGCGCGCGTGCAGATCTCGACCTTGCGCGCGCAGGTATCGGCCTGGCCGGTTTCGTCGAAGGCCATGACCACGGCGGCGGCGCCGTAGCGGCGTACTTTCAAGGCATGTTCGATGAAGGCCGCTTCGCCCTCTTTCAGCGAGATCGAGTTGACCACGCCCTTGCCCTGCAGGCACTGCAGGCCGGCTTCGATCACGCTCCACTTGGAGCTGTCCACCATCACCGGGATGCGGGCGATATCCGGCTCGGAGGCGATCAGGTTGAGGTAGCGCACCATCGCCTTTTCGGAATCGATCAGGCCCTCGTCCATGTTGACGTCGAGGATCTGCGCGCCGTTTTCCACCTGCTGGCGGGCGACGTCGACGGCTTCCTCATAGCGTTCCTCCTTGATCATCTTGCGGAACTGCGCGCTGCCGGTCACGTTGGTGCGTTCGCCCACGTTGACGAACAGCAGCTGCGGGGTGATGACCAGCGGCTCAAGGCCGGACAGGCGGGTGTAGCGGGGCGTAGACGTCATACGGCGACCAGAATCGGGTGGCGGTGCAAGTGCAGTGGAGAATCAGGCGGCGTCGGCAAGACGCTGCGGCAGCGCACGCGGCGGCAGGCCGGCAACGGCATTGGCGATCGCGCGGATGTGGTCGGGCGAACTGCCGCAGCAGCCGCCCACCATGTTGAGCAGGCCGGCGCTGGCGAACTCGTGCAGCGTCTCGGCCATCTCTTCCGGCGTCTCGTCATACTCGCCGAAGGCGTTGGGCAGGCCGGCGTTGGGGTGCGCGCTGATGTAGCAGTCGGCCACATTCGAGAGCGTCTCGATGTGCGGCCGCAGGTCGCGCGCGCCCAGCGCGCAGTTGAGCCCGATCGACAGTGGCCGCGCGTGCATCAGCGAGGTGTAGAACGCTTCGGCCGTCTGCCCGGACAGGGTGCGGCCGGAGGCATCGGTGATCGTGCCGGAGATCATCACCGGCAGGCGCGCGCCGCGCGTGTCGAAGACTTCCTCGATGGCGAACAGCGCGGCCTTGGCGTTGAGCGTGTCGAAGATGGTCTCGACCATGATCGTGTCGGCGCCGCCGTCGATCAGGCCTTCGATGGCTTCGCGATAGGTCTCGCGCAGCGCATCGAAGCTGGTATTGCGAAAGCCCGGGTCGTTGACGTCCGGGCTGATGGACGCGGTGCGGCTGGTCGGCCCGAGCACGCCGATGACGAAGCGCGGCTTGTCTGGCGTCTTGGCTTCGATGGCGTCGCAACAGGCACGGGCGATGCGCGCGCCTTCCTTGTTCAATTCGTAGACCAGGTGTTCCAGGTAATAGTCGGCCTGGCTGACCGAGGTCGCGTTGAAGGTGTTGGTCTCCAGCAAATCAGCACCCGCTTCCAGATAGGCGGTGTGCACGCCGGCGATCACCTGCGGATTGCTGAGCAGCAGCAGGTCGTTGTTGCCCTTGAGGTCGTGGCCGTGGTCGCAGCCCGGGCCGTGCACGTGGCCTTCTTCGACGTGTGTGCTGTCGAAGCCGCCGGCGAAGCGTTCGCCGCGGTAGTCGGCTTCTTCCAGCTTGTGGCGCTGGATCATGGTGCCCATCGCGCCATCGATGATCAGGATGCGGCTGGCCAGCGCTTCCAGCAGCCGCTGGGTGCGGGCGGGATTGAGCCAGGGCAGGGCTTGGGTGGTCATGCTCATGCGGAAGTCCTCACGGCTTGATGCCGGTCAGCGACAGCACTTCGAAGTGCGGCGGACGGCGTTCGCGGGTGACGGTGTGCAGGTTGGTCGCAGTCAGGCCGGCGGCTTCGGTAAACGCGGTCAGCTCGACGTCGGTGAAACCCAGGTTGACGTGGCCGTAGGCCTGCACGACCGGTTGGTGTTCGTGCCGGGCCAGCGAGCTGATCAGCACCTTGCCGCCGGGGCGCAGCACGCGCGCGGCTTCGGCCACGGCGCGGGCCGGATCGCTGGAGTAGGTCAGCGCATGCATCAGCACGACCAGATCGAAGCTGGCATCGTCGAAGGGCAGCGCGTGCATGTCGCCCTCGCGCACTTCGACATTCGGAAAACGGCGCAGGCGTTCGCCCGCGGCGGCAACCACGCGGGCGCTGGTGTCCACGCACACGTAGCGGCTGGAATGCGGCGAGAGCAGCTCGGCCAGCACGCCATCGCCGGAGGCGATGTCCAGCACGTCGCGGGTTTCCAGCAAGGGCAGGGCGGTGCGCGCCAGCGCTTCCCAGGTGCGTCCTGGGGAGTAGTGGCGCTCCATGTCGCCGGCGACGGTGTCGGCCCAGTTCTGGGTGGCGGCGCGGGCGGCCAGGACCTCGGCCACGCGCTCGGCGTCCTGGCGCAGCAGCGGGTCGTCGCTGCCTGCCCGCAAGCTGCGCCACAGGTCGCGCTGGGCGGCGTCCAGGTTGTCTTCGTCGAAGCGGTAGTAAGCCGACACGCCTGCGCGGCGGTCACGGACCAGGCCGGCGTCCTTGAGCTTGGCCAGGTGCGTGGACACGCGCGGCTGGGCCAGGCGGGTGATCGCCGACAGCTCGGCCACGGTCAGTTCCTCGCCGGCCAACAGGGCGAGCAGGCGGACGCGGGTGGCGTCGGCAAAGACCTTCAGGCGCGCCGACCAGGCTTCCAGATCCATGATCCATCTCTATATCGCGATACGGAGATATTTTGACGGCGATGCGGGTTGCGGTCAATTCCATACGCAGCCGCATGGTGTGTGGCTACAATGCGGCCATCGCATCTTTTGGAGGGGAAGACCGTGGATTTCGGATACACCGACGAGCAGCTGATGATCCAGGACGTGGCCCGCCGGATCGCGCAGGAAAAGATCGCCCCCAGCGCCGAGCACTTCGACAAGGTTGGCGAATTCCCGCTGGAGAACATCCAGCTGCTGGGCGAGAACGGCCTGATGGGCATCGAGGTGCCCGAGGAATACGGCGGCGCCGGCATGGACCCGATCAGCTACGTGCTGGCGATGATCGAGGTGGCCGCCGGCGATGCCGCGCACTCGACCATCATGTCGGTCAACAACTCGCTGTACTGCTCGGGGATCCTCAAGTTCGGCAACGAGGAGCAGAAGCAGCACTACGTGCGCGCGGTCGCCGAGGGCAGCCAGATCGGCGCCTTCGCCCTGACCGAGCCGCAGTCCGGGTCCGATGCCACGGCCATGCGCTGCCGCGCGGTCAAGCAGGACGACGGCACGTTCGTGATCAACGGCAAGAAGAGCTGGATCACCTCGGGTCCGGTGGCCAAGTACATCGTGTTGTTCGCGATGACCGCGCCGGACAAGGGCGCCAAGGGCATCACCGCCTTCCTCATCGACACCGACAAGCCGGGCTTCGGCCGCGGCAAGACCGAGCCGAAGTTGGGCATCCGCGCCTCGGCCACCTGCGAAATCGAGTTCAACGACTACGTCGCCCAGCCGGCCGAGGTGCTGGGCGTGGAAGGCGAAGGCTTCAAGATCGCGATGGGCGTGCTGGACGCCGGCCGCATCGGCATCGCCTCGCAGGCCATTGGCATTGCGCGCGCCGCGTACGAGGCGACGCTGGACTACGTGAAGGAACGCAAGGCTTTCGGCGCGCCGATCGGCACCTTCCAGATGACCCAGGCCAAGATCGCCGACATGAAGTGCAAGCTCGATGCATCGCTGTTGCTGACGCTGCGCGCGGCCTGGCTGAAGGGGCAGGGCAAGAAGTTCAGCAGCGAAGCGGCGGTCGCCAAGCTCACCGCTTCCGAAGCGGCGATGTGGATCACGCACCAGGCCGTACAGATCCACGGTGGCATGGGCTACTCGAAGGAGATGCCGCTGGAGCGGTACTTCAGGGACGCCAAGATCACCGAGATCTACGAAGGCACCTCGGAGATCCAGCGCCTGGTGATCGCACGCGGGGAAACGGGTTTGCGCTGAAACGTGCGTGTCATGTCCGTCTGCCGATGGCTCCGTAAGGCGCCATCGGTGTTTTCGGGGCGTCGATTCCGTGGTGCATTCGAGGGTTTGTGTCGGCGATGACACAGCAGAATCGCCGGTCCCCCGAGAGCAAAAGGAGTTGTCATGGCGTCACGTACAAGGCTGTCTTCCTGTTCCATCGCGATCTGCCTGGCGCTGAGTACCCAGGCCCACGGCGCGGTCTTCATCAACGAGCTGCATTACGACAACACCGGCGCCGACAGCGGCGAGGCGATCGAAGTGGTCGCCACCTCAGGCGAGAGCCTGGCCGGCTACCAGCTGGTGCTCTACAACGGCAGCAGCACCTACGGCACCAGCACGCTGGGCGCGGGCACGCCGGTGACGTGCGGCGGCAGCGCCGCCATCGCCACGGTCAGCTATCCGCGCGATGGCCTACAGAACGGCCCGGCCGACGGCATCGCCCTGGTCAGCGCCAGCGGCCAGCTGGTGCAGTTCCTCAGCTACGAAGGCCAGATCACGGCGAGCAACGGTCCGGCTGCCGGCGCCACCAGCACCAACCTGCCGGTGAGCGAAACCAGCAGCACGCCGGTCGGCACCTCGCTGCAGCTGGGCGGGAGCGGGGCGACGGCGGGCGACTTCAGCTGGAATGGCTCGGCCACGCAGACCTTTGGGGCCTGCAACGCGGGCCAGACGTTCACCGGCAGCGGAGGCGGGGGCGAGACCAACACGCCGCCGAGCGTGGTCTCGACCACGCCGACCAGCGGGTCCACGGGCTTTCCCGCCGCGGGCGATCTGGAAGTGACCTTCAGCGAGCCGGTGACGTTGGCCAGTGGCGCGCTGTCGCTGACCTGCGCCAGCAGCGGTGAAGTGCCGTTGACGTATGCCAGCAGCGGCACCGGCTTCAGTGCGTCGACCGACACGGCCCTGGTGGCGGGCGAAAGCTGCAGCTTCACCGTCACCGCCTCGGCAGTCAGCGATGCGCAGGGCGCGCATCCGGCGGCCAACACCGTGGTGGCGTTCAACGTGGCCGATGCCGGCGGCGGTGGCGGCGATCCGGGCGATTACTACAGCAAGGTCAACACCAGCAGCCCGAGCCAGCTGCGCTGCTCGCTGCACGAAACGATCAAGGGCCACACCGCATATCCCTACAGCGGCAGCGGAACCAGCACCTGGTCGATCCTGGAGATCGCCGACGAAAATCCCGCCGACAGCAGCAAGGTCCTGGACGTCTACAAGAACCACAGCTACACCAAGGTCAGCGATCGTGCCGGCACTGGCTCTGGCACCACCTACAACCGCGAGCACACCTGGCCTAACTCGCTGGGCTTCGGCAGCGCGACGGGCGACATGGGCCTGCCGTATGCGCCCTACACCGACACGCACATGCTGTTCCTCACCGACACCGCCTACAACGCCGATCGCGGCAACAAGCCGTATGCCGATTGCACGTCGGGCTGCGGCGAGCGCGCGACCGAAGCCAACAATGGCGAGGGCGGCGGCAGCGGCGCGTATCCGGGCAATTCCAACTGGGTGAAGTCGCCGGATGGCAATCAGGGGTCGTTCGAGGTCTGGGGCGCACACAAGGGCGACGTGGCGCGTGCGGTGATGTACATGGCCATTCGCTACGAAGGCGGCGACGATCCCAGCACCGGGCAGTCCGAGCCGGACCTGGAGCTGACCGACGACCGCAGCAAGATCGTCATCACCTCGTCCTCGCCGGCCTACATGGGCCTGCTGTCCACGCTGCTGGCCTGGAGCGCGGCCGATCCGCCGGACGATGTGGAACGCGCGCGCAACGAGGTGATCTACAGCTTCCAGGGCAACCGCAATCCCTTCGTCGATCATCCTGAGTGGGCCACAGCTGCGCTGTTCAATTCGGCCAAGCCGGCGACCTGCCAGCTGGCCAACTGATCGAAGGGGTCTCAGCACGGCCACAAAAAAGCCCCGGCATTGCCGGGGCTTTTTCCTGTGCGGGAAACGGGTGGCTTAGTGGCCGCCGTGTCCTTGCGGCGTGCCTTCGCCGTCCTGGTCCTTGTGGGACGCGAGGTATTCCTTCGACGGCTCGTCCATCTTGTCGCCCAGCAGGCGGCGGACCACGATGAAGAAGATCGGGATCAGCAGCAGGCCGAAGATCGTGGCGAACACCATGCCGCCGATCACGCCGGTGGAGATGGCGTGGCGGGCATTGGCACCGGCACCGCTGGAGATGGCCATCGGCACCACGCCCATGATGAAGGCGAAGGAGGTCATCAGGATCGGACGCATGCGCAGGTGCGCAGCGTTGACGATGGCATCGTGCAGCGTCTTGCCCTGCGCGCGTTCCATCACCGCGAATTCCACGATCAGAATCGCGTTCTTCGCCGCCAGGCCGATCACCGTGATCAGGCCGATCTTGAAGAAGATGTCGTTGGACAGGCCACGCAGCATCGAGAACACCAGTGCGCCCAGGATGCCCAGCGGCACCACCAGCAGCACCGACACCGGGATCGACCAGCTTTCATACAGCGCGGCCAGGCAGAGGAACACCACCACCAGCGACAGCACCAGCAGCAGCGTGGCGCTGTTGCCGGCCAGGATTTCCTGGTAGCTCATGCCCGACCAGTCGTAGCCGAAGCCCTGCGGCAGCTTGTCGTTGACGATCGCTTCCATCGTGGCCATGGCCTGGCCCGACGAACTGCCCGGAACCGGCGCACCGTTGATGTTCACCGCCGAGTAGCCGTTGTAGCGGGCCAGCGACGGCGGCAGCGAGTTCCAGCTGGAGGACACCACCGAGCTCAGCGGGATCATCGCGGCGTTGCCGTTGGCATCGGTCTCGGTGCTGCTGGGCGTGTAGAACTGGCTCAGCGATTCCGGGCCGGTGCGGAACGGGGCATCGGCACGCATGTTCACGCGCTTGATGCGGCCACCGTAGAAGAAGTCGTTGACGTACACCGGGGCCAGCATCAGCTGGATCGAGGTGTAGACGTCGGTGACCGACAGGCCCATGGACTCGGCCTGCACGCGGTCGACCTTGAGCTGCAGCTGCGGGGCGTTTTCCAGCGTGTTGGGACGGACCTGCATCAGGGTCTTGTCCTGCGAGGCGATGCCCAGCAGCTGGTTGCGCGCGGCCATCAGCGCATCGGCGCCGGCGCCGGTGCGGTCCTGAAGCCACATGTCGAAGCCGCCGAACTGGCCCAGGCCCTGGATCGTGGGCAGGTTGACCACGAAGATCTGCGCGCCCTTGATGCCCTGCAACGCGCCGTTGGCCTGGCCGATGAACTGGGTGATGTCACCCTTGCGATCGCTCCACGGCTTGAGCTTGATGAAGGCCATGCCGACGTTTTCGCCCTGGCCCAGGAAGCTGAAGCCGGCAATCTGCAGCACGCCGTCGTAGCCGTCGATCTTGCTGATGGCGCCACGGATCTGGTCGAAGGTCTCGTTGGTCTTGGCCAGCGGCGTGCCCGGGGGCGCCTGGACGATGGCCAGCGCGTAGCCCTGGTCTTCTTCCGGGATGAAGCTGGTCGGCATGCGGGTGAACAGGAAGCCGGTCAACACCACCAGCACCGCGAACACCACCATCCAGCGCGGCGCATGACGGACCTGGCGGCCGATGGTGCCCACGTAGGTGCGCTCCAGCTTGCCGTAGTACTTCTCGAACGTGCGGAAGATGATGTTCTTCTTCTGCTCGTGGCTGTCGTGGGCGTGCTGCTTGAGGAAGCTGGCGCACAGCGACGGGGTGAAGCCCAGTGCCAGGAAGGCCGAGAAGCCCATCGAGATGGCGATGGTCAGTGCGAACTGCTTGTAGATCTCGCCCGAGGCGCCGCCCTGCAGTGCCGACGGGATGAACACCGCGGCCAGCACCACGGTAATCGCGATCACCGCGCCGGTGATCTGTTCCATCGCTTTGATGGTGGCTTCGCGTGGCGGGAGTTTCTCCTCGGCCATGATGCGTTCGACGTTCTCGATCACCACGATCGCGTCATCGACCACGATGCCGATCGCCAGCACCAGCGCGAACATGGTCAGCTGGTTGACGGTGAAGCCGATGATGAACAGGCCCAGGAACGTACCCAGCAGCGCCACCGGGATGACCAGTGTCGGGATGATGGTGGCGCGGAAGTTCTGCAGGAAGATCAGCATCACCAGGAAGACCAGGATGATGGCCTCCACCAGCGTGTGCACCACTTCCTCGATCGAGATGCGCACGAAGGTGCTGGTCTCGTACGGGGTGAACCAGCTCACGCCCTGCGGGAAGCTCGCCGCCAGGTCGTCCATCTTGGCGCGCACGGCTTCGTCCACGGCCAGGGCATTGGCGCCCGGCAGCAGCTGGATCGCGAACACGCCGACCGGCTTGCCGCTGAACTTGGTATCGAAGCCCCAGTTCTGCGGGCCGAAGTCGACGCGGGCGACGTCCTTCAGGCGCACGGTGCCGCCGTCGGTGTCAGAGCGCAGGATGATCTGTTCGAACTGCTCGGGCTGGGTGAAGCGGCCCTCGGCCGACACGGTGACCTGGAAGGCCTGGCCGGCGGGCGCCGGGTCCGAGCCCATCGCACCGGCAGCGAACTGCACGTTCTGCGCCTGGATCGCCGACAGCACCTGGCTGGCGGACATGTTGTAGCCCTGCAGCTTGCCCGGATCCAGCCAGATGTTCATGGCGTACTCGGAACCGAAGTGCTGGGTGCTGCCGACGCCGGGCACGCGCGAGATCTGGTCCAGCACGCGCGAGGCGACGATGTCGTTGAGGTGGTTGCGGTCGATGCTCGGATTGTCCGAGGTCAGGCCGACCACCATCAGGAAGCCGGCGTTGGCCTTGGCCACCACCACGCCCTGGTCGACCACTTCACTCGGCAGGCGCGGCTGCGCCAGCGAGATCTTGTTCTGCACCTGGACCTGGGCGATGTCCGGGTTGGTGCCGGTCTGGAAGGTCAGGGTGATGGTCGCGCGCCCGGACGAACTGGACGTGGAGCTGAAGTACAGCAGGTTGTCGATACCGGTCAGCTGTTGCTCGATGACCTGGGTCACCGAACGCTCGGCCGTGTCGGCGCTGGCGCCGGGGTAGGTCGCCGTCACGGTGATCTGTGGTGGGGCGACGTTGGGATAGGACTCGACGCCGAGGTTGAGGATCGCGATCACGCCCGCAAGCGAGATCAGGACCGCTACAACCCAGGCGAAGACCGGGTGGTTGATGAAAAACTTGGGCATGGGGGCGATTCCTTACTTGGCCTGGCCTTCGGCCGGCTGCTGGGCGTCATCGCCCTTCGCGTCGGGGGCAGCGGCGTCGGCCTTGGGCGCGGCGCCCTGCGGCGCGGCACCGGCCTGCTGCGGGCCACCGGCCTGCTGGGCCTGGGCCACGGCCTGCTCGTAGGGGACCACCTTTACCTGGCCGCCTTCCTTGGCCTTCTGCAGGCCGACGGCGATCACCTGGTCGCCGGTGGTCAGGCCACCGGTGACGATCCACTTGTTGTCGATGGCGCGGTTCTCGATCTTCACATCCTTGCGCGAGACCTTGCCCTGCTGGTCCACCACCATCGCGTAGGCGCCGTTGGTGTCGCGCTGGATGCCGGCCTGCGGCACCAGGAACACGTTGCTGCGCTGGCCCAGGTTGACCTCGACGGTGACGAAGCTGCCGGGCAGCAGCGCCTTCTGCGGGTTGGGCACGGTGGCACGCAGCGAGACCGCGCCGGTGGCCTGGTCCACGACGACGTCGGAGAAGTCCAGCGTGCCGGTCTGGTCGTAGGCCTGGCCGTTGTTCAACATCACCTTGACGCTGGTGTCCTTGGTGTCGTTGAGGCTGACATCGCCCTGGCCCTGGGCCTGGCGCAGGGCCGACAGCTCGGTCGAGCTCATGGTGAAGTTGATGTACAGCGGATCGATCTGGTCGACCGTGGTCAGCAGGGTCACGTCGCCCGAGCCGACCAGCGCGCCTTCGGTCACCTGCTGCTTGCCGGCGCGGCCGGAGATCGGCGCGGTGACGTTGGCATAGCCCAGGCTGATCTGGGCGTTGGTGACGGCGGCCTTGGCCTGCTGCAGCGAGGCCTGCGCGCTGCGCTCGGTGGCCTGGGCATCGTCGAGGTCAGACTGCGAGACGTACTTCTGCGGGGCCAGCTGGCGCGCGCGCTCGGCGGCGACATGGGCATTGGTGTAGGTGGCCTGGGCCGAAGCCAGCTGGCCCTGTGCCGAGGAAAGGTCGGCCTGCAGCGGCGCCGGGTCGATCTTGAACAGCACCTGGCCTTCCTTGACGTCGGTGCCTTCGTCGTAGACGCGCTTGAGCAGCACGCCGGGCACGCGGGCGCGCACGTCAGCGCTGCGCACCGGCGCCAGGCGACCGGACAGGTCGCGCACCAGCGGCACGCTCTGCGGCGCCACCTTGACCACGCCGACTTCCGGCGGCGGCGGAGCCTGCTGTTCTTCCTTCTTGCAGGCGGCCAGGGCCAGCACGATGGCGGAGCCGAGCAGGAGCGAGCGGGTTGGGGCGGTCATGAGGAGGGTGCTCCGAAAAAACGTGGGTAGTGAAGGGAAAGATCGGGAAAACGAATGGGGAAAGCGCAGCTTCAGCAGTGGGCAGCGCGCGCGGTCGGCGCATAGGCACGCAGGAACGTATCGACGGCCAGTTCGGCCCAGGCGCGCCGCTGATCTGACGTGCGTTGCGGAACGGCGAAACGCTGCCGCTCCAGATCCAGGCCGACCATCATGCTCAGCAGCATCTCCGCTGCCACGTGCGGTTGGTCATGCCTGAGGCAGCCGGCCTCCATGGCCAGCGACAACCACGAGGCCAGGCGCGACAGCAGGGTTTCGCCGCCATCGCGCCAGATCGAGCGCGCCTCTTCCGGGAACTGCGGTGATTCGGCACTGAAGAGCCTGCAACTGGCCACCACGTCCGGCGCAGAGATGCGCTCAAGGTGTTCAATGGCGAAGGCCAGCAACGGCGCGCGCACCTGGCCATCGAAGGCATCCAGGCGCGCGGTGGTGATTTCCAGGTGTTCGTGCATCAGGTCTTGCAGCAGCGCATTCTTGCTGCCGAACTGTGCATAGAGCGTCTGCTTGGAACAGCCGGCCCGCTGCGCCACCGCTTCCATGCTCACGCGAAAGCCTTGCTCGGCCATCAGCGCGCGCACTGCGTCCAGAACCCGCTGACGACGTTCAGCGGTGGTGGTGGGGGAGTCTGGGTAGGCCATCGGGGCTGGACTATACCGTCCAGTTTAGAATTTGAATACCCCGGAAATGCCGTGTGCACAGGCTTTCCGCCGATGTGTAAAGCCTGTGTGATGAAGGCCTGACGACTTGGTCAGCGGATCGGGGTTTCAAGCTGTTTTTTCGGCGAGCGGTGGATGCCGCTCATCGGCACGGTGACGGGCGTGGGATTGAACTGCGCATGAAACGCGCGGCCGATTCGTGATGCCGCGCAGCACGGGTGTCACGAGGTGCGGGCATACAATGACGAATTACCTTCAACGTGTGATTGCGACTGTATGAGCACCACTGGCAACAGCAGGCTTGGCGGCAAATCCGTTTCCACATCCAAGGCCAAGAAGGCCGCCACGACGGGGTCAGAGAAAAAGAACGGCAAGGGCGGCACGCCCGCGGCCGCGCCACGCGCGACCAAGCCACTCACCAAACTCGCTTCGAAGGCGACACCGAAGACCAGTGCCGCATTGGCAGCGTTCTCGCTGCAGCCGATCCATGACGCGCTCAAGGCGCGTCTTCCCGCCGCCAAGCGCGAGCAGGCCCGCATTTTCGCCGAGGCCTTCTACCGCCGCATGGAGCAGGACGAATATCCGCACCACAGCCCCGAAGGCTGGGCGGCGATGGCCACCGACATGCTGGAGTTCGCCCGCACCCGCAAGCCGGGCAAGGCCAACGTGCGCGTGTTCAATGCCACGCTGAAGGCCAATGGCTGGGAGTCGCCGCATTCGGTGCTGCAGATCGTCAACGACGACATGCCGTTCCTGGTCGATTCGGTGAGCATGGCCCTGGCCACGATGGGCGTCGGTGTGCATGTGCTGGGCCATCCGGTGGTGCGCTTCGAGCGCGACAAGGCCGGCAAGCTCACGGCCGTGGGCGAAGGCAAGGCCGAGTCGCTGATGATGCTGGAGATCGACCGCCAGCCGGCCGAGGCCATGCCGCGCATCGCCAAGGCGGTGGAGCAGGTGCTGGATGAAGTCCGCCAGATCGTGCGCGACTGGGGTTCCATGCGCGAGAAGATGCTGGAGGTCTCCGAAGACCTCGCCACGCGCCGCATGCCGGTCAGCGATGCCTCGCGCAGCGAGACGCAGGAATTTTTGCGCTGGTCCGCCGCCGACCACTTCACCTTCTTCGGCTATCGCGAATATCGCGTGCAGAAGCAGGGCGGCGAAGACGTGCTGGTGCCGCTGGAAGACACCAGCCTGGGCATGCTGCGCAACCACGCCTCGGGCAAGCCGCGCCCGGTGCGCCTGCTGGCCGCCAACCTGCTCAACGAGGCCGGCGAAGCCGAGGCCATGATCCTGACCAAGACCAATGCGCGCGCCACGGTGCACCGCAAGGGCTACATGGATTACATCGGCGTGCTGTCCTTCGATGCCAATGGCCGCATCACCGGCGAGCAGCGCTTCCTGGGCTTGTTTACTTCCAGTGCCTACAACCGTCGGCCGTGGGAAATCCCGCTGGTGCGCGAGCGCCACGAACACGTGATGCGCCAGTCCGGCCTGTCGCCCAACAGCCACAGCGGCAAGGCACTGCGCCACATCCTGGAAACCCTGCCACGCGAAGAGCTGTTCCAGTCCAGCCAGGACGAACTGGCCCGCACCGCGATGGGCATCCTGGGCCTGCAGGAGCGCGTGCGCAGCAAGCTGTTCCTGCGTCGCGACCGCTACGGCCGTTTCTGGTCGGCGCTGGTCTACATCCCGCGCGATCGCTTCAACACCGAGCTGCGCCTGCGCATCGAAGCGTTGATGAAGGAAGCCCTGCACGGCGAAGCGGTGGACACCACCGTCCAGCTGGGCGAATCGCCGCTGGCCCAGCTGCACATGACCGTGCGCCCGCGTCCGGGTGAGGAAATCAGCGTCGATGCCGCCGAGCTGGAAACACGCCTGACCCACCTGCTGCGCAACTGGCAGGATGACCTGCGCGAAGTGCTGATCCAGCGCCATGGCGAAGCGCGTGGCCTGAGCCTGGCTGCGAGCTATGGCCGCGCCCTGCCGCAGAACTACATCGAGAACGTCTCGGTGCAGCTCGCTGCCGATGACGTCGAGCGCCTGGCGGCACTGGACGGCCCGGCCGACCTGCGCCTGAGCCTGTATCGCTCCACCCAGCACCGCGCCGGCGAAGGCGCGCTGCGCCTCAACCTGTATCGCCAGGGCCAGGACATCCCGCTCTCCGACGCGCTGCCGCTGATGGAGAACATGGGCCTGCGCGTGATCTCCGAGCATCCGTTCCGCATGGACGTGGATGGCACGGTCTCCTACATCCAGGAGTTCGAAGTTGAGCCGGCGATCGGCGCGATCGATGTCGCCGCACGTGCGGAAGACTTCGACGAGGCCTTCGCCCGCGTCTGGCGCGGCGATGCGGAGAACGACCGCTTCAACCGCCTGGTGCTGCGCGGTGGCCTGGACTGGCGCCAGGTCGCGGTGCTGCGCGGCTACACCAAGTACCTGCTGCAGACCGGCGTGCCGTTCTCGCAGGGTTCGGTGGAAGACACGCTCGCCCGTTATCCGCTGCTGGCCGCGCTGCTGGTGCGCATGTTCGAGGCACGCTTCGATCCGTCACTGGATCTGCCGGCCAAGGCCCGCAACAGCAAGCGCGCCGAAGCACTGGTCTCCCAGCTGCAGGCCCTGGCCGGTGAAGCCGATGAGGACACCGTCAAGGCGCTCCAGCGCCTGGTCGATGCCGCCGCGCAGCCGCGCCAGGCGCAGTGCGATGCGGTGCACGCCACGCTGGTGAAGCTGCTCGATGGCGTTTCCAGCCTGGACGACGATCGCATCCTGCGCAGCATCATGGGTTGCATCGAAGCCACGCTGCGCACCAGCTACTACCAGCTGGGCGCCAACGGCGCGCTGGCGCACACGATCAGCTTCAAGTTCGATTCGGCCAAGGTGCCGGACCTGCCCAAGCCGCGTCCGTACCGCGAGATCTTCGTCTGCGGCCCGCGCGTGGAAGGCGTGCACCTGCGCTTCGGCGCGGTCGCCCGTGGTGGCCTGCGCTGGTCCGATCGCCGCGAGGACTTCCGCACCGAGGTGCTGGGCCTGGTCAAGGCGCAGATGGTGAAAAACACGGTGATCGTGCCGGTCGGTGCCAAGGGCGGCTTCTTCGTGAAGCAGTCGCCGGCCAGCGGCGAGCGTGATGCAGTCCTGGCCGAAGGCATCGCCTGCTACAAGATGTTCATCCAGGGCCTGCTGGACATCACCGACAACATCATTGGCGGCAAGATCGTCGCGCCGGCGGATGTGGTGCGCCATGACCTGGACGATCCGTATCTGGTAGTGGCCGCCGACAAGGGCACCGCGACGTTCTCCGATATCGCCAACGGCCTGGCCATCGATCATGGCTTCTGGCTGGGCGATGCGTTCGCCTCCGGTGGTTCGGTCGGTTACGACCACAAGGGCATGGGCATCACCGCCAAGGGCGCGTGGGAGTCGGTCAAGCGCCACTTCCGTGCGCTGGGCCGCGATACGCAGACCGAGAATTTCACCGTGGTCGGCGTGGGCGACATGTCCGGCGACGTGTTCGGCAACGGCATGCTGCTGTCCGAGCACATCCAGCTGGTGGCCGCGTTCGACCATCGCCACATCTTCCTTGATCCGTCGCCGGATGCAGCCAGGTCGTTCGCCGAGCGCGCGCGGATGTTCAAGTTGCCGCGATCGAGCTGGGCTGATTACGACGCCAAGCTGATCTCGGCCGGCGGCGGCATCTACCCGCGCACCCTCAAGACGATTACGATCACCCCGCAGGTGCGCGCGGTGCTGGGCCTGGATGAGAAGGTGGCCACGCTGTCGCCGACCGAACTGCTGACCGCCATCCTCAAGGCGCCGGTGGACCTGTTGTGGAACGGCGGCATCGGCACCTACGTCAAATCCTCGGCCGAATCGCATGCCGATGTCGGCGATCGCGCCAACAACGCGCTGCGCGTCAACGGCCGCGACCTGCGCTGCAAGGTGGTGGGCGAGGGCGGCAACCTGGGCCTGACCCAGCTGGGCCGCATCGAGGCGGCGCTGAGCAGCGGCGTGCTGCTCAACACCGACTTCATCGACAACTCGGCCGGCGTGGACACCTCGGACCACGAGGTCAACATCAAGATCCTGCTCGACGGCGTGGTGCAGCAGAAGAAGCTGGCCGAAAAGGCCCGCAACACCCTGCTGGCCAGCATGACCGATGAAGTCGGCCAGCTGGTGCTCAACGACAACTACCGCCAGAACCAGGCGCTGAGCCTGATGGAACGCATGAGCGTGCCGCGCCTGGGCTCCAAGCAGCACTTCGTGCAGGTGCTGGAATCGCGCGGCCTGCTGGACCGGCAGATCGAATACCTGCCTTCCGATGCCGAGTTCGCCGAGCGCAAGGCGCGTGGCCTGGGCCTGACCCGTCCGGAGCTGTCGGTGCTGCTGTCGTATTCCAAGCTGGTGGCGTTCGCCGAGCTGCTGGAAACCGATATCCCTGAAGATCCGTACCTGTCCAAGGAGCTGCAGCGCTACTTCCCGCAGCCGCTGCAGGCCAAGTACGCCGGGCAGATGGAGAAGCATCGCCTGAAGCGCGAAATCATCGCCACGGCGGTGACCAATTCCACCATCAACCGCATGGGCGCGACCTTCCTGATGCGCATGCAGGAAGACACCGGCCGCGGCATCGGTGAGGTCGCCAAGGCTTACACCATCACCCGCGAAACGCTGGACGCACGTGCGCTGTGGACCCAGATCGACGCGCTGGATGGCCAGGTCGCCGAGTCGGTGCAGATCGACGCCCTGCAGGTGATCTGGAACCTGCAGCGCGGCTTCACCCGTTGGCTGCTGACCCGTCCGGGTGCGATCCCGGCGATCGCCACCGCGGTGGAGCGCTATCACGACGGCTTCAACGACATCCGCGCGGCCGATGGCGTGCTGCCCGATTCGCTGCGCCCGGCCTACGAGGCCAAGCTGGCCGACTGGATCGCCAAGGGCGTGCCCGACGCGTTGGCCGGCCAGCTGGCCGCGCTGCCGTACCTGGAGCCGTCGGCGGACATCATCGAGTTGGCGCGCGAACGCAAGCTCTCGCCGGTGGCGGTGTCCAAGGTCTATTACCGCCTGGGCGATGCGCTGCACCTGCCGTGGCTGCTGACCCAGATCGATGCGTTGCAGGTCGATGGCCGCTGGCACGCCGTGGCCCGTGGCGTGCTGCGCGACGAGCTGCAGGCCCACCTGCGGGCGCTGACCCTGCAGGCGCTGGCCCTGCCGGGCGATAACGCCGAAGCCAAGGTCGCCCGCTGGCTGCAGCGCGACGATGCGGCGTTGCGTTTCACCCTGTCGATGCTGGACGAGGTCGCCGCGCAGAAGACCCTGGATTACCCGACGGCCTCGGTCGCGGTGCAGCGCCTGTCGCAGCTGACGTAAGCACGTCAGTTCGCGCAGCGGTTTGAAGGACCGGGCAGGGCGACAGCGCCTTGCCCCGTTTTTTCATGGGCCACGGTCACGTTTGCCGCACACGCCGCGCTATCCTTCGCCGCATGACGTCTCCCCGCCTTGCCTTCCTGGCCAGTTCCGCCGAATCGGCGCAGCAGGCCCTCGCCAAACTCGCCGCCCGTTACGGCCATCACGCGCCGGCCGATGCCGACATCGTGGTGGCGCTTGGCGGCGACGGCTTCATGCTGCAGACCCTGCATCGCCACGGGCAGCTGGGTAAGCCGGTGTTCGGGATGAAGCTGGGCACGGTGGGCTTCCTGATGAACCACCATCGCGAGGACGGACTGCTGGAGCGCATCGCCGCGGCCGAGCCGGCGACGTTGCGTCCACTGGAAATGACCGCGCAGACCGAGTCGGGCATCGAGGTGCAATCGCTGGCCTACAACGAGGTCTCGCTGCTGCGCCAGACCCGCCAGGCCGCGCAGATGAGCATCGACCTCAACGGCCAGACCCGCGTCGAGGAAATGATCGGCGATGGCGTGCTGGTGGCCACGCCGGCCGGCAGCACTGCCTACAACTACTCCGCGCACGGGCCGATCCTGCCGCTGGGCAGCAACACGATTGCCTTGACGCCGATTGCCCCGTACCGCCCGCGTCGCTGGCGCGGCGCGATCCTCAAGGCGAGCACCGAGGTCACCTTCCGCGTGCTGGACCCGCACAAGCGGCCGGTCAGCGCCACGGCTGATTCGCACGAGTTCCGCGACGTGACCGAGGTGACCATCCGCGAATCGCGCGACCGCACCGTGACCTTGCTGTTCGACCCGGAGCACAACCTGGAAGAACGCATCTTCAGCGAACAGTTCGTGGTCTGACGCCATGGCCGACAACACGCCCCGCCTACTCACCGTCGCGGTCACCTCGCGCGCCCTGTTCGACCTGGAAGAAAGCCACGCGCTGTGGGAAGCGCAGGGGCTGGAAGCCTATGCCGCCTACCAGCGCGCCCACGAGGACGACGTGCTTGCGCCGGGCGTGGCCTTCACCGTCGTGCGCAAGCTGCTGGCCCTCAACGTCGGCGCGCCGGAAGACCAGCCGCGCGTGGAAGTGATCCTGCTGTCGCGTAACTCGGCCGACACCGGCCTGCGCATCTTCAATTCGATCCAGCACTACGGGCTGGACATCGTCCGCGCCACCTTCACCTCGGGCGAGGCGACCTGGCCGTACGTCAAGCCGTTCGGCACGGATTTGTTCCTGTCGGCCAATCCGGACTCGGTGCGCAGCGCGCTGGGCCACGGCATCGCCGCGGCTACGATCCTGCCCAAGACGCCGGGCGAGCGCGCCGAGGAAGCGGCCGCCGCCGCCGGCGAACTGCCGGCCGGTCGCCTGTCCACGCAGCTGCGGATCGCCTTCGACGGTGACGCGGTGATCTTCGGCGACGAGAGCGAGCGCATCTCGCGCGAGCAGGGCGTGGAAGCCTTTGGCCTGCACGAGCGCGAGAAAGCACGAGAGCTGCTCTCGGGCGGACCGTTCCGCAATTTCCTGTCCGCGCTGCATCAGCTGCAGGCTGTGTTTCCGCCGGGCGAAAGCGCGCCGATCCGCACCGCGCTGGTCACCGCGCGTTCGGCACCGGCGCATGAGCGCGTGATCCGCACGCTGCGTGAGTGGGGCGTGCGACTGGACGAAGCGCTGTTCCTCGGTGGCCGCCACAAGGGGCCGTTCCTGGCCGCGTTCGGCGCGGACATCTTCTTCGACGACTCCCAGCACAACATCGACAGCGCGCGCACGCATACCGCCGCCGGGCATGTGCCGCATGGGGTGGCGAACGAGTAGCTGGGCAATCTCCGCATCGTGCGGACTGCATCGCAAGGTGTGCCAGGCCGGCGATGGTTTGAACCCCAGGGGAACCGGGCATGGATCTTTCAGCGGCCAAAGCCGATATCACCACGCTGGCCGTCGATGCCATCGTCAATGCAGCGAATAGCTCGTTGCTGGGCGGTGGCGGCGTGGATGGCGCCATCCATCGCGCGGCCGGTCCTGAGCTTGTCCACGAATGCAGATTGCTTGGTGGCTGCAACACCGGTCAGGCCAAGGCCACCAAGGGATATCGGCTGCTCGCCAGGCACATTATTCATACCGTTGGGCCGGTCTGGCGCGGCGGTGACGCGGACGAGCCCGCGCTGCTGGCGGCGTGTTATGCCAATGCGCTCCTGATTGCAGAGACGCTCGGTGCGCGCAGCGTGGCTTTCCCGGGCATCAGCACCGGCATCTATGGGTTTCCCAAACCGCAGGCAGCCCGCATCGCCATCGAGACGGTCGTGGCGCATCCAGCGGTGACCGTCGAGCGCGTCGTCTTCTGTTGTTTCAGCGCGGAGGATCTCGCGCTTTATCAGGCGATGCTGGCGGAGTGCGGTCGTTGAATCAGATGCGGCTTCGCGGGCAGGCTTTGTCGCGCTTCAGCGCGGCAACTGAATATCCGTCAGCTTCCACACGATACCCTGACGCTCGAGCACGAACGTCATCGGTTCGCCGCCGTCGCTGACGGTGCTGGTCGCGGTGAAGCGCGATAGCGAGGTGTAGCGGCCTTCGGCCTGCTTGAGCGGTTCGGCCGGGCGCGGGGCGCCGTAGGTATCGCCGTTGGCGGTGTCGCCGGTCGCGCGCTTCCACACCGAGCGGCCCTGCAGGATCGCGGCGATGCCGGTGGGCGTGACCATCGCGTCCACGCCGATGCCGGCGGCGCCTCCGGCCAGCGACAACGCAATCGAGCCCAGGAAGCTCGACTGCGCCTCCATGCCGGCCGCGCGCACGATCCGATCCTGCAGCTGCGCGCGTAGGTTGACGCGCAGCGTGGCAAAGTCGACGTAGCGTTCCAGCTTGCCGGTGTCCTGTTCGGCCAGGGCGCGCTGGATGCCGTGGATGGCGATGTACGGCCCGGCCGCGACGAAACCGCCGAGGGCCAGCAGCAGGACGATCACCAGGGCGAGCCACTTCTTCATCGCGGTCTCCCACTCAGAATTCCAGGTCCAGCGCCGCGCACAGGTAATCGACAAAGGGCCCAAGTGCGGCGAAATCGGCCGCCAGGGTCTGGCGCAGCTTCGGGCCGGCCATCGTGGCATCGTCCAGCGCCCGCCAGCAGACGAAGTTCTTGTGCTTGAGGTCGTCGATGAATTCGAAATCGGCGGGGAAGCCGCGTGGCGGCCGGCTTAGCATCTCGGCCTCTTCGAAATCGAATTTCTTGCGGAATGCCGGTGCGTGCGCGGCCGCTTTCCACGTCATCGGATTGTCGAAGATGAACTGGCGCAGCTTGCGCAGCGTGTCGGCTTCCGGATGCCATAAACCTGCGCCGACGAAGCTCTCGCCCGGCTGCAGGTGAATGTAGAAAGACGGCGCAGGCACCTGCTTGCGCCGCTCGTGGTACAGGCGCGCGCCCTGCCACAGCTTGTACGGCGACTTGTCGTTGGAGAAACGCGCATCGCGATAGATGCGGAACAGCGAGCCGCCCACTGTCTTGGGGTCCGAACGGAACTTATCGCTCACCGCCAGCAGGTCCGGCTGCAGATCGGTCAACAGCTGTAGGAACGGCTGGCGCACGTGGTCTTCATACTTGGCCTTGTTGGCGTTGAACCAGGTCTTGTCGTTGTGACGCGCCAGCGCCTTGAGGAACTTGAAGCTGGCGTCGGAAAAGTAGGTGGCCATGCAGCGGTCGGTCTTGGTCGGTTGGGGGCAGGATGCACGCAGGCGCGGCAAGCGCGCGTGGATGCGCTCAGAGCGTGGACTGCAGGGTGCGGCCGTGGGCTTCGAGCTGGTCCAGCAGCACCAGCTTGCTGCCGTCGTCGGCGTGTTGCGCGCGCAGCGCGGCGATCTCGCCGAAGAAACTGTCGAAGCCGTATTCGGAGACCTGCGTGCCCGGCGCCAGGCGCTGGCGGCGGTAGTCGTCCCAGCGCGCCTGTTCGTCGGCCTCCAGCGTGCCCGCCCAGTTGCGCGCGCGATAGCGGAACAGCAGTTCGTCCAGGCGCGGATCCTTGAAGCCGAACGCGCGCTCGCGCAGCGCCTCGGGCGGCGTGGTGCGTACCTCGGTGAGCTTGCGCTTGTCGCCCTCGGCCAGGAAGCCGTCGTAAATCGAGGCATCGGGGTCTGACGGTTCGTGCGCACGCTCGCTGGCGAAGACCTGCCGTACTTTCTCGGCGACCTGTGGGGCGTACTGGCGCAGCAGCGCGGCGCGGGTTTCGATCGTGGCAGGATCGATACGCAGGCGTTCGAAGTCGGCCTCGCGCAGGTAATTCCACGGCACCAATGCCGGGCAGCGGTTGAGATGGACTTCCTTGAGCGGCACGCGTCGCACGTCTTCGGGCAGATCGGCGCGCGGCGTGTAGAGGCGGTCGGCGATGTCCTGCGGATCGAGGTCGAGCAGGGCCTCGGCGGCATCGTCGTCCAGGTCCAGCACGATGATGCGGCTGTCGATACGCGGATGGCGCGCCACCGGCAGCACCGGCGCGGCGCACAACCGGCTGGCCGGATAGCGCATCGAGACATGCAGCACCGGCGTCATCGCGGTGGTGTCCAGTAGGCTGGCGGCATAGCGCTTGTTGCGCAGCTGCAGCGCGTAATCCCACAGCCGCGGCTGTGCGCTGCGCATGGCGCGCGCGATGCCGACGGTGGCGCGCACGTCGGACATGGCTTCATGCGCATCACCGGTACGCACGTCGTTGGCGATGGCCAGGTGCTCGAGCTTGAAGCTGGTCGCGCCGTCCTCGCGCGTGGGCCAGTGCACGCCCTCCGGGCGCAGCGCGTGGAACAGCCGCGCGACATCGAGCAGATCCCAGCGGCTGTTGCCGCCGCGCCACTCGCGCTCATAGGGATCGAAGAAGTTGCGGAACAGCCCGTGACGCACGAACTCATCGTCGAAGCGCAGCGTGTTCCAGCCCAGCGTGCAGGTGTCCGGGCGCGCCATCTCCTCATAGATGCGGGCAATGGCATCGCATTCGGGCACGCCTTCGGCCAAGGCATGCTGCGGCGTGATGCCGGTGATCAGCGTCGCCACCGGCGAAGGCAGCAGGTCGTCGGCCGGCTTGACGTAGAAGGTGACCGGATCCTCGACCGGGTTCAGCGCGGCATCGGTGCGCTGGGCGGCGAACTGCGCGATGCGCGTCCGGCGCGGGTCCTGGCCGAAGGTCTCAAGGTCGTAGAACAGATAGCTCGCGGGCATGTCGGCGCCGTCGACGAAGGTGCGCCCATTGTAGGGCGCGCGCTGCACTGGGGCTTTGCGGTCCCGTCTGCGTGACGGGACGGTGGCGTGGCGTCAGGCCGCGTCTTCGAGCAGCGGCAGTGCGTCGTGCACGCGCTGGTCCAGCGTGATCCAGTCGATCGACGCCAGCGTGGTGTGGCCCTGGGTGGCCTCGCGCAGCAGCTTGCGCTGTACCTCGCTGCGTTCCAGCGCCACCGCGTAGGGAATGCGCATGAAGGTGACCATCGTGTAGTGCGGCACGAAGCGGCCCGGATGGCGCTGCTGCAGCTGCTGTTCCAGCTGGCGCTGCAGCAGGAAATCCGCATCATCCACGCGGTCGCGCATCTCGGTGTAGTTCTCCAGCGCCATCGCCTGGATCGCGGCGGCGTTGGGTTTGCGCTCGGCCTCGAACGCGGCATAAGCGCTGGTCAGGTCGTCCTGTGCTTCCAGCTGTGCGGCCAGCGCCACGCAATCCTCGAACGCGCAGTTCATGCCCTGGCCGTGGAAGGGCACCATCGCGTGCGCCGCATCGCCCAGCAGCACCGCGCGGCCGCCCAGGTGCCAGCGATCCAGGTACAGCGTGCCGAGCAGGCCGGGCGGATGGTGTTCCCAGTCGCGCTCCAGGTTGGGGATCAGTGGGAGTGCGTCGGCGAAATCGCGCTCGAACAGCGCCCGCGCCTCGTCGCCGCTGCGCACCGTGGCGAAGCTGGTCGGCCCGGTGTTGGGCAGGAACAGGGTGACGGTGAAGGTGCCTGCGTCGTTGGGCAAGGCGATGCACATATAGTCGCCGCGCGGCCAGATGTGCAGCGCATTGGGCTCGATGCGGAAGCTGCCGTCCGGCGCCGGCGGGATCTCCAGCTCCTTGTACGAATGACCCAGGAATTCGCCGCGTTCGCCCAGCCAGGTCGCGCGGCTCATCGCCGCCCGCAGCGCGCTGCCCGCGCCATCGGCGCCGATCAGCGTGTCGAAGCGGATGTCATGCGGCGAATCATCGCGGTCGTCGATGAAGCGCGCATAGCCGGCAGGGAAATCCACCGTATGCAGGCGCCGGTAGAAATGGATCTTCGCCCCGGCGCCTTCCGCCAGGTTGAGCAGTGTGACGTTGAGGTCGGCGCGGTGGATCGACCAGATCACCTCGCTGTCGTCGCGGCCGTAGCGCTGCAACTGCTCGCCGCCTTCGAGGAAATGCACCATGCGCCCGCGCATCATCACCGCGCGCGCCATCACCGCGTCTTCGGCATCGGCCTGGCGCAGCGCATGGCGGCCGCGCTCGGCCAGGGCCAGGTTGATCGAACGGCCCGATTCGTAGCCTTTGACGCGCGGATCGCCGCGACGCTCGTAGACGGTGACGTTCCAGCCCTTGCGCGAGAGCAGGATGGCCAGCAGGCCGCCGGCCAGGCCGGCGCCGATGATCGTGATGGAGCGCGAGGATGCGTTCAATGTGCAGCTTTCCCTCGGAAACTAAGGATTATCGCCAACGATCGTCCCAGTCCTTTTTTGAATTCCTGACGAATCTAAGGAAGGCGGTTGCATACCCGGCAAGAAAAAACACCATCCACAGTGCGCCCCAGCCATGCGTGATGAGGAGGCTTCCTGTTGCGACCAGGATAATCGGGCCCCAGATCATGTTGGCCGCCATCACCCAGTTCCGGAGCTCTTCGTAGCTTTTCATTCCGATGTATTTGGTGCTGAGCGGATTCAGCCGACGGCTCAGGGTCCGCCAGTGAAGCGCGACGATCCAGAAGAATAGATAGCCGCAGAACAGTGCGAAGAGGCAGATCAGTGCGTCGGACATCCATGTCGCCCGGTTTAGCGCGATCGCGAGAAGGGCTCAGACGCCGCGCCACATCTCCACTTCTTCCACGAAGCGGTAGATGTCCTTGAAGCTGTTGTAGAGCGGCACCGGCGAGATGCGGATCACGTCGGGCTCGCGCCAGTCGCCGAGCACACCCACCGACACCAGGTAATCGAACAGCTCGCGGCCCTGCTCGCGGCCGCCGGCCACGCGCAGCGAGAGCTGGCAGCCGCGGCGCTCGGGCTCGGCCGGGGTGATGATCTCCAGCGTGTCCAGCAGGCGCGCTTCGATCAGCTCTTCCAGGAAGCTGGTGAGCTTTTCCGACTTGGTGCGCAGCGCGGCCATGCCGCCGGCCTTGTCGACCAGTTCCAGCGACGCCAGCAGCGGCGCGAGCGCGAGCACCGGCGGGTTGCTCAGCTGCCAGCCTTCGGCGCCGGGCGTGGGCTTGAACTCGGGCGCCATCAGGAAGCGGGTTTCCTTCTCGTGGCCCCACCAGCCGGCAAAGCGCGGCAGGTCGGCCTGCGCGTGGCGCTGATGCACAAAGGCACCGGCAACCGCGCCGGGGCCGGCGTTGAGGTACTTGTAATGGCACCACACGGCAAAATCCGCATCGGCGTCGTGCAGGGCCAGCGGCAGGTTGCCCACGGCGTGGGCCAGGTCGAAGCCCACCATCGCCCCGGCCGCATGCGCCAGGCGTGCGATTTCAGCCAGGTCGAAGGCCTGGCCGGTGCGGTACTGGAGGCCGGGCCACAGCACCAGTGCGACGCGGTGACCGTGCTGGGCGATGGCGCGTTCGATGGCGGCCATCGAGATCGTGCCTTCGGCCTCGTCGGGCTCGACTTCGATCAGGTCGGTGTCGGGGTTGAAGCCGTGGAAGCGGATCTGCGATTCCACCGCGTGGCGGTCGGACGGGAACGCGCCTGCTTCCATCAGGATCGCGGGTCGCTGTGACGTGGGGCGGTAGAAGCTGACCATCATGAAATGCAGGTTGGCGGTCAGCGTGTTCATCGCCACCACTTCGCCCGGCAGCGCGCCGACGATCCGCGCCAGCGGCTCGCGCACCTGTTCGTGGTAGGTCATCCACTGCGCCTGGCCGCGGAAGTGGCCTTCCACTGCCTCGTGCGCCCACTTGTCCAGCACCTGCTCGACGGCCTTGCGCGCGCCGCGCGGCTGCAGGCCCAGCGAATTGCCGCAGAAGTACGCCTGGTCGACGTTCTTGTGCTTGGGTAGCAGGAATTCGTTACGGAAGCTGCGCAGCGGGTCGGCGGCATCCAGGGCGATGGCGTAGGTGCGGGAAAGCGCGTCGTTCATTGGTGCGGGCGTCTTGGTGCGGTGTCGAAGGCGGGGAAACGCAGGCCCGGTGGGGCGCAGCGCCAAGGGTGTGCGATGAACGGCACGCACGGAGCGTGCCAGATGTCATTGGCGCCGCGCCGCAGTCTACCCGGGCACGGGAGTGGCCACCGTGGTGGCGGTCTTGTTTCCCTGCGCGCCGCCGCGGCGCAGGAGATGGGTCAGCGTGTCGAGGCTGTCGGCGATGCGGTCGCTGGCATCGAGCAGGGCGAAGGCCACGTCGTGCTCGTGCGGGACGCTTTCAGCGAGCTTGCGCTCGTGCGGGCGCAGCGCCGGGATTTCGGAGAACTTGCCGGTGCCGCGCAGCAGGCGCACCTGCGCGCCCAAGGCCGCATCGACCGCCGCGCTGAAGTCGGCCAGGGCCGGCAGGTCGGGCAGGCTCGCGCCTTCGCGCAGCTGCGCTTCAAGCGTGAGCGGCGCGCGCATCAGGCGGGTGGCGTTGGCCAGCAGCGATTCGGTCAGTTCGGCCTCGGCGCGGTTGCCCTTGCGGCGCGGCTCGGCCTTGAGCCGGTCGATCGAGGCCTGCACGTTGGTGCGCGCGGCGCGGGCGGCGCTGCGGGTTTCGTCCAGCACATCCACGCGGCCGGCCAACAGCGCGGTGAGGTGGCGCTGATCGGCTTCCAGCAGTGTGGCGAAGGCGCTGCGGGTGCGCTTGCCTTCCCACGTCGGCCAGGCGGCGTAGGCCAGCATCGCCAGCGCGCTGCCGATCAACGTGGCGACCACGCGGGCGCTGAGCGCCTCGCCCGGCGCGTAGCCCTCGAAGGACAGCAGCATCACCAGCATGCCGGTCAGCAGGGCCACGCCCAGACCGTAGTTCATCTGCGCGGTCAGGCGGAAGCCGAAGCAGAACAGCCACAGCAGCAACAGCCGCACCACGGTGCCGTCCATCGCGTAATGGATCAGCGCGGTGCCGACCAGCAGCCCCGCCAGCGTGCCGGCCACGCGCCCGGCGCCGAAGCTCAAGGTGCCGCCGAAATCGGGCTTGAGCACGATCGCGGTGGTCATCGGGATCCAGGTGCCGTGCGGTAGCTGCAGGGTGCGCTCCAGCAGCAGCGCGATTACCAGGCTGGTGCCACAGCGCAGGGCATGACGAAACGCCACTGAAGACAGCTTGAGGTTGGACTTGAGCGTGATCCACGGCGAATTGGGGCGCAGCGCCGGCGGCAGGCGCGACTCGGCCTGCTGCGCCTTGATCTGGCCGGCGCTGCTGGCCCAGTAACCGTTGCGCACCAGCGCACGCAGCTGGCCGGCGAGCCCGGCCGCGCGGCCGGTGGCCAGGCGCAATAAACGCTGGTCGCGGGTTCTTTCCGCATTAACACGCGCGGCTTCGAACGCGGGTCCCAGCGCCTGCAGTTTGGCCACGTCGTCTTCGGCGCGGGTCGGTGCGGTGGCTTCGCGCATCGCGCCCGAGAGGTGATCCAGCACCAACGCGGCCTGCTTGAGCAGGGTCTCGATCAGCTCGCGCGCCTTGGCGTCTTCGAGGCGGGCATGCACGTCGGCCAGAGCCAGCAGGTCGATGCGCACACGCTCGCAGACCTCGGCCATGATCCGGAACGACTGCAGCGCCACGCCGCGGGTGTGGTGCTGGCCGTGCAACAGCAGCAGCGTGTCCTGCGCGGCCTGCATCGTCGGCGACGGCTGGCTGGCATCGGGGCGCGTGCGCGCGGTGATCGCCAGCTGCTGCAGGATCGTGGCCAGGGCGAAGCGCTCGGGCCGGTAGCGCTGCAGCGGCCAGGCGGCCACCGCCATCAGCATCTGCAGCAGGCCGCCGGCGAAGATCAGCGCGGCCACGCCCGGCGCCTGCGCGGGGGCGACGCCCATGTTGGCGCAGACCATCAGCAGGATCATGCTGGCCAGGCCATTGCGCGCGGCCAGCGGCCCCAGCGACACCACCAATCCGCCGGCGAAGCCGAACACGAACACCGCCACCACCAGCACCGCCGTGTGCTGGCCGACCAGGATGCCGATGCCGGCCGACAGGCCCGCGATCAACGCAGTCAGCAGCATCCGCCGCATCCGCAGCGCGTAGGCGCCGGGCTGGTCGGCGAACATGGTCTGCAGCGCGCCGATGGCCATGCCCAAGCCAATCGTCGGCGCATCCATCCACACGCCGACGGCGAGTGGTGCGAATACCGCGAAGGAATTGCGCAGCGCCACCCGCACCGGGATGTCGCGGGGTTTCAGGCGGAGCAGGGCGCGCAGCACGTCTGGTCCGTGCTCAGGTATCCGGCATCACGTAGCGGTCGGGCGCCGGATTGACGTGGCCGCAGGCCGTGCAGGTGCGATGCTCCAGCGAGGCGTAGAAGCGGTCGAACACCGGCGGGAAATCGGTCTCGATGTTGCGCAGGTGGAAGAACTCTTCGTAGAGCTTGTGGTTGCAGGCTTCGCAGAACCACATCAGGCCGTCGTCCTCGTGCGGCAGGCGGCGGCGTTCGACCACCAGTCCGACCGAGCCTTCCATGCGCTGCGGCGAATGCGGCACGCGCGGCGGCAGCAGGAAGATCTCGCCGGCGCTGATCGGGATGTCGCGCGCGGCGCCGTCCTCCTGGATCTTCAGCACCATCTGGCCTTCCAGCTGGTAGAACCACTCCGGGCCCTCATCCCAGTGGTAGTCGGTGCGGATGTTCGGACCGCCGACGACCATCACGATGAAGTCGCCGGCGTAGATCACCTTGTTGCCCACCGGCGGCTTGAGCAGGTGCCGGTGTTCCTCGATCCAGGCCTGCAGGTTGAGCGGAGCGGGCAGCATGGGGTTCCTCCCGGGAACGTGGGCGACGCCTGGAATGCGCGTGTTATTCGTCGCGCTTGCCGGCCACCGGCATCGAGGCCAGGGCGCGCTCGTAGGCCGGCTGCAGCTGTTCCGGGCCGGCGACATCCATGCCCAACTCGCGCACGCGGCCATCGGACAGGCTGTAGCACCAGCCGTGCACGGCGACCTTCTGGCCGCGTGCCCAGGCATCCTGCATCACCGTGGTGTGGCACAGGTTGGCGACCTGCTCGATCACGTTGAGTTCGCACAGGCGCGCATGGCGCAGGGCGTCGTTCTCGACCTTGGCCAGGCGATCGGCGTGCTTGCCGCAGACATCGCCGACATGGCGCAGCCAGTTGTCGACCAGCCCCAGACGCATGCCGGTCATGCTGGCGTGCACGCCGCCGCAGCCGTAGTGACCGACGATCAGGATGTGCTCGACCTTCAGCACGTCCACCGAGAACTGCACGGCAGAGAGGCAGTTGAGGTCGCTGTGCACCACCACGTTGGCCACGTTGCGGTGCACGAACACCTCACCCGGGTCCAGGCCCAGGATCTGGTTGGCCGGCACGCGCGAGTCCGAACAGCCAATCCACAGATAGCGTGGGGATTGCTGCTTGGACAGCCGTTCGAAGAAGCTCGGGTCGTCCTGGCAGACCTTGTCCGCCCAGTCCCGGTTATTGCGCAGCAGATCGTCGAGTTCGCTCATGCCGTCGATTATCGCAGAAGCGTCAAGGCCGGGGCGGGATTGCGTGTGCTGAACCCGGCGCAGACGCCGCTGTTTGTGGGAGCCGCTTCAGCGGCGATGAGGCTGTCCCGGTCGTGGGTCATCGCCGCTGAAACGGCTCCCACAGTGGCTTACAGCGCTCTCAGCGCTGGCAATGCGGGCAATCGTAGAGCCGCCGGCCGGCCAGTTCGCGGCGGCGGATCGTGGTGCCGCAGTCGGGGCAGGGCTCGCCGGCCAAGTCGAACACCTTGAACGCAAAGCCCTCGGCCGTGTCGGTGATGTATTCGGCGCGCATGCCGCCGGCCTTGCGGATGCCGCGACTGCGATAGCTGCGACGCGGCACGTCCAGCAGGGCCTTGGCGAGCAGCTTGCGTTCGTCCGGGTTGAGCCCGGCCGCATCGCGGGTCGGCGCGATGCCGGCCTCGAACAGCACTTCCGAGCGCAGGTAATTGCCCATCCCGGCCAGGAAGCTCTGGTCCAGCAGCAGCGCGGCCAGCGACATCCGGGCAAAACGCGGCTCCTGCAGGCGCTTGGCGACCGCCGCAGCAGTCAACTGCTTGTCCAGTACATCCGGCCCGAGTTTGGACAGGAACGGATGCGTGGCCAGGTCCTCGTTCTTCCACAGCGCGATATCCGAGGCCGAATACAGCAGGATCGCGGCGGTTTCGGTCTCCAGCGCCACCCGCAGGCTGCGCGTAGTCTCCGGCCGTTCGCCGGACTTGGCAATCATCCACACGCCGTAGAGCTGGTTGTGCGTGTACAGCGTGGTGCCATTGTCGAACCGCGTCAGCATCGCCTTGCCATGTGTGTCGATAGCGATGATCCGCCGGCCGAGCAATCCCTTGGCCTTACCTTTCAGGGCCGGCGGATAGAACCAGACCTGCTCCAGCGGCTGATTGCCGACCGCCTCAAACAGGCGATCGGCGGCACGGCGGATTTCGGGACCTTCAGGCATGGGCGTATTCGATCACGCGTGATGTGGCTGCCGCGTCGAGGGCGATCAGATTGACTGCATCCGCCCGCCGTCCACGGCCAGGCTGATGCCGGTGATGTAGCCGGCGGCGGGGCTGGCGAGGAAGGCGATGGCGGCGGCGACTTCGGCCGCTTCGGCGACGCGGCGCAGCGGGATGTTGGCGGCGATGGCTTCGACTGCGGTCTCGGCGGTGCCGCCGTTGGCCTGGATGCGGTCGGCGATGATGTGGTCCATGCGTGCGGTGCGGGTGAAGCCGGGCAGCACGTTGTTGATGGTGATGTTGCTGGGGCCGAGTTCGCGCGAGAGCGTCTTGGCCCAGCCGGCCACGGCGCCGCGCGTGGTGTTGGACACGCCCAGGTTGGGGATCGGCTCGTACACCGAGGTCGAGACGACATTGACGATGCGGCCCCAACCGGCGGCGCGCATCCCGGGCAGCACCGCCTGCACGCGCGTCTGGTTGGCCAGGAGGTGATGGCGAAAAGCGGTGAGATAGGCGTCCAGTTCGGCCTCGGCCGCGGTGCCGCCGGGCGGGCCGCCGCCGTTGTTGACCAGGATGTGGATCGGGCGCTCGGCCGCCAGCGCGGTAACGGTGTCGGACAGCGCCTGCGTCTGGCCGTCGTCGCCGACGCGCCAGCCGTGCACCTGGCCTTCGCGCACCACCGGTAACTCGGCCACCACCTGTTGCAGCGCGGCTTCGCGCCTTGCGAGCACGGTGACATCGGCGCCGAGCAGTGCCAGTTCGATGGCCGCGGCCTTGCCGATGCCGTCGGAGGCGCCGCACACCAAGGCGTGCTTGCCGGAGAGATCGAGATCCATGAAGACAGTCCGTGTTGCGAAACAGGACCGTCTGGATAACGCAGCAGGCGCGGGTGCGCAATGCGCGCGGCGGTCAGGATGGTTGCGAGGGGGCGCGCATCAGCGCGGCAACCGCGCTGGCCTCTGGCTCGTTGCGGGTTTCAAGATCCTCAGCCACCGCCGTGATGTTGGCAGCCGGATGGTTCTGGCTGAGCTTGAACTTGAGGATCGTGCGCGTGACCCGAAGGCGAAAGCCCACGATGCCACGCAGCTGGCGCAGGTGATCGTCGCGCTCGGGTTCGAAACGCCAGTCGCGGCCGACCGAGGTTTCGAAGTGCACGCTCAGGCGCTGGACCAGGTCGGCCAGCGCGGCGGTGTCGTCGAAGGCCTCCAGCGTGCCGTGCAAATGCGCGACGGCGTAGTTCCAGGTCGGCACGCGCGCGGCGGCTTCCTTGTCCGGATAGGCCGATGGCGACACGTAGGCGTGCGGCCCGTGGACCACGGCCAACGCCTCGCCAACATGGCGCGCCTGCGGATTGGGCTTGGCCCAGTGGCCTTCGAGCAGGATGCCCTCGCCGTCGCGCGTGTAGAGCACCGGCAGGTGGTTGACCTGCGGGCTGCCATCAGCCGCAACCGTGACCAGGGTGATGAACGGATCGCGCGCGATCAGCGCATCGAGCCGGGCCAGGTCGTCTTCAGCGAAGGCGCGCGGCAGGTACACCGTGGGCTCAGGCGCGCTGGCCCAGCGACTGCACCATCAGCGGGCGCAGCGCGGCATCGTCTTCGGCGTAAGGCGGCACCACTTCATGCAGCGAGAAGCCGCGGCGCAGCGCGTCTTCCTCGTCCAGGCCGTCGTAGGCAACGAACTCGGCGTCGAACAGCGCCGCGCGGGCGCTGTCCTCGCTGTCGTAGGCCAGCGTGTTGCCATCGCTATCCAGGACTTCGGCAGTACCGGCGTCCTTGATGCGCAGGCGCGCCCAGATCAGGGTCAGTCCGAGGCTGGCCAGCCACCATTGGGTATGTGTTGTGTCGTTCATTTCAGGATCTCGAAAACAAGCCACAGCAGGCCGGCCATGCCCAGTCCGGCCAGGATCACCAGCACGGAAATCCGTGCGGGCGTGGCCAGGCCGCTGAGCGAGCGGTCGCCCGTGCTGCGGTAGTCGCCGCGCATCAGCCAGGCCAGCGCGGCGGGTTGCATGAAGGCGCCCGGGCCGAAGCGCTCGCCGAGGTCCGGGTGGCGGTCGCGCACGTGGATCAGCGTCAGCGGCCAGAAGATCACGAACGCGCAGAACCCGGCGATTGCCGAGGCCACGAACAGCAGGGCGAAGAACAGGATCACGCCAGGATCAGGCGCGCCACCGACGGCGCGGCGACCGAACACACCGCCAGCACCGTGGCCCAGACCAGCGGCATGCGCAGCCGGCGCATGGCCGCGCTGACGTCCGGGTCGGTCTTCAGTCGCTTCGCATCCACGCCTTGCTGCTGCTTGCGCACCAGCAACTGCTGCAGCTTGAGGCTGCGCCCGATGCCGACCAGGCCGAAGCCGAACGCACCGGCGCCGACCAGGAAGGTCACCGACTGCACGACCAGTTCGGCGCTCATCAGAACTCCGCCGTGCCCGGCGCGCGCGGGTAGGGGATCGCGTCGCGGATGTTGCTCAGGCCGCACACGTACACCACCAGGCGCTCGAAGCCGAGGCCAAAGCCGGCGTGCGGTACCGTGCCGTAGCGGCGGAAATCGCGGTACCAGCCGTAGTGCGCCGGATCCAGGCCGAACTGGCCCATGCGCGCGTCCAGCACATCCAGGCGCTCTTCGCGCTGGCTGCCGCCGATGATCTCGCCGATGCCCGGGGCCAGCACGTCCATCGCCGCAACGGTCTTGCCGTCGTCGTTCAGGCGCATGTAGAAGGCCTTGATGTGCTCGGGGTAGTTGGTCACCACCACCGGGCGGCCGACGTGTTCCTCGGTCAGCCAGCGCTCGTGCTCGGTCTGCAGGTCCAGGCCCCATTCGACCGGGAAATCGAACTTCTTCTTCGCGTCCTGCAGCAGCTTGATCGCATCGGTGTAGTCGATGCGCTCGAACGGCGCGTTGATGAAGGCTTCCAGCTTGGTGACCGCGGTCTTGTCCACGCGCTCGGCGATGAAGGCCAGGTCGTCGGCGCGCTCGTCGAGCACCGCCTTGAACAGGTACTTCAGGAAGTCCTCGGCCAGGTCCGCATTGGCGGCCAGGTCGTTGAAGGCCACTTCCGGTTCGATCATCCAGAATTCGGCCAGGTGGCGGGTGGTGTTGGAGTTCTCGGCGCGGAAGGTCGGGCCGAAGGTGTAGACCTTGCTCAGGGCCAGGCAGTAGGCCTCGACATTGAGCTGGCCAGACACGGTCAGGAACGTTTCCTTGCCGAAGAAGTCGCGGCCGAAATCCACCTCACCCTTGGCGTTGCGGGGCAGGTTGGCCATGTCCAGCGTAGACACGCGGAACATCTGGCCGGCGCCTTCGGCATCGGAGGTGGTGATGATCGGGGTGGAGATCCAGTTGAAGCCGTTGTGGTGGAAATAGCGGTGCACCGCCTGTGCCAGGCAGTTGCGGATGCGGGTCGTCGCGCCGAACAGGTTAGTGCGCGGGCGCAGGTGGGCCACTTCGCGCAGGAACTCCAGCGAGTGCGCCTTGGGCTGGATCGGGTAGGTTTCCGGGTCTTCGACCCAGCCGACCACCTCGACCGAGGAGGCCTGGATCTCGAAGCTCTGGCCCTGGCCCTGAGAGGCGACCAGGGTGCCGGTTGCGACCACGGCGCAGCCGGCGGTGAGGTGCTTCACCTCGGATTCGTAATTGGACAGGGTATTGGGGGCGACCACCTGGATGGGCGCGAAGCACGAACCGTCACTGACGTTGACGAAAGACAGGCCTGCCTTGGAGTCGCGCCGGGTGCGCACCCAGCCGCGGACCGTCACTTCGCCGCCGGCCGGGAACTTGCCCGCCAGCGCATGTTCGACGCTCACCACCGTCATGTCTTGAATCCTGGCCTGTTCGGCGCGATCTAAAGGAACGCGCAAGTCTACCGGTTGGCTGCGCAGCGGGCACGCTCCGTTCACCTGATGGAGCGGCCCGGATCGGCCCGCGGCCCTATAATCGGCCTCTAGGCATTATTGAAGGCACCACCATGGCCATCACCCTCACGTCCATCGCCCACCAGCGCGTGCAGCGCTTCGTCCAGTCCACGCCCGGCGCGTTGGGCCTGCGCTTTGGCGTGACCCGCACCGGCTGCTCGGGCTGGGGTCATGTGACCGATCTGGCCCGCGACGAGCGCGCCGGCGACACGGTGTTCGAAGACCAGGGCGTCAGGATTTACGTTGACGCCGACAGCCTGGCCTTGGTGGACGGCACCGAGATCGACTTCGGCAAGCAGGGCCTGGGTGAGACCTTCCTGTTCAACAACCCCAACGCCACCGCCGAGTGCGGCTGCGGCGAGAGCTTCACGACCTCGGCTGACGCAGCCTGAGAGCGGTCCCGCCGGCGCTGGCGCGCCGGTGTCCGGGCGATTGGCCTGGGATTTGGCGCCGCCTGCGACGCGGCCGGTGGCCTGTCTGGCGTGCTCTGGGTTGCCCGATTGCACGCAACTCCTTGGCCTGACATAATTTCCTGCTCCCTGCGGGCCTGTCTGGCTGTTGGGTCCCTTGCTCCACCGCATCCAAGCGGGGGGCTGTCCGGCGGATTCCATGCGGAAACCGCCTTCATCCGAAAGGAAATACAACATGCGTTTCTACGAAATCGTGTTCCTGGTCCACCCGGACCAGAGCGAGCAGGTGCCGGCCATGGTCGAGCGCTACAAGGGCATCATCGAGAGCAACAACGGCAAGATCGTGCGTCTGGAAGACTGGGGCCGCCGTCAGCTGGCCTATCCGATCCAGAACCTGGTCAAGGCCCACTACGTCCTGCTGAACGTCGAAGTCGACCAGGCCACCCTGGCCGAGCTGACCGAGACCTTCCGCTTCAATGACGCCATCCTGCGTCACCTGATCATGAAGCGCGATGGCGACGTGGCCGACACCGAGATGTCGATCATCATGAAGAGCAAGGACGAGAAGGGCGACAAGCCCGAGCGCGGCGAACGCCGCCGTCGTGACGACGAAGGCGACACCGCCAAGTCCGACGACGATTCCGACGCCTCCGAAGCCGCCTAAGGATTACTGACATGTCCAAGTTCTTCCGTCGCCGCAAGTTCTGCAAGTTCACCGCCGAAGGTGTGAAGGAGATCGATTACAAGGATCTCAACACCCTGCGCCAGTACCTGACCGAGACCGGCAAGATCGTCCCGAGCCGCGTCACCGGCACCAAGGCGCGCTACCAGCGCCAGCTGCAGACGGCCGTCAAGCGCGCCCGTTTCCTGGCCCTGATCCCGTACACCGACAACCACGACGTGTAATCGCCCGTCCTGGCGCTGCGCTCGCTTCTGCGTGCGCAGCTCCGGGATCGATTGCAGGTTCCACCGTCCATTCGGACAGCACCAGTTGCAGTGCGCTTTCGCGCTGCTAACGAATACGGAACTTAAAGAAAATGAAGCTGATCCTCCTGCAGAAAGTGACCAACCTCGGCGTCCTGGGCGACCAGGTCAACGTCAAGCCGGGCTACGGCCGCAACTACCTGGTGCCGCAGGGCAAGGCCGTGCCGGCGACCGCCGCCAACGTGGCCGAGTTCGAAGCCAAGCGCGCTGACTACGAAGCCAAGGCCAAGGCCGTGCACGACGAGGCCTCCGGCCGCGCCGCCAAGTTCGAAGACGCCAGCGTCACCGTGGCAGCCAATGCTTCGACCGAAGGCAAGCTGTTCGGTTCGGTGGGCGCGCGCGAAATCGCCGACGCCTTCACCGCCGCCGGTAAGCCGCTGGAAAAGAGCGAAGTCATCCTCACCGATGGCGCGTTCCGCAACATCGGCGAATACGACGTGCTGCTGAAGCTGCACGCCGACGTCGAAATCACCGTCAAGGTGATCGTCGTCGCCGAAGCCTGATCTTCAGGCTGAAGGTTGCGACCGGACGGGCGCCGCAAGGCGCCCGTTTTATTTTGTCTGCCGGATCCTTGCGTGCCTGTCGCAGGGCCTGCGACGCCGGTGTTGCACACCTTGCGCACCGCTTATCCACAGCTTTATCCATACCGGCCGCGCGGCGGGGTGACTACCATGCAACCGTGCCCGCGCGCCCGCCGTTTTTCCTGAGAGTCGACCATGCCTGCTCCCCGCCGCGAACGTGATCGCGACCGCGACCGAGATCGCGATTTCCGCAACGATCCCAGCGATTCGCGGATCGAGCAGTTGCGCATGCCGCCGCATTCGATCGAAGCCGAGCAGGCGGTGCTGGGTGGCCTGATGCTGGTCACCGACGCCTACGACAAGGTCAACGACAAGCTCAATCCGGACGACTTCTATCGCCGCGACCATCAGCTGATCTATCGCGCGATCACCGAGCTGGCCGAGCGCAGCCGCCCTTACGACGCGGTGACGCTGGGCGAGTGGTTCGACGGCCAGGGCCAGTCGGACATGATCGCCGGCGGTGCCTACCTGATCGAACTGGCCAGCTCGACGCCGTCGGCGGCCAACATCAGCGCCTACGCCGAGATCGTGCGCGACAAAGCCGTCATGCGGCAGCTGATCGACGTCGGTACCGAGATCGTCAACAACGGCTTCCAGCCCGAGGGCCGTGAAAGCTCCGAACTGCTGGCCAACGCCGAGCAGAAGGTGTTCGCCATCGCCGAGGCCGGGTCGCGCGGCCGCACCGATTTCGTGGCGATGCCCAACGCTTTGAAGGACGCGTTCTCGTTGCTGCAGGACCGTTTCAACAACGGCGGCAACATCACCGGACTGCCGACCGGCTACACCGAATTCGACGGCATGACCGCCGGCCTGCAGCCGACTGACCTGATCATCCTGGCCGCGCGTCCGGCGATGGGCAAGACGACCTTCGCGTTGAACATCGCCGAGTTCGCCGCGATCAAGTCGAAGAAGGCCGTGGCGGTGTTTTCGATGGAAATGTCGTCCTCGCAGCTGGCGCTGCGCCTGATTTCCTCCAACGGTCGCATCAACGCCACGCGGCTGCGCAGCGGCCAGCTGGAAGACGAGGACTGGAGCCGCGTCACTTCCGCGATCCGGATGCTCAAGGAAACCAAGATCTTCATCGACGACACGCCCGGCCTGTCGCCAGAAGTGCTGCGCTCCAAGTGCCGCCGCCTCAAGCGCGAGCACGACCTGGGCCTGATCGTGATCGACTACCTGCAGCTGATGAGCGTGCCGGGCAACAGCGAAAACCGCGCGACCGAAATCTCCGAGATCAGCCGTTCGCTCAAGGGCCTGGCCAAGGAACTCAACGTGCCGGTGATCGCGCTGTCCCAGCTCAACCGCTCGCTGGAAACGCGAACCGACAAGCGCCCGGTCATGGCCGACTTACGCGAATCCGGCGCAATCGAGCAGGACGCGGACATGATCGTCTTCATCTACCGCGACGATTACTACAACAAGGAAAATTCGCCGGACAAGGGCCTGGCCGAGATCATCATCGGCAAGCACCGTGGTGGCCCGACCGGCTCTTGCAAGCTGAAGTTCTTCGGCGAATACACGCGCTTCGACAATCTCTCACATGATTCGGTGGGTTCTTTCGAGTAAGGCGGTTCGCGCCCGGGCGGGGCGCTTCGGTCCGGGCTGGCGTGGTTTCGTCGCCGCATCGGCAGTTTCATCGCATCGCGGTTGCGAAGGCCGCAGCGCTACGTAACGCTGTGTGGGAAAGGCGGCGTCTCGCTGTCGAAGGAAGCTGACATGACGACCCTGTTCGTGCTGCTGGCGTGGTGCCTGCTGTTTGTCCTGTGCTGGCCGCTGGCGCTCCTGGCCTTGGTGGCCTGGCCGTTGGTGTGGCTGTTGAGCCTGCCGTTCCGATTGCTGGGCATCACGTTTTCCGCCGTGTTCGCTTTCCTGCGGGCCGTGCTGATGCTGCCGGCGCGCCTGCTGGGCGGTCGCGCGGCCATCGCGTGAGCTGCGCGCCGGGCGCGTCGCAACAGGTGGCGCTTTCACCGGCATCGGCCTGACGCGCAGGCATCATGGGCGCCCGATCTGATCGTCGAATGCCCGTATGCCCGCCGCGCTTGTCTGGTTCCGCCGTGATCTCCGCCTGGCCGACAATCCTGCGCTGCACGCGGCGCTGGATGCGGGGTTCGACCCGATCCCGGTCTATATCCACGCGCCGCATGAAGAAGGGCGTTGGGCGCCCGGCGGCGCGTCCAATGCGTGGCGGCATCGTTCGCTCAAGGCGCTGAGCCAGGACCTGCACGCACGCGGCTCGCGCCTGGTCGTGCGCCAGGGTGACAGCGCCGCGGTGCTGCAGGAGTTGATCGCGCAGAGCGGGGCGCAGGCGCTGTTCTGGAATCGCAAGTACGAGCCGGCGACGCAGCCGCGCGATGCAGCGATCAAGAAGGCGCTCAAGGAACAGGACTTCGAGGTGCGCAGCTGCAACGCCGCGCTGCTGGTCGAGCCCTGGGACGTGCAGACCAAGACCGGCGGGCCGTACAAGGTCTTTACGCCGTACTACCGCAACGTGATGACGGCGCTGCCGCAGCGTGCGCTGCAGGACGCGCCGACATCGCTGCCGGGCGTGTCTTCGACGCTCCACAGCGATGGCGTCGATGCGCTCGGGCTGTCGCCCAAGCTCGATTGGGACAAGGGGTTCTGGGAGCAATGGGTGCCAGGCGAGGCCGGGGCGCGCGAAGCGCTGGAGGTTTTCATCGACGGCGCGCTGCACGGGTACCTGGAGCAGCGCGACCTGCCCGATCGCACCAGCACCTCGCAGCTCTCGCCGCACCTGCACTTCGGCGAGATCGCGCCGTGGCGGGTGATCGCCACGCTGGAAGCCGAGCGCAGCGCCAAGCTCGATACGGACATCGATGGTTTCATCCGCCAGCTGGTGTGGCGCGAGTTCGCCTACCACCTGCTGCATCACTTCCCGCACACGACCGACGAGAACCTCAATCCGCGCTTCGATGGGTTCAAGTGGGCGCCGGCCACACCGTCGAAGCTGCAGGCCTGGCAGCGCGGCATGACCGGCGTGCCCATCGTCGATGCCGGCATGCGCGAGCTGTGGCACACCGGCGTGATGCACAACCGCGTGCGCATGATCGTGGGCAGCTACCTGACCAAGCACCTGCGCATGCACTGGCTGGAAGGGGCGCGCTGGTTCTGGGACACGCTGGTCGATGCGGACCTGCCGAACAACACGCTGGGCTGGCAGTGGATCGGCGGCACCGGCGCCGATGCGGCGCCGTATTTCCGCGTGTTCAACCCGGTGACGCAGGCGCAGAAGTTCGATCCGCAGGCGCGCTACATCACCCGCTGGGTGCCTGAGCTGGAAGCGCTGCCGCTCAAGGCGCGCTTCGCGCCGTGGGAGTCGCCGGAGCTGCTCAAGCGGCTGGCGCCGTCGTATCCGCGCCAGCCGATCGTGGACCTGGCCGAAGGCCGCGAAGCCGCGCTGGCTGCCTACGCGCAGTCACGCTGACAGGTCTGCAAGGTGGCGCGTTCGCGCACCTGAACATGCGCCGACACGCGGTGCGCGGATTCATCTCGTTTTCCACACGGTGACGTTAGGTTGCTCGCACTGCACATCGCGGGGCCACCCCCGAAGCGAGGAACCATGCATCTTCAAACCAACAAACTTCTGTCGCGCACCGTGCTGTGCGGCGTGCTGTCGACCCTGCTGCTTAGCGGCTGCGCGACCTACACCGGCCAGACCAGCGATCCGAACGATCCCAATCGCACGCGCAACGGCGCGTTGATCGGTGCCGGCATCGGCACGGCCATCGGCCTGCTCAGCGGCGGCAACGCCACCGAGCGTCGTCAGCGCGCCCTGATCGGCGCCGGCGTGGGCGGCCTGGCCGGTGGCGCAGTGGGCGTCTACCAGGATCGCCAGGAAGCCGAGCTGCGTCGCCAGACCGCTGGCACCGGCATCAACGTCAGCCGCGATGGCGATGTCATCAAGCTCAATCTGCCCGATGGCGTGACCTTCGATTTCGGCAAGTCGACGCTGAAGTCACAGTTCTACCCCGCGCTCAACAACGTCGCAGCGACGCTGAAGGAGTACAACCAGACGATCGTGGAAGTCAGTGGCCACACCGACAGCGTCGGCAGCGATGCGGCCAACCAGACGCTGTCCGAGGCGCGTGCGAATTCGGTCGGCGATTACCTGATCGGACAGGGCCTGATGCGCCAGCGCTTCGAGATCATCGGCATGGGCAAGCGCTATCCGATCGCCAGCAACGACACCGATGCGGGCCGTGCGCAGAACCGCCGCGTCGAGATCCGCGTGCTGCCGGTCGAGCAGGAGACCTCGTCGCAGGTCCCGCGCGGCTGATCCAACCGCCAGGCATCACTGGGACGGGCCGCACATCGCGGCCCGTTTCTTTTTGAGGCAAGCGCGGCCTTGCCGTGTTTCCGGCAAATAGGGCGGGATTCGCTCTCGGGCTGAATGGTGCGCCGCGTCATAATGGGCCGCCCCCTTGCAGGATGTCATGACATGGTCGACTCGACCGTGCCCGCCAGCGTGCAGACCGCGCCAGCCGTTTCCCGCCGCGTGTATGCGCTGGTGCTGTTTGCCCTGTCGATGGGCGGTTTTGCGATCGGCATCGGCGAGTTCGCCTCGATGGGCCTGATGCCCGACATCGCCCGAGGGCTGGCGATCTCCGAAACCCAGGTCGGCCATCTGATCAGCGCCTACGCGCTGGGCGTGGTGGTGGGCGCGCCGACCCTGGCGATCTTCGGTGCGCGCCTGCGCCGACGCTCGCTGTTGCTGCTGCTGATGGTGTTCTACGCGGCCGGCAATGCGGCCAGCGCGTTCGCGCCCAACTACCAGATGGCGCTGTTGTTCCGTTTCATCGCCGGGCTGCCGCATGGCGCGTACTTCGGCGTGGCCGCGCTGGTGGCGGCCTCGATGAGCGCGCCCAATCGCCGTGCCGCTGCGGTCAGCCGCGTGCTGATGGGCCTGAGCGTGGCGATGCTGATCGGCAATCCGCTGGCGACCTGGCTGGGCCAGGTGCTGAGCTGGCGCTATGCCTTCGGCCTGGTGGGCCTGGTCGCACTGCTGACCGTCGTGCTGGTGTTCGCCTTCCTCAAGCCTGATCCCGACGAGCCACGCCAGAATCCGCTGACCGAGCTGCGCGCGTTCAACCAGGCCCAGGTCTGGTACGCGCTGGCGATCGGCGCGATCGGCTTTGCCGGCATGTTCTGCGTGTTCTCCTACCTGGCGCCGACCCTGATGCATGTCACCGGCCTGAGCGAGCACTGGGTGCCGATGGCGATGGCGGCCTTCGGCATCGGCGGCATGCTGGGCAACGTGGTCGGCGGCTGGCTGTTCGACAAGCTGCAGTTCCGCGCGGTGGCGGTGATGCTGGTGTGGTCGTGCGTGATGCTGATGCTGTTCCCGATGGCCGCCCACTCGCTGTGGACGATCCTGCCGGCAGTGATCGCGGTGGGCACGATGGTCGGCTTGTCGCCGGCGCTGCAGACGCGGCTGATGGATGTGGCCTCCGAAGCGCAGACCTTGGCCGCGGCCTCTAACCACGCGGCCTTCAACGTGGCCAACGCGCTGGGGCCGTGGCTGGGCGGCCTGGCGATCGGCGCCGGCATGGGCTGGACCGTGACCGGTTACGTCGGTGCGGCGACCGCGCTGGTCGGCCTGGGGGTCTATTTCCTGGCCCAGCGCTCGGACGGGCAGGTCCGGCAGATCGAGGCGCAGGCCGGTCGCTGAGCCAGTCCAATGGCGTGATGGCGTTGGAAGCCGGGGCCTTGCCCCGGCTTTTTCGTGTTCGGCGTCGCACGCTTGTGGCCGGACGTGTGGGGCGAATGTTGCACTGCACGGTGCTTTTAACATCGCATCAGGCAGAATTTAGATCGATCTAATCTGGGCCTTTGACCACATTGCCGATCCAGCGCTCCCATTTCCCGTGTTTCGCCGCGCCATGACGCGCGCGGCGACATGGCGATGTGCGTGTACCTGCGCTGGCGGGCCGATGCCAGGTGATGCGCGCCGCACGGTTGGAAAGCGTGGCCCAGCCTTCGCGTTCTGCTACAACGTCCGTTTGCCCTTGAAGGCATGGCGTCGATCGGCCCGTGCGCTGCACGTTGCCAAACCCGATGGCCATGACGCACGACGTTCCTGTGCACCTTCCTTCCTCTCATGGAGACCTGATGTCCAGTGATTCCCCATTGTCGCGCGCGACGCCGAACATCGTCTGCTTCGGTGAAGTGCTGATCGACATGCTGGCCCAGCCGCCGGTCGAAGGCCAGGCGCGCGCGTTCGAGCAATACGCTGGTGGCGCGCCCGCCAATGTCGCGGTTGCCACGGCCCGGCTGGGCGCACGCAGCGAGTTCGTCGGCATGCTCGGCCAGGACATGTTCGGTGACTTCCTGCATGACGCACTCGCACAAGCCGGTGTCGGCGTCGGCTACACCGTGCGCACCGACGCGGCCAAGACCGCGCTGGCGTTCGTGGCGCTGGATGAAACCGGCGAGCGCAGTTTCAGCTTCTACCGGCCCCCGGCAGCGGACCTGCTGTTCCGCGAGGAGCATTTCGATGCGGCTTGCCTGGCGCAGGCCGATGTCTTCCATTTCTGCTCCAATAGCCTCACCGATCCGGCCTATGCGCAGGCCACCTTCGTCGGCGCCCAGCGTGCGCGCGATGCCGGTGCAGTGGTGAGCTGCGACCTCAACCTGCGGCCCGCGCTGTGGCCGGCGCAGGTCGATCCCACGCCGACGCTGTGGCAGGCGCTGGAGCTGGCCGACCTGGTCAAGCTCTCGCACGAGGAGCTGCAGTTTCTGGCCGGTACGCCGGAGAACGAAGCGCCGGTCATCCAGCGCCTGCTCGCCGCGCATGCGCAGCTGGTGGTGGTCACCGACGGCGGTGGCGACGTGGTCTGGACCACGCGCGATGCCGACGGCAAGGTGGCGCCGTTCACCGTGCAGGTGCGCGATACCACGGCGGCCGGCGATGCCTTCGTCGGTGGGCTGCTGCTGCACCTGGTCGAACTGGGCGGTGCCGGCGCCGGCTTTCCCGCCTTCTGCGCCGATATCGAGCGCATCACCCAGGCGGTCCGCTTCGGCGCCGCGGTCGGTGCGCTGGCCGTGACCCGCAAGGGCGCGTTTGCTGCCATGCCGCAGCGCGCCGACGTCTTGTCCTTGCTCCAGGAATCCAATGAATACAACGACTGAGCCAGACTTCCGTTCCACCGACTTCCTGCGTGCGCACATCGCGCAGACGCTCGCCTTCTACCATCCGCGCGATCTCGATCCGCGCGGTGGGTTCTTCCAGTATTTCAAGGACGACGGCACGGTCTACGACGCCGGCCATCGCCATCTGGTGAGCAGCACGCGGTTCGTCTTCAACTACGCAATGGCGTTCGGCGAGTTCAAGAACCCGGAATACTTCGCCAAGGTGCTGCACGGCCTGCGCTACCTGCGCGAGGTCCATCGCAATCCACAGACGGGCGGCTACGCCTGGACCTTGCGCGATGGCGTGGTGGAAGACGCCACCAACCACTGCTACGGCGTGGCCTTCGTGCTGCTGGCGTATTCGTGCGGGCTCAAGGCCGGCGTCGAGGATGCGCGCGCGTGGATGGATGAAACCTGGCAGCTGCTGGAAACGCGCTTCTGGGATGCCGATGCCGACCTGTACCGCGACGAGGCCGACGCCGAGTGGAACTTCAGCACCTACCGCGGCCAGAACGCCAACATGCACATGTGCGAGGCGATGCTGGCTGCGTACCAGGCCAGCGGCGAGCGCCGCTATCTGGAGCGTGCGCTGCTGCTGGCCGACCACATGACCCGTCGCCAGGCGGCCAAGGCCGATGGCCTGGTGTGGGAGCACTACGACACCGACTGGAACGTGGACTGGGACTACAACAAGGACAATCCCAAGCACCTGTTCCGGCCGTGGGGCTTCCAGCCCGGGCATCAGACCGAATGGACCAAGCTGCTGCTGATCTTGGACCGTGAGCTGGACGGTAGCGTCGACTGGCTGGTGCCCACGGCGCGCCACCTGTTCGACACCGCGCTGGCGCGGAGCTGGGATGACGCGCGTGGCGGCATGTACTACGGCTTTGCGCCGGATGGTTCGGTCTGCGATGACGACAAGTATTTCTGGGTGCAGGCCGAGAGCCTGGCGGCGGCGGCCCTGCTGGGGCTGCGGACGGGCGATGCCGCCTATTGGGCCTGGTACGACAAGCTGTGGCAGTTCTCGTGGGCGCACATGATCGACCACCAGTACGGCGCCTGGTACCGAATTTTGGATGCGGATAACCGCAAGTACAGCGACGAGAAGAGCCCGGCCGGCAAGACCGATTACCACACCATGGGTGCGTGCTACGAAGTGCTCGATTCCCTGCGCGCGCACGGGCAGGGATAAGGCAATACCGCGCGGCGTAGGAGCGCCGCGCGGGGTGCATTCAACCGGTCATGCGCGTGAGTCCATGACGGCCGGCATTACGGTCCCTGCGTTTCGGCCACCAGGCCAAGGTTGCAACCGCTGGGCTGCACCCAGGTCGTGTCCGGCCGCATTGCCTTGGTCGCGGCCGAGGCGTTGATCGCGACGTAGCTACTGCCGAAATCCGCTTCCAGTTCGTCGATGCTGACGATGTAGTCGTCCAGGCTGCCCAAGTTGGCTTCGTTGGGGATCAGCCAGCTGATCGCCTTTTCTTCGTCAGTGTCCGGATCAGTGGTGACCACGGTCTTCCAGAAATAATCCGGCGTGCGGATGCCGTGGCTGGTCTGGAAGTAATCGTTGGAGGTGTCGTCGTAGATCACCCCGCCATAGACGGTGACGGGCGCGATGTCGCGATAGCACTCGGCGATGTTTTCGGCTTTCACCCAGACGCCCTGGTTGAAGCCGGACACCTGCGGGACGATGTTGCTCATGTAGTTGGCTTCGTGGATGTAGCTGGCGCTGTAGTCCATGTGGTTGGACGTCACCAGATGGCCGCGGTCATAGCCATCGTGTTCGCTCTGGTAGGAGGCGGTGCTGGTCTGGCCTTCGCAGCCTTGGGGCAGGTCCGGGTCCAGATAGAAGCTCGAAGGCCGCGCCTCGCTGCCGTTGTCTTCGGTCAGCGTGTACTCGTAGCGCAGGGCGGTGTGGTTGTCGCAGTCGTAGGTCAGCACGTAGCCGCCCTTGTCCAGGTCCACGATCTGCGCGTGGGCGCTAAAGGGCAGGGCAAGCAACAGCAGCAGGCAGGTCCAGGTTCGCATCGGTCGAGCTCCTTGTCGGGTGGCCGCACGCTACCCCGCACGATCGCGCGAATGGCGGAGCACGGTGGCGGTGTTGCGATCGAAGTGGCCCGGTCTGCAGCCCGGTTCTTGCGGTGGGAACGACGCGTCTGCCGCGCCCCTGTGTTGCCACACGATGTGGCACGCGGTGCAGCACATATCGCCCGGTGCAACGGGTGGGTCAACACCCGATCGCCCGCTCTGTGATCCGGATCGAGAAGTCGCGGCGCTTCAGTGGGTCGCGAACGTCGCATTTCTGCAATGAAGCGTCTGGCGCGTGCGTGGCGGTGTTTGCGTATCTCGATGGCGCGCTGGCGAATCAGGGCGAGGGTTCACTTCCCCCCACCGCTACTGCATCAATGAAGGACGACGGGGCGAAAACCGCCCAACAAAAAAGCCGGAAGCCCATCACAGGCTTCCGGCTTTCCGTGCCGTCGCAAGACGGCCAATTGGTGGAGGTGGGGGGAATTGAACCCCCGTCCGAAGGCACTCCATCCCCGGTACTACATGCTTAGCTCACCGTTGGATCTCGCCCTGTGGCAGCACGGTGTGCAAAACGCACCCCAGGACCAGCCTGTTTTGGTTAAGCGATGACTGACAGGCAGCCGTCAAAGCCGGTTCCGTGATAATGACCCTACATCCACGAGCACGGGCACAAGTGGTTTCGGGGGTTCGCCTTAGGCGGCTGTAGAACTACAACTCAACACTGCTGTTTAGGCGGCGAGAGCGAAGTCCGAACCGTAGTTGTCGTCGTTGGCAACTAGAAGTTTGCAGCTGGATTTACGAGGAAAGCTACCCCCTCGGCATGCACCAGGTAATTTCGCAACCCCCGTCGAAGCCAGTGCACCCCCGGTTTCGAACAAGGTCGGAAGATCATCCCGATGCACCCAGTGTAGGGGCGCGCGACCCCTGTCACAAGGCATGCGACGCAGCGCGGTTAGCCTGCGGTCCAGTGGCCGAACGCTGCAGGGGGCGGCGTTGGTGATGACGCATCCAGGATGGGAGAGCTCAAATGGCGACCAAACGACCGGCGCGGACCCGCGCGGCGGGTGATGGGGCAAAGGCCGGCAAGCGCCCGGCGCAGGCGACAACCCCCACAACCAAGTCCGCCAGGAAAGCGACCAAACAGTCGGCCAATAAAGCCATCAAGAAGGCCCCCAAACCGAGCGCCGCCCGCATTGCCAAGGCCGCGGAAGCCCCCGCAGCCGTCAACGCGCTGGCCAACAGCGGCTACATGGCCGGCGCGCAGGGGCAGGCCATGACCGTGGTCTACATTCACGGCATCGGAAACAAGCCGCCGGCCGAGGTGTTGCGCTGCCAGTGGGACCAGGCGCTGTTCGGCCGGGCGATGGGCGAGCGCACGCGGCTGGCGTATTGGGTGGATCGCCAGCGCTATCCGGTGCCTGAGGCCGGCACCTGCAGCGACCGCGACGAAGGCCCGACCATCAGCCAGGCCGAGCAGCGCGTGCTGTCAACTTTCGGCCTGGCGCCGGCCGGCGGCGATCTGCACGCGCTGGTCGATGCGCTGGCCGAGACGCCGGCCGAACGCGCCAAGCTGGAGGAGCTGCTGGAACAGGTGCAGGTCGGCGCAGCGCCGGCGACGACGGCAGGACCCGGCGCGCGCAGCCTGTGGTCGGGGTTGAACGAGATCCTGCTGCGCCTGGTCTCGGCCGCGTTGCTGCAGGACGTGCACGATTTCTTCTTCGTGCCGGCCCGACGCGCGGCGATGGAGCGCAGCCTGCTGGAGCGGCTCAAGGCCGGTGGCGGCCCGTTCGTGGTCGTGGCCCACAGCCAGGGTTCGATGATCGCTTACGAGGTGCTGCGCAAGCTCAAGGCGGCCGACTGCGATGTGGCGCTGCTGCTGACCATCGGCTCGCCGCTTGGCCTGCCGGCGGTGCGCAGCATGTTGAAGCAGGACATCAAGAAGAAAAAACTGCCGTTCCCGCCTTGCGTGCGCGCCTGGTACAACGTGGCCGATCGCTACGATCCAGTGGCGCTGGATGGCGACCTCACCGATGACATCGAAGGCGCCAACGGCCGCTTCAGCAATTACACGGCGCCGGGCATCAATCCCGATGGGCCGCGCAATCCGCATTCGGGTTCGGGTTACCTGTCGATCGCGCAGGTGCGCAGCCACGTGCGCGCGGTAGTCGGCACCGGCTTCGACCAGCCGGTGACCAGTACGGTGGTGCTCAAAGACTTGTCCGACCGGATGGAGGCGCATGGCAGTGCGACCCGGCACGAGGTGCTGATCGAACTGGACCAATTGCCTGCCGGCACGTCGCCAGCGCAGGCGCGCGCAGCGCTGGTGGATTACATCCGCGACCTGGCCGCGCCGGAAACCGGATTGAGCGGCGAGGCGCTGGACCAGGCGATCGTGTTGGAAGATTCGATGGAGCGCTTCGTCTCGGCGCAGTTGACGCGCTTCGAGATCGAATCGCTGCGCAACCAGTACCAGGCGCTCAATTTCAAGCGGCTGTGGCGCGACGCCGGCAAGCGTGCGTTGCTGGATCGCTCGCGCGCGGTGATCCAGGCCGACGCGGCGCAGAATGCGTATCACGCGCTGGGGCAGGGCATCGGCTGGGCGGTGCTGGATACCGGCATCGCCGCCGGCCATCCACACTTCTACGAAGCCGGCGTGCGCGACGTTGTCATCGCGCAATGGGACTGCACGCAGCGTGGTCGCCCGCGCGAGCTCAAGCGCAGCGATGGGCGCGCCTTCAGCCATCTGGACAAGGCTGGGCACGGTACGCACGTGGCCGGGATTATCGCCGGGCATTGTGCGGCGCCGCTGCCCGGCGGCGACGGTAAGGCGCGCGTGGACTTCACCGCGATCGCGCCGCAGGCACAGCTGTATGGTTTCAAGGTGCTCGACGACGAAGGCAATGGCCGCGATTCGTGGGTCATCAAGGCGATCCAGCAGGTGGCGCGGATCAACGACGAGGCTGGCCAGTTGGTGATCCACGGCGTCAACCTGAGCCTGGGCGGCTGGTTCGATGCGGAAAGCTACGGCTGCGGCTTCACCCCGCTGTGCAACGAGCTGCGCCGGCTGTGGCGCCAGGGCGTGGTCGTGGTGCTTGCGGCGGGAAACGAAGGCCTGGCCTGGCTGGTGCAGCAGGACGGCATGGCGCTGGCGGCCAACATGGACATGACCATCGGCGATCCGGCCAACCTGGAGGAAGCCATCGCCGTCGGCTCGGTGCACAAGACCAACCCGCGCAGCTACGGCGTGTCGTATTTCTCGTCGAAAGGCCCGACGGCTGATGGGCGCTGCAAGCCGGACGTGGTCGCGCCGGGTGAGAAGATCGTCTCTGCCCACTTCGGCTACAAGGCCAACGATCCCAAGACCTGGATGGTGGAGATGAGCGGCACCAGCATGGCCGCGCCGCACGTTTCCGGTTTGATCGCCGGCTTCCTGTCGGTGCGGCGCGAGTACATCGGCTTCCCCGACAAGATCAAGGACGTGTTGATGAGCCACTGCAACGACATCGGCCGCGACCGCTACATGCAGGGCCGCGGGATTCCGAACCTGGTGAAGATGCTGGCCGAGACCTGAGCCCGCGCTGCCACGCGATGCCTGTGATCAGGCGTCGCGGTTGTGCCGGCGCATCAGGCGCTGCTTGTCGCGTGCCCACTCGCGGTCCTTCTCGGTCGCGCGCTTGTCGTGGGTCTGCTTGCCCTTGGCGAGCGCCAGCTCCAGCTTGACCTTGTTGCCCTTCCAGTACATCGCCGTCGGGATGAGCGTGTAGCCATCGCGCTCGACCTTGCCGACCAGTACGTCGATCTCGCGCCGATGCAGCAACAGCTTGCGGGTGCGTCGATCATCGGCCACCACGTGCGTGGAAGCCTGGATCAGTGGCGTGAACTGCGCACCGAACAGAAACAGCTCGCCGCTGCGCACCACCGCGTAGCTCTCGCCGATGTTGGCGCGGCCAGCGCGGATCGACTTCAGCTCCCAGCCCTGCAGCGCCAGCCCGGCCTCCATGCGCTCTTCGAGGTGGTACTCGTGGCGCGCGCGCTTGTTCAGCGCGATGGTGCCCGTGCTGTTTGCTTTATCCTTGTCCGACTTCTTTGCCATCCGTCCATTGTCGCCGATGGGGACGGTTCGAGCGAGCCCGCCGTCACTTCAGGTTTTTGTCGCACTGATGCCCACCATCCGCCGCAGCGCCCTGGTCGAACACCCGGCCGACTACATGTTCGATCTGGTCAACGACGTCCAGGCCTATCCGCGCCGCTTCGGTTGGTGTGACAAGGCCGAGATCCTCGAATCGAGCGATGAACGCATGGTCGCCAGGCTGGACCTGGGCCTGGGCGCGCTGCGCACCTGGTTCACGACCGAGAACACGCTGGAGCGCCCGGGCCGCATCGACATGAATCTCAAGGACGGCCCGTTCCGCAAGCTGCACGGCCTGTGGGAATTCCAGACGCTGGGCGAGGGCGTGAGCAAGGTCAGCCTGACCCTGGATTTCGAGCCGTCGAGCCGCCTGCTGGGGCCGGCGTTCACCTTGGGCTTCCAGGGGTTGGCCGACCGCATGGTGGACGATTTCGTGCGCACGGCCGATCGCGGCGGCTGAGCCGGTGAGAGTCGAAGTCGTGCTGGCGTGGTCGCGCCGCTACCAGGCGGTGACGGTGGAACTGCCGCCCGGCGCGTGCGTGGCCGATGCGCTCAAGGCCGCGGCGATGGACGAGGCAGGGCAGGCCACGGGGATCGCGGTGTTCGGCGTCAATGCGACGCCGCAAACCCTGCTGCATGAAGGCGACCGCGTCGAACTGCTGCGACCGCTCTTGATTGATCCGAAGGACGCCCGTCGGCGTCGCGCCGCCGGGCCGTGATGCGTTGAAGCGGTCAGGTCAGGCGATCAACCGCCGCCCTGGCCCTTCTTCTTGTCCTTAGCCAGGTTCGGACCAAACTGACGCACGCTGCTGCGGGCCAGCTGCTCATCCTGGTTGGGGAAGTAATCGCCGTCCCACTTGGTGACCTGGTCGTTGTCGAAGTACACCGTGAAGTTCTTCATGTGCACGTGGCCCAGGCGATCGGTGCGCTCGGTGGCGGTGTAATCCCAGCGCTGCGCGTGAAACGGATCGGCCACCGACGGGGTGCCCAGCAATGCCAGCACCTGCTGCTTGGTCTGGCCGACGACCAGCTGGTCGACATCGCTCTTGTCGATCAGGTTGCCCTGGTAGATGGGCTGCTTGTAGATGATGCCGCAGCCGGATGTGGCAAGGCCGATGGCGGCGATCAACAGGTAATTGCGCATGGAGAAGGGCATCTGCGATAGGGCGGGAACGAGCCCGCCGATGATACACTGCGCCCATCGCCGCGACCCAATCGCGAGGCAGCTGGCGTTAAACCGCCAATGAATGGGAGCCCCCGATGGAATCGCAGGATCTACGCAAGGTCGGCCTGAAAGTCACACACCCGCGCCTTCGCATCCTGGCACTGCTGGAAGAAGCCAAGCCGCGCCACATGACCGCCGAGGACATCTACCGCGCCTTGATGGGCGTGGGCGATGAGATCGGCCTGGCCACGGTGTACCGCGTGCTGACCCAGTTCGAGGCCGCCGGCCTGGTGCTGAAGCACAATTTCGAAGGCGGCCAGGCTGTCTACGAACTGGACCGTGGCGAGCACCACGATCATATGGTCGACATCGACACCGGCAAGGTCATCGAGTTCTCCAGTGACGAGATCGAGGCCCTGCAGGAAAAGATCGCCGCCGAGCACGGCTACGAGATCGAGGAACACTCGCTGGTGCTGTACGTGCGCAAGAAGCGCAAGTAAGCCGTCGCCAGCAGAAAGAAAAAGGCCGGGAATTCCCGGCCTTTTTCATTGCGCGGAGGTCGCAGGCAGCGTTTAATCGACCGATTCCAGTAGCTTGCCCGCGGCCGCGCGCGCCTCGGCACTGACCTGCACACCACCGAGCATGCGGGCCAGTTCCTCCTGGCGGGCCTTGGCATCGAGCGCCTCGACCGAAGACTGGGTCATGCCTTCGACCGGCGCCTTGCTGACCCGGTAATGGGCGTGGCCCTGGGCGGCGACCTGCGGCTGGTGGGTCACGCACAGCACCTGGCGCTCGCGGCCCAGGTCGCGCAGCTTCTTGCCGACGATGTCGGCCACCGCGCCGCCGATGCCTGAATCGACTTCGTCGAAGATCATGGTCGGCACCGCGTCCGAGCCCAGCGCCGCCACTTCGATGGCCAGGGAGATCCGCGAGAGCTCGCCGCCGGAGGCGACCTTGCGCAGCGGGCGCGGCGGCTGGCCGGCGTTGGCGGCGACCAGCAGTTCGACGCGTTCGGCGCCCTGCGGATCGGGGCGCTCGGCCTCGGCCGGTTCCAGCTGGACTTCCAGCTTGCCGCCGCCCATGCCGAGCTCGCCGATCAGCGCACTGGTCTTCTTGGCCAGCGTCGTGGCCGCTTTGGTCCGGGCCTTGGTCAGCGCGGCGGCGGCGGTTTTCCAGCCTTGGCGGGCGGCTTCGATCTCGGTGTTGAGCCCGGCCAGGCGCTCGCCGGCGCCGCGCAGGCCCTCCAGCTCCTGCTCGATCCGGTTGGCGACTTCGTCCAGCTGCTCGGGCGCGACACGGTGCTTGCGGGCCAGGTCGTGCAGGCGGGTCAGGCGGCGCTCGGCTTGTTCCAGCTGGTCGGGGTCGATCTCCAGGTCGTCGCGGATCTGGTTGAGCAGGCCGAGGGCTTCCTCCAGCTGAATCTGCGCGCCTTCCAGCAAGGTGTCGACTTCGGCCAGGCGCGGCTCGTGGTTGAGCACGCGCGCCAGTTCGCCGCGGGTCCGCAACAGCAGGCTCGCGGCCGACGGATCGTCATCGCCTGACAGATGCGCCAGGCCGTCATCGCAGGCCTGGATCAGGGTCGAGGCGTGGGCCTGGCGGCGATGGCTGGCGACCAGGGTTTCGATCGCGGCCGGGGCCAGGTCCTCGCGACGCAGCTCTTCCAGCTGATGCTGCAGGTAGTTGAGGCGGTCGGAGACATCGCCGGCGGCGGTCAGGCGTTCGCGCTCGACGAGCAGGCCATTCCAAGTGGCGGCGGCCTTCTGCACCGCGGCCAGTTGTGCGTCGCTGCCGGCGAAGGCGTCCAGCAGCGCCAGCTGGCTGGATTTGGACAGCAGGGCCTGGTGTTCGTGCTGGCCGTGGATTTCCACCAGCAGCCCGGATAGCTCGGCCAGCTGCGACACCGGCACGGCGCGGCCGTTGATCCAGGCGCGCGAACCACCGTCTGCCCGCAGCACGCGGCGCAGCTGGCAGGCGCCGGCTTCGTCCAAGGCGTGCTCGGCCAGCCAGGCCAGGGCAGGGGCTTTGGAGGTGAGGTCGAATTCGGCCGAGAGTTCGGCGCGCTGGGCGCCGTGGCGGACCATGCCGGCGTCGGCGCGTATGCCCGATAAAAAGCCCAGCGCGTCGACCAGCAGCGACTTGCCCGCGCCGGTCTCGCCGGAGATCACGGTCATGCCGGGGCCGAATTCCATGTCCGTGGCGCGCACCACGGCAAAGTCCTTAATCGTGAGATGTCTGAGCATATGCGGTCGGCATTGTAGGGCCTGCCGGCGCACGGATTGAGACAACGCGCGAGCGGTTGCAAAGGGCGCCGCCTGTCGTTATCTATCGCCCATGAATTCCCGAAGTCCCGACCTGGATGCGCGCTCGCGGCAGCTGCTGCGGACGTTGATCGGCCGTTATATCCACGACGGCGAACCGGTCGGCTCGCGCACGCTGGCCCAGCACGCCGGGCTGGACGTCAGCGCGGCGACGATCCGCAACATCCTCGCAGACCTCGAAGACGCCGGCCTGCTGGCCTCGCCACATACCTCGGCCGGGCGCATCCCGACGGCGCAGGGCTACCGGGTGTTCGTCGACAGCCTGGTCCAGATGCAGCCGCTGGCCGACCGCGAGGTCGCCCGCCTGCGCGCCGAACTGCCGGCCGGCACCGGCACCCAGGCGCTGCTGGGCAATGCCTCGGAGCTGCTGTCGGCGATGACGCACTTTGTTGGCGTGGTCGGCGCGCCCAAGCGCGAGCAGTTCGCCTTCCGTCATATCGACTTCGTGCCGCTGGACGGGCGCCGGGTGCTGGCGATCCTGGTGTTCGCCGACAACGACGTGCAGAACCGGGTGATCGAACCGCGGCGCCTGTACGACCCGTCCGAGCTGGAGCGGGTCGCCAATTACCTGAATGCGCATTTTGCCGGCCGGCCGATCGCCGAGATCCGCGCCACCTTGCTGCGCGAGCTGCGCGCGGCCCGTTCGGAGATGGAAGGCCTGCTGGCCCATACGGTCGAACTGGCCGAGCACGCGCTGACGCCGTCGGACGACGACATGGTGCTGGCCGGGCAAACCCGGCTGATGGGCGTGCAGGACCTGTCCGACCTGGACCGGCTGCGCGAGCTGTTCGAGGCCTTTGCCCGCAAGCGCGAGATCCTGCAGCTGCTGGAGCGCACGATCAGCGCGCCGGGCGTGCGCATCTTCATCGGCGAGGAAACCGGCCTGGCGCCGCTGGACGGGATGTCACTGGTCGCCGCACCGTACCGGGCCAGTGGCCAGGTGCTAGGCGTACTGGGCGTGATCGGACCGACCCGGATGGCCTATCAGCAGGTGATTCCGCTGGTCCAGGCGGCCGCCGATGCGCTCGGCGCCGCGATGCTGCGTCCCGGCGATGACTTGAATCCGTCCGCGCCGACCCCATAGGTGGGGCTTGCGGCGGAAATCGTCCCGCCATGACGGAACCCCTCGATGACTTCAAACGAACACCAGGCCAGCGTTGATGCGGCCGCCGACGCCCCGCAGGACGCCGAAACCGCCCTGCTGGCGCAGATCGAAACCCTGCGCAACGAGCTGGACCAGCTGCGCGCATCGGTCCTGCTGGACCGGGCCGACCTGGACAACCAGCGCAAGCGCGTGGCCCGCGACGTGGACAACGCCCGCAAGTTCGCCAACGAGAAGCTGCTCGGCCAGCTGATGCCGGTGTTCGACAGCCTGGACGCGGGCCTGACCGCCGCCGGCGCCGAACCCAGCCCGCTGCGCGAAGGCCTGGAGCTGACCCAGAAGCAGTTGCTGAAGGTGGCCGACGACAACGGCCTGACCGTGCTCGACCCGACCGGCCAGGCGTTCAATCCGGACCACCACCAGGCCATCAGCCAGGCCCCGGCCAACGGCGCGGCCCCGGGCAGCGTGCTGCAGGTGTTCCAGAAGGGCTACCTGCTCAACGAGCGCCTGCTGCGGCCGGCGCTGGTGGTGGTCGCGGCGCACGATTGAGTGCGCCGCAGCGCTGATCGGTCCCTGACCGATCGGAATTTTGTGTTCCACGGGCGCTTGAAGCCCGCCGGCACGTCCTCATATCGGGTTCATCGATCCGGCGCACGCCGGGTCCCCACCCAATAAACCTTCGCTTTTTACGGAGTCAGCATCATGGGCAAGATCATCGGCATCGACCTCGGCACGACCAACTCGTGCGTGGCCATCATGGACGGCGGCAAGGCCCGCGTCATCGAGAACTCGGAAGGCGACCGCACCACGCCTTCCATCGTCGCCTACACCAAGGACGGCGAAGTGCTGGTGGGCGCCTCGGCCAAGCGCCAGGCCGTCACCAACCCCAAGAACACCTTCTACGCGGTGAAGCGCCTGATCGGCCGCAAGTTCACCGACGCCGAAGTGAAGAAGGACCTGGACCTGGTGCCGTACAGCATCCTGGCCCATGACAACGGCGATGCCTGGGTGGCCAGCAGCGACGGCAAGAAGATGGCGCCGCAGGAAATCTCCGCGCGCGTGCTGGAAAAGATGAAGAAGACGGCCGAAGCCTACCTGGGCGAAACCGTCACCGAGGCCGTGATCACCGTGCCGGCCTACTTCAACGATAGCCAGCGCCAGGCGACCAAGGACGCCGGCAAGATCGCCGGCCTGGACGTCAAGCGCATCATCAACGAGCCGACCGCCGCAGCCCTGGCCTACGGCCTGGACAAGGGTGACTCGCAGGACCGCAAGATCGTCGTCTATGACCTGGGCGGCGGCACCTTCGACGTGTCGATCATCGAGATCGCCAACGTCGACGGCGAGAAGCAGTTCGAAGTGCTGGCCACCAACGGCGACACCTTCCTGGGCGGCGAAGACTTCGACGCGCGCGTCATCGACTACCTCGTGGAAGAGTTCAACAAGGACCAGGGCATCGACCTGCGCAAGGATCCGTTGGCCCTGCAGCGCCTGAAGGACGCCGCCGAGCGCGCCAAGATCGAGCTGTCCTCCAGCCAGCAGACCGAAGTGAACCTGCCGTACGTCACCGCCGACGCCTCGGGCCCGAAGCACCTGAACATCAAGCTGACCCGCGCCAAGCTGGAAGCGCTGGTGGAAGACCTGATCAAGAAGTCGATCGAGCCGTGCCGCACCGCGCTGAACGACGCCGGCCTGCGTGCCAGCGACATTGGCGAAGTGATCCTGGTCGGCGGCCAGACCCGCATGCCCAAGGTGCAGGCGGCGGTAACCGAGTTCTTCGGCAAGGAGCCGCGCAAGGACGTGAACCCCGACGAGGCCGTGGCGCTGGGCGCTGCGATCCAGGGCGGCGTGCTGGGCGGCGACGTCAAGGACGTGCTGCTGCTGGACGTGACCCCGCTGTCGCTGGGCATCGAGACCCTGGGTGGCGTGTTCACCAAGATCATCGAGAAGAACACCACCATCCCGACCAAGGCCTCGCAGACCTTCTCCACCGCCGAGGACAACCAGTCGGCCGTGACCGTGCACGTGCTGCAGGGTGAGCGTGAGCAGGCCCGCTTCAACAAGTCGCTGGCCCGCTTCGACCTGTCCGGCATCGATGCCGCGCCGCGCGGCATGCCGCAGGTGGAAGTGTCCTTCGACATCGACGCCAACGGCATCCTGCATGTGTCGGCCAAGGACAAGAAGACCAACAAGGAACAGAAGGTCGAGATCAAGGCCGGTTCGGGCCTGTCGGACGACGAGATCGCCCGGATGGTCGCCGACGCCGAAGCGCACCGCGACGAGGACAAGAAGTTCCAGGAACTGGTCGTGGCCCGCAACCAGGCCGATGGCCTGATCCACGCCACCCGCACCGCGATCACCGAGCATGGCGCCAAGGTCGGCGGCGATGTGATCGGCAAGGTCGAGGCCGCGCTGGCCGACCTGGAAACGGCGATGAAGGGCGACGACAAGGCCCAGATCGAAGCCAAGTCCAAGACCCTGGAAGAAGCCGGCCAGTCGCTGTACGCCGCCGCTTCGGCCGGCGAGCAGGGTGCAGGCCCGGAGTCGGGTGCGCAGCAGGCCAACCGCGCCGCCGATGACGTGGTGGACGCCGAGTTCACCGAGGTCAAGGACGACAAGAAGTAAGTCGCCCTTGAAGCACCGGCAACACTGACGAAAGGAGCGGGGCCACGGCTCCGCTCCTTTCGGCGTTTTCTAAGCAGCGCATCGTCATGGCGCCCATGCCCGGGCACACGGCGATGCAGGCTCCACCTTTCAAGCAGGCTTCCTTCGCCAATGAGCAAACGCGACTACTACGAGGTGCTGGGTGTGGCCCGCACCGCCACCGACGACGAGCTGAAGAAGGCTTACCGTCGCTGTGCGATGAAGTTCCACCCTGACCGCAACCCCGGCGATGCATCGGCCGAGGCCTCGTTCAAGGAGTGCAAGGAGGCCTACGAAGTGCTGTCCGACGGCGGTAAGCGCCGCATCTACGACCAGCACGGCCACGCCGCGTTCGAACACGGCATGGGCGGAGGCGGCGGGGGTGGAGCCGGCTTCGGCGGTGCCGACATGGGCGACATCTTCGGCGACATCTTCGGCAACATCTTTGGCGGTGGCGCCGGTGGTGGGCGTGCAGCACGTCGCGGGGCCGACATCGGCTACGTGATGGAACTGGACCTGGAGGAAGCCGTCGCCGGTGTCGAAAAGCGCATCGAGATCCCGACCATGGCCGCCTGCGAGCCCTGCCACGGCAGCGGTTCGGAAGACGGCAAGACCGAGACCTGCACCACCTGTGGCGGCCGCGGCCAGGTCCGCATGCAGCGCGGCATCTTCACCATGCAGCAGGCCTGCCCGCACTGCGAAGGCCGCGGCCAGGTCATCCGCAACCCCTGCAAGACCTGCCACGGCGCCGGCCGCCTGGAAGAAGAACGCGTGCTGTCGGTGAAGATCCCGGCTGGCGTGGACAGCGGCGATCGCATCCGCCTGTCCGGCGAAGGCGAGGCCGGTCCGTCCGGCACGCCTGCCGGCGACCTGTACGTGGAAGTGCGCGTGCGCGACCACGATATCTTTCAGCGCGACGGCGACGACCTGCACTGCGACGTGCCGATCCGCATTTCGCAGGCGGCACTCGGCGATACCGTGCGTGTGCCCACGCTGGGCGGCGAGGCCGAGATCCGCGTCCCGGCCGAAACCCAGACCGGCAAGCTGTTCCGCTTGCGCGGCAAAGGCGTCAAGTCGGTGCGCAGCCGCTCCACCGGCGACCTGTTCTGCAAGGTCGTGGTCGAAACCCCGGTCAACCTGACGACCGAGCAGCGCGAGCTGCTGCAGAAGTTCGAGGCGACCTTCGTCGGCGAGGACGAGGCGCGCAAGCACTCGCCCAAGTCGGCCACGTTCCTCGATGGCGTCAAGGGTTTCTGGGACCGGATGACGTCCTGAGAAATCTTCCTTGAATGGGCCCAGAAGATGGACCCGTCTGCGATTCTAGGTCCGTAGGAGATGTGCTTGCACGCGTCCCAATGTCGATAAGTCAACTCAATGGGGGGCGCACCCGGCGCTTCAGGGACATCCTGTTTTCTGCGCCAGCGATGTTCGCGTTTTCATGCCTGCTGATTTTTAGCAGGAGGGTCGATGCACTGACGAATGCCCAATTCTGGGCGGAAGATGGTGTCATCTGGTATCGGCAGGCTTACGAACTTGGGGTGGCAAGCCTGCTTCATTCCCAGAACGGGTATTTCCAGACTGTGTCGCGCATGACTGCGTTGTTGAGTCTGAATGTTCCGTTGGAATATGCGCCTTTATTTTTTAACCTGGTCGCACTCTTCTTCAATGCGCTTCCTGTGCTTCTCATCAATGGCGCAAGAGGGGTTGAACTGCTTGCAGACCGGCGTGTCAGGTTGCTGCTGAGCTTTCTCTATGTGGCGCATCCGTATTCGGGCGAGGTCCACGTTAACGTTACGAACATTCATTGGCATCTGGCAGTGGCTGCATTGCTGGTGATCTTTTTTAATGACTGGCGAGGAAGCTTCAGGAAAATATCTGACCTTTTTCTTGTCGTTCTGTGCGGGTTGAGTGGAACTTTTGCATTGTTTCTTGCGCCTATTGCAGTCTGGCGCCATTGGATGAGTCGGTCCCGGAGGTCCCTGGCTCTCGCGGCACTGATGTCTCTTTGTGCCGTGCTGCAGCTCTTCTTTATTCTGGCGACGCCAGAAACAAGAACGGCCGCCCCAAATGGAGCGACCTTTGAGCTGTTCTGGAAAATTGTCGGGGGGCAGGTTGTGCTCGGGGGGCTGTTGGGAGATATGTGGCTCCGTGTAGCCAACCGCTCCTGGTGGAGCGCTTCTTGGATCCCCTCGTGCGTGGTTTCCGTTGTTGCCGTGCTGCTGATGGCACGGGCTTGGTTCAAAGGTGGTCCAAGGATAATGATGGTCGTCGCGCTTGGCGGCATGGTGTTTGGGGCCGCATTGTTGTCACCCCAAATATCCAGCGCGGAGCCACAGTGGCCGATTTTCTCTCGATCCACCGCGGGCGGAAGGTATGCGTTCTTGCCGATCCTCGCGATGTATGTATGCATCCTCTGGCAGGTCTTCCATGAAGGTCGTCGGCCTGTTCGAGTGGTGGCGTCGGCGATGCTTGCATGCGTTCTCTTCGTTGCGATTCCACATAGCTGGGTTCTACCGCCGTATCAGGATTTTGAATTTTCCAGAAGCGCGCAGCGTTTTGAGGCTGCGCGGGCTGGATCGGTGATTCAGATTCCGATCAATCCTTCTGGCTGGGTCCTGAGCCTCAAGAAGCGCCAAGACTGATGGGTAGTCTCGTTACTAAGAATCGTGAAATATGCGTGGGAATCGTCGGCAGTGCCGGCGCGTATGGGCGCTGGCTTGGCCAGTTCCTGCAGCGGCACCTGGGCCTGCAGGTCATCGGCCACGATCCGGCCGATCCGCAGTCGCATTCGCCCGAGGCGCTGATCGAACAGGCGCAGGTGCTGGTGTTCAGCGCGCCGATCCGCGTCACCGCCGGCCTGATCCAGGATTACGTAAGCCTGGCCGCCGGTCGCGAGCGCGGCCAGCTGTGGATGGACCTGACCTCGATCAAATCCGGGCCGGTCGCGGCGATGCTGAGCTCGCAGGCCGAAGTCGTCGGCCTGCATCCGATGTCCGCGCCGCCGAAATCTCCGACGCTCAAGGGCCGGCCGATGGTGGTGTGCGAGGCGCGCCTGGACACCTGGCGGCCGTGGCTTCAGACCTTGCTCGATGGGCTGGAAGCGCAGTGCGTGCGCACCAGCCCCGAGCACCACGACCAGGTGATGGCGCTGGTGCAGGCGATGGTCCACGCCGGTCATCTGGCCCAGGCCGGCGTGCTGCGTCGCTACGCCGATCGCGTCGGCTCGCTGGCTGAGCTGTTCCCGTATCGCTCGGCCTCGTTTGAGATGGATGGCGCGATGATCGCGCGCATCCTCTCGCTCAACCCGGCGATCTACGAGGACATCCAGTTCGGCAATCCGCACGTGCCGGAGGTGCTCGACACGCTGGTCGAGGAACTCTCGGCGCTGCGCGACCAGGTGGGCGAGGGTGGCGAGGCCGCGCGCGGCGCGTTCCGCCAGCACCTGCTGGCCGACAACAAGGCTGCGATCGGCAGCGACGCGCTGGCCGACGGCAACTACCGCTTCGAGCGCATCGGCTATCTGCTGGCCGACCTGGCCGAGCCCTGCAGCCTGTCGGTGCATCTGCCGCTGGACCAGCCGGGCTCGCTGCGCGCGATGCTGCACGTGTTCGAACGACACGGCGTGAGCATCGCCTCGCTGCATTCGCTGCGCAATCCAGCCGGCGAAGTGCATTTTCGCCTGGGTTTCGACACCGGCACCGATCTGGTCGCCTTGGCTGCGGCGGCCGATGAAGTCGACGCGAGCGGGATCGGCCGGGTGCTGGATCGCAATGTGTTCGCGACCGATCTGCTGGCACGCCCGGTGACCGGAAAACTCGGCGTTGCCGACCTGCAGCGCCGGCCGGCGACCGAAGACGACATCCCCGCACTGCTGGCCCTGCGCGAAGCCACGATGCGTGCGCACATGGAAAATTCCGGCGCCGATGCATCGCCGGCCAGCATGCGCACGCGCTTGCTCAACGGCTATCAGCACGCCGATGTGCTGCTGCATGAAGGCCGCATCGCCGGCCTGCTCAAGCTCGACCGCAGCGGCGCCGACTACGTGGTGATGCAGATCCAGGTCGCGCCCGCGCTGCAGGGCTTCGGCCTGGGCAAGGCGCTGCTGCTGGACTACATCGAAGAAGCCCGCAGTGCCGGCAAGGACGTTACGTTGCACGTGCTCAAGGCCAATCCGGCGCGCGGCTTGTACGAGCGCCTGGGCTTCGTGGTGGAAGGCGAAGACCCGCAGGAATTCCACATGCGGTTGACGCTGCGCTAGGCCATCCACTTCATCCACAAAAGCTGTGGATGAAGTTCCGCACAAACCTGTGGACAACTTTCACAGGCCGCGCGGCGTAAGGCTCGCCAACGGTTTGGTCAATTTTTCACCAGCGAAGGATGCTGTGGAAAATCCCTTGCCACTGCATCGGCGGCAGTGCTAGGCGTTTGAAGCGCTTCAAGCTGCACCGGCAGCGCAACAAGCGCCCGCGTTTTTCACGCACTGCAGCGCGTCTGCGCAAAGCACGCGCGGTATCCTTGGGCCATGAACAACCAGATCACCCTGTCCCAGCGCGCCCTGGCCCTTACCAGCTCGGCGATCCGCGAAATCCTCAAGGTCACCGAGCGTCCCGAGGTGATTTCCTTCGCTGGCGGTCTGCCGTCCGGCTCGACCTTCCCGGTCGAGCGCATGCGCGCGGCGACCAACAAGGTCCTGGACGAAGCGCCGCAGGCCGCGTTGCAATATGGCCCGACCGAGGGCTACCTGCCGCTGCGCGAATGGGTGGCCGCACGGCTGGCCCGCAATGGCGCGCCGGTGAGCGCAGCCAACGTGCTGATCGTGACCGGCTCGCAGCAGGGTCTGGACCTGCTGGGCAAGACCCTGGTCGACGAAGGCAGCAAGGTGCTGGTGGAAACGCCGAGCTACCTCGGGGCCTTGCAGTCGTTCTCGCTGTTCCGTCCCGCGTTCGTCGGCATGCCCTCGGACGAGGATGGCATCGACACCGATGCGTTGACGCCCGAGCTGCTGGCCGGTGCGCGCTTCATGTACTGCCTGCCCAACTTCCAGAACCCGACCGGCAAGCGCCTGCCGCTGGAGCGCCGCAAGGAATTGGTCGCCAAGGCGCTGGCCGCCGGCGTGCCGGTAGTCGAGGACGATCCTTACGGCGAACTCAGCTACAACGGCGAGCTGCTGCCCAGCCTGCTGTCGCTCAACCCGGAGGGCGGCATCTACATGGGCTCGTTTTCCAAGGTGCTGGCCCCGGGCCTGCGCCTGGGCTACGTGGTCGCGCCCGAGCCGCTGTATTCCAAGCTGGTCCAGGCCAAGCAGGCCACCGACCTGCACACGCCATCCTTCACCCAGCGCATCGTCTACGAAACGCTGCAGGACGACTTCCTGGAAACGCACATCCCGACCATCCGCGATCTCTACGGCAGCCAGTGCCAGCTGATGCTGTCGGCGCTGGAGCAGTACTTCCCGCCCGAGGCGCAGTGGACCCGGCCCGAAGGCGGCATGTTCATCTGGGTCACATTGCCCAAGGGCATCGACACCACCCAGCTGCTGGCCAAGGCGATCGCGCAGAACGTGGCCTTCGTGCCCGGCGCGCCGTTCTACGCCAACGATCCGCAGATCAATACGCTGCGCCTGTCGTTCGTGACGGTGCCGGCGGCCAGGATCGAGGCGGGCATGAAGATCCTCGGGGCGCTGGTGAAGGCCGAGATCGACGCGTTGCCATCTGCAGTAGCCGCCTGAGGATTCCACGATGACCACTCCCTTGCGCGTGCTGATCCACGGCGCGTCCGGCCGCATGGGCCAGGCGCTGCTGCGCCTGGCGGCCGAAAACGAGCATCTGGCTGTGGTAGCCGCCGTGACCCGGCGTTCTCCTGCGGCGCGCGTGGTCGATGGCGTGGCGTATTTCGCCGCCGGCGAATTGGCTGGCGTGCCGGCGTTCGATGTCGCCATCGATTTCAGTCTGCCCGAGGGCTTCGACCCGATCCTGGCCTTGTGCGTTGAGCGCAACGCTGCGCTGGTGTCGGGCACGACCGGCCTGTCCGAGGCCCAGCGCAGCGCATTGCAGGCGGCCTCGGAAGGGATTGCCGTGGTCTGGGCCTCCAACTTCAGCCTGGGCGTGGCGGTGCTGGCCGAACTGGTCGAGCGCGCGGCCGCCGCGTTGCAGGGCTGGGACTGCGACATCGTCGAGTCCCATCACGTGCACAAGCAGGACGCGCCTTCGGGCACGGCGTTGACCCTGGGGCAGGGCGCGGAGCTTGGCGGCGCCACGCCGCGCTATGCCAGCCTGCGCGCCGGCGACATCGTCGGCGAGCATCTGGTCCAGTTCACCGGGCTGGGCGAGCGGGTGGAGCTGACCCACCGGGCGACCAACCGTGACATCTTCGTGCGCGGTGCGTTGCACGCAGCGCAACGACTGGTCGCGCGAAAGCCCGGCCTATACCGCGTTCGCGACCTTTTGGACTGAATCGCGCCGCTGACACGATTCACGTAACTGAAAAAACGGCTGGCGCCGACCCGGCCCGGTCCGTACAATTCGCACTCGCCTGTTAACCACATCGCCTCGGACCGGAGAAACACCGTGTTCGCGGTTTCTTGCAGCCGCAAGTTGACGTGGACGCAGGGTTTCCTTCATTCCCCAAGGCGAGCTGCAGTGACTCAACCCGCAATCCTGGTTCTCGAAGACGGCACGGTATTCGAGGGCGAATCGGTCGGCGCAAACGGACTGTCCGTCGGCGAAGTGGTGTTCAACACCGCCATGACCGGCTATCAGGAGATCGTCACCGACCCGTCCTACGCACGGCAGCTGGTGACGCTGACCTATCCCCATATCGGCAACACCGGTTTCACCGACCAGGACGACGAGGCCGCCAAGGTCTGGTCGGCCGGCCTGATCGTGCGCGATGTCCCGCGCCGCCCCAGCAACTGGCGCAGCCAGGTCTCGCTGCAGGAATGGTTGGGCGCGCGCGGCGTGGTGGCCATCTCCGGCATCGACACCCGCAAGCTCACGCGCATCCTGCGCGAGAAGGGCGCGCAGAACGGCGCGGTGATGGCCGGCGACATCAACGTCGAGCAGGCGCTGGAAGCCGCGCGCAAGTTCCCCGGCCTCAAGGGCATGGACCTGGCCAAGGTCGTCTCCACCGAGAAGACCTACGGCTGGACCGACGGCCAGCTGGACCTGGACACCGGTAAGCCGGTGCAGACGGCGCCCAAGTTCAAGGTCGTGGCCTACGACTTCGGCGTGAAGCTCAACATCCTGCGCATGCTGGCCGAGCGCGGTTGCGAAGTGACCGTGGTCCCGGCGCAGACCTCCGCCGCCGACGTGCTGGCGCTCAAGCCCGATGGCGTGTTCCTGTCCAACGGCCCCGGTGACCCGGAACCGTGCGATTACGCGATCGCCGCGATCAAGACCTTCGTCGAGCAGAAGATTCCGACCTTCGGCATTTGCCTGGGCCACCAGCTGCTGGCGCTGGCTGCCGGCGCCAAGACCCTGAAGATGGGTCACGGCCACCACGGCGCCAACCATCCGGTCATCGACCTGGATTCGGGCCGGGTGATGATTACCTCGCAGAACCACGGCTTCGCAGTCGATGAGGCCAGCGTGCCGGCCAACGTGCGCGTGACCCATCGCTCGCTGTTCGACGGCACCAACCAGGGTATCGAACTGACCGACGCCCCGGCGTTCTCCTTCCAGGGCCACCCGGAAGCGTCGCCGGGCCCGAAGGATGTCTCGCCGCTGTTCGACCGCTTCGTTTCGATGCTGGCGCAGCGCGCAAGCTGAGCGCGACTGCGCGCCGCTGACGCGGTGCGCCCTGCGGTGAAGTCCGCGCCTTGCGGGCTTTACCGACCAGATCCACGGGCGCGCGCCCTTGCGCGCGACCAGACCGACTTGACTGAGAGAAGACATGCCAAAGCGCACCGACATCCAGACCATCCTGATCATCGGCGCCGGTCCGATCGTGATCGGCCAGGCGTGTGAGTTCGACTATTCCGGCGCGCAGGCGTGCAAGGCGCTGCGCGACGAGGGCTACCGCGTGGTCCTGGTCAACTCCAACCCGGCCACGATCATGACCGACCCGGAGATGGCCGACGCGGTCTATATCGAGCCGATCAACTGGCAGACGGTCGAGAAGATCATCGCCAAGGAAAAGCCGCACGCGCTGCTGCCGACCATGGGCGGCCAGACCGCGCTGAACTGCGCGCTGGACCTGGCCGACAATGGCGTGCTGGAGAAGTACAACGTCGAGCTGATCGGCGCCAAGCGCGAAGCCATCATGATGGCCGAGGACCGCGAGCTGTTCCGCGTGGCCATGAGCGAGATCGGCCTGGAATGCCCGAAGGCTGAAGTCGCGCGCAGCTTCGAGCAGGCCGTGGAAATCCAGGCAAAGGTCGGCTACCCGACCATCATCCGTCCGTCCTTCACCCTGGGCGGCACCGGTGGCGGCATCGCCTACAACCGCGAAGAGTTCGAAGAGATCATCAAGCGCGGCCTGGACTTGTCGCCGGTGCATGAAGTGCTGGTGGAAGAGTCGGTGCTGGGCTGGAAGGAATTCGAGATGGAAGTGGTCCGCGACACGGCGGACAACTGCATCATCGTCTGCTCGATCGAGAATCTGGACCCGATGGGCGTGCACACCGGTGACTCGATCACCGTGGCCCCGGCCCAGACCCTGACCGACAAGGAATACCAGCGCCTGCGCGATGCCTCCATCGCCGTGCTGCGCAAGATCGGCGTGGATACCGGCGGCTCCAACGTGCAGTTCGGCATCAATGCCGACAACGGCCGCGTGGTGGTGATCGAGATGAACCCGCGCGTGTCGCGTTCCTCGGCGCTGGCCTCCAAGGCCACCGGCTTCCCGATCGCCAAGGTCGCAGCCAAGCTGGCCGTGGGCTACACGCTGGACGAATTGAAGAACGAGATCACCGGCGGGCTGACCCCGGCCTCGTTCGAGCCGTCGATCGACTACGTCGTCACCAAGATCCCGCGCTTTGCCTTCGAGAAGTTCCCGCAGGCCGATTCGCGCCTGACCACCCAGATGAAGTCGGTGGGCGAGGTGATGGCGATGGGCCGCACCTTCTCCGAATCGCTGCAGAAGGCGCTGCGTGGCCTGGAGACCGGCAAGGTCGGCCTGGACCCCACCGGCCTGGACCTGACCAGCGAAGACGACCTGGCTTCACTGCGCCGTGAGCTGAAGGCGCCGGGCCCCGAGCGCCTGTTCTACGTCGGCGACGCGTTCCGCGCCGGCATGAGCGTGGAAGACATCCACGCGCTGTCCTTCATCGATCCGTGGTTCCTGGACCAGATCGAAGACCTGATGAAGGACGAAGCGCGCGTGGCCGCCGAAGGCCTGGGCTCGCTGGACAAGGCGCGCATGCGCAAGCTCAAGCGCGCGGGCTTCTCCGATGCACGCCTGGCCCAGCTGACCAACACCGACGAGACCGCCGTGCGCGTGCTGCGCAAGGCGCTGGGCGTCAAGCCGGTCTACAAGCGCGTGGACTCCAGCGCGGCCGAGTTCGCCACCGACACCGCCTACATGTATTCGACCTACGAGGACGAGTGCGAGGCCAATCCGACCAGCCGCGACAAGATCATGATCTTGGGCGGCGGTCCGAACCGCATCGGCCAGGGCATCGAGTTCGATTACTGCTGCGTGCACGCGGCGCTGGCGCTGCGCGCCGATGGCTTCGAAACCATCATGGTCAACTGCAACCCGGAGACCGTGTCGACCGATTACGATACCTCCGACCGCCTGTACTTCGAGCCGCTGACGCTGGAAGACGTGCTGGCCATCGTCGAACTGGAAAAGCCCAAGGGCGTGATCGTCCAGTACGGCGGCCAGACCCCGCTGAAGCTGGCCCGTGCGCTGGAGGCCAACGGCGTGCCGGTGATCGGCACCTCGCCGGACTCCATCGACCTGGCTGAAGACCGCGAGCGCTTCCAGGGCCTGGTCGACAAGCTCGGCCTGAAGCAGCCGCCGAACCGCATCGCCCGCAACGACCAGGAAGCGCTGCTGCTGGCGCGCGAGATCGGCTATCCGCTGGTGGTGCGCCCGAGCTACGTGCTGGGTGGCCGCGCGATGGAAATCGTCTACGGCGAATCGGACCTGGCGCGCTACGTGCGCGACGCGGTCAAGGTCTCCAACGATTCGCCGGTGCTGCTGGACCGCTTCCTGGACAACGCCGTGGAAGTGGACGTGGACATCATCGCGGACAAGGACGGCAACGTCCTGATCGGCGGCGTGATGGAGCACATCGAAGAAGCCGGCGTGCATTCGGGCGACTCGTCCTGCTCGCTGCCGCCGTACTCGCTTTCGGCTGAAACCCAGGCCGAGCTGCGTCGCCAGGTGATCGAGCTGGCCAAGGCGCTGAACGTGGTCGGCCTGATGAACACTCAGTTCGCGATCCAGGCCGGCGACAACGGCGAGGACATCGTCTACCTGCTGGAAGTGAACCCGCGTGCCTCGCGCACCGTGCCGTTCGTGTCCAAGGCCACCGGCATGGCGCTGGCCAAGATCGCCGCCCGCTGCATGGCCGGCAAGACCCTGGCCGAGCAGGGCGCGACCAAGGAAATCGTGCCGGACTACTACTCGGTGAAGGAGGCGATCTTCCCGTTCGCCAAGTTCCAGGGCGTCGATCCGATCCTCGGGCCGGAGATGCGTTCCACCGGTGAGGTGATGGGCGTGGGCCGCAGCTTCGGCGCAGCGATGGCGCGTGCGCAGGAAGCCGGTGGCATCAAGGCGCCGCAGCCGGGCAAGGCGTTCGTGTCGGTCCGCGACCCGGACAAGCAGCGCGTGCTGCCGGTCGCCCAGGCGCTGGTCGAGCGGGGCTTCACCCTGGTGGCCACGGCGGGCACCGCGGCGTTCCTGCGCGAGCAGGGCGTGGCCTGCGAGCTGGTCAACAAGGTCACCGACGGCCGTCCGAACATCGTCGACCTGATCAAGAACGGTGAGATCGTCTACATCGTCAACACGACCGAAGGCCGCCGCGCGATCTCCGATTCGTTCTCCATCCGTCGCGAGGCGCTGCAGCAGCGCCTCACGTATTCGACCACCATCGCCGGCGCACGTGCGCTGGTGAACTCGCTGGAATTCCGTGGCACCGGCCCGGTCCTGGCGCTGCAGGAACTGCACAAGGAGTTGCAAGCATGAGAGCCCCCATCACCAAGCAAGGCGCCGCGCGCCTGCGCGATGAGCTGGATCACCTCAAGTCGGTCAAGCGTCCGCAGGTGATCGCCGACATCGCCGAAGCGCGTGCGCACGGTGACCTGAAGGAAAACGCCGAGTACCACGCCGCCCGCGAGCAGCAGGGGTTCATCGAAGGTCGCATCAACCAGCTGGAGGCCGAGCTGTCCACGGCCGAGGTGATCGACGTGGCCGCGCTCAACGCCGGCTCGCGCGTGGTGTTCGGTGCGACCGTGGTGCTGGCCGACGTGGATACCGACGAAGAGAAGAAGTACCAGATCGTCGGTGACCTGGAAGCGGACATCAAGCAGTCGCTGATCGCCATTTCCTCGCCGATCGCCCGTGCCCTGATCGGCAAGAACGAGGGCGACAGCGTCGTCATCCAGGCGCCCGCCGGCGAGCACGAGTACGAGATCGTCAGCGTTTCGTACAGCGCCTGAGTCCGCGCCGCGATGGCTTCCGCCACGCTGCTGCTGCCGGCACGCGTCCAGCTTGCCGGCCCCTTGAAGGCCGAGGCCGGCCGTGCGCTGGCCCGTGCCGATCTTGCTAAGGGCGAGGCCGGCGAACGTGCCCAGCTACGCCGCCATTTCCAGTTGATTCCCGACCACTGGCCGGTGGCCGCATTGACCCGTCAGCTCGATGCCGGTGATGCGGGCGACGGTCGTTGGCTGCGTGCCGATCCGGCGTTTCTCGCGCCCGACATGACCGGCGCGCGCCTGCTGGCGCACGGCCCGGCACTGGGCCTGACCCAGGTCGATGTCGAGGCGTTGCTGCCGGCGCTGAAGCCACTGTTCGGCGATGCCGGTTTTCTGCTGGATGCGCCCGAGCCGTCGCGCTGGTATCTGCGCCTGGCCGGCGATGCGCCGCTGCCGGAGTTCGCGGCGCCCGAAGATGTCGTGGGCGATGACCTGTTCGGCCACCTGCCGCAAGGCGATGCCGGGCGTCGCTGGCGCGCCTTATTCAACGAGGTGCAGGTGACCCTGCACCAGCATCCGTGGAATGCCAAGCGTGCGTCCGAGGGCAAGCCCGTGGTCAATGCGCTGTGGTTCTGGGGCGCAGGTCGCCTGCCGACGTCGGTGAACACCGCTTATCGCCAGGTGCGCAGCCGCGACGAGATCGTGCGGGCGCTCTCCAGCCTGGCCGGCGTACCGGAACAGGCGTCCGGTGAAGTCGACGCGCTGGTCGATCTGCGCCACCTGCGCTCGCTGGCGATGTTCTGCGACGACGCACTGGTGCCGCTGCTGGCCGAACTGCGCCGCGGCGAGCTGGCGCGCGTGGTGCTGGATTTCCAGGATGGCGCGTCCTTCACCCTGGAAGCGAAGCAGCGCTGGCGGTTCTGGCGCCGCGCCCTGGCCACGCTGGACGCATGAGCACGTCGCCACGGATCACCCGGCGCGCGGTGCCTGAAGGCGGCGCATGGCCGGCGGCGATGCCGGCGCTGTTGCGGCGGATCTATGCCGCGCGCGGCGCACTGGACGACACCCAGGCCCGGCCGCGCCTGGCCCAGCTGCACGCGCCCGAACTGCTGTCCGGCATGGACGCGGCGGTGGCGATGCTGGCCGAGGCCATCGCCCAGGATCGCCACATCGTGGTGGTTGGCGACTTCGACTGCGATGGCGCCACCGCGTGCGCGGTCGCCGTGCGCGGACTGGTGATGCTGGGCGCGCGCCACGTCAGTCCGGCCGTGCCTAACCGCGTGACCCACGGCTACGGCCTGTCGCCGTCGCTGGTCACCGAGCTGGCCGAACTCAAGCCCGAGCTGCTGGTCACGGTTGACCACGGCATCGCCTGCCACGCCGGCATCGCCCAGGCGCGGGCGCTGGGCTGGCAGGTGCTGGTCACCGATCACCATTTGCCGGGGCCGGCGCTGCCGCAGGCCCACGCCATCGTCAATCCGAACTTGGCTGGCGACGGCTTCCCCAGCAAGTCGCTGGCTGGCGTGGGCGTGATGTTCTACGTGCTGCTCGCCTTGCGCCGGACGCTGCGCGAGCGCGGTCAACTGCCTTCGCCGGAACCGGATCTATCCACGCTGCTGGACCTGGTCGCGGTCGGCACGGTGGCTGATCTGGTGCCGCTGGATGCGAACAATCGGGCGCTGGTGTCTGCGGGCTTGCGCCGGCTGCGCGCGGGGCAGGGCTGTGCCGGTCTGCGCGCCTTGATCGAGGTGTGCGGCCGTAAAGCCGAAACGCTCAGCGCCGCCGACATCGGGTTCGCCATCGGCCCGCGCCTCAACGCGGCCGGCCGCCTGGAAGACATGGCGCTGGGCATCGCCTGCCTGCTCTGCGACGAGGACACGCCGGCGCGTGAGATGGCCGGCGTCCTGCACGGCATCAATGCCGAACGCCGCGGCGTGCAGCAGCAGATGACCGACGAGGCCGAACTGGCGTTGTCCAAGGTTGCACTCGATGGCGATGGCGACGTGCCGCTGGCGGTGTGCCTGTTCGATGGCGACTGGCATCCGGGCGTGGTCGGCCTGGTCGCGTCGAAGATGAAGGACCGCGTGCATCGCCCGGTGATCGCCTTCGCCCCGGCAGAGCCGGGCAGCACCGCGCTGCGCGGCTCGGCGCGTTCGATCCCTGGTTTTCATATTCGCGATGCGCTGGCGGCGGTCGATGCCCAGCATCCGGGCCTGATGCAGAAGTTCGGCGGCCACGCGATGGCCGCGGGGTTGAGCATGGACCTGGCCCAGCTACCGGCGTTCGAGGCCGCGTTCCGCAGCCATGTCGCCAGCGTGATGGACGCGGCGCTGCTGCAAGCCGAACTGCTCAGCGATGGCGAACTGCTACCGCACGAATTCGATCGCGCCCACGCCGAGGCGTTGCGCGATGGCGGGCCGTGGGGGCAGGGCTTTGCCGAGCCGCTGTTCGACGGCACCTTCGAGGTGGTCGACTGGCGCGCGGTGGGCGAACGCCACCTCAAGCTGGTGCTGCGCGTGCCCGGCCGCAGCGAACATATCAACGCGATCCACTTCAACGGCCTCAAGGCCGAGGCGCCGCCGCCCCACGTCCACTTGGCCTACCGGCTGGCACCGGACGACTACCGCGGCGGCGATGCGATCCAGCTGATCGTCGAGCATTGCGTGGCGGCCTGAGTCATTCGGCAGGCGCGTCGCCGCGACACGCCTACGCAAATCAAAGCCGTGGATTAGCTGCCTTGTTCGCCAATGGCGTGCTCAATGGGGCGTGCGGCCCGCTTGATCCGTGTGGCGACGGCGCGGCGCTTCAGCCCGAACAGCGGCCGCAGCCAGCCGATGCGGCGGATCAACAGCTCGTGCAACAGCAGGCAGCCTGCGACGGTGCCGGCGATCAGCAGGAGCGGTTCGATCACCGGGCCAAAGCGCATCGGAGTCAACCAGTACGCCAAGGCGATGATCAGGCTCTGGTGCAGGATGTACCAGGGGAACACGGCCTCGCTGCAATACGGCAACCAGCGGAACGGGCGGTCCAGCTGCACCCGGGCCCACCCGAAGATCGCCAGCAAGGCTGTCCACGTATAGGTGACGCGGCCGATGCGCTCGACCGCGTACCACGGCACGTGCAGCACCCAGTCCGGCATCGGACCGTGTGGTGGATGGCGGCCCAGCCAGCGCAGCGACAATTCGGTGGCAATCGCCAGGCAGGCGACCAGCAGCGTCGGCCAGCGCAGTTGGACGACCCAGGCCCAGAACCACGGGCTGGTCGACAGCAGATATCCCAGCAGGAACAGCGGCAACGATTCGGCATGCACCGTCCAGTCGCCGAACAGGGCGTGGGTTTCCGGATAGCGTGGCGCCAGCGCGAACTGGACGACCGCCAGCCAGGCGATGGGCACCACGGCGAGCAGCCACGCCGCCAGACGCGGGGTGCTGGGCTGGACCAGCCACGCACGCAGCGGGCGCAGCACCGGCATCACCACGACCAGCAGCAGCGTGTACGGCCACAAATAGGCCAGGTACCAGAGGTGGTTCCAGGTCAGACCGCCGGCGCCGGGCGGCAGATCGAGCCGCCAGTAACGGATGAAAAACGGCCACAGGCCGGGTGCCAGGCGGCCTTCAGCGCGGCCCTGGCAATAGGCCTGGAACGCCACGACGACAAACATGCCGAACAGCAACGGCAGCTGCAGTCGCCAGGTCCGCAGCGCGGCGAAGCGCCAACGCCGCGTTTCCACACCTGCAAGCCCGATGGCGATGCCGGAGATCACGAACAGCAGCGGCATCCGCCAGCGGTTCATCGCGATCATGGGCGATTGCAGCCATTCGGCCGTATGGCTGCTCTTGAGGTGGAAGTCCCACTCCGCCACGTAGACCATGGCGCAGTGATAGAGGATCAGCAGGGCGAAGGCGATGACCCGCAGGGCATCGATATCGTGGCGACGTGGCATGGCCGGGACCGGGGAAGGAGTGATGGCCAGCGTGCGTCTGGCGTCCTGGTCGGGGCGAGGCCCAAGTGACTGATCGGGCTTGGGTTGTGACCAGCCGCGGCCGGGCAGGGACGAACGGGATTGGCCAATGTCGACGCCGCGGTGTTGGTGCGCGATCGCGCCGTTGATGCTGCGTCGAAAGGCTGAATGCCGTGGCTGGGGTGTGCGGCATGACCGTGGGCACGTGCCGCGCCGTCGCAGCGCTGGCTACCATGTCGCGATGTCAGAGCTGCCGATAGAAGCCACCGAAGCCACGCCCACGTCACGCCGTCGCCGGCGTTGGAGCGAATGGGGCTTTTGGTTGCTCGTGTTCATGGTGTCGGCCGTCGGCAACGCGCTGACCGGGGTGATGGATGCCGGTCGCCAGGGCGCGCACCTGCCGCTGTGGCAGCCGATGACCTGGGAGCTGACCAGCAATGGCGTGATCCTGGCCATGCTGCCGCTGGTGCTGTGGGCGTGTGAGCGCTGGCCGCTGCATGCCGATACTTGGCGTCGGCGGCTGCCGGTGTACCTGCTGGCCAGCGTGGTCTGGTCGTTGGTGCATGTCAGTGCGATGGTCTGGCTGCGCGAGTGGGTGTACTGGCTGCGCGGCCTGCAGTATCACGATGACCAGAGCTGGCTGGCGCGCAGCGTCTACGAGTACCTCAAGGACGTGCGGACCTTCTTCACCATCGTCACGGTGAGCCATTTCGTCGACTGGTTCGGCCGGCGCCGGGTCGGCGAAGCGCATCTGCTGGATGCGCCCGACGATGGTCCGGCGGTGGACCCGGTCGAGCGCCCGGAGCGCTTTCTGATCCGCAAGCTGGGGCGCGAATTCCTGATCGCCACCGCCGATGTGGAGTGGGCGCAGGCCCAGGGCAACTACGTCAACCTGCGCGTGCGCGGCCATGACTATCCGCTGCGCAGCACGCTGGCCGGGCTGGAGGCGCGGCTGGATCCGCAGCGCTTCGTGCGTGTGCATCGCAGCTACCTGGTGAACCTGTCGCAGGTGGCCTCGATCGAACCGCTGGACAGCGGCGATGCACGCGTCCACCTGCGCGATGGCACCGCAGTGCCCTGCAGCCGCAGCTATCGGGCCGCGCTGCGCGAAGCGGCCTGAGTCAGTCCTGCGCCATCGCGCGGGCGTGCCACTGCGCGGGGGCGCGGTTGGTGAGGATGCGGAGTTGGCCCACGGCTTCGGCCGCATCGGGCTGGTCCAGCGCACGCACCGGGCGGCCGTCCTGCCCGGCCTGGCCCCAGAGTCCGGTCCAGGCATCGCGCCCGCCATGCTTGGACGCGTAGAGCGCGCGGTCGGCCAGGCTCAGCGCGCAGTGGAAATCACCGCGTAGTTCGGCCGGCGCATCGGGATAGAACGGCCAGCACGCGAACCCGATCGAGGCGGTCAGCCGGTGGGCGCCGCCGGTCGGCAGCGACACGGCACGGTCAGCGATGCAGGCGCGCATGTCTTCGGCGATCTGCGCAACGCGGTCGGGATCGACATTGGCCCGCGCCACCAGGAATTCCTCGCCACCCCAGCGCGCGACGATGTCGCCGGGCTCGCCCTCGGTGCGCAGGCGCCGTCCGATTTCCACCAGCAGTGCATCGCCGGCTTCGTGGCCGTGCAGGTCGTTGACGTCCTTGAAGTGGTCGATGTCCACCAGGAAGGCGACGTGCCGGCGCCCATCGCCCGGCGCCGGCAGCGCGGCCATGCGCTGGTTGGCCGCGCGCCGGTTGAGCATGCCGGTCATCGCATCGGTGCTGCTGAGCCGCTCCAGCTCGGCGTGGACGCGGCGCTGGTAGACGTAGAAGCCGGCACTGAGCAGCGCCAGTACGCAAAAGCCCGCGATGGCCAGGTTGCGCAGGGTGCGTGCGCTCTCCAGCTGCAGCGCCTGCACGCGCTGGTCGGCGCGCATCGCGGCCAGCTCGCGTGCGCGGTCGGTGTCGTCCAGCCGGTCCTGCAAGGCGGCCAGGCCGGCCAGGTTCTGCGAACGCAGCGCCTGCAGCTGGCGGTCGCTGAGCTGGGCGCTGGTGGCCAGCGCTTGCTTGTACTGGCCCAGCGCCTGCTGCGCGGCGAGCAGGACCCGCATCGCATCGCGCTGCTCGGTACGGAAGCCGCCGCTGCGGGCGAGCTGCAGGGCAGTGGTGGCCTGATGCAGGGCTGCGGCGGGATCTTTATCGGCCAGGGCCAGCGTGGCCACGCGCACCAACGTGGTCGAAGCGCCGGAGGGATCCTGTGCCTCGCGCTGCTGGCGGGCGATGTCCAGCAGGCGCGGGCGCGCCTGTTCGCCCGTGCCGTTGCGGGCTTGCAGCGCAATACGTTCGGCCTGGGCGCGGGCGACCACGAGTTGGGTATCGGTATCGCGGGCGAGGCGCTCGGCCTGGTCCAGCAGCGCGGGCACCGTGCCATCGCGGCCAGCCCGGATCGCATTGAGCGCGCGGTTGTAAGCCAACAGCGGATTGGAGAGCGCCGCGCGGTCGGCGATGACCTGGGCACGGGCGAAGTAATCCTCGGCCCGGTCGAAGGCGTCCAGCTCTTCGCTGTAGATGATCGCCACGTTGATCAGCGTACTGACCTGGGCCACCGCCGAATCGCCGGCCAGCGCTGCGTCGTAGGCCAGGTTGTAGTAGTCCAGCGCGCGGTGGAGCTGGCCGGCCACATGCAGGGCCACGGCCACATTGGAATACACGCGCAGGTTGAACGCCGGCGGCTGCGGATGGGATTTCAGTTCGGCCAGGGTGCGGTCGACCGTGGCCAGCGCCTCGGCGGCATGGCCGGCCAGCGCCTGGCTCTGGCCCAGGCAGCTGAGCAGCTTGATGTGCCGGGCCGGGTCACGCTCGGCCTGGGGCAGGGCTTTGCGGGCGATGCGCGCGGCCTCGCTGGGCTGGTTGCGGCGCAGTTCGAAGCAGCGGTTGACCTGCTGGTCCAGCCCCGGATCGGCCGGCATCGCCGCCCACGCGGGCACAGGCGCGCCCACCAGCAGCCAAAGCAGCGCGATGACGGAAAGGATATTGCGGACGATCAGCAGCACGGCACCGGTCCCCTGTTACCGGAACCGCCCATTGTACCGGCGACGCGGCGCGAGACGGCAGCCGGGCAGGGCAGACTTGCTAGAATTGCGGTCTTGCCTCAAGACCACCGCAACCCATGATCGAACTCAATCCCGTGCGCCACCGCATCGCCGAACTCACCGGCCGGTTGGACTCACTCCGGGGGTTTCTTTGACTACGACGCCAAGCGTGAGCGTCTTGAAGAAGTCGAGCGCGAGCTCGAAAACCCCGATGTCTGGAACGACTCCGAGCGCGCCCAGGCGCTAGGCCGCGAGCGTTCGCAGCTGGACAAGACCGTCAACGGCATCCGCGACCTGACCGAAGGCCTGGTTGGCGCCGGCGAACTGCTGGAACTGGCCGAGATGGAATCGGACGAGGACACCGCGCTGGCCGTGGTCGCCGACGTGGACCGCATTGCCGTGGCCGTGGACAAGCTGGAGTTCCAGCGCATGTTCTCCGGCGAGATGGATGGCACCAACGCCTTCGTCGACATCCAGGCCGGCGCCGGCGGCACCGAGGCCCAGGACTGGGCCGAAATCCTGCTGCGCATGTACCTGCGCTGGGCCGAATCGCGCGGCTGGAAGACCGAGCTGATGGAAGTCTCCGGCGGCGAAGTGGCGGGCATCAAGTCCGCGACCGTGCGCGTGGAAGGCGAGTACGCCTATGGCTGGCTCAAGACCGAGATCGGCGTGCATCGCCTGGTGCGCAAGTCGCCGTTCGACTCGGACAACCGCCGCCACACCAGCTTCACCTCGGTGTTCGTGTCGCCGGAAGTCGATGACAACATTGAGATCGACATCAATCCGGCCGACCTGCGCACCGACGTGTACCGCTCGTCCGGTGCCGGCGGCCAGCACGTCAACAAGACCGAGTCGGCCGTGCGTATCACCCACATCCCGACCAACACGGTCGTGGCCTGCCAGACCGGCCGCAGCCAGCACCAGAACCGCGACAACGCGATGAAGATGCTGGCCGCCAAGCTCTACGAGCTGGAAATCCAGAAGCGCAACGCCGAGAAGAACGCGCTGGAAGCCACCAAGTCCGACATCGGCTGGGGCAGCCAGATCCGCAACTACGTGCTGGACCAGTCCCGCATCAAGGACCTGCGCACCGGCGTGGAGCGCTCCGATACGCAGAAGGTGCTGGACGGCGATCTGGACGAATTCGTCGAGGCCAGCCTGAAGTCCGGCCTGGAAGCCGGCGCCAAACGCATCGACGCCTGATCCGCGCCACCTGTGGGAGCCGCTGCAGCGGCGATGGCGCTTGCCACGCAACGCCGCATCGCCGCTGAAGCGGCTCCCACGTCAAAACCCCACATTTCAAATTAGTCCCGATACCGCCATGACCGAACAGCCCGCCGCACCGCAGCCTCCCGTCGACGAGAACAGCCTCATCGCCGAGCGCCGCGGAAAACTCAACGCGCTGCGCGGGCAGGGCATCGCCTATCCCAACGACTTCCGTCGCGACGTGGTGGCCGGCGACCTGCAGGCCGAATTCGCCGACGCGGACACTTTCACCAATGAAGTGCTCGAAGGCCTGGATCGCCACGTCAAGCTGGCCGGTCGCCTGATGGCCAAGCGCGTGATGGGCAAGGCCAGCTTCGCCCAGATCCAGGACGAGTCCGGCCGCATCCAGCTGTTCTTGCAGGGCAACGTGCTGGATGATGCCTACACCGCGTTCAAAGGTTGGGACGTCGGCGACATCATCGGCGTCGAGGGTGGCCTGACCCGCACCAAGACCGGCGAGCTGTCGGTCAAGGCCACCGCGATCCGCCTGCTGACCAAGTCGCTGCGTCCGCTGCCAGACAAGTGGCACGGCCTGAGCGATGTCGAGCAGCGCTATCGCCAGCGCTATGTGGATCTGATCGTGACGCCCGAGGCGCGCGAGGTCTTCATCAAGCGCTCCAAGATCATCCGCGCCATCCGTGCTTGGCTGGACGCGCGCCGCTTCCTGGAAGTGGAAACGCCGATGATGCATTACATCCCCGGCGGCGCTACGGCCAAGCCGTTCACCACCCACCACAACGCGCTGGACCTGGACCTGTACCTGCGCGTGGCGCCGGAGCTGTACCTCAAGCGCCTGGTCGTGGGCGGCCTGGAGCGCGTCTACGAGATCAACCGCAACTTCCGCAACGAAGGCGTCTCAACCCGGCACAACCCGGAATTCACCATGCTGGAGTTGTACGAGGCCTACGCCACGTACCACGAGATCATGGACCTCACCGAGAACGTGATCCGCGAGACCGCGCAGACCGTGCTGGGCACCACGCAGGCCCGTTGGGACGGTGCCGACATCGACCTGGCCCCGGCCTTCCGCCGCTGGCGCATGGATGAGGCGGTGCGCCACTACAACCCGGAGATCACGGTTGAGGACTGCACCGATCGCGCCGCGCTGCTGGCGCATTGCGAACGCCTGAAGATCCGGGTCAAGCCGTCCTACGGCTGGGGCAAGCTGCTGCTGGAGATCTTCGAGGCCACGGTCGAACACACCCTGGTCCAGCCGACCTTCATCACCGACCACCCGGTGGAAGTCTCGCCGCTGGCCCGCGCCAGCGACACCGAGGCCGGCTATACCGACCGCTTCGAGCTCTTCATCAACGGCAAGGAGATCGCCAATGGCTTCTCCGAGCTCAACGATCCGGAAGACCAGGCCGCACGCTTCCGCGCCCAGGTCGAAGCCAAGGACGGGGGCGACGACGAGGCGATGCATTTCGACGCCGACTACATCCGCGCCTTGGAATACGGCATGGCCCCGACCGGCGGCCTGGGCATCGGCATCGACCGCCTGGTGATGCTGCTGACCGGGGTCGATTCGATCCGCGACGTGCTGCTGTTCCCCTACATGCGCCCCGAAGCGCAGGGTTGAAAAGTGACGCGTGAGGGCAGCAGGCGCCGCCTCCACGCGGCGAGCCAGCGGAACGGCGCTGCCGGGACTGTGCTGCGGGGATGGCCTTGCAGCGCCCATGAGGCAGGGCTTTTGACGCGTCAAGCGCGTGAATGACGGGACTGTCAGCTTGATGGCCCGCGTTGCGTGCCGTGGTGAGCATCGGTGGCACGCTTCGTGCTTGATGTCCTCCCATTCCGAGGTGGTGGTCGCGTTTCAGGCCGCCAGCCCGGATCTCCGACGTTTCCCCTATAGTCCCTTGCAGCCTCGCATTCCCCCGAGAGGTGGCGTTACATGCTCACCCCAAGCCGCGTCTTCACCGCGGTCTCCTCCCCAACGGACCAGCAGCACTGGCCCAATGGCGCAGGTAGCGAATTGAACATCGTCATCGTCGACGATCAGGCGTCTGCGCGCACGATGCTGCGCCATGTGATCGAGGACATCGCCACCGAACTGGCGGTGCACGACTTCGGCGATCCGCAGGTGGCCCTGGATTGGTGCAGCAACAATCGCACCGACCTGCTGCTGCTCGATTACCGCATGCCAGGCATGGATGGGCTGGAATTCGCTCGCCGGTTCCGCCGCCTGCCGATGCACCGCGACATCCCCGTGATCCTGATCACCGTGGTCGGCGACGAGCCGATCCGCCAGGCCGCGCTGGAAGCAGGCGTCATCGATTTCCTGGTCAAGCCGGTGCGCCCGCGTGAGCTGCGCGCCCGTTGCCGCAACCTGCTGCAGCTGCGCCAGCAGTCGGAGAACGTCAAGCAGCGCGCGCTCTCGCTGGAGCAGCGCCTGCTGTCGAGCATGCACGAGGTCGAAGAGCGCGAGCGCGAGACGCTCTCGCGCCTGGCCCGCGCCATCGAGTACCGCGACAGCGGCACCAGCGCCTTCCTCGAACGCATGTCACGCATCGCCGCCCTGGTGGCCGAACAGCTGGGCATGGGCGAGGAAGACGTGCGCGCCATCGAGTTGGCCGCACCGCTGCACGACATGGGCAAGATCGCGATTCCCGATGCCGTGCTGATGAAGCCCGGTCCGCTGGATCCCGATGAGCTGGCGATCATGCGCCGCCATCCCAAGATCGGCCACGAACTGCTCAGCGGCAGCCAGAACCGCCTGATCCAGACCGGCGCGATCATCGCGCTACGCCACCACGAGCGCTACGACGGCACCGGCTATCCCGATGGCCTGCGTGGCGAACAGATCCCGATCGAAGCGCGCATCGTCGCGGTCGCTGACGTGTTCGACGCGCTGATCTCCGCGCGCCCGTACAAGCCCGCGTGGACCCGCGACGCGGCGCTGGCCTATCTCTACGCGCAGCGTGGTCGCCTGTTCGACCCGGCCTGCGTCGACGCGCTGTTCCGCGGCCGCGAGCGGCTGGACAGCATCTGCGAACGTTATTCCACGCTGCAAGTCCGCCCCGGGTTGGAGTAGGTCATGGATGCAATGCTGAGCAAGATCAGGGAGCGTCTGGCGCTTCGCCAGGACAGCGAGCACGGTCAGGCGTTGATCCGCATCCTGATCTTCAGCGGCGTCATCGTGTACCTGACCCTGTGTGCGCTGACCCAGGTGCTCTCGCCGCAGGTCTACGTTGAATCGTTGATCATGAGCGTCATGGGCGTGTCCAGTGGCGCGCTGATCTTCCTGTGGATCCTGCAGCAGCCCGGCCGCTCCGACGTGCGTCGCGCGGCCGGCATGGTCGTCGACTACGGCCTGATGTGCACGGCCATGGCGATGAAGGGCGAACCGCTGTCCTGGCTGTACGTGCTGATCATGTGGGTGACGGTCGGCAACGGCCTGCGCTTCGGTAGCCGCTATCTGATTGCCGCGATCGCGATGGGCTGCGTCGGTTTTGCTGGCGTGATCGCCACCAATGCGTTCTGGCAGGCCAACATGAGTCTGTCGGTCGGCTTGTGGGTTGGCCTGATCGCGATCCCGCTGTACCTGTCGGGCCTGTTGAAGAAGCTGACCCGCGCCACCGCCGAAGCGCGTCGCGCCAACGAGGCCAAGAGCCGCTTCCTGGCCAACATGAGCCACGAGTTCCGCACGCCGCTCAATGGCCTGTCGGGCATGTCCGACCTGCTGGGCACCACCCAGCTCGACACCGAGCAGCGCGAATGCCTGTCCACCATCCAGGCCTCGACCCGCAGCATGCTGGCGCTGGTCGAGGACGTGCTGGATATCTCGGCCATCGAGGCCGGCAAGCTGCGCCTGGATGAAAGCGAGTTCTCGCCGCGCGAGCTGGTCCAGCATGTCGGCTTCATCATGCAGCCGCAGGCGCGCACCAAGCACCTGGATTACGTGGTCAACATCGCCGAGGACGTGCCGCAGAAGGTGCGCGGCGATGCGCGCCACCTGCGCCAGATCCTGACCAACCTGGTCGGTAACGCGGTCAAGTTCACCGAGCGCGGCGGCGTGCGCGTGCACGTGGCGATGGAGAGCGGCGTCGATGAAGCGACGGCATCGCTGACCTTTACCGTGATCGATACCGGCATCGGCATCCCGGCGCGCCTGCAGGCGCGCTTGTTCGACGCGTTCGAACAGGCAGACGTCAGTTTGAGCCGCCGCTATGGCGGCACGGGCCTGGGCACCACGATCGCCAAGGGCCTGGCCGAAGCCATGGGTGGCAACATCGGTTTCGAAAGCGAGATGGGCCTGGGCAGTACCTTCTGGGTCAAGCTGCCTTTCAAGGTCGTCGATGCCGAGCCGGGCGTGGTGCCGCGTGGTCCGTCGGTGGTCGAGGCTGCCGAAGAGACGCCGGAAAACGTCATCGCGTTCTCCGATCCGTTCCTGCGCCACCGCGCGCGTGTGCGTAGCATGCAGATCCTGGTGGCCGACGACCACGAGGCCAATCGCATGGTCGTGCAGCGCCTGCTGCAGAAGGCCGGCCACCGCATCAACTGCGTCGGTGGCGGCGAGGAAGTGCTCGACGCGCTGGAAGTGTCGGACTACGACGCGGTGATCATCGACCTGCACATGCCCGGTGTCAGCGGCCTGGACCTGCTCAAGCAGCTCAAGGTCATGCAGGCCGGCGGCGGCCCGGTGACCCCGGTCATCGTGCTGAGCGCCGATGTCACGCCCGAGTCAATCAGCCGCTGCGAGCAGGCGGGTGCCCGCGCTTTCATGGCCAAACCGGTGGTGGCGGTGCGCCTGCTGGACGTGCTGGCCGAGATCGCCGGAAACGCCAAGATCATCGCGCCGATGCGTCCTCAGCTGGAGCGCCAGTCCACCCAGATCAACTACGACGAGATCCTGGATTCGGGCGTACTGGATGAACTCAGTGCGCTGGGTATGGGAGAAGAATTCGAGCGCGAGTTCATCGCGCAGTGTTTGTCCGACGCTGATGGCTGTATCGCCGCGATCGGGGAATCGATGGAGCGTCGCCAGATCGACCAAGTCCGCGACCACGCCCATGCGCTCAAGGGCGTGTCGAGCAACCTGGGCCTGAGCCGCCTGGCCGCATGCAGTGGTGAGCTGATGCGGCTAAGCGACTGGCAGGCCTCGCAGGAATGGCGCACGCGCCTGTCGGTGATCAAGTCCGAGCTGGCCCATGCCCGCACCGCCTTGGACGTGCGACTCAAGAACAAGCACCAGCAGGCGCGCGAAAACCGCAACGAATCGGTCTGATCCGATCCGCCGTCAGAACGGCATCGATCAGGCGGCGTGTGCGGCGGAACGGCGTTCCTGCGCGCGCACGATGCGCTCCATCATGCGCAGCGACTTGTCGCCGAGGGCCAGGGCGGTATCGACCCAGATCTCGGTGATGTCCATCAGCTCGTCGTAGCTCACGCGCTGGCTGATGTTGCGCACCTGGTTCATCGCAAGATGCGCGTGCGGCGCACGCTGCTGCTGGCGGATCAGGTCCTGCACCGCCGCCTGGCCCTGGCCCTTGCCGACGAGGATGTCGACCACGCCCATCCGGTACATGTCTTCGCTCTTGTACATCACGCCATCCAGCACCAGGCGCTCGGCCAGCTGCGGCGAGACGCGCTTGCACAGGAACGAGTAGGCGCCCATGCCCGGGAACAGGCCGAACAGCACTTCCGGCAGACCCATTTCGACGCCTTCCTCGGCCACGATGGTGTGGCAGGCCAGCGCCATTTCCAGGCCACCGCCGAGTGCATCGCCCTGCAGCAGTGCGATCGTGCGCACGTCACCGCCCAGCCCGGTCTGCAGGATGTTGACCCCGTCGATGCAACGACGCGCGTACTGCAGCAGATGCTCGCGGTCACGGCTACGGATCAGGCGGCCGAACAGTTCCAAGTCTCCGCCCAGGTTGAACGCCGAACCTTCCGACGCCAGCACGAAGTGACGCAGGCGTCCGGCCTGCCGTTCCTGCGAGTTGTTGTGGGTGATCGACGAGGTAAAACCCCACATTTCTTCGAGCAACTGCGGACGGAAGCAGGGGCGGGCGCCTGCCTGTGCGTCGTGGTGCATGTACAGCCAGTGGCAGTTGTTGTCCGGCGAAGATTCGGTGCGGATGGTGTGGAAATCGCGCGCGCGGTGGAGTTTTTCAATGGTGCTCATTGGGGCGGGTCCTTGGGGGTGTCAAAGGGAAGCGCTACGCCGGGGGTCGTCGCGTAGCCGATCCTACACCTGAACCAAGTGTTAAATGCGTCAAAAAAATCGCCATAAGTCAACGACTTATGGCGATCTTGGACACTCCAGATTTTATGTGACGCGCGTCACTTAAAGTGAAATCGTCACTCGCCGTCTCTCCTTCGGCACGGCATCATCCCAAGGTTTCGTCAGGCGGGCTTAGCGACAACCGGGCTGCATTCTGCACCCGGCGCGTGCACTCAATGCGCGGTTTTTTCCTGCTGGCGCAAGTCCTTGCGCAGGATCTTGCCGACGTTGGTCTTGGGCAGTTCGGTACGGAATTCCACATGACGCGGCTGCTTGTAGCCGGTCAGGTTTTCGCGGCAGAACGCCTTGACCTGCTCGACGGTGAGGCTCGGATCCTTGCGCACGATGAAGACCTTGACCGTCTCGCCCGAGCGCTCGTCCGGCACGCCGATCGCCGCTACTTCCAGCACGCCGGGCATGCCGGCGACGACGTCCTCGACCTCGTTGGGATACACGTTGAATCCCGAGACCAGGATCATGTCCTTCTTGCGGTCCACGATGTAGAAGAAGCCCTTGGCATCCATGCGCGCCATGTCGCCGGTGTGCAGCCAGCCATCGGCGTCCATGACCTTGGCGGTCTCGTCGGGACGGTTCCAGTAGCCCTTCATCACCTGCGGCCCCTTGATGCACAGCTCGCCGACGGCATCGCCGCCGCCGGGGACGATGTTGCCGTCGTCATCCTTGAGGCAGCAGTCCGTGGACGGCACCGGCAGGCCGATCGAGCCGTTGTAGCTGGCCAGGTCGATCGGGTTGATGCAGGCCGCGGGTGAGGTTTCGGTCAGGCCGTAAGCTTCCACCAAAGTAACCCCGGTGACCTGCTGCCAACGGTCGGCGACCGAGTGCTGCACGGCCATGCCGCCGCCGAGCGTCAGGTGCACGCGGCTGAAATCGATCTTGTCGAAGCCCGGCGTATTGAGCAGGCCGTTGAAGAGCGTGTTGACGCCGGTAATGGCGGTGAACGGCGCTTTGGACAGCTCCTTGACGAAGCCCTTCATGTCGCGCGGATTGGTGATCAGGTGGTTGAGGCCACCGAATTTCATGAAGACCAGGCAGTTCGCCGTCAACGCGAAGATGTGGTAAAGCGGCAGCGCGGTGATGATGTATTCCTCGCCCGGGCGCGCCTTGACGCCGATCCAGGTCGAGGCCTGCTGCATGTTAGCCACCAGGTTGCGGTGGGTGAGCATCGCGCCCTTGGCCACGCCGGTGGTGCCGCCGGTGTACTGCAGGAAAGCGATGTCGCCCGGCTGGATATCCAGCTTCGGCAGCGGCTTGCCCTTGCCGAACGCCAGCGCATCGCGGAAGCGGACGGCGCCGTTGATCTCGTAGTCCGGCACCATCTTCTTGACGTAGCGCAGGACGAAATTCACCAGCGGGCCCTTGGGGAAGCCCAGCATGTCGCCCAGCGCGGTGGTGATGACGTGCTTGACCGGTGTGCCGGTCAGCGCCTCGGCGGCGGTGTCGCCGAAGTTGTCGACCACGATCAGCGCCGAAGCACCGGAATCTTCCAGCTGGTGGTGCAGCTCGCGTGCGGTGTAGAGCGGGTTGACGTTCACCACGGTCAGCCCGGCGCGCAGGATGCCGAAGATCGAGATCGGATACTGCAGGCAGTTGGGCATCATCACCGCGACGCGGTCGCCGCGCTTGAGCTTGAGCTCATGCAGCAGGTAGCTGGCCATCTGTTGGCTCAGTACATCGATGTCGGCGTAGGTCAGGACCTTGCCGAAGTTGGAGAACGCCGGACGCTCGCGGTATTTCTCGATGGCCGTTTCCAGCACCGAGGCGACGGAGCGGTATTCCTCGACGTCGATGTCGTGCGGGATGCCGTTGGGATAGCTGGCAAACCAGGGCCGGTCTTGCGTCATCTTGTCTGCCCCTCCCAGGGTGCTAAGGTCGGGCGCCCGCCGGGCGATCCGGCGTCCCCTGAAAAATGTGGCGATGAGCATACCGGCAGGCGACAGAAACCGGAATCTTTCGATACTGGCGCGGATGGTGCGCTGGACCGGGTTGGTCGCGCTGCTGGCGGTGTGCGTGGCCTGCAGCCGGCCCGATCCCGAGGCGCGCCTGCGTGCTGACATCGCGGCCATGCAGCAGGACATCCAGGCCCGCAAGCCGGGCGAGGTGATGGATCGGGTCGCCGAGGACTTCGCCGGCAACGGCGGAATGGACCGCGAAGGCCTGCACAACCTGCTTCGCGTGCAGTTCCTGGCCAATGCCGACGTCGGTGCCACGATCGGCCCGATGGAGGTAACCCTCCAGGGCGACCACGCCACGGTGCGTTTCAGCGCGCTGTTGACCGGTGGCAGCGGGCGCTGGATTCCCGACCAGGCGGGCGCATATCAGGTCACCACCGGCTGGCGGCTGGAAGGTGGCGACTGGAAGCTCTACACCGCGCAATGGTCGCGTTGAGCTGGAAAGGATCGCGCTGATCTGAAAAGAAGAAGGCCCCGCAGTGCGGGGCCTTTTCTATGGTGCCGATGACAATCGCGTCAGGCGAAGCGCCTGTGGCTCAGGCCGCCTTCTTCGCAGCCAGCTGGCGCAGCACGTAGTGCAGCAGGCCGCCGTGGCGGAAGTATTCGACTTCTTTCGGCGTCAGCAGCAGCACGCGGACCTCGAACTTCACCTCGCTGCCGTCGGCCTTCTTCGCCACCACCTGCGCGGTCTTGGAGTCGCCATCCTTCAGGCCGGTGACGTCGATGACTTCCGAGCCATCCAGGCCCAGCGACTGTGCGTTGGCGCCGTCCTTGAACTGCAGCGGCAGCACGCCCATGCCGACCAGGTTGGAGCGGTGGATGCGCTCGAAGCTCTCGGCGATCACGGCCTTGATGCCGAGCAGGTTGGTGCCCTTGGCCGCCCAGTCGCGCGAGGAGCCGGTGCCGTATTCCTTGCCGGCCAGGACCACCAGCGGCACGCCGTCGGCCTTGTACTTCACCGCCGCGTCGTAGATCGCCAGCTTTTCCGGCTCGCCGCCGGCCTTGGGGTAGTACAGCGCGTTGCCGCCTTCCTCGCCGCCGAACACCAGGTTCTTGATGCGGATGTTGGCGAAGGTGCCGCGCACCATTACGTCATCGTTGCCGCGACGGCTGCCGTAGCTGTTGAAGTCGGCCGGCTGCACGCCGCGTTCCTGCAGGAAGCGGCCCGCCGGCGAATCCTTCTTGATGTTGCCGGCCGGGGAAATGTGGTCGGTGGTGATCGAATCGCCGAACACGCCCATGACGCGTGCGCCGTGCACGTCATCGATCGTGCCCGAACTGGCCGACATGCCGTCGAAGTAAGGGGGATTCTTGATGTAGGTCGAGTCGCCATCCCATGCGTACAGGCCGCCGTCGGGCGATTCGATGCTGTTCCAGCGGCTGTCACCCTTGAACACATCGGCGTAGTTCTTCTTGAACATCTCCGGGCCGATGGTCTTGGCGATGAAGTCGCCGATTTCCTTGTTGGTCGGCCAGATGTCCTTGAGAAACACGTCCTTGCCGCTCGCGTCCTGGCCCAGCGGCTGGGTGGTCAGGTCGATGTCGGTGGTGCCGGCGATGGCGTAGGCGACCACCAGCGGCGGCGAGGCCAGGTAGTTCATCTTCACTTCCGGGTGCACGCGGCCTTCAAAGTTGCGGTTGCCCGACAGCACCGAAGACACCACCAGATCGCCCTTGGCGATCGCGGCGGACACGTCATCCGGCAGCGGGCCGGAGTTGCCGATGCAGGTTGTGCAGCCGTAGCCGACCACGTAAAAGCCGAGTTTTTCCAGGTCGTCGAGGACGCCGGCTTTTTTCAGGTAATCGGTGACCACCAGCGAACCCGGGCCGAGCGAGGTCTTCACCCACGGCGCGGCCTTGAGGCCCTTGGCCACCGCGTTGCGTGCGAGCAGGCCAGCGCCGAGCATCACCGCCGGGTTGGAGGTATTGGTGCAGGACGTGATCGCAGCGATCACCACCGCGCCATCGGTCAATTCCCAGCCCGCGCCGCTGTCGGCGGTCGATTCGGCCTGCGATTCCTTGGTGCCCACGCCGGTGCCGCCGCCGCCTTCGTTGGCCAGGCGGTCTTCCTGCTTGGCGTCGCTGTGGCGCTTCTTTTCGCGCGCTTCGGCGAACGGCACCAGGCTGTCGCGGTAGTTCGTCTGCATGTCGCTCAGCAGGACGCGATCCTGCGGACGCTTGGGGCCGGCGAGCGAGGGCTTCACCTCGCCCATGTCCAGGCGCAGCGTGGCGCTGTAGTCGGCGTGCGGGCTGTCGGCGTCGTGCCACAGGCCCTGGGCCTTGGCGTAGGCCTCGACCAGTGCGATCTGGTCTTCGCTGCGGCCGGACAGGCGCAGGTAGTTCAGCGATTCGCCATCGATCGGGAAGATGCCGCAAGTCGCGCCGTACTCCGGCGCCATGTTGCCGATGGTGGCGCGGTCGGCCAGCGGCAGGTGCTGCAGGCCTTCGCCGAAGAACTCGACGAACTTGCCGACTACGCCATGCTTGCGCAGCATCTGCGTAACGGTCAGGACCAGGTCAGTGGCGGTCGCGCCCTCGGGCAGCTTGCCGGTCAGTTCGAAGCCGACCACCTGCGGGATCAGCATGGAAGAAGGCTGGCCCAGCATCGCGGCCTCGGCCTCGATCCCGCCCACGCCCCAGCCCAGCACGCCGATGCCATTGATCATGGTGGTGTGCGAGTCGGTGCCGAACACGGTGTCCGGATACGCGACGGTCGTGCCGTCCTTCTCTGCAGTCATCACCACACGGGCCAGGTTCTCAAGATTGACCTGGTGGACGATGCCGGTGCTTGGCGGCACCACTTTGAAATTGTCGAAGGCCTTCTGGCCCCAGCGCAGGAAACCGTAGCGCTCCTTGTTGCGCTGAAACTCGATCTTGCCATTGAGATCCAGCGCGTCGGGCTTGCCGAACACATCCACCTGCACCGAATGGTCGATCACCAGTTCGGACGGGATCTGCGGGTTGATCTGCTCGGCGTCGCCGCCCAGCTTGACCACCGCATCGCGCATCGCGGCCAGGTCAACCACGCACGGCACGCCGGTGAAGTCCTGCAGCACCACGCGCGCGGGCATGAAGGCGATCTCGGTGTCCGGCTCGGCGGTGGGCTGCCACTGGGCGACGGCGGTGATGTGCTCGGGCGTCACGCTGACGCCATCCTCGCCGCGCAGCAGGTTCTCCAGCAGGATCTTCATGGAGTAGGGCAGGCGGGCGATGTCGTACTGCTTGCCCAGCGTGGGCAGGCTGAAATAGGTGTATGTGGCGCCGGCGACGTCCAGCTGGCTGCGGGTCTTGAAGGTGTCGCTCATACTTGTGCTCCTGTTCGATGTGACTTGCCCATCGCCGGTGCGGCAGGGCTGGCTGCTCGATGACCACCTGATCCTGTTCAGTATCGGCGCCGGTGCGTGACAGAGGGGTGTCCGCGCAGAGGCATCTGAGACGGGCTGTGGCTCAGCTTTCCGCTAACAGTATGGAACTCCAAGTATGTATAATCTGTGCATACTTCAAGGGGCATTCCATGGAAGCCACGGTCGCCGAACGCGGTCAGATCACCCTTCCCAAGGCCGTCCGCGACGCGCTCGGCCTGACCAAGGGCACATTGTTGAAGGTTGAACTCGACGGCAGCCGCATCGTGCTGCGCAAGAGCGTCGACGACGCGATTTCCAAGGCCCGTGGGCGTTTTGCGCTGGATGGATTCGAATCGCCCGAGGCCGCCGTGCGCGCCACCCGCGAGCCGTCCAAGGCCTGAGCAAGTAACGAGCCCCTGACGTGATTGCCATCGATTCCCCCGTGCTGGTCGACCTGCTGGCCAATGGCCCCCAGGCCGACGCCGCCGAAGCCTGCCTGCGCCAATGCCTGGCCAACGGTCGCGTGGTTGTGTGCGACGTGGCCCTGGCCGAAGTCTGCGGCGCGCTGCGCAACGGCACCGAGGCTCTGGGCGTGCTGGAAGAGATGGGCATCCATTTCAACGCGCTGGAAGCCAAATCCGCCCTGCGCGCGGGTGAAATGCAACGGCGCTATCGTCAGCGTGGCGGTGGTCCGCAGACGCTGCCGGATTTCCTGGTCGGGGCGCATGCGCTGTTGCAGTGCGACGCGCTGATCACCTACAGCCAGCCGTTCTATCGCGACTACTTCAAGGGCCTGCGCCTGATCGTGCCGCAGGTCTGAGTTCCACCCACTTTATTTACGCATCAACCGGGAGTTGACCATGTTGGAAGCCTATCGCCACCACGTTGCCGAGCGCGCCGCGCTGGGCATCCCGCCGCTGCCGCTGACCGCGCAGCAGACCGCCGCCGTCATCGAGCTGCTGAAAAGCCCGCCGGCCGGCGAAGCCGAGTTTCTGGTCGACCTGATCACCAGTCGCGTGCCGGCCGGCGTGGACGATGCCGCCAAGGTCAAGGCCAGTTACCTGGCCGCGATTGCCTTCGGCACCGAGAAGAACGACCTGATTAGCCGCGCGCGCGCGACCGAACTGCTCGGCACCATGCTCGGCGGTTACAACGTGCACCCGCTGGTCGAGTTGCTGGACGACGCCAACGTCGGCGCGATCGCCGCGGAAGGCCTCAAGCACACGTTGCTGATCTTCGACGCCTTCCACGACGTCAAGGAAAAGGCCGACGCGGGCAATGCCAACGCCAAGGCCGTGCTGCAGAGCTGGGCCGATGCCGAGTGGTTCACCACCAAGCCGGAAGTGCCGCAGTCGATGACGCTGACGGTGTTCAAGGTGCCGGGCGAAACCAACACCGACGACCTGTCGCCGGCGCCGGACGCCACCACGCGCCCGGACATCCCGATGCACGCCCTGGCGATGCTGAAGAACAAGCGCGACGGCGCGCCGTTTACCCCGGAAGAAGACGGCAAGCGCGGCCCGATCCAGCAGATCCTGGACCTGAAGGACAAGGGTCACCTGGTTGCCTACGTGGGCGACGTGGTCGGCACCGGTTCCTCGCGCAAGTCGGCGACCAACTCCGTGCTGTGGTGGACCGGCGAAGACATCCCATTCATCCCGAACAAGCGTTTCGGCGGCGTGTGCCTGGGTTCCAAGATCGCCCCGATCTTCTACAACACGATGGAAGACGCTGGCGCGCTGCCGATCGAACTGGACGTGTCGCAGATGGAGCAGGGCGATGTGATCGAACTGCGTCCGTACGAAGGCAAGGCGCTGAAGGACGGCAACGTGATTGCCGAATTCCAGGTCAAGTCCGACGTGCTGTTCGACGAAGTGCGCGCCGGTGGCCGCATCCCGCTGATCGTCGGCCGCGGCCTGACCGCCAAGGCGCGTGAAGCGCTGGGCCTGCCGGTGACCGACCTGTTCCGCCTGCCGCAGCAGCCGGCCGATACCGGCAAGGGTTTCTCGCTGGCGCAGAAGATGGTCGGCCGTGCGATCGGCCTGCCGGAAGGCCAGGGCGTGCGTCCGGGCACCTATTGCGAGCCGAAGATGACTTCGGTCGGTTCACAGGACACCACCGGCCCGATGACCCGCGACGAGCTGAAGGACCTGGCCTGCTTGGGCTTCTCGGCTGACCTGGTGATGCAGTCGTTCTGCCACACCGCCGCGTATCCGAAGCCGGTGGACGTCAAGACGCATCACACCCTGCCGGAGTTCATCTCCACCCGCGGCGGCATCTCGCTGCGTCCGGGCGATGGCGTGATCCACAGCTGGCTCAACCGCATGCTGCTGCCCGACACCGTCGGCACCGGCGGCGACTCGCACACCCGTTTCCCGGTGGGCATTTCGTTCCCGGCCGGTTCGGGCCTGGTCGCTTTCGCCGCGGCCACCGGCGTGATGCCGCTGGACATGCCCGAGAGCGTGCTGGTGCGCTTCAAGGGCAAGCTGCAGCCGGGCGTGACCCTGCGTGACCTGGTCAACGCAATCCCGCTGTATGCGATCAAGGCCGGTCTGCTGACCGTGGCCAAGCAGGGCAAGAAGAACATCTTCTCCGGCCGCATCCTGGAGATCGAAGGCCTGCCGGACCTGAAGGTCGAACAGGCGTTCGAGCTGTCCGATGCCTCGGCCGAGCGTTCGGCCGCCGGTTGCACCGTGCACCTCAACAAGGAGCCGATCATCGAGTACATCAACAGCAACATCACGCTGTTGAAGTGGATGATCTCCGAGGGCTATCAGGATCCGCGTTCGATCCAGCGCCGCATCGAGAAGATGGAAGCCTGGCTGGCCGACCCGCAGCTGCTCAAGGGCGACGCCGATGCCGAGTACGCCGCGGTCATCGACATCGACCTAGCCGACGTGCACGAGCCGATCCTGGCCTGCCCGAACGACCCGGACGACGTGAAGACCCTGTCCGAAGTGGCCGGCGCGACCATCGATGAAGTGTTCATCGGTTCGTGCATGACCAACATCGGCCACTTCCGCGCCGCGTCCAAGCTGCTGGAAGGCAAGCGCGACATCCCGACCAAGCTGTGGGTTGCCCCGCCGACCAAGATGGATGCCGCCGAGCTGACCAAGGAAGGCCATTACGGCACCTTCGGCGCGGCCGGTGCGCGCATGGAAATGCCGGGCTGCTCGCTGTGCATGGGCAACCAGGCGCAGGTGAAGGAAGGCGCGACGGTGTTCTCCACCTCCACCCGCAACTTCCCCAACCGCCTGGGCCGTAACTCCAACGTGTACCTGGGTTCGGCCGAACTGGCCGCGATCTGCTCGCGCCTGGGTCGCATCCCGACCAAGGCCGAATACATGGAAGGCGTGGGCGTGCTGGATGCCTCCAGCGCGGACATCTATCGCTACATGAACTTCGACCAGATCGAGGACTACAAGGTCGGCGAGAAGACCGCCGCCTGATCAGGTTTGAAGTGCGACAAGAAAAAGCCCGGCGTTCGCCGGGCTTTTTCTTTGCCTACTACGCGCCGCGGATCAACCGGCGGGCGAAGGTGTCGGCGCTGCAGGCGTCAGGCGCCCAGCCAGCCACGCGCGGCCTGCGCCATCGCCTTGCGGGCGAACACGAAGTCCCACAGGCTGCCGCCCAGCTGCCGCCACAGCACCGCCGCGCGTACCGCGGCCAGCAGGATCGCGCGGATCTCTGACACCACGCCCGGCTGAGCCAGGTAGTGCGGATTGCCCTGGACCATCACCCGCGGGCGCAGGTGGCTGATGGTGTCGGCGTAGAGCGTGCCCAGCGCCATCAGCACGTCCGGATGCGTGCTGCCGCGCTCGCTGGCCTGGGGCGCAATTTCCTCCAGGCCGCCGGTGACGGCCTGGACGGTGTCGTCCTCATGGATGAAGCGGCGCTCGACCTGCAGCACCGCCATCGCCAGGCGGGGCAGGGACGGGTCCTTGTTCTCGCCGCCGAAGTAATCACGCACCAGGCGCAGGCCCGGGCCGAGGTTGGCGGCGCGGTCGTACACGGCTTCGGTCGACGGCGCATCCATGCGGAACACGCTGTCCAGCACCGCGCCGGTGGCGCTGTTGTCCGAATGCCCGGTCTCGGCGATGCGGCGCACCTGCGCCAGTGCCTGGGCCAACGCGGCCAGCGCGAGCACGCGCTCGTTCAGCGGTGCGCTCATGCCGCGCGCTCCTGCAGGCGCACTTCCAGCGGCGCGTTGGTGGTCGCGATCACGGCCCCGCCCAGGCAGTCATCGCCGTCGTAGAGCACGACGGACTGACCGGGTGTGACGGCGCGTTGCGCGCGGGCGAATTCGATATCCAGTGTTCCGTCCTCTAAAACGTGGACCGTGCAGGCCTCGGCGGCCTGTCGGTAGCGGGTCTGTGCGCTGCAGTCGAAGCGCGCCGCCGGGGCGCTGCCGGCGATCCAGTGCATGGCCTCGCTGCGCAGGCGCGTGGAATGCAAGTAGGGGCTGCGCGTGTCCTGGTCGACGTACAGCACGTTGGTCGCCACGTCCTTGCCGACCACGTACCAGGGCGCCGCCTGCCGGCCGCGCACGCCGCCGATGTTCAGGCCTTCGCGCTGGCCAAGGGTAAAGAAGAACACGCCCGGATGCTGGCCGATGACCGCACCGTCAGGATCGCGCATCTCGCCGGTCTTGGCCGGCAGGTACTGGCCCAGGAACTGGCGGAAATCGCGCTCGCCGATGAAGCAGATCCCGGTGGAATCCTTTTTATCGTGCACCGGCAGGCCGGCTTCGCGCGCGATCCCGCGCAGGTCCGGCTTGTGCAGGTGGCCGATCGGGAACAGCGTGGCCGAGAGCTGCTCCTGCCCGAGCTGATGCAGGAAGTAGCTCTGGTCCTTGCCCGCATCGGCGCCGCGCAGCAGGTGCCAGCGCGCGCCGCGCTGTTCGACCCGGGCGTAGTGGCCGGTGGCGATTTTCTCCGCGCCCAGCTCGCGCGCCGCGTCGATGAAATGCTTGAACTTCACCTCGCGGTTGCACAGCACATCCGGGTTGGGCGTGCGGCCGGCCGCGTATTCGGCCAGGAAATGCGCGAACACACCGTCCCAGTATTCCTGGGAGAAATCGCGGAAGTGGAAGGGCATGCCCAACCGGCCGCAGACCGCGACCGCGTCGCGGCGGTCGTCCTCGGCGCGGCATTCGCCGCTGCCGTCGTCGGACCAGTTCTGCATGAACAAGCCGGCCACCGGCTCGCCGGCCTGGACCAGCTGCAGCGCCGCCACCGACGAATCCACGCCGCCGGACACGCCGACCACGATGCGCGGGGTGCTCATGTGAGCTGGTTCACGGCTGTCAGCGGGAACCGGCGGCCGGCCAGATAGTCCTCGACCACCTTCCAGACGAGTGGACTGCGGTGGCGCGCGTGCGCCTGCTGCAATTCCTCGGGCGTCATCCACACCGCGCGGACGATGCCCTCGTCCAGCGCCAGCGCTGCATCGTGCGTGACCGGTTCAGCGGCGAAGGCAAAGCGCAGGTAGTGGCGGCCGGTCTCGGCCTTCCACTGGTAAGCGCCGACGAACTGGGTCAGGCGCACCGTCCAGGCGCTTTCCTCCAGGGTCTCGCGCACGGCGGCGTCGAGCAGGCTTTCGTCCGGCTCCAGATGGCCCGCGGGCTGGTTGAGCACCAGCCGGCCTTCGGCATGTTCCTCGACCATCAGCAGCTTGCCGTCGCGCACGACGATCGTGGCCACGGTGGTGTCGGGTTGCCAGAAGCGGTCGTTCTCGAAGGTCATCGCAGGGACGTCATGCAGGGAATTGACCCGATATTGGGACAGTTGCGCGTAAATCCATCGCGCACGCGCACGCGGTGGGAAATCTTCACCAGGCAAATTGTGCGTGCGCAGACGCGGCCAGTCCAATCCGTATAATTCCCCCATGCCCCGCACCCCCCAACACGAGCATGAGCACGGCGTCCTTGTCGAAACCGGCAAGCCAGAAGTCGCGCCACCGCCGCTCTACCAGGTCCTGCTGCTCAACGACGACTACACGCCGATGGATTTCGTGATCTCGGTGCTGCAGCAGTTTTTCAACATGGACATCGAAAAGGCCACCCAGGTGATGCTCCACGTCCACACCCGCGGTCGGGGCGTGTGCGGGGTCTACACGCGCGAGGTGGCAGAGTCCAAGGTCGCCCAGGTGAACGAGTTTTCCCGGATGAGCCAGCACCCGTTGCTGTGCACGATGGAACAGTCTTGACCCCGGCTACGGCCTGGCCAACCGCCGGCTGAACACTGCAGTCCAAACCCGTTGTGGAAATTCCCGCTACAGGCCGCATATTGTTGGCAACAGCAGTTGGGAGCGATCCATGTTCAGCAAAGACCTCGAGCAGACCATCGGCCAGTGCTACAAGCGCGCCCGCGAGGCGCGCCATGAGTTCATGACGGTCGAGCATCTCCTGCTCGCATTACTCGATAACCCCTCGGCCCAGGCGGTCCTCAAGGCCACCGGCGCCGATACCGGCCGCCTGCGCACCGACCTGGACCAGGCCGTGGAGGCTTCGGTCTCGCGCCTGGCCGAGGACGATGGCCGCGATACCCAGCCGACGCTGGGCTTCCAGCGTGTCCTGCAGCGGGCCGTGTACCACGTGCAGTCCTCGGGCAAGAAGGAAGTCACCGGCGCCAACGTGCTGGTGGCGATCTTCGGCGAGAAGGACTCGCACGCGGTCTACTTCCTCAACCAGCAGGACGTGACCCGGTTGGACATCGTCAACTACCTCTCGCACGGCATCGCCAAGCAGGGCGAGGGCGAGCCGCAGGCGTCCTCCGGCGATGCGGCCGAAGGCAAGGCCGAAGGCGGCGAGGGCGAAGCCAAGGGCGACGCGCTGGCCGAATACGCCAGCAACCTCAACGAGGCGGCCCGCAACGGCAAGATCGACCCGCTGGTCGGCCGCGCCGAAGAGATCGAACGCACCATCCAGGTCCTGTGCCGCCGCCGCAAGAACAACCCGCTCTACGTGGGCGAGGCCGGTGTGGGCAAGACCGCCTTGGCCGAAGGCCTGGCCAAGCGCATCGTTGACGGCGAAGTGCCCGAGGTGCTGGAAGACGCGGTCATTTATTCGCTCGACCTGGGCGCGCTGGTGGCCGGCACCAAGTACCGCGGCGACTTCGAGAAGCGGCTGAAGGCGGTGCTGGGCGCGCTGAAGAAGGTGCCCAACGCGGTGCTGTTCATCGACGAGATCCACACCATCATCGGCGCGGGTTCGGCGTCGGGCGGCACGATGGATGCCTCCAACCTGATCAAGCCGGCCTTGGCGTCGGGCGAGCTGCGCTGCATCGGCTCGACCACCTTCCAGGAATACCGCGGCATCTTCGAGAAGGACCGCGCCCTGGCGCGTCGCTTCCAGAAGATCGACGTGGTCGAGCCGACCATCGCCGAGACCTACGAGATCCTGCAGGGCCTCAAGCCCAAGTACGAGTCGCACCACAACGTCAGCTACGCCGACGATGCACTGCAGGCCGCGGTGGACCTGTCGGTCAAGCACATCGGCGACCGCTTGCTGCCGGACAAGGCCATCGACGTGATCGACGAGGCCGGCGCCCGCCAGCGCCTGCTGCCGGAAGAGCAGCGCAAGACCCTGATCGACATCGAGGAAATCGAGACGATCGTCGCCAAGATGGCGCGCATCCCGGCCAAACAGGTCAGCGCGACCGACAAGGACGTGCTGCAGCACCTGGAGCGCAACCTGAAGATGGTCATCTTCGGCCAAGATCCGGCGATCGAATCGCTGGCCTCGGCGATCAAGCTGGCGCGCTCGGGCCTGGGCAATCCGGAAAAGCCGATCGGCAATTTCCTGTTCGCCGGTCCCACCGGTGTGGGCAAGACCGAGGTCACCAAGCAGCTGGCGATGCAGCTCGGGATCGAGCTGGTGCGCTTTGACATGTCCGAATACATGGAGCCGCATTCGATCAGCCGCCTGATCGGCGCGCCTCCGGGCTATGTCGGCTTCGACCAGGGCGGCCTGCTGACCGAGAAGATCGTCAAGACCCCGCACTGCGTGCTGCTGCTGGACGAGGTGGAAAAAGCCCACCCGGACATCTTCAACATCCTGCTGCAGGTCATGGATCGCGGCGTGCTCACCGACACCAATGGGCGCGAGGCGAACTTCAAGAACGTGATCCTGGTGATGACGACCAACGCTGGCGCGGCGCAGGCGTCGCGTCGTTCGATCGGCTTCACCAAGCAGGACCACTCGACCGATGCGATGGAAGTGATCCGCCGCGGCTTCACCCCGGAATTCCGCAATCGCCTCGATGCGATCGTGCAGTTCCAGGCGCTGGGCTTCGATCACATCCTGCGCGTGGTGGACAAGTTCCTGATCGAGCTGGAAATGCTGCTGCACGAAAAGCACGTCACGCTCTCGGCCACGCCGGAAGCGCGCGACTGGCTGGCCCAGCATGGCTTCGACCCGCAGATGGGCGCCCGTCCGATGGCGCGCGTGATCCAGGACAAGATCAAGCGTCCGCTGGCCGACGAGCTGCTGTTCGGCAAGTTGATCGGCGGTGGCCGGGTCAGCATCGACGTCAAGGACGACGAGCTGGTGGTCACCGCGCAGTCCGAGCCGGAGCGCCTTTTGCCGGCCACGGTCGACTGATCGCGCGGGAAGCGAGAGCGAGAAAAAGCGGCGCAAGCCGCTTTTTCTTTGCCCGGTGTCCGGCCAAGCGAATGAATGCGTCGGGCGGCAGTTTCCTCGACATCGCCCAACGCAAAAAGGCAGCTCGAAGAGCTGCCTTTTCAAACAAGCCGCCTGGGCGACTTACTTCATGCGGTAGGTGATGCGGCCCTTGGTCAGGTCGTAGGGCGTCATTTCGACCTTGACCTTGTCGCCGGTCAGGATGCGGATGTAGTTCTTGCGCATGCGGCCGGAGATGTGGGCGATGATTTCGTGTCCATTTTCCAGCTTCACGCGGAACATGGTGTTGGGCAGCGTCTCGGTGACGGCGCCTTCGAATTCGATTGAATCGTCTTTCGACATGGAAGCCTGCTGAGAGTGCGGCAACGGAAGCGCTGCCCGCGGAGCCGCGCATTGTACCTCGCTTACGCCGTCATCGCAAAAATAGCGTTAACCGTGGCCCAACGTGGAACCCGGCAGTTCGCCGAGGCGCGCCGTCCAGCTGCCTGGCGCCTCGTCGAACTGGACCTGTTTTGCCACGAGGGCGAGGAATTCCGCGCGCGGCCACTGCTCGGCGCCCATGCGGCCCAGATGGTCGTTATCGACCTGCGCATCAATCAGCGGCCAGCCCCAATCGGCGAGGGTGCGGGCCAGGCCCGCCAGCGCGGCCTTGGAGCCGCCGGAGACCGCGCTGAACATGCTTTCTCCAAAGAACATCCGGCCGATCACCACGCCATAGATGCCGCCGATCAGTGCGTCGCCGTCCCAGACTTCAAGCGAGTGCGCGTGGCCGAGCTGGTGCAGCGCCAGATACGCATCCAGCATCTCGGACGTGATCCAGGTGCCGTCCTGGCCGGGGCGTGGCGCACTTGCGCAGGCCTGCATCACTTGGGCGAAAGCCGTATCGGCGCGCAGCACCCAGCCGCTGCCACGCAGCTGGCGTCGGAACCGCGTGCTCAGGCGTACGCCATCGGTGCGGAACACGGTGCGCGGGTCGGGCGACCACCACAGCAGCGGCTGGCCATCGGAATACCACGGAAACACGCCGCTGCGATAGGCGTTGAGCAGGCGCTGCGGCGAGAGGTCGCCACCGACGGCCAGCAGGCCATCGGGCTCGCGCAGCGCCAGGCGCGGATCGGGGAAAGGCGCATCTGGTGCGGTGTCGAGCAGGAACGGCAAACGGCGGCTCATCGCAGGCCTGTCCCCGCGTTGTCGACGATCAGCCGCGCGCTCACGCGTCGGCCGCGCGAAACGGCGAGCGTTCGGCCAGCGTCTGCGCATGCGCGCGGACGTCGGCGCTTTCTTCCGCGCACCAGCGGCCCAGCGCCTCGCGGAAGCCGGGATCGGCGATCCAGTGACGGCTGCGCACGAAGGTCGGCAGGAAGCCGCGCGCGATCTTGTGCACGCCCTGCGCGCCGGGCTCGAAGCGGGTCAGGCCCTGCCGCAGGCAATAGTCGATGCCCTGGTAGTAGCAGGTCTCGAAATGCAGGCCGGGCAGGGTGGCATCGGCGCCCCAGTAACGGCCGTAGAGCGTGTCGCCGCCCCGCAGGCACAGCGCGCCGGCGACCGGCACGCCTTCGAGTTCGGCCAGGAACAGCACCAGCGAGCGCGGCATCGTCAGTGCCAGGTGGCGGATGAAATCCAGGGTCAGTGCCGGCGAATTGCCGTACTCGTGGAAGGTCTGCAGGTAGAAGCCGTACATCGCCTCCAGGTCGTCGTCGCTGGCCTCATCGCCATGCAGCACGCGGAAACGCACGCCGCTGCGCGCGACCTTGGCCCGCTCCTGGCGGATGTTCTTGCGGTGCTTGTGGTCCATCGCGCCCAGGAAGGCATCGAAGTCTGCCCAACCGACGCTGTTGTGCCACTGGTACTGGACGTCGGTGCGGGCCAGCCATTCCGGCCCGAAGTCGGCGTCTTCGGCGGCGGTGTGGAAATTGACGTGGGCCGAGGACAGGCCGTGCCGCCGCACGTGCGCCGTCATCGCCTCCAGCAAGGCCTGCCGGGCCTGCGGCGTTGCGGCCAGCAGGCGCGGACCGGTCACGGGCGAGTAGGGCGCGGCGCACAGCCACTTGGGGAAATAGTCCTCGCCGTAGCGCGCGTAGGTGTGCGCCCAGGCGTGGTCGAACACGAACTCGCCGTGCGAATTGCTTTTCAGGTAGCCCGGCGCCGCGGCCATCAGCGTGTCGCCCGCCCAGAGCGTCAGGTGCTGCGGCGTCCAGCCCCAGTCCGTGCGCAGGCAGCCGGTTTGTTCTAAACCGGACAGAAACGCGTGACAGACGAAAGGGTTGTCGCCGCCATGCAGGGCGTCCCAGGCCTGGCGAGGGACCTGGTCCAGACTGCGGATCCAGCGGGCCTCCATCAAGGCGAAGTTCCTTGCGGCGGGGCCGATAGCCCGTTTTCGCGCAGCGCGATGCTGGAGAGGCGAGCGCGGTCCGGCGCGAAATCAAGGTGCTGCAGCGCGCGTGCCAACGACAGTGCGGCGTGCGCGCTGGCGGCTTGCTGCATCGGTGCATAGCCGCTGGCGGCGATGGCCGCGTAGGCCTTCTGCAAGCGGATGTTGACCTCCAGCGAGGCGGCTGCATCGCGGGAGATTGGGGGGAAGATGTCATCGAACATGTCGGCTTCGGCCAGGGGCGCCATGTGTACCCGGGGGAACCGCACCTCGGCCGGCTCGCCTCTGGCACGCTTTTCGGCCCAGCCATTCAGCAGTCGCACGCAGGTGCCGATCACATCGATGCAGGTCCCCGGGTCGTTCACCGCCGGCGACATGGCGCGCTGTGCGATCTCGGTCAGCACCACCAGGCCGTAGCGTGGGTCGTTCTCGATGATGCGCGTGTCGCCCAGGCTGAAAGTCGCTTGCAGTTGCGTGATCAAGTCACCGTCCAGCCGGCCCTGGACCGACAGCAGCGGCCGGTCGGGCGTGGCAAACGTGCCGGGCTGGCAGGTGACCTGGATCGTCAGGTCGTGCTGTTCGGCCAGGGCGGACAGGCCGGCGGTATCGATGTGCTCGACGTAGCCCACCTTGCCCGCGCAGAGCGGGCTGGCGTCTTCGGGGATTTGGTCCGGCGCGGGGCTGGCGCCCAACAGCGGGTCGTCCGCGCGCAGGCGCATGGCCTGCAGGGTTGCACGCTCGACCAGGTCGATGGTTTCGCCCATGCGCCCGAAGCGCGAGAGCTGCTCGATCGAGCGCAGCAAGGTCACGGTAATGACCACGATCACCGCGATGGTCGCGCCGAACAGCACCAGCCGGCCGCTGTCGCCGTAGATCCCGGTGCTCAGGGCGATCAAGCCGACGATGGAGAACAGGAAGGCGCCGATGAAGGTCGCCAGCGCGCCCTGGGCGCGGGTGTCCTCGATCAGCAGGCGCGCCGCGCGCGGCGTGGCGCCGCTGGAGGCCGAGCCGTAGGCCGACACCATGGTCGACAGGGAAAAAATGGTCACCGTGAGCATCGATGCGGCGAGGATACCCAGGATGTTGCCGACCGAATCGGCGCCGATTCGCGTGGCCAACCCGGTGGGAAGCAGGAACTTCGCGAATGCACCGGCCAGCGCGGTTGCCACGCCCAAGGCGCCATAAAGCGTGGAGCGGAACCACATGCGACGGGTCACGCGGCCCCAGCTCAGTTTCCACTTCGACATCATGGGGCGGTGTGCGGGACGTCGGGACGGGCGACCAGTATGCCCATGCCTGCCGCATGTGGCGCGTGGACGTGCGGGGGCAATGCGGTGCCATCGCAGTCCGCCTCCATTAGATCCCTCACGAGAAGCGGACTGCGATTAAGGCTGTAAATCCAGCACGTCGATGACGGGCGGGTTGAACAGCCGCAGCGGCAGGCCGCTTTCGCCGACGCCGGCGGTGGTGAAGACGCGGATCGTGCCCTGCGGACGATCGAGCCATTGCTCGCCGCGATCGAAGCCGTATTGGACCGGCAGCACATGCCGGTAAAGGAAGGGAATGCGCATCTGCCCGCCGTGCGTGTGCCCGGCCAGCATCAGCAGATGCGGCGCGGGCTGCAGGCGCTCGGCGCTGTCGGGGTTATGCGCCAACACCAGCGTGGGCGCATCGGCAGGCAGCGTGGCGAGGATGGCCGGATCATCCTTGCCGGCCCAGCGGTCGCCGAGCCCGGCCAGCTGGAAGCCCTTCAGCTTGACTGCGCGGCCTTCGATCACCTGCACGCCGTGACACGCCAGCGTTCGGCGCAGCGCGATGTCGATATCCGGACCGGGTTTGCCTTGGTCGTGGTTGCCGAGCACGGCATATGCCGGCGCCTTGAGCCTGGCCAGTGGCGCCAGCAGCGCGTCCAGCGATTGGCCCTGCGGCTCGTAGGTGAGGTCGCCGGCGAGCAGGACTGCGTCGACGTTGAGCGCATTGGCCCGCGCGACCACGCGTTCGAGGAACGCGGCGTCCTTGAACATCCCGACATGCGGGTCGCCGATCAGCGCGATGCGGGCGCTGGCGCCGGTGCCGGCCAGTGCGGTGTGCCGGACCACGATCAGGTTGGGCTCGATGAAGCGCGCCCACAGGAACAGCAGGTTCGCCGCCAGCGCCATCGCCAGCAGCAGGCGCCAGCACGCCCGGTGGCGCAGGCGCCAGAGCGCCCAAACGAAGACGGCGGCGGTTGGCCAGGCCAACCCGCCGCCGTGCAGGACGATTGCGCGCAACAGTCCGTGGGATTCCATTCCCAGCGAGATCATCGGCTGGACCGGATCAGGCGCCCTTGTCCAGGAAGCGCTCGGCATCCAGCGCGGCCATGCAGCCGAAACCGGCCGAGGTGATCGCCTGGCGGTAGTGCTGGTCGGCCACATCGCCCGCGGCGAACACGCCCGCCACCGTGGTCTGCGTTGCGTTGCCGTCCAGGCCGGACTGGATGGTCAGGTAGCCGTTGTTCATGGCCAGCTGGCCGTCGAACAGGCTGGTGTTGGGCGTATGGCCGATGGCCACGAAGAAGCCGTGCACCACCAGGTCCTGGGTGCTGCCATCGAGCACCGACTTCACGCGCAGGCCGGTCACGCCGGCCTCGTTGCCCAGCACTTCGTCCACGGTGTGGTGCCAGACCGGGACGATCTTGCCGGCGTCGATCTTGGCCTGCAGTTTGTCCTGCATGATCTTTTCCGCGCGCAGGGTGTCGCGGCGATGGACCAGGTAGACCTTGTTGGCGATGTTGGACAGGTACAGCGCTTCCTCGACCGCGGTGTTGCCGCCGCCGACCACGGCCACGTCCTGGTCGCGATAGAAGAAGCCGTCGCAGGTCGCACAGGCCGAGACGCCGCGGCCCTTGAAAGCCTCTTCCGATTCCAGGCCGAGGTACTTGGCGGTGGCGCCGGTGGCGATGATCAGGGCGTCGCAGGTGTACTCGGCCGAATCGCCGATCAGCTTGAACGGGCGCTGGGAGACATCAGCGGTGTGGATGTGGTCGAAGATGACCTCGGTCTCGAAGCGCTCGGCGTGGGCCTGCATGCGCGCCATCAGGTCCGGGCCCATCAGGCCGTGGGCGTCGCCCGGCCAGTTGTCTACTTCGGTGGTGGTCATCAGCTGGCCGCCCTGCTGCAGGCCGGTGATCACCACAGGCTTGAGATTGGCGCGCGCGGCGTAGACGGCGGCGGTCCATCCGGCCGGGCCGGAGCCCAGGATCAACAGGCGGCTGTGCTTGGAAGTGCTCATGTATACTCGAAAAAGTAGGGAAAACCGGGCAAAACGGGCGCTATTGGGCCCGTTGCGTGCGGGGCATAGAGTGGCGGTCCGGGCGGGTCGAATCAAGGCGCGCAGGTGGAATGCTCCAGCTGCATGGACTCGGGCCAGCCGGACACGGGGCGTTTTTCAGGCGGACGCAGCGCTCCCGCAGGCCTCACTGAATTTCGCCGGCGATTCGTTTACTATCAAGCACTAACGAAATATTCCTGAGGTCGGATCCCAAGGTGGCAAAAGCGCTCCCGGAACGCGGCAAATCCAAAGGCGCCCCTGCCGCGCGCCGCACCAAGCCGTCCACGCCGCCCAATCCCCGCCGCCAGCGGCTGTGGCGCGACCTTGCGCTGATCGTCATCGCGCCGGTGCTGCTGTACCTGCTGGCCTGCCTGTTCACCTATTCGCCGCAGGACCCCAGCTGGACCCAAGCCAGCACGCTGACCACGCCGATCCACAACATGGGCGGCAAGGTCGGCGCAATCGTGGCCGACCTGCTGTTGGGCTTCTGCGGTTACGTCGCCTTCGTGCTGCCGCTGATCCTGGGCGCGATCGCCTGGATTGCACTGTTCGGCATGGACAAGGACGGCGATGGCGAATCCGACCTCGGCCCGGCGCTGCGTCTGGTCGGCATGGTCGGCTTCCTGATTTCCTTCAGCGGCCTGCTGTTCGTGCGCCACATCTCGGCCACCGATTTTTCGGCCGGGCCGGGCGGCATCTTGGGGCGTCTGGTGGGGCGCTCGCTGACGGTGCTGTTCGGTGACCTGGGCGGCAATCTGTTCCTGCTGGCGCTGTTCCTGGTGTCGGTGACGCTGGCGACCGGGCTGTCGTGGTTTGCGGTGATGGAGCGGATCGGGCAGGGCGTGACTGCGCTGCCGGGCCTGCTGCGCCGGGGCAGCAAGCAGGCTGAGGACTGGCAGCAGACCCGCACCCTGCGCGAACAGCGCGAGGAAGTGCGCAAGGTCGATGCGGTCAAGCAGGCCAAGCGCGAGCCGGTCAAGATCGAGCCGCCGGCCGCGCCGGTGGTGGAGAAGAGCGAGCGCGCCAAGCGCGAGACCCAGATCCCGCTGTTCCACGGCACCGGCGCAACCGCCGACGGCCTGCCGCCGCTGGCCCTGCTGGACGATCCCAAGCCGCAGGCCAAGGGCTATTCCGAGGAAACCCTGGAAACCCTGTCGCGGCAGATCGAGTTCAAGCTCAAGGACTTCCGCATCGACGTGCAGGTGGTCGGCGCCTATCCGGGCCCGGTGATCACCCGTTTCGAGCTGGAGCCGGCGCCGGGCGTGAAGGTCAGCCAGATCAGCTCGCTGGACAAGGACATCGCCCGCGGCCTGTCGGTCAAGGCGGTGCGCGTGGTCGACGTGATCCCCGGCAAGTCGGTGATCGGCCTGGAGATCCCCAACACCAGCCGCGAGATGATTTATCTCTCCGAGCTGCTGCGCTCAAAGGAATACGACAAGTCGGCCAGCCCGCTCACGTTGGCGCTGGGCAAGGGCATCGCAGGCCAGCCGACCGTGGCCGACCTGGCGCGCATGCCGCATTTGCTGGTGGCCGGTACGACTGGTTCGGGTAAGTCGGTTGCGGTCAATGCCATGGTCCTGAGCCTGCTCTACAAAGCCAGCCCGAAAGAGCTGCGCATGCTGATGATCGACCCGAAGATGCTCGAACTGAGCGTCTACGAAGGCATCCCGCACCTGCTGGCGCCGGTCGTCACCGACATGAAGGAGGCCGCCAATGGCCTGCGCTGGTGCGTGGCCGAGATGGAGCGCCGCTACAAGCTGATGAGCGCGGTGGGCGTGCGCAACCTGGCCGGCTTCAACAAGAAGGTCACCGACGCTGTCAACGCCGGCCAGCCGCTGATGGATCCGCTGTTCAAGCCGAACCCGGACCTGGACGAGATGCCGCGCCAGCTGGACACGCTGCCGTTCATCGTGATCTTCATCGACGAATTCGCCGACATGATGATGATCGTCGGCAAGAAGGTCGAAGAACTCATCGCCCGCCTGGCGCAGAAGGCGCGTGCGGCCGGTATCCATTTGATCCTGGCGACCCAGCGCCCGTCGGTGGACGTGATCACCGGCCTGATCAAGGCCAACATCCCGACCCGCATCGCATTCCAGGTCAGCTCCAAGATCGACTCGCGCACCATCCTGGACCAGTCCGGCGCCGAGACCCTGCTGGGCCACGGCGACATGCTGTACCTGCCGCCGGGTACGGCGATGCCCGACCGTGTGCACGGCGCGTTTGTCAGCGACGAGGAAGTGCACCGCGTGGTCGAACATCTCAAGGCCAGCGGCCCGGTCGATTACATCGAGGGCGTGCTGGAAGAGATGCAGTCGATGGGCGACGGCGTGATGGTCGGCCCGACCGGCCTGCCCGAATCCAACAGTGGCGGTGGCGACGAATCCGATCCGCTGTACGACGAAGCGGTGAAGATCGTCACTGAAACCCGCCGCGCTTCGATTTCCGGCGTGCAGCGTCGCCTGAAGATCGGCTACAACCGCGCCGCGCGCCTGGTCGAGGCGATGGAAGCAGCCGGCGTCGTGTCGCCGCCCGAGCACAACGGCGATCGCAGCGTGCTGGCCCCGCCGCCGCCGCGTTGAGCGGCGCCAGATCGACAAGACGGTCAGGCGCGTGCGGGAACCCTTCCGCGCGCGTCACACTCCAAGCCTGGTCTGTGTGTCCCGGAATGCCCTGATGTCGCGTCTGCTGCTCCTGTTGTGTGCCTGTCTGCTGCCTGCCTGCGCGTGGGCGCAAACGACCACTGACGCCAGGCCGGCGTCCAGCCGCCAGGGCGCAACGCCGGCCGAGGCCAGCAACAACTTCAGCTTCGTCCGCTATCTGGCCGATTACGTGGTCGCGCCGGACTACACCAGTACCGAGACCGACGAGTACGAAGTGCTGGTGCGCACCAAGGCCGGCGTCGACGCCTGGAGCCAGGTACGCCTGAGCTACAGCGAGAAGATGGAGCGGCTGGAGGTGCTGGCCGCCTACACCATCACCGCCGACGGCCAGCGCCATGACGTGGCGCCGGACCGCATCTACACGCAGGAAAGTTATTCCAGCGCCTCGGCGGCGATGTACGCCGACCGCAAGGTCAAGGTGATCGTGTTCCCGAACCTGGCGCCGGGCACGCGCGTGGTCTATCGCTACCGCACGCACCAGATCCAGCCGTATTTCGCCGGCTACTTCAACCTGTGGGAAACCTTCCCGCTGATGCAGCAGTACGACCAGGCCAAGGTCACCCTGACTGCGCCGGTGGCGATGCCGATGCACCTGCAGGCGACCGGCATGCAGGGCGGCAAGCGCAAGGTCGAAGGCGGCAACGCGCGCTGGGAATGGACCTACAGCAACCGCACCCCAATGGACCCGCAGCCGTGGAGCGTGTCGGCCTGGGAGTTCAGCCCCGGGATCATGGCCAGCACCTTTGACAGCTATGGCCAGCTCGGCCGCGCCTACCAGCAGGCGGCGGGGCAGGCGGCCAAGGTCACGCCCGATATCCAGCGCCAGGCCGATGCGATCACCGCCGGCATTAGCGACCGGGGCGCGCAGGCGCAGGCAATCTACGAATGGGTCGCTGCCAACATCCGCTATGTGGCGGTATACCTGGGCAATGGCGGGCTGGAGCCGAACCCGGCCGGCGCGATCCTGGCCAACCACTACGGCGACTGCAAGGACCACACGGTGATCCTGGAGGCGCTGCTGGCGGCCAAGGGCATTGCCAGTTCACCGGTGCTGATCGGCGCAGGCGGCGGCCCGACCCTGCCCAAGGGCGTGGTCCTGGGGCGTTTCAACCATGCGATCACCTGGGTGCCCGAATTCGGGCTGTACCTGGATTCGACCAGCCCGTACGCGCGCTTCGGCCAGCTGCCCGCCTCGGACCTGGGCGCGCCGGTGGTGCACACGGCCGATGGCGTGGTCGCGCGCACGCCGGCCAACGACCCGAGCCGCAGTGCGTACCGCGCGACCAGCACGTTCGATTTCGATGCGCAGGGCAACGTCAGCGGCCATACCGCGATCGACAGCGGCGCCAGTGGCGAGATCGGCCTGCGCGGCACGTTCTCGCAGCTGACCACGCAGAACCGCCAGCGGATCGAGGACTCGATCATGGCCGGCTCCGGCCTCAACGGGCAGGGCCAGCTGCGCTTGCAGGGCCAGGCTGAGGACCTGGACCAGCCATTCGGCTACGCGTTCGATTTCAAGGCGCAGGACGATGTGGATTTCAGCAGCGTCGGCGGGATGATCCTGCCGGACATGCCGGGCGCCGATTCCATGCGCGACCTGTACTCCAAGGCCGTGGCCGAAGCCAACCTGACCCCGTTCCAGTGCAACCAGACCCTGCGCGAGGAAACCTACGTGCTGCGGTTCCCCGCCAGCGTGCCGGTGATCGCGATCCCGCGCAGCGCACAGTTCGAAAACGCCGCCGGCCGGTACGAAGTGACCTGGGCGCGCGACGGGCAACAGGTCACCGCCACCCATCGGCTGACGCTCAATGCGATTCACGGCAGCGACCAGCTGTGCCGGCCGGCCGATTACCCGGCGTTCCGCGCGCTGTACCAGGACGTGCGCCGCGGCTTTCGCGGGCAGATCCTGTACGGCGACCTGTCCACGGTGCAGACCGCGCGCTGATGTGACGCTGCCACGCTGAACGCGCGCCACGAGGCGCCGCGCGCCGTGGCATGCGGATTCAGACTGAACGCGTCACACTTGTCGTATCGAAACAACGGGGGTTTTCCCATGATCCGCATGCTGCGATTGGCCGTCCTGGGGACGGCGCTGCTGGCCGGCACCGCCCTGGCCGGCGCGCGCGATGACTTGACCACCTTCACCAACGGCCTGAAGGGGCTGGATGGCCAGTTCACCCAGAAGACCTTCAACGGCAACGGCAGCCTGAAAGAGCGTTCCAGCGGCCGTGTCGCGCTGTCGGCGCCGGACCTGTTCCGCTGGGAATACGCCAAGCCTTACGAGCAGCTGATCGTGGCCGACGGCAAGAAGGTGTGGCTGTATGAGCCCGACCTGCAGCAGGTGACCGTGCGCAGCCAGGGCAACGAGGCCCAGACCAGCCCGCTGGCGGCGCTGCTCAAGCCCAGGGAGCTGGACAGCAAGTTCGACGTGTCCGAAGGCCCGACTGAGCAGGGCCTGCAGTGGATGACGCTGACGCCCAAGCGCGATGACTCGGCCACCAGCTTCCAGATCGCCAAGCTCGGCTTTGCCAACGGTCAGCTGATGCGCATGGACGTGACCGACGCGGTCGGCCAGCGCACCGAGGTGGACTTCACCGGCTGGAAGCGCAATCCATCCTTCAGCGCCGGCACCTTCAGCTACAAGCCGGCGGCCGGCGTGGACGTGGTCGGCGAAAGCTGAGCCGTCTGAAGCAATGTGCGGCCCAGGCCGGTGTCTTGGCGGGGCCGCGATAGAATAGGGACGTGGCCAGAGCCAAGACCTTTCCCAGCGATACGCCGGACCTGTTGAGCGTGGATCGCAGCGCGATGCAGCCGCTGGCCGAACGCATGCGTCCGCGCACGCTGGACGACATGGTCGGCCAGCGCCGGCTGCTGGCGCCGGGCACCGCGCTGCGTCGCGCGGTCGAGTCCGGCCACGTGCATTCGATGATCCTCTGGGGCCCGCCGGGCTGCGGCAAGACCACGCTGTCGCTGCTGCTGGCGCGCTATGCCGATGCCGAGTTCAAGGCCATCTCCGCGGTGCTGTCCGGCCTGCCGGAAGTGCGCCAGGTGCTGGCCGAGGCCGCGCATCGCTTTGCCGAAGGCCGGCGCACCGTGCTGTTCGTCGATGAGGTGCATCGGTTCAACAAGGGCCAGCAGGATGCGTTCCTGCCGCACATCGAGCGCGGCACGATTCTGTTCGTCGGTGCGACGACCGAGAACCCGTCGTTCGAGCTGAACTCCGCGCTGCTGTCGCGTTGCCGCGTGCACGTGATGGAGGCGGTCTCGCCGGCCGATATCGCACAGGCCTTGCAGCATGCGCTGGACGACGGCGAGCGCGGCCTGGGCGGGCAGGGACTCAAGGTGTCCGACGAGGCGCTGCTGCAGATTGCCAGCGCCGCCGACGGCGATGTGCGCCGTGGCCTGACCTTGCTGGAGATCGCGGCCGAACTGGCCGCCGACGAAGACGGCGAGATCACCGAGGCCACGCTGGTCCAGGTGCTGGCCGACCGCACGCGGCGCTTCGACAAGGGCGGCGAGCAGTTCTACGACCAGATCTCGGCGCTGCATAAATCCGTGCGCAGCTCCAATCCCGATTCGGCGCTGTACTGGCTCACGCGCATGCTCGACGGCGGCTGCGATCGCGCCTATCTGGCGCGGCGGCTGACGCGCATGGCGATCGAGGACATCGGCCTGGCCGATCCGCGCGCGCAGCAGATGGCGCTGGAAGCGTGGGACATCTACGAGCGCTTGGGCAGCCCTGAGGGCGAGCTGGCGCTGGCCCAGCTGGTGCTGTATCTGGCGTCCACCGCCAAATCCAACGCCGGCTATGCCGCTTTCAACCTGGCCAAGGCCGAAGTGCGCGAAACCGGCACGCAGGAAGTGCCGATGCATCTGCGCAACGCGCCGACCAAGCTGATGAAAGGCCTCGGCTACGGCGACGGCTACCAGTACGACCACGATGCCGAAGGTGGTATCGCGCTGGATCAGACCGGCTTTCCCGATGCGATGGGCGAACGCGTGTACTACGAACCTGTGGAGCGCGGCTTGGAAATCAAACTCAAGCAGAAGCTCGATGCCTTGCGCGCTGCGCGTGCGCAGGCGCGGACCGGGAAAGGCAAGCCATGAATCCGGCCATCTGGTGGCAGCAACTGGCATTGGTGATGGGCGGCGGTGCGCTGGGTGCGGGGATGCGGTTCTGGATCGGCGGCATGATGCTGCGCCAGTTCGGCAGCGGCTTGCCTTACGGCACGCTTGCGGTGAATTTCCTGGGATCGCTGATCGGCGGGTTCCTGGTGGTGTGGCTGGAAGGACGTGGCCCGTCGGCGCTATATGTGCGCGCATTTCTGATCGTGGGCATCCTGGGTGGATTGACCACGTTTTCATCGCTGATGATGGAAAGCCTGATCTTTGCTCGCACCGGGCGTTCAGCGGTGATGCTGGCCAATCTGGGGATCAGCTTGGTTGGGGGATTGGTGTTGGTGTTTTTGGGGGCTTGGGTGGCGGGGTTATTGCGCGTTGCGCCCTGAGTTTTTTGGCTCAGGTCATTCATTCGATCGGTGTGGCTTTTTAGGGGCAAGAGCTTTCACGCCGCTTCGCGGCGCGAGCTACTTTTGTGCTTGACAAAAGTAGCCAAAACCGCCAGCGCCTGACACTCGCCGATGCTGCGCATCGGTGCCCTGTGCTCCTCGCCGGAAACGGCACGGCGCGGGAACTCGCTGCGCTCAGACACCCGCGCCTCTGCGGCCGTTTCCGCCTGCGGTGCTCGGCTCGCTTTGAAGGCGCTGAAGATCAAAAGCGAAGCAACAGCAAAAGCAAAATCGGCACCGGGCGCGGTGCTGCTCTTGCTTGCGCTTTCAGGTCTCCGTGAGACACGGCAAAGGGCGAGGAAAGACCCGGAGGGCGCTGCACAAGGAGGTGCGGCGTTTTTGGAAGGGACATGGATGTCCCTTCCAAAAATCCCTCGTCCCGTAGCGAACCTGCGCGCAGCGCAGGCGTGCCGCCCGGAGTGTGTTGACAAGACATGCGTCAGTGGAAAAGCGCTTCTTTGCCTTCTTTGCACAAGCAAAGAAAGTAGGTCGGGCGGCGAAGCCGCACGAAAGCTCTTGTCTTTGCTTGTAAAGAATAAATAGCGATCAGCGCGTGAATCGATAATGCGCCACCATCCACTCATTCCCCCCCGCGTATCCGAACAGCTCCGCGCAGGCCATCCAGAACATGCGCCAGCGCTGGTACCAGCGTGAGGCATCGGCCACGCCGTAGGTCTGGCGCATCAGGCCCATGACTTGGTCGTGGTTGGCGTCCTGGTTTTCCAGCCAGGCGTTGGCGGTCTTTTCGTAATGCGTGCCCGAGAGGAGCCAGCGCTCCTCGATGGTGAGCTTTTCCTGGAACTTGAGCAGCGTGTCGGCGGCGGGCATCAGGCCGCCTGTGAAGAAATGCCGCCCCATCCAGTTGTCGCTGCCTTCGGTCTCGAACAGGTACAGCAGCTCGCGGTGGCAGAAGATATGCACGAACAGCTTGCCGCCGGGCTTGAGCCAATTGGCCACGCGCGACAGCAGCTCCTGGTAGTTGCGCATGTGCTCGAACATCTCGATCGAGACCACGCGGTCGAACATTTCTTCGGGTAGCTGCAGGGCGTTGACGTCGGCGGTGATGATCTCGACGTTGAAGATCGCGCGCTCGCGGCAACGGGCCTCGATGAACTCCTTCTGGAAGCGCGAGTTGGAGACGGCGGTGATCATCGCCTTGGGATAGCGCTCGGCCATCCATAGGGTGAGCGAACCCCAGCCGCAGCCCAGCTCCAGGATGCGGCTGGCGTTGGCCAGCTCGGCGCGCTCGCAGTACAGGCGCAGCATCTTTTCCTCTGCCTGGGTCAGGTCGGTGGTGCTCTCGTCCCAGAAGCAGCTGCTGTACTTGAGGTTCTTACCCAGGCACAGGCGAAAGAACTCCGGCGGCAGCTCGTAGTGCTGGCGATTGGCCGCCTGGGTTTCCACCGCGATGGCATCTTCGCGCAGGCCGTCGAGCCACGCCTGCTGGCGTTCGAATACCGCGCCGGTGCCGCCCTTGCGCTCGTCCTTGAGGCGCTGGGCGCACATGCGGCGGATGCCCATGCGCAGCAGCGCGTCGGGCAGGCGGCCGGACTCGGCCAGGCGCGTGGCGAGGCTCTCGCGAACTTCCGTTTCTTCAGCGGCAGGAACTGACATCGTGTTCTCCTTCGATCGATCAATGTTTTGGCGGCAGCGGGAAAAACGCGCTGGTGGTGCGCTGGTAGCGCGCATAGTCTTCGCCGCGGCTGCGCAGCGATTGGGCTTCGGTGTACGGGATGCCCGTCACGCGATAGAGGAAGGCGAACATCAGTGCCGGGCCGCACAGGCTGGCCGCTACCCAGCCCAACGGCAGGCCGACGGCGAGCAGGACATAGGCAAACCAGTGCAGCCATTCAAAGAAATAATTAGGATGGCGCGAGTAACGCCACAGGCCGCGATCGCAGGTGTGGCCCTTGTTGGCCGGATCGCGCTTCCACGCCGCCAGTTGGCGGTCTGCCAGGCTTTCGCCCGCCACGGCCAGCAGCCAGACCAGCACGCCAAGCGTGGTCCACAGTGACCACGCACCGACGGGGTTGTGGGCGACGATCCAGAAGGGTAGCGACAGCAGCACCACCATCACGGCCTGGGCGAGGAAGAACAGCAGGAACTTGCCCTGCGCGTCGTGCCAGTGCTCGCGCAGGTAGGCGTAGCGGCCGTCCTCATGCGCGTCGCCGAACACGCGCGCCCCCAGGTGCCAGGCCAGCCGCAGTCCCCAGAAGCCGCCGAGGACGCCGACCAGCAGGCGGGGCAGGGCGGCGCCTGGCAATGTGCAGGCATACAGCACCGCGCTGCCCGCCATGCCGGCGGACCACACCACGTCGACCACGCCGGCATTGCGCGTGTGGCGTTGCCACAGCCAGGCCAGCAGCATCAGTGCCAGCGTGCCGAGAAACACCCACAGGATCGGCCAGGCATTCATTCGACGCCCCGCATGGAGAGCGGCGCGGGACGGCGCAGATGCAGCACCAAAGCGGCCAGCACGGCCGTGGCCACCGCCCACGACACTCCGATCAGCAACAGGCCGACAAAGGGCGGCGTTGAGAAATGCACTGCGCCGAACGAGGCCTGCGCGCCCCAGTAAGACAGCGGCCCTCCGAGCGCCATCACCGGCACCGCCAGCGCAGGTCGGCGCATCAGCCAGCCGAACGAATGGTTGAGCGTCAGCCCCAGGCCCATCCACAGCGCCAGGATCCACAGCGGCGCCAGCGAAGGGAATGGCCACGCCGCCGCGTAATGCACCACGCCGCTCATCGTGGCCAGCGAATCGACCACGCTGCCCAGCAGCAGTGCAGCCAGCATCAGCAACAGGTCACCGCGCGCCTGCCAGTGCAGGCCGAAGTGCAGCGCGACGAACAGCAACAACGCCACCGGACCTGCCCACCACCAGCCGCGCCCCGCGCCGGCCACGGCAGCCAGCCACAGCAGCTGCAGGGCCAGGTAATTGCGCAGGTTCGGCCACATCAGGCTCAGAGGCCCTGCAGCGCGTAGGGATATTGCGTCGCACGCGCGCCGGGCTTGGTCAGCCACAGATGCACGTCGCCGATCGAGCGTTCCAGGAAACCGGCCTCGCAATAGGCCAGGTAGAACTCCCACATGCGGATGAAGCGGCTGTCGTAGCCCAGCGCACGCACTTGATCGAGTTGGCCCATGAAGCGTTCGCGCCAGGCGCGCAGGGTCAGCGCGTAGCTGGGGCCGATGTCTTCCAGGTTGAACAGGCGCAGGTCGCTGGACTTGGCCAACGCCCCGGTCATTGCCGCCACTGAGGGAATGAAGCTGCCCGGGAAGATATGGCGCTTGATGAAGTCCACCGAATCGCGCGCCTGCACGTAGCGATGGTCCTCGATGGTGATGGCCTGGATCATCGCCTGGCCATCGGGCTTGAGCAGGCTGGCGACTTTGGCGAAATAGGTGTCCAGGTACTGGTGGCCGATCGCCTCGATCATCTCGATCGAGACCACGCGATCGAAGGTGCCTTCCAGGTCGCGGTAGTCCTGCATCAACAGGGTGATGCGGTCCTGCAGCCCGGCCGCGGCGATGCGCTGCGCCGCCAGGTCGTGCTGCTCGCGCGAGATGGTGGTGGTGGTGACATGGCAGCCGTATTTGCCCGCGGCATGCAGGGCGAAACCGCCCCAGCCAGTGCCGATCTCGACCACCCGATGCTGCGGCCCGAGCTGCAGCTTCTGGCAGATGCGGTCCAGCTTGCGCGTGGCGGCGGTCTCCAACGATTCGCCTTCATCCTCGTAGATCGCCGAGGAGTACATCAGGTTCTCATCCAGGAACAGCGAGAACAGCGGATTGCCCAGGTCGTAATGCGCGGCGATGTTGCGCCGGCTGCCGGTGCGCGTGTTGCGGGCGAACAGGTGCAGCAGCTTCATCAACGCACCGCCGAGCCTGGCGGTGCCGCTGTCCATCGCATCGAGCAGGTCGCGGTTGCGCACCAGCATGCGCATCAGCACGACCACGTCATCGCAGTCCCACAATCCGTCCATGAAAGCCTCGCCGGCGCCGACGCTGCCGTTGAGCGCGGCCATGCGCCAGAACGCCGGATCATGCACGCGCAGGCGGGTCTGCAACGGCGTCGCATCGTCCGCATCGACGGTGCCGAGGACGTGGACCTGGTGACCTTCTTCCAGTAGCAGGCGACAGCCGCGCAGCTGCGCAAGTGTGTCGATCAGGCGGCGGCGCAGGATGCGCTCGGCCAGCGAGCCGGTTTCAGCGGTTGCCGGGGTGCCGGGCGTGGTGGACGCGTCGATGCGGCTCATGGGGCAGCCCTCTTGTCGGGATGATCGTGGATGGGATTGCCACGTAGCCACAGGCGCAGCGCGTGCCAGTGGATCGCAGCGACGACCTGCAGGGTCATCAGCGGGAAACGCAGCAAGGCCCATGCCATTGCGCGGCCACGCATCGGACGGCGTTGCAGCGTGAGCGTGGCATCGAACCGCTTGGGCGCGATATCGCCGGCGGCGTCGGCCTGGCACAGCACGTCCATGTGGACCCGCAGCGCGTCGCCCGGCAGCTGGAAGCGCCAGCCGTAGTCATGTTCCATCGCCATGAACGGCGACACGTGGAATTGCTTGTCGAAGGTCCAGCTGAAGAACTCGCCTTCGCGCGCGGCATCGCTGACCGGCAGCACGTAGGTGTGGCGTTCCTTCCACGGCGTGTTGGTGATCTGCGCCACCAGCGTGTCCAGCGTGCGGCCATCGGTGGCGAAGCAGTAGTAGAACGTCACCGGATTGAAGCTATGCCCGAACATGCGCAGGTGGGTGAGCATGCGCACGGGGCCTGCGGGGCGATGGCCGACCTCCGCTGCCACGCAGTCGCGCACGGCCTGGTCCAACGGCAGCGCGGGATCGCCGAGGAAATCCGAACGGCGGAACTCGACCACGTTGCGGCGGCCGACCGACCACAGCCAGCGCCTGGCGAACACGCGCTCCAGTTCGCCCAGGTCGAGATAGGCCATGAACAAGGGCCACGTGAACGCGTGCGGTTCGGGTGCATGGCGGCGATGGCTAACCCGGCCGACGTAGAGCGCGCTGGCCAGGGTGTCGCGGATCTCCGTGGACGATCCGGCGCTCGCCTTCGGCGCGCGGGCGCCCTCTACCGCAGGCGAGGCGGCGGTCCGCAGGGCGACATGGCGCGGCGTGCTCACGGCAGCGGTGCCCCGAGTGCACGCGCGACGTCGATCCCGCTGCGCAGGCCGTCTTCATGGAAACCGAAGCCCCAGCCCGCGCCGGCGTGCCAGACATGCCCACGTCCCTGGATCTGCGGCAGGGCGCGCTGCGCGGCGACCGAGGCCGGCGTCTGGTGCGGATGCCGGTACTGCATGCGGCGCAACACCTTGCTCTCGTCGATCTGGTTGCCCTGGTTGAGGCTGACGATGAACGGCACCGGCGCGTCGATCGACTGCAACGCATTCATCCAGTAACTCACCGTGCACTGGCCGTCGTCGGCCGCCGGGATGTGCGCGTTCCACGCGGCCCAGGCGCGGCGATCGCGCGGCAGCACCCGGGTATCGGTGTGCAGCACGGTGTCGTTGGCCTGGTAGGTGATGCCGCCGAGGACCTGCTGTTCCTGCGCGTCCGCATCGCGGAGCAGGCGCAGCGCATCGTCGGCATGACAGGCCAGCACGACCTCGTCGAATTCGGCGCTGCCTTCGGCCGTCTGCAGCGCGACGCCGGAGGCACTCCGCTGCACCGCGTGGACCGGCGTGCGCAGTCTGAGCTGCACATTCCACGCCGCCTTCAACGCCTGCACGTAGCGGTTGGAGCCGCCGCTGACCACGCGCCATTCGGGGCGGCCGCTGAGCTGCAGCATGTGGTGGTTGTCCATGAAGCGCACCAGGTGCTGCATGGGGAAATCCAGGATGGTCTTCGACGGCGAAGACCACAGGGCCGATGCCATCGGCACGATGTGCGCGTCGCGGAACGTGGCGCCATAGCCGTTGTCACGCAGGTAATCGCCCAGCGTCGGGCCGGGTGCGGGCAGCTGCAGCACGGCCGGCGACTCGCGATAGAAGCGGCGCAGGTCGGCGAGCATCTTCCAGAAACGTGGGCTCACCAGGTTGCGCTTCTGGCAGAACAGGCCGGCGAGATTGCCGGCGTTGTACTCCAGCCCGGTGCGGTCATCGCTGACCGAAAAACTCATCGTGGTCGGCTGCGAGGCCACGCCCAGCGTGTCGAACAGGCGCGTCAGCAGCGGATAGTTGGCCGGGTTGAAGACGATGAAGCCGCTGTCGACTGCGTAATGCCGGCCTTCGACCACAATGTCGTGCGTATGGGTGTGGCCGCCGAGATAGTCGCCGGCTTCGAACAGGGTGACATCATGCTGCTGCGACAGCGCCCAGGCCGCCCCCATGCCGGCGATACCGCCGCCGACCACGGCGATGCGGCTCATTGCGGGCTCCGGGCTTTCCTGACCAGTCCCGCCGGCACCGGCTTGAGATCGCGGACCAGGCCGACCCACGACATCGCCTTCAGGCCGTACCAGGTCAGGTCGACTTCCCACCAGCGGAAACCCTGCCGGGCGGAACCGGGGAAGTAGTGGTGGTTATTGTGCCAGCCTTCGCCGAAGGTCAGCAGTGCCAGCATCCAGTTGTTGCGGCTGTCGTCATGGGTGTCGAAACGGCGCGAGCCGAACTTGTGCGACAGCGAGTTGATCGTGACCGTCGCGTGGAACAGCACGACGGTGGAAATGAAGAAGCCCCAGATCAGCAGCTGCCCGGCGCTGGTGCCCAGCTGCGGCGCGGCCTCTTCCAGCCAGCCGCCGAGTAGGAACAGGCCAAGTGCCAGCAGCACCGGCAACAGGATGTCGAAGCGGTCCAGGAAGCGCAGCTCCGGGAACTTCTTCAGGTCCGGAATCGCATCCCAGTTGGTGCGGAACCCGCGCGGGGTCAGGAACCAGCCCATGTGGCTCCACCAGAAGCCATGCTGGCTTGGCGAATGCGGGTCTTCCGGCGTATCGGTCACGCGATGGTGGTGGCGATGGTGCGCGGCCCACCACAGCGGCCCACGCTGCACGCTGGACGCGCCGATCGCGGCGAACACGAACTGCACCGGCCGCGAGGCCTTGAAGGTCTTGTGCGAGAAGTAGCGGTGGTAGAACGCGGTGATCGCAAACATGCGCACCACGTACAACGCCGCAGCCACGCCCACGGCAAACCACGACCAACCCACCCACACCACGCCGATGCACATCAGGTGCATCACCACGAACGGCACCGCGCGCAGCCAGTCGATGCGATCGGCGCGCGCGGGGTCCAGCGGCGACTGCGCGTCGGTATCGAACCAGCGCAGCACCGTCTTCCACCAGCCGCGCGCCTTCGGCGCGGCCGGCGGTGCGGCAGACACATGCGTGGTGGTAATCGACGGCTCTTGCACGCGGGTTCCTTCGAACGTCAGGTCCTACACAGATACGTCGGGGGCATCGCCTTGGATGCACCCGGTCTCAGGGAGCCAGCAGTGCCGTGATGCCGCCCTTGGCCACGATCGACCCGGTCGGTGCCCCGGATGGCGAGCCACCGGGCTGTTCCATCGTGATCGCCAGCAGGGCGTCGGTGTTGAGGAGTGCGCGCAGGTTTTCGGGCAGCGTGTGTTCGGCCACGTGCTCGGTATCGAGGATGCCCATCGAGACCGGCGCGCCGCCCTTGGGAATGATCCACAGCTCGGGCACGCGCCCGTCTTCGCGGGTCGGGCTCATGGGCATGATCGTCATCCTGCCGCTGCGTGTTTCCATGGTGGCGACGTAGCCGGTCTTGCCATCATCGCCAGCCAGCGAGGCCACCATCTGCGGCATGGCCGGGACCGGCGGTTGCTGGGCCACCACGGGGGGCGGGGTCGGCGCGACCGGCTCGGTGCGCAGGACCGACAGCAACGCGACCACGGCCACCGCGGCAGTGGCGAAGCCGCCGATACCGACGCTGCGCCACAGGCCGATGTTGTCCCAGAAGCCGCGCTTGGGCGCAGGCGACGTCACCGGCGCCTGGCGAGGCGCAGGCGCCAGACCCAGTGCGTTGCCGATGCGGGCCCAGACATATTCGGGCACGGCCACGGGCGCGACCTGATCGATCAACGGGCCGAAGTGCGCTTCCCAGCGCAGCACTTCATCGGCGAACACCGGGTCGCTGGCCATCAGGCTGCGCACGCGGTCGCGACCGGCGGCATCGAGCACGCCCAGCACGTATTCGCCGGCGAGCACGTCGCGTTCGGGTGGATCGCTTTCGAAAGGGGCGGTGGATGTGTTCATCGTTCCAGGCATGCCTTGAGCTTGGTCAGGCTGCGGCGGATCCAGCTTTTCACGGTGCCCAGCGGCGTACCGCTGCGCGTGGCCAGTTCCTCGTAGGTGCTGCCTTCGAAGAACGCGGTGCGGATCAGGCTGCGGCGCTGCGGTTCCAGTTCGTCCAGGCAGACTTCAAGCCCGTGCGCTTCCATGGCGGCCTCGGCCATCTGCTCGACGCGCGGCGAGGTATCGATCAGCTCCGGCCCCAGGTCGATCGGCACCGAGGCGCGTTCGACCCGCGATGCACGCAGATGATCGATGGCCCGGTTGCGCGCCATCATCGACAGCCAGGTCAGGCCGCTGGCCTTGCCGGGATCGAACTGCGCCGCCTTGCGCCAGACGTTGCTGTAGACCTCCTGCAGCACGTCCTCGGCCTCGCTGCGCTGGTGCAGCAGGCGCAGGCAGACGGCGAACAGACGCGGTGATGTGGATCGGTAGAGCTGCTCGAAGGCGAGCGTGTCGCCTTGGGCCGTAGCCAGCAGCAGCCGGTCGGCATCGTCGGCCGGCAGGTTGCGCTCAGGGGAATCCGCCATGCGAAGGTGGCCTTGTAAGGTCGTGGTGGCAGTTGCGTTCCACGATGCTACAGGCCCGGGCGTCAATGAGCTCTCGACGGCGTCACCGATGCTTGTTGCGCTGCCGCAGGAAGAGCGCCAGTCCCACAAGGAAGAGCAGCCACTCGAACCCGGCCAGCGCGATCGTGGTCGTTTCCAGCGGCCCATAACGACTGATGGCGAACGCGCGCCAAGCCACGATGGGCGCGTAGAAGGCCACGCCCAGGACCAGGCCGTTGCGCGGCTGCCGGCTGACAGCGAAGTAAGCAAACAGCAGGCCGATGCCGAATTCCATGCCGCCGTAGACGGCGAGGAATTCAGTCTGACCGGACGGCGTGAGCGCGGTGAAACCCACGGCCGCGGCCGTGCTGTCCGGGGCGAGCGTGCACCAGATGGCCAGGCCAATGTAGAGCAGGGCGTTGAACCAGAGATAGGCATTGACCATGGTAGTTCCAGGGAAAGCGGGCAGGCGGGCCGCGCCCGCTCCTTATGACCGGACGCGGCGGGAAGCACGGTGAACGCGGTGGCGGGATTAAGCGGCACAGCGGTTCACCAGGGGCATCGTGCCGGCATCCTGCATCTGCGCCGGCGTCGCGGTGCCGACGGCGTCGGCAGGAAATTCGATCCGCACTTTCGGATAGCTGCCCTTGGCATCGCGGATGTTGCCCACGCCTTCGAAGCGCATCAGTCGGTGGCTGGCGTTGTCGTAGGTCACGGTGATGCTGGGCGCGATCGCGCCGTACCACGCATCCAGGGCCAGCTTGAACTGATGGGTCTGATCCTTGCTCGCCATGGGCTGGATGCGCAGGTCCAGGTTGCCTTGGCGCAAAGGCACCAGGAAGGCGATCTGGGTGTCCTGGCCGTTCACCAGGCCGTCCCAGTGCTTGCGCACGTAGCTGTCGAAGCCTGCGTCGATGACCTGCGCGGCCTGTGTCTTCAGCGCCTTGGCCTGCTCCTTGCCGCCTTCGCTGCTGAAGACCTCGCGCGCGCCGCCCTGGCCACGCACGCCCTCACGGTAATGGGCACGCGCGTCGACCAGCTCGAAATCCGGCGCAGCACTGCCATCGGACACCTGCTTGCGCGCGAACGGCTGGCCGTTCGGGCAGCGATACAGCACCGTCCGCGCGCCACCGTCGCCAATCCAATGCGACTCCTTGTAGAGCACGCTGCCTGAAGCCGCATAGGCGACCCCTTCGTAGTGGGTAATGGCAGGCGCAGCCGAAGCCGCTGCGGAGGACAGGGCCAGGGCGAGTGCGATCAACTTGGGCATGGATCACCTGCGGTGCGTTCGATAATCCACTTACGCAGGCAACAGCGACACGGATGCACCCGGGGCGTTGTCCGACATCGCGCCGCGCAGTCGGCCGATGGCGTGGCCGCACGCGCATATCGACACTGACCGCCTCAACCCGCGCAAGGGAGTGCGTGATGAAGCTGGTCCTGATGCTGGCACTATGCGCACTGGCCACCAGTGCCACGGCGCAGTCGGTCTACAGATGCCGTGATGCCGCAGGCGCGGTGGTCTATCAGTCCGCAGCCTGCAGCGGCAAGACGGAGAAGACCTGGATGGCCGATCCCGGTCTTGCGACGACGGCCTCGGCCGAGCGGCAGGCCGCGGAGCGCAGCATCGCGCGCGATCGCCAATACCTGCAGGCCAGTAATCGGCCCAAGCCCGTGCGAACCCCGCGCCTGGCGAGCCGCGCATCAACGCGGGCGCTGTCGCCCTGCGAGCGCGAACGCCAGGCCCGCCACGCGGCCCATGAGCGCACTGGAGTGCGCTGGTCGTATCGGGAGGCCTCGTACTGGGACGCGCGGGTTTTCAAGGTGTGTCGCTGACGCCTGGGCAGGTCCCAGCAGATGACACACGGCCAGGTCCCGATGTGAACGTCGCCCCGCATTCCAGCGCTGGATGCCGGATAATCCGCCACGTCACAGCATCAAGGCTGCCGCTGCATCGTGTCGCATTCCCGTCCTACTCCCGAGTCGCTGGTGGTGTTGCAGGAGGCTTCCCGGCTGGCGGCCCTGCAAGCCCTCGATGTGCTGGATACTCCGGCCGAGCCCGTCTTCGACGACCTGGCCTGGCTGGCCGGCCAGCTCTGCGAAGCGCCCATCGCGCTGGTGAGCCTGGTCGATGAAGAGCGCCAGTGGTTCAAGGCGCGTTGTGGCCTGGCCGCCCAGCAGACGCCGCGCGACATGGCCTTCTGCGCCCACACGATCCTGCGCGACACGCTGATGGAAGTGCCCGATGCCCTGGAGGATGCGCGGTTTGCTGACAATCCGCTGGTCCTGGGCGCGCCGCACATCCGCTTCTATGCCGGCGCGCCGCTGATCGGCGCCGAAGGGCATCGCTACGGCAGCCTGTGCGTGATCGATACCGTGCCGCGCACCTTGAGCCAGGCGCAGCATCGGGGCCTGGTCGCGCTGGCCCGCCAGGTGACCGAAAGCCTGGAAATGCGCCAACGCAACAGCCAGAGCGAGGCGCGCGAGCAGACCCTGCAGTTGCTGCTGGAGGCCATGCCCGACGCGGTGGTGACCTGCGATGCGCACGGCAAGCTGTCCGAATTCAATCGCCAGGCCCGTCAATGGCACGGCCTGGACCCGGCCGCGGTGCCGTCCGAGCGCTGGGCCGAGCACTTCAGCCTCTATGAGGTCGGCATGTCGCGCCTGCTGGAGGTCGATGAGGTACCGCTGGCGCGTGCGCTGCGCGGCCTGCACGTGGTGGAGCTGGAGATCGTCATCTGCGCACGCGGCCAGCCGCCGCGGCGGGTGCTGTGCAATGCCGAACCGCTGCATGCGCCGGACGGCACGCTGCTGGGCGCGGTCTGCGTGATGCACGACGTCACCCGCCTGCGCGCATCGCAGGATGCGGCGCAGGTCGAAGCCCAGCGCTTCCGCGATGCATTCTCCGCCGCCGCCCAGGGCATGGCGCTGGTGTCGCTGGAAGGCAAGTGGCTGGACGTCAACAACGCCGCCTGCGTGATCTTCGGCTACAGCCGCGATGCGTTGATGGCGCTGGATTTCCAGCAGCTGACCCATCCCGACGACCTGCAGGCCGACTTGGAACTGGTGCACGAACTGCTGGACGGCAAGCGCGTGAGCTACCAGATGGACAAGCGCTATTTCCACAGCGATGGCCACACCATCCGCGCGCACCTGGCCGTGTCGATGGTGCATGGCGCCGACGGCAAGCCGCTGCATTTCGTCTCGCAGATCCAGGACCTGACCCAGCAGTGGGAAGTCGAGCACGCGCTGCGGTCCAGCGAAGAGCGGCTGCGCACCATTGCCGACAACGTGCCGGCGATGATCGGCCGCGTCGACCACGACATGCGCTACGAATTCGTCAACGAGCCCTATGCGCGGTGGTTCGGCCTGACCCCGGCCGACATCGTCGGGCGGCGCATGGGCGACCTGCTGCGCCCCGAACACTGGGAGCGCATCCGCCATCGCGCCGAGGCGGCGCTGGCGGGCGAGACGGTGTTGTTCGACGCTGATGTGATCGACCGCGAGGGTCAGTTGCGGCACATGCACGCCGCCTACATTCCCACGCCGCGCGATGCCGATACGGGCGAGCGGATCGGCCGCGGGTTCCACCTGATGGTCAGCGACATGACCGCACAAACGCGCCTGTCGCGGATGCTGGAACAGCGGGCGATGACCGATGCGCTGACCGGCCTGCCCAATCGTGCGGCCTGGATGGTCGAGCTGGACCTGGAGATCACCCGTGCCCGGACCAGCCAGGTGCCGGTGGCGATCATGTTCATCGACCTGGATGGCTTCAAGCAGGTCAACGACACCTACGGGCATGACGTCGGCGATGCGGTGCTGGTGGATTTCGCCGTGCGCCTGCGCGAGACGCTGCGTGAGGAAGACTTCATCGCGCGCCTGTCCGGCGACGAGTTCGTGGTGCACCTGGGCCCGATGTCCAACGCCGGCGAAGATCCGCAGTTGATCGCGGCCAAGGTGATGGCCGGCATGGTGGCGCCGCTGCCGGCGGCCGGACATGGGTTGCGCATCACGCCCAGCATCGGCGTGGCGATTCAGGCCGGGCCGGATTACGACGCGGCCGAGCTGATGAAGCGCGCCGACGAAGCGATGTACCGGGTCAAGCGCGCCCAGGCGCAGCACATCGCCATTGACTGAAGGCGAGGCTGCCGGCGCCGTCGGGTGCCGGCAAGCCAGGCTCAGTACACGTCGCGGCGGTAGCGGCCTTCGGCGAGCAGGTGATCCATGGGGCTTTCGCCGACCAGCGTGCGCAAGGCCTGGTCCACGGCCTGCGCCATGCCGACCGCGCTGCCGCAGACATGGATCACGGCGCCGGCATCGAGCTGCGCCAGCAGGGCTTCGCCCTGGCCTTCGAGCAGGTCCTGCACGTAGTGCGCGCCGCCGGCGTCGCGTGAGTAGGCCAGGTCCAGGCGGGCCAGATGGCCTGACGCCCGCCACTGGTCCAGTTCATCGCCGAAGAGGAGATCGTGCGCTTCGTTGCGTTCGCCGAACAGCAGCCAGTGGCCGCGGTGGCCTGCCGCGTCGGCGTCGCGCAACAAGCTGCGCAGGCCGGCGATGCCGGTGCCGTTGCCGATCAGGATCATCGGCCCGCGATCCAGTACGCGATGGAAGCCGGCGTTGCTGCGCACGCGCGCATGCACGATGCCGCCGAGCGGCGCATGCCGGCCCAGCCAGCCCGAGCCGATGCCGAATTGGCCGTCGTCATGGGTGACCAGGCGCACCACCAAATCGACCAGACCATCGACCGGGGCCGAGGCGATGGAGTATTCGCGCTCGGCCAGCAGCGGCAGATGGGCCAACCAGTGTTCGGCGTCCTGTTCGGCCACCGCGCGCGGCGGAAGCGCATGCTGCGCGGCGGCCTCGATCAACGGCACGGCGTGGCCGGCGTGCTGGACCAGCGCCTCGGGCGACAGGCCATCACGCGCCAGCGCGGCCAGCACGCTCGCCTCGCTGTTGTGCGGCTGGATGCGCAGGATGTCGCCGGCCTGCCAGGTCACGCCTTGCGGCGGGGCCAGGCGCAGATGCCAGACCTCACCGCCGACGCTGCCGGGATTGAGCAGTGTGCGTTCGGCCAGCCGCCAGGCCTGCAGCGGTTCGTGGCTGGATTCGAACACGTGCTCGACGCCGGTGAGGTCGCTGAGGTGGCGCTGCCACTGGGTGAGCGCGCGGTCATCGGCCGCATCCACCTGCACGGTGGGGAACAGCGCCGCGGCCCCTTGCTTCGCGAGCCACTGCTCGACCTGCAGGGCGAAGCCGCAGAAGCGGTCGTACTGCCGATCGCCCAGCGCCAGCACCGCGTAGCGGAGGTCTTCCAGGCGGTGCGACGCTTCGCGCATGTGCTTGTCGAAGGCCCGCGCAGTATCCGGCGGCTCGCCATCGCCGAAGGTGCTCAGCACCAGCAGCGCGTTGCGCTTGTCCTGCAATTCCTTGGGCTTGAGCTGCGCCAGCGAGCGCACTTCGGCCGGCATGCCGGCGGCCTGCAGCTGCCCGGCGGCGCGCCAGGCGAGCTGTTCGGCAAAGCCGCTCTGGCTGGCGAAGGCCACCAGCCACGGTGTGCCGTCGCCAGTCGCCATCGGCGCCAGCGCGCCACGGCTCAGAGCCACCTCACGCTTCTTGCGGCGGCGATCCAGATAAAGCATCCAGCCGGTGACGAAGAACAGCGGCATGCACAGGCTGGCCAGCATCACCAGCACGCGGCCGGGCAGGCCGAAGAAACTGCCCGAATGCAGCGCGAAGACGCTGGTCACCAGCTGCCGGCCCAGCGGCTGATCGGCGTATTGCGTCTGCTTGACGACCTGGCCGCTGCTTGGGTCCAGCTCGACGCTGTCGAAGGCGCGCGGATGCGGCGCGCTGTCCTGCCGGAAGCGCACGTTCAAGGGCGCGCCGGGGCGATTCGGGAAACGCAGCTCGTAAGCGACGCCCGCCAACGCCGGCGTCTGGTCGAGCGCCTGCTGGATCGCCGCCAGGTCCACGCGCTTGCCCAGCTTGCCGGCTGGACGACCTTCGTTGCGTTGTTCGCCGCCGAGCACGGCGACAAAGCCCTTGCGATACCAGTCGTAAGACCAGTACAGGCCGGTCAGCGCGATCATCAGGTAGAACACCATGCACCAGGTGCCGATTACCGAATGCAGGCTCCACAGGAAGCTGCGACCGGTGCGCTTCCACTGCACCTGCCACCACTCGCGCGGCGACCACCATCGCCGTGGCCAGCGCAGGTACAGGCCTGAGAGGCAGAAGAACACCAGCGTGATCACGCACACACCGGTGATCTGCTTGCCGACCTCGCCGGCGACCAGGCGTCGGTGCAGGTCTTCCATGAACTGCAGCACCGGGGTCAGGGTCGGCTCGGCCAGCGTCTTGCCCGTGTACGGGTCGAAATAGACGCTGCCGTCCACGCCCTTGAAGCGGATGCTGGACAGCCGCTCGCCACTGGGATCGAGATTGAAGCGCGTGACCTCGGTGTCGGGCTTTGGCCGCAGCTGTTGGACCAATTGCTCGAACGCCAGCGGCGTCGCGCCGGCGCGCTGCTGCGCGGCGATGCTGGTCATGGCCGGCGTGGTCCAGTGGACCAGTTCGTCCTCGAACGACAGCGTCGCGCCGCTGATGCCCATCACCGCCAGCACCGTGCCGGCAGTGATACCCAGGAACCAGTGCAACTGGAACAGGATGTTCTTCAGCACCGGACACATCCGGTGGCGGGGAGGGCAACAGAACAGATGGCGTGCACGTGTATCACCTGGAGATGAACGGGTTTGCCTGTGGCAGCGCAGCATTCTAGACTAATGCGACGCATTCGCATCTAACGTCACGGAAGAACGGCGCGGTGTGCTTCTCCACCCCCTACAGGTCTTCCATGTCCCCGCTTATTCCCAAACTCCTGCCGCTGGCCTTGCTGGCGGCGTTGCCCGCGCTTGCCTCCGAATCCGATCCCCAGGCCACGCTGGCCACCAATGAGCCAACCCAGACCGATCTCGACGCGGTGAAGGTCGTGGGCCTGCGCCAGAACGGCTTCACCGTGCCCGACAGCCAGACCGGGCCGTACCGCGGCCTGGACATGCTGGACGTGCCGGCCAACATCAACGTGGTCTCGCGCGACCTGCTTGATGCGCAGGGCGCGACCGGCCTCTACGACGCGCTGCGCAACGTGGCCGGCGTGGTCCGCCAGCAGCAGAGTGGGGTGGCGTACGACCAGCTCTCCATCCGCGGCATCAATCTGGACAACCGCTCCAGCTACCTGTTCAACGGCGTGCTGCCGTTCGACAACAACGTGCCGATCCCGATGGAGGACAAGGAGCGCGTGGAAGTGCTCAAGGGCGCGGCCGCGCTGTACTACGGCTTCGTCACGCCCGGCGGCGTGGTCAACCTGGTGACCAAGCGCGCGACGGTCAAGCCGATCACCTCGGTGTCGCTGTCGGCAGACGACCAGGGCGGCAGCCAGGTGCATCTGGATGTCGGGCGCCGTTTCGGCGCGGAGAAGCAGTTCGGCATCCGCGTCAACGCGGTGGACCAGAACGTCCACCTGCCCATCGACGGCGACAACGGCTATCGCAAGATGGCCAGCGCCGCGCTGGATTGGGACGTCAACAGCCGCCTGAGCCTGCATTACGACGTGGAGCGCATTCGCGCGCGGATCACCGAGCAGGCTGCGATCGTGCCGCCGTCGGCGGTCAATGGCGTGATTACGCTGCCCAGCCTGCCTGATGCGAGCAAGCTGCTGTCGATGAAGGGCAAGGACACGTTGTCCGATGCCACCACGCACCTGCTCAGTGGCGAATACGCCTTGAACGATGCATGGACCGCACGCTTCAGTGCCGGCCAGTCGGTGACGCGCCGCGATCGCTGGCTGTGGATCTTCGACAATTACAACAAGACCACGGGCGAGGGCACCGTCTACGGTGCCGACCAGCAGGGCCAGGAATACACCAACACCAACGTCCGCGGCAGTGTGGAAGGCAGCTTCCAGACTGGGCCGGTGATCCACCACCTGCAGGTTGGCGCCGACGCCAACAAGCTCTACCAGCCCAGCTTCAATACCTACATGTACACCGCTGCGCAGAACATGTACGACGCGGTGACCATCACCTCGCTGACGCGCTCGCCGACCGGGTCGAAGACCACGCTGCGCGACCGCGCGTTCTACGAGCAGACCATCCGCGACAGCGGCGTCTACGCGATGGACCGGATGGAGCTGGGCGATCGCTGGCAGGTCATCGGCGCGCTGCGCTACGCCCGCTATGGGACGCGTCAGCTGAATGCCGATTCCTACAACACCAGCGCGACCACGCCGTCGCTCAGCCTGACCTACAAGCTCTCGCCCAAGGCCACGGTCTACGCGAGTTATGTCGAAGGCCTGGAGTCGGGCGGCACCGCGCCGAGCACCGCGATCAATGCCGGCCAGGCGCTGCCAGCGGCCGTCAGCCGGCAGAAGGAAGTCGGCACGCGCTACCGCATGGACAACGGCACGCTGCTGTCGGCATCCGTGTTTCGCCTCGACCAGGCCTCGGCCGATACCGATGACAGCGGCGTCTACGCGCTCAACGGCCAGGCGCGTTATCAGGGTCTGGAGTTTTCCGCGCAGGGCAACCTGACCGAGAACTTCTCGGCCGTGGTCACCGGCATGCTGCTGGATGCGGAGATCGCCAAGGCGACCACCGCCACGCTGGAGGGCAACACGCCCAACAACACGCCCAAGCGCACGGCGAGCCTGTTCTTCAACTATCGCGTGCCGTTCCTGGAAGGACTGTCGGTGAGCACGGGTGCATTTGCGATGGCGTCGCGGCCGATCGACGACCAGAACCGCGCCAGCATCCCCGGCTACACGACCTATATCGCGGGCGCCGCTTACGCCACGCGGCTGCATGGCGTGCCGACCACCTTCAAGCTCAACGTGGAAAACCTGACCGACAAGCAGTACTGGAGTGCGGCCGGCAGCGGCCAGCTCGCCGTCGGCCTGCCGCGCACGGTGAACTTCAATGCCACGTTCGATTTCTGAGCCGAAGGAGCTGACCTACATGCGATTCTCAAGCAAAACTTTCGTACTGATCGCGCTGGTGTGCGCGCTGCTGCTGTCGCTGGGCACGGTCAATGCCGCGCCAGCACAGGCCGGCAAGCGCGTGTTCTATGTGACCCGGCTGGATGAAGTGCCGGGCGCCACCGAGCGCCACCAGCAGATCCAGCAGCAGGGGCTGGCCGCCGACAAGCTGGTCGCCGCGCACCTGGAGCAGCTGGGGTTCAAGGTGACCTTCTTCGACCAGACCGTCGATCCGGCCAAGGCGGCCGGCTTCGACCTGGTGGTGCTGTCCTCGGTGGTGCAGTCGCGTGAGATGGCCGACACCGGCTTCAAGGACGTCAAGGTGCCGCTGCTGACCTGGGAGAACGACCTGATGGATTCGCTGCGCCTGACCGGGCGGCGTAAGGGCCTCGATTACGGCGAGGTGGAAAAGGAGCACTACATCCGCGTCATCAATGCGCCGCATGCGTTGGCCGGCGGCGTGTCCAACGGCAAGACCTACGTGTATCCGCGCGACGTGATGATGGGTTGGGGCGTGCCGGCGCGTGCGGCGACGGTGATCGCCACCCTGCCGGGCGAGCCGGACAAGGCGGTGGTCTTCGCCTACGAGCGCGGCGCGACGATGGATTACGACTTCGTCGCACCGGCGCGGCGGGTGGCGCTGTTCCTGGACAACGACACGTTTTCCAACCTCAGCCCGGATGGCGTGAAGCTGTTCGACGCCGCGGTGGCCTGGGCAGCGCAGGCGCCGAAGTCGTAGGCGTCAGTTACGTCCTTTGTGACGTGCGCAGCGGGCGTTTTGAACGTGCGCGCCGATCGGTGGGAGCAGGCTAGGTCGGCCTGTGGCGTTTTTGCGCGTCAGTGCGAACAGCCGCGTCGCCGACACGTTGAGAATCGAGGGAACCGGCGATGTCCGGTTCCCTTTTTCTTGGGTCGCGGTAAGCGAGCGGGCGGGAGGCCGATGATCCCGTCACTGCTGGGGCACGCGCTGAAGAATTTCACGCGCCGCGCCGCAGACTGTGTGGCGCAGGCGGCTGTGCTTCGCTTCGATGAAGGCGAGGGTGCTGGCGACAGGTTGATTGTCGGAATCAAGATTGATCAATGCATTTGCCGGTGCCACATTTCCGCCTGCGATGTGGATGCACCAGATGCAGGAAGACGACGCCCACGCCGCGTTGAGCGCCTGCGCTCCAGACGCCTTGTCCTCTTTCGTAGATCCGATCCGCCCATGAATACCGCCAACCGCAAGCCGCTGCCCGGCACCGACCTGGATTACTTCGACGCCCGCGCGGCGGTCGAGGCGCTGCAGCCCGGCGCGTATGACGGGTTGCCGTATACCAGCCGCGTCCATGCCGAGAACCTGGTGCGTCGCTGTGATCCGGCGTTGCTGGACGAAGCGTTGCGGCAGCTGATCGAACGCCGGCGCGACCTGGATTTCCCCTGGTTTCCCGCACGCGTGGTCTGCCACGACATCCTCGGCCAGACTGCGCTGGTGGACCTGGCCGGCCTGCGCGATGCGATTGCCGAACAGGGTGGCGATCCGGCGCAGGTCAATCCGGTGGTGCCGACCCAGCTGATCGTCGATCATTCGCTGGCGGTGGAATACGCGGGCTTCGATCGTGAGGCGTTTGCCAAGAATCGCGCAGTGGAAGACCGCCGCAATTTCGACCGCTTCCACTTCATCGACTGGACCAAGCGTGCGTTCAAGAACGTGGACGTGATCCCGCCGGGCAACGGGATCATGCATCAGATCAATCTGGAGCGGATGTCGCCGGTGGTGCACGCCGTCGATGGCGTCGCCTATCCTGACACGCTGGTCGGCACCGACAGCCACACGCCGCACGTCGATGCACTGGGCGTCATCGCGATCGGCGTCGGCGGCCTGGAGGCGGAGAGCGTGATGCTGGGCCGCGCCTCGTGGATGCGCTTGCCGGATATCGTCGGCGTCGAACTGACCGGGCGCCCGCAGCCGGGCATCACGGCCACAGATGTCGTGCTGGCGCTGACCGAATTCCTGCGCAAGGAGAAGGTCGTTGGGGCGTATCTGGAATTCTTCGGCGAGGGCGCCGATGCGCTGACCATCGGCGACCGCGCGACCATCTCCAACATGACCCCGGAATTCGGTGCGACCGCGGCGATGTTCTATATCGACCAGCAGACGATCGACTACCTGCGCCTGACCGGCCGCGAGGATGCGCAGGTCAAGCTGGTCGAAACCTACGCGAAAGCGACCGGCCTGTGGGCTGACGCGCTCAAGACCGCGCAATACGAGCGCGTGCTGCAGTTCGACCTGTCCAGCGTGGTGCGCAACATGGCCGGGCCGTCCAACCCGCACAAGCGCGTGGCGACGAGCGACCTGGCCACGCGCGGCATCGCCGGCGACATGGCCGGACCGCTGGCGCAGGAGGCCGAAGGCCTGATGCCCGATGGCGCGGTGATCATCGCCGCCATCACCAGTTGCACCAATACGTCCAACCCGCGCAACGTAATCGCCGCCGGCCTGCTGGCGCGCAACGCCAATGCGCGCGGCCTGACCCGCAAGCCGTGGGTGAAGTCCTCGCTGGCGCCGGGCTCGAAGGCTGTGCAGCTTTATCTGGAAGAAGCCGGCCTACTGCCCGAGCTGGAGCAGTTGGGCTTCGGCATCGTCGCGTTCGCCTGCACCACCTGCAACGGCATGAGCGGCGCGCTGGATCCGGCGATCCAGCAGGAAGTGATCGAGCGTGACCTGTATGCCACGGCCGTGCTGTCGGGCAACCGCAACTTCGATGGACGCATCCATCCGTATGCCAAGCAGGCCTTCCTGGCCTCGCCGCCGCTGGTGGTGGCGTATGCGATCGCCGGCACGGTGCGCTTCGATATCGAAAAGGACGTGTTGGGCCTGGACCACGATGGCCAGCCGGTCACGCTGAAGGACCTGTGGCCCAGCGATGCGGAGATCGATGCAATCGTTGCGGCCAGCGTCAAGCCCGAGCATTTCCGCCGGGTCTACGACCCGATGTTCGCCCGCCATCCGCAGACCGGGCCGAAGATCGATCCGCTCTATGACTGGCGTCCGCAGAGTACCTACATCCGTCGTCCGCCGTATTGGGAAGGCGCCTTGGCCGGCGTGCGGACGCTACGCGGCATGCGGCCGCTGGCGGTGCTGGGCGACAACATCACCACCGATCACCTCTCGCCGTCCAACGCGATCCTGGCCAGCAGCGCCGCCGGCGAATACCTGGCGAAAATGGGCTTGCCGGAAGAGGACTTCAATTCCTACGCCACCCATCGCGGCGACCACCTGACTGCCCAGCGCGCCACCTTCGCCAACCCGAAGCTGATCAATGAAATGGCCGTGGTCGACGGCCAGGTCAAGCAGGGCTCGCTGGCGCGCATCGAGCCGGAGGGGCAGGTGGTGCGCATGTGGGAAGCGATCGAGACCTACATGGACCGCAAGCAGCCGCTGATCATCATTGCCGGGGCCGACTACGGCCAGGGCAGCTCGCGCGACTGGGCAGCCAAGGGCGTGCGCCTGGCGGGCGTGGAGGCGATCGTGGCCGAGGGCTTCGAACGCATCCACCGCACCAACCTGGTCGGCATGGGCGTGCTGCCGCTGGAGTTCAAGCGCGGCGTCGATCGCAAGGATCTGCATATCGACGGCACCGAGACCTTCGACGTGATCGGCGAGCCGACGCCGCGCGCCGATCTGTGGCTGATCATCCATCGTGCCGACGGCAGCCAGCAGCAGGTCACCGTGACCTGCCGGCTGGATACGGCCGAGGAAGTGGCGATCTACGAAGCCGGTGGCGTGCTGCAGCGCTTCGCACAGGATTTCCTGGCCTCGGCCAAGGCGGCCTGAAGGCATGCTGTCGACGTTGCAGAGCGGAGGCCCGGGCATGGAACGACCGCGCTTGATGGATCGACTCTGGTCGCCGGGGATGGGCGGCGACCGCTTGTTGTTCATTGCGCGCCCGGACGAGGCGATGCGCGAAGTGTTCGATGCGTCCACGCGCGAGCAGGGCATCCAGGCCAGCACCGGGCTGGCGATGTTCCCGCTGGTCAACTGGCACCAGACCTTGTCCGACCGCTTCATCGACACGCCTGACACCCGCGACCTGCTGCGTCGTGCCGGCGATGGCATCCAGCTGCGTGGTTTCACCCTGGCGCTGGATCGCCTGCGTATCTCGCCCAACGAGCGCCAAAGCGCCAATGTGGAGCTGTGCTGCTCGCAGGACGTCGATGGGTTGAAGCAGCTGATCGTGGCCTTGAAGGCCGCCATCGCCGGGCAGGATCTTCTCACCACGCGCAGCGGCCATCGTCCGCACGTGACCCTGAGCTATCGCCACCACACGGATGTGAAGCGGCAGCAGAGCCATCCGATCCGCACCATCGCCTGGGCCATCGACAGCTTCGAGCTGGTGGTTGGTAGTGGCGATCCGTATCGCTACCAGACCTTGGCACGCTGGGCGCTGGCGCCGAGCAAACCGCCCACGCTGCAATCTTCTCTTTTCTGATTCGAGGCATGCACGCGCACGCCGAAGGACGCTCCATGTCGTACGCACCCCAGATCAAGATTCCCGCCACCTATCTGCGTGGCGGCACCAGCAAGGGTGTGTTCTTCCGCCTGCAGGATTTGCCCGATGCCGCACAGGTCCACGGTGCAGCGCGCGATGCGCTGCTGCTGCGGGTGATCGGCAGCCCCGATCCGTACGGTAAGCAGATCGACGGCATGGGCGGGGCGACCTCCAGCACCAGCAAGACGGTGATCGTCTCGCGCAGCGAACGCGCCGATCACGACGTGGACTACCTGTTCGGCCAGGTGTCCATCGACACGGCGTTCGTCGACTGGAGCGGCAACTGCGGCAACCTGTCGGCGGCGGTCGGGCCGTTCGCGATTGCCAATGGCCTGGTCGATGCTGCGCGGGTGCCACGCGATGGCATCGCCACGGTGCGCATCTGGCAGGCCAATATCGGCAAGACGATCATCGCGCACGTGCCGATGACCGCCGGCCAGGTGCAGGAGATCGGCGATTTCGAACTGGACGGTGTGACGTTTCCCGCCGCCGAAGTGCAGCTGGAATTCCTCGACCCGGCCGATGATGGCGAAGGCGAGGGTGGCGCGATGTTCCCGACCGGCAACCTGGTCGATACGCTCGACGTGCCGGGCGTGGGCAGCTTCCAGGCCACGCTGATCAATGCCGGCATCCCGACGATCTTCCTCAACGCCGCGGACCTGGGCTACACCGGCACCGAGCTGCAGGGCGCGATCAATGAGGATGCCAAGGCGCTGGCGATGTTCGAGACCATACGCGCGCACGGCGCGGTGCGCATGGGCCTGATCGGCGAGGTGAGCGAGGCCGCCAAGCGCCAGCACACGCCGAAAGTGGCGTTCGTGGCGCCGCCAGCCGCTTACACCGCCTCCAGCGGCAAGCAGGTCGCGCAAGGCGATGTGGACCTGCTGGTACGCGCGATGTCGATGGGCAAGCTGCACCACGCGATGATGGGCACCGCGGCGGTGGCCATCGGCACGGCTGCGGCAATCCCAGGCACGCTGGTGAATCTGGCGGCTGGCGGTGGCGCGCGCCAGGCGGTGCGCTTCGGCCATCCCTCCGGCAGCTTGCGCGTGGGAGCCGAAGCCACGCAGGTCGCTGGCCAATGGGTCGTGCGCAAGGCGCTGATGAGCCGCAGTGCGCGCGTGTTGATGGAAGGCTGGGTGCGCATCCCGGCCTGAGCGTTCCGCAACGTGGGCGGCGCGAGGGCGCCCGACGCGATGCCGGCATGCGAAAATCGCGTCGCCTTTTCCACGCGAGCGCTCTCCATGCCAGCAGACACTTCCTTCTTCCCGATCGGCACGCCCGGCCAGCCCTGGGGCGCACAGGAAAAGGCGCAGTGGCGTGCGATGCAGACCGTCAAGCGCAGCTACGCCGATGAGGTCGTGCGCCGCATCGAGCAGCTGGGCGATCGCTTCGAGGTCTCGCAGTACGGCCAGCTGGATTACGGCAGCGAGCAGTTCCCGCTGTTCTGCCTGCGCAGCCGCCAGTGGGATGACGCGTTGCCCGTCGCCCTGGTCACCGGCGGCGTGCACGGTTACGAAACCAGCGGCGTGCATGGCGCGCTGCAGTTCGTGGACAAACACGCTGAAGCCTATGCCGGTCGCATCAACCTGCTGGTCGCCCCTTGCGTGAGCCCGTGGGGCTACGAGCGCATCCAGCGCTGGAATGCCGAGGCGATCGATCCCAATCGTTCGTTCCGTACGCCCAGCCCCGCCCAGGAATCCGCGGCGATCCTGGCGCTGGTCGCGCCGCTGGACGGGCGGGTCGTCATGCACATCGACCTGCACGAAACCACCGACAGCGACGAGTCCGAGTTCCGCCCCGCATTGGCCGCCCGCGATGGCGTGGCCTATGAGCCGGACAGCATCCCTGATGGCTTCTACCTGGTCGGCGATAGCGAGAATCCGCAGCCGGCCTTCCAGCAGGCGGTGATCGCCGCGGTGGCCAAGGTCACCCATATCGCGCCGGCCGATGCGCAGGGGCAGATCATCGGCTCGCCGGTGGTTGCACCGGGCGTCATCAACTACACGCTCAAGCGGTCCGGCCTGTGCGCAGGCGCGACCAACGCGATTTACACCACGACCACCGAGGTCTACCCGGACAGTCCGCGCGCCACGCCGCAGCAATGCAACGACGCGCAGGTCGCCGCAGTGTGTGCAGCGCTGGATTACGCGCTGGCCAATCCCTGAGGTCGTCGCGCCGTCAGGGCGCGACGTTCCAGCGCTGGATCACGGGCGTCAGGCCGTGACGGGCATCCAGCGCCAGGATGCCCAGCGTCGCCGGGTCCAGGATGAAGTGCCGGCCGATGCCGATCGGTTGGCCCAGCCAGCGCGCCGTCAGCACGCGGCCGAAGTGTCCGTGCGAGAACACCGCGACATTGCCCGACAGGCCCTTGAGCTTGTGGACGAGTCGATCTGCGCGCGCGGCAACTTCGTCCGGCGTTTCGCCGCCCGGGCAACCATCGCGCCAGATGTCCCAGTCCGGGCGTTCGGCCAGGATCTCGACGGATTTTCGGCCTTCGTCATCGCCGTAATCCCACTCGGCAAGATCCGGCTCGGTGCCGACCAGCGCGCCGAGCCCTGCCAACACGCAGGTGTCATGCGCACGCCGGCGCGGACTGCTGAGCACTTCGCTGAAGTCCACGTTCGTCAGCAGCGGTGCGAGTTCGCGCGCCATCTGCTCGCCGCGGTTGGTCAGGGGAATATCGCTGCGCCCGGTGTGCTTGCCCGAGCGCGACCATTCGGTCTCGCCATGCCGGATCACGAAGATGCGCAGCGAAGGATCGACAGGCGCGGCGGACGAAGAATCGGAAGCGTTCACGTGCAGGCATCGCGGGGCAGGGCGCATTAGCGTGACACAGCAGCGTGGGATCGGCATGACGTGATGGCGCGCAACGCGATCACATCCGCGCAGGCGCTAGAACAGCGCGAGTTGCGCCAGGGACGATGCGCGGATCATGCGACGCGGCGCGCGTGCCTTTGGGGCGGCGCTACGTGCGGCCGGCCGCGAAGCCTGCGCGCTGCGCGACGCCTCATTCACTGCACGTGTCGATGCCACGCCTGCGCCCTGCATCGGGTTGAGAAGCTCTGCGGACCACAGATCCGGTTGCATGAGGCTGGCTTGTCGCGGGTGCACTGGTCTGCCGTCGAAACGATGCCGGGCTTGCGTCTTGCGCGCATGCCCATTGAGCGGGGCGGCGAAGGATAAAGAGTCGAAGATCGCCTCACAATACTTACGTGTGCGATGGAGTGATCGGGCCATCATCTGAGCGCGGGCTCGCTGACAAGCTGCGCCGCTAGGCCTTGCGAATCGGCTGCGAGCTTTTCAGATCCTGCGCGATGAAATCCACGAACGTCCTGATCCGGTTGGACAGCTGTCGGCGCTGCGAATAGACGGCGAAGATGTCGGCGTTGGGCGTGTCGTACTCGGGCAGCACCTGCACCAGCGCTCCGTTCTCCAGGTATTGCCGGATGTCCCACTCGGCGCGCATCAGAATGCCGTGGCCATCCAGTGCCCATTTGACCGCGATCTCGCCGTCGTTAGTCGCCAGGCCGCCGTTGATGCGCACCGAGCGCGTCTTGCGCGCACTGCCCCGACCGGTGCTGAGATGCCACACCCCGTAGGCTTCGTCGCCCTGGCGGATGCCGATACAGCTATGTCGTGCGAGGTCGCCGGGCGTGCGCGGATGGCCACGGCGTTTGAGGTACGCCGGCGCCGCGCACAGCAGGCGTCGATTGGGTGCCAACCGGCGCGCAACGATGCGAGAATCCGGTGGCTCTCCGAAACGGATGCACACGTCGAACGAATCATCGGTCACCGGCGGCGGCGTCACCGAAAGCTGCAGCTGCACCGAGAGCTGGGGATGCTTCTCCACGAAGCGCGAGATCGCCGGCCCGACGAAACTGCGGCCGAAGCCAAGCGTCGCATTCACCCGCAGCAGCCCTTTGGGTTCTTTTTTCGAGCTGCCGATCAACTCGGACAGCGCATCGATGTCTTCCAGGATGCGGCGCGCGTGTTCTAGGTACAGCTCGCCCTCCGGACTCAAGGTCATGCTGCGCGTGGTGCGGTTGACCAGCGTCACGCCGGCGCGCTGTTCCATCGCGGAAAGGTGCTTGCTGACCGCGGCAGGCGTGAGGCCCAACTCGCGTGCGGCGGCGCTCAGGCTGCCGGCGGCAGCGAGCACGGAGAAGAAGGAGAGGTCGGTCGGCTGGACGGTTTCGGCCATCTTCGCTTGTGAAACAAAGTTAATAATGATTTAAGTCTAGCGCGATCTTTGCTGCAGTGCGGAGCCGATAAAGTCCTCGCCACTTTCAACGTTGAGCGGAGACAACAGACATGAAAACCTATCGGATCGCGACGATTCCTGGCGATGGCATTGGCAAGGAGGTCGTCCCGGCCGGCAAGGAAGTCATGCAGGCGCTGGCCAAGTACAGCAAGTCGTTTGCGTTTGATTTCGAGGACTTCGACTGGGGCGGCGACTACTACCGCAAGCACGGGTTGATGGCGCCAGTCGATGGCCTGGACGCGCTGCGCGACAAGGACGCGATCCTGTTCGGTTCCGCCGGTGACCCGGACATCGCCGACCACATCACGCTGTGGGGCCTGCGCCTGAAGATCTGCCAGGGCATGGACATGTACGCCAACGTGCGCCCGACCCGGATACTGGCTGGCATCGATGCGCCGCTCAAGCGCTGCACGGGCAAGGACCTAGATTGGGTCATCGTGCGCGAGAACTCCGAAGGCGAATACTCCGGCGTCGGTGGCCGCGTGCACCAGGGCTTTCCGATCGAAGTGGCGACCGATGTCTCGGTCATCACCCGCGCCGGTGCCGAGCGGATCATCCGCTACGCGTTCAAGCTGGCCCAGGCGCGCCCACGCAAGCTGCTCACCGTGGTGACCAAGAGCAACGCGCAGCGCCACGCGATGGTCATGTGGGATGAAGTCGCCGCCGAGGTGGCCAAGGACTTCCCCGATGTGACCTGGGACAAGGAGCTGGTGGATGCGGCGACCGCGCGCATGGTCGGACGCCCTGCGTCGCTGGATACAATCGTGGCGACCAACCTGCACGCCGACATCCTGAGCGATCTGGCCGCGGCGTTGGCCGGCAGCCTGGGCATCGCGCCGACCGCCAACATCGATCCTGAGCGCCGCTTCCCGTCGATGTTCGAGCCGATCCATGGTTCGGCGTTCGACATTATGGGCAAGGGCCTGGCCAATCCGCTGGGCACCTTCTGGTCGGTCTCGATGCTGCTGGAACACCTCGGCGAGCACGACGCCGCCAGGCTGGTGATGGATGCGGTGGAAGAGATCGCCTCCAACCCGCACCTGCACACGCGCGACCTGGGCGGATCGGCCACGACGGCCCAGGTGACCGCCGCAGCCTGCGACTTCATCGCCAAGTCCATGCAGGCCAGCGAACTGGCGGCGTAAACCACCGGCGCCAGGCACCGCGAGGTGTCCGGCCCTGATCTCGAAATAGCGAAAGACATTCGGCCGCCGGCCGGATCACGGGCAACTGTGCCCTGCGAAAAACGGGTGGAACGATGCGAACCATGATGCATCAGGGCATGAACTTGCGATGCGAGCGCGCGATGGATCTCCAGCGCTGCGCAACGGTGTACACGCGATGCGCGTGATGCCTCTACGCGCCGCCGATCCGCAGCCAGCGGTCGACATCCGGCCGCTGCTGACTGCACTGTTCAACACCGCGATCGAGGCGTCGCAGCCGGCGTTGCGGATTCCCGCATTCCTGCCGTCGCCGCCGAAAGGACGGACTGTGGTGATCGGCGCGGGCAAGGCCTCGGCGGCGATGGCGCGCGTGCTGGAGCAGCATTGGCAAGGGCCGCTCGAAGGCGTTGTCGTCACGCGCTACGGCTATGGCGTGGCCTGCGAGAAGATCCGCATCCTGGAAGCGGCGCACCCAGTGCCCGATCTGCAGGGACACGCCGCCGCACAGCAGATCCTGCAGGCCGTGTCCGGGCTGACCGAGGAAGACCTGGTGATCTGCCTGATCTCCGGGGGCGGCTCGGCCCTGATGCCGCTGCCCATGCAGGGCCTGGCGTTCGCGGACAAGCAGGCGATCAATACGGCCTTGTTGGCCGCGGGCGCCAGCATCTCCGAGATGAACTGCGTGCGCCGGCATCTGTCGGCGATCAAGGGCGGGCGCCTGGCCGCGGCCTGCCATCCGGCGCGCGTGGTCAACCTGGTGATCTCCGACGTGCCGGCCGATGACCTGAGCGATATTGCCTCCGGTCCGACCGTGCCCGACCTCACCACCTGCGCCGATGCGCTGGCCATCGTGCGTCGTTACGGTGTGTCGTTGCCGAGCGAGGTGCAGCAAGCGCTTGAGGCCGGCCGCAACGAAAGTCTCAAGCCTGGCGATGCGCGCTTGCCGCAGATCCAGACCCATCTGGTCGCCGCACCGCAGGCTGCGCTGGAAGCCGCTGCGTCGCAGGCACGCAAGGCCGGCATTGCGACCTACATCCTCGGCGATTCGATCGAAGGCGAGGCGCGCGATGTCGCTAAGGTCATGGCGGGCATCGCACTGCAGGTGCGTCGCCGCGGGCAGCCCTTCGTTGCCCCGTGCCTGCTGCTGTCCGGTGGCGAAACCACGGTGACCGTGCGCGGCCAGGGCCGCGGCGGACGCAATGTCGAGTTTCTGCTGGCGTTGGCCATCGCACTTGGCGGTGCCGCCGGGGTGCATGCCCTGGCCGGCGATACCGATGGCGTGGACGGTGCCGAAGAACTGGCCGGCGCCTACATCGGCCCGGACACGCTGGCGCGCGCACGTGCGCTCGGCCTCTCGCCTCAGCAATGCCTGGACGGCAACGACGGCCACGGATTCTTCCAGGCGTTGGGCGATTCGGTGATCACCGGGCCAACGCTGACCAACGTCAACGACTTCCGCGCCATCTACATCGCAGCGCCGGCGCCTTCCTTCCAGCAACAGGAGCACGCGTGAACATCCGTCGCGAACGCAACGCGAAGATCGTGGCGACACTTGGTCCGGCCACCAACGACCGCGAGATGATCGCGGCGCTCTTCCACGCCGGCGTGGATGTGTTCCGGCTGAACCTCAGCCACGGCCTGCAGCAGGACCACGCAGCACGCGTGGCGATGATCCGCGACCTTGAACGCGAGGCGTGCCGGCCGGTCGGCATCTTGCTGGACCTGCAGGGGCCAAAGCTGCGTATCGGCACCTTTACCGATGGGCCTGTCCAGCTGGCGGTCGGTGCCGTGTTCCGGCTGGATCTGGACACCGCCACGCCGGGCGACATCACCCGGGTCGCGTTGCCGCATCCGGAGATCCTGTCGGTGCTGGTGCCTGGCGCGATGTTGCTGCTCGACGATGGCCGCATCCAGCTGCGTGTGGAAACGTGCGCGGCGGACTTCGCCAAGACCGTGGTCGTGGTCGGCGGCAGGCTTTCCGAGCGCAAGGGACTGAACGTGCCCGGCGTGATGCTGCCGATCTCTGCTTTGACCAAGAAGGACCGCGCGGATCTTGCCTTCGGCCTCGGGCTTGGGGTGGACTGGGTCGCGCTGTCGTTCGTCCAGCGGGTGGAGGACCTGCTGGAACTGCGCGAACTGGTGCAGGGCAGGGCGGCCATCGTCTCGAAGCTGGAAAAACCAGCCGCCATCGATGCGCTCGATGCCATCGTCCAGCACAGCGATGCGGTGATGGTGGCGCGCGGCGACCTGGGCGTGGAAATGCCGGCGGAGCAGGTGCCGTCGATCCAGCGCCGGATCGTGCGCACCTGCAGGCGATTGGGGCGGCCGGTGATCGTGGCCACGCAGATGCTCGAATCCATGGTGTCCGCCCCGACGCCCACGCGCGCCGAGGCGTCGGACGTGGCGACGGCAATCTACGACGGCGCCGATGCGGTGATGCTCTCGGCCGAATCGGCCAGCGGCGCGCATCCGGTCGAAGCAGTACGCGTGATGGATTCGATCATCCGCCACACCGAACGCGACCCGTACTACCGCGACATCATCACCAGCTCGCATACCGCGCCGCGTGCCGAGACCGCTGACGCCATCGGCTACGCCGTGCGCCATGTCACCGGCCTGCTCAACGCCGCGGCCACCGTGGCCTACACCAGCTCCGGCTACTCGGCGATCCGCATGGCCCGGGAGCGACCGGCCACGCCGATCATCGGCATGACCCCCGACAACGCCGTCGCCCGGCGGCTCTCGCTGGTGTGGGGCGTGCATCCGGTCATCTGCGAAGAACTGCTCGACGCGCAGGAAGTCAGCGACCGCGCGTGCTCCACCGCCAGGGCGCAGGGATTCGGCACGACCGGGCAGACCGTCGTGATCTCGGCCGGCATGCCATTCGGAACACCAGGGACCACCAACGTGATGCGTATCGCGCAGATCCAGTAGCACTGCGCGCGGCGCATCGACATCCACTGATCAATGTTCGCTTGAGGAGGGGAACATGACTTCAGATATCGAATCCCGCACGATGAAGCGGGTGGCATGGCGCATCATTCCGTTCGTCATGGTGCTGTACTTCATCGCTTTTCTGGACCGGGTCAACGTCGGCTTCGCGGCCATCCACATGAACGAGGACGTGGGCCTGTCGCCCTCGGTGTTCGGCCTGGGCGCCGGCCTGTTCTTCGTCGGCTATTTCCTGTTCGAAGTGCCTTCCAACCTGGCGTTGAACCGCTTCGGTGCCAGGATCTGGATTGCTCGCGTCATGATCACCTGGGGCATCCTTTCGGCGGCGATGGTGTTCGTGCAGGGCTCGATGAGCTTCTACGTGCTGCGCTTCCTGCTGGGCGTGGCCGAAGCCGGCTTCTTCCCAGGCATCATTCTCTACTTGAGCTTCTGGTTTCCGGCGCGTCGGCGCGCGTCGGTCACGGCCTTGTTCATGGCGGCGGCGCCCATCTCCGTGGCGATCGGTTCTCCGCTGTCCGGTGCGTTGCTGGAAATGGACGGACATCTGGGCTGGAACGGCTGGCAGTGGATGTTCCTGATCGAAGCCATTCCCGCGGTGATCCTCGGCGTCGTCGTGCTGTTCTACATGACCGACAAGCCGGAGAAAGCCAAGTGGCTGGCCGATGACGAGCGTGCCTGGCTGACCAAGACGATGGAAGAAGAGCGCGCGGCCAAGGCCAGCGCGGGAGCGAGCCACAGTATCTGGAAGGGCCTGAGCGATCCGCGCGTGCTGGCTCTGTCTGCGGTGTACTTCGGTACGTCGGCGGGTCTCTATACGCTCGGGATCTGGGCGCCGCAGATCATCCATTCGCTGGGCCTGACCACCTTCCAGACCGGCCTGTTGAATGCGATTCCCGCAATCGTGGCGGTGGTGGCGATGTTCTTCTGGGCGCGCCATTCGGACAGGACCGGCGAGCGCTCTTGGCATGTGGTGGTCGCCTGCCTAGTGGCCGCAGTGGGCTTGTACTTGGCCGGCTTCGCGGTAGGCCTGGCGGCTGTGGTTGCCGCGCTGGCATTGGTCAACATGGGTGTGAGCGCGTCCAAGCCGCCATTGTGGAGCATGCCGACACTGTTCCTGTCCGGTTCGGCCGCTGCGACGGGCATCGCTACGATCAATTCGATCGGCAATCTGGGTGGCTTCGTCGGCCCTTCGGTGATCGGCTTCATCCTGGAGCGCACCGGCAGCTATCGCTGGGGGCTGATCTTCGTCGGCACGCTGCTAGTCGGCTCGGCCCTGATCACCTACCTCCTGACCCGCGGACAGCAGCGTAAGCAGGCCCGGGACAACGCCGCAGTCTCGGGCGTGCAGCTCGCCAAGTAGGTTCTGGGCCGGCGCGATGCGGAAGAGAATCGCCTGATCCTGCAGTACAAAGTGGCGCTATGGCGGGGCAGGGCTGACTGAGTCGGCAACGACCGCGATGCTGAATTCGCTGCGTCAACGCAGGCACACGGCGATCATTGTCCCGCGCAAAAAAAAGCGGCGGTCATGCACGTGCATGACCGCCGCATGGAACCCCTGGCTTACGCTTCAGCGCACCGACTTAAGCCGCCGTGATGCTCACGGTCTTGGTGTTCAAGTACGCCTCGACCGCTTCCGGGCCGCCCTCGGAGCCGTAGCCGGAATCCTTGACGCCGCCGAACGGCAGTTCCGGTGCTGGCAGCGCCGGCTGGTTGATCCACAGCATGCCGGTCTCGACCTGATGGGTCAGCAGGTGCGCGTTCTTGATCGAGCGGGTGAACGCGTAGGCCGACAGGCCGTAGGGCAGGCGATTGGCTTCGGCAATGGCGTCTTCCAGCGTATCGAAGCCACGCACCGCGGCCACCGGGCCGAATGGTTCGTCGTTGAATACCGAGGCATCCAGCGGCACGTCGGCCAGCACGGTCGGCGCGAAGAAGTTGCCGCTGCTGCCCACGCGTTCGCCACCGGTGGCGACCTTGGCGCCCTTGTTGCGCGCGTCCAGCACCACCTGTGCCATCGCGTCCAGGCGACGCGCGTTGGCCAATGGGCCCAGCGTGGTGCCGGCGTCCAGGCCGTTGCCCAGCGTCAGCGATTCGGCATGCTTGACCAGCGCTTCGGTGAAGGCCTGCTTGATGCTGTTGTGGACCAGGAAGCGGGTCGGCGAGATGCACACCTGGCCGGCGTTGCGGAACTTGGCGCCGCCGCTGGCCTTGACCGCCAGTTCGACGTCGGCATCCTCGGCGACGATCACCGGCGCGTGGCCGCCCAGCTCCATCGTGGCGCGCTTCATGTGCTGGCCGGCCAGCGCTGCCAGCTGCTTGCCGACCGGCGTGGAACCGGTGAAGGTGATCTTGCGGATGACCGGATGCGGGATCAGGTAGGACGAGATTTCGGCCGGATCGCCGAACACCAGGCCAACCGTGCCGGCCGGCACGCCAGCATCGACGAAAGCCTTGATCAGCGCGGCCGGCGAGGCCGGGGTTTCTTCCGGCGCCTTGACCAGGAACGAGCAGCCCGCGGCCAGCGCCGCGCCGAGCTTGCGCACCACCTGGTTGATCGGGAAGTTCCAGGGCGTGAATGCGGCCACCGGACCGACCGGCTCCTTGATCACCAGCGCCTGAGCGGCCAGGTTGCGCGAAGGCACGATGCGGCCGTAGACGCGGCGGCCTTCATCGGCGAACCACTCGATGATGTCGGCGCCGGCGGCGACTTCCACGCGCGCCTCGGCCAGCGGTTTGCCCTGTTCCTGGGTGAGCAGGGCAGCGATCGCGTCCGCCCGCTCGCGCAGCAGCGCGGCGGCGCGACGCATGGTGGCCGCGCGTTCGTGTGCCGGCGTGTTGCGCCAGGCCTTGAAGCCCTGGCTGGCCGCGTCGAGGGCCCGATCCAGATCGGCCTTGCCGGCATGGGCGACGGTGCCGATGACCTGACCGGTGGCCGGGTTCAGCACGTCCAGCGTCTTGCCGCTGGCGGCATCCACCCAATCGTTGCCGATTAGGAGTTGGGTGTTGGGATAGGAGGTCGACATGGAAAATCCGTCGCATGAAAAAGGGGCGATCAGGATAGTGAGGCGATCCGAAGGGCGGGATGAATCCGACCGGGCATCGGCAGAAAGCTGCGTCCCGGCTCGTTTCGAGGATGTCCCATGTGCCTGCAGAAAAAGCGTCAAAAAAAATGAGTCCTGCATCTCCAGGACCGGAGACGAGTCTGGGGTCATGCGCGATGAGGTCGGCCAGTGCATCGCCAACGATTGCTCTGGAATACGCCAGCAGCGCGTTGAACGTCGGTCCGAGTTGTAATGCTGGGCGCGTGAGATGCCAGGCCAGCGCATGACATGAGCTGGCAGGATAAGGGCCAAGGCGCTGGCGACCGTCGCGCATGCCTTCCAACGGAGATCCCAGATGCGCGTCCTGCTGGCCACATCCACCCTGTTGTTCTTCGCGCTCTCGGCGACGATGCCAGCGGAAGGGGCTGAAACCTCAAGTTTGAAGAGACAAGAAATCGCCGATCCAGATGGTGCGGGCGCGCTTACATGGAGGAGCCTTGCACCGCGCGGAACGCCAACGGCGCGCCACGAAAGCAGCTTCGCCGAAGCAGGCGGCAAGGGCTATTTGTTCGGAGGGCGTGGCGATCGGCCGCTGGAGATCTTCGATGCTGCGACAGGCGCGTGGACGATCGGCGCCAAACCGCCGTTGGAGATCCACCACGCACAAGCCGTAGGCTTCGCTGGGCGGGTATTTGTTGTCAGTGCGTTGACCGGTCCGTTTCCTGAAGAGGCTTCGTTGCGCCATGTGCTGATCTACGACCCGCGTACGGATCGCTGGTCGAACGGCCCCGAGATTCCCAAGGAACGTCGTCGCGGCGCGAGTGGCGTGGTCACCCACCAGGGGCTGATCTACGTCATCGGCGGCAACACGCGCGGCCATAACAGTGGCTACGTGCCGTGGCTTGATGTGTTCGATCCCGCCACCGGGACATGGACGCCGCTGAAGGACGCGCCGCGCGCCCGGGATCACTTTCAGGCGGTGGCCCACGACGGAAAGCTCTACGCGGGCGGTGGGCGCAGGTCTTCGTACGACACCGGCCAGCCGCTCGCGCTGACCATCAGCGAGCTGGATATCTACGACATCGGTTCCGGGACGTGGTCAACGGCGACTGCGCCGCTGCCCACCAAGCGTGCGGGCACGGCTGCGGCACTGGTGGGCGGCAGTGTCGTAGTGATCGGGGGTGAGAGCGATGCGCATGTCCAGGCGCATGCCGAGGTCGAGGCCTATGACATCGCACACGCCCAGTGGCGCACGCTTCCCGCATTACCGGTGGGCCGGCACGGAACCCAGGCGGCCGTGATCAGCGGCGACCTGCATCTCGTGGCCGGCAGCGCCAACCGGGGCGGTGGCCCGGAACTCAACGATCATTGGGTATTGGACTGACGTGATCGATCCGTCCCGCGAGCAGGGACGCCGGCGGCATCGCCGGGCCGGCTTTAGAAGTGGCGGGTGAGGCCGATCATCAGCGAGGTCACGCCATCGGTATCGGGCTCCACCAGCGGGCTGTCCTGGAGCTCGTCGGGCAGCTGGCTGTAGCTGAGCCGGCTGACCACGCCCCAGCCGTTGCCCAATGCATAGGCGAAATCCACGCTTGCGCGCGCGAAGGTGACGGCGCCGGGGCTGTAAGCAGTGACACCGCGAGCGACTTCTTCGTCGGAGATGCCGTAGTAGTAGTTGGCCAGGTCGTCCGAATAGCGGGCGACGCCAATGCGGGGCGTGATGACCCCGGTGCCAACGCGGATCGGGAAGCCATAGTCTGCGGAGAGCTCATAGCCTTCGCTGGCGTTGGAGACATCGGTCTTTGCGCCGACGCGCAGGATGCCAGCGGGGCCACGCCACTGGGCGGCAAGGCCTGCATCGATCCCGCGGTCGCGGTCGGAGAGTTGCGACTTGTCGATGCCGTTGCGCGCGAGTTCCGCGCGGCCGAAGTCATCGGCATCGATGCCGTCGGTGCGCACGCTCAATTCCGCATCAAGGGTGAAAGCCCGGCTGTTCAACAGGTGATAGCCGCCGGAGAGCCCGCGTACGTAGAAGCGCTCGCCGCCATAACTGATCAACGGGAAGGGCAGGGTGCGGTGATCTTCGCCGGCGTAGGGACTGTCCGTGACCAGCGCGCCCAGGCCGAATGACCACCCGCGTGCATTGGATGCTTCGGTGGCGGGTGCGGGGGCGGAATCATCGCCTTGTTGTGCGAAGGCCGGCGCGCAAGCCAGGACCAGGGCGGAGAAGATCAGTCGCTGTGATGTATTCATGGTGTTTCCGCTTTGAGTAAGTGAGCCGCTTCTTGAGTGGCCGAAGGTCAGTTCAGCAACGACGCCCCGATGCACGCTTATCTGCCTGCTTGCGAAGGGCCTGCTGCCTGTTGGGTTGCTGTTGTTCTGCGAGCCACGCCATGCGCGCCTTGAGGACGATCAGGAGTTGATGGGCATCGCTGTCGCGAATCAATTGGGAGGAACGCTTCGCTGCGTGCAGGAAGGCGTCCTGGAACACGTCTTCGCCGCTGCGGATGTGGGTGAGGTAGCGTGAGTACCCCAGCACCACCAATGGCCAACAGTCACCGAAACTGCCGATCTTCATCACCGCCGAATGGCTGGAGAACAGATCGAGCCAGTACCGCTGCTCTTCGTCCAGGTCAATGAACGCGCACACGTGGCTGGCTTGGCCGTGCACGTCGAGCTCCTTTGTGGGTCGCAGCTTTGGAAGGCGGCACGCGTGGGCGGACGAGATCGAGTCGGACCGAATCGATTCGCCATGAGGCCCACGCCCTGAAAGGTGTGCCCCTGCAGTGCATGCGCAGGGTGTAGCGGAGCACGCCCGGTGGCTCGGTCTTGCTTGCGGTGTCTCCGTCTGTCGCGATGCGTGGCGATGACCGCGCGGGCGAAGGGCTGGTCGCGCTCTGTGCCGCGCTCATGGGACGGGGCTTGGCGCGTCGTGGGCGCTTGGTCGTTGCCGGCAGCGCTGGGGCTGCCGCAGGTTGCTTCTTTGCCATCGGAACACTCCTGGCGGATGGAACAGGACCCCGCTCGCCGGACCGGGGGAGAGGACAGGCGATGCCTGGGCGAGCGGGGAGGGAACGGCTTGCGCGCTTAGCGCGAGCGGCCAGCGGCCTGCTGCTGGGCGAAGGCGCGCAGCTGGTCGAGCGTGACGTAGCCATTGCCGGCCAGATCGATCTTGGAGAAGTTCTTGGCGATGCGCGGCATGCCCTGTTTGGCTTCAGCTTCGGTCAGCTTGCCGTCCTGATCGGCATCGGCCTGCTTGAACTTCTCAGCGACCTGCGCGGCGGCCTGTTCGGGATCGCCGCCACCCAGTTGGGGTGAGGCGAACGCCAGGCCGGGCAGGGTCAGCAGCGAGGTCAGAATCAAAATGCGCATTGGGGTTGCTCCTATCGTCATGGAAGTCCGGCCGGAGGTGTTCCGGCGCGGTGAGTCCATGCTAGGAAGCGCGCCGCTGCGAGGTGTTGCCTGCTGTACGGTGGATGTTTCAAACCCTGACAAGTGCAGGCCGTGTATAGCCGGTCTTCAGGCAAACGCACTCTGGATGGGCAGCACCAGCGTGGCCCGCAGGCCGCCATCCCTGGGCGATTTAAGTTCCAGCCGACCGCCATGCACGCGTGCGAGTCGATCGACGATGGCCAGGCCCAGCCCGGTGCCGCCGTTGCCCGAACGCGCGGCATCGGCACGCGTAAACGGCCGGCGCAGATGCTCGATCTGGTCCGCGGGAATCCCCGGGCCACGGTCGCGCACGCTGATGGAGATGTGCTCACCCAGTAGACGCGTCTCCACGGTCAAGCCTTCCTTGCCATAGCGCGCTGCGTTCTCCATCAGATTCGCGATCGCCCGCTGCAGGACCAGGGCGCGCATCGGCACCGTGCGGATGGCCGGATCCAGGAACAGCGCGAACCAGCTGCCGCTTTCTTCGAACTCTGCCGAGAGCTGCTTGATCAGCGTGTTCACCTCGACCAGCGTGGGGGCTTCATCGCCCTCGGTGCGGCCGAAGTCCAGGAATTTTCCCAGGATGTGATCGATCTGGTTGATGTAGACGCTGGCGCCTTTTTCATCCAGCTGTCCCATGGCCAGCGCCAGGCGGAGTTTGGTCAGTGGCGTGCGGATGTCATGGGAGATGCCGGCCAGCATCAGGGAGCGCATGCTGTCGTTGCGCTCCAGGTTCTCGGCCATCCAGTTGAACTGCTGGGTCACGGCAGAGAGTTCGCTTGGGCCCGCCTCATCCAGCCTGTCTGGCGTATAGCCGCTGCCAACCGCGTGTGCGGCGCGCTGGAGCTGTCGCAATGGGCGATTGATGCGACGCTGGATGAGCCAGGCGGCCAGCAGGTTGAGGCTGGCCAGGAAAGCCGACACACCGGCGGCCACGGTCATGGCGCGATTCCGGAGCTGTGCCTGCAATGGCAGCACAACCCAGTACTGCTGGCCTTCGACCTGCATGCGCACCATGGCGCGGCCGTCCTCAGCCACCATGGGGCTGCTGTCAGGCGGGAGCTGGTCGGCAAGCCGGGTCACGAAATCCTTCAGCAACAGGCCGCCGTCCGCTTCTGAAGCGGGGATCGCATGAGGGGACTGGGTGACGATCTGCAGCCCGCCGGCCCCGTTGATGCCGGCGATGGTGGCGTCACGCTCAACCGCGGACAGCCGCGAGAGCATCAGGTGCTGGGTATTGATCTGCGAGGCCACCAGGCCTGCCAGGCTTTCTGCACGCGGCCGTTGCACCAGCTGGTAGAAGACCGCGAAGACCGAGAGCTCCAGCGTGACGGTCAACGCCATGAGCAGCAGGAAATTGCGCGCGAACAGCGAACGAGGCCAGAGCGTCTTCATTCGGAAGCATCTGCGACGAACATGTAGCCCACGCCCCAGACCGTGCGGATGAAGCGCGGATTGGAAGGGTCCTCCTCGATCTTGCGGCGCAGGCGCATGACCTGGACGTCCAGGCTGCGATCCAGCGCTTCGTATTCACGGCCACGCAGGCGGTCGAGCAGGTGCTCGCGACTGAGCGGTCGCCCGGGATTACCAGCCAGCACGCGCAGCAGCTGGAACTCGGTGCTGGAAAGCTGCACGACCTCGTCGTCGCGCAGCACCTCCATGCGCGTCAGGTTGAGCACGTAGGGACCGAAGCGGATGACGTTGCTGCCAGCCCAGTGGCCGTCGCCGGCGCCCATCGATTGCCGGCGCAGCGCCGAGTTCAGGCGCGCGATCAGTTCGCGCGGATCGAACGGCTTGGCGAGGTAGTCATCGGCGCCCATCTCCAGGCCGATGATCCTGTCGATGGCGGCGCCGCGTGCGGTCAGCATCAGGATCGGGATGGTGCTGCCTTCCGAACGCAGCCGGCGACAGATCGACAGTCCGTCTTCGCCCGGCATCATCAAATCGAGTACCAGCGCATCGAAGGGCTCGCGGCGCAGGCGTTCGTCCAGTTTGTTGGCCGATGCCAGTGCCTGCACTTCGAATCCGTGCTCGGTCAGGTAGCGGCGCAGCATGTCGCGCAGTTCGAGATCGTCATCGACGATCAGGATGCGTTGTGGCCTGTCTTTCACGTGAACTCCCGGAGTGGATTGGGCGGGATTCTTTGCGGATCAACGGGCGCTTGCAACCTGTCGAAGAAATTTCGCAAAGGCCTGAATTCACCGCAAAACCAGGCGCCACGGGCGTTTGCGGGGAGGTTCGGCATGGAGGCTGTTACCGCTTGTTACAAAGTCAGCGCACTTTGAAGCGGACCAGGCCGCCGTGCTTCGTACCATGCGGCCCGCAACGACGTCTCCACATGCCATCCCCGATGCGGGAACCGGCCAGGCGTCGATCTTCTCCCGATTCCCTGGTGACTTCCTGTGAAGAACAAACGCTGGCGCCCCTGGGTGCTGACCGTCGTGATCCTGCTCGCTGCCGGTGTGGCGATCCTGTTGATCGTGCACCGCCAGCCTGGCGATACCGACACGAGCAAGCCGCTGGTGGTGCGCACGGCGCCGATCGCAGCCGGCGATGTCCCGGTCTATCTGGATGCGGTGGGCACGGTGACCCCGTTCTCGACGGTGACCGTGCGCACGCAGGTGCAGGGCACGCTGGCATCGGTCGCGTTCAAGGAAGGGCAGGTCGTTCGCAAGGGAGACCTGCTGGCGACCATCGACGACCGTGCGCTGCGCGCGCAGCTGGATACGGCAGAAGGCGCGCTGGCGCGCGATCGCGCCCAGCTGGCCAACGCGCGCCGCGACCTGGCGCGCATGCAGGCCATGGTCGACATCGGCTCGGCCTCGCGCCAGCAACTGGATTCGCAAGACACCGCGGTGCGCCAGGCAGAAGGCGTGGTGAAGTCCGATGCCGGCTCGGTCGAGAACCTGCGCGTGCAGTTGGGCTATACGCGCATCGTGGCGCCCATGGACGGCGTCGCCGGCTTGCGTGCGGTCGATGCAGGCAACCTGGTGTCGCCCAGCGATGCCGACGGCGTGGTGACGTTGACCAGCCTGTCTCCGACCACGGTCAAGTTCGCGCTGCCGATCGACCAGGTGTCGCAGGTGGTCGACGCACGTGGCGAGGGCGCGGTGGACGTGGAAGCCTTCGATCGCGATGGCGGCAAGTCATTGGCCAAGGGTGGCCTTGAGGCCATCGACAATCGTGTGGATCAGGACACCGGAACCGTGATGCTGCGTGCACGCTTCGATGATCCCAACGGCGTGCTGTTTCCCAATCGTTTCGTCAGCGCCCGCATCCATGTGCAGACGCTGCGCGGCGCGATGACCGTGCCGCTGGCGGCGATTCGCCATGGCAGTGACGGGGCGTATATGTTCGTGGTGCGTGATGGCAAGGCGCACCTGCAGGCGGTAACCCTGGGCCCGACGCAGGGCGAGCAGGGCGCGATCAGTGCCAAGGGACTGGCGGCCGGGACGCAGGTTGCGGTCGAGGGCATCGATGCCCTGGAAGACGGCGTCGACGTGCGCGTGGCCGGGCAGCTGCCGGCCGGACAGCAGGCGCGCTGAGGGCGCGGCATGAACGTCTCCCGCGCTTTCATCCAGCGGCCGGTGGCCACGATCCTGCTGATGGTCGGGGTGCTGTTGGCCGGCCTGATCGGCTATCGCGCGTTGCCGATCTCGGCCCTGCCCGAAGTCGATTACCCGACGATGCAGGTCTATACCGAATATCCGGGTGCCGGCCCTGACGTCACCGCCGACACCATCACCGCCCCGCTGGAGCGCCAGCTCGGCCAGATCGCGGGCCTGGACAAGATGCGCTCCAGCAGCGCCAATGGCGCTTCGGTGATCACCCTGCAGTTCGGCCTGTCCACCTCGATGGACGAGGTGGAGCAGGAAGTGCAGGCAGCCATCAACGCGGCCAAGGCGCGCCTGCCGGATGACCTGCCGTATCCGCCGGTCTACAGCAAGGTCAATCCGGCCGACACCGCGGTGCTGACCCTGGCGATGCATTCCTCGCTACTGCCGCTGACCGACGTGCGTGAGCTGGCCGAGACGCGGGTCTCGCAGAAGATTTCGCAGATGTCCGGCGTGGGCCTGGTCACCGTCAGCGGCGGCCAGCGTCCTGCGGTGCGCGTCACGGTCGATACCCGCGCACTGGCCAGCCACGGCCTGACGCTGGCCGCCGTCGATAGTGCGCTGGCGGCGGCCAACGTCAACATGCCCAAGGGCACCATCGACGGTGCCACGGTGTCCTACGCCATCGGTGCGAACGACCAACTGGTCGATCCGGCACAGTACGCCGCGCTGGTGCTGAGCTGGAAGGACGGCGCGCCGCTGTTCTTGCGCGATGTCGCCACCATCGGCACCGGCGCCGAAGACGCGCGCCAGGCGGCGCTGTCCGGCGACACGCCCTCGATCCTGATCAGCATCCAGCGCCAGCCGGGCGCCAACGTCATCGAGACCGTCGACGGCGTGCTGGACGCCTTGCCTGCGCTGTCGTCTTCGTTGCCGGCCTCGGTGGACATGCAGGTCCTCAGCGACCGGACCGACACTATCCGCGCGTCGGTCCATGACGTGCAGGTCGAGCTGGCCATTGCCATTGCGCTGGTGGTCGCGGTGATCTGGATGTTCCTGCGCAATTGGCCGGCCACGCTCATCCCCGGCATTGCGGTGCCGCTGTCGTTGGTGGGCACGGTGGCGGTGATCTACGCGCTGGGCTTCAGCCTCAACAACCTCACGCTGATGGCGCTGACGGTCGCGACCGGTTTCCTGGTCGACGACGCGATCGTGATGATCGAGAACATCAGCCGGCACATGGAATCTGGCAAGTCGCGCATGCAGGCCGCGCTGGACGGCGCGGGGCAGGTGGGCTTCACCATCGTCTCGCTGTCACTGGCCCTGATCGCGGTGATGATCCCGCTGCTGTTCATGGGGGACGTGGTCGGGCGCTTGTTCCGGGAGTTCGCAGTGACCCTGTCGGTGGCCATCGTGGTCTCGGCGGGGGTGACGTTGACCCTGGTGCCCATGCTGTCGGCGCGCATGCTGCAGCCGGCGGCCGGGCATTCGAGATCCGAGCGCCTGTTCGAGCGGATCGAACGTGGGTACGCCCACCTGTTGCAACGCCTGATGCAGCGCCGGCTGGCGGTGATGGTGGTGGTCCTGATCGCCACCGGCCTGACCGCGCTCACGCTGGTCGCGCTGCCCAAGGGCCTGTTCCCGGTCCAAGACACCGGCATGTTGCAGGGGGCGCTGCAGGTTGATGCGCAGGCCTCGTTCGCGCGCATCCAGCAGCGCCAGCAGTCGGTGGCGAAACTGATTGCGGCTGACCCCGCGGTGGAAAGCGTGTCGGTCACCGTCGGCGTCGGGCAGACCAACACCGCGTTGGGCACCGTGCCGATGCTGATCCGGCTCAAGCCCGATGGCGATGGCAGCACTGCGGTGGCTGCGCGCCTGGGCGGCAAGGCGCGTGAGGCGGGCATGGTGCTGAACCTGCGTCCGGTCCAGGACCTGACGCTGGACAGCCAGTCTTCGGCGATGCCGTACGCGATGGGGCTTGAAGCCACCGACCGCAAGCTGCTGGGCGAGTGGACGCCCAGGCTGATGGCGGCGATGAAGGCCGACCCGATGTTCGCCGCGGTCGACAGCCAGGCCTCGCGCCAGGGCCTGCAGGCGCGCCTGGACGTGGACCGGGTGATGGCCTCGCGCCTGGGCGTGAGCATGCAGGCGATCGATGCGGAGCTGTATGCCGCATTCGGCCAGAGCCAGGTCTCCACCATCTATACCGATCTGAGCCAGTACCAGGTGGTGCTGGCCGCGACCGGTGGTATCACCGATGTGCGCGATGCACTGCAGCGCGTCCACGTGGCCGGCCGCGATGGCACGCCGGTGCAGCTGTCCACGCTGGCGACGGTCAGCGTCATGCCGTCGCCGGTGACGCTGGAGCGACAGGGCCAGTTCCCTTATGCGGACATCGGCTTCGATCTCCAACCCGGGATCGCGCTGGGCGATGCACTGCCCAGGCTCAAGCAACTCGGCGATGAGATCGGCATGCCGCCGTCCATCACGCCACACCTGGAAGGCACCGCCGGCAGTTTCGATGGCGCCATGTCCGGGCAGGCCATCCTGATGATCGCCGCGGTGCTGGTGGTCTACCTGGTGCTGGGCATGCTGTACGAGAGCTTCATCCATCCGTTGACGATCCTGTCCACGCTGCCGTCGGCCGTGCTGGGCGCGCTGTCGGCGCTGCTGCTGGCGGGCCTGCAGTTCGACGTGATCGGCACCATCGGCGTGGTGCTGCTGGTCGGCATGGTGATGAAGAACGCGATCATGATGATCGACTTCGCACTGGAGCTGGAGCGCGAGCACGGCCTGTCGGCCGAACAGGCCATCCAGCGCGCCTGCGAGCAGCGCTTCCGCCCGATCCTGATGACCACGCTGGCGGCATTGCTGGGCGCGTTCCCGCTGGCGTTCGGGGGCGGCATGGGTGCCGAGCTGCGCCAGCCGCTGGGCCTGGCGATCATCGGCGGACTGGTGGTCAGCCAGCTGCTGACGTTGTTCTCAACGCCGGTGATCTACCTGCTGCTGCACCCGGCCGAACGCGCCCTGGCGCGCCGGATCTGAGCCATGGCGATCGATCTCTCGGGGCCCTTCGTCCGCCGCCCGGTCGCCACGACGCTGCTGGCCATTGGCATCACGCTGCTGGGCATCCTGGCCTTTCGGATGCTGCCGGTGGCCTCGCTGCCGGAAGTGGAGTTCCCCACCATCCAGGTCACCGCCAACCTGCCTGGTGCCGATCCGGACACGGTCGCCAGCTCGGTGGCCACGCCGCTGGAGCGGCAGTTCAGCTCCATCGCCGGCATCACCGACATGACCTCGGTCAGCTACACCGGCTCGGTGCGCATCGTGATCCAGTTCGACCTGGATCGCGACGTCAACGGTGCCGCGCGTGATGTGCAGGCGGCGATCAACGCCGCGCTCAGCCGCCTGCCCAGCGATCTCAATGGCGTGCCGACCTATCGCAAGGTCAATCCCGCAGAAGCCCCGGTGATGGCGCTGGCCCTGACCTCGCAGACCGATGGCATTCCGCAGCTCTACGATGCGGCGTCCACCTTGCTGCAGCAGAAGCTGTTGCAGACCGAAGGCGTGGGCGATGTGCAGGTCGGCGGCGGCGCGCTGCCGGCGGTGCGCGTGGACCTGGATGGCCAGCGCATGCGCCAGCAGGGCGTGAGTCTGGAACAGGTCCGCCAGCTGCTGGTCGGCGCCAATGCGCGCGGCGCCAAGGGCAACCTGCAGGTGGGCGACGACGACTACGCCATCACCAGCGACGACAGCCTGCAGCAGGCCGAGCGCTATCGGCCGCTGGTGGTTCGCGACAACGCCGGGGCCGTCACCCATCTGTCGGACCTGGGGACGGTCACCGATTCAACCGAGAACATCCGCAGCTATGGCCTGATGAACGGCCAGCCAGGCGTGGCGCTGATCATCAGCAAGCAACCCGGTGCCAACGTGGTGGAGACCGTCGACCGGATCCGCGCACAGATCCCGGAGCTGCAGGCCGTCGTGCCCGCCACCATGCACCTGGACGTGCTGCTGGATCGTACCCAGACCACGCGCGCGTCGCTGCATGAAGTCGAACTCACCCTGGTGATCTCGGTCCTGCTGGTGATCGCGGTCACCGCGGCCTTCTTCCGCGACTGGCGGGCGACCCTGGTGCCGGCCGTCGCCGTGCCGCTGTCGCTGCTGGGCACCTTCGCGGTGATGTGGGCGCTGGGCTACAGCCTCAACATCCTGTCGCTGATGGCGTTGATCGTGGCGGCAGGATTCGTGGTCGACGATGCGATCGTGGTGGTCGAGAACATCATGCGCCACCTGCAGATGGGCAAGAGCCGGGTGGACGCCGCGCTGGATGGCGCGCGCGAGGTCGGCTTCACGGTGTTCTCGATCAGCATCTCACTGGTGGCGGTGTTCATTCCGCTGCTGCTGATGAGCGGCCTGGTCGGGCGCCTGTTCCGCGAGTTCTCGGTGACGCTGGCTGCGGCGGTCCTGGTGTCGATGGTTGTCTCGCTGACCATCACGCCGATGATGAGCCGCATGCTGCTGCGGGCCAAGCCTGGCGGCGATCAGGGCCACGGGCATGGCGTCTCGGAGCGAAGCGTCTACGCCCGGACCTTGCGCTGGACCCTGCTTCGTCCGCGCCTGATGGCCTGGATCACGGCCGGCGTCGTGATCGCAGGGCTGGCGGTGTTCGTAGTGATGCCCAAAGGGTTCTTCCCGCAGCAGGACACCGGCTTGCTGCTCGGTCAGGTCTACGGCCCGCAGGACAGTTCCTTCGCGCAGATGCGCACGCGCTTCACCGACGTGGTGGCCAGGATCCGCAAGAACCCGTCGGTCGATCAGGTGATCGGCGTGATCGGCGCCAGCACGGGCAGCGCCTCCAACGCAGGCGCCCTGTACGTCACGCTCAAGCCGCTGGGTGAGCGCGAGGACAGTGCCGATGCGGTGATCGACCAGCTTCGCGGCACCTTCGCCGACGAGGCCGCGATGCAGGTGACCCTGCAGGCGGTGCAGGACATCGGGGTCGGCGGCAGGCAGGCGGCGGGGCAGTACCAGTACACCTTGGCCGCCGACCGTCTGGACGTGCTGCAGGAAGCCGTGCCGCGGGTCGAGCAGGCGTTGAGGCGACTGCCGCAGATCACCGACGTCAGTTCGGACCTGCAGGACGGCAGCCTGAAGGCGCAGGTGGAAGTGGACCGTGCCGCCGCCTCGCGCCTGGGCGTGTCGCTGCAGACGATCGACCAGGCCCTGTATGACGCCTTCGGCCAGCGCCAGGTCTCCACCATCTACCGGGAAATGAACCAGTACCACGTGGTGATGGGACTGACGCCGGAGCAGGCGGGCGATCCACGCACGCTCGAGCAGATCCATGTCAGCAGCGATGCGAGCGACCAGCTGGTGCCGTTGTCGGCGGTGTCGCACTGGTCGGAAAAGAAGACCAGCATTTCCCAGTCGCACCAAGGCCAGTTCCCGGCGGTGACGCTGTCCTACAACCTCAGTCCGGGCGTGTCGCTGGGGCCGGCGCAGCGCGCCGTGCAGCAGGCCATCGATGGGCTGCACCTGGACCCGGCGATCAAGCCGCAGGCCGCCGGCAGCGCCAAGGAATTCACCAACACGCTCAAGGCAATGCCGCTGCTGATCCTGACGGCGCTGCTGGCGGTCTACATCGTGCTGGGCATGCTGTACGAGAGCTTCCGTCATCCGCTGACCATCCTCTCGACCTTGCCCTCGGCCGGCATCGGCGCGCTGGTGGCGCTGGCGATGTGCGGTTTCGAGTTCAGCATCATCGCGTTGGTCGGCGTGATCCTGCTGATCGGCATCGTCAAGAAGAACGCGATCCTGATGATCGACTTCGCGCTGCAGGTCGAGCGCGCGGAAGGACGCTCGCCGCAGGAGGCGATCCTGCGCGCGAGCCTGGTGCGATTCCGCCCGATCATGATGACCACGCTGGCCGCGCTGCTGGGCGCGGTGCCGCTGGTGATCGGTGCAGGCTACGGCTCCGAATTTCGCCGCCCGCTGGGCGCGGCCATCATCGGCGGCCTGATGCTCAGCCAGTTGCTGACGCTCTATTCGACACCGGCGATCTATGTGCTCATGGATCGGTTCGGCGCCTCACGTTCCAACAGGAATCCCTCATGACTTCTCGAATTCAGATGCGGCCCAGGCGCGCCGTCCTGGCCTGCGTGTTGCCGCTCTTGCTCGGCGCCTGCGCCGTCGGCCCGGACTATGTCCGTCCTGACCTGCCGGTGCCCGAGCATTTCCAGGAAGGCGCCACAGTCTGGAAGCGGGTGGGCGCACAGGACGCTGCCATCGGCGATCCCCAATGGTGGCGTGCCTGGCACGATCCCGAACTGGATCGCCTGCAGCTGCAGGCCCAGGCCGCCAACCCGTCGATCGCCGCGGCGGAGGCCGCATGGCGCCAGGCGCAAGCGGCCATCGGCGAAGCGCGCGCAGCAGGCCGTCCCCAGGTCAGCGCCGGCGCAACCCAGACGCGCAGCCAGAACCAGATCGCGGCACAAGGCCTGGAGGCCGCGGAAGACGGCAACATCCGCCAGACCGCCCAAGGCCAGCTCACCGCGAACTGGGAGCTGGATCTCTGGGGCAGGGTGCGCCGATCCGTCGAGGCACAAGGCGCCCAGGCCCAGGCGTCGGCACAGGACCTGGCCGCGCAGCGATTGAGTATTGCCACGACGCTGGCCTCCACCTATTTCTCTGTGCGACAGGCCGAAGCGCAGATCGCGCTGCTTGCCGAGCAGACGCAGGCAAACGCAGCGTTGCTGCAGATGACCGAGGCGGCCTATCGCTTGGGCACCGCCTCGCCCAATGATCTGGTCCAGGCGCGCAGCACGCTGGACAGCAGCAGGATCAACGCCGAAGCCGCGCAGGCGGCCTACGCCAAATACCAGCACGCTTTGGCGGTGCTGACAGGCCTGGCGCCTTCGGCATTCACCCTGGCGCCGCAGCCGGCGTACCGCTTTGCTGCGCCCGCACCGCCGGAAGTGCTTCCGGCGGACCTGCTGCTGCGCCAGCCCGAGGTCATGGCCGCCGAAGCCCATGTGGAAGCGGCCAATGCCAACGTGGGCGTTGCCAAGGCCGCGTACTTCCCCAGCCTGGGTTTGTCGGCCAGTGGCGGCTATGTGGGCGGCAGCCTGTCGGAGTTGTTCGATGCGCCGCTGCGCGTCTGGTCGGCGGGTGGGCAGCTGCTGGGGACGATCTTCGACGGCGGCGCGCGCAAGTCGCAGAACCAGCAGGCACAGGCCGCTTACGAAGGCACCGTTGCGCAATACCGGCAGGCGGTGCTGACCTCACTGCAGAACACGGAAGACGCGCTCTCAGACTATCGCTACCAGGAGCGCCAGGCGCACTACGCCGGGCGCGTGCTGGAAGGGCAGGAGGAGGTATTCAAGCGCAAGCAACACGAGCTGGAGCTTGGCACGGCGACCCCGCGCGATGTGCTGGTGGAAAACCTCAGTCGCCTCGACGCCCGGCAGAATGCACTGGAAGCGCGTGCCGGGCTCTCGCAGGATTCAGTAGCGCTGTTCAAGGCGATCGGCGGCGGCTGGACGGAGTGACCTGAAGCACATGCGCCGCTTCGACCGGCCTGTGGTGCGTTGATTGGGGCGGTGTCTCGGTGGCGGTTGCAGCTTCAGTGCGATGGAATGAAACAACGGCGTGTCCCTGGACACGCCGTTGTGGTTTCAAACATCAGAGCCGACACGTTCAGTGTGACGGCGTGGCCAGGCCACCTCAGTCGTGGATGATGACCGGCCGCCTGACCACCGGTGCGGGTGCCGGCCGCACCGTGGTGCCGACATGGTTGCAGCGACCATCCGAGCAGGACGTCGCGCCGCGATGCACGACCGGCGGCGCCCCGGGCACATAGGTCTTGCCGACGTGTGCGCAGCCATTGCCGTTGCAGGCCGTCGCCCCGCGATGCACCACGGGCGGTGCATAACGGTAGTAGTGCGACCAGTTCCCGTACCAGGGGCGCCCATGGTAGTGGTGGTCCCAATACGCCTGGTTGAAGACCGCCACGGTGACGCCGATGGTCACGGCCGTCGCGGCCGTCACCATGACCGGTTGCTGCTGGTAGATCACCCGGATGTAGGAGGAGGACACCCAGCCGCGCTGTCCGTTCCAGCTGACATCGCACCAGGACATATCGGCCAGACAGCCGTAACTGGTCAGATTGACCGACGTCGGCATGACCGTCACCACGGGGTACTGCATGGCAGGACCGGCCCGCAAGTTGACGCTGCTGACGGTCACGGCCGTCGTCGCGCTGGCGGTCCATGCGGAAAGGCCCAGCGCAAGCAGCGCGCCGAGACGGAGAAGGGGCTTTTTCATGTGCATTCCAGGAGGTCTTTGGGGAACCTCCACCCTAGTCAGGGCCATGCGCAAAGCACTTGCATCCCGTTGTGCGAATGTAACGACCGGTGACAGCAAGCAGACTGCGCCGTAAACGCACCGAATCGATCATCCTCCATCCCGTACAAAAGCTGGCCCCGGCGGTTGTCGCCAGGACCGGGTGTGTGGGCTCAAGTGGAACGGGGGACCCTCAGCCCACTGCGATGCGGTCGTTCCCAACTGCCAACGGCCGGTTTTTTTTGGATGTGCGGCACTGCCGGCTGATCCGCCTTTTTTCCCGAGCAAGCGGCCGCGGAACCAGGCTGCTGCGCCAGGCGCAGCAGCCCTTCGCCGGTTACCAGTTGGCGTTGAACGAGACACCCACGATCCGCGGTTCGTTGTAGACCGCCGCCATGTAGTTCTCGATCACGCCCTTGAGGTTCTTCTCATCGGTGATGTTGCGCGCGAACGCGGCCACTTCCCAGGCGCCATAGCCGCCGCTATAGCCGATCTTCAGGCCACCTTCGAAGTTGCCCTTGGAGTAGAACTCGTCGGTGTCGTAGAGCACGTACTGGGTCTCGCCCTGCTTGTTCCAGTCGGTGGCGAAGAACACGGCGCCATCGGTTCCCACCGGGATGTCGTAGCGCGCGGCCAGGTTCAGATTGTAGGTGGGTGCGTTGGGAAGCGGATTGCCGTCGATCTGGGCAAAAGTGTTGGCGCCGACCTTGATGGTCTGGTCGTTGACCGTGCACACCACCATGCCGTTGAGCGCGCAGACCTGTGCGTAGACGCGCTTGTCCTGGATCTCGCTGTGCAGCAGGCTCAGGCCGGCGGTGAGCGAGAGGTTGGAGATCGGGCGCCAGTCCAGGTCAGCCTCAAGGCCATAGGCACGCGCCTTGTCGGCGTTGAACAACACGCCATTGCCGTTGGAGTCGTTGCCGTTGAGCTGGATGTCGTCGACGGTGTAGGTGAAGCCGGTGACGTTCAAACGCAGGCGGTTTTCGAACAGGCTGCTCTTGATGCCGGCTTCGTAGGACAGGATGGTTTCCGAATCGGCCGTGGTGAAGTCGGCGTTGAACACCGCCGAGCGTCCCTGGATGGTCGGCCCGCGGAAGCCGCGTGCGATGCGCGCATACACGCTCAGCGCCGGGCTGAGCTCGTACATGGCACTGAGATCCCAGCTCGGCTGGGTGTCGGACATCTCCACGTTGGTGCGGCCACGGTAGGTGACCACGCCGGCGGCGGTATCGGCGGTCTTGAGCAGCCGAGTCTTCTTGGTGTCTTCGGTCTGGCGCACGCCGGCGGTCAGGGTCAGCGCGTCGGTTGCCTTCCAGCTGACCTGGCCGAAGCCGGCCCAGGAGGTGTTGATGTTGCGCAGGCGCACCCAGTTGTTCGGATTGCGCGCAGCGCCCTGCAGGAACCAGGCGCGCTGATAGAAGTCGGTGGTGTCACGCCCATCGAAATAGAACGCGCCGACCTGCCAGGAAAGCGGATTGTCGCCGTTGCTGGCCAGGCGCAATTCCTGCGTGTATTGGTCCAGGTCACGGATCTGGCCCATGGACTGGCCGTAGCCATTGGGCAGGCCGTTGACGGGATAGTCGGCCGCTGCGCCGCCATCGGTATCACCGCGGCTGTATCCGGAGGTCGTCTCATAGGCACTGATCGAGGTCAGCGTCACCGGGCCGAAATCGTAGCTGGCGTTGATCGAGCCGCCATGGGTCTTGTAGGCCTGCGGGTTGTCCATGGCCTCGTCGTAGCGGACCTGGTCGCGCGGCACGTCCACGCTGTTGGAGCCTTTGGTGATGGCGTCGCGCAGGAACAGCGTCGAGGTGCCGTCGTAGTCGCGGGTGTGCGCCGAAGCCAGCAGGGAAAACTGGTCGTTGGGCTTGAGCAACACCTGCAGGCGCGCATTGCGGTCGTCGTAGCCGCCCATCGCGTCCTTGCGTGGCGTGCGAGTGCCATCGGCGCTGGGACCGGCATAGGCGTTGTCCACCCAGTCATCGCGATGCTGGTACAGCGCCGAGATGCGGAAGGACAGCACGTCACTGATCGGACCGCCGAAGCCACCGTCCAGACTGGTGGTGCCGTAGCTGCCATAGCTTGCAGAGACCCGGCCCTGATAGCTGTCGCCAGGCTTGATGCTGTCGAACTTGACGATGCCGGCCGTGGTATTGCGGCCGAACAAGGTGCCTTGCGGCCCGCGCAGGACCTCGACCTGGTCCACGTCATAGACCGGATTGGATTTGAGCACCACATGTTCCAGAACCACATCGTCCTGGATGATGGACACGGGCTGGGACGCGCCGAGGTAGAAGTCGATGTTGCCAAGGCCGCGGATGTAGAAGCGCGGGAAGATGCGCCCGGTCGTGGTTTCGGCATAGAAGCTGGGCACCTTGCCTGACAGGGCCAGCAGCGTGTCATCACCGCCCGCGGTGAAGTCGCGCATCTGTTCGCCCTGGACCACGCCCACCGAGACCGGCGTGTCCTGGAGGTTCTGCTCGCGACGCTCGGCAGTGACGGTGACTGTATCGAGTGAGGTGGCCGTGTCGCGCTGCGACTGCTGCGCGCTGGCCGCGGCGCTGGTCAGAAGCAGCGCCGAGCAGGAGAGCGCAAGCGGCGTGCGGCGCAGCAAGCCCGACAAGCCGCGCGGGTGGGGGAAGGTGTACTGCATGGGATCAATCCTTGAGGGGCGCACGGAAAAGCGGGAGAGGACAGGCGCAGGTCCCAGCCGGCGCGAATGTGTCGCGCGGCGCCACGGTATGGCAGATCTATTGCCGATCCGTTGCAGCCAGTGCTGCATCACAGCAAATCCATGCTCGCGGTTTGCGCGCAGAAAGTGTGATTGCGTTCCGACGACCGGCGCGATCAGCGTCGCGCCTGCGGGGCAGACTTCATGCCCCTTCCCCCGAACGGTAGACGCGCATGACCTTCTATTGTCACGACAGTGGTTACGGCCTTCTGATCAGCACCCGGCCCCGCAGGAAACAGTGGCTTGGCACCGTGCAGATCTGCGATCAGTCGACCGGTCAGGTTGCACAGGTGATCCAGGGTCCGGCGCTGAGCTCACCGGACGAGGCCGTCAGCACGGCCGAGGTGCTGGGACGTCAGTGAATCCACCGGGCCAGGCATCCGGCCAGCGCTGCCGCAGGGCAGGGGCACGCCGCATAAGCGGTCATGTTCGATGCGCACACGATGCGCGTCAGAGATGCTCGTTCCCTGATCCGAGCAAAGCCTCGGCGCTCTCCCGCCGGGGCTTTTTCGTTTCCAACCGCTGGTGCGGCTGCTCAGCCGCAAAAAAAAAGCCCCGGCGGGGAGGACGCCAGGGCTCGGTTGGTTCGGACAGTGTTGGGGACCGGTTGACGGCCTTCGCCACGCGAAATCACACCATCTGCCAACTGCCGGGGTTTTCTCATCCGAAGCGGCACTGCCGGCTAATCCGCAGGCGCCATGATCGGCTGCTTAAACGGCATCACGATGACAGGCCGCCGGGTCGCAGGCGCTCAGCCAACCGCTGCCCGTTTTGCTGCCGGCAGCGCGGCTCGGATCGCGGTGTTGAAGTGCGCAGACAGCACACCGAAGCCGGCTTCGGTCGGATGGATCTCGTCGTACCAGAAGGTGGGATCGGTGGCCTCGGTGACGGCGCTGAAGTCGGCAAAGGAGAACAGGCCTGAGAACGCATCGCGGCTTGGTATCAGGACCTGATCACGGAACCCCCGCACTAGCAGCAGGTCGGCGAAGCGCTTGGCTTCATCCTTGCTGCCCAGCACGTCTTTCATCGGCGGCCAAAGCCACGGGCCGACGTTGCCGATCAGCGGCGAGAGCAGGCCAAGGTTCTTGATGCTCGTCGCGCCGGCTTCTCCGATCTTCTGCAGCGGTGCATATCCATGACCCACGACACGGAAGTTGCCGCCCACGGTGCCCAGCGTGTTGAGCGCGTTGGCATAGCGCTTGCGCAGCGTGTCGAATGTGCCCGCATCGACCAGGCGCTCGAATGCCTGCGTGGCGTCCATGCGGCCTGCGCCGGCAAAGATCGCCTGCAGGCGATCGGCCAAGGCATCGTTGCCTCCAATGCTCAGGCAGACCAGGTCGAACTCACGCGACTTCAGGCGCTCGGCCTGGTCGCGGCAGGCCGTCGGCGTCAGTAGCTTGGCTGCGGTCAGTCCCGGACCGCCCTGGCGCAGGGAAATCCCGGTGATGCGGGCGAAGCTGTTCCAGTAGAGGTTCTTGTAGAGGGGCGTGCTGAACCAGGAATCGCCCCAGTACATGATAGCCGGCCGGGTCTGGAGCACCTCGCGCCAAACCTGGCGTTTGCGGCTGGACGGTGTCCCAGAGGCGTCCTTGACTGCGTCCCAATTGTCGTAAGTGCGCTGCAGCTGCATGACGAGATCCTTTCGATGGCCTGGCCCTTCAAACGCAGGATGCACGATTGCGCAGCCATTGGCCGGTGCCGTGCCCACCGGCCGTTGTGCTGCATCAGGGGCGCAGGACCGGGGGCGGTGCCTCGGGCGATCAAGGCGCACTTGCGCCTGCCAAGGGAGGCGTCCGGTGCGTTTGCAGACGGTGGTATCCAATCTTCAGGCGCGTATGCGCCCGCCCGCGCGCGATGTGGATCTGGCATCGGTCAAGGACGCCGAACTGCGCACCATCCTGGGCACGCGCGACGATGCCCTGGTCGAGCGGGCCGAGCCGTGGGGCATCGCGTTATCCGGAGGCGGCATCCGGAGCGCCACCTTCTCACTGGGTGTGCTGCAGACGCTGGCGCGCGCGCGCTTGCTGACCTGTTTCCACTACCAATCCACCGTCTCCGGCGGAGGCTACGCAGGGGCGCTGCTGCAGGGACTGATCCGGCGGCGCGGATTCGACGGCGCCATGGAGGCCTTGGCGGCACATTCGGGCGAGGGCGCAGGAGCTGAGACCCGGCGGCCGGTACGACACCTGCGCGAGTACAGCAACTATCTGGCCCCCAGGAAATCGCTGTTCTCCGGTGACACCCTTGGCATGGTCGGCACCTACGTGCGCAACGTGCTGCTGGTGCAGACCCAGCTCTGTGCGCTCATCCTGGGACTGAGCCTGCTGCCGCTGCTCCTATATGCCGCGATGGCCTGGGTGGTGCGTGTCGCCGCATGGTTGCCGCAGCTGCTGGCGACGGTGACCGGTGTGGCCGCCGTGATGCTGCTCGGCCTGGTCACGACCTGGATGAAACCACGCAAGCTTGCGAGCCTCCAGGCAGCAGCGCCTTCGGCCGCTGCGTCACCGTCGCCCCTGGTCGTGGGCAGTGCCGTTGCGGTGATCGTGCTGCTGGCCGTGTCTTCCTTCCTCGGTGCGGTTGGCCTTGCGGCAGGCGGGGGACTGCCGGGACCAATGGATGCGCTATTCGACCGATGGCTGCCTGCCTGGCCTGCGGACTGGCGCCTGGGCTGGACGACGGCGCTGATCTATTTCCTGGCCTGGATGCTGTGGTTCGTCATCGATCTACGCAAGGAGACGACCGGCGATACGGTGGCTTCGCCGCTGCGACAGCATCGGTTCCGATTCGTACTGGCTGCGGCACTGGCTTCGGTGTTTGCCCGTTATGCGATCACCACCTCGCAAACCCTGCTGGTGATGATGGGACGGGAAGGGACCCTCTGGCACGCCATGAGCCTGGGGCCGGTGGTGATGATGGCGGCGGTCACGCTCACCGGCATCGTGCAGGTGGGACTTGCAGGACCATCCCTCTCGGACCAGCAGCGCGAGATCTGGGCGCGCGTTGGCGGCAAGACCGCTGGTCTTGTGGTCCTGGGGATCGCGCTGACGCTGGTGCTGACCGTTTACGGGCCCTGGGCCATCGCGGCGCTGACCCAGCTTGGCGGCAGCCAGGCCGGCAACGCCTGGAGCAAGTGGGGCGGTTGGACCGGCGTCGCCACCTGGGTGGCCACCACGGGGATCGGCCTGCTGACTGCCTCGGGCAAGCGCTCGGGCGATGCGACCTCCGGCAGCGGGCGGGTGCTGGACGCGGTGGCACGGGTGGCGCCCTGGGTTTTCCTGCTGGGCCTGCTGGTGCTGCTGAGTCTGGCGGGGCAGGGCGTGCTGCAGTTGCTGCTGCGCCACGCCGATCCACTTGCCCCGGCGGCTCCGTTTACACATGCGGCATTGCACGATTATCTGGTCGCATTGGGAGGCGGTGCCAGAGCACACTGGCTAACCATCGCGCTGCTGGCTGCAGCAGCGGGCGCGGTCTGGGCGCTGTTTGGATGGGCAGTGAACGTGAACGAGTTCAGCCTCAATGCCTTCTACCGCAACCGGCTGGTGCGCTGCTATCTCGGCGCCAGCAACGATGCGCGTGATCCCGAGCCCACCACCAACTTCGATGTCCACGACGACCTGCTGCTGGCGGACCTGATCGACGGCCCTCGGCTGGGTAGAACCCGACCGTTGTTCCCGCTGATCGGGACGACCCTCAACCTGGTGGCAACCAAGCAGCTCGACTGGCAGGACCGCAAGGGCGCGTCCTTCTGCCTCTCTCCCTTGTTCTGCGGCTACCTGCCACCGGACTCACGGCCTGAAGGGCGCGCGATCGGTGATCGCAAGGTTCGTGTGGCGGCATCGGCATTGGCAACGCCTGGAGGCTCGCCGGAAGCGCCTGATACGCCCGCGCCACCGCCCGCGCCGCCAGACGCAGGCACGCTGGCTGAAGCGCTTTCGCTGGGTGGCGCGGTGGCGATCTCTGGCGCTGCAGTCAGCCCGAACATGGGCTACCACAGCTCACCGGCAGTGACCTTCCTGCTGACGTTGTTTGATACCCGCCTGGGTTGGTGGCTGCCGAACCTGGCCCATCGCAACCCGGCCAAGGCCGATGCGACGCCCTTCTTCGGGCGCTGGCTGATTGCCGAACTGCTCGGACGCACCGACGACGGCGGCAAGTATGTGCACCTCTCCGATGGCGGGCACTTCGAGAACCTGGGCCTGTACGAGTTGGTGCGTCGGCGCTGCCGCTTCGTGCTGTGCGTGGATGCGGCTGCCGATCCGTCGGGCGTGTTCTCCGATCTGGGCAATGCCGTGCAGAAGTGCCGCGTCGACTTCGGTGCAGAGATCGAGCTGGACACCTCGCCGCTACGGCCGGGCCCCGAGGGCGTGGCAGAGCGGAGCTGCGCGGTTGGGCGCATCACCTACGCAGATGGAAGTGTCGGGACGTTGTTGTATCTGAAACCCGCGCTGACAGGGCTTGAGCCCTCTGACGTGCAGCACTACGCACGATCACACCCGACCTTTCCCCATGAGCCGACCATCGACCAGTATTTCGATGAGGCGCAATTTGAGAGCTATCGCAGGCTGGGCCAGGATGTGGCGATGCGTGCGCTGGAGCCCGTGCTTCAGCGCATCGGCGCCGAAGAACTTTTTTACCGGGACCAGCTGGCTATCCGTGACTCAGCGAAAAAGCAGATGTTCCTGCGCGCCCTGACGCACCACTGGGCGCCCTCGGCCAAAGACGGCGGAACACGCTCGGCCCAGCACGGCGAGACCTTGTCCCGTTTGATGGCCACGCTGCGTGATACGCCTGCATTGGCGGTCCTCGATGCCCAGATCTATCCGGCATGGACCGATCTGGTACCAGGGCAAGCCAGTCGCAGCGACGGCCATGTGCCGAGCGCAAGCGAACGACGCACGCGGCTGCCGGCCACGGAGGACTTCCGTACCTGCTTCTACTTCTGCCAGGAACAGATCCGGCTGATGGAATCGGTCTACCTGGACCTTGACCTAGAGCGGGCCTGGAATCATCCGGACAATCGCGGCTGGATGAGTCTGTTCCGGCATTGGACCGGGAGCGCGATGTTCCGCGTCGCCTGGACCATGGGCGTACCGACCTTCGGCGCGCGCTTTGTGGCGTTCTGCGAGCAGCGGCTTGGTGTCCCGCGACTGGATAACACTGATCGTGACCGGCATGCCCTGCGTGTGCAGCAGATCCACGTCCCCAGGCGCGAGGACTGGCTTCCCACATGCCGCAGCCTCTGTGACGCAGGTGAGATCAACCACGTGGAGCATGCGCTGCTGACCGCGAAGCGACCCATGCTCCTCGAAGACGGACTCCATCCCGATCGCCTGCTGCTATTGAAGCTGCGCTGGGACGCAATCCTTCCGCGCGATACGGCCAAGCTTCAGGCCAGTACGTTGGGCGTGTTGGTGCTGTCAGGAAAAACGCTGCGGCTGATCCGTATCCAGGACCGTTTGCGGAAGCTGGGGCTTGGCGCCGAACTGCTCAGGCTCGCTCACGCAGGGCAATACGATATCCAACACGTCGATATCCGCAGCGGCAGATATAGCATCGCCGGCATCTGTCACCGACGGACTGCTCAAGCGCTGAATGAAGTCGTGCAGCAGATGGTCATTCGCTCGAAGATCCACTGACGAGGACTCCAAGATCGGATCTAAGCCGATTGATTCTAAAAAGTTTCAACGAAGGGCGACACGCGTGCCTTGCTTCTTGCGGTTCGAATGCCGCGCTACCTACCCACACACATATCGATGCGCATCGATCGAGTGTGGGCTCCGAAGAAATCGACGCCGTAAGCGCCCAGTCTTGAGTACGGGAGCGCTGGAATTTCCTGCCAGGCGTCCGGTTGGCAAGGCAGGTGGATGCAGAGGCGTTCCACGCATGGCGTGCTCCCGTCGGCAGAAAGTATTAGCACGCGCCTGCGGAGTGGCCACTACGCCCAGTCCAATCAACCAGCGGCTTTGCCCGTCGCACGAGGGTGATCGTCCTCGGACAAGTACATCAAAGCGGCCTGTCCTGCCCTAGCGGGTTCAGGCGTTGTGGCGTGTGCAGCACAAAACACCGACCTTCTTTGTCCCCGTTTCGCCATGACCGTCATGGGCGTACCGCATGCAGACTTTGGAAGAAAGCAGGATCGCCATCATCGGCTTGGGCTACGTCGGGCTGCCATTGGCGGTGGAATTCGGGAAGCGCTACCCGACCCTGGGTTTTGACATCAACGCAGCACGGGTCGAGGAGCTGTTGGCAGGTCGGGACAGCACGCTTGAGGCGAGCGCGGAGGAACTGGCGGCCGCCACGCTTTTGACTTTCAGCACGCTTCTGGAAGACCTGCGGTCCTGCAACGTCTATATCGTCACCGTGCCCACGCCCATCGATGCCGCCAAGCGGCCCGATTTGGTTCCGCTGATTCGCGCGAGCCAGACGCTCGCGCAAGTGCTGGAGCCCGGAGATGTCGTGATTTACGAGTCCACCGTGTACCCGGGCTGCACGGAAGAAGTCTGCGTCCCGCTATTGGAGGGTGGCTCGCAGCTGGCGTTCAACCGCGACTTCTTCGTGGGCTACAGCCCGGAGCGGATCAACCCGGGCGACAAGCAGCACCGGGTTACTTCGATCCTCAAAGTAACTTCAGGATCGACGCCGGAGACCGCAGATTTCGTCAATCGCCTCTACGGCTCCATCATCACTGCGGGGACCCACCAGGCCAGTTGCATCAAGGTGGCCGAGGCGGCGAAGGTCATCGAGAACACGCAGCGCGACCTCAACATCGCGTTGGTGAACGATCTGGCGATCTTGTTCAACAAATTGGGGATCGACACGCTGGAGGTGCTGCAGGCAGCAGGCACCAAATGGAACTTTCTCCCGTTCCGGCCCGGGCTGGTCGGCGGTCATTGCATCAGCGTCGACCCTTATTACCTGACGCACAAGGCGCAGGAGGTCGGCCACCACCCGGACGTGATTCTGGCAGGCCGGCGCACCAACGACGGAATGGGGCCTTACATCGCCAGCGAGGTGATCCGGCTCATGGTGCGCAAAGGCATCAATCCGGTGAGTGCCCGCGTGCTGCTGTTGGGGCTGGCCTTCAAGGAAAACTGTCCGGACCTACGCAACACGCGGGTGGTCGACATCATGCGGGCACTGGGCGGCTACAGCGTGCAAGTCGACGTGCACGATCCCTGGGTCGATGCCAGTCAGGCTGCGCACGAGTATGGCCTTTCGATGACCGAGCAGCCCGCACATGGGAACTACGACGCGGTCGTGCTCGCAGTCGGGCACAAGCAGTTTGGGGCCTTGGGCGCCGAAGGCGTGCGCGCTTTCTGCAAACCCGAGTCAGTGGTCTATGACGTGAAGTACGTGCTGCCGCGCGAAGCGGTGGACGGGAGGCTGTGATGGCGACGCTCAATGCTTTGCTGCCGCGTGATATCCAAGCGCGCATGGACCGGGAAACCGGAACCTGGTTGGTCACCGGCGCGGCCGGCTTCATTGGCTCCAACCTGGTCGAGGCCCTCCTGGGCCTCGGTCAGCGGGTCATCGGGCTGGACAACTTTTCCACTGGCCATCAGCGCAACCTTGACGAGGTCCAACGCCTCGTGGGGGCGCAGGCCTGGGCACGCTTCAGCTTCATCCGCGGCGATACGTGCGACATGCGTGCTTGCCGGATGGCGTGTTCCGGGGTCCGCCACGTCTTGCACCAGGCTGCGCTGGGATCGGTGCCGCGCTCGATCGACGATCCGATCGATGCCCATGCGTCCAACGTGACAGGATTCCTCAACATGCTGGTGGCGGCGCGCGACGCGGGCGTGCACAGCTTTACTTATGCCGCCTCCAGTTCCACCTACGGCGACGAGCCGACCCTTCCCAAGGTGGAGGATGTCATCGGTCGACCGCTCTCTCCCTATGCGGCGACCAAGTTCTTCAATGAGCTCTATGCCGAGGTTTTCGCTCGCTGCTACGACTTCAGAGCCATCGGCCTGCGCTACTTCAATGTATTTGGACGCCGTCAGGATCCACATGGCGCATACGCCGCGGTGATCCCGCAATGGATCGCCACGATGCTGCGCGACGAGGCTGTGGCCATCAATGGCGATGGCGAAACCACGCGCGACTTTTGTCATGTCGCCAATGCGGTACAGGCCAATCTACGTGCGGCGCTGGCTTCACAGGAGCATCGCAACCTGGTCTACAACGTCGCCGTTGGCAAGAGCAACAGCCTTAATAGCTTGTTTGAAGCACTGGTGACGCAGCTTGCAGCCATGGGTGTGCGCTATGCGCGGCAACCGCTCTATCGAGAATTCCGCGCCGGCGACGTCCGCCACTCGCTCGCCGATGTCAGCCGCGCTTCCGAAAGGTTGGGTTATGCACCCACGCACACTTTGCCCGATGGATTGCGCGAGGCGATGCCTTGGTACCTGGAGTTCATGTCCCATCAGGCGGACGCCAACGTCGCTTGATTTCGTGCGATCACGATGCACCAGGCAGTAATACATCGGAACTTTGTGGAGCATGCGCGCCGCGCACTTGCGGTCGCAGGCCTGTCTGCCTGTGCGCAAGGCCAGGTCAGCGTCGTCATGCTCGATACCAGCTCCTGGAGTGACCTTGAGAAATGCGCAACCGGGTTGCTGAGCGCCGCGGAGCGTAGGCGTTCGGAACGCTTTCGCTTTGAACAGGATCGATGCACCTACGTGATCGCACACGCGCTGTGGCGAGTGCTACTGGGCATGGCCACCGAGACCTTGCCAGACCGGGTGTCCCTCCAATTCCTGCCAGGCGGCCAGCCGCAGCTTCCTGGTACCGGGCTAACCACCAGCCTGAGCCATAGCGGCCCGATGGCGTTGATGGCGGTAGGTTCGGTGCGCGCGCTCGGCATCGACATTGAGCGATGCCCAACCCGCGTCGCGATGTTTGAGTTGCTACGCGTGATTTGTTCGGATGAGGAGCGCGATATTTTGCAAGCCATGCCGCCGGAGCGGCGCGAGTGGGCCTTGCTTCAACTGTGGACGCGCAAGGAAGCCGTTCTCAAGGCGTGGGGCACCGGTCTTGGGCAGGCGCCCAGCAGCTTTTCAGCGCTGCCAGGTGCTCTTGTGGTTCCGCCCAAAGGAGTGGACGGGGAGCCCTGCCTGACAATGGAACTGGCGCTGCCGGAGGGTCAAGCGGGCGCACTCGCGGTTTCGCTCGATGTGTTGCGCCACACGCTTCACATCCTGGCATGAGCTAACCACGCAGCCGCGCGAAAAAAGCGGCCACTGGAGTCCGTTTCAGGAAAACCCTGATTTCAATGTCCGAACTACGAATCAATGCGCGTATCACCCATTTACACAGCGCGATTGCAAGCGTTTCGGACCGGCCATAGCGCGCGCGACCTTCATGGCAAGCGGGGGGCAGCATGCAACGATTTGTATACGGACAGGCCGTTCGCTGGTTGCTGCTCTTGGGTGCGATCGAGCTGCTGCTCCTGGCCGCCTCGATGTACACCGCGACCAACCTGCGTTTCCGCACGCAGGAAGAATACGACTACTCGGTGCGGTACCTGCCGGCGCAAGCCTTGCTGTTCTCGTTCATGATCATTCTGGGTCTCGGCGCCCTGGGCCAATATCAGACCTATATGCGGGCAGGGTGGTTTGGTCTGCTTGCGCGCCAAGCCATCGGGTTTTCACTCGGCGGCCTTGGTTTGGTCGTGGCTTACTACATTATTCCGCAGGCATACGTGGGTCGCGGGGTGCTGGGCCTTGCGCTTGTCATTGGCTTCATTTCCGTGACTGCCTTTCGTGCGGTGTTCTTGAGGCTGGTGGAACTGGAGTCTTTCAAACGCCGGATCCTGGTGCTCGGCGCAGGCGAGCGTGCCTCGCATATCCATAAGCGTCTGCGCCGTCGTTCTGACCGCCGCGGCTTCTGCGTGCTCGGCTTTGTCCCGTGTCCGGGTGAGCAGGTTGCCGTTCCTGCCGGACTTCTGGTGCGGCCAGGGCAGCCGTTGGGCCAGTGGGCGGCACTGCGTGGCGTCGATGAAATCGTGGTGGGGGTCGAGGATCGCCGTGGCAGTGTGGTGATGGAAGATCTACTCGAATGCTGGCAGTCCGGCATCGTGATCACCGACCTGACCACTTTCTTTGAACGCGAGGCCGGCCGCGTGCAGCTTTCGCTCACGCATCCTTCCTGGCTGGTGTACTCCGGCGGTTTCAACGGGACCCCATTGCGTCTGTTCACCAAGCGCGCCTTCGATCTGATCGCTTCGCTCACCGTGCTGATGCTGACCTGGCCCTTGATGATTTTGGTCGTGCTGGCGATCCGGATTGAATCCGGCGCTGGGCAGCCGATCTTGTATCGGCAGGAGCGGGTTGGGATGCACGGCCGGACCTTCTGGCTGGTGAAGTTTCGGAGCATGCGCACTGATGCAGAGCTGGATGGCGTGGCGCGTTGGGCCCGTAATGGCGATGACCGCGTGACTCGGGTGGGCCGCTTCACGCGCAAGGTCCGACTGGACGAACTTCCGCAGTTGTGGAACGTGCTCAAAGGGGAAATGAGCTTCATCGGTCCACGGCCGGAACGTCCTCAGTTCGTGGCGGATCTCGGGAAAAACATTAGCTACTACAACCTGCGTCACTGCCTGAAGCCAGGCTTGGCCGGCTGGGCGCAGCTTCGCTATCCCTACGGTGCATCCGAGGACGATGCGGCCGAGAAACTTAAGTACGACCTGTACTACGTCAAGAACCACAACCTGCTCTTCGATCTGCTGATCATGATCCAGACCGTCGAGGTGGTGCTGTTCGGAACCGGTGCGCGCTAGCGCGCATCGGCGCCTGTTGGGAAAGCGCATGTGCATGTGAGAGCTCCGAGCGTCGCAAAGGGTGGCGCCTTGGGTGGATTGGCCTAAACAACTCCAGGAACAACGTCCAATGCCAACGAAGGGCCTTTCAGGCAATCTCAAACGCATGGCGCATGATGGCGCCGAGTTACCTGGCCTGCGGCTGCTGGCAAGGCCTGTGTATCGGATGATGTTCGACCGCGGGACACTGCCGTCCAACTCGTACTATGGCGTGTACTCAAGTTATAGCGAGGCGCTGGCGCAGGCGCCAAAGTCACTACCGACCGGCTACGACCTTGCGCGTGCGGCAGATCTCTACCATGAGCGCCTCGACAGCATTCTGGTCGGCGACTACCCGATCCTTTTCTGGTTGTCGCAGATTTTCATGTCGGGCCAGCGCACGCTTTTCGATCTCGGTGGCCACATCGGCATCAGCTACTACGGCTTCCAGTCCTACATCGATTACCCGGATGATCTGAGCTGGCTGGTGTATGACCTGCCGGCGCTGGTCTCGGCCGGACGTGCATGGGCCGGTGAGCACGATACCAGCCACAGGTTGAGTTTCACCCAATCGCTCGAAGACGCCGACGGCTGCGGCATCCTGCTGGCAAGTGGTGCACTCCAGTACCTCGATTTTACACTGCCGGAAATGCTGGGATCCCTGCGTGAGCCTCCGCGGCACGTACTGGTCAACGTCACCCCGCTGCATCCGAGCCGAAGTTTCTTCACCCTGCAACAGATTGGCGCGCTTTCGAGTTGTCCTTACCGGGTCATGGCGATGCCAGACCTACTGGCGCAGATGGAGGCACTCGGCTACACGGCCATCGATCGATGGGAGTCCTTTGAGCGCTACATGCGTATCCCTTTCGAGGGCGAGCACTCAATAGATCGCTATTACGGTTTCTATTTCCAGCGCAACTGACTTACCGGGCAATCAGAGCGACGGTGTGGAAATCATATGTGCAGCCGTGGGCTTCACCACAGACATGATGCCCCTTCCAATGAGGCGGGCGCGCTAGGTGAAACGCAGGGCGCCAGCAAAGGGAAAGGGCAGTCGGTGAGCGATAACCAGCTGAAAACAAAGCTGCGCCAATTGGTCAGGCTGGCGGTCATCGCGGGCGTACTGCTGGTCGCAAGCGGGAGCTATGGGATGCACGCTGCATCGGATACCGCGCCGCGCGAGCCGGCGCCCTCGCTTGGTGCGCACACCCTGCTTGTACAAGCCGATGGGAATGGGACCAATCCGGCGGTCACAGCACCGATCACCACGCATGAAACCGAAAGTTCATTGCTCGTCCTTGTCGGGGGATACGCGAGCAATGCCAGCCTTCCTTCCGACAACTACGGCAACACCTGGACACGTCAGGGGCCGATTGTTCCCTATAACGGCTATAGCGGGCGATTCAACAACGCCGCTTACGTTGCGCTTTCAGCAAAAGGAGGGGCTGGACACCAGGTTCGCCTTGCCAAGACCGGGGAAGCAGCAGGCGAAATCACGGTGCCTTTCATCGAAATCCGGAATGCAGGTGTGCTGCAGGACGCTTCCCACAATTATCCGATGCCTGAGGCGATGACGCGGCTTACCAATAAAGTGAAGCGAATGCTCTCCGGTGCCGACGCGGCCGCCGGAACAGCCGCTTTGACCAGCGGCAGCGTGACCACCACAGGTCCTGCAACATTGGTTGCGGTGTGGTGGGGAGATGCCTACGTCTACCGAATGACGGCCATCCCCGACAACGGCTTCAAGGTGATCGATCGTTTCCTCGAGTTGCCGCCTAACAGTGGGGTGCAATGCGCCGTGGCGGTCAGACAGGTCGATCGTGCCGGTACTTACCGAGTGACATGGACCGGAAGCCCAGCTCAAGGCGCAATCCTTTGGCTCTTTGCTTTCCAGGCGAAGCCATAGAAAGGGTGGCCGACTTCAACTCGGGATTTTCGTTGTGGACCAGTGACTGAGCACGGCGGTGACGTGCCAGAACGGTTTTCAGGTCGATGGGGCGCGTAACGCTGGCGACCGAGGCGTGGAGGAAACGCATGGATATGAAAGCTAGCCTGGTCGATGTCGACTGGGATTCGTTTGAGCCTTCCCGGATCCAGGCGGTAAGGCACCGGCTCATGTATCACCCATTACTACGTTTTTACGAACTGGTCGAGCTGGGTAAGCGATTGGAACTGCGCCGGTGCATTCGCAGCCATGGAAGTGGGGCCGCGGCAGGCACGCCGTTCAATGCTGCGCCTGACTTACACCCCAATGCGAGATCGGTTGTGGACACGCTACAGGACATCTACCAGGCCCAAGCTTGGATGTCGCTTTTGAACGTGCAAGTCGATGAGACCTATCGGGCGCTGGTGGACGAGGTGTTGGGCGGCCTCAAACCCGGCATCGACCGTGTCGATCCTGGCATGGGCTACCGCGGCGGCTGGATCTTCATCACCTCGCCCAATGCGGTGACTCCGTTTCATTTCGATAAGGAGCACAACTTCATTCTCCAGGTCCAAGGCCGCAAGACCCTGTATGTCTGGGACCGGCACGACACGTTCGTGGCGAGCGATCGCGCGCGTGATCGCTTCCATGCCTGCCATGAGCGTGACCTGCTTGACTGGAAGGACGCATTTCGCGAGCGCGCCAAGGTGTTTCATCTCGAGCCGGGCATGGGTGCCTACATGCCGTCGACCAGCCCGCACATGGTGGAGAACGGCGAAGCGCCTTCGGTCACCGTCAGTTTTACCTACTACACCGATGCCACCCGGCGCGACAGCCTCTTGCACCGCGCCAATGAGCGCCTGCGCGGTCTAGGACTGGAGCCACCCGGTGTAGGCAAGAACAAGGTGCTGGATGCCTGCCTTCTTGCCGGATTTGGAACGGCTGCGACTGTCCGCGACGGGATCCGCCGGCTCGCCGGAAAGCCCATGCGCTCGGATCGCTCGCCTTACGCCTGTGTCGGGCGCCACTGACGCTTTCTTCTCTTACCAGGGCATCGTGGACATGAGCAGTTCAAAGGATCGTTCCGGCAGCACGCAGGCCGACACCTCGCTGCTGGATGTGCTGGTACGTAAGTCGTCGTCGCAGGGCGATTCCGTCGCAAAGTGCATGGCGTACCCCCTGGCACCGCAGCTGGTGGTTGCGCTCAAGGCACGTGCCACGCGGCTGGAGATTCCGCTTGCACACGTAAAGACTGCCGCGCTGGCATTGCTCGTGAGTCGCCTGACTGGACAAACGCGCGTCGCGCTCACCTTGCGGGATCAGCGGGTCGTCATCGATGTCGCGGTCCGCGCGTCCTTGGATGCATGGCTGGCCCATGTCGTTGCACAGCAAACGGCGGCAGTGCATGACCCATCTTGCCTACCCAGCGTGATCGGCCAGTGGATCGATGATCCATCACGCGAGGCGTGTGTAGACGCACCACTACTTTGGACGATCGAATCAGACCAATGCAGTGCGTTACAGGTTCGCTTCCTGTCGCCCTTCATCGATGAGGGCATGGCCGCGCTGCTGGCCAATGGGCTGATACAGGTTTTGCAGGGCCTGGCGTTTGCCATGGACCTCGAAGCGGTACAGGCCATGGACCTGGCCGATCATCGGCGCCTCATGCGGACCTGGAACGACACCACGGTGCTTTCTCCGGGACCGCAAACGGTCCACGCGCACTTTGAGGGGGTCGCCGCCCGGCATGCGCATGATGTAGCGATCGAGTGGGCGGAAGGGCGGATGTCCTACGCCGAACTGCATGCCCGCGCCGCGCGGGTGGCCCAGGGTCTGAGCGCGGCTGGCATCGCCGCCGGGGACATCGTCGTGCTACTGCTGAACCGCTCGCCGGAGGCGATCACGGCACTGCTGGGCATCCTCATGGCTGGCGCAGCTTACTTACCGTTGGATCCCTCGCATCCAGCCGAGCGCTTGGCTTTTTCCATCCAGGACGCAGGTGCCTCGCTGGTGATCGCCGATCGCGATGATCAGGCGCCGCCTGGAATGGCGGTGCGCATCGTAACGTTGGCGCAAGTTGAAGCGTTCGGCGCCGGTGCACCAATGCCTGCACCCGCGCTGGATGGGCGGGCACGTGCCTACGTGATGTACACCTCCGGCTCGACCGGCACGCCCAAGGGCGTGGAGATTCCGCACCAGGCGATCCTGCGGCTGGTGCGCGGCGTCGATTACGTCGATCTGTCGGACAGGCCCGTCGTCCTGCATGCCGCGCCGCTGGGCTTCGATGCCGCCACACTGGAGATCTGGGGCCCGTTGCTCAACGGCGGCACCTGCGTGGTCCATTCCGAATGCATTCCCAGCGGCAAGGGGCTGGCGGCCACGATCCGCCGTCACAACGTGCGCATCGGCTGGCTCACCGCCGCGCTGTTCAACGCCATCGTGGATGTTGATGCGCAGGACTTGCGCGGGCTGACGCAGCTGTTCACGGGTGGCGAGGCGTTATCGGTCGCCCACGTGCGCAAGGCGCAGGCCGCCTTGCCCGGGCTGTCGATCCGCAACGGCTACGGCCCGACCGAATGCACCACGTTCTCGCTGACCCATTCGATTCCGGACGACCTGCCACCGGACTTACGCGCGATCCCGATTGGACGGCCGATCGCCGACACCACGCTGCTGGTGCTCAATGCGCGCGGTGAGCCGGTCCCGGTCGGCGTCATCGGCGAGCTCTACATCGGCGGGCTGGGCCTGGCGCTGGGCTATTTGAACCGCGTCGAGCTGACGGCCGAACGTTTCGTGATCGATCCAACCGGCGCAAGCCAGGAACGCTTCTACCGCACCGGCGACCTGGTGCGCTGGTTGCCCGAGGGCGTGGTCGACTTTATCGGGCGGGTCGATGGCCAAGTCAAAATCCGCGGCTACCGCATCGAGACCGGTGAGATCGAGGCGGTGCTGCAGCGGATCGATGGCGTGCGTGCATGCGCGGTGCTGGCGCGCGAGGATCGCCCTGGGCAGAAGCGGCTGGTCGCCTACTACGTGGCCGACGATAACGCGCCCGGCGTCCCAGAGCTGCGCGCCGAACTCGCCCGCCAGCTGCCGGAGTTCATGGTGCCGGCGAGCTGGTCGCGGCTGGAGGGGTTGCCGGTCACGGCCAATGGCAAGCTGGACCGGCGTGCGCTGCCGCCACCGGATCGTCGTCGGCCCGAGCTGGCCACCGCGTATCGGGCGCCGGTCGGGCCAGTCGAGCAGGCGGTCTGCGACTTGTTTGCAACGCTGCTTGGCCTGGACCAGGTCGGGCGCGAGGACAACTTCTTCGAACTCGGCGGTCACTCTTTGCTTGCCATGCAGCTGGTCGCACGCCTGCATGGCGAACTTTCGCCGATACCCACCATCACCGGATTCTTCGCCGATCCGACCCCGGCCGCGGTCGCCGCTTCCATCGGCGGAACGGCGAGCAATGCGATCGCGACCGAACGCATGGCCCGGCCACGCACGCGCGCCGACGCACGCGAGCCGGTTGCGATCATTGCCATGGCCGGCCGGTTTCCCGGTGCAGGCGATGTGGAGGCCTTCTGGCGCAACCTGTGTGCGGGCGAAGACTCCATCACCTTCTTCGCGCCGGAAGCACTGGATCCGGCCATTCCAGCTTCCCTTCGCAACGACCCGGCGTACGTGCCTGCGCGCGGCATCATCGAAGCAGTAGAAGCATTCGACGCAGCGTTCTTCGGCATCGCTCCGCGTGAGGCCGAGCTGATGGATCCGCAGCAGCGAATCTTTCTTGAGCTGTGCTGGGAGTGCATGGAGCGCGCCGGGCACGTGCCGGATGCACAGACCGTGCCGGTCGGCGTGTTTGGCGGCATGCATAACGCCACTTATTTTCAGCACCATCTCCAACCACGCCCGGACTTGATAGACAAGCTCGGCGCGTTCCAGGTCATGCTTGCCAACGAAAAGGACTATTTGGCTACGCGGGTGGCCCACCGGCTCAACCTGACTGGCCCGGCCGTTAGTCTCAATACCGCCTGCTCGACCTCGCTCGTAGCGATCTGCCAGGCCCTGGATGCATTGCGTGCGGGTCGCTGCGAGATGGCGCTGGCCGGTGGGGTGTCGGTGACCTGTCCACCGCGCAGCGGCTATCTGGCCCAGGAAGGCACCATGCTGTCGGCCGACGGCCATACGCGCAGTTTCAGCGCCGACGCCACTGGCACGGTGTTCGGCGATGGCGCTGCAGTGGTCCTGCTCAAGCGGTTGTCCGACGCGCTGGCCGATGGCGATCCGATCTATGCCCTGATCCGTGGCGGCGCGGTCAACAACGACGGTGGCACCAAGGCCAGTTTCATGGCGCCCAGTAGCGCCGGCCAAGCCGCTGTCATCGCCATGGCCCATGCCGATGCCGGGGTAGAGGCGCGCAGCATCTCCTATGTCGAGGCGCACGGCACCGCCACACCGATCGGTGATCCGATCGAACTGGAAGGACTGACCCGCGCGTTTCGCCACGGCACCGCCGATGTCGGCTTCTGCCGGCTGGGCTCGGTCAAGAGCAATGTGGGCCACCTGGTGATGGCAGCCGGAGCCACTGGCGTGATCAAGACCGCGCTGGCGCTGGCCGAGCGGAAGCTTCCTGCATCACTGCACTACCGCGCGCCCAATCCGTCGATCGACTTCGCCGGCTCCCCGTTCGTGGTCAACGATGTCCTGAGCGACTGGGTGGTCGAACAGGGGCCGTTGCGCGCCGGGGTGAGCTCGTTTGGTGTCGGCGGCACCAACGCGCACGTGGTCATGGAAGAACCGCCGCAGAGGCCGGATTCAGAAGCCGGGCAGGGGCCGCAGCTGCTGGTGCTGTCGGCGCGCAGCGCCCAGGCGCTGGGCACTGCGACCGCCAACCTGGCCAGTCACCTTTCGGCACAGCCGGACCTCAATCTCGCCGATGTGGCCTGGACGCTGGCCGCAGGCCGCAAGGCGTTCGCCCACCGCGTCAGCGTGGTCGCCACCGATGTACCCGACGCGATTGCGCGACTGAGCAGCCTGGAGACGACCGCGGCGGTGGCACGCAGCCAACCGGCCAAGTCCTGCGACGTGGTTTTCCTGTTCCCGGGGCAGGGCGCGCAGTACGCAGGCATGGGGCGCGAGCTGTACGCCAGCGAGCCGGCCTATCGCGACGCGTTCGATGCCTGCGCCGAACTGCTGCGTGCCGACCTTGGCTTCGACCTACGCGAGCGGGTCTTTTCCGGCGAGGCGGACGCGCTGTTGCCTACGGCAGTGATGCAACCTGCCACCTTCGCGGTCGAATACGCACTGGCGATGCTGTGGATGCACCAGGGCCTCTCGCCGGCTGCGCTGATCGGGCACAGCGTCGGTGAATTCGTCGCCGCCACGCTGGCGGGCGTGTTCAAGCTGAAGGATGCGCTGCACCTGGTGGCGCGGCGTGGCGCGCTCATGCAGGCGATGCCGGCCGGCGGCATGTTGTCGGTGCGCCTGCCGCTGGCCGAGCTGGAGGCGCGCCTGCCGTCGACGCTGGACCTGGCCGCGGAAAACGCTCCGGGGGCGTGCGTGGTCGCCGGTCCGCACGAAGCCCTCGCGCAGTTCAAGACGTCACTCGAAGCCGACGGCATCGCCTGTCGCCTGCTGGCCACCTCGCATGCGTTCCACTCGGCGATGATGGAGCCGGTGTTGGCACCGTTCGCTGAAGAAGTTGCGGCCGTTGCCAGGCAGGCGGCGCGGCTGGCGCTGGTCTCCACCGCCACCGGTGACTGGCTGCGCGACGAAGACGCGATGTCTGCCAACTATTGGACCCAGCACCTGCGTCGTCCGGTGCGCTTCTCAGCCGCGCTCGGTCGCGTGCTGGAGGCACCGGCGCGCGTGCTGCTGGAAGTCGGCCCGCGCGCCACGCTGAGCACGCTGGCGCGCCAGCATCTGGGCGCGCAACGCGGCCAGGTGATCCCGCAGGCGTCGCTGGGCGATGCGGTCAGCGGGGAGCTGGCGGCGCTGCGCCAGGCGGTCGGCCAGCTCTGGAGTCGCGGCGTGGCGATCGATCCGACCTGGTTCGACCGCCGCGCCGCGCGCCGTCGTCTGCTGCTGCCGACCTATCCGTTCGAGCGCCAGCGTTACTGGGTGGAGGCAAGCGCACAGCCAGCGCCTGCCGCTACCGCCGACGTGCCAGTTCATTCCGTTGTGCCATCACCAGTCATCGAGGTTCCGATGTCGACGTCAGCCGCCAGTTCCAGCCGCCGCACCGCGCTGGTATCCCAGCTCAAGAACGCTTTCGAGGAAGTGGCCGGATTCGACCTGGCCGACGCCGACGCCACGGCGAACTTCATGGAACTCGGGCTGGACAGCCTGATGCTGACCCAGATGTCGCTGCACCTGAGCCGGGTGTTCCCGGTCAAGGTCACCTTCCGCCAGCTGATGGCCGATTACGCCACGCTGGACCGGCTGGCGGAATTCATCGATGGCGAGCTGCCGGTCGAGACGCCGCCTGCACAAGCGGTGCCCGCAACCTTCGTGCCGGTGGCAGCTATCGCGCCGCAGATTCAACCGATGCTGCAGGCTGCCGCGCCGCAGGGCCTGGTACAGCAGGTGATCGCGCAGCAGATGCAGTTGATGGCGCAGCAGCTCGCGTTGCTGGGCGGGCAGGCGGCCGAGCCTGCGCCTGGGTTGCCGCTTGTTGCAGCGACTTCCGTCGCGGCCGTGGCAGCGCCGATGGTGGAGACGACTCCGGTGGTTGCGGCTCCACCTGTCGTCGATGAAGAAGCGGCGCTGGCGCACACCCGCTATGACATCAAGAAGGCCTTCGGCGCGATCGCCCGCATCGATACCGGCACGCATGCGCTGTCGGTGAGCCAGCAGGCCAAGCTCGACCGCTTCGTACAGCGCTACGTTGCCCGCACGCGTAAATCCAAGGACTACACCGAGACGCATCGGCCGCACATGGCCGACCCGCGCGTGGTCAACGGCTTTCGTCCCAAGCTCAAGGAGATCGTCTACCAGATCGTGGTCAGCCGCTCCAAGGGCGCTCACGTGTGGGATCTGGACGGCAACCAGTACGTCGATGCGCTCAACGGCTTCGGCATGAGCCTGTTCGGATGGCAGCCGGAGTTCGTCCTGGAGGCCGTGCGCGAGCAGCTGGAGCTGGGCTACGAGATTGGGCCGCAGCATCCGCTGGCCGGCGAAGTGGCCAAGCTGGTGTGCGAGGTCACCGGGCATGAACGCGCGGCGCTGTGCAACACCGGGTCCGAAGCAGTGCTCGGCGCGCTACGCATTGCGCGCACGGTGACCGGGCGCGAGACGATAGTGCTGTTCTCCGGGTCCTATCACGGCATTGTGGACGAGGTGATCGTGCGCGGCACCCGCAAGCTGCGCGCGGTGCCCGCCGCACCCGGAATTCTGCGCAACACCTCCGAGCACGTGCTGGTGCTGGACTATGGCACGCCGGAGTCGCTGCAGATCCTGCGCGAACGCGCGCATGAATTGGCCGCGGTGCTGATCGAGCCGGTGCAGAGTCGTCGCCCCGACTTCCAGCCGGTGGAGTTCCTCAAGGAAGTGCGCGCGATCACCGCCGCGTCGGGCACGTTGTGCATCTTCGACGAGATCGTCACCGGCTTCCGTGCCCATCCGGGCGGCGTGCAGCGCCTGTTCGGCATCGCGCCGGACCTGGCGACCTACGGCAAGGTGGTGGGCGGTGGCTTCCCGATCGGCGTCATCGCCGGCAAGCGGCCGTACATGGACGCGCTGGATGGCGGAGCCTGGCAGTTCGGCGACGACTCGCAGCCGACGGTGGGCGTGACCTATTTCGCCGGCACGTTCGTCCGCCATCCCTTGGCGCTGGCGGCGGCCAAGGCGGTGCTGGAACACATCAAGCGCGAAGGTCCGGAGCTGCAGCAGCGCATCAACCAGCGCACGGCGGCGCTGGCCGCGGAGCTCAATGCCTTCTGCGAGGAGCGGGGCGCGCCCATCGCGATCAAGCAATTCGCCTCGGTGTGGAAGACCCAGTTCCTGGAAGACCATCCGCTGCAGGATCTGTTGTTCGCGATGATGCGCAGCCGCGGCATCCACATCCTCGACAACTTCCCTTGCTTCTTCACCGCAGCGCACACGGAAGCCGACTTCATGGCGATCACCAATGCGTACAAGGAGTCGATCGTGGAGTTGCAGGAGAGCGAGTTCCTGCCACGTCACGCGGCGACTTCGCGCACGGTGATGGAAGCCGAACAGCCGCCCCGGCCAGATGCTCGTCTGGGACGCGACCCGCAGGGCAACCCCGCATGGTTCGTGCCCAACCCGGAGCAGGCCGGCAAGTACATGAGGATCGGGACATGAAACCTGACGCACTGGCACCGGCTGCACTGACAGCGGTCGACTATGATCCGTTCGCGTCGGTCGCCCTGGCGCGGGTTGTGCCCAGCACCGAGGCGCAGCGTGAGATCTGGTTGGCGTCGCAGCTAGGCGTGGAAGCCTCGCTGGCCTTCAATGAATCGGTCAGCCTGCGCTTGCGGGGCACGCTGGACCGCAATGCACTGCACGCTGCACTTGGTGAACTGATCGCGCGCCATGACGCGCTGCGTGCGAGCTTCGGCCCGGATGGCGAGACCCTGTGTGTGTCGGCACAGTCCGAGTTGCCGCTGCCGCTGATCGACCTGCAGGACCTGGACGAGGCGGCGCGCGCCGACGCCTTGGCCGAGCGACGTCGCGCGACGGTGGAGACTGCGTTCGAGCTGGAGCAAGGCCCGCTGATGCGTGCCGAACTGCTCTGTCTCGGTAGTAATGAGCATGTGCTGCTACTGACCGCGCACCACATCGTCTGCGATGGCTGGTCGTGGTGGGTGATGGTGCGAGAGCTGTCGACGCTGTACGGCGCCCGCACCGGCCTGGCCGCTGGCACGCTGCCGCCGGTGGCGTCTTTCGCCGATTACGCGTTGGACCTCGCGCGGCATGGCGATGACGGGACCCTGGCCGCCGACCAGGCCTGGTGGCTCGCGCAGTATGTACAGCTCCCAGCGCCGCTGGACCTGCCAACGGACCACGCGCGTCCGCCGCGGCGCAGCTTCGCCTCGGCGCGCATCGACCATGTGCTGGATGCGGCGCTGGTGGGCGAAGTGAAGCGACTGGGTGCGCAGCGCGGCGCCAGCCTGTTCGCCACGCTTTTGGGCAGTTTTGCCGCCGTGCTGGCGCGGTTGTCCGGCCAGCAGGAAGTGGTGGTGGGCATTCCGGCTGCAGCCCAGTCGCTGGACGGCCAGGACCATCTGGTCGGCCACTGCGTCAACCTGTTGCCGCTACGCTGCGTGACCGATCCGGCCGCGCCGCTGGCACACCTGCTCGAAGCCACGCAAGCCACGCTGCTGGATGCGCTGGACCATCAGCGCTACACGTTCGGCACGCTGCTCAGGAAGCTCGACGTACCGCGTGATCCCAGCCGGCTGCCGTTGGTCAGCGTGCTGTTCAACATCGACCAGGCGCTCGACCAGCAGGTCACCGCGTTTCCGGGACTGGTGCTGGACTTCGCCAGCAACCCGCGCAGCTTCGAGAACTTCGAACTGTTCATCAACGCGGTGCAGGAGCAGGGCCATTTGCGCCTGGAATGCCAGTACAGCCGCGAACTGTTCGACGGGTCCACGGTGACGCGCTGGCTGGAGGCGTTCGAGACCCTGCTGCGCGGCGCCGTCGCGCGTCCGGATGCGCTGCTGGGCGCGCTGCCGATCGTCGGTGAGGCGGGGCGACGCCATCTGTTGTCGCTGCAGCCTGCGGCCACGCCGATCCCGACGCAGTCCATCCATGCGCTGTTCGAAGCGCAATGCCGCCGCACACCGGATCGCATCGCCGTGCGGTGCGATGGCCAGGCCATGACCTACGCCGCGCTGGATGCGCGCGCCAACCGCATCGCGCACCTGCTGCGCCGGAATGGCGCGCGCGACGACGCGTTGGTCGGCATCGCGCTCGATCGCAGCGTCGACCTGCTGGCCGCCGTGCTGGGCGCGCTGAAGACAGGAGCTGGCTACGTGCCGCTCGATCCGGGTTTTCCGACCGAGCGACTCAGTTACATGGTCGGCGACGCCAGCCTGGCGGTGTTGCTTACGCAGACCGCGCATGCCGATCGCTTCGACCTGCGCGGGCGTCCGGTGCTGGCGCTGGACCAGCTGGGCGAGGAACTCGCAGCGCTGCCGGCCGAGGCGCTGGACGAGGCGGGCGACAGCGGCGATGCCGTGGCCTACGTGATCTATACGTCCGGTTCCACCGGTCAGCCCAAGGGTGTGGCCATCCCGCACACGGCGGTGGTGAATTTCCTTACCAGCATGGCGCAGCGGCCGGGGCTGCGCGCGGACGACCGGCTGGTAGCGGTGACCACGCTGTCGTTCGATATCGCCGTGCTTGAACTGCTCGGGCCGCTGGGTGTCGGCGCCGAGGTCGTGATCGCCCGGCGCGAGAACGCGCTGGACGGCGAACAGCTGAAGCAACTGCTGGTCGCCGCGCAAGCCACCGTGATGCAGGCCACGCCGGCCACCTGGCGGATGCTGCTGGAGACCAGCTGGTCGCCGCCGAAGGCTTTTCGCGCCCTGTGCGGTGGCGAGGCGTTGGCGCCAGACCTGGCCGAGGCGTTGCTGGATCGCTGCGGCGAGGTGTGGAACCTGTACGGCCCGACCGAGACCACGGTGTGGTCGACGTGCTGGCGCGTGGAGCGTCCGGGTGAGGGCATTTCCATCGGGACGCCGATCGCCAACACCATGGTGTGGATCCTCGATGAGCAACGCCAGCTGTGCCCGCTGGGCGTACCAGGCGAGATATGGATCGGTGGCGCCGGCGTCGCGCTGGGCTATCGCAACCGCCCCGAATTGACGGCGGACCGGTTCGTTGCCGATCCCTTTGCCAGCCAGCCGGACGCGCGCCTGTATCGCACCGGTGATCGCGGGCGCTGGCGTGTCGACGGCATGCTGATGCACCTGGGCCGGCTCGATTTCCAGGTCAAGCTGCGCGGGTTCCGCATCGAGCTGGGCGAGATCGAAGCACGCCTGCTGAGCCTGCCGGGCGTCGCCGATGCGGTGGCGAGCACGCGCGAATTCCGACCTGGCGATGTGCGCCTGCTTGCGCATCTGGTGGCGGCGCAACGCTCGGTCATCGACGAGGCGGCCGTGCGCGCGCACATGCACCAGACGCTGCCGGACTACATGATTCCGCAACACCTGATCGTGCTCGATGCACTGCCCAGGCTGCCTAACGGCAAGATCAACCGCGCGCGGCTCCGGGCGCCCAGCGAAAGGCCCGGCGCGGACGAGGCGCGCACGCTGCCGCGCGATGCAACGGAGGAGCGCGTGGTCGCGGCCATGGCGGCGGTGCTGGGGCACGCACCGGGCGTGGACGACAACTTCTTCGAGCACGGCGGCCATTCGCTGCTGGCCGCGCAGCTGGTGGCGCGACTGAATCGCGAGCTGGGTTTGGCGCTACCGATGCGCATGGTGTTCGAAGCGCAGACCGCGGCGCGGTTGGCAGCCGTGGTGCGTGCCGCGGGCACGACCGGGGCCACCAGCGCGGCGGACAATGGCTTGCGCATCACGCATCAGTCCGACCGGACGCGTGCGCCGCTGTCGCTGATGCAGCAGCGGCTGTGGTACCTGGAGCAATTGCATCCAGGACGCGTGGTCTACAACACGCCCTCGGCTCATCGCCTGCGAGGGCCGATGGATGAGGCCGCATTCGAGCGAGCGTTGCAGGAAGTGGTGGATCGTCAGGCGATCCTGCGCACTTCGATCGAAGCCGAAGACGGCGTACCCGAGCAGCGCATCCACGAGGCGATGCCGGTACGCCTGCTGCCCGTCGAAACGCTGACTGGAGATTCGTTGGCCGAGCGCGAAGCCGCGCTGATGGCGCGGCTCGATGCTTTGATCGCCGAGCCGTTCGAACTAGCGAGCGAACCATTGTTCCGCGCGCGGCTGTTCCGGCTTGGCGAGAATGACCATGTGTTCTTCTTCATGGCGCATCACATCATCTGGGACGGCTGGTCGTTCGACGTGCTCTACACCGAACTGTCCGCTGCCTACGCGGCCTTCTGCGCAGGCCAGCCGATGCCGTTGCCACCGCCGGCCATCGACTACGGCGATTTTGCGGGCTGGCAGCGCGAGTGGATGCAAGGCGAGGAACTGGAGCGCCAGGTCAGCCATTGGTGCGAGCGTTTGGCCAATCTTCCCGAGCCGCTGGAACTGCCTGCCGCACGTATGCGCCCGCCGCGTCCGAGCGGTGCGGGCGCCACAGAATGGATCCGTCTGCCTGCGGCTCAGATGGAGGCCGTGCGTGCGCTGGGCCAGCGCACTGGCGCCACGGCGTTCATGGTGCTGCTGGCGGCCTATTACGTGTTCCTGCATCGCAATGGCGGCCAGCGCGATCTGGTCGTTGGCGTGCCGGTGCGTGGGCGCGAACGGGCCGAGCTGGAAGCGGTCATGGGCTTCTTCGTCAACGCGCTGCCAATGCGGGTCAAGATCGACCCGCAGGCTTCCTTCCTGGAAACCGTGCAGCAGGTGCGTGACGTGGTGCTGGATTCGTTCGCCTACCCGGACGTGCCGTTCGAGCATCTGGTCCGGCGCCTGCGCTTGCCGCGCGATGAGCGTCGTTCGCCGATCTACCAGGCCAGCTTCTCCTTCCAGGACGTCCGACATCGCAACCTGTCCTGGGCCGAGCTACAGCATGAGCACTTGCCGGTGTTCCAGCAGGGCGCGGCGGAAGACATCGGCCTGTGGTTCATCGAACAGGAGCACGGCTTGCTCGGCGGCCTGACCTACAGCACCGACCTGTTCGATGCCGAGGCCGCCGCGCGCCTGCGCAACTACTACGAAACCCTGCTGGATTCGGCGCTGGCTGATCCCGCGCTGCCTGTCTCCCTGCTGGCGTTCCTGCCGGCCGCCGAGATCGCGCAGCTGGAAGCGTGGAATGCCACCGCCGCGCCGATTCCCGGCGAGCGTCTGCATGGGTTGTTCGAGGCGCAGGCAACGCGCACACCCGAACGTATCGCGGTGCGCGATGCCAACGGCGCACTGACGTATGCCGAACTGGACGCGCTGGCCAACCGCATCGCTCATGCGCTGCATGCGTGCGGCGTGCGCTCCGGCGCGCTGGTCGGCATCGCACTGGAGCGCGGGACCGGCATGGTCGCTGCGCTGTTGGGCGCGCTCAAGGCGGGCGCTGGATATGTGCCGCTGGATCCGGCGTTCCCGGCCGAACGTTTGGCGTTCATGATCCAGGATGCCGGCCTGGCCGCGCTGGTCAGCGACGCTTCGTCGCTGTCACGCCTGCCGCGGATCGATCACCCGGTGTTGCGGCTGGATGCGCCTGGCGCATTGGATGATCTGCCGGCCACATCGCTGCAAACCCGGGTCGATCCCGATGCGATCGCCTACGTGATCTACACCTCCGGCTCGACCGGGCAGCCAAAGGGCGTGGAGATTCCGCACGAGGCGGCGGTGAACTTCCTGACCAGCATGGCCGAGCGGCCGGGCCTGCGCGCGGAGGACACACTGCTGGCGGTCACCACGCTGTCCTTCGACATCGCCGTGCTGGAACTGTTCGGACCGCTCAGCGTGGGCGGCGAGGTGGTGCTGGCCCGGCGCGAAGATGCGATGGACGGCGAGACGCTCAAAGAGTTGCTGGCAACGCACCGGTGTACCGTCATGCAGGCCACGCCGGCGACTTGGCAGGTGCTGCTGCAGGCGGGCTGGGTGGCCGCGCCGCGCTTCCGCGCCCTGTGCGGCGGCGAGGCGCTGACGCCGGAGTTGGCCGCCCAGCTGTTAGTCAGTTGCTCGGAGGTCTGGAATCTTTATGGTCCGACCGAAACCACGGTGTGGTCGACCTGCTGGCGGGTGCAGGACGCGCAGCAAGGCATTTCCATCGGCACGCCAATTGCCAACACCACCGTGTGGATCCTGGATGAGCAGGGCCAGCGCTGCCCGGTCGGCGTCTCGGGGGAAATCTGGATTGGCGGCGCGGGTGTCGCATGCGGCTACCACAATCGTCCTGAGCTGAGTGCGGAGCGGTTCGTACCCGATCCGTTCGCAAGCCAACCCGAGGCACGCTTGTATCGCACCGGCGATCGCGGTCGCTGGTGCGCGGACGGCACGCTGGAACACCAGGGTCGGCTCGATTTCCAGGTCAAGCTACGTGGCTTCCGGATCGAGCTGGGCGAGATCGAATCCATCGCGCGCCAGGAACCCGGCGTGGCCGAATGCGTGGCCGCTGTCCATGAGGTCGATCCGCTCGACCGCCGCTTGGTGCTCTATGTGGTGGCGAGCGAAGCGGAAGACGCCGTGCTGCCGCGCGTGCGTGCCAAGCTGGCAGAGCAGCTTCCCAGCTACATGCAGCCGCAGCATTTGGTAACGCTGCCGGCGTTGCCGCGCTTGCCCAACGGCAAGACCAATCGCAAGGCGTTGCCCGCGCCGCCGCTGCATGCAGGTTCGACAGGCGACGCCGACGAGGCCGCGTGGTTGGCCAATGCCGATCCGCGCCAGCGCTATCTGTCGGCGCTGTGGTGCGAGCTCATCGGGGTGGGGCAAGTGCAGCCCAACGACAACTTCTTCGACACTGGTGGCCATTCGCTGCTGGCGATGGAACTGGCGGCCAGGGTGCGGCGCGAGACCGGCATGCGCATCAACCTGCTGGACATCGCCACCGGAACGCTGGCGTCGCTGGCGGCCGGGCTGCCTGAAGGCGATGGCACTGCTTCTGCGGAGGAGCCCGAGGCACCGGTCACGCTGGGCGGTCGCTTGCGTCGCTGGGCTGGCCTGGAACCACGGGCGCGCTGAGACAGCGCTTGGAGGAAGACCTGCATGCCATCGCTTGCAGGTCGTGCGTTAAGCCGGCTGCTCCTGACGCCAGCTCGCGCGAGCGCTGGGTTCGTCTGCCGCCTGCGCACATTGCAACAGGGTTTCTTCGGCGACCTGGTGCCAGCTGCGGGAGAACCGGGCCGACAGTGCGGTTTCGTCCCAATCACGCTGCAGGGCGAATTCGAGACCGCGTGCGAGATCCGCGCTATCGCGGGCCTGGATCAACACACCGCTGGCGGCGTCGACCACCTCCGGGATGCCGCCGACATCGGTGGCGACCACCGGCCTGCCGCAGGCCATTGCTTCGACCAGCACGTTCGGATGCCCTTCCGAATAACTCGGCAGTGTCACCACGCTCGCGGCGACCATCCATTTCGCAACCGCCTCGGGTCCCAATGGGCCGGTGAAGCGCACGTTGCCGGCACCTGCTGAAAGCCCATCAAGCTCGGTCTGCATCGGGCCACCGCCAACAAGCACAAGCTGCAACCTTGGACGCGTTGCAGTGAGCCCGCGCATCGCTGTCAGCAGTTCACGCAATCCCTTCTCGGGCACCAGCCGGCCGACGTAGAGCACCAGTTCCGCATCCGGCGCAACGCCGAGTGCCTCGCGCGCAGCCGCCTTGTCTGAGAGATGGAATGTGGCCGCATCGCAGCCATTGGCGATGACTTTTACGCGCTCTGCTTCTGCGCCGTAGCGCTTCACGGCCAGTCGCCCGAGATCCTCACTCACCACGAGCAGGCGCCGAGCGTTACGCACCACGCGGCGGGTGAGGTGGCGGCTGATCGCATCGCGCACGCGGATGTCCGAGCCGCGCGCGCCCGCCACCAGCGGGACGCCTGCGCGCCCTGCGGCCAGCATCGCGCCGTAAGCATCCGGATAAAGCCAGTACGACAGCACCACGTCGGGCCGGAAGCGGGCAAGCGCATCGCCGATCGCGCCGGCGCATAGACGGCCATTGAATGGCCGGCTCAGGCCGGGCAGGGCAGGGTAGGACGGATACGCAACTTCACAGTCGAGTCCTGCAGGCGCACCAGGCGCATGCGCGACGTAACTGCCCGGCTGCGCCCAGCGTGGATAGACCGCAATCGGGCTCACCACGCGCACGGTTGCCAGCTGCGTAAGCTGCTGGATCGTTTGCACGATCGGGCGCCCACGCGTGGGTTCGCCCTGGATTGGAAACTGCGAGGTGACCACCAGCAGGCGCATCGGTGTCAGGCGTCCACGCGGTCGGGCAATGCATCCATCTGTGGCGCGGCGTGGTTGGCAAACATCGTCTCCAGCCCGCGGCGCAGCCCAACGCGCGGCTGCCACGACAAGCCGGTCCGCGCGGCCGCGATATCGAAGTTCGCCAGCGGCCGCAGCGAGCGCGCTCGATAGCGGGTCAGCGGCACGCCGCGCCCCAATAGCTTGCCCAGCAGTTCGACCCCGGCTGCCAGCGCCAGAAACGCGAAGGCCGGCAAGCGGACCAGCCGCAGCCTGCGGCCCAGCTTGGCCTTGACCAGGTCCAGGTAGGCGCCCTGGGTCACCGTGTTCGGATCCACCAGGTTGAAGATGCGGCCGTTCGCAGCCGAGGCTTCGGCGGCCAGCAGCAGGCCGTCGACCACATCGTCCACGTACACCAGCGGCAGGGTCTGGCTGCGCGCGCCCACAGCGATCCAGAGACCGGCAATGGCGAGGGTGCCGTTGGGCGTGACCTGTTCAGCGCCGGGCCCGACGATCTGGCCGGGTCGCACGACCACGGCCGACAGCTGTCGCGCGGCGACGGCCTCCAGCACCATCGACTCGGCGGCCAGCTTGGTCTGGGTGTAGGCGCCGCGGTCCTGCGGGCGCGGCTCGTAGGCAGAAGCCTCGGTGACCGGTACGGCCGGATCGCGTCCGGCATGATCGAGCACGCTGAGCGAGCTGACATAGACCAGCTTGCCGGTTGCATGGCGGTTGCAGGCTTCGATGATGTTGCGTGTGCCCCATACCGTGCCGGCTTCGAAGGCGCGCAGGTCCCCGCGCATCGCAGCGCCGACGTGATAGACCGTGCCCACGCCGGCAACGGCATGATCGACGATCCGCGGATCGCCCAGGTCCCCGATCAGCACTTGCAGGTCGCGCATCGCTTCCAGCGCGGCGCTGGGCGCGCGCACCAGCACACGCACGCGTTGCCCGCGTGCACGCAGGGCGGCGACCAGTCGACGGCCAAGGAATCCGTTGGCGCCGGTCACCAACGCATCGGCGGGTTCGAGCGGCATGAGGCGGGCTTCAAGCTCGGCCGTGCGCTCGGCGTCGGCGCGCGCGCAGGCAGCCTCCATCAGCGCGATCGGGCAGCGGCCGTCCTCGGCACTGATCGGCGGCGAGCGTCCCTCTTGGAGCGCGCGCGCGAATTCTTCCGCACCGCGCTGGATGCCGGGCGATGGGCGCAAGCGGCCAGTGGCGAATCGCAGCACGTTCCAGGGAATGCGGAAAACATCGCGCAAGGCAAGTACGAAGGCGCCCAGCACGATGCCGATGAACTTAGGCCCCGGCAGCACGCGCTGCTGGCGGCAGGTCTGCAGGAACCGATCGGCCTCCACGCTGCCGCGCGTGCCATGCACGATCAATCGGTTCTGCATCGGGCGGGCGTTCCAGGAGAGCAGCATCCGCCCGGTGCCGCGGGCGCAGGTGGCCGTGGCGTGCCATTCGTCGAACTGCAGGTTCGGCTGGCTGCCGGTCGCGCGGTAGTCCACGTCCAGTCGACTGATCGGGCCGAGCAGCGCTTCAAGCACGTACAGGCCGTGCACGCCCAGGTCGCGAAACGGATAGGAGCCCTGCCGCACCATCGCCGGCAGCGGACCGCCGGCATAGGACGGATAGTCCGAACTGCGCACGATGTCCGCGGCCAGCGTTTGGCCAACCGCGCCGCGCTCCACCAGCTCGCGCGTGCGCAGGATGACCGGATCGAACAGGTCCGAGTGATCGACTGACAGCACCAATCCTTTGGCGCGCGCGGATTCGATCATCGCGTCGCATTCGGCCACCGACTCGGCCATGGGCTTTTCAACGAAGACATGGCAGCCCAGTTCAAGCGCCTGCAGGGTCAGCGGGCAATGGCTGGCCGGCGGTGTAAGGACGTACACGGCATCAGGACGCTGTTTGGCTACCAGTTCACCCAAGGTCGGCGCGACCAAGGGGATGTCGAACTCGGACGCGAGTGCGTGCGCTGCTTTCGCGTCCAGGTCGCAGATCCCGACGATCTCGACAAAAGCCAGCCGACGCAGCGCGGCCAGGTGATGGCGCGCGACGTAGCCGGCGCCGATGACGCCGATTCGCACGGTCTTGTTGCTGGTGTTCATCCGGGTTCCTGTTGCATGACATGGCGGCTTTCGCGTGCAGCGAGCGCCAGGTCGACATGGCCAATGACCTCGCGCACGCGGTTGTCCCAGGTCTGGCCGGCGACAGCGGCCATCCGCTCGGCAGCGGCGCCGGGTGGGTCTTCGTGTACGGCTTTCTCCAGCGCGGCCAGGAACATCTCCCGGCCGTCCACGATCTGCACCCAGCGGCCGAAGCGTTCGATCTCGGCATTGCGGACGCTGACAACGGGTTTGCCCGTGGCCAGGTACTCGCGCAGCTTGAGCGGGTTGGCGTTCTGGACCTGGCGGTTCTGCCGGTAGGGGATGATCGCCACGTCGAAGGCCTTGGCCCAGGCCGGCAGATCGCGGTACGGCTGCGGGCCGGCCAGTTTTATGTTGGGAAGGCCCTGCAGCGCCGACACATCAGTGGCGACATGGCCGACCAGCAGGAAGCTCCACTGCGGCCGCATGCGTGCCAGCCATGCGATCAGGTCCAGATCGATCCACTCATGGATGGAGCCGAAATAACCCACTACCGGGCCTGGCAGGGTGGCGGCGTCTTCCGGCACTTCGGTCGCAGGGTCCATCGCGCGGGCGAACAGCGCGACATCCACGCCGTGTGGCGAGAACAGGGTGTTGGAATTCGCGGCTTGTTTGCCTGCCAGCAGCGTCGGCGGCGCGACAAAGACCAGATCGGCGCAGCGGGTCAGGGCATCGTCACGCGCGCCGATGACCGCGGCATCCACGCCGGGATGTGCGGCGTAGTCATCGATGCAGTAGTACACACACAGCGCTTCGCCGAGCCGGCGCGCGAGAAAACCTGGATGCGGGACCACGAACCACGAGATGTAGTGTGCCGTGCCCAGCGCCCGCATCGCCCTGCGTACGGCCCAGCGCCCGAACGCACGATTGATCAGGTCGACGCCGGGCAGCCGACGGAACGGCAATTGCGGCACCGTGCACAGCCACAGGTTGGGCTCAAGCTGGGTCGGGCGGCGCAACGCCGCTGCCAGCTTGCGCAAGGCGCGACGCAAGTCCCGGCCGCTGGCCTGTGGCGCGCGCATGCCCGGTGAGTCCACATAGAGTAATGGCGCCACTTTGGCCAACCGCACGGCGAGGTGATGACTGCTGGTGCGGTTTTCCGCACCCCAGTCGTTCCCGAAATAGACGATGCCGCTGTCGCTCAGCATGAGCGTCTCGCATCCCAGGCGCAGGACTGCATTGCAGCAACTGGCGTTGTACACCGGCGCCAAAGGGCGCTGGCGTGCGCTTCGCGCCTGTCTGCTTGCGTGCCAGCTCGCATCGAACGTCGTCCCGTACTCGCGTGCGCCGAACAAACGCGGCGGCTCTGTGCAGCCAACGCAGCCCGGCGCCAGAACCGGCAATGCGACGGGTGGAAATCCGCCTGGCCTGATCACGCCTGTTGCGGCGTTCTCATGAACAAGATCCTGGGTGCATTCGGCCTGCCACGAGACGCAGCTGCCACACCCTTGTCATGGGGGAGCTGCGGTGAGCCAGAGATCGAGCGTTCTTGAAATCGGCATCTGTCGTGCAGTTCGCCATTCGGGTGTGTGGCGCTCGCCGGGGATATCGCCTTGATCCGCGAAGTCACCCACGGCATGGAAGCGCCGGCGTTGCCGCGCCCGAGCAAACGACAGCGACTGGCGTCGATGTGCAGTGCAGCCGGGATGCTTCCCGGCCTGACGTCGCTGCGGCAGGTCCTGCGCAAGGATCTGCGCATCCTGGCCTATCACCGGGTGCTCCAGGTCGACGATCCAGCCGCGTTCGCATTTGATCTGAACGAAGTCAGCGCCTCGCCCGAACAATTCCAAGCGCAGATGCAGCTGGTGAAGCGCGATTACGATCCGATCCAGTTCCAGGATGTCTTGGCAGCCTGGAATGGGGGCGCGCCACTGCCGGCAAGGCCGCTCATCGTCACCTTCGACGATGGCTACGACGACAACTACCACATCGCCTTTCCGATCCTGCGTGGATTAGGTGTGCCGGCGATGTTCTTCGTGTCCACCGGGCACATCGACAGCGGCCAGCCATACGCCTACGACTGGCTGGTGTACATGCTGTGCAGGACGCGCGCGACACGCTTGACGGTACCCGAACTGCTCCTCGACGAGCCGATCCCGGAGCCGCTGGAGGGAAGACGGGCGCTGGCCAAGGAACTGCTGTTCCATCTCAAGGGCCTCGATGCCGTCGACCAGGCGGCTGTTATCGCCCGGCTTGCTGGCGCCTGGAAGATGCTACCCGAGCCGCATGCCCAATGCCGTCCGATGACTTGGGATCAGTTGCGGGAAATGCGTGATGCCGGGATGGAGATCGGGGCGCACGGCGTCCATCACCATATTCTGGCCAAGCTTTCGCCGGCGGCCATGCGCGAGGAGATGCGTGAGTCAATGGAGACGCTCACGCGCGAGCTGGGGGCGCCGGTCGACGTGCTGTCCTATCCAGTGGGCGGGCCCGATTCCTACGATGCGCAGGTCATCGAGGCGGCGACCCAGGTCGGCTTCCGCCTTGGGTGCAACTACATCACCGGCGTGAATCGCCTGCCGACGACCGCGCACTTCGATCTGCAGCGGCTTTCGGTCGAGAGCGAGATGGACCTGGACTGGTTCGCGGCGATGACGGCGATGCCTGAAGTCTTCGCGCATCGCAAGCGCGTGCGGCTCGGCTAGGCGCTCGCGTCCATGTTCTTCCTCATCGTGCTCTACCTGATGCTGGTGCTGCTGCGGCCGCAGGAATATCCGGCGTTCGAGGGCGTGCAGCTTCCGCTGCTCCCCGTCACGCTCGTGCTGGCGCTGCTGGCCTGGCTGATCTCCTATAAGAAATCCCTGGGCGAGCCGCAATACCGCCTGCTGGGTGCCTTCCTGGTCGTGATGATGATGTCGGTCGTGGTGAATGGCTGGGTCGGCGGTGCGCTGTCGGAGCTGCTGCGCTTCGGCCCGGTGGTGGCGGCGTTCTTCATCCTGGCCAATGCGATCGACAGCAGGCAGCGGCTGGTCTTCGTGATGGGCGCAATGGTGCTGTGCGCGACGGTGCTTGCCCTGCATGGGATCGAGCAGAAGCAGACCGGCATCGGCTGGACCGGCGTGCCGCTGATCCAGGATGGCCGCATCCAGTACGTGGGCATCTTCAACGACCCCAACGATCTGGGCATGCTCTTCGTCTTGGCGCTGCCGATGGCGATGTACCTCAGCAGTCGCGGCGGTGGATTCGGGCTGCTGCGGATCTTTTGGTTGTCCACCGGCCTGTTGCTGCTGTACGGCATCTACCTGACCAACTCGCGCGGCGCGCTGTTGGCGGTTGCGGCATTGTTGGGGGTCTGGCTGTGGCGTCGGTACGGCACCATCGTCGCGGCGGTGTTCGGCAGCATGGGTCTGGCGGCATTGCTGCTGCTGCCTTCACGACTAGCCGATCTCAGCCCAGATGAGGAGTCGGCCAGTGGCCGCGTTGATGCCTGGTACGAAGGCTTCCAGATGTTCATCTCGCACCCGCTGTTCGGCGTGGGCGCGGACAACTTCACCGACTACAACCACCTGACTGCGCACAACTCGCTGATTCTGGTGCTGGCCGAAACCGGGTTCATCGGGTTCACCCTGTGGTTGGGCTTCATCGGCTACAGCTTCCGCATGATGTTCACGGTGCTCCGGCACAAGCCGGAGCTGCCGGATGCGGCGGCCGTGGCCGCATGGAAGACCGAGCGTGCCGTCGCGATGACGCTGCTGCTGTCGCTCAGCGGCTGGCTGGTGACGGCGTTCTTCCTCAGCCGCAGCTACGCGCTGGTGCTGTACCTGCTCACCGCATTGATGGTGGCCGCCTACGCCAACGCGCGCCGGCAGTTCCCGTCGCTGCCGGGGTTCGAGATCGGGCGCGACTGGGTGCGGCTGGGCATGGTGGCGGCGATGACCGTGGCGGGGCTGTACGTCGTGGTCAAGGTGTTGCTGGCACTCCAATGAACCGATCCCCGAGTGCATTGCGCAATACCTTCTTCTCCTCGGCGGGGATCTACACCGAGTATGTGCTCGGCATGCTCACTTCGATCCTGATCGCGCGCCATTTGGGGCCGCACGATTTCGGCGTGTACAGCATGGTGATCTGGCTGGTTTCTGTCGGCATGACCATGACCAACGCCGGTTCGTCCACCACGTTGATCAAGTTCGTCGCCGAGCTGCGCGGTGGCGGCCGCGAGGAGCTGATCCAGCCGCTGCTGACCTATCTGCGCCGGACCCAGCGCACCTGCCTGTTGCTGGTGCTGGTCGCTGCCGGCGTGCTGTCGGCGTTCGCCGGGGCAAGGCTGGTGCCGGACTTCAATCGCGGGGTCCTGTTCGGCCTGCTGGCGTTGACCATCAGCCTGCGCGCGCCGTACATGTTCAATATCTCGCTGGGCAAGGGCCTGGAGAACTTCCGCGCCACCGCCGCGGTGGCGATGGTAGCCACGCCGCTCAACCTGGCGATGGTGGCCATCGCCTGGTGGCTGGACGCGTCGATGAACGCCTTCCTGATGGTGTTCGCGATCTCCAGCATGGTGTTCTACGGCGTCTCGCATTACCAGACCGCGCGGCTGGTGCCGGCATCCTCGGTGACCCAACTGCCGCCCGAGCTGAAGCAGCGGATCGTGCGCCACATGCGCTACGCCGCCATCACGGTCACGGTGGGGTTTGTCGCGGCCAGCGATATCGGTGTGCTGCTGCTCAACCTGTTTGCTTCCTCGGCGGAGGCTGGGCAGTTCAAGGTGGCGTTCCAGCTTTCGGCCGGTGCGGCATTGTTGCTGCCGGGCGTGGTCGGCGCGCTGATGCTGCCGATGATGGCCAATGCGCTCAGCCAGGGGCTGTCAATGGCGGGGCGCCGCTTCGTCGGAGCGACCTCGTACCTGATGCTGCTGGCCGCGCCGCTGGTCGGTTTTGGTGCGGTATTCGCGTCGGCGGTCATTTGCCTGCTGTATGGCCCGTCCTACGCTGCCGCAGCGCCGGTCTTCGCGACCTGCCTGTTCGGTGCGGCGATGGGAACGGTGGCCCAGGCCGGCTCCAGCCTGCTGCTCAGCGCAGATCGGCAACGCAGCATGATGCTGCTGACCCTGACCAATGCGTTGGTCAAGCTGCTGCTCGACATCGTGCTGACCCTGCATTACGGATTGGCCGGCGCGGTTGCCGCCTACACGATCACCAGCGTGCTGACGGCGGGCGCCGTGCTCGGACTTGCGATGGCCACGAGCGGGCTGGGGCTGGACTGGTCGCGCCTGGTACGCATCGTGGCAGCGGCCGGCGTGGCGGCTTTGGCGGCATTTCCCGTTCGCGAGTTGTGGTCGCCTCTTCCGGTGTTGGCGTTCGGCGGCCTGCTGTTTGCTGGGACCTACGGCCTGATGACATTCGCCCTCGGCTGCTGGAGCGCGGACGACATCGAGCACATGCAGCAGATGCACCGCCGCGTGCCCAAGGTGCCCGGCCTCACCGCGCTGCTGAGCTGGGCCGACAAGCGCGCCTGCAGGGGATCCTGAGTGCGTCCTTTCACGACCAATGCGGAGCTGCCGTGAACATCACCCACTTCGTCGAATCGCTGGATCGCGGTGGACTGGAGCGGGTCGTGATCGATCTGGTCCGGACCCAGCGCGATGCCGGCGATCGCTGTCAGGTGGTCTGTTTGTTCGGCGCTGGCGCGCTGGCCGGCGAACTGCGCGCGTTGGGGATCCCCGTGCACAGCTGCGGGAAGCGGCGCGGCCTGGACTTGCGGGCGATCCTGGCGGCCCGGCGCTTGCTGCGCCAGCACGACACCGAGATCCTGCATAGCCACAACGCGATCTCGCATTACTACGCAGTACTGGCATCGCGCGGCCTGCCATTGCGCAAGGTCGTCAACACGCGCCACGGCATGGACAAGACGCGCGCGGTCGCGCAGCGCGGCTCGCGCAGTCGGTCCTGGCGCGACGACCGGCTTGAGTGGCTGTACGGCAAATCGATGGCCTGCACCGATGCGGTCGTGGCGGTGTGTGAAGCGGCCCGCGATGAGTTCCGGCGGCGCAAGGACCTGCCGGCACGCAAGATCGTCGCGGTCCCCAACGGCCTGCACGTGGAGCGCTTCGAGCCCGGCTCGACGCAGGCGCGGCAGCAGTTACGTCAGGCGTTGGGCGTGCCGGACAACACGCGACTCGCGGGCTTCGTGGGACGGCTCACCTGGGCCAAGGACCACGCCACGCTGGTCCGGGCTTTCCGCCTGCTACACGAACAGCGCCCGGAGACCGCGCTGGTGCTGATCGGCGACGGACCGCTGCGATCGTCGTTGGAGGCGCTGGCACGCTCGGAAGGCGTGGCCGAAAAGGTCTTCTTCCTCGGCGACCGCAACGACATCCACGCGCTGTTGCGCGGGCTGGACCTGTTCGTGATGTCGTCGGTCACCGAGGGCTACTCGGTGGCGCTGCTGGAGGCCTGCGCGTCGGCGCTGCCGATCGTGGCGACGCGTGTAGGTGGCAATCCCGAGATCGTGCGTGACGGCTTCAATGGCGCGTTGGTCGCGCCCGGCGCGCCGTCCGAACTGGCAGCGGCCATGATCGACATCCTCGGCGACCAGGCGCGCGCTTACGAGATGGGGCGCGCCGGCCGGGAGTGGGTGCTGGAATACGGTTCGCTGTCCACGATGGCAGCCCGCTATGCCGCGCTCTATGGCAGTGCCCGCGGCGAGGCCGCGCCAACCCAGGACGGTGCGCAAGCAGGCGACGCTCGCGATCTCGAAGCGGGTCTACAGCACCGTGAGGCCCAATGAAACTGCTGCCCGGAAGAATGCAGGTGCTGGGCTGGTTGCCAGACGCGCTGGTCTCGGTGCGCGGCGATGACCGGGGCAGGGCGCTGTACCTGACCTTCGACGATGGCCCGCATGGTGGGTGCACGCCGGCATTGCTGGATCTGCTGCGTGCGTATCGGGCCTGTGCCAGTTTTTTTCTGGTCGGGCGCAACGTCGAGCGGCATCCGGAACTGGTGCAACGGATGGTCGATGAAGGGCACCGGCTGGGCAACCACTCCTATACGCATCCCCAGTTCGGCCGGCTTTCGCTGGCACAGCAGTTGGAAGAAATCGATGTCACCGATCGCCTGCTGGCCAGGTTCGATGGCGTGCGCCGGCATCGCTTCCGTCCACCACGCGGGGTGTTTTCGCTTGGACTCACTGCACACTTCGCAGCACGGCGGCGCAACCTGACCTACTGGTCCTACAACAGCATGGACTACCAGCGCGGTGATCCTGTCGAATTCATTGCGCGGATGCGCGCGGCCCCTCCAAAGGCGGGCGAGGTGATCCTGATGCACGACGACGGCGACTGCGCGATCCGCATGCTCGAAACCTTGCTCGGGGAGTGGCAGGCGGCAGGCTTTCAGTTTTGCGCGCTGCCCCACGCGCGACAGACACACGCGGCTCCTGAGCAAGACGTAGCAGTGCGGTCCGCAAATCCGGGCTGATCCGCACGCGCCATTCCAGACAAGGAATTCCTGATGATCACCCACTTCACCGTGTTCGCCTTGCTGCTTGCCGCACTTGCGGCGCTGATGATCAGTGCCGGCTATGCGCTGCTGCGCATGCGCAACATGCATCTGTGGATCGGCTCCTACCTGCGTCGCCAGCGACCGCCGCCGGTGTCCGGGCCGGTCCATGTGATGTTCTGCTTTGTCGATCACTTCGAACCGATGTGGGGAAAGGTGGATCTGCCCACGCAACGCAGTCGCGTGGATCGCTGGTGCCAGGACTATCGAACGCTGGCGAGCCGCCACCGCGATGCCGACGGGCGTCCGCCGCAGCACACGTTCTTCTACCCGGAAGAGGAATACGCCGAGGAACACCTGGACAAACTTTCCGCACTCTGCGCCGATGGCTATGGCGAAATCGAGATCCACCTGCATCACGACAACGATACCGAGGCCAACTTCCGCGAGACGATCAGCCGCTTCTGCAACACGCTGCACGTGCGCCACGGCGCGTTGTCCCGTGATCCGGACAGCGGGCAGCTGAGTTTCGGATTCATCCATGGCAACTGGTGCCTGGACAATTCACGCGCCGACGGCCGTTGGTGCGGCTTGAACAACGAGCTGATCCTGCTGCGCGAACTAGGGTGCTACGCCGACTTCACCTTGCCCTCGGCGCCCAGCGACACCCAGACGCGCACAGTCAACGCGATCTACTACGCCACCGATGATCCACTGCGCCCCCGGTCGCATGACCACGGTGTCGCCGTGCGCGCTGGAGGGAGCAGTAGCGGCGACCTGATGATCGTGCAGGGGCCGCTCGGCTTGAACTGGCGCGAGCGCAAGTGGGGCGTACTGCCGCGCATCGACAGCGCGGACGTGCGCCGCTCCTGTCCACCGACCCCGGAGCGCGTAGATGCCTGGATCAACACCGCTATCCACGTCGAAGGGCGGCCCGATTGGGTCATCGTCAAGGTCCATACCCACGGCACCCAGGAGCGCGACATGGACACCTTGCTGGGGCCGGTAATGGACACCATGCATGCACACCTGGAGCAGCGTTACAACGATGGCAGCCGGTATCTGCTGCACTACGTCACGGCGCGCGAGGCCTACAACATCATCAAGGCGGCCGAGGCCGGTCTCACCGGTGATCCGGGGAAGTTCCGGGATTTCAGGTTGCCACCGCCGCCGCATTCGCCCTGGCAGCCCGCGCAGATCGACGCGACTACCGCGCGCGTTGCTGGAAACGTCGCGTAAGCGAGCCCGGCAATGCAGCCTTCCGTCGTCAGCGTGGTGATGCCGGTCTACAACGCGGAAGCGTGGCTACGACATTCCATCGACTCGGTGCTCCAGCAGACGCACGCAGCATTGGAGCTGATTGCCATTGATGATGGCTCAATTGATCGGTCGTGGGAGATCCTGCAGGAAGCGGCGCGGGATGACGCCCGGATCAAGCCCTTGCAGCTGGCGCGCAACGCAGGCGTGGCCGCCGCGCGCAACGCAGGTCTTGCTGCCGCCAACGGCGGCCACGTCGCCTTTCTCGACAGCGACGACTGGTGGCATCCACGCAAGCTGGAATGGCAGCTGGGCCAGATGATCGCCACCGGCGCGCAGGTGAGCTATGGCGCGTATGACCGGGTCTCGTCGCAGGGACGACTGCTCTCGCAGGTTCGGCCGCGCCCTGAGGTCGACTACCGCGACATGCTCAGGAGCAATCACATCGGGCATCTGACCGGCATGTATGCGCGCAACCTGGGCGCCGTGGAATTCCAGCGCGTGGGCCACGAGGACTATGTGTTCTGGCTCGATCTGGTCCGGCGCGCAGGACATGCGATCTGTATCGATGCCCCGACACCGCTGGCGTCCTATCTGGTACGCGAGGGGTCGGTGTCGTCAAACAAGCTCCGGGCGGCGGCGTGGCAGTGGCAGATCTACCGCAGGATCGAACGGCTCGGCTTGCTCAGTTCCGCGATCTACATGTCGCATTACGCCTGGCACGCGGTCCACAAGCGCAAATGATGCGAGCGCCGCACGTGGTGCGATGCCTCAGTCCGGTTTCATGGGGATGTCAGATGACAAGTCTTCGCAGGTGGGTATGCATGGCGCTGCTTGTCCTGGCCATGACGGCCGAGGCCAGGGCTGCGGTCACACTGGACCTGTCCTACGTGGACAAGCGCTCGGCGGAGTATCGCCGCTTCAAGAGCTTCGTCGATCGCGCCGTGGCCGGCGATCCGGCCTACGGATTTTCGGCGACCGACGCCGCTTACATGTACCGCCTGACCGGCGAGCGGCCCTATGGCGAGCTGGCGGTGCGCATGGTCGAAGACCAGGTGACTGCTGCCGAAGCGGCCACGGGGCAGGGACTGGCGCCACCGGTCGCCGATGATTCCTACATGTACATCGGGCCGATGCTGCGCGACTTGTCGCTGGCCTATGACTGGTGCGGCGACCTGGTGACGCCCAAACAGAAGACGCGCTGGAAAGCCTATGCCGACCAGGCGCTGGCCAACGTCTGGCATCCCTTGGTGGCGCGCTGGGGTGGCCACTGGCTGCCCGGCAATGGCTGGGCCATCGAAGATCCAGGCAACAACTATTTCTACAGCTTCACCGAAGCCACCATGTACTGGGCGCTGGCCAGCGACAGCCCGGGCTGGAAGACCTTCCTGCAGCAGGACCGATTGCCGCTGCTGACCAAATATCTGACGACGTTGCCAGGCGGCGGCAGTCGCGAGGGCACCAGTTACGGCGCGTCGTTCCGGACGTTGTTTGGCCTGTACCGCGTGTGGCGCGATGCCGCGGGTACGGACCTGGCCAATGCCAACCCGCATCTGACCGACACCATCGCGTACTGGGTGCATGCCACGGTGCCGACCATGGACCAGTTTGCCCCGATCGGCGACCAGCCGCGCGTTTCGGTTCCCGAGCTCTACGACTATGAGCGCGTCCTGATGCTGGAAGCACGCACGCTGACCCACGACGCCGCAGCGGCACGCCTGGCGTCCTGGTGGCTGCACCACATCTCGATCAAGGAAATGAGCAACAGCTTCAACAGCCGGCATGACCTGTTGCCCGCAGGCGAGGATGGGACCGCGCCGAGCGCGCTGGTCTACCACGCGTCCGGGGTCGGGCAGCTGTTCGCGCGCACCGATTGGACCAAGGCTGCCATGTGGCTCAACTTCACCGCCGGGCCGTACGACCAGAGTCACGCGCATCAATCGCAAGGAGCAGTCACATTGTTTGCGGGCGACTGGCTTGCAGTGACGGAGAACATCTGGAGCCGCAGCGGCATCCAGCAGGGCACCGCGACCAACAACGTCGTGCGCTTCGAGCGCGGCGGCGAAGTGATTCCACAGGACACGCCCACCACCTCGTCGATGAAAATCGTCGAGACCGGCGCGAATGGCGAAGTGCATGCCGTGGCCGACCTGACGCCAGCCTACGGCGGCAATCCCGCGATCCGCGCCTGGAAGCGCAGCATCGCCTTCAAAGACCGCGTGTTGACCATCCAGGACGACTTCGCCACGCGCTCGGATACCGCCGCCATCTTTCAACTCAATGTGCCGGTCCAGCCGAAGATCAAAGGCAATACGGCCACGGCCGGAAAACTGCGGGTGACCGTCCTGTCGCCGGTCGGCGCCAGCCTGACGGCGGTGGACTGGACCAAGGTCGACAAGGACTACACACGCGGCTGGCGGCTCGACGTGCGCGGGCCAGGCAGCCAGTTCGTCGTCAAACTGGAAGCCGACTAGCGCGCGGCCACCTGCAAAGGGACTCGCGCCGCCGCGGGCTCTTGCGCCTCGACCTGTGCAAGCTGCGGGAACTGCATGCGCAGCCATTGCTCGATGGTGTCGACCAAGCGCTTTCGGTCATCGGCCAGGACGTAGGTGTGGTCGACTTCCTTCAGGAAGCTGACGCTGATGCCCGGATGGCTTGCCAGCGTCGCGCCGTAACACTCGCCGAACTGACGCTGGTGATTGAAATACCAGCTGGCTCCGCCGCTATAGATGAAGCAGAGTTTGAGCCCGCGCTGGACCATCCCGGCCAGTTCTTCCCGAACGCGCGCCTGCGGCGGGAACTCGACCTGGAATTGCGACCCGGTGGTCGCCGTCACAGGTCGCAGCCTGCGGGTGATGAAGCGCAGCACGCGCGCCGGGTTCAACAGGCGTGGCAGGTAATGCCGCGCCTTGTATCCCCTGGTGCGATAGCCATAACCGTCCAGGAAGACCGCGCCCGCGACCGCATCGTTGTGTTGCGCGACCAGATGCGCGTTCTGGGCGCCTGAGCAAAGGCCGATCAGCACGAAGCGACTGCAGCCGCTCTGCTCGCGCAACAACGCCATGGCGCTGGCCACGTCGCTTTGGACCTGCTGCTCGCGCGACTGCAGCTCGTGGCTCGCGCCGCTGTCTCCCACGGTCGACAGATCAAAGCGCAATGTCGGGAACCCGCAGGCGTTGAGCTGTCGGGTCATCTGCACGTGCAGGCGGAACGGCCCGACGTGGTGCACCAGCCCGGCATTGAGCACGATTACGCCGGTGGTGCGCGCCTGTGAGGAAGGGTGGCCGACAATCCCGAACAAGTGCTGGGCGCGGCCGAACCACGTGGCATGCTCATGCATAAGCTGACTCCTGTATGCGCCGGCTGACGATGTCGATCAGCTCATGCGACTGGATCATGGTTTCCAGCCGTGCCAGGTCGTTCCACGGCGTCGGTGCGGACAGCGGGACGACTTCCGCCCCCGTGCTGATGAAGCGATGCGGCACATCCGCCGGATCACTGGATGCGGAGCATAGGAGCAGCGTGCGGCGCGGCGGCGGTTCCAGCCGCAGGTCAGTCAGCTGTTGCCGGAACGACGCGCTGATGGCAAAGCCTTGCCATTGTCCGGACAGCGCCGCCGCTGGGCGGGGCGCGTTGAAGCGGTTGAGGTCGAAGCGCAGCGCGGCCTGGAGTGCATCGAGCGCGGCCACGTGCGTGGCGCCGTCCAGGACCGGATCCCACAGGATCAACTGGTCCAGGCGTGCGCGCGTCGAGGCAGCCAAGGCAAGGCTGCCGCCAAGCCGGGGGCCGAACGCGATGACCTGCTGGCAGCCGCTGCGCAGTCGCAGGCGTTCTGCGGCCGTGGCCACGTCGCTCATGCAGCGCGACCACTCGACCTCTTCGCTGGCGCCCGCAGAATCACCGGTTCCGTAGTAGTCGAAGCGCAGCACATCCGCGCCGGCCGCGGCCAGTGCGTGCGCCAGCTGGCGATACAGGCGATGGCAACGGATCAGGTCCTGGCCCAGGGGCGGGCACAGCAGCACCCCAATCCCATGCTCGAATGCCCCAGGATGATAGATGCCGAACAGATCCTGCCTGGGACCGAAGTGGAAGGGGATTTCCAGCTGTGTGTTCGTATTCATCGGTTGTAGAGGATGCCGAAGTAGACCTGGTTCTCGCGGTAGTCCTGTTCCGCCTGGTTGCTGCTGCGCTGCTGGTGAAGCAGAGAGATCCGCCAGCCCCAGTGAGAGTTCAGCTGCTTGACGAGGTCCAGGCCGTAGTTGGTGGTGGTATCGCGACGATCGATGTTGTCGTAGGCCACGCGTTCGTAGACCGAGACCATCGCCAGGGTGAGCGTGGGGCGGACCCGGTAGCTGATGTTGATGCCGGCGCCGCGCGTGGTCTGGTCGAGCGTGGCATCGTTGAGGTAGCCAAGCCTGCGGTAGAGCGGGGCGGCCGTCACCGTGAGGCGATCGTCCTCGTAGGTATAGGCCAGCCGGAACCGTCGCTCGCGATAGACCTGCGCATCGACGGTGGTACCGCCCACATCGACGCCTCTCCCGGTGCCTTCCAGGATGCCGATCGGCGCCTGCAGCAACAGATCCTGTGCGGCATCGGAATACTCGCGGGCGGCGGAGAGGGAGAACGTGCTGCGCTCGCTTGGCCGGTAGTTCACCGTCATGCGCTGCAGCGGTCCGGACGCCGTTGGCATGCTGGATTCCTTGAAATCCAGCTGCGTCCAGCCCAGGCCCAGATCGACCTGGAAATGCGCCAGCTCGCTCACATAGCCCGCGAGCAGTTCGCGGCGATCGTAGTCCGGGGTGGCGGATTGCTCGGTCAGGGAGACCTGCTGGGCCTCAAGGTTGAGCGAGACCCGGTCGGTGGGATTGATCTCCCGGATGATCGCCAGCGACCCCTGGGTCCGGTACGAATTGAAATCCTTCGACTTCTCCGCGTAGCTGTTGATGTAGTGCACCGCGGCCTGTCCACGAGTGGCGCTGCCCAGCAGGAAATGCAGCACGGGCCCGAACGTGAACACGTTGGTCTGCTGCAGGTTGTCCGGCCCGTTGCTTGCGAGGCGATCAATGGGCTGCACGCCGGCGTAGTCCTTCAATTCCAGATCCAGGCGCGAAGGCAGGAGCGTCCAGTTGGCCTGGCCAGCGAGCTGAAGTTGGGTCTGGTCGGAGAATCGCTGGCTCAGGTAGTCGCGATACTCAAGGTTGCCCGCGAAATTCGCCTGCAGATCCGTGCCTTGCTGCAGGTAGGAAAAGCTCATCCCCGGCACCAGCACCGACTCGCTCATCGCGTCCTGGGCGGTCAGCGCGATGTTGTCGCTATGCTCAATGCCGCCGTAGAGCGTGTAGTTGAGCTGGCCGGCCCACAGGGGGACGGGGAGCGCGGCAGCCACCAGCGCCAACCCGACGCTGCGTGCGTGCTTGATGGAATCCGACATACCGCTCTCGCTGGAAGTCACGCGTGGAAAGCCGTCAGGTCAAGGAGCCACCGCTGCGTCCGAATCAACGGGGCAGCGCGGAGCCGCTTGTGCATGTCCTCAACGCGCCCGGTCTTGCTGGCACGCTTGCTTGGGCCTTGCGTGCAGGGAAGGATCAAGGCGCATGGTTGAAGACCACACCCGCGACCTTGCCCGGCGCGAAGTTGGCAACGGCCTGGCTGATCGACTTCGCCGTGTCGCGGCCGTAGCCGGCCACGACCACCACGAAATCGGCCAGATCTGACAGGATGCGCGCATCCGGGGATCCGCTGATGGCCGGCCCGTCCAGGAAAATGTAGCGATCCATGTAGCGGCCGCGCAGCGTCTTCATTGCGGCCCGCATGGGCACCGAAGAAAAATATTCGCTGCCGTTCTCACGCGCGGTGCCTGCCGGGATCAGCCGCAGGCGGGGAATGCCGGTCGGATAGATCATGCTGGGAATGCCGCGCCCGGGTGCGTCGAGGAACTCGATCAGGCCTCCCGAGCTCGGTTCGACATCCAGGGCCTTGTGCTGGGCCGGATAGCGCAGGTTGCAGTCGATCAACAGGCTGGTCTTGGCGACATCGAAGGCAAACGCCGTGGCCAGATTACGAGCCACGAAGCTGCTGCCCGAATGCGGGCTGACCGCCGCCAGCAGTGTCACGAAATTGTGCCCGTTGGCCAGGTCCAGCAGGCGGGTCCGGATTTCGCGGAACGCGTCCGAGTGCGGCCGCGCCGACTCCTCGCGATGGATCAGGCGCATGCGATCGAACTGCGCCGGCTCCAGCATCGTGGTCTCGGCCATGCGCGTGATCACATGGCGGGACGAGGTGCGACGGACCAGGCTGGTGGCGCGCGTGACTTCGTTGGTGACCGTTTCGTCGATGTCGTGCGATGTATCCCTGATGGTCACGTCAGTCCCCGTTGCTTGAGCAGGAAAACAACCAGATAGGCCAGTACCACCACGGCCAGAATCCCCAGCAGCACGGTGTTGTGCGCAACACGGCGACGGCGGTCGTGTGCGTTGGGGTAGTAAGGAACGGTGGCCAGCACGGTAACGCCGGTCAGGCGCTCCAGTTGCTCAGCCGAACGCAGCCGGGGGTCGTAGCGGGCCACGCCGAACAGCAGCGCCAGCGGCGCCGCAATCGCAAGCGCCATGCCGGCCAGGGCGAAGTGCATGAAGCGCAGGCCCGAGGGCACCAGCGGGACGGTGGCCGGATTCTGCACGACCATGGTCAGGCCGCGCTGGCGCGCGTCCAGGTTCATGGAGACGCGCGCGTTCTCGCGTCGCTTCAACAAGTCCTGATAGACGTTGCGGTTGACGTCGTAGTCGCGCGTCAGTTCGGCGGTCACGTTGGCGGTTGAGGCGATGTGCCTGCTGCGCGCGAGCTCGGCGGCAAGCATGGATTCAGAAGCGCCCAGGCGCGCGGCGGTCGCGGCGGCATCGGCACGAACGGAGGACAACTGGCTCTTCATCTGCTGGTAGAGCGGATTGAACTGCGCATGGGCGTCCAGCGCAGTCGGCACGCCGGCAGCCTGCGCACTCGCTTTGCGCTGCCGGGCCACCGCCACCTGGTGCTGGATGTCTTCCATCTGGTGGCGAATGCGCACCACATCTGGGTAGTCGGGTGTATAGCTCAGCAGCAGCTTGTCCAGTTGTGCCTGCAGCTCGGCCATCTGCGCCTGGTAGACGCCATCCGTGGTCTGGACCGCGGAGACCTCCGATTCGCCGGACAGCTGGGCCCTGATCGATGCCTCCTGCGACCGCCGCTCCATCAGGTCCATACGCGTGTTCTCGACCTGCGCGCGCAGGTCGTTAATGCGCGAGAGGGTCGCCACATCGCTGCCAGGCCTGGCATCGGCATCGCCTTCCCGGTACTTCTTCAACTTGTCTTCCGCGTTGGTGAGCTTGATCCGGTAGGCCTCGACCTGGCTGTCGATGAATTCAAACGCCTCCCGGCTTTCGCGCTGCTTGGAGGCCAGGCTCTCGCTGATGAATTTCTGTTCGAACTGCCGGGTGACCTCATAGGCCCGCCGCGGATCGGAATCGAAGTAGCTGATCGTCAGCAGGTTGTCGCGCGATAGCTCGACCTTGGTCCGGGCCTTGATGCCTTCGATGATGCGCTCCTTCTCCATCGGGGATGGGTGATCGTCAGGCCAGCCGCCCGCATCGAAAGCGGCGTCGATGACCTTGTTCCCGAAGATGACGGCCCGCGCGATGCCGGCGCGGTCCGCATTGCCGGTGGGCGTGGCTGCGCCTTCCATCAGCGGCGTGATGATGCTTTTTTCTTGGGCCAGGATCGTGGTCGAGGCGACATACTTCTTGGGCCAGAGCAGCCCCGCGACCAGCGCACACAGCGCGATGCCCGCAAAGATGCCGCCCAGGGTGAGGCGGTTGCGCTTTGCCTCGGTCAACAGCACCGGCGCCAGGACAGGAAACCCGTTGTTCTGCTCATCCATGACGGCATCACCCAAGTTAGAAAGCGCGCTGCGGAACGGTGACCACGTCGCCTGGCTGGACCGGGTAGTTGGTCTCCAGTTCGCCCTGCTGCAGGATCCTTCCCAACCGCACGGCGTAGGCCTGCGTGACGCCATCGCCACCGTGCCGATACAGCTCGGTCTTGTCGGGCGCGGCGAATTCGTTGGTACCGCCCGCGGCCAGGACCGCATCCAAGATGGTCATGCCTTGCCGATAGGGCAGGGAGACCGGATTGCGCACGGCGCCGGTGACGCGGATGCGCGAGAGATACTCATGGCTGCGCAGCTCGGTCAGGATCACCGCGACCTGGGGATCGCGCACGAATGACTTGAGCTTTTCCTGGATCGTGGCGGCGACCGCATCGGGTGTCTCGCCGCCGGCCTGGACATCGCCGATCAACGGTACGGTGATCTTTCCGTCCGGACGGACCGGTACGGTGACGCTGAGGTCCGGGTTTTGCCAGACCGACACTTTCAACTGATCGTCCACGCCGATGCGGTAGTCGGTCACCGCCATGACCGTGCTGTCGAGCTGGGGTGCCGCGTGTGTTCCAGCAGATGACGCACAGCCGGCAAGCAGGCCGGTCAGCAGCAATGCTGCAAGACGATGGAAGGTGGTCATGACTGGCCTCCCGGTGTCAGCGCGAGCCGGCCGCGTGCTCGATCTGATCCAAGGGCTGTGGGACGTTTCCAACGCATGTGTCACCCGTGTTTTGACCTAGTGGTGAAGCCGGTTAAGTCCGCGAAGCCTTCAAGAACCAAGATCTTTAGATCTGTAAGCGCTTTCGGAAACGCAGTTTCAGAAGGGCGCTGACAAACTTGGAAAGCACGTTCTTCCCGCACCAAATCCGGACAGGACTGATGCGCGGCCGCTCTACGCCATGGCTAACGTACGAAGATGAAAAATGCGGCAAGCGTCGCGAAATAAAATTTCGACCGCCGATTCCTGGGCCACAGTCGCGCAGTTCAAGGAACAAGATGATCGTCGACTATCTGGATGACTCAGCGGCGGCGGGCACTGCCGCGGATATCTGCATCGTCGGGGCAGGGGCGGCGGGGATTGCGATGGCCCGTGCTTTCATTGGGACGTCCTTACGTGTCTGTCTGCTGGAAGGCGGCGGACTGACCGGTGAGCAGCAGAGCCAGGCGCTCTACGCAGGGAAATCGGTGGGATCCCTGTCACTGGACCCTGCGACCTCGCGGATGCGGGCGTTCGGCGGCAGTTGCAACCTGTGGGGTGGCGGCTGCATGCCGCTCAATGCGATGGATCTGCGCGCACGCGATTGGGTTGCGCAGAGTGGGTGGCCTATCACCGCCAGTGAGCTCAAGCCTTACTACGTGCGGGCGATGGAGGTCTGTGGCCTTCCTTGGTATCCGTTGCACGGCAACGGCAATGGCTTCAACGCACTGCCCGGCTTCCCACCGATTCCCTTCGATCAGGGCAAACTCAGCAACCAGATTTTCATGCGCACGCAGCTGCTGTTCGGTCGTGACTATTTGGCCGAGCTTGGGCAGGCACCCAATGTCACCGTACTGCTGCATGCGAACCTGCTCGAGCTGGACATCGCGCCTGACGGTCGCGTCGTGCAGGGCGCCACCATCGGCTCGCTCGCTGGCAAGCGCGGCGTGGTGCGGGCACGGCATTTCGTCCTTGCATGTGGCGGCATTGAGAACGCGCGACTTCTGCTGCAATCGGACAGGCGATTGCCAGGCGGCCCAGGCAATACGCACGGCCTGGTTGGACGCTACTTCATGGATCATCCAAGCGGGAGGCTTGGTGCGGTGATCGGTGGAAAGACCGATCATCTGGCAAGACCTTACGATCGGGAAAACGCAAAGGGTAGAGCCACGTTTCCGGAGATCTGCCTCTCTGAGCAGGCGCAGCAACGCGATGGTCTCCTTAATGGCCGGGTCCATCCGTTCGTTGCCGAAGGCCCCGTTCCGCGCGGCGTCGCCGCCTTGCGCGGACTGCGCAAGCGCAGGCGCTCGGCAATCTCCAATGAAGGGAAAGCCCTTGAGGATTCGCTCTGCACAGCCATGCGCAACAGCGCCTTGCCCGTCTCCAGCGTCGCGTCCGGCTCGACGAGCGGGCTCCTTCTGCAGCTCGCGCTGGGCGTGGGCGACATCGCGCGCGCAATGGCGCGAAAGCGTGTCGGCAAACCCGCGGTGCGAAGCAGCCACCTCGTTCTGGTCGGGTATTTCGAGCAGGCGCCCAACCCGAACAGTCGCATCAAGCTCGACGCGTCACGCGATGCGCTTGGGCAGCGCAAAGTCTGCGTCGACTGGCACTTGAACGCGCTTGATCGGCACACCTACCGGGTCGCGGCCCGGCTGTTCGGGCACGAACTCGCATCGGCGAGTGGAGGATGTTTCGAGCCGGAGCCGTGGGTCGAAGCAGATGACGTGACACCGCCACGGGTTGAAGGTACCGGGCATCACATGGGCACCACTCGCATGGCCGATGACCCGCGCCATGGCGTTGTGAATCGAGATTGCCGGGTCCACGGGATCGACAACCTCCATATTGCCGGCAGTTCGGTGTTCCCCACCGGTGGTTGGGCGTTCCCTACCTTCACGATTATTGCCCTGAGCCTGCGTCTGGCCGAGCGTCTGCAGATGCTGTGTGGCTAGCGCAGTCCTTAGTTGCATGCGCATTCGTCGCGCGCAATTGATGGAAAGGGCTCAATGCCTCAACTGTTACTGCGGGCAAGCATTAGCGCTTGGCCCACGCCATGCGTACGCGCCGCGCGAAATCCCAGACGACCGGAGGTGACCAGCGGCGCGCGAGCCTCAAGCTTCCATCGCGCATCAGGGCACTTCGTGATTTGCTGAGGAAGACGGTAGTCCGCGCTTTTGCGCGATATTCTTGCTCGCACGGGTTGGTGTAGTAGTAGGACGCGAGCGAGCGCCGTTTGATGCCTTCCGGCAATCGCATCGGCTCGGGGTGGCCGTGATAGCTGTCTGCCTGGTTCTTCATCAACAGGCATGTTCCAAGTTCTGGCTGGATATGGACAACCGACCGCTCGGCTTTTGTATCCCAGAGCTCAAGTGCACCACCCCACGCCGGATCCCAGTCCGGATTGAGGTAGGTCAAAAAGACCATCTCGTTCGCAAGGCCTGTTTCGGCATGCAAGTCGAAGTCACGGTGCATCCCGAACTTGCCTCCATTGCGGCTTTCATGTAGCCCGCCGCCAAACAGGGTGCAGTCGACGATCAAATGCTTGATCCCCGAGATTTCGCTGAGGAATTCGACGAACTCGCTCGAATTGACCACGTCAAAGTAAAGCCTAGACGCCGGTCCAAAGCGATGCCCAGGTAGCGAACGATAGGTCTGTTCCTGCGCATTGGAGAACGAGCGCCAACCCCGCGCGGGATAGAGATCGAACTCCTCGCGCACAAGCTGGAGCAGCACAGGGTCGAAAAGCGTGTCGAGTCGGAGATGGGGAAAAGGGAAGGCATGCTCAAAATCCTGCTGAAGCCTTTTTCGATAGGCCGGATCGCGGATCTTGCAATCGACGAGCCCATCAAGCTCGAGCTGACGTCCACGAATCACGATACAGCCGGCGCCCGAAACCATTAGTTGTCCCCCTCTAGCCCTGAAGCTGAGAACGGCAAATTTTTCTGGCGAAGGCCAATGATAAATGAGTACTTACAGCTCAGCTATTTCGGCGCCTTCGCGATGCCTTACAGCACAAGCACAAACTGGAGGAAGGCCCTTCCGGTCAAAGCTCGATGATGCCGCGGCGCAAGCCGAGGGTGACGGCATGCGTGCGGTCGCGGGCGTTGAGCTTGCGCAGGATGCTTTTGACGTGGGCTTTGACCGTATCTTCGGAGATGCCCATGAGGGCGGCGATGGCTTTGTTGGAGTTGCCGCCGGAGATCAGGCCCAGGACTTCGGCCTCGCGTCGGGACAGTGCATCGTCGAGGACATGGGCGGCCACGTCGGCGGCGATTTCCTGTGGCAGGCGTTTGCGCCACAGGCGGTCAAATCGGATCTCGCGGATGGTTTCCACCAGCTCACGACGCAGGACGCTTTTGAGCAGATAGGCGCAGGCGCCGGCTTCCAGCGCCTTGACCGCCTGCACATCGCCCTTGTACGTCGTCAGCACCACGATGCGGGCACTTGGATCGAGCTTGCAGATGCGGACGATGGCTTCGATGCCGCCCATCCGCGGCATCTGCAGATCCATGAGCACGATGTCCGGCTGCAGTTCGCGATAGCGCAGGACGGCTTGCTCGCCGTCCTCGACTTCTCCCACGACCTCCATATCGCGCTGGGTCTGGAGGATGGCGACCAGTCCGTCGCGGACCAAAGGATGATCGTCGACCACGAGGATGCGGGTCGGGGGCTGGAAGGCGTCTTGGGTCATGGTGTTGCACCGGCAAAATGAAGGCGCAGGCGCTGCAGGCCAAGCTGCCAGAGTGGGTCGCGATAGGCGAGGCGTGCGGGCATGCGCAATTGAAGTTCCGTGCCGGCGCCGGGTCGGGACCAGATCTGCAGCTGGGCGCATATCCGCTTCGCGCGCTCGTGCATGCCCGGCAAGCCCCAATGGCCTTCGACACCCTGGCGATCGAGCACCTCCTCGGAGATTCCACGTCCATCATCGCGCACGTATAGGCGGAACTCACGCAGGCCATAGCAGAGCTGGATCTCGATCTCCTGGGCCTGGGCGTGGCGAAATGCGTTGGCCAACGCTTCCCGGCCGAGTTGGAGCAGTTCGTCATGGACCAGCGGCTTGAGCGGCGTGTGCCGACCTTCCACGACTGCAGTCAGGGTGACCTCGTTGGACTGCGGATACTCGTCGCGGATCTGCATCAGCGCCTCGGCGAGGTCGGCGTCCTGGTTGGTGTTGCGAAGGCCGCGGACGCGATCGCGCGCCTCGCCCAGGGCGTGCTCGGCAAGATCCATGGCCTTCTCAAGCTGGTGTCGCACGGGGTTGGTGTCGGCCATGCCCAGCGTCATCGCGTGCAGGCGCAGGATCAGCCCCTGCATGCCCTGGAGCAGAGTGTCATGCAGCTCACGCGCGATGCGCTCGCGCTCACCGTGGCGCTCCTGCAGGCGCGCCTTGAGGCGCAGGAACAACAGGTGCGCGCGCCAACGCATCAGCATCCAGATGCCAAGCAGGACGATGACAGCGCCAAGCACCTGGAACCAGAGCGTCTGATAAAGCGCAGGTGCGATGGTGAACCGCAACGTCGCCGGGGCCAGGCTCCAGATGCCGTCGTTGTTGGCGGCGCTGACTTCGAACAGATAGTCACCCGGCGCCAGGTTGGTATAGAACGCTTCGCGTCGCGACCCCGCATCGCGCCAGTCCTCGTCGACGCCCTTCAACCGGTAGCGGAAGTTCAGGCGGTCCGATTCGGCCAGGCTGGTGGCGGTATAGGTGATCTGCACGCGGGTGACACCGCGCTCCAGTGCGGGCTGTTCGGACAACGGGATCGACACGTCATTGCCGCGCAATCCACGAATGAACACCTGCGGCGGCAGCAGATTGCGCTGCATCGCGTCCGGGTCGATCCAGGCCAGGCCCTGGTTCGTGGAGAACCACAGCAACCCATCGGCGGCCGCCAGCGCCGTCGGCAACATGCTGGCCTGTTCGGCGATGCCGGGCAGGCCGTCGAGGGCGTTGAACAGCTCTGCGGGCACCGATGGCGTGCCGGGCCAGAGCGTCTCGGTGAGCGCCTTCCGGTTGATCCTGACCACGCCCATATTGCCGTTCAACCACAGCTCTCCGTGGCGATCTTCGGCGATGCCGGTGATCCCGGTCAGCAGATTGGACCGCTCCGGCGGCAAGGTATGGAAGCGCCCATCCGGCGTCATCGTGGCGATGCCCATTTCGCCGGCAATCAACGGTTGACCGCCATCGACCAGCAGGGCGGTGATGTGGCCGACGTCGAGGCCATCGCGGCGGTCATAGGTCCGCACCTTGCCCCCCTCCAGGACACGCAGCGTGCTGGAGGGATAGCCAAGCCAGGTCCGCCCCTGGCGATCATGCACGATCGCGGTGGCGCCTTGCGTTGGCAGCAGGCGTTCCCGTCTCCAGTGCCCGTCATGGGTGACGAACACACCGAGCTGGTCGACCGACAGCCAGAACTGTCCCTCACGATCGACCGCCATCGCCGTCTGCTGGCGGATCTCGCTGCCCTCGGGCGGGGCGATCACGCGCGACACACCATCCTTGAACTGCCAGACACCACCGTCCCCGGCCCACCAGACATTGGTCTTCGGTGATGGCAGCAGGGGCAGGGTGCCCTCCATTGCCTTCTGCAGGTCGCTGCGATTGCCCGAGACCGCGACACCATGATTGATCAGCAGCGTATTGCCCTGCGCGTCGGCGAGGACCGAGGCGCGCGACCAGACCTTGGGCACCAGGCCGTCGATCGTCATGACATTGCGATGGCGCAGGCGGTTGAGCCCCAGATTGGTGCCGATCCAGAAGCTGCCCTCGCGGTCCTGCACGATGGCGCCGGCCATGTCGGCGGTCAGCCCATCCGCGCGGCCCAGGCGCTCGACATCGGCACGCTGCGCGGCCAGGGCTGCGGCTCCGATGCGGAAAATGCCGCGCTCATCGTAGTCAGTGCCCCACAGGCTGCCGTCGCGGGCGAACATCATGCGTCGCGCCTTGAGCCGGGGCTGCAGCGGATGGATCTCGCCCGCCGACAAGAGCTGCCCGGAGGCGTCGGTGATCGCACGCACGCCGTGATCGGGATCGGCCAGCCACAGGCGGCCGTCCGGGCTCTCGGCCATGACTGGAAGGTCGGCGGTCGTCACCTCCGTGGTGACGAAGCGCTTGCCATGCGCGGGCAGGTAGTAGAGCCGCTGTGCGGTGGCGACCCACAGGCGTCCGTGCCGGTCCTGCAGCAGCCACTGCGCACCGCCTGAAACGAAACCTTCGGCGGCACCGACGGCGATCCAGCGCTGGCCGTTGAAATAGGCCAGGCCATGATCGGTGGCCACCCACAGTCGGTGGTCCGCATCGCGGGCGAAGCCGAACACCATGCCACCGGGCACGCCTTGTGCCTGCCCGTAGTTGTCCAGCGTCTTGGGCCCAACGCGGGTAACGCCCGCGTTGTAGTACCCGATCCACAGGGTGCCATCGTCTTCGACCTCAAGTGCGGTCATGTTGTTGGAGGCGAACTGCGTCCCCGGTGGCGGCGCGCGCCGCTCGAAGCGCTGGCCATCGAAGCGATACAGGCCAAAGCCGGTGGCCAGCCATAGATAGCCGTCCCTGGACTGGCGCATCGCCCAGATATCGGCCGGCGCGCCGGACGCGGTCGTCCAGGCGGTCTGCTGGTATTGCGCGAATCCTTCGGGCAAAGCGGCCTGCGCCGGCAGCACCCACAGCCACAGCAGCCAAGCCAGGACCAGCAGCTGGCGCCCGGCACGGAGGCCAAGCGGTGGGGAGAAACGAAGGACACGGCGCATGCGGTGATTCTCGGTGATCGCGCGTCGCGCCCCATCACCCCGAATGGGGGTGTGATTCACCCACCCGATATGGTGACGCCGCGATGGCCGAATGATCTTAGCCTGCCCAGGTGCAGCGTCTCTACGCCATGTTCCCTGATGGGCGGCCCGGTTTCGGGCTGGTGCTTCTCAGGCTGTATCTCGTCCTGAGCCTCCTGACGGTGTTCGGCAGCGCACCAGGCGTGGGCGCCGGCGTGGCGCTGGGCCTGCTGACCGCCGGCCTGTTGCTGGGTCTGCTGGTGCAAGTGCTGGCTGCCATCTTCGCGATTGGCAGCGTGTGGCTTGCAGCCCAACTGGGGATGCCCTGGGCGCAAGCCTTGCCCGTGCTGCTGGTTTCGCTGGCCGTGCTCGGCCTTGGGCCTGGTGCGTACTCGCTGGACGCCCGCCTGTTCGGCCGGCGCGTGGTGACCGAACGCCGTCCGCCTGCGCCTTGAGTGAATCACCCGAACGGGTAGCCGGGCGTTGGCACCATCTGGGGTAGGGCGCGGCGTAAGGCGCTTGCAACATGGTGCCGGGGGGACACAGGTGCGATGCCGATGCATCGCCCAGTCATGAAAGGAGATGTTTCACCATGACGACCTCGCTTGCGCTGGTCCCGCGCACGTCGCTGCTGCCGTACTTCCTGACGCCCGAAACAGCGCCCGCCCAGCAGGCCGCGGTCGCCGGCTTGGCCCCGTGGCAGGCGAACAGTGTGGTCCGCATGATGCTCAGCCAGCTCGCCGCCAGGATCTCGACCACGGCGCTGGCCCGTGAGTGCGGCCTGTCGCGCGGGCACTTCTCGCGCGCGTTCAAACAGACCTTCGGGTTGCCCCCGCACAGCTGGCGGCACGTCCAGCGCATCGCACTGGCCAAGACGATGCTGGCTGAGGATCGGCACGCGCTGACCGATATCGCCGCGCAGTGCGGCTTCAGCGACCAGGCCCATTTCACGCGGGCCTTCAAAGCCGACACCGGGACGACGCCGTTGGCCTGGCGACGCCAGGCCATGACGGCGACCTTGTCGGTCAATGCGAAAGACGTGCGAACGGCGATGCCAAGCAGCTACGCGTGAGCGAATTGATCGCCTTCGTCCATGAAGCGGCGCGATGCCGCTTCGTTGCCTGGACGGCAACGGCGCATGCGTGGGCGGTTTACGAAGAAGACGACGGGATTTTGAGCTTCGTGCAAACCCATCATTCCAGGAGCGCGCAGGACGCGGGCTTGGTCGATGAACTGGTCCGGCACTGCCTGGCAACCTCGCGCGCGGAGCAGCGGTATGTCACGCCACTGTGCGCGGCGTTTTTCCTCTACATGGAAGCGCGTCCGGAAACGCACGATCTTCTTTCGCCACTGGGCCTGCGCCTGTATTCGGATTGAGGCTCTAGGCCTAACGAAAACGCCCTGCTCGAGAAGACCGAGACAGGGCGTGGATGGCTCGGAAGATCCCAAACATACCGGTAATCGCCGCCCCCATCTTCGGGGGCGGCGATCTACGGATCAGCTCTTCAGAAAGGCCAGCAGGTCGGCATTGAGCTCATCGGCATGGGTGGCCGAGAGACCGTGCGGCGCATCCTTGTAGATCTTCAGGGTCGCGTTCTTGACGATCTTGGCCGAGAGCTTGCCGGAGGCATCGATCGGCACGATCTGGTCGGCGTCGCCGTGGATGACCAGCGTCGGTACATCGATCTTCTTCAGGTCCTCGGTGTAGTCCACTTCCGAGAATTCACGGACGCACAGATAGTGGCCGAGCACGCTGCCGGTCATGCCCTGCGCCCAGAACGCATCGCGCATGCCCTGCGAGGCCTTGGAGTCGGGGCGATTGGCGCCGAAGAACGGGCCGGACAGATCCTTGAAGAACTGCGAGCGGTCCTTGGCCACGCCCTCGCGGATGCCGTCGAACACCGACATCGGCAGGCCGCCGGGATTGGCTTCGGTCTTGAGCATGATCGGCGGCACCGCGCCCACCAGCACGGCCTTGGCCACGCGCTTGGTGCCGTGGCGACCGATGTAATGGGCCACTTCGCCGCCGCCGGTGGAATGGCCGACCAGCATCGCGTCCTTCAGGTCCAGGTGCTCGATCACCGCGGCCAGGTCATCGGCGTAGGTGTCCATGTCGTTGCCCTTCGCGGTCTGGCTGGAACGGCCGTGGCCACGGCGGTCATGGGCGATGACCCGGTAGCCCTGCTGGACCAGGAACAGCATCTGCGGATCCCAGGCATCGCCGTTGAGCGGCCAGCCGTGCGAGAACACCACCGGGGTGCCGGTGCCCCAGTCCTTGTAGAAGATTTCGGCGCCATCTTTGGTTGTGACGAAAGGCATTGCAGGTTCTCCAGCGTGGTGGGAAGGGGTAGTGACCTTGGCTTGTGCGCGCACTGGCAGTGCCGCGATGGCCAGCATGGCCGCGCCGGTGGCAAGAACCTGGCGGCGGGTGAGATCGGGGGAGGGAAACGGGGTGTCGGACATCGACCGCGTCTTAAGAGGGGAGGGCATGCATCGCGCAGTCCACGCCTTTTTGCGGCTGGGACAGCACCATGCAGATCATCAAACTAGGCCGCCGCACCTGGGCCGTCTTGGATGTTTGTGACTCGATTGACAGCGAATGAGGAGAGCACGCGCTTCCTCATAGGGACGGTCGCGACCCACGCCGCCGGCCACGGGGCAGGGCGACGCGCCCGATCTCAGTCTTCGTTGAAGGCTTTCCCGCTGAGCATGTAGAACGCGGTCCTTGCACCGATGAGCAATACCACCAGCGACGCCGCCGCAAGCGCGAACACCGCAATGGCCTGCGCATACGCCGAGGGTTGCGCATGCTGGTACGCCAGCGCTGCGCCCGCCCAGCCATCGACCGGGAAGGTCATGGCCCACCAGCTCATGAAGAACGGCCCGTGGGTGACATGCCGCAGCAGCGTGAGCAACAGGATGGCGATGAACAACGCCAGGCTGTAGAGGATGTGCGCCAACGGGCCGGCAAAGCCGCCGGTAAAGGCCAGATACGCGGACAGCCCGATCGAAGGCGGTGCCAGCAGGATGAACAACGTCGGCACGCTGCGCGCGCTCATCGCCGGCACGAACAGTACCCGGTGCAGCACGATGGTGAAGAACATCAGCCAGAACACCAGGCCCACGGAGAAGAAGAACCAGCTGATCTCCACATGCCCCAACGGCACGCCGCCGACCGGCACGAGGATGTTGCCGACGATGGGGATGAACCAGGCCGGCGTCAGCACGCTTTCGTCCTGCGCATGGGTGATCCAGCGCCGGATGAGGGTCATCGCCAGCATCAGGTGCAGCACCGCGCCGAACCACCATAGGCCCTGTGCCAGTTCAACCGAATAAGCGCGCGTGCCGATGCTCAGGACAATGGCCGCCACGGAGGTGGCGGGGAAAAAGCTGGAACGCACCGGATGGGCGAACTCCTCGGCCACCGCCTTGAAGTGGAACCCCAGCTTGGCCAGGTGCGTGACGAACAGCAATGCGAACGCCACCACCGCCAGCAGCAGCAACGCCTGGCTGATGATCACCGGCGCTCCGAACACGGTATGCGCCAGCGCCCAGGCGTTGGCCAGGCCGCCGACGCCCATCACCATGGCGAACATCGCGATGGACAGGCGTGCCAGCAGCGGCTTTTCCAGCGGCGCTTGCGGCACGGCGGGGTTTGAAGTGTCGGATGTCACCATGAGAATTTCAGTTCGCCTCCGGCGTATTGGCTGTCGCTGCCACCGGCGTTGCGGATGACGTTGCCGACTTGGTAATGGACAAGCTCCACGGCCGTGGAGAGGTTTGGGGACAGCTTCCAGTCCGTGCGCAGCTGCAGGTAGGCGCCGGTCCAGCGGCCGCCGGTTCCGGCAGTGCCTGCCAGCGGCACGTCGGGTTGGATGTAGACCGCATCGGCCGTGCTTTGTCGCCAGAGCAGGCCGATCGCACCGGTCAGGGTGATGGCGGCATCGGGATGCACAGTGAGCGCAGGCTTGATGTGCAGCAGGTTGCTGTAGCCGGTGTAGCCGGCGAGGCTGAAATACGACCCGTTGGGAAACAGCGGATTGAAGGTTTCCAGACGGCCATCATCGGCTTTGCGATCGCCCGAGGCGGCATCGACCTGCATGCCGATCCGAGGTGACAAGGCAGCGTCCTTGAAGGTATAGCCGATGCGCCCACCCATGCCCCAGGCATGTACCGAAGCGCTACCGACACGGCCGCGCTGGCCCATCGCTTCAAGATCCCAGTCCAGCGCGCCTTGCACGCCAGCAAAGCGCGCATCCAGGATGTCGCGTCGCTCATCGCCGACCGCATCCAGGAAGCTGGCATCGTCCAGCTCGTAACGTGCGTAGTACAGCGACAGCTCATCGGTGCCCAGCACCTGTCGCTCCACGCGCACGGTGTCGAAGGCGAAATGCCGGTTGGAGGTGTCATCGAAGTCCGACCCGGCCGCGTACTGCACCGGCCGACTGACAAAGCCGATCCAGCGCCATGGGCCATGTTCATAGTTGGCCCAGACCGCATCGAAGGACTGGCGCACGTTCGGGCCGTCGCGCAGCGAGACAAAGCGCTGCAGGTCGAAGGCGAACTCCTGGCGGCCGACCCGGACCTTCAACTCACCGCCGCGCAGGGGCGTGGTGTAGGCGACGAAGGCCATGCGCAGGTCCAGCGGATTCGTATCGGCCGGACCGATGCTGGTCTTCTGGTAGGCGCGAGCGTCTTCGAGCTGGACAAAGCCTTGCCAGTGGTCGCCCACGCGCAGGTCGCCGTGCACCTGCAATCGCTGCAGCAGATAGCGGTCGTCCTCGCGGCCTACGCCAAAAGCGGAGGCGTGATTGGATTCCAGTCGCTCGCGCAGGATCACCCCAAGCGATAGATACGCATCAGGCCCCAGCGCGATCGCCTTCAGGTGGTCCAGCGGCTGGCTTCGCATGGCTGGGTCGAGCAGGGGCGACCAGTCCTCCTGCCAGCGGTTGGATTTCAACGCGGGCCGGGCAGGCAGCGTGGTGTCTTGCGTTGCCTGCTGTGCCCACGCCCAGGCGGGGAGGCACACGAGCGCCAGCAGCGGTGCGAAGCGTCGAGACATTGCGATCAGGACTGTGCCGCGGCGTGGATCTCGGCGATGTAGCCGCCGGGAAACTGCAGCACGGCAGAGCGGCGTGCGGTGCTCTTCACTTCCGGCACAAGCACCTGCACGCCGGCGGCCGTGGCCCTGGCGATGGTTGCCTCCAGGTCCTTCACTGCATAGCCGGTCATCTCATGGCCGTAGGGATAGGGCAGGTGCCCATCGGTGACCAGCACCTGCATCTGGCCAAACCCGGAGTAGAGTTCGATGCTGCGAAAACTCTCGCCTGGCCGGCCGATCAGCGCGCCGTCAGCCTTGGGGTCGTCGCGCTCGACCGAGCCATGCGAAAACGCTAGGAACGCCTTGACGAAGGCATCGGCGCGCTCGCGCGACACGTACACGCGGTTCTCCGGCACGGTCTCCAACGGCGCGTAGTGGGGGGCCTTGTCGTGCCAGTACAGCTGCATGTTCACGCCGCCCGGCCAGGCGATCACCGCATCCAGGCCGATCGGATCCCGGAACGGCTCCACCAGCACCTCGGCGCCTGCGGCACGCGCGGCCTTGATTGCCTGTTCCATGTCGGTCACCAGATAGCCGGTGCGCTCAGCGCCAAACGGCGCCGGGATCGGCGTCTTGAACCCGAACAGCGACACCGTGCCGGCCGGCGTCTGCACCAGCTGCGAGGTCGTGCTGCTGGGCGTGGGCGTCACGGTCGCTACCACCTGCGGCGTGCTTTTGCCGCCGAAGGTCGCGGTAAAGCTCTGCACGAACGCTTCGACCTCCTCCGGCGCGATATAGACATGGGTGGTGTCGTACTGCGGACCGACCGATACCGATGATGTGGTGGCTTGCTTGGCAATGGCCGGCGTGATGCTGCCGAGCAGCAGCGTGATGGCAACGGAAAAAGACAGCGTCAGGCGCATGAGGGTTCCAGAGAAAGTGGGGGAGGGCATCAGGCGTGGACGTGCTGCAGCGGCGCGTGGCGCTTGCCATCCATCGTGATGAAGTGGCGCACCACCGGCGGTTCCGGGCCCTGGTGGTACTGCAGCGCTTCGGACTGCAGGTCGGCATCGGCGTTGGAGACGCGACGGTGCTGGCGAAGGTGCTCGGCCCAGGACTCGACCATGAACCACTCGACCAGCTTCTGCGGATCAGCCGCGTCCTCGGTGATGCCCCACAGGTAGGCGCCGTCGCGGCGACGGCCCAGCGACAGGCGCGTGATCGCGGCCTGGAAGGCGGCGTGGTCTTCGGTGGCGACGCGGTACTCGATCAGGATCATCACCGGGCCGCGGTCGTGGCTCACCTCGGGGCTGGTGAGGGGCTCGGGCCAGTGGTTGGAGGCCTGCAGGTCGGCCTCGCCGGTCGGCAGTCGTACGCGATGGAACAGCAGCGCGATCACCGCCAGGCCGACCGCACCGATGACCAGCGCCCTGGGAACGCCGACTTCCTGCGCGACCAGGCCCCAGCCGAAACTGCCGGCCGCCATCGCACCGTTGAACACCATCAGGTAGACGGCCAATGCGCGTCCACGCACCCAGTTGGGCAGCACGGCCTGGGCCACGCCGTTGAGCGTGGTGAGCGCGATGATCCAACCTACGCCCAGCAGCAGCATCAGCGCCACGCTGAGCCACTGCGGCGGCGCCATGGCCAGGCCGCCCATCACCACCACGGTGCAGGCCGAAGCCACCAGGATCAGACCATCGGCATCGAAGCGTGCGCGCAGGCGCGGCAACAGTAGCGCGCCGACAATTGCGCCGGCGCCCACCGCGCCCAACAGCACGCCATAGAAGCCGGCCGTGCCATGCAGCAGCTGGCGTGCCACCAATGGCAGCAGCGCCCACACCGAACTGGCGAACAGGAAGAACACCGCCGCGCGCAGCAGCACCACATGCAGCTCGCGACTGGATCGCGTGAAGCGCAGACCCGCACGCAGCGCGCCGAGAAACTGTTCGGACAAGGCGTCATGCACGTTGGCCGGGCGCTTCCACCACAACAGCGCGGCGATCACGAAGACATAGCTCAGCACGTCGGCGCCGTAGGCCAGGGACGCGCCGAAGTTGGCCAGCAGCACGCCGCCCAGCGCCGGGCCGATGGCGCGGGCGATGTTGATGCCCAGCGAGTTCAGCGCCACGGCGTTCTTCAGATCGCTGCGCGGGACCAGCTCGGGCACGATCGACTGCCACGCCGGTCCCATCAACGCCGCGCCGATGCCACCGATGAAGGTCATGCCGATCAGATACTCGACCGTCAGCGCCCCGCTGCGGGTGAGCAGCAGCAGGGTCAGGCTGACGCTGGCCAGCATGATCTGGATGAAGATCAGGAAACGTCGACGATCCAGGATGTCCGACAGGACCCCGGCCGGGATCGCCAGCAGGAAGATCGGCAGCGTCGCGGCGGTCTGGATCAGGGCGACCGCAGTGGGATTGGCCGAGAGCTCGGTGACCATCCAGGAGCTGGCCACATCGCGGATGAAGCTGCCGGTGTTACCCAGTACGGCAGCCGCCCACAGGACGGCGAACACGGGCTGTGCCAGCGGCGCGAAGCTGCCGCCACTTGCGCGAGGTTTTTCAGAAGACATAACGACCTCCCAGGTCGTGCCAGGCGACCAGCAGGAAACCGCCGGTCAGCCCCCAGTGCTCGAAGAAGGAATTGGCGATCGTCGTGCGTTCCGGTTTCTGCAGGCCCCAGAAGCGATCGGCCATGAAGTTGGCCAGGATGGTGAACCCGCCCAGCGCCAAGGCACCGGCCCAGCGATACCAGCCGCTCAGCACCAGTGCTGAAGCCGCCAGTTCGAAGGCGATGATGAGCGCGGCGAACGGCAGTGCAGGGCGCAGGCCGAAGTGATGCATTTCGGCCACCGCGGCAGGAAAGTCGCGCAGCTTGTCGAACGAGCCCTGCAGGTACGCCGAGCACAACAGCAGCAGCGCAACCCAATGCACCCAGGGCGAAGTGAACGCTTCGCGCAACAGGCCGATCATCAGACTGCCCAGCAGGCGCAGCCCAGCGCGCCCCAGAAGCCTTTCAGGTCCGAGATCGGCAGCTTGCTGGTCCACGCCGTCGCGTGCGCGTGGCCGTGCACGTTGCACTGGTTGGCGCAGCCGCAACCTGCCGCAGCCTGGCGCGCCTGCGCCGTCGCGTCGGGTTTGGCAGCGGTATCGCCCCAGCCGGCATAGCCGCCGAAACGGCGTACCGGCGACCAGTCCGGCATCGCCGGGGGCGGCGCCGCGTCATCGAACCGGGCGAAGTCACCCGCGCCATAGACCACCTTGCCGCCGACCACGGTCAGCAGCGAGGTGATCCCGCTGATTTCGTCCTCGGCACAGGCGTAGAAGTCGCGGTCCGGCACCATCAGGTCGGCGAACTGGCCGGCCTTGATCGCGCCTTTCTTGCCTTCCTCATTGGAGAACCAGGTGACGTTGACGGTCCACATGCGCAGCGCATCTTCGCGATCCAGGCAGTTGCGGCGCGGATACAGCCCAAGCCCGCCGACCGTGCGGCCGGTGATCATCCAGTTCAGCGAGACCCACGGGTTGTAGGAAGCCACGCGCGTGGCATCGGTGCCGGCCGAGACCTTGACCCCGGCCTCCAGGATCCGCTTGATCGGCGGCGTTGCCTCGGCAGCGCCCGGGCCGTAACGCTCGACGAAGTACTCGCCCTGATACGCCATGCGGTGCTGCACGGCGACGCCGCCGCCGAGCGCCGCGATGCGGTCGATCGAGCGATCGGAGATCGTCTCGGCATGGTCGAAGAACCAGTTCAGGCCTTCGAGCGGGATCTCCTGGTTGACGCGCTCGAACACATCCAGCGAGCGACTGATGGTTTCGTCGTAAGTGGCATGCATGCGCCAGGGCCAGCGGTTCTCCGCCAGCACGCGCACGACCTCTTCCAACTCGCCTTCCATCTCCGGCGCCATCTCGGGCCGCGGCTGGCGGAAGTCCTCGAAGTCGGCCGCCGAGAACACCAGCATTTCGCCAGCCCCGTTATGGCGGAAATAGTCGTCGCCTTGCTTGTACTTGGAGGACGCGGTCCAGTTGAGGAAGTCTTCCTTTTCCTGCTTCGGCTTCTGGGTGAACAGGTTGTAGGCCAGGCGGATGGTCAGTTGCCCGGCATCGGACAGCTGCTGGATCACCTGGTAATCCTCTGGATAGTTCTGGAAGCCGCCGCCGGCATCGATCACGCTGGTCACGCCCAGGCGGTTGAGCTCACGCATGAAGTGGCGCGTGGAGTTGACCTGGTATTCCAGCGGCAGCTTCGGCCCCTTGGCCAGCGTCGCGTAGAGGATGCCGGCGTTGGGCTTGGCCAACAGCAGCCCGTTCGGGTTGCCGTTGGCATCGCGCAGGATCTCGCCGCCCGGCGGGTTGGGCGTCTCGCGGGTGTAGCCCACGGCACGCAGCGCCGCGCCGTTGAGCAGGGCGCGGTCGTACAGATGCAGGATGAAGACCGGCGTATCGGGCGCAATGGCGTTGAGCTCGTCCAGGGTCGGCAGGCGCTTTTCGACGAACTGATGCTCGGTGAAGCCGCCGACCACGCGCACCCATTGCGGGGCAGGGGTCGCATCCACCTGGCGCTTCAGCATGTCCATCGCATCGGCCAGGCTGCGCACGCCATCCCAGCGCAGCTCCATGTTGAAGTTCAGGCCGCCGCGGATGATGTGGATGTGGTTGTCGATCAGGCCGGGCAGCACGCGCCGGCCTCGCAGGTCGATGATCGTGGTGTCCGGCCCGGCGCTGGGCATGATGTCGTGATCCTGGCCGACCTGGAGGAAGCGGCCGTCCTTGATCGCCACGCAGCTGGCGGTCGGGTTGGCTTTGTCCAGGGTGACGAACAGGCCGCGATGCAGGATCAGATCCGGCGTGATGGGGGAGGTCATGCGTCGTGCTCCTCGCCGTGGATCGGCGATGACGTTTGAGGAAGGTCTTTCGACGGGCGCTTGCCCTTGGGCAGGTGGCCGAACATGTGCGGCTTGACCTGGTGTCGGACCCAGGTGATCTCGGTCTGGCTGCGCGCCAGCACCTGACGGGCCAACGGCGGGAGCTGCTCGCCCACCAAGATGCCGAGCAGGCCTACCAATGCGATGACCGGCGGCGCAGGCGAGCGCACATTGAGCAGGCTGTAGATCACGCCAACCAGCAAGCCGGCCGCCAAGGACAGCAGATAGGGCTTCATCGAAGGACTCCGAGACGGAACAGGCACGGCGTCCGCGCGGAAGGAATCCAGCGCGGACGGGAGAGGCGTTGTGAAGCGGAACTTCAGCCTTCGTGCGCGTTGAACATGGTCTTGGCGTAGGTGACGCCCAGGCCGTACGCACCGCCGTATTGCTTGGCGTAGCCGGTGGTCATGTCGTAGGTTTCGGTGCGGGCCCAGTCGCGCTGCAGCTCCAGCATGTACTGCAGGGACGTCATCGGCCGCACGCCGGCCTGGACCATGCGCTCCATCGCACGCTCATGCGCCTCGGTGGAGACATCGCCGCACGCGTCGGCGATCACGTAGCACTCAAAGCCCTGGTCCAGCGCCGACAGGGTCGGGCCGACGATGCACACCGAGGTCCACAGGCCGGCGAACACCAGGCGCTGCTTGCCGATCGCGTTGATCTGGTCGATCACCGCTGCGTCTTCCCAGGTGTTCATCGAGGTGCGGTCCAGCAGCGCCTGGCCCGGGAAGGGGTCGGTGACTTCGGTAAACATCGGGCCGGAGAACGACTTCTCGGCCACGGTGGTCAGGATGGTCGGCACCTTGAAGCCGGCTGCCGCATTGGCAATCAGCGCGGCGTTGTTGCGAAGGTTGACTGCGTCAATGGACTTGGTCGCAAACGCCATCTGCGACTGGAAGTCGATCAGGACCAGTGCGTGGTCTTTGGGCGAAAGCAGGTTGGAACCAGGCGTGGGGGTGGCATGCAGCGGCATTGATCGTCGTCCAGGCGGGAAAGGGTGGCGGCATGTTCCCGACGGCGTCGTGATTCGTATTGTTGATCTGTGAGGTTGAGGGTCATTCTTAATTTCGCATAATGTATATTATGTAAATAAAAATCGAGCTCAGGAGGCATCCATCGCCAAGCACCTCACGCTTCTTGGCTACTCTGCTGCTCCGCTCCCCAATCGCATCAAGGATTCGCGTGGCTGTCCAAGTTCCAGAGCTCAACGTCACCATTGCTGCGGATCAGGAAGAAACCCGACTGGCCGTCGGATACATCGGCGACGTGCTGCTTTGCTCCGGGTTCGGTAGCCAGTTTCAGTGGCACCGGCTTGGATTGGGCGAACGGCTTGTCGGCTGGACGCCTGCGCAATGGGCCGAGGCCATGTTGCCGGCTTTCGACGATGGCCAGGTCCGCAAGCTGCTGTTGCAGACGATCGCCTCCGGACACCAGCAGTTATGGGAGGTGGCGCCGGTAGATGCGGCGATCCGCTATGAATTCGTCCGGCAGGAGGAATACGAGCTGGCCCGCGCGCGGATGCTCGCCGAAACCGACGATCGCTATTGGATCGCGCTGGCGCTGATGTGCCTGGTCCGGGCCACGCAGGCCAATGCGCGGCTGAGCCATGAATCCCTGCAGGCCAAGCTGGGCAAGCTGCACTGGATCAACCTGGACAAGGCCTTCGCACAGGCCGATGGCTCAGCGGTTGCACGCTACGTTGGCACGCTGCCCAACCTCGATGGCCTGGGCCACGGGCTGGGTTTGAACCTGCCGTTCGTGCTGTCCGAGCTGCTGGCGCAGGGCCGCGGCTCGGCGCTGGTCGACCGCCTGCTGGCCTGAGCGCCTACGCCCGGATGGCCGCTTCGTCATCTGGAAATAGGGGTTTTGCCTTGACTGGACTTCACTCCAGACTTTGCATACTCGCCGGCCGTTTTGCGCCGCGCCTGGAGTCTGTGGATGTCGATGGAAGCTTTCCGCCCGCCTGGGTTCTCGACCACGCGGCGGCGGTTCGTCACCGGCACCGGGCTGGCGTTGGCAGGGTCGTCGCTGGCCGTGCCGGGGTTGGCCCTGGGGCAATCCGGCTCCTTCGCACCGCAGGTTCCTGAGCTGCGCGGGCAGGCATTCGACCTGTCTATCGGCGCCCTGCCCGTCAACATCACCGGTCGGCCGTCGCAGGCGGTGGCAATCAATGGCTCGATGCCGGGGCCGACGCTGCATTGGCGCGAAGGCGACGAGGTCACGCTGAAGGTCAGCAATCGGCTCGGCGTAGACACCTCGCTGCATTGGCACGGGATCATCCTCCCGGCGGCGATGGACGGCGTGCCGGGACTGAGTTTCCACGGGATAGGTCCTTCAGAATCATATCTTTACCGCTTCAAGTTGAAGCAATCTGGCACGTACTGGTACCACGCGCATTCCAGCCTGCAGGAGGCCAAGGGCGCGTTCGGCGCGATCGTCGTGGCGCCGGCCGGGCCTGATCCGGTGGCAGTGGACCGCGACTACGTGCTGCTGCTCTCGGACTGGAGCGACGAAGATCCGCACGCCATCGTGCGCAAGCTCAAGCTGCAGCCGGACTACTACAACGTCCACAAGCGCACCGTGGGCGACTTCGTCCGCGACGCACGGCAGCAAGGTCTCAAGGTCGCGACGCAGGACCGGCGCATGTGGGGCCAGATGCGGATGAGCCCGACCGACCTGGCCGACGTGAGCGGCCAGACCTATACCTACCTGGTCAACGGGGCCAGCCCGGACGCGAACTGGAGCGGCCTGTTCAAGCGCGGCGAGCGCGTGCGCCTGCGCTTCATCAATGGCTCGGCGATGAGCTTCTTCGACGTGCGCATTCCGGGACTGAAGATGACCGTGGTGGCCGCCGACGGCCAGCCGGTGCATCCGGTCAGCGTGGACGAATTCCGCATCGCGGTGGCCGAGACCCTGGACGTGGTCGTGCAGCCGCAGGAGGACCAGCCCTACACGGTGTTCTGCCAGGCGATGGACCGCAGCGGCTACGCGCGCGCCACCCTGACGCCCCGCCCCGGCCTGCAGGCACCGGTGCCACCGCTGGATCCCCGCCCGTTGCTGACCATGGCCGACATGGGCATGGACCATGGCCACGGCGGGATGTCGCACGGTGCGATGGCGATGCCGGGGACGAGCACGTCCAACCAGGATCACGCCGGCATGGATCACGCGTCGATGGGCCACGGTGACATGGGTGCGATGGAGGCTTCGGCGATGGCCGGCATGGGCCACGATCACGCGATGCCCGGCATGGGCACGACCAAGTCGGCGATCGAAGTCCGCCATCCCGCCAGCGAATCGAACAACCCGGCCGTGGACATGCAGACCATGACGCCCAGCCGCGCCCTGGACGACCCGGGCATCGGCCTGCGCGACAACGGCCGGCGCGTCCTGACTGCGGCCGATCTGCACAGCACCTTCGACGATCCCGATCCGCGCGAGCCTGGGCGCGAACTTCAGCTGCACCTGACCGGCAACATGGAGCGCTACGTCTGGGGCTTCGACGGGATTCCGTTCTCCAAGGCCGGCCCGGTCAAGCTCAACTACGGCGAACGCGTGCGTATCGTGCTGGTCAACGACACCATGATGGAGCACCCCATCCACCTGCATGGCATGTGGAGCGACGTGGAAAGCGCCGATGGCCAGTTCCAGGTCCGCCGCCATACCGTCAGCGTGCCGCCGGGCAGCGTCCGCAGCTATCGGGTCAGCGCCGACGCGCTCGGGCGGTGGGCGTTCCATTGCCACATGCTGCTGCACATGGAGCTGGGCATGTTCCGCGAGGTGCAGGTCGCATGAGCCCCCTGCCCCATTACCGCAGCTTGGCCTTGGCGTGCGCATTGGCTTTGGCGCAGGGTTCGGCCTTCGCCCAGCAGCACGACCACGCCGCCATGCAGATGCAGGACATGCCCGGCATGGACATGTCGTCGATGCAGGACACCGGCAAGCCGGCCGACAAGAAGAAAACCTCGGACAAGGCCGAAACCAAGCCGCAGGCCAGCACATCCGCGCCGAAGGCCGATCCCCACGCCGGCCATCACGACATGGCCATGCCGATGGACCACGCGCAGCACGCGCCGGCCACGCCGAAGCAGCCGGCCACCAAGCCCAAAGCCAAGACGCCGGCCGCCAAACCCAAGCAGGTCACGCCCTCGAGACCTGCCGATCCGCACGCCGGCCACGCGATGCCGGCCGGAATGTCGATGGAATCCATGCCGGGCATGGACATGCCGATGGCTGCGCCTGGCGCCCCGCCGATGGATCACAACGCACATCACGGACACAGCGCGCCGATGCCGGCGCCCCTGCCCGCGCCGACGATGGAGAAACGTGCCGCGGCGTTTCCTGACCTCGGCGGCATGGATATGTCGCTGCATATGGACGACAACCCCACCGTTGCAGTGCTGCGCGGCGATCGCCTGGAGCACGTCGAAGGCGGCGGCACAGCCTGGGATGCGCGCTTTGGCGTGGGCGGCAATTTCGACAAATTCTGGCTACGTAGCGAGGGCGAACAACACCGGGGCGAACAGGCGCGCGGCGACGTGCAGCTGCAATGGAGCCATGCGACCGGACCGTGGTGGGACCGGGTGTTTTCGCTGCGCAGCGATTTCGGCCCGGGGCCATCGCGGCAATGGGCGGGTCTCGGCGTCATGGGCCTGGCGCCTTACAAGTTCGAACTGGAAGCCCACGCCTACATCGGCGAACAGGGCCGCCTGGCCGCGCGCGTCGAGGCCGAGTACGAGCTGCTGCTGACCAACCGCCTGATCCTGACCCCGCGGGTGGAATTCAACGCCTACAGCAAGGACGACCGGGCCAACCGGATCGGCAAGGGCCTGAGTGACGGCGAAGCTGGCCTGCGCCTGCGCTACGAGATCACCCGCCAGTTCGCCCCGTACGTGGGCTATGGCTGGAGTCGCAGCTTCGGCGACACCGCCGATCTGGTCCGCGCCGACGGCGAGCCTGCACTGGATCACGGCTGGGTCGCCGGCCTGCGCTTCTGGTTCTGAGCGCAGGCTGCTGGCAGCCAAACCCTTGACTCTTGACCAGACTCAAGGGTGCACACTGGGCGTCTTCCCTGTTGGAGCGCCCCATGAACATCGGTCAGCTGGCCCGCCAGACCCAGGTCCCGATCGACACGATCCGGTATTACGAGCGGCAACGCCTGTTGCCGGAGCCGCCGCGCTCGACGGGCGGCTACCGCCGTTATGCCGAAGACGACGTCTCGCGCCTGAATTTCATCAGGCGTGCCAAGGGGTTAGGTTTCACTCTTGAGGAAATTGGCGAACTCCTGGCGATCAGCGCCGGTCGCGGCGACATGGCCGCGGTCAAGGACGCCGCCAGCCGCAAGCTGAGCCAGGTCGAGCAACGCATCGACGAACTGGCCCGTGTCCGCGACGCGCTCAAGGTCATGGTCGACGCCTGCCCGGGGCATGGCGCGCTGCGCGACTGCCCGATCGTCTCGGCCTTGCGCGAGGACGGTTGAGGTGGTGTCCGAGCAGGATCCGGCCCAGCCTCGCCCAAGCTGCTGCCATTCCAAATCGGAATCCGAGGCGACCGAGCCAGCATCGCCCGCCGTCGTCGCGGCGCAGCCCGTCGCACCAAAGTCGTCCTGCTGTGGGCACCCACACCATCAGCCGCTCGCAGCGGAGCCCACGTCGTCGGCGACCGATCCGGTCTGCGGCATGCGCGTTGATCTGGCGACCACCCAGCACCGCGTCGAGCACGCAGGCCAGACCTACGGCTTCTGCTCCGCCGGCTGCAAGCAGAAGTTCAGCGCAGATCCGCACCGCTACTTGCAGCGCACGCCGCAGGACACGGCGCCGCCACCGCCCGGCACGCAATACACCTGTCCGATGGACCCGGAAATCGTGCGCGATGCCCCCGGCACCTGCCCCAAGTGCGGCATGGCGCTGGAGCCGATGATGCCGTCGCTGGACGAAACCGAGAACCCGGAACTCACCGACTTCCGCCGCCGCTTCTGGTGGTCGCTGCCGTTGAGTGCGCTGGCCGTCTTGCTGGCGATGTCAGGCCATCTGTTGTCGCTGATGCCGATGGGCGTGTCGGCGTGGCTGCAGGGCGCGCTCGCCACGCCGGTGGTGTTGTGGGCAGGCTGGCCCTTTTTGCAGCGCTGGGTGCAGTCGATTGTCCATCGCAGCCCCAACATGTGGACGCTGATCGGCACCGGCGTATCGGCGGCGTATCTCTATAGCGTGGTTGCGTTACTGGTGCCGCAGGTCTTTCCCGCGGCGTTCCGCCTGCATGGGCAGGTGGAAGTCTATTTCGAAGCGGCCGCGGCCATCATCAGCCTGACCCTGCTCGGCCAGCTGATGGAACTCAAGGCGCGCGCGCAGACATCTTCGGCGATCCGCCGCCTGCTCGGCCTTGCCCCCAAAACCGCACGAAAGATCGACGCCGATGGCAGCGAGCACGACGTCGCGCTCGACACGCTCCAGCCCGGCGATCGCCTGCGCGTGCGGCCCGGCGAGAAAGTCCCGGTGGATGGCGTGGTGCGCGAAGGTCGCTCGCATCTGGACGAGTCGATGCTGACCGGCGAGCCGGTGCCGGTTGCACGCGGACCGGGCGATCCGGTCATCGGCGCCACGCTCAATGGTGCGGGCGCGCTGATCATCGAAGCCACCCGCACCGGCAGCGACAGCACGCTCGCCCAGATCGTCCAGCTTGTCGCCCAGGCCCAGCGCACGCGTGCCCCGATGCAGGCGATGGCCGATCGCGTCGCGTACTGGTTCGTGCTTGCCGTGCTGGCGGTCGCCGTGGCCACGCTGCTGGTGTGGGGCCTGTTCGGGCCACCGCCGTCATGGACCCACGGCCTGCTCAATGCCGTCAGCGTTCTGATCATCGCCTGCCCCTGTGCGCTGGGCTTGGCGACACCGATGTCGATCATGGTCGCCAGCGGCCGCGCCGCGCAGGCTGGCGTGCTGTTCCGCGACGCTCAGGCGATCGAGCGTCTGCGCAGCGTCGACACGCTGGTGCTCGACAAGACCGGCACGCTCACGCGCGGCAAGCCAAGCTTCGGCGATGTGCAGGCGCTGGCGCCGTACCGCGCGGAAGGTGTGCTGCGGCTGGCCGCCAGCCTGGATGCCGGCAGCGAACACCCGCTCGCCCAGGCCATCGTCGCCGAAGCGCGCCAACGCGGGATGACGTTATCGGCCAGCGCGGACATGACTTCCGACCCCGGATTGGGCGTGCGCGGGCACGTCGACGGACACGCATTGCTGCTCGGCAATCGCGCCCTGCTTGCGACCGCGCGGATTGAGGTCGCGCCACTTGAGGGCACTGCCGAAGCACTGCGCCTGGACGGTGCCAGCGTGATGTTCCTGGCCGTCGATGGTGTGCTCGCTGGCCTGATTTCCGTCGTCGATCCGATCAAGGACGGCGCCGCGCACGCCATCGCCTCGCTCAAGGCCAGCGGCCTGCGCATCGTCATGGCCAGCGGCGATGCCACCAGCACCGCACAAGCCGTCGCGCGCCAGCTTGGGATCGATGAGGTCCACGGCGAAACAAACCCTGCCGACAAGGCGCGCCTGGTCGATGCACTGCGCCAGCAGGGCCGCGTGGTGGCGATGGCCGGCGACGGCATCAACGACGCGCCTGCACTGGCATCGGCCGATGTCGGCATCGCGATGGGCACCGGCACCGACGTGGCCATGTCCAGTGCGCAGGTAACGCTGGTCAAAGGCGAGCTGTCCGGCCTGCTGCGCGCGCGCCGCATCTCGCAGCAGACCGTGCGCAACATGCGTCAGAACCTGGGCTTCGCGCTGTTCTACAACGGCCTGGGCGTGCCGCTTGCAGCAGGCGTGCTGACGCCGTGGTTGGGCTGGAAGCTCTCGCCCATCTTCGCGGCCGTCGCGATGAGCTTGAGCTCGGTGTCAGTGGTCAGCAACGCACTGCGCTTGCGTCTTCAGCGCACCTGAAACGCCAGCGTTGCATGCATATAAAAAATTCGCGTATTCATGCTTGCGGAACACCGAATCGGTCATTAGAATGCCGGGCTCCCAAGACACCGGGGCCATAGCTCAGCTGGGAGAGCGCCTGCATGGCATGCAGGAGGTCGGCGGTTCGATCCCGCCTGGCTCCACCACGTTTCAAGGGTTGCAAGCACTAGGCCTGCTTGTGATTCGTAAGTTTAGACAGCGTCCCCATCGTCTAGAGGCCTAGGACACCACCCTTTCACGGTGGACACCGGGGTTCGAATCCCCGTGGGGACGCCAGCTACAACGAGGGAAGACGCAGCGTGTTTCGCCGCTGCGTTTTTTCTTGGCAACATCGGGGCCATAGCTCAGCTGGGAGAGCGCCTGCATGGCATGCAGGAGGTCGGCGGTTCGATCCCGCCTGGCTCCACCACGTTTCACCGGTTACAAGCACCAGGCCTGCTTGTGATTCGCAAGTTTAGACAGCGTCCCCATCGTCTAGAGGCCTAGGACACCACCCTTTCACGGTGGACACCGGGGTTCGAATCCCCGTGGGGACGCCACTTGTTTTGCATCAAAGCGCAGCGGACATCCGTTGCGCTTTTTTGTTGCGCGCGTCCTTTCATCGCGGTGGGTGCGGGCGGCATCGCGCGACAGGATTAGGAACAAATGAAGGCCGGGCGGCAGTCTTCTTCATCTGATCCGCATCGTGAATTCATGAAAATAAACAGGCATCCGTCGCGGATGCGCCCGCCTCATGAAGCCGCAAGGAGCCTCGATGCCGAAGTCAGACAAGAACCCCAACGGACGCCATGAAGCGGCGTTCGCCAGCTGGATCCGCAGGAACGGCTATGCGCCGAGCGAGGCGATCGAGCACTTCCTCGAACACTCCGATTACATCCGCGACGAGTTCACCCTGCTGGATGTCGACGCCAAAACCGCGGCCACGGCCGAGCTGCGCAAGTTCCTGCAGCGACGCAGTGGCGAAGACAGCTTCACCATGCAGTTCCCGACCGTCTATCTGTGCAAGGACAAGCAGGGGCGCCGCCTGCGCTACACCGTGACCCTGACCATCGGCGAAGACGAGGCCACGTGGATTGGACGGGTCTGGGCCGGTAGCGAGTACCTGGGCGAGGTCACGGGGTCCGGCGGTGGACCCAAGGCCAACTATCTGACCCTGGCGCGGATGCATATCGAATCGCAGATCGACTGCCACGACGCCATCGTCAAGCGTCCGTTGCCGGACTTCTGGTAACGCGAAGCATCAATGATCGGGGCGGCATTCGCCCCGGCGCAACCGAGTCAGGCGGCGTCGCCGGCCTCGACACGGGCAATCACTTCGCCCTCTTCCACCCGGCGCAGCGTGGCGACACCGTGGCCGCGTTCGGCCAAGTATTCGACCCACTTGCCCAGGAAGGTGTTCATCCGCATCCGGTGGCTGATCAGCTCGGCCGGCGGCGGGAACATCCCGATCACGTCCTGCCAGCGACGCCCGACATAGCAGTGCGTCGCCTCGGCCTGGCGTGCATCGCGGTAAACACGCACGAAAGCAGAGGGATCCGGCTCGCCGGTTTGCGGGTCGATGATGCCGTAGGTCAGGCGCAGCTCGACCGTATAGCGGTGCGTCTCGATCACATCCAGATGCAGGTCCAGCCCGTCGCCGATGCTGGAGACATAGCGCCCGGGCGTCAGGTCGGCCGGGGCGAACAGGCGCGCCAGGCGCCCGTAATTTTCCGCGTACAGCGCCATCAGCCAGCCGAAACGGCCCAGCTTGGGCAGGTGTGTGGCACGGGAGAGAATGGCGGGCATGGCTCGATCCTACACGCTGTCAGGCGCCAACGGCAGCATTGACGCCCCACGTGTCCAGGCCCTAATTTGAGGGTCCGGCCGCCCGTTTCCAACCCGCGGCCGCGACGCCCTCGCCCACCCCATTGCTCAGAACATCTCGCGCTGCAGGCCCAGCGTGGACATGACCTTGCTGGCGATTTCCTCGATCGAGGTATGCGTGGTGCTCAACGTGGGCAGGCGCTCGGTGGTGAACATGCTCTCGGCGGCGGCCACTTCGCGCCGGCAGGTCTCGGCCTTGGCGTAGCCGGAATTAGGCCGGCGCTCCTGGCGGATCTGGCAGAGCCGCTCGGGATCGATGGTCAGGCCGAACAGCTTCTTGCGGTAGGCGCGCAGGCGCGGCGGCAGGCGGTCGCTGTCCAGGTCCTCGTCGGTCAGCGGATAGTTGGCCGCCTTGACCCCGTAATGCAGCGCCAGATAGACGCAGGTCGGCGTTTTGCCCGCCCGCGAGACCGCAACCAGGATCAGGTCGGCCTCGTCGTAGTTGATGGCGATGCCGTCATCGTGGCTCAGGGCGAAGTTCATCGCGTTGATGCGCCGGTGATAGGCCTCGAAGTTGACGATGCCGTGCGCCTGGCCGACCCGCGACTGGCGCACCGCACCCAGCTCCAGCTCCATCGGATTGATGAAAGGCGCAAACACGTCAAGCATCAGCGCGCCGCTGGATTCCAGCAGATGGGCGATGGCCGGATCGACGATGGAATGGATCACGATCGGGCGCGCGTCGTGACGCAGCCCGGCCTCGCGGATGCGCCCGGCGGCCTCGCTGGCCTTGTCGATGTCGTCGACGAAGGGGATCCGGTCGGTGATGAAGGAAAACCCGGAGAACTGGGTAAGCAGGCTATGGCCGATCGTTTCAACGGTGATCCCGGTTCCATCTGAAACATAAAAGACCGGTCGGACACTCGACATTACGTTCATCCCTCGTGCTGGACACTGACGATACCAATATCGCACCATTGCTTGTGCAGTGCGATATCGGGCTGCATCATTAGCACACCCTCTCCCCCCCTCAATGGACCACGGCCCGACGCGTTTTTGCGCCGAATCCCCAGGTCCCTCAAGGAGCGTAGCGCTTGAACCAGAACATCCTGTGGCTGCATGAGCTTGGCCTGTCCGACCTCGCCCGCGTCGGCGGCAAGAATTCCTCACTCGGCGAAATGATCGGCAACCTGGCCCAGCTGGGCGTCTCGGTTCCCGGTGGCTACGCAACCACGGCAGAAGCATTCAAGGACTTCATCGCCCACAACGATCTGTCCAAGCGGATCTTCGACAAGCTGGCCACGCTGGACGTGGAAGACGTCGGCGCACTGACCGCCGCCGGCAAGGAAATCCGCGGCTGGGTGATCGATGCCCCGCTGCAGCCGGAGCTGGATGCCGACATCCGCACCGCCTACAAGCAGCTGTGCGACGAAAACGGCGGCGGCGAAGTCGCCGTGGCCGTGCGCTCCTCGGCCACCGCCGAAGACCTGCCCGACGCGTCATTCGCCGGCCAGCAGGAAACCTTCCTCAACGTGACCGGCGCCGACGATGTGGTGCACAAGGTCAAGGAAGTCTTCGCCTCGCTCTACAACGACCGCGCCATCGCTTACCGCGTGCACCACGGCTTCAAGCACGAGGACGTGTTCCTGTCCTCGGGCGTGCAGCTGATGGTCCGTTCGGACGTGGGCGCCTCGGGCGTGTTGTTCACCCTCGATACCGAGTCCGGCTTCCGCGACGTGGTGTTCGTGACCTCCTCGGTCGGCCTCGGCGAAATGGTCGTGCAGGGCGCGGTCAACCCGGACGAGTTCTACGTCTACAAGCCCACGCTCAACGCGGGCAAGCCGGCGATCCTGCGCCGCTCGCTGGGCAGCAAGGCCCTGCGCATGGTGTATTCGGACGTGCCGGGCGAACGCGTGCGCACCGAGGACACCCCTGCCGAATTGCGCAACACCTTCTCCATCAGCGATGAGGACGTGCAGGAACTGTCCAAGCAGGCGCTGGTCATTGAAAAGCATTACGGCCGCCCGATGGACATCGAGTGGGCCAAAGACGGCGTCAGCGGCAAGCTGTTCATCGTCCAGGCGCGCCCGGAGACGGTGAAGTCGCGCAGCCATGCCACCCAGATCGAACGCTTCGCGCTGTCGTCCAAGGACGCCAAGGTGCTGGCCGAAGGCCGCGCCGTGGGTGCCAAGATCGGCGCCGGCAAGGCCCGCGTCGTGCGCTCGCTGGAGGACATGGATCGCGTGCAGCCCGGCGACGTACTGATCGCCGACATGACCGATCCCGATTGGGAACCGGTGATGAAACGTGCGTCGGCCATCGTCACCAACCGTGGTGGCCGTACCTGCCATGCCGCGATCATCGCGCGCGAGCTGGGCGTGCCGGCCGTGGTGGGTTCGGGTAACGCCACCGAGCTGGTCAAGGACGGGCAGGAAGTCACCGTCAGCTGCGCCGAGGGTGATACCGGCTTCATCTACGACGGCATCCTGGAGTTCGAGCGCACCACGACCGACCTGGGCAACATGCCGCCGGCGCCGCTGAAGATCATGATGAACGTGGCCAACCCGGAGCGCGCGTTCGATTTCGGCCAGCTGCCCAACGCCGGCATCGGCCTGGCGCGCCTGGAGATGATCATCGCCAGCCACATCGGCATCCATCCCAAGGCCCTGCTGGAATACGACACGCAGGACGCGGCGGTGAAGAAGAAGATCGACGCCAAGATCGCCGGGTACGGCGCGCCGGTGGAGTTCTACATCAACCGCCTGGCCGAAGGCATCGCCACGCTGACCGCCTCGGTCGCGCCGAACCCGGTGATCGTGCGCCTGTCGGACTTCAAGTCCAACGAGTACGCCAACCTGATCGGCGGCAGCAAGTACGAGCCGGAAGAAGAGAACCCGATGATCGGCTTCCGCGGCGCCAGCCGTTACGTCGATCCGTCCTTCACCGAAGCCTTCGCGCTGGAGTGCAAGGCGGTGCTGAAGGTCCGCAACGAGATGGGCCTGGACAACCTGTGGGTCATGATCCCGTTCGTGCGCACGCTGGAAGAAGGCCGAAAGGTCGTCGAGGTGCTGGAGGCCAACGGCCTCAAGCAGGGCGAGCGCGGGCTGAAGATCATCATGATGTGCGAGCTGCCGTCCAACGCGCTGCTCGCCGATGAGTTCCTGGAAATCTTCGATGGCTTCTCGATCGGTTCCAACGACCTGACCCAGCTGACCCTGGGCCTGGACCGCGATTCGTCGATCGTCGCGCACCTGTTCGACGAGCGGAACCTGGCGGTCAAGAAGCTGCTGTCGATGGCGATCAAGGCCGCGCGCGCCAAGGGCAAGTACGTCGGCATTTGCGGCCAGGGTCCCTCGGACCACCCGGAGCTGGCCGAGTGGCTGATGCAGGAAGGCATCGAGTCGGTCTCGCTCAACCCTGACACCGTGGTCGATACCTGGCTGCGCCTGGCCAAGCTCAAGGCCGCCTGATCGGAACGCCATCTCGGTAACGTTTCAGGGCAATACGACAGAGCCCCGCCTAGTGCGGGGTTCTGTATTTTGAAAAGCAGACTAGTGAAGGAGAACAGACGTGGAAAACTGGTGGACCGCCGAACGGCAGGAACAATGGACCGGGATCGCACTGGGCGTGGGCACACGCGTGCTGATCGGGTTGGTGGTCCTGTGGATCGGCCTGCGCCTGGCCAAGTGGCTCGCGGGCATCGCCACCCGCGGCATGACGCGCGCCGAACTCGAACCTACTGCCGTGCAGTTCATCGCACGGGTGCTATATGTTGTCTTGCTGGTCCTGCTGCTGTTGGCGATCCTACAATCGGTGTTTGGCGTGGCGCCTGCTTCGCTGATGGCCGTGGTCGGCGCCGCCGGACTGGCGATCGGCCTGGCCTTGAAGGACTCGCTGTCCAACGTCGCATCTGGCGTGATGCTGGTGACGCTCAAGCCGTTCCGCGTCGGGGATGTGGTCACGCTCAGTGGCCAGACCGGCAAGTGCGAGTCGGTGAGCATTTTCCAGACGCGTCTGCGCGGTGCGGACAATCAGACGATCATCTTGCCCAACAGCGTGATCACCAGCAGCGAGATCATCAACCTGACGCCCGATACACGCCGCCGCGTGGAGCTGGTGATTGGCATCGGCTACAACGATGACATCGACAAGGCCAAGTCACTGATCGGTGAACTGCTCAAGGGCGACACGCGCATTCTGCAAGAGCCCGCGGCCGACGTGGTGGTTTATGCATTGGCCGACAATAGCGTCAACCTGGGCGTGCGCTGCCATGTCCTGAACAACGATTGGTTCGGGGTGAAGTGCGACCTGACCGAAAACATCAAGAAGGCGTTCGATGCCAACGGCGTCAGCATTCCCTTCCCGCAGCGCGACGTCCACGTCTATCACCATCTGGGCACCGACGGCGCGGCCATTCCGGCAGCGGCGCTGACGACGGTGCCCGTGGATGCGCTGCAGTCGCCGCCCAAGACGCGCGACAACGAGCCGGGCCACAACGGCTGAGGCATGAGGTGACTGGAACAGGAAAGGGCGCCGAGGGCGCCCTTTTTTCTTGATCAACCGGCGGTCAGGCCCCTGTGGGCAAGGCCAGTCTGGCCAGATGCTTGCGATAGTGCCGCAGCTCGGCGATCGAATCGTGCACGTCGCTTAGCGCGGTGTGCGAGGACTGCTTCTTGACGCCTTCCAGCACCTCGGGCGCCCAGCGGCGCGCCAGCTCCTTCAAGGTGCTGACATCAAGGTTGCGGTAGTGGAAGTAGCGCTCCAGCCGCGGCATCTGGCGATGCAGGAAACGTCGGTCCTGGCAGATCGAGTTGCCGCTCATCGGCGAGGCATTGGCCGGCACCCATTCGGACAGGAAGCTGACCGTGGCCGCTTCGGCCTGACCCAGCGTGACCGAGCTGGAGACCACGCGGTCCCACAGGCCGGAGCGGCGATGCTGGTTGCGGTTCCACTCGTCCATCGACTCGAGCGTGTCGAGCGAATGGGCAATGGCAAACTCCGGCCCTTCGGCCAGGATGTTGAGCTGCGAATCAGTCACCACCGTGGCGATTTCAAGAATCGAATCGTTGTCGGTATCCAGCCCCGTCATCTCCAGATCGATCCAGATCAGGTGGCTGTTATTTGGGACTGAATTCATGGGTTGGGACATTCGCAACTTGGTTGTTCATCATACCGCAGGGTCCTGACGCGCTTTGCGTGTAGGGTCGTTTGGCACCTTCCCGCACCAAACGACGTTCATCAGGGTGGAAGTACGCCCTGCATCACCTGCCGCAGTCACAGCATCGGCCTGGGTGATCACACAAACAAAAGTGGAGTCCGGCATGCAGCAATCCCCCCACCTGCAGGCTGCACAGGGCACGATCGCGTTGCCCGACGCACCGCCTTTGCCCTCCGTCAACACGACGACGAAGGGCAAGGCCAAGGAACACATGCCCGCGCTTGATGGCCTGCGCGGACTGGCGGCGCTGTCGGTGGTGATTGCGCACCTGCCGACGAAGACGTGGGCCTGGGAGCAAGTCAACTTCGGCGAGACCGGCGTGTTCCTGTTCTTCGTGCTGAGCGGCTTTCTGATGGCCCACCTGCACTTGCAGCAGCCGTTCGATGCGCAACGGCTGCGTCGCTTTGGCGTGGCGCGCGTGGCGCGCATCGTGCCGCTGTATTACACGGTGGTGCTGATCGCCTATGCGGTGTCGGTGCTGACCCAGGCCGACTTCCACTACCGCATGGACACGGTGGCGCTTGTCCGGCTGCTGGCGTTTGTCGGGTCGACCGACGTGTTCTGGTCGGTCGGTCCGGAATTCCAGTTCTACGGGTTCTTCCTGCTGCTTTGGGGCATCACGGCATTGCACGGCAAGGCCCGCACGCTGGCGTTGCTGGTGCTGGGTGCGTTCGCCATCGCCTGCTACTTCGGTTCGCCGTATCTGCCGGGCGTGCTGTTCATCTCCAAGCTGCATATCTTCCTGGGCGGTGTGGCGATCGCGCTGCTACGACATGCATTGGCCACGCGGGGCCAGCAGCCTGATGCACGCGGGATCGGGGCGCTCCAGCTGTTGGCCTGTGCTGCGGTGGTCGGCATGCTGTTCCCGTATCACCAGATGCTGCTGCCGCTGTTTCCGGCGCAGGACGTGGCGCAGATCAGCGCCTGGTATTACACCGACCTGCCGCGCGTGCTGCTGGCGGCGCTGGTGGTGCTGGCGTTCTCGTATCGCAACAAGGTCTCCGATCTGCTGCTTGGCAACGGGCTGGTCAGTGAGCTGGGCCGTTCGAGTTTCTCGATCTACCTGCTGCATCGGCCGGTGATCGACGTCATGACCTACTTCGGCCTGTTCGAGCGGCTCAATCCCTCGGTCGCAGGCATCGGCTGCCTCGTGGCGACCGTGCTACTGGCCTCGCTGGTCAACCGCATCCTGGAAACGCCCGCCCGGCTCTGGATCACCCGCCGCTTCACGCCCAGCGGTGCGCACAGCGCCATCGCGCGCACGGCCTGAGAAACGCCGCACCTCAATGCGTCTCGGCGCGACGCGTCGGGAGATCGCCCGCGCCTGAAATCCGCCTAGCGCTACTGACGGTTTGATTGCCGGTCGCGTGGCCGAACTCCGTGCAACTCCGCGTATTCAGTTTTGAAGACGTCACGTGAAGTCATTCAGGCTTTGCGCGGCACCTTCGAGACGCATCCAATCCACGCGCGGAGTCCACCATGCAGCTTCCCCCACTGCAGGCTGAGACAGGCGGTGTCGTACCGCCTGCAGATCCTGCCCCCGCTTCAAGCGTTTCCCAGCATCCCGCCCTCGACAAGGAACACATGCCCGCGCTGGATGGCCTGCGTGGCCTGGCGGCGGTCGTGGTGCTGATCTCGCACCTGCACATGTTCAATTGGGACATCTACAACCTTGGCCCGGCCGGGGTGATGCTGTTCTTCGTGCTCAGCGGGTTCCTGATGGCGCACCTGCACCTGCGCCAGTCGTTCAACGCGGTCTCGGTGCGCCGCTTCTGCGCGGCCCGCACCGCGCGCATCGTGCCGCTGTACTACGCAGTGGTGGTACTCGGCTATCTCTCCACGTATCACCTGGGGCTCGATGCCTTCAGCGTCTACCACATGGATACGCTGGAGCTGGCCCGCCACCTGCTGTTCACCGGCAAAGTCAGTGTGTTCTGGTCGGTCGGGCCGGAGTTCCAGTTCTACGGATTCTTCGTGTTGATGTGGGGCATCACCGCCCTGCCGGTGCGTTGGCGCAAGGCCGCGTTGGCGGCCTTGGCGGTGTTCGCCGTGGCCTGCTACGCCGCATCGCCGAGGCTGCCGGGCATCCTGTTCGTGTCCAAGCTGCAGATCTTCCTGTTCGGCGTAGCCGTGGCGATCGTGCGATGGTGGCTGGCCGAACACCGGCCGCTGACGGGCTTCGCCAAAGGCGCGCTGCAACTGGTTGGCGTCATTGCGTTGGTGCTGCTTGCCCTGCCCGGCGAATTCATGCTGCTGCCGTTATTTCCTGCGGCGGCCGTGGCCGATTACGGGCGCTGGTACTACGCCGACCTGCCACGTGCGCTGTTCGCCGCGATCGCAGTGCTGGGCTTCTCCTACAGCACCGCAGCGTCCACCGCGCTGCTGGGCAATGCGCTGATGCGTGAACTGGGCCGGGCGAGCTTTTCGATCTATCTGCTGCACGAACCGGTGATCGGCGTCATGCGGGTCATGGGGCTGTTCGAGCAGGCAAGTGCGTGGGTCTCGATCCCGCTGTGCATCGTGGTCTCGGTGCTGGTGTCTTCGGCGGTCAACCGCCTGTTCGAGACGCCAGTGCGAATCTGGCTGACGCGCCGGTTGTCGCCGCCCCGTCACGAAGTGGGAGCGTCGGCGGCCGCAGCCTGATCAGTCCAGCAATGGGCGGCCGCGCTTGGCCCGGAAGTAGTTGGTCAGGCGCCGGCCGGCCTCCTCGGCCAGCACGCCGCCGGTGACCTGCACGCGGTGGTTGTGGCGCGGATCGGTGAGCAGGTCGAATACGCTGCCGGCCGCGCCGGTCTTGGGATCGGCGGCGGCGTAGACCACGCGGGCCACGCGCGCGTGGACCATCGCCATCGCGCACATCGCGCAGGGTTCCAGGGTCACGTACAGCGTGCAGCCGACCAGGCGATGGTTCTGCAGGTGCGCGCCACCCTGGCGCATGGCCACGATCTCGGCATGCGCGGTCGGGTCGTGATCGCAGCGGTTGCGATTGCCGCCTTCGCCGATGCACTGGCCATCGGCATCCAGCAGCACCGCGCCGACCGGAATTTCGTCGCGCTCGTGCTGGGCGATGTCGGCCAGTTCGAACGCACGCCGCATCCACGCCACGTCCTGCGCCGCGCATTCGGTGCCGGCAGCTTCGTCAGAGTCGTGGGGCGCGCTGGATGACATCAGCTCAGGCGTGTCGTGTGGTGGACGGGATCGAATTCTAACGGCGCCGCACGGGCGTTGCCTCGATGCGGCGCAGCGTTTCACGCATCGCTACCGGACACGGTGGATAATGGGGACACGGAATCACCAGTTCCACGCTGACGTGCAACGCCGCGATCGAGGCTTCATCCGATCCCGCGCTGCAGACGCAACGACGACTCCCCTGCCCTTTGCGGCACGTCCTTGCGTCCAAGTCCATGTCCCAGCCCCGGTTTCCTTCCGATTCGTTGCACCACTGGCAAGCGCTGACTCGCGCAGCCAATGCCGTGTTCGCGCAGGGCAAGCTGGATGACGCCATCACAATCTACCGGCAGGCAGTGGACGCCGCCGAGCCGCTACTGGCCAGCGACAGCCCTCCCGATCCCGCGATCGCGGCCTACACCGTTTCGCGCCTTAACCTGGCCGAAGCGCTCGATCGCGCCGGCGATGCCGAGCGCGCCGCCAACGAACTGGTCGGCATCCACCTGCGCCTGTTGAAGATGGCGCTGGACCCGGGCCTGCCCCAGGACTGGCGCGATGCCGCCCTGTGCCACAGCCAGCGCAGCCATCTGGAGCTGCAGCACTTTCTTCGTACCCACGAGCATCCCGGCATTGCGCGGTTGCTCCAGGCATCCCATCCGCCCGTTACAACCCTGAACTGACCAGGAGCTCCCCATGCCGTACACCCTGCCCGCCCTGCCCTACGCCTATGACGCGCTGGAGCCCAACATCGACACCAAGACGATGGAGATCCACCACACCAAGCACCACCAGACCTACGTCAACTCGCTCAACACTGCGGTGGAAGGCACCGAATGGGCAGAGTTGCCGGTCGAGGAACTGGTCGCGCGCATCGGCGAGCTGCCCGACAAGATCAAGGGTGCCGTCACCAACCACGGCGGCGGACACGCCAACCATTCGCTGTTCTGGACCGTGATGTCGCCCAACGGCGGCGGCACGCCGAGCGGCAACGTGGCCACGGCGATCGACGCGGAACTGGGCGGCTTCGACGCGTTCAAGAAGGCCTTCACCCAGGCAGCCATTACCCGCTTCGGCAGCGGCTGGGCCTGGCTGTGCGTGAGCAAGGCCGGCAAGCTCAGCGTGGAGAACAGCGCCAACCAGGACAGCCCGCTGATGCAGGGCCTGACCCCGATCCTCGGCCTGGACGTGTGGGAACACGCCTATTACCTCAAGTACCAGAACCGCCGCCCGGAATACATCGACGCCTTCTACGCCGTGGTCGACTGGAACGAAGTCGAGCGCCGCTACAACGCCGCCAAGGGCTGATCGGCGCTGCGACTCCGCAAACGAAAACGCCGCCTTGAAGGCGGCGTTTTCGTAGCAGCGCGGTGCTCAGCTCACTCCCACTCAATCATCGGTAGGTCATCTAAATTGTTGAATTTAAAAGTTCCTCAATGATTGATTTAGTTGGATAACCGTCGAAACTACCGTCAAAGACAAGGGTAGTTAGATTAAATGTGGTGAACATCGGATTCAACACAGCTTGGTCAGCGCGGCCCCGATCAATCATCTTGAATGCTACACCACGGCGAATCTGGTCGTAGGAATAGAGCTCATGTCGTAGTATGGAACATCAGCACCCTCCGTTCGCTCTCCTTGGACGGATCGTGATGCAGCCGCACCGGTTGATCTCGGCGACCAGCGCCAACGCTCGCGGGAATGTCTTCTCCCAGAGACCACCGGGCAATGCCCCGGACTTCATGTCCACAGCGCCCGACGGTGCGCTGAAAATGATTCCCGGCTAGCTTTGTCGCGTTGCGCCAGATCTGCTTTGGCGGCACCTGCGTTCGTGAGGCCGTCTCTTCCACAGCCATCGCGATGATGGGAACGCGCGTTTCGCCGAGCAAATGCGTCAGGTGCGGGGCCGAATAAGCAGGTACTTCCCCGCTCGCCAAGACTTGCTCTTGGGAGTCGGGCTCAAAATTCGCATGTGTAGCTGACACTGGCCATTTTGCCGCCATGCACAGGCTGCGCATCTCGCGCCGCGCCTGCGTGTCCAGCTTTGGGTACCGTTACCTACCCCACGCGGTTGACGCCGAGATCGCTCAAGGTGCCATTTCTTTTCCGACCAGGGTCTGGCGAGATAGTCCACTCAAGTGTGCCAACTGCGCCTGAGGTAGGCCTAATTCAGATCGCTGGATGCAAAGATTCGGGTGCGGGTCCAGCCCTTTGCCTGCACATATTAATCTCGCTTCTAAAGCTCTCAGTTGCCGCCTGGTTCAGGCATGAGAGATTAATCCAGCGATAACTAAATCAGCTCCTGTGCTGTTGCGATGCGCCTTCCTCCATCGGCGACTACATGGACTATAAGTAAGAGATCGATCAAGTCACGCTGCTGAGAGCAGATCTCAGGTATCTGAGTAAAAAAAAGATAAAACTTAAAAGGCGGACGAAAAATTATTCGACCGAAGCGACCTTCGACCGGTGACTTCTCTTGCAACTGGGATTTGTGACCGACTTCGCATGCGCAACGGAGTTGCAATGCAGCAATAGCGAGAAAATTGCTGTGGTGCCCGCCCTTCCCTACTCGCAGTCAAGAAAATTCAACGCGCGAGAATGAAGCTGCATTACTCACTCTGAAACAATGTGAGGAAGCTCAAGTCACCGCCCCGGGCGGCAAATTCGCACAGAGAAGCTTCACAGACCAATGGGTGAATATCGATACCTAAGACACCTGAAGCATGCAAATTGTCAGGCTTGAAAAAAAAATGCGCTTGCGCTGAGGAAATTGGCGTGATATCAAATTTGCACCGAGCGAAATTGATACTCGCTTCCATGGATGAAAGGATGCACATGCAGTGCTTTCACAAGAAAAAAAATAGCCAATCGCGATTGCGCGGTACCAGTTCGCAGGTAGACCGCTCGTGCATCGCTCCAAGCACGGTTAAGAGCTCTCATTGATAAGCCAGCCGCTGAGGCGGCACATTTTTGGTCTATCTGTGATCAAAAATTAAGCTGTGGCGCGAAGTGAATTCCACTATCAGTCGCTGATACGTGCGCAAGTGGTTGGGTACGAGTAATTAAGAGCCTGAAAATGATCGCTAGATTTCTACGGACCTGTACTGTCCTCACGACGGCAGTTATAGCTGTTTCTGTTTCCACAGCTGATCGCTCGAACGCACGACCTGTTGCAAGCGAAAGCGCCAGGTTGCTGAGTTCACTGGTTTCAAATATCAGTCAAGACAAATGCTCGCCATTAGTAGAAAAAGTAGCTGCACTCGTAGCCTCTACAACAGACGATGCTACGCGGAAATCAGGTATAGATTTCCTTGAATCGAGGACCGAACTCGATGTAAGTCCATATCAGTTCGCTAGGTTGACGGATCAGGCGCTTCAGGAATCTAAGGAGGATCAGTACTTTGGAACCATTGTCGGTGCTGGTGTCACTCCCGATGAAGAATTCCTGTTCAACCGGCATAGAGACAACCTTGGAATCGAGTCCTATGAAATAGAGGCTCGTCTCGCTGAAGATAGGGCGCAGCTTGGCTTGGCAGCACCAACCGCCAGTGCGACTATCTACAAGTGCCTTGATGAGGACATTAAAAATAAAACGAGATTCGAGCTGAAGGCTGTCTCATCTCGATCAGACGAAACAAGGAAGGCTTGGCAGTCCGACGAATTCAAAACAGACACACCATCCTATCTCGCAGCGAAAAAGCAAGACGAGGCTGCTGGAGTATGGATCTCAGAAAAAATTACGAGCAATACTCTCTTTAGCGGAAGCGCTTTGACACGAAGAGACGTATTCGACGTTTTCTTGATGTTTCAGCATTCGGCTGACCTCACACTAATGATAAAAGGATTCGATCAGTTCTCGGAGCAAATGATGGAGCGCAGACTGCCTCGCGAGTGCTATTCCCTGCTCGCTGATCGCACTGCCATGCTCATGAAGAAAGATCAGATATACGGTACTCAGGGAAGGGACAACGCAGATGGTCAAACATCTCCTATCCCTTACTCGAGTCCAAATGAAGTCGATGTCCGGCGCGAACTAATGAATCTCGATCCGATTAAAGAATACTACTCAAAGATCAATAATAAATAGTATGACTTCTGAAGTTGCAGTTTATTGCGATACTTGATCGCAATTACGGCAAGCCAAGCTCAGAGCAACGAATCTTTTGGTAAAAGAGAATTGCCAGGTGTAGTCCTGGTCCTGAGCGCGGAGGTGCTGCGCATTCCCCATGCAAGCAAAGTTCGAAGCTTTCTTGCATCTTTTAACAGAGTGAGAATGATTATGAATACCAATGATAATCGTATCTTGGGATACAAGCTTTCACGCGAGCTTTCCATCGAGGAGTTGAAGAAGGTTTCCGGCGGACTGTTGGCTGCTACGCAGACAACGATTAAGACTGGCACCGATCCGGGCGGCGTGTCGCACGATAGTGTGGACGGCGATAAGTAAAATCGTCCCATCCGCGCGATCTAATTTCGATTTAAATTAGATCTGGGGCGCCTAAAAAGGCGCCCCTCTTAATTTCGGAATCTCTTACAGGTGAAACTTGAGCCTCCTTATCATATCTCATGCATTTGACGAACACGGGATATGCGTTGCTGCTGCCCTGGCGAAGCGCGGGCGCAGGGTTGTGATCTGGCCGCAGCCTCAAATAGCAGGAACACAGCTCGCAAGCGTCTCTCTGGGTAAGTCAGGAACATACTTCTCCATCGAGAGCCGTAGCTACCGGTCCAACTTTTTTGATGCGGTTTGGATGAGACGGCATAGCCAAATCTCATTACCCGAGTGGGTAGTGCAAGAAGACTCGACCTTCGCTGAACAGGAAAATCGGTCCTTTTTTAGATCGATCTGGAGCGCTCTTGACGCCGAAACTAAATGGATTCATTCAATCAGCAACTACCAAAGAGCAGAGACTAAAGTTCAACAATTGCGCACTGCATTAGATGTCAAATTTAAAATTCCCGAAACGCTGGTTAGCAACGCTCCTCAAGAGATTGAAGATTTTGTAGGATCGCTCGAATATGGTGATGGCGCGATCTACAAGACGTTTTACCCAATGGCTTGGGATGAACCAGGTGTTGTCAAGCCAATGTACACGGCGAGCGTAAAAGCATCTGATTTCACTAACCATAGAGTTATATCGGCTGTTCCCGGAATATATCAGCGTAAGGTCAATAAATTATACGAAGTAAGATCGACATTCTTCGGTAAAGAAGATCGGACCATCAAGATCGATTCTCAGCGCTCCGCTCAAGGTGAATTGGACTGGAGAAATATTAGCGTCGTTTCTGAGTACGCATCACCCCACCGCCTTCCAGAGGATGTCAAGCTGAAGTGCTTGGCCTACATGGAAATTTTCCAAATAGAGATCGCCTGCTTTGACTTCATCGTTGACGAAAGAGGTGACTACGTTTTTCTCGAAGCCAATCAGCAAGGGCAATTTCTCTGGGTGGAAATGATTTTGCCGGAAATTAGAATGCTGGACGTTGCTAGCGACTTTTTTTGTGCGCACCTAGCTGGTTCTTCTTTGCAAGCCGAATGCAGCAAAACATCGTTACACGATCTTGTTCGGGAAGAGCTTTACGTAAAAATAAAGGAAGACTTAAAAACCAATAGATTTGTTGATACCCAGGACTACAAGGAACTCATTTAAGAAATTCACCAGTCGCGCGCGATTAAATACAGGCTAGAAAGATCTAGTGTAAATATTTTGATAATAAGATTAATGGGCCGAAGATAATTCGAGAGAAGAGGTTGGCGTCGTGACACTGTTTCGTCAAGAAGCGATAGATGCTCAGAAAATAGAAAAGTATGGTGAGATCAGCCTATCGCCTCCTCGAATTGGATGGCTATTTTTCACTCTCGCTTCGGGGCTGTTAATGGCCATACTCGCACTCGGCTATTTTGGTCGCTATGCAAAAACAGAAAATGTGTCTGGTAGGCTTATGCCTTCTTCAGGTCAATCGTCTATATTCGCAACGAATGCTCGCGGCGGCATCGTTACCTCTGTTCTCGTGCGAGAGGGCCAGATAGTAAAAAAGGGAGAACCAGTTATAAAGGTAACTCTGCAGCGAACAAGCGTAGCGTTGGGTGACACCGGCGAAATTATCTCTCAGCAACTTGAGAGGAAGTCTGCTGATTTGAGAGCTTCCATTGAGTCACAGAAAAATCTAGCTCTTCTCAGAGAGAAGGAGATGAAAGGCCGGATTGAGATCCTTGAACAACGAAAGCTAAGGTTTGATTCCCAAATCCGGACCCAAGAGCAGCGCTATTCTGCGGCTAAAGATATATATGAAGTATGGAGGATAAAGGCTGTTGATGTCATAAGCGGATATCAGCTATCACAACAGCACGACTCGGTACTTCAGCAACAATCCTTGGTGGAAAGTCTCAACGACCAGCGCCTTCAAGTGCTCGCAGATCTAGCGCAGACCCAAGCTGAACTTTCGCAGCTATCAACGAAGACGAACGATCAGATTTCGTTAATTTCCGCACAGCTTGCTGATGTACAGAGCGCGAAAGCAGAGAATGAGCAGACTCGCGCTTTGATTATACGAGCACCAAATGATGGCGTCGTAACTGGCCTGCTCGCGCACATTGGGCAGCCGATAAACGACACTCTGCCGCTAATGTCTATTCTTCCAGATGACGCCAAGCTTGTTGTAGAGCTGTGGGTGCCAAATCGCTCGGTGGGTCTTCTAAAGGCCGGGGATGACGTGGCAATTAGCTATGATGCATTCCCTTCAGATCGATATGGTTGGCAGCCAGGAAAAATTAAATCGATAACGAATGCGTCAATCTCTGCTGCCGAATTGACAAACTTTCTGGGCCATGAAGAAAAGGAAGGGGCATACCGCGTGCTTGTGCAGCCTTCTGTTTCTAGGCGCAATAAGTTTGGAAGCTCTCTTCTTAAACCAGGGATGACTCTATCGGCTAAGATTTCGGTCGAAAATCGGCGCCTCATTGAATGGGTTTTTAAGCCCCGTAGTGAAACAATTAATATTGTCGACTAACAGGCGACACTGATGATCAATGCAAGTTCTTTTGTACCCTGGGCGACAGGTAGTAAAGTGGAAATCATTATGCAGACTGAAGCAGCGGAGTGTGCGCTCGCTTGCATTGCAATGATCGCCAATTATCATGGAAGTAAAGTCGAGCTACGGGCTTTACGACGGCGCTTCAGTTCAACGCTCAGAGGAATGTCGCTCGATCGTGTTATGGATATATCAGGAAGCTTGAACTTCGACTGTCGAGCAATTCGAGCCGAACTGGACTACCTGGAAACCATCAACAATGGGCCAGCCATTTTACATTGGAACATGAACCACTTTGTTGTTCTCGCAGGAACGAAGTCCGGCAAGCTAATTATAATGGATCCCGCACGCGGAGAGCGGCACATGTCGCTCTCTGAAGTTAGTAAGCATTTCACCGGTATACTTCTTGAGTTCAGCCCTGCGTCTTCTTTTAAAAGAATTGAGACTCGGGAGAAAATCCCATTATCGCAGTTGATCGGTAGAGTTTCGGGACTCAAGCGATCATTAGTTCAGGTTTTAGGCTTGGCGCTGGCCATCGAGGTGCTTGGCCTTTGCATTCCACTCCAGGCGCAGTGGACTATCGATCAATACAGCGTGCCAGGCTCGGCGCAGATTGTGACAATTGCTTCTATATTCATAGTAATAGTTGCCATACAAACTTCATTAAACGTGGCGCGTTCGTGGCTAATTAGTTGGATTGGTGTTAATATAAGTTCGCAGTGGATCACAAATATTTTTGGTCATTTGATGCGTTTGCCATTGGAGTTTTTTGAGAGAAGATACTTGGGCGATGTTCTCTCTAGATTCGATTCGATTCACAGCATTCAAGCGACGTTAACTGGAAGCTTTGTCACCGTCTTTCTCGACGGTATTACTGGGACATTGGCATTGACGATGCTTTTTGTCTATAACAGAAATATGGCTTTGTGCGCAATCTTTGTTGCGGGCATGTACGGTATGAGTCGTATTTTGATGTTTAAAATGACGTGGAAGGCAAACGAAGAGCGGCTAATTTACCTCGCCCGGCAGCAATCTGAGTTAATCGAGTCAGTCCGGGGAATACAGGCGATAAAGCTGGCGGGCCGCCATGCCGAAAGGCGTGCTCGCGTTGCGAATACCACTGTTGAAGCTGGGAAGCGGGACTTGATTTCGCAGCGAATCCAACTTGGATTTTCTGCAGCAAGCCAAGGTATTTTCTCGCTGCAACGAGTCTTCTTTTTATCCTTGGGTGCCTATTTAATTTCCGAGGCAGACCTGACTGCGGGCATGTTGGTTGCCACCCTCGCTTATGCAGACCAGTTCTCAGTGCGCGTTGGTGCACTCATAGACAAGCTCGCTGAGTTACGAATAATAAGACTTCATCTTGATCGAATTTCAGACATTGTAACAACAGAAGTAGAAGAGATCTCCCAGCATTCTGGTATTGATTTTGATAGCCCACCAGAGATAAGTATTACAGGGCTAGGTTACCGCTACTCGGAATGGGATCCGTGGATATTTCGGGATCTCAGTTTTACGATCGAATCCGGTCAATCCGTAGCGATCATTGGCGCGAGCGGCTGCGGAAAAACCACACTTGCAAAAATAATTTTGGGTTTGATTCCCGCCAAAGAGGGCGATGTTTTCATTGGAGGATTGAAGAGAAATAAAGGTGCTGGATCATTATCTGTTGGCGTTATCGCGGCAGTAATGCAGGATGACACATTATTTTCTGGAACTATCGCCGATAACGTTTCTTTTTTTGACCCCGAGTCAGATGTTGAGTCGATCAAAAGCGTTGCGCGAACCGCCGGAATCCATGATGAGATAGCTTTAATGCCAATGGGATACGAAACAATTGTCGGAGACATGGGGTCGACGCTCTCTGGCGGCCAAAAGCAACGAATACTTCTTGCTCGTGCACTTTATCAAAATCCGAAGGTTTTAGTTCTCGATGAGGCAACGAGTCATCTGGATAATATAAATGAAAGAATTTCGAACGCCGCGGTAGATTCCTTGAATATCACCAGAATAATTATCGCGCATCGGCTGGAAACGATTGCGATGGCTGATAGGGTCTACGATTTGGCTAAACAGCAGTGGGTCCGATAAATAATCTTTCTAGCTATCAAGCCCCTTGTAGGATTGGGCTGTAGCTTTAGGGATGAGCTTTGGCGGTGCCGCCCACTCAATCATCTTTAGGTCATCTAAATTGTTGAATTCAAAGGTTCCTGTGATGACTGGTTAGGCTGCATAACCGTCGAAACTACCGCCAAAGACAAGGGCAGTTAGATCAACAGTGGTGAACAGAGGTGTTCAACACTGTTCGGTCAGCGGGGCGCTGATCAATCAGCTTGGATGGTACACCACCGCGAACTTGATCGTAGGAATAGCGATCCACGCTTGGGAGAATAAAAGCCCTTAGCATCATCCAAGCGATAGCATGACCGTCATGGAATGGATGGGCGATTCGATGAAGCCGTTCCTGAGATAGAAAGCCTTGGCTTCATCTCTGATCGCATGACATAGCAGCGCACGCGCACCAATGTTCTCGCGCGCCTGCAGGGTGCGCAGGACTGCATCCTTGAGCAGCCCGCGACCAATGCCTTGGCCGAGGTAATCCGCGTGTACGGCCAGGCGGCCGAGGACGATGACCGAAGTCGGATCATGCATGTTGTGACGGATGTGCCCGGGCGCTTGTTCATGCGACACCGCGCCGGCGGCGAGCGCGTAGTAAGCGACGACACGTTGTCCTTCGTCGCACACGACAAAGCAGCGCGATGCGCCGGGCTCCTGGTTTTGGCACGCGCGCTCAATCAGCCATCGAGCGAGCCCCGGCGCAGTGCACTGAAAATCATCCAATCTGTGCTCCGCTAAAAGCGGCGCAGGGCTGCTGAGCCGCAAGACTCAGCGCTCCCAGGGCGAGGGAGTTTCCAGCAGGCGGCGGACCGCCTCGTTCTCGGCCAGCGGCGCGTCAAGCAATGCGTTGAAGCGCTGCAGATCCTGCCGGCTCAGCGAGAACTGGATCTGATTCGCCAAGACCTCGCGCGCCTTCTCGCACACCGTGCGAGCTATTTCGGCATTGTCCGCTTTCGGGAACCAGTCTCTCGCCCCTTGCGATCTTTATGCCCGCGGGCACCTCGGCAAGAATTTTCATCCCGTCAATGGCGCGCACATGTCGCCTTGGCAGACATCGCCGGTCCGCCATCCAAGATCAGGAGCAGTCCATGCGCCGTCCTTCCCTCCCCGGCTTCCTTTCGTTGCTGCTTGCCGCTTTTCTCTTCTTCGGCGCCATCAACAACACGTTTCCGAGCGCGACGACCGTCGCTGACTACGTCCGATGGGGGTATCCGTCCTGGTTCCACTTTGTCACTGCCGCACTGGAGTTCAGCGCGGCGGCTTGCCTAATCGCCGCAGAGACGAGGATGGCAGGCGCCCTGATCGCGACCTTCGTAATGACAGCTGCTGCCGGCACCTTGATCTTCCATGGCAGCGGTCTGGGTGCGGCCCCCGCGATTGTCGCGCTCGGGCTTGCCTTGGCAATCGCATATACGAGCACGCCTCGGCGCCACCCGACCCCAACCACAGAGTTGCTTTGACCGACCCCTTCTCCCAACCTGCCATCAAGGATCGAGCATGTCATTGAATCTGAAAGTCGTCGTTCTGGGAGGCGGTGGCCTGATCGGTACGCGCGTGGTCAGCGCGCTGCAGGCAGCCGGCGCCCAGGTAATTGCTGCTTCTCGCCGTACCGGTGTGAACATCCTCACTGGCGAAGGGCTTGAGACCGCCCTCACTGGCGCGGACGTCGTCATCGACACCTCCGATGTTCCGTCCTTCGATCCCTCGTCGTTGGCCAGCTTCTTTGGTGATGCGGCAAAGCATGTTTACCAGGCCGAGCGCGCCGCTGGCGTCCGCCATCACATCTGCCTGTCCATCGTCGGCGTCGACCGGGTCAGGGGCAATCCCTACTTCGACGCCAAGCTCGGACAGGAAGATCTCGTACGCGCGTCCGGCGTGCCTTACACGATCGCGCGAGCGACCCAGTTCTTCGAATTCATGCCCACGCTTGCGACCGGCTTTACCAAGGGTCTGATCACCCATCTGCCGAACGCACAATTTCAGCCGATCGCGGCCGACGACGTCGCCAAGGCACTTGCGTCAATTGCTTTGAACGATCCGCATCACGGTGCGGTCACCATCGCCGGCAAGGAGCACGCGCCTTTCGAGTCGTGGTTCGCACGGCTCTTCACGGCCACCCGGGATCCTCGTCGTGCCATCGCCGATGTCGAAGCAACCTACTTTGGAGGCCCGCTGCAGGACGATTCGATCATCGCGGCGCATCCGGATTACACAGGTCACCTCGGGTTCGACGACTGGATCCTGACCGAGTCTGCCCAGCACGCGCTCAACCACGATCGGCATGCCGATGCGGTGTCGGAGATTAAGCGATCCACCACGGCCTGACCTCCCCTACTTCAGAACGAGTTCGGAGCCTAACGCCCTCAGTGCCTTGATGATCGCCTTGGTTCCTGCAGAGGGCGTCGGGCCCTGGTAGACCGCATGCATCTCTGCCTGCTTCCCGGTGCTGGAGACCACGCGATAACCGGGACAGATCCGGACCAGCCTGCCTTCATCGATCAGCGGCTGCGCCACCCAACTGGCAAGTCGCGCAATGCCCTCCCCAGCAAGGAGCAGTTGCAATACGCCCGATCCAGAACTCACTCGGTGTGTGGCATCGATATGGACACGAACGATCCCTCCCTCTCTTGTTCGGATCAGATGCCAGTCACGGAGCAGCCGAGGGCCGGTATGGATCAGGAAACGGTGGCCCCCCAACACGTCCGGCTGGGTGGGGCTGCCATGGGTCTCCACGTAATGCGGGCTCGCGCACAGAAAGCGGTCGTACTTCCACAGCGTCTGTCCGATCAGGTTGCTACTGAGCGGAAATGCGCCGCGAATGGCGAAGTCCATTCCCGACTGTGCGGGGTCAACAAAGGCATCAGTAAAGGTCACATCGAAATGCAGCCCTGGATGCTTCAGAGCCACACGCGCGAGCGCCTGCGGCAGCACATGCGCCTCCAGCAGCGATGGTGCCGAGAACCTGACCCACCCACTCAGGTCGGAGGCAGCCTGGCTCAGGGTCTCGCTCGCGCCAGACAATTGCCGCAGCGCAGACTTGGCGACCCGGTAGTAGGCCTCTCCTGCCGGCGTCAGCGAGACGCCGCGTTGGCTACGATTGACCAGCTGGTGTCCCACCACCGCTTCGACGCCCTGGATGGCACGGGTGACACCACTGGCACTCATCCCCGTGCTGCGTGCAGCTGCGACGTAGCTGAGCTTCTCGGCGACGGCACAGAACGCTTCAAGATCGGCCAGTCGCAGTTGGTTGGAACGCAGGAGCTCGCGGGCCATCTTTCATTTTCCGCAACACGATATTGCAACCATTCTAGGAGCAGTTGCCTATCGTTTCGGACATTCGCCCCCGCCCAGGAAATCAGCAGATGAACCAGGCCTTGCACCGCGCTCCGACCTTCACCGACGTCCAAGCCGCCGCCTGGCGCATCGCGCCGTATGCCCACATCACCCCGGTGCTGACCTCGCGCACGCTCGATGCATTGACAGGCGCACAGCTGTTCTTGAAGGCGGAGCAGTTCCAGCGCGCGGGGGCCTTCAAGTTCAGAGGCGCCTGCAATGCCATCGCTTCGATGGATACCGAGGCGTTCCACGGCGTGCTCGCGTACTCGTCAGGCAACCACGCCCAGGCCGTCGCCCTGGCCGCGCGCCTGCATGGCACCAAGGCCACGATCGTCATGCCCCAGGACGCACCCGCGGCCAAGGTCGCAGCCACTCGGGGTTACGGTGCGCAGATCGTGTTCTACGACCGCTACAACGAGAGCCGCGAGCAGATCGCAAGCCACCTGGCCGAGACCCATGGTTACGCCCTGATCCCGCCTTTCGACCATCCCTGGATCATCGCAGGACAAGGCACCTGTGCATTGGAGCTCTTCGATGAAGCCGGCCTCCTGGACGTGCTGATCGTTGGCTTGGGAGGCGGTGGACTGCTGGCGGGGAGCTGCCTGACCGCCAACGCCGTCAGACCGGAGTGCAAGCTGTATGGCGTGGAGCCGGAAGCAGGCAATGATGGCCAGCGCTCGTTGCGCAGCGGGCGTATCGTCTCGATCGATCCACCACGGTCCATCGCTGACGGCGCGATCGTGACGCAAGTCGGGCACCACACCTTCCCCATCATCCAGCGCAGCGTCGAAGACATCCTCACGGTCACCGACGAAGAGCTGGTCCAGGCAATGCGTTTCCTGGCCGAGCGCATGAAGCTGGTCGTCGAACCCACTGCCTGCCTGGGGCTTGCCGCCATTCTGAGCGGAAAGCTCGATGTGCGGGGCAAGCGCGTCGGATTGATCCTCAGTGGTGGCAACGTGGATTTGGGCGTGCTTGCTCGACTGTTGGGCGCGTAGCCGCTCGCCACCTGAGCAGGCCACCTTCTCCCTAAGGCCAATAACTGGCCAGGAACTGGACATGAAATTCATTCCCGAAGCCCTCTCTGCCAGTGTCGTCACGCACGCATTGGCCTATGAGGCAGCACGCGGCGCCCTGATTGCTGCATCCGAGGAAAGCACCCGGATCTTCCCCGTCGTTCTGGGCCAGGGCCGCGATGAAGGCACCCGTTTCAGCGTCAAGTCCGCCAGTTCCGGGGAACTCACCGGCCTGAAGATCGGCGCTTACTGGCCAGGCAACGAAGCCCTTGGGCTGCCGCGCCACAACTCCACCATCATCCTGCTGGACCAACAGACCGGCCGGATCGCCTCGATCATCGAAGGCGGCTTGCTCAACGCCTACCGCACGGCCGCTGCCGATGCAGTCGCTGTCGATGTCCTCGCCCGTAAGAACGCTCGCACGCTCGCAATCTTCGGCACCGGGCATCAGGCCGGATACGAGGTGCGCGCCGTCGTCCGGGTCCGGGACTTTGAGCGGATCCTGGTGGTGGGAAGAGATCCACATCGCACCGAGGCGTTCTGCCTGGACCTGATCAGCGCAGGTCTCCCCGCACAGGCCTCATCCGCCGAATCGGCCTGCCTGGCAGCCGACGTCGTGATCACCGCCACCACCGCGCATGCACCGCTCTTCGAAGCCAAATGGATCCAGCCCGGCACCCATATCTCAGCAATGGGGACAGATGGCCAAGGCAAGCAGGAGTTACCACCAGCGCTGTTCAGGACGGCCAAGCTGTTCAGCGACCTGGCAACCCAGTCCCGCCGGATCGGCGAGTTCCAGCACGCCAGCCCCCATCACTTCGTGACCGACATAGGCTGGGTCTTGACCGGCCAGACCAAGGGCCGGGCCTCGTCCTGCGACATTACGGTGTTCGATAGTTCTGGGTTGGCAGTGCAGGACCTCTTCATTGGCTGTGCGGTAACCCGCTTACTCGAAGGAACCGCCGATCCCTGATAGCGCGATTGTTCCCGTTTGGGCAACGCCGCGCTTCCGAACCTACGCCTACCGGTGCCCTACTGGGTTGCTTAGGCTTGCGGGTTGATGCGAAACGCGCAAGATCGCGCTTGGGAAAGGCCTGATGGGAACTTCGACAGGACAGCGCGCATGAGCGCTGATCAATCATTGAGCATGCCTCGTCGCGCTGACCATGCAGGCGCCTGGCTATGGCTGATTCCCGCCTTTGCGTCTTTGCTCTACCCCTGGATCCTGGCAAGTGCGCAACAACAATTTCACGCACATCACGCAGGCGCTGGAGCAGCGCTCCTGCTTGCCAGCGCACTCCCCACGGTTCTGGCCATCGCATGCGCGGCCGTGATGGCGCGCAAGTTATTACTCACCCCAATCCGACGGTTGGGTCTTGAGCTGTGCTGCCTCTACGCGGCCACACCACCTGCCTTCACACTGCTCGGCGTGCTGCTGTATCTCATGCGGATCGATGGCATTGATGACGCGACATGGACAGGAGCGTGGTCTGCACTGACTGCCTACGGCGCGTTGCGCATGGCGACCCACGAGACTGGCGCGCCACGGATACTTCTTACAGATCGGCCGCGCTCGTTGTTGCCCGCGCTCCACGGCATCAGCGCGCTGCTGCTGCTCACGCTGTTCTTGGGACCCCATATCGTCAACCATCTCCTGGGCTTGCTGGGAGAAGACGTCCACCGCGATGTGATGACCTGGCTGCGGCATTTCTATCGCAATGCCGCTGTCCAGCCCGCCTTGGTCGCCGTGTTCGGCTTCCAGGTCATCAGCGGACTGGTGCTGCTGTGCCAACCGCAATCACAGCCAATCAGTCCGTTCCAGGTCCTGCAGCGTGCCTCGGGTCTGTATCTGGCCGTCTTCATTCCGGCGCATCTGAACTCAGTCTTCAATCTGGCACGGCGCAATGGCGTTGAGACCGACTACGCGTGGGCCACCGGCCAGCCCGCCGGACTGCTCGACGACGCCTGGAATATCCGGCTGGTACCGCACTACGCCTTGGCGATCCTGCTGCTTGCGATCCATCTGGCCTGCGCAGTCCGCGTGGTTCTGATGGCACATGGCGTTCGCGAGCGGACCGCGAATGGATGGGCATGGATCCTCATGCTCGCAGGTGGCGTGCTAGATGCAGCCGTCTTGGCGGGGATGCTCGGTATGCGCCTGTGATTGGTGCGGCCACGAGAACAGGACGGTGCTCTAGATAGGCCTACTCGCGCGCGCCATCCATTTCTAGGATGAAGCTGGATTCACTGGCTTTTATCCCGGACAAGCGCCCAGGAGGCACTCATGAAAGTCGTCGTCGTCGGTGGCACAGGTTTGATCGGCAGCAAGGTTGTTGCACGCCTACCCAAGGAAGGACATACCGTGGTGGTCGCCGCACCAAGCACAGGCGTGGACATCGTGACGGGCGAAGGGCTGGACCAAGCACTTTCGGGGGCCAGCGTGGTCATCGACCTGACCAACCCGCCATCCTTTGAAGATCACGCGATCATGAATTTCTACATGACCGCCGGCCATAACCTTTTGGCAGCTGCCGCGCAGGCGCGGATCAAGCACCATGTGGTCCTATCGGTGGTGGGCACCCAGCGCCTCGCCAGTAGCCCCTACTTCCGCGGCAAGATCGCGCAGGAGGAGATCGTCGCCAAGTCCAAGGTGCCTTTCACCATCCTGCACTCAACCCAATTCTTCGAGTTCCTTCCCTCCATCATCGAAGGCGGCATAGAAGACGACGACGTCGTGCATTTGTCCGCCGGACTCATCCAGCCCATCGCGGCAGAAGATGTCGCACTGGCGGTCACGCGCCAGGCGCTGCAGCCGCCGGCCAATGAGATCATCGAAGTCGCCGGCCCCGAACGCGCCTCTCTGGTCGATTTCGCCCAGCGCTATCTGCTGGCCTCCGGTGACTCGCGCAAGGTCGTGGCAGACCAGCATGCCACCTACTATGGTGCCCGACTGCTGAAGGACACGCTGTTGCCGGCACCTTCTGCGTGGCGCGGGTCGACCTGTTTCAATGGCTGGATCGGCCGCCACACAACGGTGCGCCAGACCGCGATCGCCTGATGCCCCGCACAAAGAAAGCCCAGCCCGTCAGGGCCGGGCTTGGTCTCACCGCATCCAATTCATACCGGAAGCGATACGCCGGTTAGCTGCTCGCTCAACGCCCATAGCCGCTCGGCTTTGACCGGGTCAATCGCATAACCGCGCACGCCGACCCGCTTGGGATCGACACCTGGCTCAGGCTCGGGCGCGATGACGGCGACATCGCAGTCCTCCAGATAGAGCCCGCCCAGATCGTTCAACTGTGCACTGGTCGCAGCCCACACACTGGTGGCCGCGCCCTGCTCGACGCTCTTCAGCCCGCGGGCAAGATCGGCCACGGGCTTGCCGTCTGCATCAAAGGCGCTCGCCGCTTCCAATTCCTCGGCGCTCATATGCCGAGACAGCTCGGTGATGATCGCCCCCGGGTGAAGCGCGAAGGCCCGCACGCCCTCTTCCCGTCCACGCGCGTCCAGACCGACGGCAAACATCACGTTCGCCGTTTTGGACTGACCGTAGGCAATCCAGCGGTCGTATTCGCGGCGCTCGAAGTTTGGGTCTTCAAAATCCACGTCACTGAAGAAGTGTCCACGGGACGAAACAGAGACCACGCGCGCGGCGCCAGCGCTTACCAGCGCAGGCCATAGGCGGGCCGTCAGCTGAAAGTGCCCCAGGTGGTTGGTCGCCAGCTGCTGCTCATAACCGCGCGCATCGCGTTGCAGAGGACATGCCATGATGCCAGCGCTATTGATCAGGATATCCAGCGGCTGGTTGCGCGCCAGGAACTCTGTAGCGAAAGCGTCGATAGAGGCCGGATCGGTCAGGTCCATTTTCAGCACCTGCACATCGATTCCGTGCAGGGTGCGGCTTGCCTTGTCGAGGTCACGGGCGGGCACCAGCACATTGGCGCCGGCGTTACGCAGGGCCCGGACAGTCTCGACACCGATACCCGAATACCCACCGGTCACGATGGCCTGCAGACCCGACAGGTCACGCCCCTCCAGAACTTCTGACGCGATCGTGGCAGCGCTGTAGCCGGTATGCAGGGGATGTTGTGAATTTTGCATGGGGGCTTGCTCCTTCTACTCAGGGACAACAACGAAAAAGGAGCAGCATGTCGAGATCTTCATCGACATGCCGCTCCACCGGAGAGGATGGGGCCAGCTACCGCCCGAAACTTGCATCTGCTTGCACAGGCACCTCAGTTCACGGCGGCAGCACGATCGGCTTGCCCTTGTCCTTGAACAGCACGACCACGAACTTGGCCGGCTTGTCCTTGCTCGCGTTGCGGCCGACGGTGTGGATATCGCTGGGACCTTCGTAGAAGGTCTCACCAGGACCGATCTCCTGTTCGGGCTTGCCCTTTACGCCCATGACGATACGTCCCTCCAGCACATAGACCACGGCGTGGGCGTCGTGGCGATGGACCGGATCGATGGCGCCAGGCGGGAAATCCACCACGATGGTCTCGATCTCCTTGCCGGGCTGATCTGCCAAGGGCTGGATCATCAGTTCGGTCACCGTGGCGTGCGGCAGCTTGTGCACACGCGGGAACTTGCCCTGGTCGGCGGCAGCCTTGGTGGTATCAGCCGCGAACGCCGGCAATACCAGGCAGAAGGTCAACAGTACTGCGATCAGTGAATTGCGCATGGTGGCTTTCTCACTCCAGTCCGGCTTTGTCGAGGCCGAAGGCCTTGTCTGCGGAGCCGGGCACGCCCTTGAAGGCAACATTGACCCGGTTCCACGCATTGATCTCGGCCACCGCCCAAGTCAGCTCCACCAGTTCCTGATCGGTAAAGTGGTCCTTGGCATCGGCGTAGATCTCATCGGGGATGCCGCGACGATCCAGATGCGTCACCGCTTCGGTCCATTCCAGGACCGCACGATCGCGTGCGTCGAACAGGGGCGACTCGCGCCAGATGGCGATGTGATGCAGGCGCAAGGGGCGTTCCTTGTGCAGCGTCGCCTCCTTGATGTGCATGTCCAGGCAGAACGCGCAACCATTGAGCTGGGATGCACGGATGTGCACCAGGTCGAAAATGGTATTGCCCAGCGAAGACGCCTTCTTTAAGGCCATGCTGAACTCGACGAACTTCCGGAATAGGTCCGGAGCCGCCTTCTGATAGTCGATACGGGCACTCATAACGCGTTCCTCTTCAGATGGGAGCCGGTGCGGCCAACGCCACAACCTGATCGCCATGCTGACTCGCACCTGTTTGGGCCGGTAGGCATCCCGCTGGACGCAGGCTGTTTCCATCCGTGCACCAATCCCGCCAGATCAGCTTCAACGCTTCTCGCCGACTAGTGTCCTTGCCTGCGCAGTGTGTGCGCGGCCTGCCTGTCTTGATGTGTGCGGATCAGGAAACAGTCCGTCGACGCCCGCATCGATTGTCGATGCGGCAGTGGGGCAACACCATGACGCGGACTTCCGCCGCTCGCCTATCCGATGCCCTTGCCTTCGTTCCAGGCACGTTGTTCTCCACTGCTGCCCGCATCGCTGGCCATGCTGGCGGTGGTCCTGACCGGCTGCGTCTCCACGCGCGACATCCAGACACCTGCAATGCCCGATGCCGCGGCCGCCACGACCGCATGGGCTCAGGAGCTGGAGCGCGAGACGGCGCTCGAGACTTCATCCGCCCCCACACAGTGGTGGGCGCTGTTCAACGACCCGCTGCTGATCTCACTTGAAGATCAAGCCAGTGACAACTTTGATGTTCGCGAGGCCACCGCGCGCATCGATGAGGCGCATGCGCTCTTGGGCATTACACGGTCGGCCCAGTCGCTGCAGCTCGGTGCCAGCGGCAGCGCCAGGCAACAGGGTCTAAGCGAGAACGGGCCGCTTGCACGACTGGGCGCTCCCACTGAGGCCACCGATTTCTACGAAGCCGGATTCCAGGCTTCTTGGGAACTGGATCTGTGGGGACACCTGCGCTACCAACGACAGGCAGCTTCGGCTCGCCTGATTGCAACGGGCTTTCGCCACGAAGCAATGCAGGTATCGGTTTCGGCAGAGGTCGCGCGGACATACCTGCTCCTACGCGGCATCCAAGCCCAGCTCGCCATCGTGCAAGGGAACAGGGACATTGCCACACACCTTGTCCAGGTTGCCGAGAGCCGGCATCGCAACGGGGTGGCCTCCCGCCTGGACACGGCTTCGGCTAATGCAGAGCTCGCCTCGCTACAGGCCCGTACGCTGCAGTTGCAACAACAGCGCGATGGAGTGACGAACGCCTTGGCGCTGTTGCTTGCTCAACCACCGCGCGTGCTGGACACCCGCTTGGCCTCCGCGCCGTTGCCCACGATGCCCGCGCGTTTGCCGGTAGGCCTGCCATCGGAACTGGCGCAGCGCCGACCTGACATTCAGGAAGCCGCCGCAACGCTTCGCGCATCCGTGGCAGACATCGGTGCAGCGCGCGCGGATTTTTATCCGCGCATCCAGCTCTCTGGGCGCCTCGGAGTGGAGGCTTTCGATGCAGATAACCTCGGGGATTGGGGCTCGCGAACATTCGCCGTTGGCCCGGTCATGCACCTGCCGATCTTCCAGGGCGGACGCCTCAAATCCAACCTGGCGCTGACCCAAGCACGCCACCAATTGGCGGCGATCCGGTACCAGCGCACCGTCCTGGCTGCCTGGCACGAGGTGGACGCGGCGCTGCGCGCCTACCAGACCGAACGTATGCGGCAGGAAGCACTGCAAGACGCCCTGCAGCAGTCGACGATTGCGCTTTCCGTCGCGCGACGCGCATATGGCCAAGGCAGCGTCGACATCACCGGCGTGCTGGTCGCCCAGCGCGCCCTGCTTGGCACACAGGCAGCACTGGCCGACTGTGCGACGGCCTCGGCGCTGTCTGTGGTGTCGCTCTACCGCGCGCTCGGTGGTGGCTGGTCGCCTGCGTTGGCGGCTCCAGCAGCCGATGGCCAAGCTCCGGCGGGGGCCCATTGATGGCCGCCATCGTGCAAGGACCATCGCTGAGCCAAGCAGCGCCGGCCGAAGGGCTGGGCCCAAGGCTCATCGTCGGGCTTACCGGCGTGCTGCTGGCGGCCCTGATCGCTGGACTGAATAATCGCGTCCCCGGCCTGGCGTTGCCCGACCTCCGCGGCGCGTTGGGGCTTGCGCAGGACGATGCCTCCTGGCTCACAACGGGCTACTCGGCAGGTGAGTTGGCCGTGATGCCCTTCGCGACCTGGTTCGCGGTGACCTGCTCGCTCAGACGCACCTTGCTCGCATGCCTGACCCTGAACTTGGTACTGGCTGGCGCCTTGCCATTGATCCAGGACCTGCACCTGATGGTCGGCCTGCGTGCGCTGCAGGGGTTCGCCTCCGGTGCACTGATCCCCTTGTTGATGATGTCGGCCCTGCGCTTCCTTCCGCCACAGGTTCGGCTCCATGGGCTGGCGTTGTTTGCGCTGACGGCGACCTTTGCGCCGAATGTATCGCTCTGGGTCTGCACCTTTGCCTTGGACCACCTGCAGCACTGGCAGTGGGTGTATTGGCATGTCATCCCCCCGGGCGTGTTGGCACTGGGGCTGATCTGGTGGGGGATGCCCAAAGCGCCCGCGCTGCCCCAGCGCTGGAGGCAGGGAAATTGGTTGGGCATGGCACTGGGACTTCCTGGTTTAGCACTGCTCGTGGTCGGCCTGGATCAGGGCGTGCGCCTTGAGTGGACCCAGTCGCCACTGGTGCTGTCGTCCCTGGTGATCGGATCGATCTTTACTGTGATCTTCCTAATCAGCGAGTGGCTTCATCCTGCGCCATTCATGCGCCTCCAGCTCTTGGCACGGCGCAACCTGACAATCGCTTTTTCGGTCTTCGTGCTGTTGCTGATTGTCACGACCGGTGGCGTGGGCCTGCCAACGAACCTGCTCGGCCAGGTGCAGGGGTTGCGCGTGGAGCAGGTCGCCTCCCTTGGGCTACTGGTCGGCCTTCCGCAGCTGCTCCTCGGCCCGGCAGTGGCCTTGTTGCTCTATCGCCGCTGGATCGACGCGCGGGTCGTCATGGCTGCGGGCTTGGCCAGCATTGCCTTTGGATGCTGGCTGGGCGCCAAGGTGGACAGCAGCTGGCTGACCCAGGAGTTCTATTTGCCTGCGCTCTTCCAGATGGCCGGACAACCCATGGCGATCGTGTCGTTGCTGTTCCTGGCCACCAGTGTGGTGCAACCTGCTGAGGGGCCATTTGTCGCCGGCATCGTGAACACCTTGCGTGCGCTCGGCACCGTATTAAGCACCGCATTCACCGCGCAAGGCATGCAGGCCAGGTCGACCTTCTACTCGGACATGCTCCTGGACCATGCCACGCAAGCCTTTTGCGGTCGCGCACCTGACCTGACCTCCCTCGGCACCTTCGCCGGTGCCATCGCACAGCAGGCCGCCGTGCTTGCGGCATCTGACCTGCTACGGATCTTCGCGCTGATCGCCATCTGTTTAGGCCCTATGGCCCTGTGCATGCGCTACATCGCGCCTCCGGCACGCACAGCGCGCGCGCCACAACCATCGGCTGCTGGTCCCAACGGCCCTAATGCCCCTCATGCCTCTGGTGATCAAGATGAGCCCCGTTAATCGCTTTCGTTTGATCTGCGGTACGGCGGCGCTGGCCGCCATCGTGCTGGGGATCATCCTGCTCAACCACAACGAATCGCGTGCCGATCGACAGTCGACCGATGATGCCTACGTGCGGGCGGACATGACCGTGGTCGTGCCACAAGTCACCGGCTTGATCACCCAGCTGTCGGTTCAGGAGAACCAAGCCGTCAACGCTGGGGACCTATTGCTCCGGATCGACGACCGGGACAGCAAGATCCTGCTTGATACCGCCCAAGCCAAACTCGCAAGTGCCGATGCCACGGTCGCTAGCCTGCATGGCGCCCTGGAGCGCCAGAACAGCGAGATCGCACAGGCTCGCGCGACATTGGATATCTCCGGCGCGAGCCTGCGGCTGGCCCAAACGAACAAGGCGCGCTTTGAGAATCTGGCGAGCGATGGCTCAGGCACCTTGCTGGCTGCCCAGCAGGCCGACGCAGAATCGCGCGTCCAGCGCGCGTCCCAAGCCAAGGCCAGTGCAAGCCTGAGATCGGCGGAGCAACAGACCAAGATCCTCCTGGCTGAGCTCGCCAAAGCCGAAGCTGCCTGGGACACCGCCAATGCCGAGGTGGCCGCTGCGCGCCTGACGCTGTCTCGGACCCAGATCCTCGCGCCCACTGCGGGCGTCGTGGCCCAACGCAGGGCCAGGTTCGGCGGCTATGCGCGTGTAGGCGAACCACTGCTGACCCTGGTCCCGCTGGATGCGCTCTATGTCGAAGCCAGCTTCCGCGAGACGCAGCTGGCTAGGGTACAGATCGGCCAGCCCGTGGAGATTGTGATCGATGCCCTGCCCGGTGTGCTGCTCAAAGGGCGAGTCGAAAGCCTTGGGCCTGCCAGTGGCGTGAGCTTTTCACCCATTGCCCCACATAACGCGACCGGCAACTTCACGAAGATCGTGCAGCGCTTGCCCGTCCGCATTGCGCTGTCCAGCGCACAAAAGGACATCGAGCGCTTACGTGTGGGCATGTCGGTACGACCGGAAATCGCGATCGACTAACGCTGTTGCTGCGCGCTAGCTCAGCCAGGGGATCACCAGGCGAGCGCTTCGCCGAGATAGCTATAGGTACCGTGCGGGCCCGCAGGTCCAATCAGCGCAAGGTCCACGCTGCTGCGCGCGCCCAGCGGAACGTCGATATCGCCTTCGCCGCGATTCATGTCGGTGCGCACGTAGCCCGGATGGACGGCGTTGACCCGGATGTTCGTGTCCCGCAGCTCCCATGCCAGCTGCAGCGTCCAGGTGTTCACCGCAGCCTTGCTGACGATGTAGGCCGGGGTATTGAAGTCGTAGCTCGGCGAAGCTTCCTTGGTGTGCAGCGACAGCGAGCCCAGCAGGCTGGAGACATTCACGATGGTGGCGCTCGGCGCCAGGCGCAGCAGTGGCAGGAATGCCTGCGTCACTGCGATCAGGCCGAATAGATTGGTGTCAAACGTGTGGCGCCAGACGTCGAGCCGCTGTGCCGACGGCTTGCGCGCCGGATCATCCACCATCACCCCGGCGTTGTTGACCAGGATGTCGAGCTTGTCGTGCCATGCGCAGATGGAGGCGGCAGCGGCATCGATGCTGCCAGCATCGGTGACGTCCAGGCACAGCGCTTCGACATCGAGTCCTTCAGCACGCAGGCATAGCGCTGAGGCCACCGCACGCGGCCAATCCCGGCCCGCGAGGTAGACCCGAACGCCCTCCTGGGCAAGCTGGCGGGCTGTTTCAAGCCCGATGCCACGCGTTGCGCCCGTGACCACGGCGACCTTTTGCGTACTGCCCATGCGAACCTCCAGGGCAGCGGTGCCCACGTTGGTGATCTGCATCGGCCATGCGCCCTGCAGATGCGCACTGTGCGCATGGGTTTACCGTAAGCGGGCGGTGGCAGGGCTCACAAGATCGCGACGATGCGACGCTGCGCTTCTGCGAATGCAGCAATTCAGTCGATCGTGATGATGCCGCGCTTCAGTGCGATGGTAACAGCGTGGGTCCGGTCATTCGCATCGAGCTTGGACATGATGCTACGCATATGGGTTTTGACCGTGGCCTCACCGAGGGTGAGGATCTTGCCGACCGCCTTGTTGGAATTTCCCAAGGCCACCAGGCGCAAGATCTCCACTTCCCGCTCGCTCAAGCGCTGTCCACTGAGATGAGACATCACGTCACCTGCAATCTCGGTGGAGAGCACCCGTCGTCCGGAGAAGACGTCGCGGACCATGTTCACCAGGTCCTTGCGCATCATGTCCTTGAGCATGTAGCCAGAGACGCCGGCAGCGAATGCATGGAAGACATGCATGTCCCCACGAAACGTGGTCAACATGATCATCTTGGCCGTGGGATCTTCGGCGTGGACCGAGCGTGCGAATTCATGTCCATCCATGTTCGGCATCTGCAGATCCACCAGGATGACGTCCGGGCGTAACGCACGGAACTGGACCAACGCTTCTGCGCCGTCGCCCGCTTCTCCCACGACTCGCATATCCGGTTGCTGATTCAGCAGCAACGCGATTCCGTCCCGCATGAGCGGATGGTCATCGATCACAAGTATGCGGATAGGTTGGTCCATGCACGTCGTCCAGTCTCGATCCATAGGGGGAGCCGCGACGGCGCCGCTAGCCTAGCCCTCGTGGCTCACCTCTGCCTCCCCCAAAAGGCGTAGCGAAACCTAAGCCTTCATGGCGCCGGGCGCCAGCCTGTCGGGTGATTTCAGCAGAGCACCGCCTTCCTAGCATGTCCGCATCCGTCGTCAGGAAGCACGCTGGAGGCTGGTTGACCATGGCATCGACTTGCACGCAGGAAGAACAGGACACGGCCGAGGGCCGCTCTAAGGCCCCAGAGCGGGTCAATCCGCTCTCCCCAGACCAGCTGGAGCGCGCCTTGCGATTCATCGACCGAGAGCTCAGTCGCGTCCTGCGCCTGGAAGATGTGGCGCGCCAGGTCCACCTGAGCCGCTTCCAGTTCTCCCGGAAGTTCAGCGTCACCACCGGATCCAGCTTCACGGCGTACCTGACCCAGCGACGCGTGGCGATCGCGCGTGCGCGGCTGGCTGAGAACGTGCGCTTGTCGATGACGCACCTGGCTCAGGATCTTGGCTTCTGCGACCAGGCGCACTTCAGCAACGCCTTCCGTAAGCAAACAGGCTACTCGCCACGCGAGTTCCTCAAGCAGTGCGCCGCCCAAGCAACGATGCCGCCCGTACCCGCCATCCCAGGCGATCGCAGATTGCCAGAAGCACGGACATGCCAGGTCGCCGGCGCGCATACGCTGAAGCCGCTGGCACACGCACTGTAACCACCGCCCCGGAGCCGTCGGTCACGTTGCAGGCTTCAACCGAGCCGCCCACGCGCTGGGCGCGCTCGCGCATACCCGCCAGTCCCCAATGCCCGTCCCGGCCTCCAGCGCTCAGCACCTCGTCCGGGATACCGATCCCGTCATCGATAACCTGAACGCTGAATGCGCGCGCGTCGTAAACGACGGCGACCTTGATGTTGGTCGCTTGCGAGTGCCGGAGTGCGTTGACCAATGCCTCTGACACGATCTTCTTGATCTCGTCTGTGGCTTCGGGCGTCATCTCCACCCGCTCACCTTCTTCGCTCATGGTGAAGCGAACTCGGCTTCCGCCGCGTAGCGACTCCAGGATCTCCCTGAAGTAGTCACTGAGGTCAATGGCACCTTCCAGGCCGCGAAGATCGCCCAGCCTCTCACGCCCTTCGCGCACCAACGTGTCCGCATTATCCAGCGCTGTTTCCAGCGATCTGCGGTTCGGGTCACCTTGGGTCAGCCCATCGCTCAGCACCTGCAGATGCAGCATCAAACCCTGGATGCCCTGAAGCATGGTGTCGTGCAGATCTCGCGCAATGCGCTCACGCTCTTTCGAACGCTCCCGCAGCCGATCCCTGACCTGAGCCGCTACCTGTAAAGATCGCAACCAGAACGCAAACCAGAGCACCAGCCCGCCGATCACGACCACCAGGGCCTTGAACCAAAGATGCTCGTGGAAGAACAGCGGCACCTCGATCCTGCTCTGCGCGCCAACCTTGTCCCAGACGCCATCCTCATTGGCTGCAATCACGCTGAAGACATGATTGCCTGAGGGTAAATTGCTGTAGCTGGCCTGATTAACACCGTGGACCTCGCGCCATCCCTCATCGACGCCTTCCAAGCGGTAGCGGTAGCGCACCTTGGCCGGATCGGTCATCGAGGGTGCAGCGAACTCTACCGAGAACGCGCGCGTCCCCTGCGGCAGCGAGATCTCGCTTCCTGCACGCACGGTGGTCCGGTCCGTCGAGACGGTCAGGATCTTGGCCCGTGGCGCAACGACGTTGCGCGGGATGTTCTCAGGGTTGATACGGACGATATTGGCAGCAGAGAACCAAAGCGTTCCGTCATCCGCCTCCGCCGCGTTGGGGAGAGGCGGGGTCGGCGTGGCGCTCCCTTTAAGGCCATCGCGGAAATCAAACATCTCCGCGCGCACGGCGATCGAAGGCGTGCGCATGAAAGCGGCAAGCTCGGCCTTCGGGATCCGCACCAGCCCGTTGGATTGGTTTATCCACAAATCACCGCCCCGGGTCAGCAGCAGCGAGCTGACGCCCATCAACCCAACGCTGGCGCGCAGGCGTACGAACTTGTCCGCCAATAGCAGGTCCACGCCTTCTTCGCCTCCGATGGCAACCAGGTCTGCACGCGCGGCGACGCTATAGACCGTTCCCACGCCCACACCTTGTTCGGGCCCATATTCCTTCAGTGTGTGGCCGGCGATGGCGAAGATCTTGTTGTTCGCATACCCGGCCCAGAAACGCCCATCCTCGCCTAGGGCGTAGGAGCGCCCATAGCGCGGCATCTCGGTGAACCCGCCGCGATCCATCCACTGACCGTCGTGCCAGCGATAGGTGCCTCCAGGATGGGCCGTGAACCAGACGCCCCCAGCCTGGTCGACGCCAATGGCGGCCACATAGGCGCCATCAGGCATCTCGGGAAGGGCGAGCGTGGTGATGCGTCCATCCTTGATCTGGACCAGCGCGCGTTGATTGCGTCCGCCAATCCAGACCGTGCCAGCGGCATCCTCGTAAATGCAGGTACCTTCCTTGATCGGCAGCGGCATGTTCGTCAACGCCGCGCCGCCTTGGCTCAAGCCGGTCTCGTAGCTGAGCACCATCAGGCCATTGCCCGTCGCCGCCAGCCCGCCCGACTGGCCCACCCATGGCTCGATCAAGCGATTGGTGCGCAACCGCGCAAGCCCATCATAGGTGGCTGCCCAGTAATTCCCTTCCCGGTCGGCTAAAAGATCCCTCGCCGCAAGTTTGCCGAGCGCATCGTCCTGCTCAACGATGGCCTGCCTCGGGAACGCGCCATTCGCATCCGAAGCCTGGTTGGGATTGGCATTGGCCACGCGCAAGCCAACCTCTCCCGCCATCACAAGTACATCGGTGCCGACCGACATGACCAAGTGGCCTTTTTCCCCCGGCCAGCGCTGGATCGCCTTGGCGGAAGTAAAGGCCGTCAGCCCGTACTGGATATCCTGATACCAGACCGTGCCGTCGGCAGATTGGGTGAAGTGTCCCGCCTCTGCCTGCGTAGAGAGCTTGGCGATCGCGCCGCTTCTCGGGTCACGACGTAGCACTCCCTCGCTGGAGGCAATCCAGAGTGCATCGTCCTGTGCACGGAAAGCTGAGTAGTAGGTCGTCCGATAGGCATCCACAGGTGGAAGGATGGATTTCCAAGCATCGGCACTGCGCATCAGGACATCGTTGCTCGTCACGGCGACTGGTTGATTCGAAGGCGCCATCAAGAGCTGACGAATCGGCCCGACAGCCGCGGGCAAGTACTCTTCCTGCTTCAGGACAGCATCTTCAAGCAGCGTGACACGGCTTCTTGCTCCGACCCAAAGGCCGTTGTTGTCAGTCGCAGCCAGCGCCCAGATCCCGGACGGCACGGCGGCATACAGCGGCGGCTCCATGCGCGTGAAATGCACGCCATCAAATCGGTACAGGCCTGTCCCGGTGCCCAACCACATGAAGCCGTCGGAGGTCATGGCCAAGGCCCTGACGTCCGAAGGTGCGCCTTCCGGAATGCCCCAGGTGCTGACCGTGTAGCGCGGCCCAACAGGAAACGCATGGGCTGCACTTGAAAGACTTGCCAGAACAAATGGCACCAGCAGGAAAGCCAGCACTTTTCGACAAGCCGAGGCCAAGCGCGCAAGTTCTTCGACTGTGCCTGAAGTCAGCAACCGATACGCAGAAGTGCGCTTGCCCATGTGCAGATCCTGACCTCGGAAGAATTGGACTGATCGCTTGGCCAATGACCTCCAAGCGCTGCCGGTGCCTGCTCCCCTACGCGCTCGCGGTAGACGAAATCTCCATGCGCTTAAGGCCAATGGCGCAATGCTAGTCACGCCTGGCACGTCCGATCAATCCTTTTTTGCTCGGAATCAGCTGCTTTCAAAACAAAGATGTTAACGGCAAACATTTACAAGCTCGGCGCCGGTCCACGTGCCACATTCAAATTCTCACATCACGACTCACTCCGGCTTCCCGCCGGAACCTCACCCCCCCCCTCATTGGAGGTCGCGATGGACAACAAGCGTGTGGTGCTGATCGGAGATTCTGGTGTCATCGGTAACTTTCTGAGCGAACGCTTGACCGCGTCGGGCTGGAAGATCGTGCGCCTTGGCGACATTGATGTTTCTCAGAACAAGGCGCTGGAGAAGCTCAAGGCTGCACTTCAACGAAGTGATGTGGTGATCGACCTGACCACGCCACCGAGCTACGAATCCAAGGTTTGCCGGGAGTACCTCGTGACGATGACCAGGCGACTGCTTAAAGAAGAAGTGGGCGCGAAGATCAGTCACCACATCCTGCTGTCGACCGTAGGCGCCGATCGCCTCCCAGGCAATGGCTACTTCGAGGCAAAGGCCGCACAGGAGGCGGTGGTGGAAGCCGCCAGTGTTCCATTCTCCATCATCAGGAGCACACCCCTGTTCGACGTCATTCCCGGTATCGCCAACGCCAGTGGTAGTAGCGGCAACATCAAGGTCTCCACGGCAATGTTCCAGCCCATCGCCTCAGAAGATGTTGCCCTGGCCCTGGCCGATGCGGCATCCGGACGCCCCATGTACGGCTGCGTGGATCTGGCAGGCCCGGAGCGCGCACCGTTTGACGAATTCATGCGCCGCTATCTGGCGATCCTCGGGGATCAGCGCTGCGTTGAGGCTGACCCCAAGGCGACCTACTTCGGCGGCCGTACAAGCCAGATGTCGCTGGTTCCCGTCAGATCGGCACGCATCGGACGTACAAGCCTATCGGCTTGGTGCGAAAGCACTGCAGTGCACTGACGTTACTGCCCGCTCAACTCGACCCTCGCTATCTCACATGACCGCACAGCCACCGCCGATCGACAGCCTGGCCGCCAGCTTTTCGGCGAGCTATGCCGGCGTTGTCGCTTTCATCGCCGTTGCCAATGAAGGCAGTTTCGTCCGTGCGGCCGAGAAGCTCGGCGTAGGCCGCTCGGCGATCAGCAGGAGCGTGCAGAAGCTGGAGGGCCAGATAGGCGTCCGGCTGTTCCAGCGCACAACGCGCACTACGTCGCTCACGCGCGAGGGCGAGTTGTTCTACGAGAACTGCAAGCCTGGGGTTGCCCGGGTGGTGCAGGCTATCGAGGACATGTACGAGCTGCGCGAAGGACCCTTGCGCGGCCGGCTTCGGGTCCAGGCGGGACTCGGCTTTGGTCGGCACGTGATCGCGCCTCTGGTTTCAGAGTTCGGCCAGCGGCACCCCCAGGTGTCCTTGGAACTGGTCCTCGATGATCGGCCGATCAATTTTGCAGGCGATCGGATCGATGTCGCTTTCCTCGATGGGTCGCTCGATGATGCCCAGATCGTGGCGCGGCGACTGATCCCCATGCAGTGGGTTGTGTGCGCCTCCCCTGCGTACCTGAAGGAACGCGGGGCGCCGACCACGTTGGACTCGTTGTCCAAGCATGCCAGCGTCTCCGAGATCGCCACCAATGGCCGGTCACGCTCCTGGAAGTTCCACGTTAATGGGCAACGCCAGATCTATGCGCCCCCCTCCAGCCTCGGCTTCAACGATCCGGCGCTCGTACTGGACCAAGTGCTTGCGGGACGAGGCTTGGCCCAGCTACCCGCGTACCAGGTGGCCCACCATTTGTCCCAAGGTCGCCTGGTGGCCTGCTTGGGCGACCTGACGCCGGACGACGACGGGCATTTTGTCGCCTACCTCAGCCGGGAGCACATGCCGAACCGTCTCAGGCAGTTTGTTGATTTCATGGTGGAGCGCGTACGCCTGCTGGATATCGATTGCAGCGGCTTCCTGGCCAGGGCGGCGTTGCCCTAGCGATGGCGCCGCTTGACCATGAGATGCCGGGCTCGCAAGCGATCAGAACGACGCGCGCGCACGACATGCTTGGAGCCGTGCTGTCTGACTTCCTGACCACTGCACAGCACGACGAGTAACAAGGCCATCATCAACAGGCCAATTGATTCAACACTCATGGGAGGCTTCCTCAAGGATGAGCCTGGGAGGACAAGGCACCACCAAGACTCGGGCCACTATCGTGTGCGCCCAGGCACCCCGAGGGTAGATCTCAGAGACGGCGCAGATTGCTTCCATGCGAGCACCAATCGCCGTCTCCGCTTTCAAAGTGCTCGCGCAAAGACCTATGTCTTGATTTTCCGGGCATTCGGCACCGGTAAAGAGCATCACCTGGCACGCAAGTCCTGGCAGTTGCATTGTTGATCTGCAGGCAACGAGGCGTATCCCGACACGGAGCTACCGACCGACTGACGCCAGGACTATCGTCGTTTGGTGGGCATGTGCTCACCCTTTAGACCGATGACCTGCGTTTTGCCATGAGTCCCTTGCACCCCCCCCCGCTCAACCTGCTCGACAAGTTTCATGGCACCGAGCCGCTGCCGCTGTATACCGCACGCGTCTGTGTGGAAGGCGGCGAATCCGGACACGGCCGGGCGTCGGGACGCGTGCGTTCGGACGATGGCGCCCTAGTCGCCGATCTCAGACTCCCGGTCGAGCTCGGTGGACCGGGCGGTGGCACCAATCCCGAGCAGTTGCTGGCTGCCGGGTATGCCTCCTGCTTCCACGGCGTGTTGGTGCTTTTTGCGTCCAATTCCGGCATTGCGCTGACGGATCTTTCGATCGACGCAGCTGTCACCTTCGCCCGTGATCCGGTCGACGGTCTGTTTCAACTCTCTGCGAACGTTGTGGTGCACATGCCAGGCATGGATCCAAGGCAAGCGGCGGCGCTGGTCCGACAGGCAGAGAGAACTTGCCCATATACCAAGATGTTCCGGTTGGGAATCAGCCACTCCATCGTCGTTGCATAGCCGTTCTTACGCAGCGCGCGCTGTGTCGCCACTGATATCGGCCTCTACTGAAGACACCGCCGGTAAGTGCCGCATCACGATCCAAGAATTCAGGCGCGACTTGAATTCAATTGAAGCACCGCTGCGCGCCGCGCAGTGCGTTACGCAAGGAGCCCTCCTGTGAATCCCCCTCCTGATCACGATTCGACCGGCGGACTGACACGCCGGGACTTCCTCGCAGCCTCTGCCGGCATGGCCGCCACCCTGGCCTTGCCGTCCTTCGCCGCGTCCCTACCAGCCTCCAAAGCTTCTCTCCCCCAGAAAGGAGTTCGAAACATGAGCAACTTCGTGACCGTCAAAGATGGTGCCCAGATCTTCTACAAAGACTGGGGTGTGGGCCAGCCCATCGTCTTCTCGCATGGCTGGCCGCTATGCTCGGACGCGTGGGATGCACAGATGCTCTTCATGGGTCAGCACGGCTTCCGTGTAATCGCCCATGACCGCAGGAGCCACGGGCGCTCCAGCCAAACGTGGAGTGGCAACAACATGGACACCTACGCCGACGACCTGGAAGCCGTGCTGGAAGCAGCCAACGTGAGTGGCGCAATCTTGGTCGGTCATTCAACCGGTGGCGGCGAGATCACCCATTACGTGGGTCGTCATGGCACCAAGCGCGTGGCCAAGATGGTGCTGGTCGGCGCCGTTCCTCCGTTGATGCTCAAGACCAAAACGAACCCCAACGGCACGCCATTGGAGGCTTTCGATGGGATCCGCGCTGGCGTTGCCGGCGACCGGTCGCAGTTCTACAAGGACTTGGCGACGCCGTTCTTCGGCGCCAATCGCGACGGCAACAAAGTGACCCAAGGCATGCGCGACAGCTTCTGGCTGCAGGGCATGCTGGGCGGCGTCAAGGGTCAGTATGACTGCGTTCGCGAGTTCTCTGAAGTGGACTACACCGCGGATCTGAAGAAGATCGACAAGCCCACGCTGGTGATCCACGGCGACGACGACCAGATCGTCCCGATTGATGCGGCCGGCAAGCTCTCGGCCTCAATCGTCCGCAACGCCAAACTGAAGATCTACAAGGGTGCGCCACATGGCCTGGCCGTCACCCACACCGAGCAGTTCAACCAGGATCTCCTAGAGTTCTCGAAGTTCTGATCCTCAAAGCCCGGCGAGATCGCCGGGCTTTTCTGCAGCTGACAGGCTCACACATCAGGGCTTCCCTAGCGGCACAGCGCTTTCAAAACCAATCTTCAACGCGCACGCACGCTTCGCCGAGCGAGCAAGCGCCGCTATCGAGCGATTCGCTGATGGCATCTGATTCCGGTGCTATAGCGCGCGGAGATCTGCAAGTTCGATATGAGGAAGCGGAGTGTTTCCCGGCGCGCACCAATCCGGAAAGCCATGGATTTCAAGGGAAAGTCGCTGCGGTCACAAAGCTTCAAGCCTTGATTTTCGTACCAAGCTAGAAGATGACACGGGCGTCAGTCGACGGACATCTTGTCGACGCTTAACATGTATTGATGGTAATGATTCTCACCCGCGACGGCTGATGCCGGAGCTCACACGAGGCGCGTAGTGGCAACGAAGGCTGACAACCTGCGCCTCGCTGGGAGAGGCGTCAGTGCCGTGTTGGGCGGCTATGGCATGGCAGCGCTGTATGCCCTCGTGCTTGGCCGATTGCTGCCGCTGCAGCCTGTCGACGCTTCGTTGGTCGCAACAATGGCCTCCTTCATCATTTACGCCCTGACCGCAGTCTGGTCCTTCGCGGCAGCCACCCTTCGAAGCGCAGCTTTGGGTCTGTGCGTGCCTGCAGCCCTTGGCGTGCTGACCCTGTTTGTTAACCAGGCGATCTCCAAGTGAGCAAGGCTCCGGGATTTCGGCAAAGCCAGTCGGTCCTGCACACCTGGTCGGGACTGGTGGTGGGCTGGGTGCTGTACTTGATCTTTCTCACCGGCACAGCCAGCTACTGGAAGGAAGAAATCACTCGATGGATGCAGCCTGAGGTGGGCATTCCAGGCCTGCCTGAGCAAGGGTTAGGCGCTGCGGTCGGCTTTCTCTCCACACATGCACAGGGTGCAGACCGTTGGGCAATTGAGCTTCCTGACGCGCGCGCTGCTGGCACCCGGGTCACATGGCTTCCAGAAGGCGCAAAGCCAGCGCGCCGGGGCCAGAGCAATCCCTATCAAGCCACGCTCGATGCACACGGCGTCCCGGTTGAGCCGCGACAGACCCGCGGCGGCAACTTCTTCTATCGCCTTCACTTTGACCTGCATTACATCCCGGTGTTGTGGGCGCGCTGGTTTGTCTGCTTCTGCGCGATGTTCATGCTGGTGGCGATCGTGTCTGGCGTGATCACCCACAAGAAGATCTTCGCTGACTTCTTCACCTTTCGCAGGACCAAAGGCCAACGCACCTGGCTCGATGGCCATAACGCCTTGGCCGTCCTGTCGCTGCCGTTCCACCTGATGATCACCTACACGGGCCTGATTACCTTGATGACCCTGTACATGCCATGGGGGGTGAAGGCCAACTTCGACGATCGGGACCAGTTCTTCGAGGCTCTCCAACCGCGCGCAGTTGCTGCGTTGCGTCTTGGCCAGCAGGCATCACTTCCGGACTTGGCTGCCATTGTCAAAACCGCTGAAGCGCGCTGGGACAAGGGGCATGCGGGTAGCATCACCATTGAACATCCAGGTGATGCAGGAATGCGCCTGACGGTGCGCCGGCGCAGCGGTGACCTGATCTCTGATCGCGCCGATCCCGTGGAGTTCAACGCTGCAGGCCAAGTCACTGACTCCCAGGATCCGCCATCGGCTGCCGTGCTGACGCGCGACGGCATGATTGGACTCCATGCTGCGCGCTTTGCCCCATTGGCGCTGAGATGGCTGTTTTTCCTGTCCGGTGTCGCGGGCACTTTGATGGTCGTCACCGGACTTGTGCTCTGGACTGTGAAACGCCGCCAGCAGCTTCCTGATCCAAGCCACCCCCATCTGGGATTTCGACTGGTCGAAAAACTCAACGTCGGCTTCCTTGCAGGTCTGCCCATCGCCATGACGGGCTACCTCTGGGCCAATCGGCTGCTGCCCACCAGCTACGCGGGCCGCGCTGACGCTGAGGTCACTGTGTTCTTTGCGCTCTGTGCGGTCTGTCTTGGCCACGCGTTCATGCGCCGGTCCAGGCAGGCATGGTGCGAACAGCTTTTTGCAGCCGGTGTCATGCTCATCGGCCTGCCGCTCTACAACCTCATCCTCCCGCCTCACGCCCTAATCCACGCCATTGCCGTAGGCGACGGCGCGCTCGCAGGCATGGATGCCGGCATGCTGGCCCTGGGGGGCAGTGTGTTGTGGGCCGCACGCAAGGTCCGCCGCTTTGCGCCGGCCCCAAGGCGCATTCCGCGCATGCAGACACAAGCACCGGCAACGGAGCCAAGAGCATGATCCTGCTCGCCCTGGCATTGGCCTTCGCGGGGTTTGGGAGTTTGGCGCTGTCCATGGAGCGACACTGGCGTGAAACCTTCGGACAGATGCGCGAGCGGCGTAGCCCCCATGCCTCGCGCCTGGCTGGCTTTTCCGCCTTGGTCCTAGCGCTTTGGCCATGCGTGCGCGTGTGGGGATGGGCGATGGGATGCATTGGCTATTGGGGCGTCCTGGCCGCTGCTGCAGCTCCAGTGCTGCTCATCCTGAGCTTCTGGCCCAGGACTACCACTCAAACAGCTCGCCGCCGCTAGCCGACTGCTCTTTCGCTTCAACATCTGAGGTTACCTATGTCCATCGTCTTCCATGGCGCGCCGCTGCGTCGGGCGCCGCTCACCTTGGCTTTGGCGCTTGCCGGGTCTATCGGCCCTTCCCTCGCTTTCGCACAGGCGTCTGAAACCACACAAGATCGCGCTCCCAACGCGGATGCGACTGAGCTCGACAAGGTGCTGGTCACCACCCGGACCGAGGGTTACCAGGTCTACGGCACCAATACGGCGACCAAGCTTCCACTCACCCTGCGCGAGACGCCGCAATCGCTCACCGTCTTCACGCGTCAACGCATTGAAGATTTCAACCTCATCACGATCGCTGAAGTCCTGCAGCAGACGCCCGGCGTCAGCGTGCAGTCTTACGACAGCAACCGCACGCTGTTCAACGCACGTGGTTTTGCCATCAACAACTTCATGTTCGATGGCGTACCGACCTATTACAACACCGGCGCTGGCGGCAATTCGGTGCTGAGCGATACATCCATTTACGAACGCATCGAGGTCGTGCGCGGCGCCACCGGCCTTGTGACCGGATCCGGCAATCCTTCAGCGACAGTCAACATGGTGCGAAAACGTCCGACTTCCGATTTCCAGGCCAGCACCAGCCTGAGCGCAGGCTCCTGGGACTATCGTCGTGCGGAGGTAGATGTCTCCGGTCCCCTGACCAAGTCAGGGGCAGTGCGCGGACGGCTGGTGGGCGCCTACACAGACAAGGACACCTGGGTCAGGTTCCAGCATGACAAGTCGCCGAGTCTCTACGGGGTCGTCGAGGCCGACCTCTCGGACAGCACACGCCTACGTGCAGGCATCGACTACCTGAAGACTCAATCCGACGGGGGTGCCTGGAGCGCATCGCCGCTGTTCTTCAGCGATGGAACCAAGACCCACTTCAGCCGTTCCTATAGCGCCGCAGCCAAGTGGAACCGCTGGGATCGCGAAAGCACAAACTACTTCGCCGTGCTCGAACAGCAGCTGCCGGCCGGCTGGAGTGGCCGTATCGCCGTCAACCGTCGTGCCACCGATACCGACAGCCTGCTCCTGGCAGGTTCTAATACCGGTAACTGGGCCAACTCGACCACGGGTCTTGGCCTGAACATCGCCAAGACCTACTCCATATCGGAGACGCGAGAGGACGCCTTTGACCTTTATGCGTCGGGGCCTCTCCAGATTTTCGGACGCGAACATGAGCTCGTGTTCGGTGCGAACCACTACAGCAGAGAGCTCAGTACGATCCGTACCGCGTTCCTGGGCAGCTATCCCACAGTTTTCCCCAGCATCTTTGATTGGGATGGTGACATTGCCGTTCCCCAGCTCCGGAACTATGGCTATCCAAGCTCGGTCGCGGACACACGCGAGACAGGTTATTACGGTGCCATTCGACTCAACCCCATGGATCACTTGAAGGTGATTGCTGGCGCCCGCTACTCGGACTGGAAGACGGACACCGACAACTACAACGTCGACAACGTGTTTACCGGCACCACGGGCCGCTACAGCGAGAGCAAGGTCACGCCGTACTTTGGGGCTATCTACGATCTCAGCTCATCCATCTCTGCATTCGTCAGCTACTCCGATGTCTTCCAGCCGCAGAACCTTCGTGACAAGGACAACAATCAGCTCGACCCGGTCATTGGCAAGAACTACGAATATGGCCTCAAGGGCGAATTCTTTGGTGGCCAGCTGTACACAGCGCTCAATGGCTTTCACATGCAGCAGGACAATGTGGCCGAGCTGGATCCCAGCGTGGAGCCGAACTCCCTGCCCGACGGGAGCTCTGCATACAGGGCGCGCTCCGGCGTGGAAACATGGGGCGCAGAGTTCGAAGTGTCTGGCTCAATCACACCAAACTGGAGCATGACTGGCGGCTACACCTATGCATACAGCCGTGATCAGACTGGGGCCCGCGTCTTCACGGTCAGCCCGATGCATCTGGGCAAGTTCAACACGACCTATTCGGTTGGTGACTGGACCGTGGGCGGGGGGGTGACCTGGCAGTCCGAGGTTTATCAGATCCAGGCCATTCCGACGGGTCAATTCACCTCAGCGGGTCGACCTGTTACGGCGACCGGGCGCGTCACCCAAGGTGGCTACATCCTTGCAGACCTGATGGGGCGTTATCGAATCAATGACCATCTGAGTGTGGGTGTCACCCTGACCAACCTCTTCGACAGGGTGTACTACCGCAACGTCGGGTACTTCAATTCCGGTTACTGGGGAGAGCCCCGCCGCGTTCTCTTCAACTTGCGCGCCAAGTTTTGAGGGCGCAACGGTACCTAGACGGCAAATTGGCCTCTGCAGCAACGGCTGCAGAGGCTGATGACTGATCATTCGCTCGCGCAAGGCAATACAAGTCTTCTTGGACCAACGGTTCTAAGGTGCTGACAAGGGCGGGACCTTCAATTCGGCCTGTTCTTGGCTGTTGCGATCAATCTGTCCATCAGCGAATCCGCTGATGTGAGAAGCCAAGTTCCCCCATTGAAGCGCTTGAAGAGGACGACGTCATGCATCTCGAACAGCAGGCGGAGCATCGCTCGGCCTTGATATTTGGTGGCTCGCGCGGGATCGGTGCGGCGATCTCAAAGCGCTTGGCTCGTGAGGGCCACTCAGTAGCTCTGACCTACGTCTCCAGGCCTGACGCTGCTGAGGAGGTTGTCACAGGCATTCGCGCGCTGGGTGGAGTTGCGATGGCCATCAAGGCCGATAGCACCGACAAGCACGCGGTTGATGCTGCGGTCCATCAAACTGTGGAGCGCTTGGGCCCGTTGAAGGTAGCGGTCGTTAATGCAGGCATCTACCGCAGCGCGCCGCTCGAGGAGGTCTCGTCCCAGATGCTGGACGAGCTCCTGAACATCAACGTGCGCGGCGCCTTTTTTGCCATCCAGTCTGCAGCATCCGTGATGGGAAGCGGTGCCCGAATCATCACGATTGGTAGCAGTGTTGCGATTCGATCCGGATTCGCCGGAGGTGGCCTCTACTCCATGACCAAAGCCGGCTTGGCAGCACTGGTGCGCGAACTCGCCGTCGAGATCTCGCCGCGAGGCATCACCATCAATAACGTTCAGCCCGGACCCGTCGAGACCGAAATTACCGCTGGATTCTTGGATGCCATGCTTCCCAGAAGCCATGTCGGGAGAGTGGGTCAGCCCGAAGACATCGCCAGCCTGGTGTCCTATATCGCGGGCAGCGAGTCGTCCTACATGACTGGAACGAGCATCACGATGGATGGCGGCTTCGTCCTCTAACTGTTGTCTGCGACCGCCTTTCTATTGCTGGTGCTACCGACTTTCGGGCGCGGCTCGTCGCGCCCCAGCCAGGAGGATGTTGCACGTGCGCAAGCAAACGACCCCGTCTACCGCCCATTCCCGCTTTTTTTTGATTCGTCATTGGAGCGCAGCTTCTCTTTGGCTGTTCGGAGGACTGATCAGCCCGCAATCCGCACTCGCCCAACCGCCCGCTGAGCCGTTCCAAGCTAACCGGCAGGTCTCTGCCGGAGATCTGAGCGTGGGCTACGTCGATCTTGGCCCCGCTAAGGGTGAGGTCATCATCCTTCTGCACGGCTGGCCGTACGACATCAGCAGCTATGCCAAAGTCGCTCCCATTCTCGTCTCCAAGGGTTACCGCGTAATCGTTCCGCACACACGAGGGCATGGAACAACGCGCTTTCTGAAAGAAGACACGCCCCGCAACGGCGAACCTGCGGCGCTTGCCTCCGATGTCGTTGCGTTGATGGATGCATTGAAGATAAAGCAAGCCACGCTAGCTGGCTACGACTGGGGCGCGCGCTCTGCCGATATCGTTGCTGCGCTTTGGCCGGAAAGGGTCAAGGCACTGGTGTCTGTTAGCGGCTACCTCATTAGCAGCCAGGACGCGGGCAGCAAGCCGCTCCCGCCTAAGGCCGAGCTCCAATGGTGGTACCAGTTCTACTTCGCTACCGAGCGTGGACGTGCCGGCTACGCGCAGAACACTCATGAATTCGCGAAGCTTATCTGGCATCTCGCCTCGCCGCAGTGGGAGTTCGATGATGCGACGTTCGCGCGCAGCGCCGTATCGCTTGATAACCCCGACCATGTTGAGATCGTCATCCACAACTATCGTTGGCGGGTTGGCCTAGCACATGGTGAAGCCAAATATGCAGCGCTCGAAGAGAAGCTCGCTCAGATCCCTTCAATCGGTGTTCCGACCATTACCATTGAAGGCGACGCAAACGGAGCGCCACATCCGCTCCCAGAAGCTTACGCCAAAAGGTTTTCTGGGCCTTACGAGCATCGCTTGCTGACTGGAGGTATTGGCCATAACCCGCCGCAAGAAGCGCCAGAGGCATTTGCCCAGGCAGTAGTAGATGCGACGAAGCTATGATTTACAGCGCAAGCAAGAGCTCTTAATAGATCCCGATCCTTTCGCGCCGATGGTTACGGGAAGCTCCTCATGCTTGGCTGCGAGCTGATTGATCGTTGTGAGGAAACGTACCGTTCGCGCGGTTCCAACCCCGAGGTCCTCTTCGATCATCGTTAGCGCTAGCTCCGTTACGAACTGACCTCGATCAGAAGCAAGAAATCCCGGCCGCGAGATCAGCCCTTCCTTCGCTTGCTTCACCGGAATTTGTGGGAATCGCTCACGGAAGTGTGTCGCATATCGCCAGTCTGTCGCTATTTCCCTGCCTATCAGAAGTCCGGCTTCGGCCGCTACGAAGGCGCCCGTTCCGACCACACCTAGCCGACGTGCGGCTCGACTGGATTCATCAAGGCACCTCGTGAATGCTGGGGCGTAGCTCACCAGTCGCGGATCATCAGGCCCCAAGATCAACAAGGTATCTGAACGCGACTCTGAAATCGGCCTGGTGCGCAGCCACTCTCCGCAGCTGCTTTTAACTGCTCTTCCTTCAGCAGAGACCAGACTTACTTTGTACGCATTCGTGCGGATGCGTCCAACAATCGCGAATGCTGCAAGAAGCCTACATAGTTCCGACTTTTCAACGCCTTCCGGCAGCGCGATAGATACGCCCCGAGCCCTCATGAGCTAGCCATCCGCTTCTCCATCGGCGCTTCATACAAGTCCGCGCACGATGAGTCTTCGGCATTTTTATCCACGCGGCTTGCATATTTTTGCCGGCCTCAGTCAAAAAAAAAGCTATGTACTGAGACCAGCTAAATGGCCAGCTCCCCCGGGGGGGCATGCCGCTTCGTTGAGATGAGAAGTGACTGGGGCAGCTTTCGGCCATGAGCCGACATCCCGGCATGGCTAGGTCCATACACGTCGCGATTTTCGCTTGATCAAATTTTCAGAGTGTGGAACAGGAAAATTTTCGTGCAAACGCAATAGTGCAAACTGATATGGCTTCAAAGCCAACGTAGAGCAGGCCAATGAAAGCCAGATAAAGCCAGCCGTGCGCCCGATTTGGGCCACAGTAAGCCTCGGCAAGGCATCTGAACACCCGGGCGATCGGAAAGATGCTGAGCGATATCGCGCTGACCGCGGCAACTGCAACAACAAGCAGAGCGAACTTGCCGACGTTCGAAGAATGCCAGAAATGCTTGTTGCGCCGAATCGCGAGATACGCCCTTAGCGGGAGAAGTGTGAAAGCGAATAGACCAACAAAGCCCAATGCATAGATTGAGCCAGCGAACAGCAGATACGACCAATCTGTCATTGCACCACCACCCCAATACTCGAAATCCTGACTTCAGCCCCACGCTGACGAAAACGTCCGCTTCGGGTCGCAAGCAGAAGCTACTCATAGAGCTTGATGCTGGAAATCCTAAGAGTGTCAGCTTCAATTTCATACATGGCACCGCCGCCGAGCACCCTTTCGGCGGCATCCTGCTTTAGGGAAAAAACAACGACATAGATTCCGTTCCTTCTAGAAATCCCTATCGAATAATTACGACGGTCATAGACGTACTCGACGAGTGCCTTACTGCTTTCATCGATCGCTATCTGTTCCTGCTGCCGAAACAGTTCCTTCTCGAAATTTTCAGCAGCCACCCTTCCCGCGCCAAGCGCCTCGTCGAGGTCTCCAGCCCTTACTGAAAACGCGAAGACGGTGCTGAAAATAGCCCAAAGCCCGAACAAAGATTTCATTGATACCCTCCGAGCAAGTCTCCATCATTCAGTCCACATAGCTATCCGCTTCGGTCGAATGTTGCCATGCCGGCGTGGTGAAGACTAACGGTCAGTTGCTGACATAGCCGATGTTGTCGATCAGGCCTTGTTCGGTGCTCAGCTTAAGGCTTGGATCTGTTAGCGACGGAAGGGCTAAAGCTATATGCCTGCCACACCCCACCCGTCGCCTCGGCGCTCATCAATGCAGCTCAGACAGGACACCCTCGGCCAGCATCCACCGGCGCGTTACCCCGATCGCCTCAAGAAAGGCGCGGTCGTGGCTGGCGACCAGCATCGCTCCTTGGTAGCCGCTCAGCGCCTGTTCCAGGTGCGCGACAGTGTCCAGGTCAAGGTTGTTGGTGGGCTCGTCGAGTAAGAGCAACTGCGGCGCCGGCTCGGCATGCAGCATGCACAAGAACACCGCGCGTAGCCGTTCGCCGCCAGACAAAGCATCCAGCGGTAGATTTGCCCGGTCGCCGCGAAAGCCCAAGCCTGCCAGCAGCCTCGCGCGCTCGGCTTCCGGCAGGCCCGGCGCAGCCTCAGCGAAGTGTCGCGCGACGCTTCGCCCAGGCTCGGGCAGTTCCAGCCTCTGCGACAACCACGCGATGCGCCCCGGCCCGCGGCGCACGCTGCCTGACTCGGGAAGCACGTCGCCAGCGATCAGCCTCAGCAGCGTCGTCTTACCGACCCCGTTGGCGCCCAGCAGCGCGATGCGTTCGGGGCCGCGGATCGTCAGCGTCGCGCCTTGCGTACCGAAAAGCGCACGGCCATCACGCTGCACGCGCAGACCTTCACCATGGAACAGAACGCGTTCGTCCGGCACGCGCGTGGCGGGCGCCGGCAGGTTTATCGGACCGGAGGCATCCACCGCCTGCACCGCGTCGCGCAGCTGGGCGCGAGCCTGGGCCAGGCGGTCGGCATGTACGTCGTCGGCCTTGCCGGCCGACACCTGCGCGGCGCCGGCGCGCCTGCCGGCAATCAAGCGCGGTAGGCCGGCATCGCCAACCCGACGTTCGGCACGGCCACTGCGGCGCTCGGCGCGTTCCCGTGCATCCTGCCTTGCGTACTGCTGCCGCCGCACCTCGCTCCGCAGCTGGCGCACGCGTTGTTCGGCGACCTCCTGCCCGGATTCCACTGCGTCGCGATAGAAGCCCCATCCTCCGCCATGCAGCTGCAGGTGATCGGCACGCAGTTCGGCGATCTGGTCCACGCCTTCGAGCAGCTCGCGATCATGGCTGGCCACCAACACGCAGCCCGGCCAGCTGGAGAGCACGTCGCGCAGGCGGTGACGGGCGGCTTGGTCGAGGTGGTTGCTGGGCTCATCGAGCAACAGCACGTCGGGGCGCTCCAGCAGTCGCGCCGCCAAAGCCATAGACATCGCCTCACCCCCGCTGAGCGTGGCCAACGGGCGCTCCAACGACAGCCCATCAAGTCCAAGGCGGCCCAGCATCGCGGCGACGCGCTCATGCAGATCCCAGTCTCCGTCCACTAGGTCGAGCGCCTCTGGCTCGGCGTCGCCCGCCAGCACGGCATCCAGCGCGCACAACTTTGCCGCCACGCCGAGGGCGTCGGCCACCCGCGCGTGGGGTGCGAGCACGAGCTTCTGTGGCAGGTACGCCACGCGGCCATGCAGTTCAATGCGTCCGGCGGAGGGCGACAACTCGCCGGCGAGCAGGCGCAACAGCGTGCTCTTGCCGGCGCCGTTTGGTGCGACAAGGCCCGTGCGCGCGGCGCCGAGGGTGAAGGAAAGATCGTCGAGGACGGGCGTGCCGTCCGGCCAGGCAAAGCTCAGGTTCGATACGCGGATGGGCGCAGGGGACATGGAAATCCTCCGTGGGATGCGGCGCGCACGGCATGGCCAGCGCGGCGGACGCCCGCGCGCACGCCAGCCGCTCACGGCTGCGCGGTCGCGCGGTCTACGGGGAATCAGGGCTCACACGTCCGAAGGGTCTCCTGTCGAGGCCGCTACTCTAGCGCGGCCTGGCTGAAGCGCACGGATGCCGGTCACGCACCCGCAGGCAGAACGAGCACCGCACAAAGCCCACCGCCCTCGCGGTTGCCCAGTTGCAGTTCACCGCCGAGGGCCTGCGCCAGCTGCTGGGCGATCGCCAGCCCCAGCCCGGTACCGCCACTCTCGCGACCACGCGAAGGCTCCAGACGATGAAAAGGCTGCAGCACTGCGGCCAGCGCGTCGGCGGGAATGCCGGGGCCCCGATCAAGCACCTCGATCCGCACGTGGCCGTCCGCCTGCCGATGCAGCGCCGCCTCAGCACTGCCCGCGTAGGCGAGCGCATTGTCGACCAGGTTCTGCACCACGCGCCGCAGCACTTGCGGGTGCGTCGGCAACGCCACCGCCTCGGTATGGCCCATTTGCACGGCGCGGCCCATGTCCTGGTAATCGTCCACCACACTGCCGAGGAAGGACTGCAGGTCCACGCGCACAGCCGGCCCCAGTGCGACATGCGCGCTGCGCGCATAGGTCACGCCTTCGCGCACGAGCTGGCCGAGCTGGGTGACATCATCGAGCAGGCGCGACTGGGTCGGGCCTTCTTCCATGCTCTCTACCCGCAGGCGCAGGCGGGTGATCGGGGTCTGGAGGTCATGCGAGATTGCAGCGAGGATTTGCATGCGCTCAGTGACATGCGTGGCGATGCGTGCCTGCAGCGCGTTGAGCGCACCCGCAGCCTGGGCAACTTCGCGCGGACCATCCTGCGGCAACGGCGGGGATGGCCGCGCCGGGTCCAACCGCCTAGCCGCATCGGCCAACCGCGCCAGCGGACGTGTCACCGCGCGCACCGCCACCCACGCGCAGGCGATCAAAAGCAGCACCTGCAGCGCCAACACCCACGGCAGCCAGCGAGCCAATGGCAGCAGCGAAGGCGTGACCTCGATCGTGAGCGGCTGGCCGTCGGCCAGCGTGAGCTCGATCTCATACCGTTCCGGGATGGCGGATACGGCACGCGGCCGCAGCGCGTAGTGATGGCCCAGCGCGTTGTCGACCAGCCCGGTGACTTGCCGCGCACGCTCGCTGTCCAGTGCCGTGCCGGGTTGTGCAGGACGCATCAGATAGCGATAGGTGCGCCGCTCCAGCCTTGGCAGCCAGGCCTGCCGCTCGGCCGGCGACAGCCGCTCGAGCAGCGCCACACTCAACGGGACGTCCTGCTCCATGCCGCTGAGCATCATGCCGCGTGTGGCGAGGTCGCGCTCGTGCAGCAGCAGGCCAAACGACAGCGCATGCGCCAGCAGCAGGCCGCCGGCCAGCAGCAGCACCAGCCGCGTGCCCAGCGAACGCGGCCACGGGATGCGCAGGCTCACGCAGGGTCCCCGATCAGCGTGACTGGCTGGCAGAACACATAGCCCTCGCTGCGCACGGTCTTGATGTAGGCCTGCTCGCGCGCCGCATCGCCCAGGCGCTGGCGCAAGCGACTGACCAGCAAATCGATCGAACGATCGAACAGTTCTGCGTCGCGACCCTGCGTGAGGTTGAGCAGCTGGTCGCGGCTGAGCACGCGCTGCGGGTGGTCGACGAAAACGCGCAGCAGGCGAAACTCGGCGGCGCTGAGCGGATAGGCGGTGTCCTGCGCATCGAGCAGATGGCGCGCGGTGGTATCCAGCCGCCATTCGCCGAAGCCGATCAGCCGCGCCGCCTCACTTACCTGCAGGTTCGGCGGCAACATGCGGGTGCGGCGGATCACAGCATTGATGCGCGCCAGCAGCTCGCGTTGCGAGAACGGCTTGACGACATAATCGTCTGCGCCCATCTCCAGACCGATGATGCGATCGGTCTCGTCATCGCGCGCGGTGAGCATCACCACCGGCACGGCGCGGTGCTTGCCCGCACGCAGGTTGCGGCACAAGGTCAGACCATCTTCGCCAGGCATCATCACATCGAGCACCACCAGGTCTACGTCGCTGGTGTCCAAGGTTGCCTTCATCTCGCGGCCATCAGCGGCCAGACTCACGCGCAGGCCGTTCTTGCGCAGGTAGTCACCGACCAGCTGGCGGATATCGCGGTCGTCATCGACGACGAGAATATGATCGGCGTGGGACATCAAGCTTTCCGTGGACGAGGGGACGCGGCGAGGCGCGATGGTAGCTTCTTGCGCGAAGGTGGAATGTGCGCTCAGCCACCGCCGAAGCCGGGCGCCTGCCCGGCGGGCTTCATGCCGGCCGCTTCGAGGATGGTGTCGGCCACCTCGCCGGGTGCGGAAAGCGGCGAGACATGGCTGGACGCAATTGAACGGCATTTCGCGCCGATGCGCTGCGCTGTAGCGACCTGCATCGCAGGCGTGAGCATGCGGTCATTGCGCGAAACCACGTACCAGCTCGGGCGCGAGCGCCACGCCGCCACGTCCACCGGCTCGGAAAGCGCGGTCGCCTTCAATGGCAACTGGTGCTTCACCACCTCGGCAATCTGCACGGGCACCAGGTCCTGGGCGAAGTCTTCGGCCACAGTGTCGGGTGACAGCGAGAGGAAGCCGTCTTTCTCCACCAGCTGCTGTAGCCCGGGCGCGACGGGGAAGTGCTCGCCCTGCTGCGCGGAGGTCTGGCCGACGTCGGGCGCGAAGGCGGCAACGTAGACGAGTGATTCGACCTTCGGGTCCACGCCCGCTTCGGTGATTACCGTGCCGCCCCACGAATGGCCGACCAGCACCACCTTCCCCGGTGCGGCATCGATGGCGCGGCGCGTGGCGGTGACATCGTCGGCCAGCGAAGTCAGCGGGTTTTCCACCTCCACCACCGGCACGCCACGACGCTGCAGGCGCAACGCGACCGCGTCCCAGCTCGACGCATCGGCGAACGCACCATGGACGAGGACAACTGTGGGCAGCGCGACGCGCTCGGCTCCAAACGCGATGACGGGAGAGACGGCGGCGGCCAGCAGGCTGGCTAGGGCAACGGTACGCACCATGGCGTTGACTCCTCGGCTTGGGGCCTGCATTGCAGCGCCGCGCTGTATCGGGCCGTTGTCGCGTCGGTGGCGAAATGTATGCGGGCCGCGCCCGCGAGGCGCTGTACACATTCAGATACAAAGCCGCGGCCGTTTTGTATCGATGTGTATCCGGCGGCCAGCGGGTGCGGCTTGCTGACAAAAGCGGCGGTTGGGGGACACGGGCGGGATACGCCCGGGGCATGCAATGCACACACCGCCGGACGACACCGCCGGCACCGCCCCCATCACGACAGGAGTACGAGCATGTCCAGCCTCTTCCGCCGCACCCCGATGCGCCTGGCCACCCTGCTGCTGGCTGCCCAGCCCCTGCTGGTCGGCATCGTCAGCGCCGCCACCCCACCCGCGCCGCTGGTCGCCGACCAGCACGTCGTCGCCGGCGATCTGGATATCGGCTACGCCGATCTCGGCCCGAAGACGGGCGAAGTGGTGATCCTGCTGCACGGCTGGCCCTACGACATCAATAGCTACGCCGAGGTCGCCCCCAGGCTTGCCGCACAGGGTTACCGGGTGGTCGTGCCGCACCTGCGCGGCTACGGCAGCACGCGCTTCCTCTCGCCCGACACCCCGCGCAACGGCGAGCCGGCCGCCCTGGCTTCCGATGTCATCGCGCTGATGGACGCGCTGCATATCCAGCGCGCCACGCTGGCCGGTTTTGACTGGGGTGCGCGCTCGGCTGACATCGTCGCCGCGCTGTGGCCGCAGCGGGTCAAGGCGCTGGTATCGGTGAGCGGATACCTGATCAGCAGCCAGGAGGCCGGCCGCAATCCGCTGCCGCCCTCGGCCGAACTGCAGTGGTGGTACCAGTATTACTTCGCCACCGATCGCGGCCGCGACGGCTACGCGCAGTACACGCATGATTTCGCGCGGCAGATCTGGAAGCTGGCCTCGCCGGAGTGGAAGTTCGACGACACCACCTTCGCCCGCAGCGCGGCGTCGCTGGACAACCCCGACCAGGTCGCCATCACGATCCACAACTACCGCTGGCGGCTGGGCCTAGCGCAGGGCGAACCCAAGTACGCCGCGCTGGAGCAGCGCCTGGCGCAGCTGCCGGCCATCACCGTGCCGACCATCACCCTGGAAGGCGATGCCAACGGCGCGCCCCATCCGCGGCCGGAAGCCTACGCGGCGAAGTTCACCGGGAACTACGAGCACCGCACACTGCGAGGCGGCATCGGTCACAACCCGCCGCAGGAAGCGCCTGCCGCCTTCGTCCAGGCGGTCATCGACGCCACCCGCTTGTAACCGGAGCGCCGCGATGAAGCCGATCCTTCAATCCGCGCTGCTGTTGTGCGGTGCTGCCACGGCGCTGGGCGTCGCCTTTCTTGCCCGCGCTGACGATGCCGGCCCCGCCACCCCGATCTATGGCGTGACGCTGCCGCATGGCTACCGGCAGTGGGAACTGATCGCCCCGGCCGAGGAAGCCGCCCCGCTGGACGAACTGCGCGTGGTGCTCGGCAACCCGCTGGCGGTGCGCGCATTCCGCGAAAACATCCGCCCATTCCCGGACGGCGCAGTGCTGGTGAAGCTGGCATGGAAGCGCGCGCCTTCAGGCGACTTTGCCACCGCCACGGTGCCCGGCGCCGCCACCACAGTGCAGGTGATGGTGAAGGACTCAAAGCGTTACGCCGCAACCGGCGGCTGGGGCTATGGCCGTTTCATCGATGGCCAGCCTGCCGACGAAGCCCAGCACCGCACCTGCGATGCCTGCCATGCGGCACGCGTCAAGCAACGCGACTACGTGTTCACCCGCTACGCGCCGTGATCGCCACCGCGCACGCGAACCCTTAAGGAGCTCCTCATGAATTCCCTCGATACCGTGCTGTACACCGCAAAGACCCGCGTTGTTGGCGGCCGCGAAGGCCATGCCCGCAGCGACGACGGCCAACTGAACGTCGCACTCTCCCCGCCGGGCAGTGGTCGTCCCGGCACGAATCCCGAGCAGCTGTTCGCCGCTGGCTGGTCGGCGTGTTTCGAAGGCGCGATGAGGAGGGCTGCGAGTGGCTTGCAGATCGCGCTGCCGATGGACACCGCCATCGACGCGGAAATCGATTTGGGCAAGACCGGCGTGGAATTTCAGCTGCAGGCGCGACTCGCGGTGTTGCTGCCGGGCCTGTCACGCGAACAGGCGCAGGTGCTGGTCGAACAGGCGCATCGCCTTTGCCCGTATTCGCGGGCCACGCGCGGCAACATCGGCGTGCGCATCGACGTTCTCTAGCCCGGAGGCAACGACATGCTCGCCTACGCCCTGGCCATCGCCGCTGGTATGGCCACTCTGCTATCCCCGTGCATCCTGCCGGTGTTACCGATCGTGCTGGCCACCACGGCGGGGCGTGGCCGCGCCACGCCGCTGTGGATCATCACCGGTTTCGTCCTGAGCTTCGCTGCGGGCGGCTGGCTGATCGGCGCGCTCTCGGCCTCTTCCGGCGCGCTGCAAGGTGCGATCCGCGATGCCTCCATCGGCGTACTGTTGCTGGCTGCGCTCTCGTGCTTCTGGCCAGCCCCGTTCGAGGCATTAGTGGCAAAGCTGCAGGCTTGGCGCAGACCGCGTAACTCCGGGCGTCTGCTGGAGGGTGCAATCGGCGCGCTGCTGGTTGGCGCTTCGCTCGGCCTGGCGTGGACGCCCTGCGCCGGCCCAGTGCTCGCTTCCGTGCTGGCGCTGGCCGCCAGCGCCCAGGCGCCGGGAAAAGCCACCGCGTTGCTGGGCGTGTATGCGCTCGGTGCAGGCCTGCCCATGTTGCTCATCGCCTATGGCGGACGGTGGGTGGACTCCCGCCTGTCCGTGCTGCAACGCCATACCACGCTATTCCGCCGCGGCTTCGGCGCGCTCGCCCTAGGTATCGCGCTTCTACAGCTGTTCCAGTACGACGTGCTTGTCTCGGCCTGGGCGACGCAATGGCTTCCCTCCGTTTCGCAAGGACTCTGATCATGCGCAAGCTCGTCCCCACCCTCACCCTGCTGGCCGCCTGCGTGTTCGCCAGCGCCTGCTCGCCGCAGGTGCAGGCCGACCAGGTAGAACCCAGCCACACCTCGCCCGCCCCAATGGCGCCGGACTTCCAAGGCATCGGCCAATGGATCAACTCCTCCCCACTGTCATTGCCGCAGCTGCGCGGGAAAGTGGTGCTGGTGGAGTTCTGGACTTACTCGTGCATCAACTGCATCCACGTGCTGCCGCATGTGAAGCAGTGGCATGCCGACTTCCACGATCAGGGTCTGGTGGTGGTGGGCGTCCACACGCCCGAATATGCCTACGAAAAGCAGACCCACAACCTGCAGGCCGCGGTGCAGCGCTTCGGGATCACGTACCCGGTGGCACAGGACAACGACTACCGGACCTGGAGTGCATACGGCAACCAGTACTGGCCCGCGCTGTACCTCATCGATGCGGATGGCCGCATCGTCTACCAGCATTTCGGCGAAGGCGGCTATGCCCAGACCGAGGCAAAGATCCGCCAGCTGCTGGCCGCACGGCGCGATGATGCGCCCGCGTCCCGCGCCCCCTGATCCCCAAGAGTTCATCCATGTCATCAAGATGGTTCATCACCGGTAGTTCGCGCGGTCTCGGCCGCTCCCTGGCCGAAGCGGTACTTCAGGCCGGACACTCGCTCGTCGCCACGGCACGCGACCCGGCACAGCTGGCCGACCTGTCCGAACGCTACGGCGATGCGGTGCGCACCGTGGCGCTGGACGTCACCGACGAGGCGGCCGCACAACACGCGGTGCTGGCAGCGATCGAGACGTTCGGCGGCATCGACGTGCTGGTCAACAATGCCGGCTACGGCAACGTCGACTCAGTGGAAGACACACCACTGGCCGACTTCCGCCGACAGATCGAGACCAATCTGTTCGGGACAATCATCATGACCAAGGCTGTGATCCCGCTGATGCGTGCACAGCGCAGTGGCCACCTGATGCAGCTCTCGTCGGTGGGCGGGCGCATAGGTGCACCTGGCCGCGCACCATACTCAGCCGCCAAGTGGGGCGTGGAGGGCTTCTCCGAATCGCTCGCGCTGGAGATGGCGTTGATCGGCGTCCACGTCACCATTGTTGAACCCGGCGGCTTCCGCACCGATTTCGCCGGGGCTTCCACTGAACTGCGCGAGGGACGCGCAGAGTACGACGCGGTCGTGGGCGCGACGGCACGTCGCCAGCGTGGCTACGATGGCCACCAGCCTGGGGACCCGGCACGCGCAGCGCAGGCGATCCTCGCCTTGGCGTCAATGCCGCAGCCGCCGCTGCGCATCGCGCTGGGCAGCGACGCGGCCGATGCCATCGAAGCGGCCGACTGCCGGCGACTGGAGGAATTGCGCCGCTGGCGTGCGCTCAGCGTCTCGACCGATTTCTCGGCTTAGCGAGCGATTGGCTGGAGCAGGCACATTCCACAGATCAATAAAGCCGGTCGCGCCCTACCCTCGCTAAACCTGCCTAATCGTTCTGCCTCGCTAGTCCGCTTCCGGCCACAAGCGGACATGAGAGTGATCAGTGCTTAGCGAAGTGCCGTTGCAACCTTACAGACAGACCAACCAACACGATCAGCACCGGCACCTCGATCAGCGGCCCGATTACAGCTGCAAAAGCGACGGGTGATGCGATCCCGAATGCAGCCACCGCAACCGCAATCGCCAGCTCGAAGTTGTTGCCTGTCGCGGTGAAGGCGATGGCCGTCGTGCGGGGGTAGTCCTTCGCGATGAGCTTGCCCAGGGCAAAGCTGATACCGAACTGAATCAGGAAGTAGAACGTCAGCGGCACTGCGACCCGCACGACATCCAAAGGCAACCGGACCACGTCGCCGCCCTTCATCGCGAACATGACCACGATGGTCAGCAGGAGCGCCACCAGGGTGATCGGGCTGATCGCAGGCAGAAAACGATCCCGATACCAGGCTGCACCTCTGCTGGCGATCAAAAGGCGCCGCGTGATGTAGCCAGCCGCGAAGGGGATGCCCAGATAAATCAGCACGGCCTCGGCAACCGGCCAGAACCCCACGTCCAGCACGACACCCTGCAGACCGATTGCGCTCGGGAGCACTGACAGGAACAACCAGGCGTAGATGCTGAAAAAGGCGATCTGGAAGATCGAATTGAAGGCAACTAGCCCAGCAACATATTGGTTGTCACCACCAGCCAGCTGGTTCCAGACCAACACCATCGCGATGCAGCGCGCCAAGCCGATCAGGATCAAGCCGGTCATATAGCCCGGCTGGTCCCGCAGGAAGATGACCGCCAGCGCGAACATCAGCACCGGACCGACGATCCAGTTCTGCAGTAGCGACAAGGCCAAGACTCGCCTGTCCTGGAAGACGACGCCCAGCTGCCCGTAATCGACCTTCGCTAAGGGCGGGAATATCATCAGGATCAGCCCGACCGCGATTGGCAGGTTCGTGGTCCCGATGGTCAATGCATCGATCTTGCCTTGCACGCTCGGCACGAGCGCCCCAAGGGCGACTCCGATTCCCATCGCGATGAAGATCCACGCAGTGAGGTAGCGATCAAGGAACGAGAGCCGGCCGGGGCGCGCTGCAGCCTCGCTGGACATCAGCAGCACTCCGCCTGCACGCCGCAGGTCTCTTGGTCGCCCGCGCAGCAGTTCTCTGTCAGGTAGCCAACCAGGCCGGTCATGACATCGAAGTTCGCCCGGTAGCAGATCGTTCGGCCCCGCTGCTCTCCCGCAACCAAGTCAGCCGCCGCCAGCTCCTTCAGATGAAAGGACAGCGTGGGCGCCGGCAACGATAGGGCCTGGGCAATCTCCCCGGCCAGTTTGCCCCCGTGCCCTGCCTCGACCAGCACGCGATAGATGGAGAGGCGTGTGCCGTTGCCAAGCGCCGCCAGGGCGCGAACTGCTGTGGTATGTTCCATATTTCCAGAATAGTTGAAACGTTAGCCAGGAACAACCAATGCTCGATCTCCCCAACATCGACCCCGGCCTGCTGGACACACCCAGCCTCGCCCGACTTGCCGTCGAACAGCCGCGCGCCCACAAGCCGCGCATCCTGATCCTCTATGGCTCACTGCGCCCGCAGTCCTTCAGCAAGAAGCTGGCTCAGGAGGCGCAGCGCCTTCTGGAGCATTTCGGCGCCGAGACCAGGCTGTTCGACCCACATGAGCTGCCGATGCTGGACGCCGTGCCGGCCGATCACCCCAAGGTCCGCGAACTGCGTGAGGCGTCCATGTGGTCTGAAGGCCATGTCTGGGTCAGCCCGGAACGACACGGGACGCTGACGGCTGTGCTGAAGAACCAGATCGACTGGCTGCCCTTGGAAGATGCAGGCATGCGTCCCACCCAGGGTCGAACGCTCGCCGTAATGCAGGTCAGCGGCGGCTCGCAGTCCTTCAACGTAGTGAACGCATTGCGCGTGCTGGGCCGCTGGATGCGCATGGTGACGATCCCCAACCAGTCGTCGGTGCCGAAGGCTTGGCAGGAATTCGACGAGGCTGGGCGCATGAAGCCATCTGCCTATTACGACCGGGTCGTGGACGTGATGGAGGAACTGGTGAAGTTCACCTTGCTCGTCCGGGACCGCAGCGACTACTTGGTAGACCGCTACAGCGAACGAAAGGGCGATGCCCAGGCCGCTGCACTGGCTGCATCATCAGGCGCGACCACAGCGCCCGTGGCCGCAGGAGCCACAACATGAAGGCGACGATTTATCACAACCCCAGCTGCGGCACCTCGCGCAACACGCTCTCATTGATCCGCCATGCAGGTATCGAGCCGACGGTCATCGAGTATCTGCAGACGCCCCCGACAAAGGACACACTCACCGTCTTGATCCGACGTGCTGGCCTGTCTGTCCGCGACGCGGTCCGGCAGAAGGGCACGCCGTATCTGGAACTCGGTCTCGACGATCCGGCCCTGACAGATGACCAACTGCTGGACGCGATGATCGCGACGCCGATCTTGATCAACCGGCCGCTGGTCGAGACCGACCTTGGCGTTCGCCTCGCGCGGCCGTCTGAGGTCGTCCTGGACATCCTGCCAACGCTGCCCAGCCCGTTCCAGAAAGAAGACGGTGACATGGTGATCGACACCCGCACGCCCAGCGCAGAAAACTGACCCGAGGCCGCATGAACATCATCTCTCCGATTGCGCTGGACCGACGGGTTCTGGACCTGCTCGTCGCCAGCGGACTTCCCATCGAAGATCTAGAAGATGATGTGCCGCGCCTCTACGCAGGTGCCGAGGAGGAAGGACGCCTCATTGGCGTCGTCGCAATCGAGATGCACGGAAATGTGGGCCTGCTGCGCTCGCTCAGCGTTCGCCCCGACGCACGCGGCATGGGCCTGTCGCTAGCGCTGATCGATGCGGGCGAGCGGCTTGCCGCAGAGGCTGGGATTGCCAAGCTGTTCCTGCTCACGACGACCGCCGCACCGCTCTTCGAGCGCTGTGGCTACGCGCTAACGCCCAGAGCAAACGCGCCCGATGCGATCCGTTCGACGCGGCAGTTCTCGGGCATGTGCCCCTCGTCGGCGAGCTTCATGTCCAAGACAATTTAGACGAACGGTTGCGGAACCAGATACCGAACATCGACCGGACCGTCCACTCGAAACTCATCAGGGCAAGGGTCCACCGGACGTCCGCTACGGATCGGTAGCTGCCAATCGTTTCCTGCCCACCCAGGCCAGAAGTTGCATAAGAAGATCCAGTCGACGACCGGCGGTCAGAAATCAGAGCGTGTCACTCACCCGCCGGTTCTTCGATGTATGGAGATTGGCCAAGGCATCGTCGACTTCGCCGCAACCCATACCAATACCATGGTCCATCCCTAGGACTTCGCTTCGATCAGCATCACCAGGCGTCTTCGGCGTCCTGCACGGCCCGTTCGTCCTGTTCTTGCTGCGCCTGTTCCTGCTGCTCTTCGGCGTAGGCTTCACACCCCTCGATGAAGGAAGCAGAGTTCCCGCCGCAATCATCTGGGTCATCAATGCCGTTTTCTTCGGCCCAGTTGTAGCCCGCCTCGTGCCCCGAGCAGCCCTGGGTGCAGGCTGATCCGCGGAAGTAGAACGGAACCGCTGAAGCGATCGGTCTGGGTGGCGGCGCAGCTGCAGTGGTCACGTTGATCTCGTCGCATCCCGCACGTGGGTAGGCGAGGTAATGGGCAACACCTTGGACATCGACGCACTTCCAGATCGACACGATCCGCACCTGATGCGCAGGCACTGCAGGCACCTGGACCGGGGCTGTGACGTGCGCACGCGGCATCAGCAGTGCGATGTAGGTAGCAGATGGATCGATCTGCAGGCCGTTCGCCTGACGGCGATCCACCAACCCGGTGAACGGATTGATGTTGCCGGCGCTGGAATAGTTATCGCTAGCCGAGCTGTTTGGTGCGCTCCGGTAATGCGGAGCGACGTAGGTGCCGTCTTTGCGGAAGTAGCCCGACACATGGACCTGGGCGACCGCAAGCAGGGGCATCACGCCACTGAGCAGCACCAACATGCGCACCAACCATTCCTTGGCCATTTGAATCCCTCCCCTTGCCGCATCGTTACCCACGAGGCCGGGCTGATCAAGTCGGTGATCTTGGACGACGGGCAGGGCCAGGTCGTCGCCACGGACAACATCGGTTGGCACACGAGGCACATCCAGTTGCAGTCCAAGAAGAGCTCCGGAGTGGCTCGGGTGCAGCACCAGTGTTATGAGACGGGGTCGTCTTCAATCGGCTAGAAGCGGACATCGAACATAGGGCGATGCCGACACTGACTCAGCAAGGACACACCCGGTCACAGGTTAAGGACGGGAGTCCAGCGGTATAACAGTCACGTGCCCACACCTGGCTCGCCACCGCTTAACCAAAGAACGAAACCGCCCCACACCGCCAGTCCGACAATCGACGCGAACAGGGATGCCAAGGCTGCGCGCTTGAACCAAACGGCGGTGCGTCCTGGGTTCGACGTGAGCACCGAGTCATCTGGGCACTGCACGATGAAGGAAAGGATATAGAGAGCCGATGATGCGGTCGCAAGAATGAAGACCCTCACAATGAAGTAGTCAACGGTCACCAAGGCAATTCCGCCAAGGGCCGCCAGGGCGACCCAAGGCTTCTCACGACCCTTTCGCATTCGCTTCCACAACTTGAGCATGACCTGATATGCACCCAGGCCAGCGCACACAGCTAACACACAGATGAGCGCACCTTTCAGAACGTCTGGCAGCACTTCGCTCATGCAAATCCTCTGCGTGTGTTCGCCAGCTGGACATCGTCAACTAGTCGATAACCGGCCCCACGAACCGCATGAATCAGCTTTACGTCGGAGCCAGCATCCACGCTCTGCCGAAGTTCGTAAATGTGACCACGCAGGCCCCCATGCTTCGGCGGCAGGTCTCCCCAAACCGCCCATTCCAGGGTTCGTGTGTAGACGACGGCAGGGCTTGCGGCCATGAGCACCTCTAAGAGGCGCCTGCTCACAGGAAACAGGTGAATGACCTTGCCAGCCCTCGTAGCCGTCAGGGTCTGCAGGTCGAATTTCAGATCCCCAACGCGCAGGACTTTGCCAACTGAACGGCGCGCCCGATGCAGCACCAGGACCTCAATGCGCACTTCCAGCTCCACAGGCGCGCAGGTAGACAACAAGCAATCGTCTGCCCCAGCCCGAAGGAGTTCGATCTTAGTATCCACGTCGTCGTTTGGGATCAGCACCACGATCGGGTATACGCGTCCAATCGCCCGCCGAAGCTGCTGCACACACTGAGCTGCCAGCCTGGTGTGTGGCCCAACGCCAACCACGCAAGCGTCGCCGGCCAAGGTAATGTCTCCCACCCTGGACAAGTTGATCCGCCGTATCTGATGTCCGCGAGCGGCAAGGCTTCTAGCGGTCGCGCGGATCACCTCGTTATTTGCGATGACATCAATCAGCATCGCATTGCTCCCGACCGCCTACAGCCCCCTCTGACAACGCAGAAGTTGCGCGCTCCGATGACGAAAAACCCAGGGTCGAGGTCGATGCAAGGCAATCAACAGCAGCCCACTCCGTTAGCGCAAAGACGACCCACGATTGTCTGAATTCTCTCCGCACTTGCTTATGGGTGGCCATGCTCGTGCCCATCATCGGCGCACGACGTCTGCTCGATCTGAAGGGTGACCTCCTCGATCGAGAACAACTCGTCCAGCATGACACTCAGTTCTTGCCTGACCTGATCAACGGATTGGCTAGCGTCCGTCAGCACCACGTGCGCAGTGAGCACCGGGCGCTTACTCGACACCGACCAAATATGCAGGTCATGCACCTGGGCAACATTGCGGTTGTTCCTCAGCGCTGCTCGCACATCGTCAACGCGTATCTCCGACGGCGCCCCTTGCATTAGCACATGTGATGCAGCCCTCAACAACGTCCAAGTCCGCGGCAACACCCACAGACCAATAGCTACAGCGATGATCGGATCGACAAGCGTCCAGCCGGTGAATCGAATCACTATTGCGCCTGCGATCACGCCGACCGAACCAAGCATGTCGCTCCAAACCTCAAGGTAGGCTCCCTTGACGTTGAGCGAGTCACCACTACCTGCCTTCAGCAGGCGCATCGAGATCAGGTTGACCACCAGACCAAGCACCGCTATGACCAACATGCCGCTGGACGCCACCTCGGGAGGTTGCCGGAAACGCCCTACCGCCTCCCACAAGATGTATCCCGCGACAAGAAAAAGTAGGCCACCGTTGATGAGCGCACCCAGGGCCTCCATTCGCGCATAGCCATAGGTATTGCGAGCGTCAGCAGGTCGCTTAGCCATGCGCACGGCGAATAGTGAAACTCCCAGCGCAATGACATCGGTCATCATGTGGGCGGCGTCGGATAGCAGGGCGAGACTGTTGGTGACCAGGCCGCCAACCACTTCAGCGACCATGAACGTGGCAGTCAAGCCGAGCGCCCACCATAGCGGCTTCTCGAACTTGACCTCGGAGACACCGTGATCGTGGTTTCCACTCATTTGAATTCTCCAAAGGGGCAGGCTCTTGGCCTGCCCCATTGATGGTCCCGCCCAGCCAGAGGGCGTGATAGGGTTCGACATCAAGAAGTGCGCGGACGACCCGGGAACTTTCCGTGCACCCACCGATACAGCACCGGCAGCACCACCAGGGTCAGCAAGGTTGAGGAGATGATTCCACCAATGACCACCGTCGCAAGTGGCCGCTGCACCTCAGACCCTGCCCCCACGTTCAGAGCCATCGGCACGAATCCCAACGAGGCAACCAAAGCGGTCATCAGCACCGGTCGAAGGCGACTCAGCGCACCTTCCCGGACTGCGTCAGCCAGGCCAGAACCAGACTCTCTCAGTGACTTGATAAAGCTGATCAAGACCAATCCGTTCAGCACTGCAACGCCAGAGAGCGCAATGAATCCGATACCCGCTGAAATCGAGAGCGGGATTCCGCGCAGGGTCAGCGCGAGCACGCCACCAGTCAGCGCAAGTGGCACGCCGCTGAAAACGATCGCAGCATCCTTTGCCGAACCGAAGGCCATGAACAGCAGTGCGAAGATCAAGATCAGCGTGACCGGCACCACGATGGCCAGGCGCTTGCTCGCCGAAATCAGCTGCTCGAAGCTTCCGCCGTATTCAACCCAATAGCCACTGGGGACTTGCACCTTGCTACTAATCTGGCTTTGTAGTTCGGTGACGAAACCACCCAGGTCACGATCGCGCACATTGGCGGTTACCGCGATACGGCGCTTGCCGTTGTAGCGGTTGATCTGGTTCGCGCCCTCGCTGGCTACAACCTTGGCAACTTCTTTAAGGGGCACCGTCCTGGCCGAATCATCCGTTTGACCGCCCGTGCCTGCAGGTAGGGGAATCGGCAGGTTTTCGAGCGCAGCGGGGTCCTGTCGCAGCGACTCGGGCAAGCGAACCACCAGGTCGAAGCGGCGATCACCCTCGAATAGCTTTCCTGCCACCTCTCCGCCAACCGCCGTAGACACCGTGCGTTGAACATCGTCCGCGCTCAGACCGTAAACCGCCAACGCACGGCGATTGGGCTCTATCGTCAACAGAGGCAAGCCGCTGGCCTGCTCCACGCGCACATCCGCTGCACCAGGAACGGTCTTCGCAACCTGCTCGATCTGCTGCCCGATCTTCAGCAGCGAATCCAGGTCATCGCCGTAGACATTGATAGCAACGTCGGCGCGCACACCTGAGATCAGCTCATTAGTGCGCATCTGGATGGGCTGACTGAACTCGTAGTTGTTGCCCGGGATCGTTGCCACGATCTTTTCCACTTCGGCGACCAAGTCGGCTTTCAGCTTCGTAGGATTCGGCCATTCTTCACGCGGCTTGACCATAACGAAGGTGTCTGCCACCGATGGCGGCATCGGATCGGATGCCACCTCGGAAGTGCCGATCTTGGAGAAGATACGCTCGATCTCTGGCACCTTCGCCAGACGCTCTTCCAACACTCGTTGCATGCCGATCGATTGGGTCAAGCTGGTCCCAGGAATGCGCATTGCCTGGAGCGCGAAATCGCCCTCATCCAGGCTGGGCACGAACTCACTCCCCAGGCGCGTGGCAACGAGCCCACTCACGCCCAGCAGGACAATGGCAGCAACGCCGATCAAGGCGCCACGGCGTAGACTGAAGTCCAGGAGTGGTTCGTAGCCTCGGCGCATCCAAGCCATGAGGCGGTTCTCCTTCTCCTCTACCTTGCCCCCTAGCGCCAATGCAATCGCCGCTGGCACGAACGTCAGCGAGAGGATCATGGCGCCGGTTAGTGCCAGCACCACGGTAATTGCCATCGGGTGGAACATCTTCCCTTCGACACCTGTCAACGCGAAGATCGGCAGATAGACGGCAGTGATGATGCCCAGACCGAAAAGGCTAGGACGAATCACCTCGGCGGTGGCACTCGCGGTTTCTTCGAAGCGCTCCGCCAGTGTCATCTGACGGCCAAGGTGATGTTGCCTTTCGCCGAACCGACGCAGGCAGTTCTCAATGATGATCACTGCGCCGTCCACGATGAGGCCAAAGTCCAAGGCACCCAGGCTCATCAAGTTAGCCGACACGCCGCCACGCGCCATTCCGGTAAGAGTGAACAACATCGCGAGGGGGATCACTAACGCCGTGATCAACGCCGCGCGGAAGTTGCCCAGAAGCAGGAACAAGATGACGATGACCAGCAACGCACCTTCGGTAAGGTTCTTGGCGACCGTGCCGATCGTGCGATCAACCAGGACCGTGCGGTCATAGACGGGGGTGGCTGTCACTCCCTTCGGCAAACTCTTCTCCGCCTCTTTCAGCCGCGCCGCAGCAGCCTGTGAGACGTCTCGACTATTCGAGCCCACGAGCATAACGACGGTGCCCAGGACAACCTCGTGGCCATTCTGGGTCGCCGCGCCGCTACGCAGTTCCGCTCCATCTGCAACCTGTGCGATATCTTGGACGCGGATGACTGCACCGCTGCGATTGGCCACGACGATCTGCTCAATCTGCGGAATATCAGCGACCTGGGCCGGCATGCGGACCAGAAACTGCTGACCATTCCGTTCGATGTAGCCGGCGCCGACGTTTTGATTGTTAGCCTGCAGCGCTTGGACGACGTCCTCCAGGGTCAGGTTCAAGGAACGCAACCTGGCCGGATCAGGCGTGACGTGCACTTCGCGCTTGTAGCCACCGAGCGTATTCACCTCAGTGACGCCTGCCACATTGCGCAGCTGCGGGCGGATGACCCAATCTTGTAGCGTCCGCAGATCTGTGGCCGTATACGGGCTTCCGTCAGGCTTACGAGCCTTCGGGTCAGCATCGATGGTGTAGGAGAAGATCTCACCCATACCGGTGGCGATCGGCCCCAGGGTTGGTTCGATTCCGTCAGGTATCTGCGATTTAACCTGCTGAAGCCGTTCTGCTACCTGCTGCCTCGCAAAGTAAATGTCGGTGCCATCCTTGAACACCACGGTGATCTGCGACAAGCCATATCGCGAGATCGACCTGAAGTAGTCCATCTTCGGCAACCCTGCCATTGCCGTTTCAACCGCGTAGGTGATGCGCTGCTCGGCTTCCAGCGGAGAGTAGCCGGGAGCAGAGGTGTTCACCTGCACCTGGACGTTAGTGATGTCCGGCGTGACGTCGATCGGCAGCTGTTTGAAGCTCCAAACACCGACCGCCATCAGCACAACAGTTAGGGTCATCATCAACCAGCGGTAGCTGACCGACGCCCTTATCATTTTCTCAAGCATGTCGGTCTCCTTAGTGCTCGTGCGACGCACCGGACTTTTCGATGTCCGCCTTGATGAGATAGCTCTGCTCGACGACAACCTCCTCGCCAGCCTGCAAGCCCTCAATCACCTCGACCACTCGTGCGTCACCCTCACCCAGCGTCACTGCGCGCGCCGTGTATACATCGCCCTTTCGAACAAACACCGAGTCGTGACCGTCCATGGTCTGAACGGCCCCGCGCGGAACAACCACTGCCGCATCGCGGGTGAGCGTTGCGATCTTGCCCGTAACTGCTGTGCCAGGACGCCATTGTTGGTCGGAGTTATCCAGGGTCACTCGCGCGACCGTGCTTTGCGATGCGCTCGTCGTGCCCGGTAGCACGCTGTCAACCGTGCCGGATATCTGCTTCCCGTCGTAGAGTCGTTCCAGACTGACGGACTGGCCGGGCCGCACATCAATGATCTGACGGCCGAAGACAGCGAGATCAGCCCAGACGCGGGCGAAGTTCGCCACTTCGAACAGAGTCTGCCCCTCAGCTGCACCGCCGCCGGTCTGAGCTTGCCGACTCAACACCACGCCCGCGATTGGCGACGCCACTCCGTATACGCTCAGGCTCAAATTGCTTTCGATGCTGGCCAGGTTCTGTCCTGCCGACACTTTGTCGCCGACGTTGACTCGAAGCGCCGTGACACGTCCCGGGTAGCGCGCGCTCACCTGCGCCACGCTTCCATCGATTGCCCGAACTACTCCTTGAACTTCCATTTCGTTGGAGACTTGGCCAGACGCCACTACAGCGACCTTGACGCCATTAGCATCAGCGTCTGCCCGAGTTATTGACGTTGACTCCGGAGCTTCTTCCTCATGTTCGCTAGGCTTTTCGCCCATTTCCTTCTCAGGTTCCGCGGCCGCGTCCGTTGGAGCCGCAGAGTTTCCGCACGCAATCAGGGACAGCAGGAGGGCCATCGCCAGCACGGTCATCGAGATCGAGTTCTTCATTGGGAGGAAATTTCCGTGTTGGTGGCGTCCTGCGCCTGGACAATTGGCTGACCCAGCAACCGCTGGACTTCGATCAGGGAGGATTGCGCCGAGAGAGCAGCATCAAGCTGGCGGCGGCGAGCCTGGACACGCTGGTCCTGGAGAAGTGCCCACTCCATGTAGCTGATTGCACCAGCACGCCATGCGCGGTCGGCAGCAGCTTCAGCCTTCGCGAGTCGTGGGAGAACGTCGCTCCGTATCCTTCCCACCTCCAACTGCGCGGTCGAGTAATCGCCATAGGCGGTCGCCAGGGCTGCGTTCATGCCAACCAGCAGGGACTCGCGCTCCACATTGGTCAGCGCCAGCTCCGCCTCCGCCGCACGGATACCCGCTTGCGCGCGACGCGTCGAACCAAGGGGGATGCTGAAGCCGGCTAACACGCCGACGTCGTTGCCGCTACGGAAAGCGCGGCCGCCTACCTGCCACTGGATGTCGGGCGTGGCATCACTGCGGGCCAAACGCACCTGGGCCTCACGAATACGCGCATCACCTGCAAGTTGTGCCAACTCCGGGGTTCGCTCCAGCATTCCACTTAGGCTGGCGAAGTCCTCCAGTTTCGGAAGTTCCATCGGATCGCCTGTCACGGCACCATGAGCCGGAACGCGGCTGTTCCACAGGGAGGAAAGCGCTTGGCGCGCTGCTGCCTCCGCCTGGCCCGCGCGATCACGATCCAACTCTGCCTCGGCCAATGCAGCCTGCGCGGTTAGAACTACAGACTCGGGGGATGCGCCTGCCGCAAGACGCCGTTTCGCTGCGTCGACCGTCCTACGGCGTTGTTCGATATCCAGGTCTGCAATATCGCGCTGACGAATGGCAGCGGTTACCGCGAGATAACGGCGTGCCGTCTCCGCCAGGAGATCCAGACGCACGACTTCGCGCTGCGGAGCAAGCTTGTCGATATTGGCCTGGGCAACCGCCCTTCGTGCATCTAGCTTTCCACCGCGCTCGAGCACCCCAGCCAGAGTGACCGTGACCTCAGTCTGGTCGAATGCGCGGTAGGCGCCTGTCCCTAGTGCGTTCTCGACTGTAGCGCCCAAGGTAAGCGGCGGCTTTAGGCTCGCGGAGTCGTAGTTCGCCTGAAGGACAGCGCGGCTTCCATCGACAAGCCGCAGATCAGGGTGGGTTTCGGCGACGCGTTCGATCGCCTGTTGAAGTGTCAATGTCTGACTAGGCGCCCGTTCCTGCGCATAAATCGCAGGCACGAAGGCGCAAGCGGCCAATGCCGCCAATCGCAACCACATGGGAATTCTCCGATAGATTCGTAACAGAAACCGCCCAACTGGGCGGCAATTCAGTTACAGACCGATCGGGGGACGAATGTCCGAAGCGGAGATTTCCGCGATGTTTGGCAACAGCACCGAACTCTGTGTATTGCAGCCCTGGACCGCTGCTACGATCAGCTCAGCCCCGGCAAGAATAGCGGTTAGGTGGCCACAGCAGTGCGAGGCATGCATCAATGCATGCATCAGATCGCCCCCATTGCCGTCCTCATCATGCGCTGCGGCCTGCATCAGCTCTTTGGGCTCACCGCCGTCATGGATATGTTCAGCGACACCTCGCACAGCTTCATGCAGGTCGCCCACCGCGGCGAATACAGGATTGATGACCGTCGCAAGCAGCAACAGCACTAGCGCCGAAAGGCGCAGGTAGCGACGTGCACGGGACGCGAAGCGGGTCATAGGTATAAGGATATATGCCGCTGTCGATGTTAGACAATTTCGTTCATAAGGTTACAAATATATAAGGCCCGCGTGCGCGGTAGCTGATTTATTACCTGGAGAGCGAAATGGGCGAGAGTTGTGGATGCGGGAAGGTCGTGGACGTTGCGGCGATGCACTCCAAGCAGCGTCGCGTCCTCACGGTGGTGCTGGCCATCAACCTGATCACCTTCGCCATGATGCTTGCTGCGGCGTGGGTTAGCCACTCCTCGTCGCTACTCTCCGGTGGACTGGACAACCTGGGCGACGCCCTGACCTACGCGATCAGCCTTGCGGTCGTGGGCGCTTCGACCCGAGCCAAAGCTAGGGTCGCCCTCTTCAAGGGATTCTTAATCCTCGCGGCGGCGGCCGCCGTCGGTGCGCAGATCATCTGGCGGCTGCAGAACCCGGCGACACCGCTGTTCGAAGGCATGGGGCTGGCTGCGGTGCTGAACCTCGCCGCTAATGCCTGGTGCCTGGTGCTGCTCAACCCCTATCGCAACGGCGACATCAACCTGTCGTCGGCGTGGGAGTGCTCGCGAAACGATATCTACGAAGGCTTCGCGGTCGTGTTGGCCGCAGCCTGCGTATGGCTCTTCGGTGCAGGCTGGCCTGATCTGCTGATCGCCGCTGGGCTGCTTGTGCTGTTCTTGCGCTCAGCTTCGCGCGTGCTGAAGTCAGCTTGGCGTGAGAACCGTTTGATAACCTTGCCAGCGCCCTAGTTCTGTTGGTTGTTCTCATCAGGAAAGTCCGCTTGCGGCGAATTGAAGCCGACGCCTTGATGTCCCCTTTGGGTCGGTAGGAGCCACCTTCTCCGATCAATCTCGCCACGACTGGGTGTTAATTCAAGCATCCAGTTCATTTGGCGGCGGTGTCCAATGCCGTTGCCGATGAGGGTCCAGTTAACTGGCCTTTCGTACTCACTCAAGTACTGGGTTTTGCGCTCAGCAGCTGCGGGTATTGCGCCGCAGTCTGCAGGACTAGGCGCTGCAGGTTCGGCACGCCTGTCAGGATCGCGGCCTGCATTGCGGTGAACACCAGCAGCCCATTGATGTTCAACAGAACATTGAACAGCAGTTCCGACGAAAGCCCGGACCTGTGGCTTGAAATCGCATGAATACCTGCGTGGGCATAGGAATTGAGCGCCTGCCAGTTGTAGGCCTTGAATTCGACCAAGGTTTCCAGCGGCTCCGGCGGCGCCTTCCCTACCAGGGCATCCATCATCTTGGCGGTGGTGGGCAAATGCTTGGCTGCCTGCTCGCTTCCCGCAGTGAGGTCGGCGCCAAGCTTGCCAACCTGCTCATCGCTTGCCGCGTAAAGCACCCAAACTGCGCGCAGGACGGCTTCGAACTGGGCTCGATGTAGCATCGCAGCAGAGGGCAGAAGGCCGCAGGCCAGCGCCAGCTTTGCTCCTTCGCCGTGCTCAAAGGCAAGCGAACACGACAAGTTGGAGACCCTGAACCGCTCACGCTCATCATAGATCGGCCGGGCCACGAGCTGGATCACGTTGCCGGCGAGCGCATGGGATTGATCGAACAGCGTGTCCAAGTCCATCTATCGCAGGTCTCATTTTCAAGGATGCCAAGTACACCAGAGGACGATAAATCAGGTGGCAATGATCGGCACGCTGGGTCATGCTTACGTCTTACAAGGACGCATCGAGCATTAGCAGCTGGCATCGTGGCAACTACCGATGCTTTCGTCCCGTGCTTGCTCTACTCCGCTGCGCAGTGTGGGGACATCTGCTGATGCATGCAGCCATTCGGCCAAGTCGGTGCACTACATGGAGGTGAAAGTTGTTTCAAGCCGAAAAGTTGGGCCTAGCAATTCTCATTGCTGGTCTGTGTTTAACGCCTAGCGCGTTCGCAGCTGAAGACGTTACCCACAAGACCGTCAACGAAAAGATGGGATATCAGAGTTCGTCAGCAGGCGAGCCCCTGAGTGATCTTGGTGCTCAAGTGACGATGTCGGCTGCTCATGCCGATGGAAAAGCATATGGCGGGATCATTTATCGGACCAGCCCTCGCCCCTGGGTCAACAAGCTTGTACAACTGTCTGCGCTAGTTACGTCAACGCCAGGTGCAATGCCGGCAATGTGGTTGAGGGCAGACGGAAGTTCGGGAAAACCTCTCAGGTTCGTCACTTCGGCAGGTTCGGACGTCCCTACTGACGGCCATCTCAGCGTTGACTTGCGAATTCCTCCGGATGCGACAAGCATTGCATTCGGTGTTGTTATGCATGGGCCTGGAAGTACAACAGCAATGGGTCTCAAGCTTGTGGAAACCGAGGACACTCTGCAAGGAAGTTCAGCAAGCGCAAAGCAAGTCTACGATGCAGCACTCCAGGTCGTCTTGGAGAGCGCCTACTGGGCAAGCAACCTCAGCAAGAATCTATTTGACTCCAAGCCTGAATTATCAGGTGAAGCGGGCTCGGGCTATCAGGCTCAGAAAGCAATACAAGCGCTTTTGCGAGAGCTCAATGACTCCCATAGCTTCTATCAGAGTGCTGAGGTGGCGCGCCATTACTCCAAGTCTGGTGGCGATCCGGGCGCGGCTGAGGTGAAGCTAATGGACGGAGGTGTCGGCTATGTTTCAGTGCCGACCGTCCCTGGTTCTAATCGTGATCTAGCTAAGAAGTTCGCAGATCAGATCGGCCAACAGCTGAAGGATCTCAACGGCAGCGCTCGTTGCGGCTGGATTGTTGATCTGAGGAAAAATCGTGGGGGCAGTATGTGGCCCATGATCTCAGCGCTCAGTATTTTCTTTGACGAAGAGCGATTGGGAGGATTTAAATATCGCAATGGCGACATCAACTGGTGGTCCATCCAGTCTCCGCTGGTGACTTTCGTCTCCGGCGTATCGGATGCAAAGGATGCGCGGATTGCCGTTCTACTGGGGCCGAGAACTAGCAGTTCGGGTGAAGCAACCGCTTTGGCATTCATTGGAAGGAAGGACACGCGGAGCTTTGGCGCTCCGACCAGTGGACAAGCGAGTGCAAACAGGAAATTCACGCTTCCTGATAGCAGTGCCATCTATCTGACCACAGGCATTGACGTGGACCGATCAGGTCACGAAGTTGGAGCACGTATCGTTCCAGACGTGCTTCTACCCAACGACATTGTGTCCAACAGTGCGGTGCCTCAAGACGCCATAACGTGGCTGACTTCTTCTTGCGTTAAGTGATTAGCGAGAGTTTTCGTTATCGGCCACGGTCTACAGATCAGACACGATGACGACTATCGGCCGCCAGAAGCAGATCTCAGTACGTCGCGAATGCTCGATCAGCATAGCGACTCCGTTCTCCTATTTATCGGCGCTAGCTGCAACGTCATAAGCTTCCAGCGCGCGCAGCGAGAACACGTAGGCAGCTCCAGCGTTGACTTGTATAGCGGTAGCCAAAGCCTGCGCCAATTCTTCCTCGCTGGCGCCTGCATTTTGTGCCGCTTGAGTGTGGGTACCGATGCAGCCATCGCAGCGAAGCGTTATGGCGACCGCCACGGCGATCAGCTCACGCGTCTTGGGGTCGAGTGCGTCGGACGCTGCCGTAGCAGCACTGAGCCCCTGGTAAGCACCGAGCATCTTTGGGTGCTTCTTGCCTAAGCGTCCGAACGCTTTGGTGACTGCAGGGACATAGTCGGACCAATTGAGCAGCATCGCTTTGCTCCTTTGAGTGAAAGAAGTGACGTGCGCCCTGAGGGTGGTATGACACGGTGGTGGATGGGAGGGGACATCCGCCGCCGCTGCGATTAACCACAGGACGCACGTCGATTGAACAAGGTGGGTGCCTGGACTTCTCAGCTTCCAGCCATGGGACGCAGTCAGGCCCTCGCGAACTCAAGCAGGTCGGCGTTGAACTGCGCGGCGTGGGTGATGGTCAGGCCATGCGGGGCACCGGTGTAGATCTTCAGGCGTGCGTCCTTGACGATCTCGGCCGAGAGCTTGCCCGAGGCATCGATCGGCACGATCTGGTCGTCGTTGCCGTGGATCACCAGGGTCGGCTTGTCGATCTTCTTCAGGTCGGCGGTGTAGTCGACTTCGGAGAACTCGCGCACGCAGTCGTACTGGCCCTTCACGCCACCGGCCATGCCCTGCAGCCAGAAGCTGTCGCGCATGCCTTGAGTGACCTTGTTGCCGTCGCGGTTGGCGCCGAAGAACGGTCCGCTAAGATCCTGATAGAACTGCGAGCGGTCGCCTGCCACGCCGGCACGGATGCTGTCGAACACCTCGATCGGTGTCCCATTTGGGTTGGCATCGGTCCTAAGCATCAGCGGCGGCACCGCACCGACCAGGACCATCTTGGCCACGCGCTTGCTGCCATGGCGGCCGACGTAGTGGCTGATCTCGCCACCGCCAGTGGAATGGCCAACCAGAATCGCGTCGGTGACGTTAGCCGCTTCCAGCACCGCGGCTAGGTCGTCGGCGTAGGTGTCCATGTCGTTGCCGGCCCAGGTCTGGCTGGAGCGGCCGTGGCTGCGGCGGTCATGGGCGATCACGCGATAGCCGTGCTGACCCATGAATAGGATCTGCGGGTCCCAGGCATCGGATGACAGCGGCCAGCCATGCGCGAACACGATGGGCTGGCCGGTGCCCCAATCCTTGAAGAAGATCCGGGCGCCGTCTTTGACGGTTACGAATTCGGACATCACACACTCCTGTGGGGGGGGGGGCATTGCATCAGTTCGATTGGACGCGGTAACGCGTGGGCACTTCGCTGCGCGAGAGGTTGGGCGCCATGGCACGGCGTGCAGCATGCATTGCCTCGAACTGGCCGGCATCAGGCAACGGTGGGATGGTCACGGGCTCCTTGCGATCGAAACCGACCAGTGCAGCATCCACCATGTCTCCAACTTCCATCAGGAACCCAGGGGGAAATTCGTCCATATCGCGCCCGGCCTTGCCCCACAGTTCGGTGCGCGTGGCGCCAGGCAGTACGGCCTGGATCTGCACGCCCTGCGGGCCAAGCTGAGCGGCCATGGCCTGACTGAGGTTGAGCAGGTAAGCCTTGGTCCCGCTGTAGATGCCCTCGAACATCTCCGGCGCCAGCGCAAGCACCGAGGACAGGTTGACGATGCCGCCATGGCCGCGTGCAACAAATACCTTTGCCGCGACGGCCGCCAAGCGCGTGGGCGCGGTGACGTTCAAGGCGATGATGCGTACGAATTCCTCTGCCCCGTTCTCCAGCAAGCCGCCCTTGAGCGACATGCCGGCATTGTTGACCAGCAGCGTGACGTCGCCCTGCTGCAGGCGGTGCTCGACAGCCGTGACGTCATTCGGCTGGGTGAGGTCGGCAGGCAGGATTTCGACGTCTGGGGCCCCGGCCTGCCTTAGCGCGCTGACCTGGGCCTGCATGCGTGCTTGGTCGCGTGCCACCAGGATCAGGCGATAGCCACGTCTGGCCAGGCGATCGGCATACACCGCGCCGATCCCCGTCGAAGCACCAGTGATCAGCGCGGTCTGCACATCAGATGACATTGAGGACTCCTATGTGGCTGCGGATCAACATCAGCGATTGACGTTCACCAGGGTGCGTCCCTTGCGGCTCCCGCCCAGCATCTGCCTTGCCGTATCCGGCACCGCGTCGAGCGGGATTTCGCTGAGCGTAGACGCCAGCAGGTTCAGGTCTAGATCGGATGCAAGCCGCTTCCACGCCTGCTCGCGCAGTCCGTGCGGCGCCTGCACCGAATCGATGCCGGCGAGGGTGACCCCGCGCAGGATGAAGGGCAGCACCGTGGCTGGCAGTTCGCGCCCTCCGACAAAGCCGCAGGTAGTGACGGCACCGCGATACGACGTCTGCGCAAGCACATTCGCCAAGGTCTGCCCACCGACCGAGTCAATCGCGCCGGCCCAGCGCTCGGCCGCCACCGGCGGCCCGGGCTGGCTGAGCTTTTCGCGGGCAATGACCTCGGCGGCGCCCAGCTTCCTGAGATAGTCTGCTTCGGCTGGCTTGCCTGAAGATGCCACCACGCGATAGCCCAGCGCGGCCAGTAGTGCGATGGCGACCGAACCGACGCCGCCAGTGGCACCGGTGACCAGGACCTCGCCGCGCGCCGGCGTGAGTCCGGCCTGCTCCAGCGCCAGCACGCTGAGCATCGCTGTTAGGCCCGCCGTCCCGATAGCCATGGCATTGCGCGTGTCAATGGCGTCAGGCAGGTTGATCAGCCAGTCGCCCGGAACGCGGGCACGCTGGGCAAATCCGCCATTGTGGGTCTGGCTCAGGTTCCAGCCAGTGGCGACCACGGAATCGCCAGGCTTGAAGTGCGGGTCCTGCGAAGCCGTCACGGTGCCGGCAAAATCGATCCCCGGCACCAATGGGAAGGACTGGATGATGTTGAATCCTGCGAGCGCGATAGCATCCTTGTAATTGAGGTTGGACCACGCGATGTCCACGTCGACATTTCCGTCGACCAACGCGTCGTCCTGCAGGGTTTCCAACTTAGTGGTGACTTCGCCCTCGGATGAGCGCGAAGCGAGCAAGGCACGAAAGGACATTCGGCGAGCGCCTGTGTTGTAAGCGATCGCCGAACTATAGGATTGCAGGATGCGCTTCGTAAGAACGCACAAATTGCATCGCAACTATCATTTTTGTAAGTACACCCCACTGCACCACGCGAGGTTTCCCCATGCGCCTAAGACAACGCAATCCTAAGAGCGGCTGTGCCGTGGAACTTACGGTGTCGCTGATCAGCGGCATCTGGAAGCCAATCCTGCTCTTCCACATCCTCACGGAGAAACGTCGCTTCATGGAGTTGTGTCGTTTGGTCCCCGACGCGACCCAGCGCATGCTGACCCTGCAGCTGCGCGAGCTTGAGGCGGACGGGCTTGTGATCCGGCATGTCTATCCGGAGGTCCCGCCTCGCGTTGAATATGAAGCCACACCGCTCGCGCGCACCTTGATCCCACTCCTGTACGACCTACGCGCGTGGGGTGAGCGATATCAAGCAAAGCAGGTGAAGCAAGAATCTCTTCGTTCGGAAAAAGAGGATGTCGATTCCGCGATGTTGGACGGCATCACCTAGGACAAGCTGAGCAAACCGCGACCGCCATGTTGACTCCGCGGTCGCTGTCGATTTCCGGTGCTGCTCACACGGTCCGCTATCGGCCAGAAGCGGACCTCGGCCATGAAGGCAGCAGAAGGAATCAAGACAACGCCCTTCCCAGGTATCCACGCCATGGCATTTTTGTCCGAACCCGGCCATTCAAAAGCCTAGTTGAAAGCCGGCTCAGGCAGGACATATTTGTCCTGCAATTCAAAGGGAAATTGTTGTCGCGAGCTCTGGCGAACAGGCTTGCCCTCTAGCGAGGCAGGTCTGAATTTCCAAGTTCTTATGGCACGCAGGGAAGCTTCAGAGAATGCCAAGTTGGTAGCTGACTCAACCACAGGATCGACGACAGATCCGCTCTCATCGATGGTGAAAACTACTGTTGCCTGACCGGTTACGTCAAATCCGATGAGCTCCAGTGGATAGACCGGGGCTTCGCCGGCCAGAAGTTCAGGCAGTCTGTCGCAACGTCCAGAGTCACAGTAGTGCTCTAGGCCCTGGGCTTCCATCATCTTGTTGTAGACGGCAACATCTACAGGCGTGCCATTAGGCGTTTCAACCGAGAACCTGTAATCGACCGGCATAGCACTCCCGGCTAAGCTTGCGGTTTCTTGGTGTCCTAGTGCAGCGGCGCACAAAGGAAGCATGACTCCGAGAATCGCGAGAGGAAATATTTGAATGCGATACGATTCACTTTTCTTGCGCAAATTTGGAGGTTGCGCGCCTATGACATTTGCCGTTCGCATTTCCCAAGAATCCTTTTGTGGGCTGCAGATTGAATGATCTCGATCTCAGATTTCCTGAAACATTCATCTAACCGAGGGATGCTTTATGGGCCCGATGCTGCCACGACATCAAGACGGCCGCCAACGGCTAGATGTGGACTTTTGCCAACGATTGAGTGACGCCAGGCCACGAAGCAGCGTCGGCATGAGAGGAATGTTGGCTGTTATTCCCGCCACCAAGCGACCTGATGCTTGGCTTGATCCCAATACAGGTGGATCGGGTCACACTCGCCGTCGTCCAGGACAAGGCCTCTCGCGGAGGTGTTTTTCCGGCATCCCTCATGAGCGCCCTGACCAGAAGTCTCAGGGGCACACTCCAACTTCTCCACCTCCAGCGTGACAGGAAGACTGCATATCGCGTCTTGGCGGCCTGGATCTACACCGAAAGAGAGCTTCTGCCGACCGCCAGCGAGCGTCGGACCTCGCACCAGTACTGCGACCTCGCCGGGGTGTTGCTGCAGCTCGACCATTTCGGCTTTGCCATCGCCATCCAGGTCGACCTGAAGTGCATCGCCTACTCGGGCAGCACCAGTCGCCGTGAGTAGCGCGAGACATGATCCAAGGAGTGCTGGCAGCCTTTTCATGACACTTAACAATCTAAGACCTGGATTCAGGAGAATAGTGTTGGAAACGCTGCAAGTCCGCTCCGGCTCGAATCCTTTCATGGTGCAAAGATACTCTATTGCGCGGCCAGCCCTCCTTTCTGTGACTTCGAGTTCTTGCATTGCTTAGCAGTGTCTACCGCCCCGTACAATCGATTCCTACAGAGATCTCGGGTCTTACTGGCCCGTGCGGTCCTGCATCTGTCTGGTTGGTGCTGACACGCTACGGAATAGATGCCAGTCCAAAGGAAGTTATTGAACGCTGTCGCTACACAGACACCATTGGCTGCTATGCGGTTTGCATGGCAGAAGCGCTCCAGCATTTCGGCTTGAAGGTGAGGCTACTTACGGATCCAGACCTTAGCCCCGCTGCCTTGGAAGTTCGCTCCTATCCATCCGTCGATACATGCAGCGCACTCTCCAGCTCTCGGCTGCTTGGCCTCCTAGACTCAAGCAGCAGCGTAATCGTCAGCTATCTGGATCGTGGTGAGGGACATTTCTCGCCGCTGGCAGGGGCCCGGGCCAATAAGCTCCTTTTGCCATACAGCCCCAATGGCGAGATGCTCAAATCGGAGTTTGATAAGAGACGAAGATCTGCTGGAATCTTGCGTCAGGCCGTCATCGCCAGACCTTGAATTCGATCGTCATATGTCCGGCTTCGGGTCGCAAGCAGAAGCTACTCATAGAGCTTTATGCTGGCAATCCTAAGAGTGTCAACTTCAATTTCATACATGGCACCGCCGCCGAGCATCCTTTCGTCGGCATCCTGCTTTAGGGAAAAAACAACGACATAGATTCCGTTCCTTCTAGAAACCCCTATCGAATAATTACGACGGTCATAGACGTACTCGACGAGTGCCTTATTGCTCTCATCGATCGTTATCTGTTCCTGCTGCCGAAACAATTCCTTCTCGAAATTTTCAGCAGCCACCCTTCCCGCGTCAAGTGCCTGGTCGAGGTCTCCAGCCCTTACTGAAAACGCGAAGACGGTGCTGAAAATAGCCCAAAGCCCGAACAAAGCTTTCATTGATACCCTCCGAGCAAGTCTCTATTCTTCAGTCCGCATAGCTATCCGCTTCGGTCGAAAGTTGCCATGCCGGCATGGTGAAGACTAACGGCCAGAAGCAGGCATTAGAGACTCCCACTCATTGCTAGCCCCAACACCTCGAAAAATCCTTCTGCATCGTTCGCGCCAAAGTAGGCGACTTCGCCGACTCCGACTGCTACCGAAAAAATAGATAGCGTTGCGATTAGATAGAGGAAGTGCAGAGGCCACAAGCGTGGGTCAGATTTCCAGCGCAATGCAGCGACAAGCAGGGATCCCCATAGAACGAGGCTGCCAACCGAGTCCTTGGTCAACGTACAGCCCCCGAACCACGCATAAGCCCCTAGCCAATAGCCGCTTGCAGCTGCAGCCAGAGCAAAGCCCAGCGACATGATTTTCACCCAGCGAGGCTTCTGTCGATTACTCATCAGACAAACTTCGCTTAGCTCTGTGTGCTCAGCATGAAGTTTGCCATTGCCCCGAAGAACAATTCGCCCGCTATGGGTCGGATGCTGCCACGCCGTGATTGGGACCGCTACCGAAAAGCGGCGGAAGCTCGTTGAAGCGAACTTTGAGCCTGCCGCCTTTGCTACAACTAATTAATTGGCACAACAAACGGTCCCGCAGGACGTTCGGAGCCGTCATACAGGTTCAAGATCGGGCTGTCTGCCCATGCATAGCGCACGGTTGTCGCCTCCCTACTGCCATCCAGGCTTAGCCGCACGATGTCGCCCTCAATAGCGGCATGTGGGTAACGACATTCTTTCAGGCCTTGGTCGCACAACTCAAACCCCAGTACATCCTGACCCCCAAGAGCCGCCAGCGCACCTTCGATACCGCCAAATCGAACGAGCACATCATCACCTTCGCGACGTGCCTGCAGCGGCACCGGACCAGTTGGAGATGCGCGCACGCGATAGACCTGTGCGAGGGCCGCGAGCGCGGCGCGTCGGCCAACCTCCTGCTTGTTGGCAGGATGGATGTCACCATGCTCTCCAAGATCGATCGTAACGGCTAACGCCGCGTGCTGGTCCTGAGCGACCAAGCGGCGCTGTTCCTCACGCAGCGTGGCCCACGCGCTTTGCCCGGGCGCAGTAGCCGCCGGGCCATATCCAGCCAGCTGGACGACCACAAGCGGAAGATCCGCACCGAAGTGCGCGCGAAAGTCATCACGCCAGGTGGCGAGGCGCGCGCCATAGCGCTCGGGCTCGTGCGTATTCGACTCGCCCTGATACCACAGCGCTCCCCGCAAGCCGTAACCGGCAAGTGGCGCAATCATTCCGTTGTAGAGCGTGCCCAGCCCGTAAGCGGACATCCAGGGTGCTGCTGGTGGCATGCCGATCGCCTCTGGCTCGGGGCGTACCTGCCAGGCCTTTTCCAAAGGCAAGCGCACTCCATCGGCGAGCACCAAGGCGCGGCTGGCGACGTCAGATCCGTTAAGGCCGCCCTGACGATAGGTATTGAGGACATTGACGACGATTGTGTTGGAACCGGCGTGCAAGATCCCCGGCGCCACGGCGTAGCGACGCTGGACGGCAGAGCCATAAGTTGTGCCGACCCCGTGGCCGTTCACCCATGTCGTATCGATTTCGTCAGCTCGTCCCAGCTCAAGCACGCCACCTTGCAGTGCCTGCGACGCGCTGAGTTCGACCGTTGTTCGGAACCAGATCAAGCCGACGTGGTCGGCAAGCGCAGGTGCGACCCACCGCGAAGAAGGATGCGTCGGGCTCCAGTCTCCAGCGGCATCAGGCGACCAGGGCGGACGCACTTCTCCGGAGGTCTGATGCTTGCGCCACCACCTCTCCCACATCGCAGCCCACGGCTGGATGGCCGCGTCAGGATCCCGGGCGTGCGTTTCCTGCAAAGCCAGTTCAGCATTGAGCCCGCCGGCGCGGCGAAGCGCCGATTGGCTCGTCCAGGCCTCGATGCGTGAGCCATTCCACGAAGCACTGATGAGCCCTAAGGGGACTTCAAGATCTCGTCGTAGTGACTTGGCGAAATACCAACACACCGCCGAGAACGACCGCACGGTATCTGGAGTCGCCTCAGACCAGGCGGCCGCCGATGAAAATGCCTGATTCGGACTATCGGCGCTGCTTTTTGGGACCCGCAGCAAGCGGATCTTCGAGTCGAAAGCATTGGCGATTTCGGCATTGGCATCCAGCGCTCGCTCTACTGGAAATTCCATGTTGGACTGCCCGCCACATAGCCACACGTCCCCGACAAGTACATCGTCCACGCGTTGATGTCGCTGGCCGGCTTGAACTTCCAGGGTGAAGGGCCCGCCTGCAGCTAGCGCCGGTAGGGTTGCCTTCCAGGCGCCGCTCTTTGATGCCAGTGCACTGGTTTCATGACCGGCGAGGGTCACGGAAATCCGTGCGCCCGGAGATGCGATGCCCCAGACCAGGATCGGCTGATCGCGCTGCAGAACCGCATGATCGGCGAAGGGCGCCCCGAGCAGCTGTGCAGCCAGCGCTGGCTGAGAAGCCACCGTGATCAACAGTGCCAATGAGGTCGCCACGAGTCGGATAAACCGACTCATGGCTGGATGACGAAGAGGCCGCCCGACCCTGGATTTGCCGCCAATGCCTGTGGCGAAAGCCGGGCCCGCGCGGTGGTGACGAACAGGCGTCCGCCTTGGTCGAAACACAGGCTCCCGACATGGTGGGCTGGCACAGGGATTGAGCGTAGCAAGGCGCCGTTGGCGGCAAGCTCAATCACAGCATCCCCGCCCCACATCGCAACCCAAAGCCTTCCATCCGGGGACATCGCCATCCCATCCGGCTTGCCGGGAATGCCCAAAAAATCAGTGATGACGCGCGGTTCGCCCAGGATGCCGAGCTTGATGTCCGCGTCATAGGCCAGCAGCGTGCGGGAGAGCGTGTCGATCACAAACAGCGTGTGGCCATCGGCAGAGAATGCCATTCCGTTGGCGACACCCAGCCCATCTGCCACCCGTCTTGCCGGCTGGTCGACCGAAGGGGCGTAGAACATCGCGCCCCGGCCGGCCAACAGGCCGCGATGCATCGAGCCGGCCCATAGTCCACCGGCTCCATCAACAACCAGGTCGTTGAGGCGGCACCCTGGGCCGACTTCGATGTGCGGCCCCGAATGGATGGTTCCGTCCACATCCAGGCGCACGAAGTGCTCCTCGCCATTGCCGACCAGTCCGCCGTTGGACAGTCCCAGGGCCCATACCGGCTCGGACAGAGCCATCGTGTGGCAATGCTGGCCGTCCCAGCGCAGCAGCGCTGGCCGGGTCGGATCGACCCACAGCACATCGCCATCCACGATCAAGGGCGATTCGCCGACCATGGTTTGGGGATTGCAGACAAGAGATGCCGCTGATGAGGCGCGCCGTTGGATCGCCTCAATCCAGCCCAAAGCCCGTTTACCGACCTCTTCAGGCGTACGGCCGGGCTTGTATAAGTCCGATCCGATCCCGACCCCGCACACCCCTGACTGCCATAGGGCGCCCAGGTCCTTGGGCGTCGCTCCGCCGACGGCCAATACCTTCACGCCTGCAGGTAGCACTGCAGACAGCGCTGCCAACCGCGGCGCTGCGTCATGCGCGGGAAATGCCTTGAGATGACGCGCGCCCGCGGCAAGGGCGGTAAAGGCCTCGCTCGGCGTGGAAAAGCCTGGCAATGACACCATGCCGTGCGCCACGCTCGCTGCGATCACTGCAGGATCGGCGTTGGGTGAAACGATGAAGGCACAGCCGACCTTCGACAGGCGCACGACCTCTTTTGCATCCATGACGGTGCCCGCGCCAATGAGCATGCGGCCTGCAAAATGGCTGGCCAACTTGGCGATCGTGTCGAACGGATCAGGCGAATTGAGCGGGACTTCAGCCAGCCGCACGCCGGCGTCAAACAGCGCCTGAACCACCTCAATGGCATCGTCTCCGCGAAGACCGCGGAGGATGGCAACCAGCGGAGCCTGCTCGAGGAACGCGTCGAACTGTTCAAGGTAATGGGAGGTCATGGCAAGACCGCCGCCTGATGCAGAGCTAGAAAGCCACGAACGACCGCGCCTTGCGACGGAGAAGGCTTGCCCTGCCCGCCCAGCACCGACAGTGCGCGGGCATAGAGTTCGCAGACCGGTGCGGCGCCGACCACGGTAAGCGGCTCACCGACCACCTGTGGCCAAAGTGCTTGCGCGTCGGCCAGTTCTGCACCGATCAAGAGGCCACGCAGCCAGGAGGCGCCGTCGCTTCGAGGCAGATTGCCACGAATGACCCGCGCGCGCGCGCCGAAAAGCTGGCTCCCCAGGCCCATTCCCGCGTGCCCCGCGCGCACGCCGCCATCGAACACTTCGCCCTGCACTGCCGGACCATCCACCACAGACGCCAGCAGACCTGCTGCGGTCAATCGGTCGAAGATCTCGCCAGACATGGCGGTAAGGAACTCCAGCACCGCCCCCTCTTGCAACCGGACCCACTTGCTATGGGTTCCCGGCAGGACCACCAGACCATCGGCGGGTACCGAGCCTGTTGCCATCAGCCCGAGGAGTTCTGTCTCCTCTCCTCGCATGATGTCCGGAGCGCCATCAGCGGCACGGCGGCAGGCCAGGCCTGGCACGATCGCGACCGCCACGCTTCCGATCTGGACATGATGCAGCTGCCTGGCCAAACCCGCCGGGGTCGCCGGGCACTCCAGGTAGCCAGCATCGCTCCAGCCGATGTTCGACCCAACCATGCCACAGGCGTAGACCTGTCCGGCCTGGGGCCAGCGCGATGCCAGCTCCTCGACCATCAGCTGCATCTGCGCCCGATCCAGGCCCGCGATACCGCGCGGCTGCTCGACCTTGTCGAGCACCTGGCCATCAGCGTCGATGAGGAATGCGCGGAAGTTGGTGCTGCCCCAATTGATTCCCACAATAGGGGCGTTGGCGTGATCCCTCATCGGCGCGTCACTCCCGCGCCACCATCGAGAGGGAAGACGCCCCCGGTGATCCAGCCGCTTCGTGGCGATGCCAGGAACAGCGCCAACTCCGCAGCATCTTGCGACGTGCCCAATCGGCCCAGTGGATGTCGCTCCACGTTGCGCGCCCGCGCATGCTCGGGATCGTCTGCCCTGGCAAAGGATGCCTGCAGCATCGGCGTATCGACCGATGCCGGCGCCATGCAGTTGACGCGAATGCCTTCCGGGGCAAATTCCAGCGCCGCGGTGCGTGCCACTTCTTCCAGTGCCGCCTTGGACGCCGCATAGGCCGCCAGGGTTGGCGTGGCAAAACGCGCGTTGATCGAAGACACCAGCACGATGCTGCCACCTCGAAGACGCATGTCGGGGACCACTGCGCGCATGACCCGAAGCGCGCCAAGGACGTTGACCGAATAGGTGTCTATCCAGAGCGCATCATCGTGATCCAATGTGCCGCCGGAGGGACAGATGCCTGCGCAGTGGACCACCGCATCGAATGGACCTAGTGCTTTAACCAGTTGGTCGATGGCAGCGCCTACCGCATTGGCATCACGCAGGTCCGCCTGGGCCGAAGCATCTGCATCTTCAACGACGGCCAGGTCCAGCGCGGCGACCTTGGCCCCGTCGCCCTTCAATCGCGACACCACCGCGCTGCCAATTCCACTGGCGGCGCCTGTGACAAGTGCGACCATTCCCTGCATCGAGCCTTCGCTCATGTTCCCAACGTCCTTTTCAATGCGGCTTCAGAATCGGTAGGTCAGCAGCGCTTTGTAGGAACGCCCGAAGACCACATTGGTCCGCAGCCCTTCCTCAAAGCCATCGTAGGTGCGCTGTTCGCTGTCCAACAGGTTGTTGCCTTCCAGCTTGAGCGACAACGCATCGGTGAAATCGTAGCTGACACTGGCCGACAGATCCTTGTAGGTATCGTTGTAGATGCCGGTGGCCGCTGCCGACAAACCGACCAGATACTCGTCGCGCCAGTTGTAGGCCACGCGCGCACCGAAGGGCCCGTTCTCGTAATAGCCAATCAGGTTGACGTTGTTCTTGGACAGGCCAGGAAAGGTCAGTGCATTGCCGTTGACATCCTGGATCGGGGTTTCCGAATCGATCCAGGTATAGGTCGCGACCATGCCAAAGCCTTCGAGCATGCCGGTGAACGGCACCTGCGCCAGGAGCTCGGCGCCACGCACCGTGGCGCTGTCGCCGTTGACCTTCCGCAGCACCAGATAGTTGGTGTTGTTGTAAGTCTCGGCGCTCTGCTGCTGCACGATGAACGTCGACACGTCCTTGTAGAACAGGCCTGCGGACAACATGCCCTGGCCACCGTAGTACCACTCCAGCGACAGGTCGTACTGGGTTGCCTTGAACGGATCCAGATCCGGGGCGCCACCAGTGCCGGTGCCTGGTGAGATCTGCACGCCGTTGGTGTCGAACACGGCATTGTTATTGAGCGTCACGCCGTTGTTGAGGTCTTCGGTATTGGGAAATGCCACGACCTTGGCCGCGCCGCCTCGCAGGACCCAGGTATCGGAGAGCTGCAGCTTGGCCACGCCCGACGGGAGGAACTCACGGTCAGTGCGACGGAAGGTGGACGGCTGGGCCATACCGGCAGCATTGAGGAGGTTGCCGCGGGATTCCAGATCCCGGTCAACCATGCGCACGCCAACGTTGCCCGAAAAACCCATGTCACCCAGCGTGGTGTCCCAGTTGAGCTTGGTATAGGCCTCCAGGAAGTCCTCATCCACGCCAAAGGTCGCGGCATAGGCCAGCGCGTTGTTGCGCGGATCCAGGCATTGTGCGTTCTGCGAGATCGCCGGGATCGTGGTGAAGGTGCCGCATCCGCCGAACTGGGCGCGATAGGCTCCCAGATAGGAGCGCGGTAAGCCGGCAAACTCACCCGGCAGGAAGTCATTGTTGCTGTAGACCCGCAGGTAATCCGCAAGCTGGGTGGCGGGGATGCCACCAGCAGGACGGATATCGGCGCGCAGCGGGTTCTGCTCGCTTTCCATGCGGTTGAAGCGCGCGCCGAAGTCCAGGGAGGTGAAAGCGCCCTGATCGAAGTTCAGGCTCCAGTCGGTGCGCAGCGCCTTGCTGTCTGTTTCTGCGCGCCAGTCGTTGTCGAACATGATGGTCATGCGCCACTGCGCAGGATCGGTCACATCGATGCCACTGACATTGAAGCTGCCAAAGCTGCCGCTGCGCAGGTCGAAGTCGGTGATCGAGGTCAGGCCCGCCATCGGCGCCAGGCGCATGTAACGCTGGTGATAGCTCGCCGTGGACTTGGCCCAGTTGCCTTCCACGCTGCCATCCAGGTGGTCACCCACGCGGAACTTGGCGCGCAGCGCCGAGGACCAGGTATCTGAGTCGACATCGGCCACTTCGGTGTTGAGCAGGACCGTGCCGGTAGAGCGTCCGGCCAGCAGGATGTTGTGATCGGAGTAGACCGCATTGCTCAGGCCCGCAGCCGGATTGAAGGCGACCCAATAGCGATCGCGCTCGGCTTGCTGGCGTGCGTAAAAGGTATCTGCAGTGATCTCGACTCCATCGGCTGGTCGCCACTGCAGGACCGCACTGACGCCGGTCTTCTTGCGATCGTCGTCGATATTCTGGGCACGCATGTCGGTACTGCCAAAGCGCGTGGCACCGGTCGCATCGGTGTACTTGGCGTAACCGGAGAAGGTATCCAGGCCCTGTTGCACGACCTCGCGCTGACCGTAGGTGGCGGAGATCAAGGCGCCGAACGTGCGGTCCTCGTTGCGCGCACTCAACAGGCCGAAGGCGTTGCTGCCCACGTCCTTGGAAAGTTCGTCGTAGGTGCCCGCCAGGCTCACCACGTTCTGGTTGACGTCGCCGTCCAGTGGCATGCGCGTGTTGATGTCGATGATGCCGCCAAGCCCGCCGGCGATCTGGTCGGAGCCCGCAAGCTTGGTCACCGACAGCCGCGAGATCAGCTCGGAGGGGACCAGCGACAGCAACCCATAGGTCGAGGTGGCCAATTGATCCAGGCCATTGCCGCCGCGGCCGGTGGCATCGACGATCTGCCGACCGTTGTAGAGCACGACGTTTTCCTTCAGGCCGCGCACCAGGATGTCGCTGCCCTCGCCCATGCCACGTTCGAGCTGGACGCCCGCCACACGCGCGAGCGATTCGGCAACGTTGGTATCGGGCAGCTTTCCTATGTCGTCGGCGACCACCGCATCGACAATCTGGGCCGAGTCCCGCTTGATGTCGCGCGCCGCCTCGAGGCTGCCGCGGATGCCTACCACGCTCACAGCATCCAGCGTCTTTGCACTCCCCTGCTCCCCAGCCTGCTCTATCGCAGGCTGTTCTTGCAGCGCCTGCTGTCCAGCTGGTTCCTGCGACACGGCCTGCGCCGATGCCACAACAGGTGCCAGCAAGCAGGCCCCGACGGCCATATACAAGGTCGAACGTCGAACATTACGCATGAGTTGGGCCCTCCCCCAAGTGTGGGACCCGGACTGGCTGGCTGCGATGGCCTAGCTACCCCGGGTCCAGCGCTATCCGTCAATCGCTGCTGCGCTGCGGCTTGGCAGCGTGTAGCTAATATAGCAATATGATTTCGCGATACACGCTGCACCGCAGCGAAGAACGCAGAATTAGCGAGGCCTCGGCGCCGCAAGGCTCGAAAGCTGTTGCTTCCTTTGACACATCAATCGCCGAGACCACGTGCATGGCTGAGCTGCAGGGTGTTTTCCCTATCCTCCCGACAATCTTCCACGCCGACGGCAGGGTCGACGAAGCCGGGACCTCCAATGTCTTTGAGTACCTGCTGGACTCTGGCGCGGCTGGTGTTGTCTTCCCGGGCCTGGCCAGTGAGTACGACATGCTGACGCCGCAGGAGCGCCTGGATCTGACGACCTGTCTTGGCAAATGGAACCGCGGACGCGTCCCGGTGATCATTGGCGCCAGCGCCAAGACCCTCGACCAGGCCGTGGCCTATGCCGTGGCTGGCTCGGAGATCGGGGCTGCCGCCGTCATGGTGCTGACCCCGCATGCACATGCCGGCGACCTGCCTGCCATGTCCACCTTCTTCAATGACCTGCACGCCCGCAGCGGCGTGCCGATCATGCTGCAGAACGCGCCCGCGCCGATGGGCATTGGCCTTGGCGTGGAAGAGGTGGTGTCCCTGGCGGCCAGCGTGCCCGGCATTGCCTACGTCAAGGAAGAGACCATGCCTTCGGGCCATCGCATCACCGCCCTGAGTCAGCGCACGGCCGGTTCGGTCCAGGCGGTGTTCGGCGGCGCAGGCGCGCGCTATGTGCTGGATGAGCTGACCCGCGGCGCGGTCGGCACCATGCCGGCCTGCGAGATCACAGAAGTGCACGTGGCGATGCTGGCCGCATGGGCCGCAGGCGAGCGCGAATATGCACGCGTGCTCTTCGAGCGCACCCTGCCCCTGTTGAGCATGCAGGCGATCTTCCGCTGGCGACTGACCAAGGCCGTGCTCAAGCGACGCGGGCTGATCGCCAGCGACCATGTCCGCGCGCCAGGCCCGGCCCTGGACGCCGATGACCAGCGTGAGCTGGATATCCTGCTCAGCCGCATTGCCGATCTGGTTCCGATGGATTCGGTGCCCGGCCGGACCAAGAGGCATCTCGCATGAGCCAGGTCACACAGGTCGAGACCTTCATCCTGACCATCCCGCGCACCACGCCCTACCTTGGGCCGCTGGGTCCGGGTGAGCGGGTCAATAGCCGCGGCTATCTGGTCCGAAAGGGGAACGGCACGCTCTACCCCACCGTCGACCGATCGGTCGTGGTCAGGGTCACTACCGAAGATGGCGCGGTTGGTTGGGGCGAGACCTATGGCATCTGCGCGCCGCGCGCGGTGTGCGAGCTCATCAACGACCTGCTTGCACCGGAATTGATTGGGCGCGATCCGGAAGATGTGGAGCAGATCTGGGATGACCTCTACGGGTTGATGCGTGTGCGTGGCTGCTTCGGCGGATTTCATGTCGATGCCATCGCCGCGCTCGATATCGCACTGTGGGACCTGCGCGCGCGTTCGCAGCGCGTCCCGCTTTGGACGCTACTGGGTGAGCGCCAGTACGAGGCGATCCCTGGCTACCTGTCCGGCCTGCCTGCCGCCACGCTCGAGGAAAAGGTCAGCATGGCGCGCGATTTCGCCGCCCAGGGCCACACCGCATTCAAGGTGCATGCAGTTGTCAGTCACGATGGCATCGTTGAAGAAATGGCCGCCCTGCGCCAGGCCCTTGGTCCAGATGCCGAGCTGATGGTCGACCTGCACTGGAAATTCAACTGCGAGCAGGCCCTGGCGCTGGCACATCAGCTGGCACCGCACCAGATGAAGTTCATTGAAGCCCCACTCAAGCCTGAGGATGTCGATGGCCTGATCGAGCTGGGACGCCGCAGTCCAGTCCCGGTGGCCGCCGGCGAGGAATGGCATACCGAGTACGAAGCGCGGCTACGCTTGTCGGGAAAGAGCCTGTCCTACATCCAACCAGAGATGGGGCACACCGGCGTCACCCAGTTCCTGCGCATCACCCGACTGGCGCACGCATACGGCGTACAGGTCGCACCTCATGCCACCATCGGTGGCGGGCTGTTCATGGCCGCCAGCTTGCATGCAACCACCGTCACGCCGGGTCTGTGGCGACACGAGTGGCAGCACTCGATCTTCTCCCGGTCACTGGAGATGCTCGATACCGACATGGCCTATCGCGACGGGCATTACCACCTGCCAACCGGCCATGGCCTGGGGGCCACGCCGGGCCCGGCCTTTTGGGATCACGCCGAAGCGATCGGCTGAGCCGGTCCGTCATAGACCAGTGACAGGGGCGAGCGCCGCGCCAGGCGCAGCGCCGTCCAGGCCAGCAACACCGCGATCGGATGCAGAAAGGCCATCAGCACGAAGGTCCGGTCAAACGCGTGTCCCGATACCAGCATGCCGATCACCTGAGCCGATAGCATTCCGCCCAGCGCGCTGCCGCAACCGATCAGTCCGGCCACAGATGCGATGTAACGCGTGGGGAAGATGTCCACCACCATCGAGGTCAGATTGATCTGGTAGACCAGATGGGCAAAGGTGACCAGGCAGGCCAGCGCGAAAAGCACCGGCACCGAAGGATGCAGCGTAATGAAGATGCCGACCGGCGCCACGATGGCGGCGCCCGTCATGCTGAGCAGGCGCGCGCGCACCGGGTTATGGCCTCGGCGTACCAGTGCACCAGAGATCGCGCCGCCGCCGACGCTACCGATGTCGGCAGTCACATACACAATCCAGGCAAGTGAGGCGACCGTGGCCAGGCTCATGCCGCGCACGTCTCCCAGGTACTTGGGGAACCAGAACAGGTAGAAGTACCAGACCGGATCGGCGACCGCGCGCGAGGCGACCAACGCCCATACGGCCGGCGTACGCGCGAGCTTTCCCCAGACACCTTTCATCGACGGCTTGGGCTGGGCCGCTTCCTGTGCCGACTGCTTTGGATAGGCGAACCACCAGGCCACGATCCAGGCCAGCCCGACCAGGCCGGTGATCCAGAACGCGCTGCGCCAGCCGTAGACCAGCGCGATGCCGCCGATCAATGGTGGCGCAATCGTGGCGCCAATCATTGCGCCTGCCGTGTACAGGCCGAGCGCCAACCCACGTTCGCGCGCGGGGAAATGCTCGGACACCACCTTGGTGCCCACTGTGTAGTTGCCGGGCTCGCCCAGGCCAAGCGCAAAACGCGCTGCGCCCAACTCCACCGAGCTGCGAACCAGGCCGGTTGCGATATTGGCCAGAGACCACCAGCCAATGAACAGCACCAGCGCGACCTTGGAGCCCAGCCAGTCGGTGACCCGTCCAGCCAGTACGTAGGCGAAGGCGTAGGCAAGAAGGAATACCTGTACGACCCGGGCGTACTCCAGGTCCGACATCTTCAAGTCGGCCTGGATGGTGGTCGCCAGGATCGAAAGCGCCTGCCGATCGAGGTAGTTGATCACCGTCGAGACGAACAAAAGGCTTAGGAGGAGCCAGCGCACCTTCCCTGACCGCCCACCCTCAACTCCCACAGCCATGCGTCTTCCTCCCGAAAGCGAGGATCGAACGTATTGCTATTTTAGCAACAAGTCAAACCGCACCGCGGCAGAGCTTTCAGCTGATTTCTTCGGCCGCCTGACCAAGTGCAGCAACCAGCTCGGCAGTGGCCGACTCGGGGATCCATCCAGACATGGCAATGCCGGCATGGACCGGATCGCCCATGGCGATGGCCACGATGTGATGGTCACGCTCATCGGCCACATGGACGCGGGCATAGCCCTGCGCGCGCGTCTTGGCCAGCGTCGCCAACAGCTGATCAATCCCTTCCGGGAACATGGGGATCTCGCGATCGGCATAAATCTCGCGCACCTCCTCGTCCGACAGCTGGGACAGCAGCACGATGCCGATTCCGCTGGTGGTGGCAGGCAACAGGCCAATGCGGCCCAGGCCACGAGCAGCCTCGATGCCTGGTGGCGCATGGAACAGATAGCTGACGCTGTCGTTCCAGAGCACACCCAGCGCAACGGTGTGACCGAACCGCCGCAAGTGCTCCAGCACGGGTAACGCGCGGCGAATCAGACCCGAGGCAAACAGGCTCTGCGCGGCCAGCACATGCATGCCTGGTCCAGGGGTGTACTTGCGATCGGCGGTCTGCCGCGCAATGCCCAGATAGGCCAGCGTCTTGAGCAGGCGGTTCACGCGCGTGGGATTGGCATCGAGCTGACGCGCAAGCTCGCGGCAGCCGATCGGCTCGGCAGACGAAGCCAGCGCCTGAAGCGTGGCGATCCCGTCGATCAGCGACTGGTTAGGCTGTGCATTGGGCTTGGTGCGCATCGGCGAAGCGTACTGGGACGACGAGGGTAATTCCACCTATAGCAACACTAGCAAAGAACCTTGGCCTGTAAGCACTCGCGTTGCCCCGCCTCCGAGTGCCCATGCACCTATGCGCCGTCATATCAGGTAATCGGCCTAATTCGCTTCTGGCCGGAAGGCAACCTTCAGTCGCTGCAACTTCCGCCGCCATCGCTGCTACCGCAGTCACTGCTGTCTACGCTTGAGTTTGAGAACTCGCCGCCATCAAACCCGATGGGACCATCACTCTGGCTCATCGGTTCGGGCTGCCGAGCCACGGCGCGCGAGAAAGCTCCGCAGATGATCGCCCCCAACACGGGGACCAGCCACACGAAGACCAGCATCAGAAAGCGCTGCGTCCCTGAAGCATCTTGAAGACGAAGCACCGCCACCGAAGCAACGATGTTCATCGATACCGCGATGAACAGAAGTGCGTATTCCATAGTCGTGGGCCGTGGGCTTCTTCGTCTTGATAGAAGATGTCATCAATTCATCAGCCTGAAGCCTGCCGGCGCTTCCTGCGGGGCGGCGGCGTCGCAGTGATACATATCGAGAAAGAGCACGGTCTTGTCAGATCCACACTCAACGCTGTAGCTGTCGACTGTGTGGTGATCCAACTCACCAGGCTTAATTTTCTCGCCTCCCATCGAGGACATCAGCGCATCAGCCATTGCGTCTTCGGAAAGATTGGGCGGCAGGTCCTGGCGCATCCCCACGCTGCCCAACCGTTTGAATTGCGGATGCGAGTCGTCCTTGCAGATCAGCCGGCCGAGGTAAGCACGCTCGCCTGCCGGATCGCAAACTTCAATGGAGCTCTCCTTCGTGCTACCTGGCGATACCGGCTGCTCCTGCGCGTGGAGCAGCTGGAGGCTGCCCAAGCTCAGCAGCGCGAGCATAGTCACGCGATACATGGGAACTTCCATGACTTTCCCCTGTGTTGGTTTTCTTAATCCATGAGGCAGTGTTTGGCGGCCTCGCTCTCTACGATAGATTCGGCATTGCGTACCGTCACGATGCGCTGCGGCATGGAGAACCATCGACGGCCAAGGACCCGGAAACTTTCGTCTCGCTTAAGGATGGCCATCACCTAGTGACTTGATTTCTCAAAGCCGGACTCCGGTTGATCCTATGCTTTGCGCTAAAGGGGGCGGCTCATTGAGCAGAAGCCCTGTTCTAGTTGGCCTGCGTCTTCACGGATATCGGTGGTACAAGCTCCGTGAGCCAAACGTCGGTATACCCGCGTCCGCGCCCGCCTGCGCAGAGCCTGCTCGGTGGTCCACTTTGATTTGGCTGGCCCGATAGGCGAAAAAAGCCCGGCCATCCTGGCCGGGCTCTTCCCCGCGGACAAAGGTCCGCGTAACCCTTACTGGCGAACGCTCAGCGTCACGCCCGCGTACTGCGAAGCACCCACCAGCTTGATGTAGTACGTGCCGGCCACAGGCGTGGCGATGCGCACGGTCTCGTTGTTTCCAGCGCGCGCCGACTTGGCGTCGTACACCGAAGTGCTCGGCGTCTTGCCGTAGCTCACGTAAACATCCACGTTGCCCGTGCCGCCCAGCGTGATGACGCTCAATGCCGCACCAGCGGTGGCCTTGAAGCTGTAGACGGTCTCAGATCCTGAGGTCCCGGACAGGTTGACCAGGTTCACCTTGTTCTCCACTGGCGTCACGCCCGTCTCGCAGTCGGCACTGTCGCTGTCGCAAGTGTCGCCACCGGACAGGGCGGACTGGATGGCGGCCACTGGGTCGACGATGCCGCTACCGATCGGCGTGCTGCTGGAGGGCGCAATCGGGAAGGCACGCGCGGTCTTCTTCAGCAGCGTTTCCAGGTCGGCCGGCGTCAGCGGCGCCTTGCCAGCGGCAATCAGGGCCGCCTGCACCAGCGCGGCGCTTGCAGAGACATGCGGGGTCGCCTGCGAGGTGCCTGCCATGCCCATGTAGGTGTAGCCGCCGGAGGTATTGGTGGTGGTGCCGTTATAGCCCTGCTGCCACACGTAGCCATTCGGGTTGCCCTCGGTGACCGCGCCACCCGGCGCAGCAACGTCAACCAGCGTGCCGTAGTTGGTGTACGAGCTCGACATCTGGCCCGAGTAGCCCGTGGACGCCACGGTCACTACGTTGTTGCAGCTGGAGGGCGAGTAGTTCTTGGTGTCCGCCGCGTTGTTGCCTGCGGCCACGACCACCAGGGTGCCATTGGCCACAGCCGCGTCGATCGCAGCCTGATACAGCGGACGCTCGGTACAGGCACCGCCCCCGCCCAGGCTCATGTTGATGATCTCGGCAGGGTTCTGGTTGTCCGGCACGCCCTCGACGTGACCACCCGAGGCCCAGACGATCGCATCGGCGATGTCATCCTCATAGCCACCACAATGCCCCAGAACGCGCACGGGCAGGATGGTGGCATCCGGCGCCAGACCCGCCATGCCGATGGTGTTGTTGGTGGCTTCGGCGATCGTGCCGGCCACGTGCGTGCCATGCCAGCTGCTCTGCTGTCCCTTCCAGCCGGTGGTGCACTGCTCGTCGGTGGTCCAGTCACCCTGGTCGATGGCACCCGCCACACGGTCGTCGGTGGCGCGGCCGGAGACTTCGGCATCGCTAATGAAGTCGTAGCCTTCCAGCAGGTTGACCGGATGGTCCGGGTGCAGCGGCAGGATGCCGGTATCCAGGACCGCCACGATCACGCCTGCGCCCTTGGTCGTATCCCACGCGGCGGGCGCATTGACGCCGCCGGCGCCGGACTTGAGCGTCCACTCGTAGTTGCCCCAATAGGCATCGTTCGGGTCGCTTGCCTGCGCATAGGCGCGGTGCGACACGTACGCAGTCTCCACCGTACTATCGGCGCGCAGCTTGGTCAGCAGCGTGGTCTGTTCTGCCGGACTGATCTGGCGAGAGAGCTGGATCACCTCGCCACCGATGGAGAGCGTGCGCAGGCGCCTGGCGGTCAGCGTTGTGGATGAAGCCGCACCGGCCACAGCGCGCGTGGCTGGCTGCAGGATGCCCGCACGGATCGCGGCACCGGTCACGGCGCTGAGCTTGCTCGCACTGCTGAGCGAGGCGCTCTTGTAGCGCACCACGATGCGGTCGGTGTCTTCGGACTGCTGCAGCGCCTGGTTGACGTTGAGCGGCTTGACCGCCAGCACGGTCTGGGCGGCATGGGCGGACGGATGGACCGCCAGCGCACACCCGGCGGCCAGGACCATGGCCGCCACGTTGTTGAGCTTGTTCACCTTATGGATTCCTTGGAAGTGGAAGACGCGCGCCCGCAAGGCGCGTGAGGGACAGCCGGTGCCCGCCCCCTGAGTCGGGCACGCGGAAGCAACAGGGGGCGGCACGCGCCCCCCCGAACAGGCATCACCAGCTGAAGCCGGCGCCCGCCATGACACTCTTCTCATCGCCGGAGAAGGCCCCGCCGAGCGAGACGCTGGCGCGGTTGCCGATCACCCGCTGGTAGCCGACCGCCAGGGCTTTCTGGCCACCCTGGCCACCGACACCCACGCCGACGCGGTTCTGTCCGGCCAGGCCTGCGGTGTTCATCGCCATGCCGGCGTAGGCACCGCTGATGGCCGACATCCGGTCGATCCGCTCATCCATCCCGTGCAGGCGCTGGTCGACGTCGCTCTTGAGCTTGCTGAAGTCGTCATTGAGCGCGCTGACCTGGCTGTCGGTGTAACCCTTGGCCGAGGTCAGGGTCTGGGTCGCGGTGGTGTCGGTGTAGGACTGCGCGCTGGCCAGGGTCTGCGCATCACCTGCATTGACCTGGGCCACGTTGGCCGCATCGGTATCTGCGGTGCCGGCCGCCACGTTGGTCACCTGGCGTTCGTTGCCGGCGCTGCCAACCGACACCGTGTTGGCACGATCGGCGATCGAGCCACTGCCCAGTGCCACAGCGTTGCTGGCGCTGGTGCTGGCGCCCTCGCCCACAGCAGTGCCACCGGTCGCAGTCACGCTGCTGTTGGCACCCACAGCGGTAGCATCGGTGGCCGCCGCGGCAATCGTGCTGCCAGCACCTACGGCCGTGCCACTATCGGCGGCCACCTGGGCGCCACTGCCCACGGCCGTATCGGTGGGATCGGTCGCCAAGCTGTCCGTGCCGACGGAGGTGCCCTTGCCTCTGCCGGCCGCCACACCGGTTGGCGTCTGCTCGACGGTGGTCACGCGGCTATCGATCGCACTGACGGCCGAGTCCAGGGCGGTGAGCGCATCGCCAACGCTGAAGTAGCTGTCACCAGCGACCACGTAACTGGTGCCGCTCAGCACGCCATTGTTGAGGTAAGTCCCGCCACCGAGCGCCTGGGCCAGGCTGCCTAGTGCGTTGTAGAACTGGCCACCGTTGACGGCCTGCAGGCTACCGGCACTGATCACGCCGCCGGCCACGTTATCCAGCGTTGTGCCATTGGCCCCGGCAAAGCTCACCTGATCCTTGGTGTCGTCGTCGTAGGTCACCGCGCTGTCGGCAACCGCGCCGACATTGGCGGTCACCTGCTTGAGCTGCGCCAGGTTTACCGCGTCGGTGTCTTGGGTACCGGCGGCCACGTTGGTGATCTGGCGTTCGCTGCCGACACTGCCGACCGAGATCGTGTTGTCGCGGTCGGCGACCGAGCCCGAGCCAAGCGCCACGCTGTCGGCGCCCTGCGCATCGCTCCCATAGCCCAGCGCCACGCTGCTGGTTCCTGCCGCCTCGCTTTCGGTGCCCAACGCCAGCGCGTCCGATCCATCGGCGGTGGCATACCAGCCCATGGCCAGCGTGTAGTCCCCATTGGCGGCCGAGCGGTAGCCCGCGGCCACTGCATAGGCACCATCAGCCTCGCTCAGGGCGCCCAGCGAGGTGCTGTAGTCGCCATAGGCCACCGCCCCGCCGCCGAATGCACTGGCCGCAACACCATTGGCCTGCGTGGCGGCATAGCGGCCGAGGCGATAGACCGCACCGCCCACGGCCGTGCTGCCGATCCCTTCTGCCAAGGCACCTGCACCAACCGCAGCAGAGTGACTGCCCAGCGCCTGGGTCGAGTTGCCTGCAGCCAAGGCGTTGGCTCCATCAGCGCGCGCGTTGGAACCCAGGGCCGAAGACCACTGGCCAGAGGCGGTGCTGAGCTGGCCCACGGCTGTGGCATAGGTGTTCTCGGCGCTGGCCTGATAGCCCACCGCGGTTGCCTTGGACGCAGCGACCGTCTCGGCACCGACAGCGGTGGCGTAGTCGGCCGAGGCGGTGGCCAGATAGCCCAGTGCGACCGATTCCGCACCGGCGGCATACGCCCTCACCCCGAAAGCCGCCGCATTGGCCGCCATCGCGGTGCTGTCTAGTCCCACTGCGGTGGCGCCATCTGCGAAGGCGGTGGCGCCACTGCCGTATGCCGTCGCCCCACTACCGATCGCGTTGCTGGCTTCACCGGCTGCGGTCGCGTCCTCACCTTCGGCATAGGCTCCGGCAGCGCTGCTCTCGCCCCCGGTCGCAGTGAAATAGGTGCTGGTGGCATTGGCCTGCTCAGCCACGGCGTTGAGCTGGCCGACGTTCACCGCATCGGTATCGGCGGTGCCGGCCGCCACGTTGGTGATCTGGCGCTCGGCACCGGCACTGCCGACCGAGATCGTGTTGTCACGATCGGCGATCGAGTTGGAACCCAAGGCAACACTATCTGCGCCATCGGCTTCACTGTAGAAGCCCAGGGCCATGCTGTTGTCGCCGTTTGCCAGTGACACCGAGCCCAATGCAACGCTCTGCAGGCCATTGGCGATCGCCTCCTCACCCAGCGCGGTCGCGTAGTCGGCGTTGGTCTTGGACAGATAACCGACGCTCGTGCTGTTCAAGCCGGTCGCAGATGCACGCGTTCCCAGCGCCGTGCTGTAGTCGTCGAACGCATTGGTGCCCGCGCCCACAGCGGTCGAACCGGTGCCCAATGCTTGCGAGGCGCGGTAAAAGCGACCGATCAAGATCGCCCCGCCCAACGCAGTACTGCCCTGCCCTTGGGCGAGCGTTCCTGCACCCACCGACACGGCATGGTCGGCCAAAGCCTTGGCGAAGTTGCCCATGGCCAGCGCACCGTTGCCATCCACCGTGCTTGAGGCGCCAAAAGCCGCCGCGTACTGGCCGCTCGCCGTGGCGCCATTGCCCACGGCTGTGGACTGCAGTCCTTCGGCATCGGCGTTGGCACCGACCGCCGTGGCCTGGTCTGCTGTTGCCAGGGCTGAGGATCCCAGCGCCGTCGAGGCTGCACCGGCCGCTGTTGCATTGGCGCCGACGGCTGCGGCTTGCTCGGCTGCGGCCTGCGCGGCCGTGCCGATGGCGATCGCGTTGGTCGCCATGGCCGTGCTGTCCAGGCCGACGGCCGTGGCGCCGTCGGCAAAAGCGGTCGCACCGCTACCGAAAGCCGACGCTCCGACACCGATGGCGTTGCTCGCCTCACCTGCCGCGGTGGCGTCTTCACCTTCGGCGTAGGCGCCGGCATCACTGCTCTCCCCGCCCTTGGCGGTGAAGTAGTCCGAGGTCTGCTTCAACTGAGCCAGGTTGACCGCATCGGTTGCTTCGGTGCCTGCGGCCACGTTGGTGATCTGGCGTTCGGCACCCGCGCTGCCGACCGAGACGGTGTTGTCCCGATCCGCGATCGAGTTGGAGCCCAGCGCAACACTATCTGCGCCATCGGCTTCGCTGTAGAAGCCAAGCGCCATGCTGTTGTCGGCCGTGGCCAATGACAGCGAGCCCAGCGCCACGCTCTGCAGGCCATTGGCGATCGACTCCTCGCCCAACGCGGTGGCGTAGTCGGCATTGGTCTTGGCCAGGAAACCGACCGCGGTGGTGTTCAGTCCCGTGGCCGCAGCGCGCGTGCCCAGGGCGGTGCTGTAGTCGTCGAACGCATTGGTTCCGGCACCTACCGCGGTTGCACCGGTGCCCAGGGCCTGCGAGGCCCGATAGAAACGACCGATCAGGATGGCGCCGCCCAGCGCGGTGCTGCCCTGACCTTCTGCCAGGGTGCCGGCGCCCACCGAGACGGCATGGTCGGCCAGCGCCTTGGCGAAGTTGCCCATGGCCAGCGCGCCATTGCCGTCGACCATGCTCGAGGTGCCGAAGGCGGCGGCGTACTGACCGCTGGCCGATGCACCGTTGCCTACCGCGGTGGATTGCACACCTTCGGCATCGGCGTTGGCTCCGATGGCGGTGGACTGATCGGCCGCCGCAGTGGCCGAGGCCCCCAGCGCGGTCGAAGCCTGACCGGCTGCTGTGGCACTGGCGCCCAGCGCGGCAGCCTGCTCGGCAATGGCCTGAGCGGCCGTGCCGACCGCGACGGCATTGGCCGCCATGGCGGTGCTGTCCAGGCCGATGGCCGTGGCGCCGTCGGCAAAGGCGGTGGCGCCGCTACCGAAAGCCGACGCGCCCTCGCCGATCGCATTGCTGGCCTCGCCCGCCGCAGTGGCATCCTCGCCTTCTGCATAAGCACCGGCATCGCTGCTCTTGCCACCGGTCGCCGTGAAGTAAGTGGCCGGATCAGCTTGGGTCACCTGGGCCACCGACGCGCGCTGCTGGGGCGTCCCAGGTTCGTCCGCCATGGCAGGACCGGCGGCGACCACCGTGGCCAGGACCACCGCTTCCAGCAGGCGCGGCGCGTGCCCTTTGCCCCTGGCCTTGGCCAGCTCCGAAGCCACACACACGCCGCGCACGGCGTCCCATACCTTGCGGTAGATACGATTCATAGTCAGTCCGAACCCATTGGAATGTCAGTGCATGGCCGGCGTGCGCACCTGCCTTGTGGCGGTGGCAGCGGGCCTCCCCATGGTTGAGCGACTGTCCAGGAGGACCGTCAGCGCAACCGTGACTGAACCCTGTCACGCCGGTCACATGGCGTCATTCCAACTTCTTGACGATTTAATTGCTGGAGGATTTCTCTTTTCTGATCAGCGTGTTGCGGAGCGATTACAGCGTGTCTGGATGGAACGTGATGGCATCGGAGGGGATGGCGCGCTCCCCGGCCAGCGCCTTGGCACGCTGCAGGGAGGCCTGCCAGGACTCGCGTTCACCCAGGCGTCCATAGATCCTGGCCTGCAGGATCGACAGATCGAAATCCTGATCGGCCCAAGGCATGACCTGTCCCAGCAGTCCGGCAGCCTGGCTGGTGCGACCGTGCAGCATCAGCCAGTCGGCATAGCCGCTCACCGCCTCCTTGAGGTCGCGTGGAATGCCTTGCTCGCCGGCGTGGCGCAGGGCGTCGTGGTACATCGCATCGGCCTTGACCGGATCGCCCTGGCGACCGGCCTCCAGCAGTGCCAGCGAGAGTCCGCCACCGCTGCCTGCCGCACGATCGGCCAGTGGCGCCGGCTGTCCTAGCTGGCGCCACAGCCCTAACCGATGCACCCGCTGCCAGGTCCGCAGCACCGCGGACTGGTCCGGCGGCCAACTGCCGAGTGTCTGATCAAAGGTCTGGAGGCGTGAGGCCGTATTCGCCTGGTCACGCGTGAGCTCGATAGACATCACCGCGCGCCGGCGTGCCTCGCTGGGCGGCAAGGCGGCGAGCTCAGGATCAGCCAGCACGGCGCTGGCCTCATGCAGTCGCCCGTTGGCAGCGAGGGCTTCGGCACGCGCCAGCCGCATGCTCGCGCGCAAAGCCGGGTCATGCAGATGCGGGACCAGCGCCCAGCTCTGATCGCTGATGGCCAAGGCCTGGGCTGGCTGCAGCAACTGGAGGTCCACGGCTTGGGTCAGGTTGAGCACGCTGGCCAGTTCGTTGAGCGCCCCCAGCTGGCGCAACTCCTGCGCACCGTGTCGGTAGTAGTCCAAGGCCTGCTGCGGCAGGCCGCGCAACAGCTGGATGGAACCCACCGCCAGTTCCACCCGCGCAACCGCCAGGGCGTCGCCCGACTGGAGCAGCTGCACCCGGGCCCGGCCAAAGTCTTCCAGGGCCTCGTCCAACTGGTGCTGCGCCATGCGGGTATTGCCCCGACCCAGCAAGGCATCCCCCAACTCGTTCGGCGAGCCGGTCGGTTGCAGGGTGGCGATGGCCTGCTCGTACTCGCTCTCCGCCTCGGGGTAGCGGCCCAGGCGTGCCAGCACTGCGCCCCGCAGTAACTGCAGGCGTCCCAAAAACAGCGGGTCTCGCCGGGTCAGTGGATCCTGGCGGAGTGCATCGACGCTGGCCAGGACCTGCGGATAGCGGCCCTCGCGGAAATCCACCGTCGCCAGCCGATAGCGCAACAGCGGCTGCGCGCGCTGCAGCTCCGGTGCTTCGGACAGCACACGCCTGGCGGTGTCGAACTCGTTGGCCAACATGGCCGCCTGCGCGCGCTGCAGGCGCTCGGCCAGGCCCGGATCCTCATCGCCGGCATGCTTCGGGGGCAGATGGCCAAGCGCCGCCAGTAGTCGATCGCCGGCCAGGCGCGCGGTGGACAGGACATTGCTCCCGCTGGCCTGGACGTGGTGCATCAGCCCTTGGGCATCCTGCGCCCGCCAGTGCACCGTCCACTGGCCTGACGACCCTTCCACCTGGCCCTGCACGATCCAGCCTGCCCCGGACTGGCGTCTGAGCTGCGCTTGCTCAGGCTCGGCTTTGCCGGCATGCAGTGCGGCGCCAAGCAGACTCAGCGTGCTGTCGCTTGAGACGACGGGCAGGCCGGACTGGCGTAGCCGGTTGGCGAGATCATCCATAAGCCCCAGGCGAACCCAGGCCTGGTCATCGTCGCCGCCCGCCTGGACAGGCAAAACCAGCAAGGGGTTCACGGCTCTGGCTTGCGGGGTTGAGGGGGTTGAGTTCGCCACGGTGGTTTGTGGAAGTGATTGGCGCCACAACGCGACACCGGCGACCAACGCCATCGCCAGGCCTGCTCCTATGGCAACCAGGGTGATGAGGCGGCGACTGGCACCCGGTGAACGCGGGTTGGCCATGGCCTGGGCAACCGGCGGCTCGGGTTCGGCATTGTCTAGCCTTGCATCGTCAGCAGACTCAAACGCTGGAGCGGCGGCGACTGAAGCTTCGACCAGGCCGGTTGCTTGCGGAGCCGGTGCAGGCACCACTTCCAAAGCAACGCCGGCGACCCAGCGAAATCCATAACGCGGAACCGTGCGGATAGTTTGCTGTTCCTGGCCGTCATCGCCAACGGCGCGCCTGCTTCGCAGAATCACCTGCGCCAGCTGCGCATCGGAGACGTCCTGTCGCGCGAACACTGCCAGGGCCAGCTCGTCACGGTCCACGGCGCGATCGTGGTGTTCGATCAGATGGATCAGGCACTCAAAGACCCGCGCGGGAAGCGCCACGGGTTCCAGATCTTTTGAGAGCTCGCGCTTGGCTGTATCCAGCAGATAGGGGCCGAAGCGATACCGCGCAGCGCCCATCACAACTCCGGCGCGACGCGGCGCCCGGTGCAAGGCGCAGTCCAGCGCCCAGTCCCGCGCATTACCCCATTCCCAATTCCATTGGATTGATCCTCCGGCGGCGCGGGTGTGGCCAGGATTCCAGCCATTAGCGCCACTCGTGTTCTGACGAGCCCGCGTGTAGCGCGGTTCCCGCCACGACATCCCCCATTGCTATCCACGAACGCCACGCTTCAAAAAGAGTGAATCCGATCATATAAAAGCGCCGACAGGACTGCTTGAACAGCCTGCCATCGGTCATGGGGACCGCGGGTGGAGCTTTGGAGATGCCGCCTCGTTTGTGAGGGTTGGATTGCAGTTGCAGAGGTGCCGGGTATTGGCCCGAAGCGGCCTTCTTAGTGCTTACCTGAAGGGTGTGCCGATCTCAGTCAGGGAAGCAAAGCCTTCTAGTTGTTGAAGGCGGTCAGGCCCAGACACTTACACTGCAATATTCGATTGCCGATCGATCGCTTACCTACTTCGCATCCAAGCGAAGATCTTCTCGCCGGTCGCGCTTGCGCCCACCCCTATGCCATAGGCCAAAAGATCTTGCGGGTGGAACCCGGAGCCAAGTACCAGGTGGCCAGGCGTGGTGCGGCGTACGTCCATGAGCTATGGCAGCTGATAGAGCTGAAAGAACTCAATCGCAAACGAGAACCCGAGGGCAAGCATCGCCAGCCAGCCCGTAGACCATCATCGGAAAAGCGCGCCGAAGATCAGGAAAAACATCGGTGCCTAGAGGGCATCACCGGGATACTTGCCGAACTCAGATGGCAGCAGAGCCGCATTTCGCCTGGACGCGAGGCCGAGTGCGATCACAGGGACAACAAGCACAGGGACAACAAGCGCCGCGTAAAGCCAACGCTTGCGGAAATGTCTGGGCAACGCAGCCGTGTAATACACTAATGAGATATTTAACTATCCTTCGAAAAACCAGATTGAGCTTAAATGGGATATTTAAGTATCCCTTCAAGCCAGTCAGGGGAGCTTGAATGGGATATTTAAGTATCTTATCTTCGTGCCATGGAAAGCTATCTCGAACTGCACGCGAATGGGATCTGGCACCGCGCCGGCACGGTGACGGTTCGGGATCGGCTTGTCTTCTTCGACCACGACCCCCTCTTCGTATTCGAGACCGCGGCCAACACCGGACCAGTCAGCATTTGCGTTGAGCCTGACGCTCAGCTTCGCCGTAGCAATCTGATTGGCGAAATAACGCCGCTGGCTTTCCTCTGGGATCTGGTCCCTCAGGGTGAGGGGCGGAAGTATGTCGCCGAGGCACTGGCCATCTCGCCTGCAGATCCTTTAAACGACCTTATTCTGGCTGCGCACGGTGCTTACGCACCCATCGGCCGGCTGAGGCTGAGCAAGGCTGTCCGCTTCTACGAAGAGCAGACCGAGGGTGCAGTGGTCGCAGGGTTCGATAGAGACAACATCTTCGCGCAGCCAGAAGCCTTCCGCGAACAACTGGCGCTGTACAACATGCTCACCGCCGGCACACCGGGGGTACAGGGTGTGGCCCCGAAGTTCCTGCTATCCCGGGACGAGGATGGGCTTTACTACGCCGATGCCGCTTTGAGCGACGAGCGCGCTGTGTCCCATTGGATGCTGAAGTACCCGCGCGGGAGAAGTGCGTTGGATCTATCGATCCTGCGACACGAGGCGATCTACCTGCAAGCCGCAGCGGCCTGTGGCCTGCGAACGATTGTAGATGTCGAGTTCCGGGAGGGCATGCTGCTGCTGAGCCGATTCGACAGGCAGGTACGTGAGGGCAAGGTCGTGCGGCTGCATCAGGAAACTTTGTCTGCCCTTTGCGGTCAGACGGGATTCGGTACGGGTGCATCGCTGTTTGAGCTGACGCAGCGTCTGGCCCAGGTCGCCACTGACCCTGCGGTCACGGTGACCGATTTCCTGTGCCGCGATGTGCTCAATCAAGTGCTCGGCAACACCGACAATCACCTTCGCAACACCTCGGTGCAGCGACTTGAAGACGGAACCATTCAACTGACACCGATCTACGACCTGAGCCCCATGTATCGGGATCCGGAGATTGTGGTACGCAGCAGCAACTGGAAGATCGGTGCCAATACGGTCACCGCCGACTGGGATGTCATCTTCGGACAGCTGGATCTGCCAGAGGCAGTCAAGGGAATTGCCGCCAGGGAGCTACGGCGCTTTGGTGAAGAGCAGTTGCCAGGCGTGATCGATCACCTGATGTCGATGGATGCCGATTCCGAAATCGTAGAGCGCTGCAGGCGTCATGCAGAACAACAGATCAGCCAGATCCAGAGGATGACGGGCCATGCCAATTCGTGATGCGGAAAGCTTTCGCCAGCTTCGCGACGCTTTGTCAGAGGACATTGAGGCAGGCCGCCTGGATATCCCTGAGGCAGTCAGGCGCATGCGCAATGTGACCGGCATGACGCAGGTTGAATTTGCCAAGAAGCTTGGGATTGCTGAATTGACGCTCAAGCAGATTGAACGTGGCAAGGGTAATCCCACCCTTGCCACGCTCCAGTCTTTGGGAAAGATCTTCGGGCTGTCTGTGGGCTTTGTAAAGATGCCTGCTAAGTCAGCGATTTAGCCAAACTCTTTGGCGATACTGCACTGCGTAATCGCTAAGCCACTGAATCTGCATTCCGGATCAGGAAAATATCTTCATCAGTCATGAGGCAGTCGCGAGTTGTCGGCGGACTCTCGTGCGGTAGATCTAGGTGCTGCGAAGTGAAGAGCCAGGCCGCCTATGTCTCACACATAGCTGGTCTCGATCATGAAGCCAGGAGCGGAACCTCAGGGTCCAGAGCCTCCTGCTCCAGCGAGAACGGTTCGTCAGTGAGTTGAGCGGAAACGGCATGCCACCCTGCCCGCTCTGCCGACAGTTTCATGGAGGACAGGACCCCGGATGCAACTTTGCAGGCGGTCTTTTTGAGTTCTTCGGGAACATCGCAAGGCGACATCAGCCATGGATGGCATTTCCGTCCTGTAGAGATTGCCGCCTCAGCGACCACCGCGGCGATTCGAAACCCGCCCTGGTCGATGTCGCCCCAGTGGAACACGGGTACCTTGGTCGACAGGCTGCTGAGCAGCTTGGTGTACGCCAGGCGCCACGCCGGCGAAGGCATCCCCCCGGTGTACAAGACCACGCCGCCGGAACCTGCCAGCACGCTAAGCGCATCGTGGAACGTCGCCAGATTCTCGATGGTCAGCACATACCTGGCCTCAAGCGAGAACCCTGCAATGGCTTGCGGCGGCACACCGAGGTAAGGCGCGATCAACGGCAGCGGCGCTGGATTGCCTGAGATCTGCACGAAGCCGGACCCGGCGATCAGCAAGGGCTGCGGCTCACGCCGCACGCCGATGGCCGACCAGATTTCCTCCTTGGTGAGTCCGCTGGCATTGAGCTGGCCTGACACCAGCACATCCAGCCAGTGGGGCAGTTTCTCCAGGCGCTTGCTGTCGCCGAAGTGTCTGGCGCTTTCGCGGCGCAGGACAGCTTCAGCACCGGTGTCCTTGGTCCGCATGGCGACGAAACTTGCGGCATCGGCCAGGTCAGCCGCAGCTTCGCTGCCAAAGCTGCGCACCTTGCGCCCCTGCTGCCAGATCTCCAGGATTTCCTGGGTGATCGGAAACCGGTTTGCCCACGGCGCCAGGATCAGCGCCGCCGCCACGGCCTTCTCGCCTGTCAGCTGGATCCCTAGGTGCAGGGCCAGCCGTTCCAGGTTGGCCACCGTGATCCGCACAAGCCGGGAGCCATCCCCTGCCAGGCGATCGCGCTGCACGCTGACCGCCGCATCGCGCTCTGCCAGGGTGATCTGGGCGTGGTAGCGCTCGATCGCTTCCAGGGCACGCAGCTGGATGTACTCTGCGGCATGCGCCTGGCTGGTCATGGACAGGGAGACATCCTCGCTGGAGCCCCGGAGGCGTGCGTTCTCGCCGCGCCGCAGGAGCTTCTCCAGCGTAATGCGGGCCTCACTCATGCCCGGCACCGCGCTCGGCGTTGATGCGCGCGGTTTCGGCCGCCAGCAGCTCAGGGTGTAGGTCGAACTGATCGCTGAGTAGCAGCTCGCGGGCCGCAGCCTTGACCTCGATACGCTCGACCTGGAGCAGGTCGCCGTCGCGGAACAGCTCGATATAGCTGTCCATGACGCCGCTGAGTGTGCCCTGCGCGGTGTCCGGCGCCGCCAGGATCAGCTGCAGCCCTAGCGAACGCAGGTAGTTGGTGGTCGCGCGTGCGTTCTGGGCATCGATCTTGTCGCCGAACTCATCCAGCAGGATCAGGCCCATGCCGCCGGGATGGGCATCGCTCTTGCCATAGGCCGCCGCCAGGGCAGCTCCTGCGATGACATAGAGCGGTGCGCGATGCTCGCCACCCGAACCTGAGCGCATACGCTCGCTCAAGGTGCCGATGACGCGATCCTCCTGCTTGATCTGCACCTCGAACTTGAAGAAGCGGCGGTAATCGTCCAGCGGCGACGCCGCGGTCTTGGCCTGGGTGCTGTCCTCGATCAGTTCGCGAAACGCTGCAGGCACTTCGCCGGCCGTACCGAACAGGCCGTCCTCGCCATTGAGGTCGGCGGCGCGCTGGATGAAGCGATACAGGTCCTGATACTCGGGGATGACCTCGTAATGGAACTGGTAGCGCTCGTTGTTGGAGAACGCTGGACTGGCGCGCAGGGTCCGGTTGAGCGTGTTTATCTGGTGCTTGAGCTTGGAGAAGTTGTCGTACAGGGTCGAGGCGACATTGGTGCGGAAGGTCTCAACCGCCGTCCCATAGGCCTCGGCCGCCTGCTCCCTGTACTGGGCCAGCTCGGTGCCACGCAGGTGGTCCAGCTCCTTCTTCAGGAAACCTTGCGCCGGACGCCAGGCGTCGGCTGCGAACTCCAGCATCGCGCCATGGTCCTTGGCGTACTGGGCCAGCTCGCTCCAGGCCGCTGGCACCAGTGAGGCCAGCTGGCGATCCGCATCGCGGGCTCGCTCTTCGCAGCGTTTGACCCGCTCCTCCAGCGATGGAAGCTTTTCGTCGAGCTCCTCGCGCTGGCGCTCGACCCGATTAGGGTTCACGTCCGGATCGTTGAACGCGGCCACCGCGTTCTTAGAGTACTGCTCTTCCTGCGAGCGCAGTCCTTCCAGGATGCGTTCTGCGGCGTCACGCTGGCGCTGTGCCACGGCTTCATTGCCGGCCAGCTGCTCGATCTGCTGATCGAACTGCCCTGCCTGCTCCTGCAGCTCGCGCACCTGCTCGGACAGCCTGACCAGATCCGGATCCAGCTGGGCTGCCTGGTTGTCCCGGGTATTGCGATAACGCGCTTCAGCCTCCTTGTGCTGCAGCAGCCCGTCGTGGATGGACAGCGCGACTTCGTCGGCATCGGCAAACCGCGACAGCGCCTGTTGCAGCGCCTCGGCCTGGCGATAGGCAGGCTCAAGCCGGCGCACATCCTGCTCGGCCGTTTCCAGCTCATCGCGCAGGCTGCGCAGCCGTTCGCGGCTGTCGGTGGCACCGATCTTCAGCTCGGACGCCGCTGGCAGCCGCCGGCGCTCGATCCCGCCGCCCTTGGCGACCAGGCCATCCCGGGTCAGTCCCTGGCGCGTGCGCACCACGTCCTGGTCGCTCTCGACCTGGCGCAGCTCACCCAGCTGTCGACGCAGGTAGGCGACCGCCTCGGCGTTGTCGCCCACGATCAGGCTGGCCACTGCATCGACCGCTGGATGCTCGCCCCTGCCGGCGCGCGCATGGGTGCTCAGTGCCAGCTTCACCCCGTAGACCGCACGCCCGCCCTGTAGCGAGCGCACCAGCCGGGTGGCGCGCTCCTCATGCTCGGCCGGAACCAATAGCGCCTCGACATGGCTTCGAAGGTAAGCCTCGATGGCCGGCTGCCAGGAAACATCGGAGATGCGCACCAGATCGCAGACCGGGCGAACCACGATGCCCTCATCCTGGAGGTAGCTCATCAGGCGAGACACGTCCGGGCGCAGTTCGGACTGGCCTGCGCTCACGCGTGCCTGGTTGCGTTTGGCGCTGTCGCGGCGGGCGCTGGCCTCTTCCCAGGCGGCGTGGCGCGAGCGCGCGTGCTGGGACACCGCGGCCAGGATCGGCGCGCTCTGCTTCAGCGCGGTTCTTGCCTGGTCATGGAGCGTATCGGGCGAGATCGGGATATCCGAATCACCGGCAAGCGCGGTCAGCTCATCCAGCCACTGCTGCCAGGGGGCCAACGCCTGCGCCAATGCCTGTGGCTGCACGCTGTCCAGTTTGAGCTTGTCTACCGCCTGCAGCTGGTCACGCACATAGGCGATCTGGCGCACCAGATCCTTCTTGCGCTGGACCAGCTGATCACGGTCACGGCCGACGATCGCGTCGAACGCGGCCTGGTCGGCAAATCCGTGCGTGCCCTGCAACCGCTGTTGGGCCTGCTCATAGGCCTGGCGTGCGCTGCTGCGTCCCGAGCGGGCTTCCTGCAAGGCCCGTCCAGCCGTGGAGAGTTGCTCGCCAGCCCTGATCAGATCCTGGTCGGCCTGCTCGACCTGTTCGCCGAGCAGATCGCGCCGGTACTCGGCTTCCAGTGCCCTGCTCGAGGCCGCGCGTTCGGCCTGGGCGGCGATCTTGCCGTACTGCTCCTCGACCTTCTCGGCGACCTCGATCCGCTGGCTGACCTGCTCGATCTTGTCCTTGATCTGGCGGAAGGTCTCCAGCAAAGCCCGGAAGCGCGCGATCTCGGTGGGCCGGTCTTCGGCCACCAGGGTACGCACGAACAGGTCGATGTCCTCGTGCTTCTGCAGGTTCAGTGCGTTGGAGAACGCCTTGCGATAGGCGCCCAGGTCCGGATGCAGGGTCGGCGAGGCACGCAGGCGCAGCAGCAGGTCCTTGAGGAAGCGCTCGCTGGTGGTGTGCAGCTCCTGCTTGGTCTGCGCCTGCTTGCACAGCTTGTTGCCCAGTTCGCGGAACGCATTCCAGGCCAGCGGCAGTACCTTGCCGCCGGCGCGCTCCAGATGGTCATCCAGCTCCAAGGCAACGCCTGGCAGCAGATATAGACCGTGGACGCGATGGTCGGGCTCATCGACCGAGGCGCCCAGCGCGATGCCGGCCGTCAGCGGCTCGCCCGTCTCCTGGTCGCGGAACACCAGGCTGATGTAGGTCGTGGCGGTACGTCGCTTGCGGCCATCGTCGCCGCTGCGATACACGCCAAGGCAGTAGTCGCGGATCGAACGCGCGCGGCTGCTGCCGCCGGCCTGGGCATTGAAGCGGATCCGGCTGCGGTCGGCGCCCAGCAGCACGATCTGCAAGGCGTCGAGCAGCGCGCTCTTGCCGGCGCCGTTGGGCGCGATGATGGCGCTGGTCGCATCCAGCTGAAGGGTCTGGGCCTCGAACAGGAAAAACTGGACCAGGTGGACGCGCTCAAGCAGTTGCATCGTCGTCCTCCGTCAGTTCCTGGCTGTCCTGGCCCTGTTCGTCGTGGTTGTGCTGGTCCAGACGTTGCAGCCACTGCTCGCCCACCACTTCCACGATTGCCGGGCGCACCAGCAAGTGGAAGGGCTGCGGATCGTCGCCCTCGGTCTCCACCAGCCGGCACACGCCCCAGCGCTTGAGCGCACGTGCCAGCAGGCGCAGCGCGCCCACCTCGGGCATCTGCCGCCCCGAAAAGGCCGGGTAGGCCTCCTGCAGCTCGGGCAGGTCGACCACGACCTCGCCCAGGTCCTCGATCTGGCCCTGGCGCATGGCCTGATCGTAGCGATGGCGCAGGATCAGCAGCAGGATGGTTTCTTCCAGCGAGACCGGCGCGCCTTCACCGTGCTGGGGCAAAGCCACCACGTAGCGATAGTGCGCGTTGCGCTCCAGCACGATGCCCAGCGGCTCGAGTGCGGACTTGAAGTCTTCCAGATGCGCTTCGATCAGGTGGTAGGCCACGCGCGAGCTGCGATCGCTGGCGTAAAGGACCTGCTCGGTGACCAGGCGATAGGCCGCGCGCTCGAAGTCCTGGACGGTGTACATCCCGTTCGAGGCCTGGCTCAAGGTGTTCCAACTGCGTTTCATGCGGCTTTTTGAATCCGGTGAATGACAAAGCGCGAGGCGCTCAGATGTGGCGTATCCAGGGGGCCGGCATCTGCGACCAGCTCGACGCGGAACCCGCGCAGCAGCCGGCCCAAGGGGTCTTCGCGGCGCAATCCGCCCTGGCGATGGCTGCGCAGCGCTAGGGTCAGCAGGGTCTGGTAGGCCCGGAAATCCTCGATCGAATCGATGCTCAGGACTGACGAGTCGACGCTCGCCTGCTGCTCCAGGTGGCGTCCGACATAGCGGGCCATGTCTTCGGGTGTGACCAGGCGGGCACGCTTGATCCGCCTGAGCAGGCTCAGGCGAGCGAGCTGTTCGGCGGTGGGTTGCTGGCTGGAATTGGCGCTTCGGGCGATCGTCTGGGGTTTCTGGCGCGGGGCGCGCAGGCGCTCGGCGCCCATCAGGCCGCCCGGGCCGACCGGCATGCGCAGCGCCTCTTCCGGCGCGTTGAGCGCGCCACGACAGGCGCGCTGCAGCAGGACATCGAGCTTGTCCGGGGCGCGAAGGCGGTAATCGATGAAGGCCAGGGCGCGGCGGTTGGCCTGGCGGATGTCATCGTCCAGGCGCCCCAGGTACTCGCCGATCCGGTCCAGCTCGTGCAGGCGCCGAAGGCTGCGCTGTAGGCGATGGCTGGCTCGCTCAGGATCATGGCCGCCCAGGTGCTCGCCGTACCAGGACTGCAGCCGGTCACGCAGGTCGGTCGACTCGATCTGCTGAACCATGGCCAGGATCGAGCTGCGTCGCGCTAGCGGATGATCGGCTCGGTGCAGGTCGGCGTAATCGCCGATGAAGAACTGCCCCACATAGCGCTCGAACCACTGCCGGGCGAACTGTGCAGTACTCTCGGCCTTGCTGAGCTCGGGCATCAGGTCACGCACCTGCAGGCTCATGGACGAGAGCGAAACCAGCAGCTTGCGCGCCTGGTCGGCCGCTTCATCCAGCGCATCGGCCCCTGCCCTGCCCTCGACCACCTGCTGCAGCTGCAGCTCGATGGAACGGACCTTGGCCGAGACGAAGGTCGGTCCGTGCTCACTGAAATCGATCAGGGTCGAAAGGAACTGGGCCACCAGCGGAGGCATGGACACCATCTCGCGCGCGCCCACCCGCTCCTGACGCAACCAGCCGGCGCTGCGGAAGCGCTCGTACAGGGTCTGGGCACGCGCAGGCAATGGCGCATCGGGGATGTCGCCTTCCTCGGTTTCCCAGGGGTCGTCAGTCAGCAGATAGCGTTCGATCGCCGCGGTGATTTCGCGGCGCGGCAAGCCCACGCTAGGCGGCATGGGCGCATCAGGACCGAAGAACTCGTCGAACAGCCGGCATAGCAACAGCCAGTGGTGCTCACGGTTCGGGGAGGCCAGGGGACGGAAAAGCTCGCCAGGGACCAGCTTGAAGAGCGAAAGCGAAGTTCCTGCTGTGGTCAAGCCGCCCCTCCCTGTTCGGGCTGCACACGATCGAAGGCGCACATCTTCTCAAAGTCCCGGGTGCGCGTCGCCCTGTTTTGGTGCGGGAGGGGCTGCGCCATCGGATCGGCGAAGCTTGCAGACCCCGGGCGCTTGTGCGGAGACTGAGGGACCATAGCCAACCTTCATCCCTGCTCGTCCATGCCACCCAAATCCGCAGCGCCCGGCTCCACTGGAATCGGCAGGCCCACGATCGATCAGCAGATCGCACGCTCCGGCATGGATGACCAGGCCGTTTTGAAGGCCGTCATCGCAGAGGCGCACCGCCGGGTTCTGAGCCTGCTTGAGGGCCACTTTTCCTCATTCGACGCCAGGCAGCAGGACAAGATCCGGCGACTGGCCGGTGTCGCAAGGCCATCCCAGGTGCCGCGAACAGAGAAGAAGGATGCGCCGCCGCGTTACTGGCTGCCGTTCAGTGGAGAAACCTGGTCAGGAATCGGCCGGCCTCCGAAGGCGTTTGCCGCATGGGAAGGAACCGTGGCCCATACCGAGTGGAAGAAGAATCATCCAAACGAGCGCTTTCCCAGATTTCCGCAGTAAGCCTTGGCAGTTGCCAGGCGCGAGGAGGGAACAGGCAGCGCGACGGGCAGCCAACGCGGCCGGTGGCGTCGCCGTCTTCTAGAATGGATGCGCAGCAACAGGCTCGAACATCCCTCGCCTGAGCACCAGACCAAGCGCCTCGATGAGTTCTCTGTTCCACCTTCCCCTGTCCCCTGAAAGCAGCAAGTCCTTCCTGGAGGGGCGCAGCCCGTTCCAGGAGCCGATCGAGGCCGCGGCGATGTTTGCCGCCCTGACCCACTTCGGCCAGCGCAGGAACCCAGCCGAGCTTGAGCGTTTGGTGCAACAGGCCTATCCGCTGTTTGAGAGCCAGGCAGAGGCAGGACACGCGCAGCTGCTGCAGATGCTCGACGGCCATCCAATGGATCTGGCCACCTTCCTGGATGGCCTTCTGGCCGACTCGATCAGCACCGCGCCCAGGCACCTCATCGACCAGCGCAAGTGGCTCGCCAGCGATGGCGGCTACTCCTACCAGTTCCAGGACGAATGCGCTGCGTTGCTGGACACCTACGACATTGCCTTCCATCAGCCGGCCGCCGCGATCGATGACGATGAGCAGGAGCAGCCGTCCCCGGGAACCAGATCCGGCCAGCCCGCCAGGCTGGAGGGCACGCGCGAGCAGGCGGTGGTCGCCAGCATCGCCGCCTCTGCATCGCAGGAACGGATCGCGGTGGAGGCCTATGCGGGCACCGGCAAGACCTATCTGGTGCGCATGCTCCAGGAGCACCTGCCCGGAGGCTTCACCTACGTCGCCCCGAGCCAGGCGCAGATCCACGGCTACGAACGCGCAGCCGGCAAAAGTGAACCAGGTCAGGCCTTCACCCTCAACGGCCTGGCGTGGCGACTGCTACGAGGCTACGCCCGCGATGCTGGGATGAATTACGTTCCCAGCATTGGCGTCTCCGAGCTGAGCCTGTCCGAACAGGCCCAACTCGCGGGTATCGGCTCGATCGGTAACACCCGGCCTGAAGAGGTGATGCGACGCCTCTACGCCGCGATCCGCTCTTGGTGCTACACCGATGACACCGCGCTCGGAACGCGCCATTTCCTGCGCTCGCGCGTGCGCGAACCGCTGGAAATCCCCTACTACATCGCTGCCGCCTACCGGCTGTGGGACGCGATGTTCGCAAAGCCTCCACGGGCCGGGCGCATTTTCGACATCTGGCACGCACAGGTGGCCAAGTGGCTGGTGTTGCAAGGCGCCTGTCCTTCTACAAGCTACGGGACGCTTCTGGTCGACGAGGCCCATGACCTTCCGCCGAGCTGGATCAGCCTGCTTGGAAGCTACCAGTCCGGCTGCATCCTGATGGGCGATCCGCACCAGAAGCTGCAGGGCTATTTCAGTCGGCCCGAGCGCTTCCAGAGCACCGCGATGCTGACTTCGCTAAGGATAGGCCTGGGCGCTGACCGCATGATCGAGCAGACGCTGGGCCTGGTCCCCGACCGCCAAATGGGCGAGTTTCGCTCTGCACGTGATCACATCACGCGCCTGCGCGCCTACGACAGCCCACGCGTGATGCCCGATCGAGGCCTGCGCCTGTATGGCAACGAGTGGGCCATGCTCGAAGCTGCCCTGCGCCTCAAGGCGGCCCAGGCACCGATCGGGATGCTTACGGCCAGCAGGCAGGCTCTGGAAAAGTCGGTACGCAACGCTTCGATCCTGTTTGAGAGCCTGGAGAGCTGGCATGGCCTGCAGGTCAACGGCTGCAGCACCCTGGATGAGCTGGTGCGCAAGTTCAACCGACAGGGACTGCAATCGATCGTGAGGTTGTTCGAACGCGGATTCACCGCGGCCAACTTCACGGAGCTGGCGACCTATACCCAGCAATCGGCGCATGCCGAGCTGACCTTGGGGCTGATTGACCACTCCAAAAACCTGGAGTTCGACACCGTTGCCCTATCGCCTTGCTGCTACGAGGACGCCTCACGGCAGCGTGGATTCTTGCCCGTGCATGCCTCGTACCTGGGCATGAGCCGGGCGCGTCATGAGCTTTGGGTTCCAGGCGATACGCTGGATCGACTGCACGACCTCAACGCCGCAGGCGCTTCTGATCTGACCTGAGGTCGATCAGACCAGGCGAGACACGCCGTTCCTTGTTGGACTGGAGTTGAAACTGGCGAAGCTGCAGCACCGTAGCGGTTGCACAGCAGGCCTTTTCTGTTGAGGCAGCTGAGGGCGGGGTGGACCCTGAAGCCGGCCGGCTGGTTTGGGGCTATGCGGGGACCCCGGCTTTCTCGAGCGAGGCTGCTCTAAGCCAAAAGTTTGCGGATTCGATGTCGCGACCATTGGCCCCATTTCGGGCAAATACGAGCCATGCACCCGGCGATTCCTCATGGCCATTGCGCAAGTGTTGAGCAACGTCCACCGGTAGGTCCTGCCGCATGGGCTCTTGTAGTTCGCGCCAAGGAAATCAAATGATGTAAGAAAAGCACGCTACCGAGTGGACGCTGCGAAGACAGCATGACGACTGCTACCGGCCAAGAGCAGCCACGAGCGCTGGACATGATCGACCTAGGGGAGAAGCTGGATTCCGAAATTCTTCACGACCAAGGCAAACAGGACGAAGCACGCCACCGAGAGCCCCGCGCTCGACAGCAGCGTCACCCAGAAGCCCAATCGCGGCAGCAGCCACGGAAACACCAGGAACATCGGCAGGGTCGGAACCACGTACCAGAAGGTGTACCAGGCGTGGTTGGCGATCTTCGCCTCAGGCTGCTTCTCGGCATACAGCCAAACCAGGGACAACAAGGTGACCAGGGGCAATGCCGCTACCAAGCCACCTAGGCGGTCGCTCCGTTTGGCGAACTCTGATACCGCAACAACCACCAGCGCGGTGATCGCATACTTGGTCGTAATCCACATCATGGCATGTCCCTTGGTCATCCGAGCAGGCACGCTACGGTACCGTTGCAATCACACGACTGCATGCTGGGGCTGATGGATTTCCACGGTGATATGGACCAGCTCCTCATGGATCCCTAGCGCTGTGCGCACATCATCGGCGCTAACCGGCGCGTCTGCGACTAGGCTCAGTACACAGGCGTATTTGTCGCCGCCCACCCGCCAGACGTGCAGGTCACTGATGGCCGCCTCGTAGGGCAGCTCTTCGATGACCTCCCGAACCTCGGCCACGACCGGTGCATCCATCTCTGCATCAAGTAACACCTTGCCGGTGCTGCGCAGCAGTCCCCAAGCCCACACGGTCACCAGCACCGCTCCGACGATGCCCATGGCTGGGTCCATCCACGTAGCGCCCCAGACCATGCCCACGATCAGCGCCACGATGGCCAGCACCGAAGTAGCCGCGTCAGCCACTACATGCAGATAGGCAGCACGCAGATTGAGATCCTTGTGTCCGTGAGTGCCGTGGTCGTGGTGATCGCCATGACCGTGGCCGTGGCCGTGGCCGTGGCCGTGGCCGTGATCATGACCATGCGAGTCCTTCAGCCACCAGGCGCACACTAGGTTGACGATCAGGCCAATGACCGCGATCAGGATGGCTTCCTGGTACTGGATCGGCTTAGGCGTAAAAAGGCGCTCGACCGATTGGAAAGCCATTAGTGCGGCGACACCAAGCAGAAGGATTGCACTGGTGTAACCGCCGAGGACCTCGACCTTCCATGTGCCAAAGGCAAACCGGTCATTGGCCGCGTGGCGCCTTGCGAATGCGTAGGCAAACAAGGCAAGCCCGAGCGCAAGCGCATGCGAGCTCATGTGCCAGCCGTCAGCCAGCAACGCCATGGAGTTGAGCATCCAGCCGCCAATGATCTCGACCACCATCATGATGGCCGTCAGGACCACAGCGCGCCGGGTGCTGCGTTCCGCCAATGGATTGCCACTACCAAAGGCATGGGAGTGGCTTCGCTGAACAGCCGTCGTTGAAATCGACACTTGGTGGGACCCTGAAGATAAGATACCCCCCCATGGTACCTTAACTACCCCCGGGAGGTATGCCTTGGCTCATCTCAACAAAGACAAATCCAAATTGCTCGCGCGTGTGCGCCGGCTCAGAGGCCAGGTCGAAGCGCTTGAAAAGGCGCTGGATAAAGACGTGGACTGCGCTGCGCTCCTGACTCAGGTTGCTGCGGTCCGTGGCGCCTCACAGGGATTGATGGTCGAGCTGCTGGCCGACCACCTGAAGCACCACGTGGCGGAGCGCGATCAGTTGAAGGACCGAGAAGCAGCCGTCGAGGATGTCACGGCGATCCTGAAGAGCTACCTGAAGTAAGCAAAGACGGCCAATCAAGACGCCGGGCTGAGAAGAGGACACATTGGCAGTCAAATCATCATGCACCGAGGTCCGCCAGTCCAACCGAAAAACAAACTTTGCGTCGGCTGTTTACGAACAGCCGAAGAGAATAAAAACTGGCGCAAATACACTGACCACAAACGCCACGCAATTTTCGCCGACCGCAACAGACGTACAGCCAAGCTTGAGAAATCTTCAAGCCGATGACGGCAGCTATCGGCCAGAAGCGACCAACCTGCCTCACACTAAATTGTCCTCAGGCAGTAAAGAAGAAGACGCCCGTTGAAGACGCCTTCTTCCTTGAGCAATCCTGTTAAACGTTAGAAGTCATACGACATCGACAGGCGCACGTAGCGCGGCTCGGTGTAGTACTTGCCCAGGTCGTAGGTGTTGGACACGGTGTAGGGCGAGCTTTCGTAGGTCACGTTGGTGGCCACCGGCACGCGCTGGTTGGTCACGTTGAAGACCTGCAAGCCAAACGCCAGCTTGTGGTCGAACACCGCCGGGCGGTACGAGGTGCCCAGGTCCAGCTGGAAAGTCCACGGCGTGCGACCGGCGTCGCCCGGTGCCGACGGCTCACCGGCGCACCAGTGGTAGGCCGAACCGTAGGAGATCGGGTTGGACTCGTCGGTGCCGTAGTAGCCCAGACAGGACTTGGGCGTGCCGGACAGGACCTTCAACGTGGCCGAGGCCACCCACTCAGGCGTGAACTGGTAGTAGCCAAACGCCTTGAACTGGTGGCGGCGATCGTTACCGAGGTCACCGCTGGCGTACTCCATCAGCGAGGCCGCATCCCAGTAGGTGGTCTTGGATACGTCGGTCTGGCCGGTGTCGGATTTCACTTGGCCTTCGACGTTGCCGTAGCTGTGCGACCAGGTGTAGTCGAAGCGCGCATACCAGTTGTTGGCGAACGGATGCTCCAGGAACAGGTCCACCGCCGCGTACTTTCGCTTGACGCCCTGGTTGAAGCCCCAGTCAGATGAGGACATCTGCACGGTGGTGTAGCCGGATCCGTCGACGTTGCTGAGGTTGTAGGTGTTGGTCTCGCCCGGGTTAAACATCACGCAGCCGGGGATGGTGACCGTGCTGGAATCGATGCCCATCGACTCCAGCTTGTCGCCGATCTTGGCGGTATCGCAGACGTCTTCGATCGCCGACTGCAGCTGGCGATAGGTGAACTTGGCGCCGCTGTTCCAGTTGGAGCCGATGGTTTTCTCGAAGCCCAGGATCAGTTCGTCCTGGTACTGCGACTTCAGGTCGCTCGGCGCGAACGAGTTCGGATCGGGCGCCTGGCCGTATTCGCCGTTGGCCGAGACCGGACCGGAGCCCAGTGCAGTCAGGCCGGTCGGCTCGCCGTTGGCGTCGATGCCGGTGTAGGTGAAGTACTCGTTGGTGTAGGTCGAGGCCGATGCACCGCGGATTGCCACACTGTTGGGCAGCGCCAAATAGTAGCGACCGAGGTTGGCGAACACCTTGAACGAGGAATCAGCGAACACGTCCCAGCTGGCGCCAAAGCGTGGGGCCCACTGGTCGCCGCTGTCGACATAGGCGACGTGATCGCTGTTGTAGTTGGTGAACTGGTCGTTGCGCAGGCCCATCGTCACCAGCCAGTTGTCGCTGACCTGCCAGCGGTCTTCCAGGTAGAACGCCTTCTGCTCCACCGCCATGCTGGTGGCGCTGCGGAAGATGTACTTGCTGACGTAATAGCCATCGCCACCGGGCGCGCCGACGCCGAGGTTAGGCGAGATTTCTGCGGTCGGGTCGGAGGCCTTGCTGTAGATCCAGCGATAGCCCGGGCCACTGGTGTCGCTGCCTTCGTCGTAAGCGTTGTAGTACATGTTGTCCACGCCGGCGGTCAGGTCGTGGTTGCCCAGGCGGTATTCCAGCTCGACGCGCAGGTTGCGGGTCTTGCTCTGTGCATCGGCGTCCTTGATCGAAGTCGAGGCCTGGTCGTTGGTGATCGGCGTGCCGCCGGTGATCGACGGGTCCTGGTTGGTCCTGCCACTGATGTAAGGCAGGTCCGAGCTCAGCGGATTGGCCTGGTAATCCTGCTCGCGGCTCTGGCCCCAGGTGGCGCTCAGGGTCAGGTTGTCGGTCAAGTAACCGGTGTACTTGAAGATGTCGTAAGTGTCGGTGAGCTTGTAGGTATCCGGATAGGTGCCGGTGCGGTCGCTTTCGGTCAGCGTGTCGTAGTCGAACGCGGTGTAGTAGCCGGCACGACGGTCGCTGTTCTGGATGCGGGTGTATTCCAGGATGTGGTCATCGGTGATGTTCCAGTCCAGCTTGCCGTAGAACTTCGGCGCGCTGTAGCTGTAATGGTTGCGCGCCTGGACGCTGTCGTCGCTGGTGTTGGTCGACACACCGCTGGTCTTGTCCGACTCACCCGCCATGAAGATGAACAAGCGGTCCTTGATCAGCGGGCCGCCGACGTAGGCGCTATAGGTTGTGTTGGTTTCGGTGTCGCCACTGCGGCTGCGATACAGCGTGCCGGGCAGGCTGGTGTTCTGGTAGCCAAAGCCTTCGGGCAGCGTGTCGTTGGGGTACCAGATGTCGCCCGGCGAACTGGCCAGCGAGGCCGGCGCCCAGGTGGCCTGGAAGCCGTAATGCCAGTCGTTGGTGCCGCGCTTGCCGACCTGGTTGATCACGCCACCGGTGGAGCGGCCGTAACGGGCGCTGTAGCCGCCGGTGTAGGTTTCCTGCTGGTCGATGACGCCGTACGGCAGGCTAACACCGCCGAGGTTGCTCAGCGGATTGCTGACGTTGAAGCCGTTGATGTAGTACGCGTTCTCGGTCACGCCCGAGCCGCCGAAGGACACCACCGAGCGGCTGCCGTTGGCGAAGGCACCATTGCCGGCCACGGCGCCCGGCGCCAGCAGCGCGATCGCTTCGGCACTGCGGCCCAGCGGCAGCGTGGCCAGCTCCTGCGAGGTGACCACCGAGCGCGACACGGTGCTGCTCACGTCGATCTTCGGCGCGCTGGCGGCGGTGACCGACACGGCGGCCAGGTTCTTCGCATCGCCACTGGCTGCAACGAACGACACCTCGGTGCCGGTGCCGACCTTGAGCAGAACGTTCTCGCGCGATTCGATCACCGTATCACCGCGATGCAGCTCGACGGTATAGGTACCGACCGGCAGCGCGTTGAGGCTATAGCGGCCGTTGTCGCCGATCGGCACGGTGCGGCTGACGCCACTCTGGTTGGTGGCCACCACCGTGATACCCGCCTCTGCGGGTGCGGTGCCGTAGAGGCTGCCGGTGGTGGACTGCGCGTGCACCGCGCCGACCACGCATAGCCCCAAGGCCAGGCTCAGGGCGCTCTTCTGGAGCGTACGGCGCAGGCCTGCCTGCGGCGCACCGACGCGCTGCTGGCGCGAGGTAGCGGATGTGGGAGACAACAGGTTCATCGGGTGGGTCCTTGGTCGTGGGGTTTATCGCACGCACACGCCTTCCGCTTCCTTTTGGAAAGCGGTTTGGCATTTACGTTTGATGGCAATGTCGACACATGCCGACATGTATTCGATGTTGCTGACATGCACCGAAACACGTTGAAAAGCCCCTGACACGTGTTCGATGCGCAGCGTCTAATGCTGCGTCATGACGCAGCATTAGATTTACGAAACTTGAATATAGAGCGCTGAAATCAGGCGTCTTGGCCGAGCACCGCGCGTTTCATGCGGATCTGCGCATGATCGCGTTTCACCTCTCGAATCAGCGCGATGGAACGTGCGTTTTCTGCGCCTCGTCCAACGACCAGGACGCATGCCAATCGACGCGAAAGCCATCGCCTTCAAGTTGCAGCGGCAGCCATACATAGCGCCCGTCGATGGCGTTCTCCGGATTCCAGCGATCGCCCATGTAGATGAAGCGACCCGGCTGCCCTGGCATGGGCAGCACGTAAGCACTCTGGCTATGGAAGGTGAGCGCGGCATCGTCGCCCTGCGCGGGATTGCCGAACTCGGTCCACGGGCCCATTGGCGATGTCGCGGCCGCCCCGTGCGCGGTGTTCGGCTTCCAGCCTGTGCATTCCGAACCCATGAAGTAATAGCGTCCGGCATGCTTGAAGATCGCCGGTGCTTCTAACCACTGGTCGACGAACAGGCGCTGGTAGTCCTGCTCGGTGCCCAGGTAATCATCGGTCAGGCGCGTCACGTGCATCGTGGCGTTGCGTTCGGAGCTGTAGAAGAGGTACGCGATGCCACCGTCATCCTGGAACAGCGTCATGTCGCGCGACTGCTGGCCGTTGGGCTGGAACGAGCGCAAGTAACGATAGGGCCCGGCTGGCGCATCAGCGACAGCCACGCCAACGCGCGCATCCTTGTAACCGTGCCCTGCCCGCTCCAGGTGAAACCACATCACGTACTTCCCGGTCGCCGCGTTATGCAGCACCTTGGGCCGCTCGATGATGGCGCCGTCTGCAATGTCCGAATCAGGATCTTTCGATACCGGCAACGCGATGCCGCGCGCGTTCCAGTGCAACAAGTCGCTGGATTGATAGACCGACACACCCACATGCGCGGCATTGCCGCCCTTGCCGGATATCTTGTGCTCGCCAAACCAGTAATAGCGGCCATCGGGGGCCTTGAGCATGCCGGCGCCGTGCGCATTGATCACCTCGCCCTGGCGGTCATGCCACAGCGCACCGGGAACGATGGTCGCAGGCTTGTCGGCGGCCAAGGCCAATAGAGGCATCCACAACAGCAAGCCCGTGACGGCAAGCAGGCGCTTCATGCGCGATGCCTGGCGAACATCGACACGAGCGCTCCTCGCCCATCGTTCAAGGATCGACGGCATGCATGACGGATGCACCTGCTTCATTTCCAAACTCCTCATATCAGCTCGACGGTTTCATCAAACGAAAAGCCGACATGGCGCTTTGCGCCATGCCGGCCATCCCGCGAGACCGCAAACAGCGGCTCGCACTCCCCGCCTTAGAACGTCACCGTCATGCGCGCCCACATGAAGCGGCCCAGCAAGTCGTATGTCGCCACGTCAGTGTTGGCGTTGGTCACGTTGTTGGCGTAATACAGCGGCGGCTGCTTGTTGGTGATGTTGTCCACACCCACTTCGAAGCGCGTGTGCCACGGCGTCACCTGGTAACCCACCTGCACGTTGTTGTAGACGTAGGCGCCGATGCCGCGGACCACGCCGGCCTGATCGGAATCGGCCGACAGCCCCTGGTCCAGATCTGTGCTGCCGATCTCGGTCTTGCCGACATAGCGCAGACGCCACGCCGCACTCCAGTCACCCTTGCTCCAGCTCAGCGTGCCCAGCGCACGCCAGCGCGGGAAGTTGCCGTAGGAATAGGTGAACTTGCCGGCGTTGTGGATGGTGACCGTGCTCGGATCTGTGGTGTCGGGCAGGATGTCGTACTGCGTGGTGTAGGTGCCATTGAGGCTGGCGGTGAACTTGCCCCACTGGGTGTCCGGCAGGCGATAGGCCAGGTTGAAGTCGATGCCGCGTGCCCAGAGCTTGCCCAGGTTCACGGTCGGCTCGGCGATATAGTTTATGGTGCCGTTGCCGTTGCGGTGGATCAGCGCGCAGAAGCTGCTGGCCGAGTTGGCGTAGCACTGGTTCATCACGGTCTGCGCCGAGACGGTGGTGATCGTGTCTTCCAGATCGATGCGCCACCAGTCCGCGCTCAGCGACAGGCCATCGAGCCAGCGCGGATCGTAGACGAAGCCCACGTCATAGGACTTGCCGGTCTCCGGCTTCAACTGGTAGCCGGCCACGGCCGCACCCGAGGCCTTGCCCGAGACTTGTCCATCGGCCTGCTGGTAGCTGCCGTCGGTGGGCACGTTCGCACAGGCCGCCTCGTGACCACCGGTGTAGCCGTTGCAGGGGTCATTGGCAGTGGCTGCATCGCCGGCCACGCCCGCATACAGCTCGCTGATGTTGGGCGCGCGAAACACCTGCGAGGCCGTCGCCCGCAGCAGCAGGTCCTGCACCGGGCGGTATTCCAGCGAGACCTTGCTGTTGGTCTTGCTGCCGACCGAGCTGTAGTCCGAGAAGCGCGAGCCGAGCGTGAGGTTCAGCGATTCGACCAGCGGCAGATCCTTGAGCAGCGGCAGCAGCGCTTCGGCATAGGCTTCCTTGACGTCGAAGCTGCCATTGAGCGTGGAGGCGCAAAACTCGATCACGTTGCACAGGCCGTTCTCGTCGGCTGTCCATAGCGCATCGGCCTGCGTGCTGGTGGACTCCTTGCGATACGACAGGCCTGCGGCCAGGCTCACGGTGCCGGCAGCCAGGTCGAACAGCTCGCCGTTGGCGTTGGCCTCGAACTGCTTGACCGTGTAGACGCTGGTGACGACCGGGTTGACCAGCATCGATTCCAGCGCGGCCGTGTTGGAGGCATCGTTGATATTGAAGATGTTGATCGGGGTGCAGCCTGCGATCAAGTTGCCGGCGCTCCCGCACTTGACCGTGCCATCGTTATCCATGAACGAGGCACCGACGGCCTGGTTGAACTTGGCGTAGTCCAGGAAGCCGTAGTTGATCGACTTCTGCTTGACCCGGCCATAGTTGAAGCTGGCATCCCACTGCCAGGAGCTACTGCCGAAGCTACCGCGCAGGCCCGGCGTCACTTGCAGGTTATAGGTGTTGTACTGGTAGCGACGATTGCCCAGCGCGGTGATGCGGGTATTGAGGTCGTTGTACGAGGTGCCGGTAGTGCGATCAGTTCCGAAGTTCACGCCATACGGGTTGTAGTAGCTGTCGGCCGAGACCAGGAAGTTGTCGCCATTGGCGAAGATCGGGATCGGCGCGATCACCGACGACGACTCGGTCTTGCTGAACCACGTATTGAGATAGGCCTCGACGTTGTCGTTGATCCGGAAAGTCCCCAGCACGAACGCATTGGTGCGCTCCTGCGGGGTCTGCAGCAGGTTGTAAGGCTGATAGTTGTAAGAGTCGTTTGCTGCGCTATAGCAGTGGAAGTCGCTGGCACCAGCCGTACCGTTGACGCCACTATTGAGGGTCACGCGCGAACAGCCGTTGGCCGTGGCCAGTGCCGTGGACGCCGCCGAACCATCGTTGAAGTTGACCGAGCCGGTCGGCGTGGCCGACGACCCCTGCTTCACCGACGCGCCATCGATCAGGTACAGCGCGTCCTTGGAGTAGTCACGCTCGGCGGCCGAGACTGCATCGAGATTGTGATAGGACAGGCCGGCGACGAGGCTGCCGCGGTCCCAAGTCTTGCCGGTGGTGAGCGAGAAATTGCGGCGGTTGCCGTCGCCCTTCCAGCTGCTGCCGAAGTCGGTGGAGAACTGCGTGCCCTCGAAGCGATCGCGCAGGATGAAGTTCACCACGCCGCCAATGGCATCGGAGCCATACACGGCCGAGGCGCCATCGCTCAGCACTTCGATGCGCTCGATCATGCTGGCCGGAATCGCATTGACGTCGTTGTAGGCCAGGCGCGTGCCATTGACCAGCACCAGCGTGCGCTTGTCGCCCAGTCCGCGCAGCGAGACCGTCGAAGCGCCCGTGCCGCCGCCATTGTTGGTATTGGGATTGGTGGCGTTGCCGGCGATGGACGGCAGTTCCTGCAGCAGGTCGCCGACGGTCGCCTTGCCGGTGGCGGTGATCTGCTCGCGGGTGACGGTCACCACCGGGTTGGCGGTCTCGGTATCGACGCGGCGCAGGCGCGAGCCGGTGACCACGACGTTGTCCAGGGTCTTGGGCGCATCGTCGCCAGAAGCAGTAGCCTCCTGGGCTGACACCGGCGACGCTCCGGCAAGCGCCAGCACTGCGGTGATCGCGATGGAGAGGCCGCGCCGTGTGGCGAGTGGAGGCGCGTGCAAGCGTGCAGCGTTGGCGGAAGCGAACATCGTGGGCGTCATTGCGGTAGTTCCTCAGAGATGCGCGTACCACGGCAATCGAGGGCAACAGTCCCCCGCACCGGCAAGCGCCAGCGAATCGGCTTGATCTGTCTTGCGTGCTGGCGAACGCGCCAGGGAATGACCGGGAAAGCGATGCACGCGAGGAGCGGCCCAAGATCTCGACCTACGTACAACGCAACGCTTTCTTAATCACACGGTCACAATGTGCCGCTCACGACGCCGCAGCGTCTTGTCGCATTTGATGCCTGTGGATGCGGAAAACAGCACGGACCCAGCAACGATTTCCGCGCGCTTGTCGCCCGTCAGTGCGTGGCGCCCCGCACTGCGCCTTCCCGCGCCCACAGCCGGATCATGCTGGCACCATGTGCCGGCACTGACACAGTCTCGACACCGTGTTTCAGCGCGCGTCCGGACCAGAGATCGCGTGCTTTCCAGCGTGTTCCGGGCAGGGAGATATCCGCGCTCGACACATTGAACGACTGCGTCGCTTCGCCGCGATTGAAAATCCCGATCACCACCGAGCCATCGGCCATCGCCTTTCGCCACAGCGACATCTCACCCGCGCTGCGCACCGGCCGCCCCTGCTGGCCCAGCGCATCCTGGTCGACCGCGATCACGTCCCGATTCAGTAACAGCTGCCGCGTCACTGGATCGAGCGTGCGGACATCGTTGCCCAGCAGCAGCGGCGCAGCGGACAACGCCCAGAGCGTCATGTGCGTTCGGTATTCGGCTTGCGACATGCCGCCGTTGCCGACCTCCAGCATGTCCGGATCATTCCAGCCGCCGGGGCCGGCATCGGCCGCATCGCCATTCCGATCGAAGCCGATGCTGGCCATCACCGCATAGCGATCCTCGATGTCGCCCGTCGTGCGCCACAGGTGGCCACCTACGTCGCGCCCCCACTGGCCGACGTGGTCGCGGCCGTACTGGCACAGACTGTAGAGAATCGGGCGCCCGGTCGCGCGCAGGGCCAAGCCCATTTTCAGATAGGCCTGCCGCACCTGCAGCGGCGTGCGGAAGATGCCCTCGCCCGAGCACAAGTCGTACTTGACGTAGTCGATGCCCCACTCCGCCCAGGCCCGCGCATCCTGCTCGACATGACCGTAGCTGCCGACATAGCCGGCACAGGTCTTAGGGCCTGGCGAACTGTAGATGCCCAGCTTGAGGCCCTTGGCATGCACATAATCGGCCAGCGCTTTCATGTCGGGAAAGTGTGCATTGGGCTGCAGTACGCCGCTGGCATCACGTGCGCCCTGCCAGCCGTCGTCGATGTTGATATAGAGATAGCCGGCATCGCGCAGGCCGCTGCGCACCATTGCATCAGCGATCCCCCGGACGGTGGCATCGTCGATTCGATCGGCGAACTTATTCCAGCTGCTCCAGCCCATCGGCGGCGTGGCGGCTTGTCCATCCGGCGCCAGCCCCTGCATCACGGGCAAGGCTTGTGCCGGAAATGCCAGCCGCGCCGCGTCGGCCTCGCTGCCGCGCAGGCCGACGATATCGACCTGCTCGTCCCAGATCCGACCCTGCACGCGCAGATGCCCATCGTGCAGCGTGGCTGTCCACGGCCGTGCGGGCAGCTTGGCGTTGCCGTTATCGATCTCGAATGACGCGGTCGTGCCTTCGATGCGCAGCCGATTCATCGGTACATCGCCATACCAGTCGGTGGTCAGGCTGCCTTGCGGCTGGCCGTCTCTCATTGCGATCCGCAGGTAGCGCGGCCCAGGGAATGAGGGCCCTTTGGCAAAGACCCAGACACCTTCCAGCGAACTGGCTTCAGCAGTCACCGCAGCCTGTTGTGCGAGCGGCGGCGCATGCGCGCAGCCGGCGAACGCGGCGACGGCTGTGCCCAACACCAAGGCAAGAAGCACGGGCTTTACAACCACGTGAAATGGAATAACCAGTCCGATACGCGCCATGGCGCCTCCCGTGATCATCGAAGAAGGCGCCACGCCCAATGCAGGCGTAGCGCGTGTGCGCTCAGGCCGGAATCAACCAGCCGCCGAACAGCGGTCCGGCCGTATCGCCGTGCTGTGGCTCGAAACGGAAGGTCAGCGATTGGGCCTCGCGCGTCAGCGCCGGCGGCAGCGGGTAGTCGTGGTCGACGAAGTCGATCACCTGCCCGCGCTCGACCTTGACCTCCACGGCCAGCTGGCCGTTGATGAGGATGTTGAAGCGGCCCTTGTCGCTCCCCCAGAAACGCAGCCGCAACGCCAGCGGCGCATCGCTGCTCTTCATCTGGAATTCGACGAACCCCTTGCCGCGCACGTCGCGGCATTCCTGCCTTCGGTAGGCGCCACCGAAAGAGGTATCGCTGGTGAGCTTATGCGCCTGTTCGGAGGCCTCGTTGCCGAACTGGATCATGTCCACCGCACTGGCCAGCAATGCGGCATGCTCGGCCTTGTCGCGCGTGCGCCGTTGCGCTTCCTGCGCCCACTGTTTGGAGTCCATGCGCTTGAAATACAGTGCGCTGCGGCGGTCGTACTGCGCGTAGAACGGCGCGAACTCCAGCGCCTGCGGACGCGTGGTGCTGGCCAGGTAGCGCCCGGGCTCGGGCAGGGCCACGAAGCCGGACAGCGGCGAGACATCGGCCACCAGCGCAGGGTCCGGGGCGTCATAAGGCGTGGTGACCGGCCCCAGGTCGGCGGCCAGCGCCAATGGACCGCGCATCACCACCACGCTGTCCGGATCGCCCGCGGCGTGCTCCAGGCGCAAGGGCGTTTCGAGCGCCAGCTCGATGACATCGCCGGCCTTCAAGCGACGCTCCAGCAATGCATAACCGCCTTCCATGTGGGCACTGGTCTTGCGCCCGTTGAGCGTGAGCGCGTAACGCCCCTCGCACCAGGCCGGGATCCGCAGCATCAGGCGCTGCGGCGCCTTGGCCCCGGCACGCGTCACCTGCAGGCGCACCTGGCCGTTATGCGGGATGCCGCTGTCCAGCTCCAGCACCAGCTCGCCCTGTTTCCAGTCCAGGGTCGAGGGAATGTACAGGTTGACGTACAGCGCGCTGCCGTCCTGCCAGTAGATCGAGTCGCCGAACTGCGCGTGCGCCTCCATGCCGCTGCCGACGCAGCACCAGAACGAATCAAACTTGTCCGAGAACCCGCGCTCGCCGCCGGTGATCATCGGCGTCATGTAGGTGAACATGCCGGTAGCCGGATGCTGCGCGGCCATCGTGTGGTTGTGCAGCGTGCGCTCGTAGTAGTCGAAGTACCGCGCCTGCGGCGTCCACTGGTACAGGTGCCGGGTCAGCTTGAGCATGTTGTAGCTGTTGCAGTGCTCGCAGGTCTGCTCGGTCAGGAACGCGGCAATGGTGTCCGGTTGCTGGAAATACTCGCGGTCTGCATTGCCGCCGATCACGTAGCTGTAGTGGTTGGTCACCGTCTCCCAGAAGAAGCGCGCCGCGGCTGCCGAATCCGCATCACCCACGACTTCGAATTGGCGCGCCTCGCCGATGAACTTGGGCACTTGGGTATTGGCGTGATGGTGCGGCAGGTCATCCTTGCCCGCGAGGGTAGGGTCGATAATCTTGTCGTGGCGCAGCCGCTTGCCGATGGCAATCCAACGCGCGTTGCCGGTGCGCGCGCCCAGTTCGATATAGGACTCGTTGAGGCCGCCGAACTCGGTGTCCAGCAGGCTCTGCATCTGATCGTGGTTGAGGGCGTCGAAGACCCCGGCCAGGTACGCCGCCAGCGGCGTGAGCACCTCTAGCGCCTGCGGGCTGTCGGCCAGCTCATTGGCGTCGAGCAGGCCGGCGAACAACTTGTGCACCGTGTACAGCGGCGACCAGCTGCCATTGATATTGAAGGCGCTGCCCTTGACCTTGCCGGCCCGTACGTCCTCGAACACGACCTTACCGCCCTCGATCTTGCCGGCGTCGGTCTTGCGGGTCAGGCCACCGAGGTAGCCATCGGCGTCCTGGTCCTGGGCGCGGGCCAGCTGGGCCACGATGTAGTCGATGCGTTGCTTGACCTGCATATCGCCGGTCTGCGCATACAGCTTGGACAGCGCACTGAGGTAATGCCCCAGCGTGTGGCCGGCGATGGTGTCGCCTTCCCAGCCGCCATAGACCTCGCCCTTGGGCGGCAGGCCGGCATATTGCAGGAAGTTGTGCAGCAGCCGGTCCGGCTCGATCTCGAACAGATAGCGCCGGTTGACCAGCAGCGAATCCAGGAACATGGACGGCTTCAGCCTCACGTCCTGCAGCGGCAGCGCGGTCACCTTGCCGGCGATGGATGCAGCAGCGTCCCGCGGGAAGCGCAGCATCCCCGCCGCCACCGCCAGCGCGCTCCATTGCAGAAAGCGGCGGCGCGACAGGTCGCTGACCGCATGACTACAAGCCTGCACCTTTGTGGAATCGGAAGACGTACTCATGCGCGGCGCTCGCTGGCCATTACACGCAGAGAAGGGAAATAGAGCAGCGGCATCTGGATGTCCTCGATAGGCGAGCCCCACTCACGCGCCAACGGCGGCGAGACAGGCGGGGCATGAAGATCGAGGCCTGCGCCTCGCTAGAGCGACTATCACACCGACGTGCAAGCACCGTCTTGAGCTGCAGCGTGCCGGGACATGCGGAATCCGGCACGAAGCGGGCAAGCGTGCGGATCAGTCCAGGTCGCAGCGTGTGTCGGATGACATCGTCGCAGGGGCCAGCAAAACCGGCTGCGGCGCCAGCGCTTCCCATTCCTGCACCGCAACGGCCGCGTACTGGCTCGCGCCGCCAGACGCGTCGAGCACGGCGCGCAGGCAGCGGGTGGTCACGGGCCTGAACGTCACCGTGTTGGCTGCCCCTAGCGCGACCCCATAAGCGCTGATCGGCAAGACCGGCTGCCAACGCCCATCGTCGCGATACTCAAGATGCCAGCGCGCCGGTGGTGCCACGCCCTGCGATGCGCCGGCTGGCTGGTCGGCGAAAAACGTGATGCGACTGGCATCCAGTGTCACCGGCCGTCCCCATCGGTACTGGATCCATTGGCGGGCCGGATTGTGCGGCGTCCAGCTGCCCCACATGTCCGGCGGCAACGGATTGGCGCGGACGATGCCGTCGTTGAGCGCTTTGATCCAGTACTGGGTCGGAATGTCGGGACTATTGGATGCGCTGGCCTGCGCGGCGGCGGCGATATTGCGCTGCGGCTTCAGCGCGGGGCGCGGAGGATGGGTCTGCACGACCTTGCGCATTCGCGCCGGGCGGACGCTGTCGTCCCATTCGAGCATGTCGATGGCCACGCTGCGGCGGAAATGCCCGCCGCCCCTGGCATCGGCGGTGTGATAGATCATGTACCACTGGCCACCGAAGGCGATGATGCCCGGATGCGAGGTGGTGCTGGACACCGGGTCGAGCACCACGCCGCGGTAGGTCCACGGACCCAATGGCGACGGCGCGGTGCCATAGGCGATGCAGGCGTGGTAGCGCGCGGGCGTGCAGGGTGAATCGGGGCCGGCATTGTTGCCGGCGTAGGCCATGTAGTAGGTCCCGTTGCGCTTGAACAGCCAAGGCGCCTCGAAGAAGCCATCGAGCGTGGAGACCTGCACCGCATGCCCGATCGGCGTGCGCATGTCCGCCGCCAGTTCAATCCCCCGCAGCTTGCCGAACGTGCCCCAATACAGATAGACGCGGCCATCGTCATCCACCATCACCGTCGGGTCGATGTTCTGGATGTCGTTTCGCTCCGGCAGCGACTGCGACACGATTGGTCCTTGGCGGTGCGCGTCACGCCAGGGTCCCAGCGGACTGTCGGCCACCGCCACGCCGATGGCGAAGCGGTCGGGGTTTGTCGAATCGCGCTCTTCTACCGGCGCATACAGGTAGTAGCGCCGGTCTGGCCCCTGCACGATCTGCCCCGCATAGGCGCGGCCCGGCGCGGCCCAGGCAAATACCTGCTCGGGCTTGAGGATCGCCGGATAATGCGTCCAGCGCCCGCCGGCGACATCGTCGGTGACCAGCAGTTGCCATTCCTTCATCACAAAGTCGTTGACGTCCGGTGCGGCTTCGTCGCGCCCGGCCAAGATGTAAAGTCTTCCATCGGCCACCAGCGGCGCCGGATCGGCCGAGTAGTACTGGCCGTCGGCCATGATCGGATTGACGTGGGCTTGCACCTGCCGCGAGGCCGGTTGCTGTGCGCTGGAGGCGCACGCCCACCCGATCAATCCGATGATCGCCAGCAAACGCGGCTGCACGCGCCTGGTCATAGCGCGGATGCCGCCGGCTCGACGCCGCGCACCGTGACATTCACCGGCAGCTGCCCGGTCTGTCCGCGCCCTTGCACGACGCCTTCCAGCATGCGCTCGCTGCCGGCCGCAGGTGCCTGTACTGAAGCCTGCGGCCAATGCACCGAGCGACGTTCGCGCGAGCCATCGTTGTACTGCACGGTGGCGAAGGCCGGCAGCGCGACTGGGCTGCCGGCGACGGCGCGCAGAGGCGGTAGAGGATCGACGGTATTGACCTGCCCAGGCTCGCTGGCCCGCACCCAGAGCTGCGCGGTGACCGGCAGCCCGCCATCGGCCAGGCCGTGAATCTCGACGTGGCCATCGCTGCCGAGTCGACCCGCCCCGATTTGCGGCCAGCGCACGGCGAGCAGGCCCTGGCTGCCATCGGCATAGGTGCCGGTGATGCGATCGGGCAACGTCGGTACCTGGCCAGCGCCGGTGCGCACGTCCAGCGTCTCCAGCCGCTCGGGACGATCAGCGAACACCTGCCATTCGTCCACGCCCAGCGCCGCACGACCGCTGCCCTGCGTCGCCGTCTCGATCACTGCGCGCAGCGCCGTGGTGGTGACCGGCGCAAAGTGCACGCGGCTGGGCTTGTCACGACCTGCTAACGGATAACCGCCGGTCACCGGCAGGTCGACCCAATGCTGGTCCTGCAGGAATTGCAGCTTCCAGCTGACCGGCTGCATGACGCCGCCATCGGGCTGGTCGTCCCAGAAGTACATCGTGCTGGCCGAAATCCGCTGCGGCTGCGGCCACTGGTACTGCAGCCAGACCGAGGCCGGCTGCGCGCGTCCCCAGCTGCCCCAGCGACGATCGGCCGCTGGCGGTGAGGCCGCATCGGCAATGAAGCCATCGTTGAGCGCCTGCACGCGGTGATGGCTGGCGGTCTGCTGGGCCGTGGCGGTGGCCTCGCCCTGCACCTGCACGCCCTGCCCCACCGCCTGCGCAACGGCGTCCACGCGCACCTCGGCCTTTCCTTGCAGCGCGCCGTCATCGGCCACCAGGCGCAGTATGTAGCGACCGGGCGCCGTGAAACGCACGAGCGTCGAGGTCGCATCGGGCGTCCCGAACAGCGCCTCACCCTGCGCCGGCCCCTGGACCTGCTGCCAGTGCACCGCCAACTGCGCGTGCGGTAGCGCGTCGTCACCGACCTGGCCACGTAACTGGATCGCAGTGCCCTGCCCGCGATCCTGTTGCCAGACCACGACCTGCGGCGCCTGGTTGGCGGGCGCCGCCGCTGGCGCGGTACCGGTGGCGTAGACCTGCACTTCTTTCAGCCCAGTGCGCAACGCGCCGGCGTGGACCACCTGCACGCGCAAGCGCTGCGCGGTGATCGCCGGGAAGCGCACGCGGTTGCGATTGCCCTGCGCGATCGCCGCATCGCGCACTTGGCCAGGCACGGGCTTCCACAAGCCGTCGACAAAGACCTGCACCTGGTACATCCACGGCGGTGCGTAACCGGCGCGCGTACCCGAGGGAAGCCCGTGCTGTTCGCCCGCGGGCGAGGAGCTGCGATAGAAGTACAGGCGCACGTCGTCGAACCGCTGCGGCTTGCCCAGGTCCAGGTCGATCCAGTCGCGGTCCGACGGCGATCCCGCCGTGCCCCAGAACGGCTCGTTGACGGTGCTGCCATCCACCGCGCCGGCCGCGGCGAAGCCGGGCGCTGCGAAGCTCGATGTCACGCGCGCGCCAAGCGCCAGGTCCGGCGTGCTCACCGGCAAGGTTGGATCGACACCGGCCTTCTGCAGCACGTCGTCGATGCGCGCACCTTGGTCGAACACTACCTGCTCCGGGAGCAGGACCGTTGTACGCTGAGAGGCCAGCACCTGCGCACCGGCGGCATCGGCATTGACCGCATCTGCCGGCAGTTCGACCTGACCACTCGCCGGGTCGTAGACCACATGCGTCAGGCGATCAAGGGTCAGCACGCGCTTGCCGTCCAGGAATACCGAGTAGCCCTTAGGCATCCGCCCACCGTAATGACGGCCGTCCTTGTCCCAGACGATGGATAGGTTGCGATCGCGATAACGGATGTTGTCCGCGGCGAAATGGTCCCAGCCAATGTCGATCGGATACAGCTCGATCTTCGCGTCGCTGCGCGGGCGCAGACCCATCGCATCTTCGATCACGGTGAAGTTGGTCGCGCCCAGCTGGGTGTGGTGGATCCAGGAGCGGTAACCGATGTGGCCACCGTCATCCGCGCTGCCCTTGGCCCAGAATTCGTTCTGGTCCGGGTAGCGGTTGTCGCCATCGATGTCGTGCGCCCAGGCATTCCAGTACAGCAACTTGCGGTACCAGCCAGCGTCCAGGTACGGACTGGGATAGTCGCGCAGCACCGAGCCCAGCATGCGGAAGGTGACCGTCGAATTGATCACCGAGAAGTTGTTGCTGCCGCCCTCGCCGCGCGCCGCACGGTCGGCCTGGTTGGCGGTGTGGAACGGGAAGATCGGATACTGGTCTGCATCGGCGAACAGCCGCAACGCGCGCACGTATTTGGGATCGTAATCGGCCTCACCCGCCTTGGGCATCAGGCCGACGGTGAACGGGTAGTAGTTGTTGGTCTCCTTCCAGTCCACCAGGGCGCCCGGCCCGCCGACTTGGCGGTGCTTGAGCAGGTCGCCGTGCAGACCCATCGTATCCGGCGTGTCGCTGTGGTCCTGCCACAGCACCGACAGCACCGCGCTGCGGATCTTCGCCGCTTCGGCCTCCATCTGCTTGGCGGTGGCGAGGTCACCGGCGACGCGCGCGGCGTGGGCCGATGCCAGCGCGTTGGCATACACGTACGCACTCTCGGTGCGATCCATGCGCACCTGGCCGTGCTGCTTGGCCCAGTCGAAGGACACCGCGTCGGCGTCGTTACCGGTCATCGCCGCCCAGTCGTACTCGATCAGGCCATTGCCGTTACTGTCGTAGGCCTTGAGTAATCCGAGCACGTCATCGCGCCCGTAGCGCGCGAGCTTGCCGGCCACCGCGGCCGGACCACCGTGCAACTCATAGGAGCGCCAGGCCGCATCGGTCAGGTACTGCGCGTAGGAGTTGGACCAGTTCTCCGGCGAACCGGGGTTGTCGGCGTACTTGCCACTGGCGGCAACCTCGCCCGCGCCGATCCATGACCCGTAGGCGTAGGTCGGATCGCGCAGGTACTTCAGGTCGTCCAGGAACATGCACGTGGTCAGCACGATCGCGTTGTTGTAGCCGAGCACGCCTTCGATGGCGACCGGGAACTGATAGTCGTTGCCCGGCACGTCGGCATCGAGGAAGTTGAACCGCAGCAGCCACCAGCGATAGAACAACGTTTTGTCAATGTTGTCCTCGGGCGTGTCCAGGTAAGGGATGTTGTCGGCCCACCAGCGGTTGTAGGCGGTGACATGCCCGAGATAAGCCTGCTGCGGCGACTGCGCGGCAATCCGCTGGAAAGCCGCGAGCGAAGACGGCAACTCGCGCGTGATCAGGCCCAGCTGGAGCTTGTACGTCGCGGTCGTTCCCGAGGCCGGCACCTCGACGCGCCGTGTCAGCGACGCGCCATCGACCCTGAAGCCATCGCCAGACAACTTCGGAAACACGGTGGTGATGTCGTTGCGCGCCTGGAACGCGCCGGTGAGCATTCCGCCTTCCGGATGCGACGCCATCGGCGAGACCGCGGTAAGGGTCAACGCATGCGGTTTGCCGTCGGTCGCGGCCAGGCTGACCTCGGCCACGGCCACGTCATCCTGGGTGATGAACTTGACCAGCTGCATGCGCACGCCGGCCGCGGCATCGGCGAACGCGGTGCTGAAGTAGCTCGGCGTCTGCCGGCGCCTGGACGTGTCTTCGACCAACGTCAGCGGCTTGCCCGCCTCCGCGGCCTTGATTCGGAACAACGCGTCGTGACCGGTCTTGTGCCAGTACGCCACCTCGCCAACGAAGCCCGGTACTTCGGGCTTGTGCGTGTAGAGGTAAGCGGCTCGCCCACGGGTGAACAGCCAGTTGTTGGTGTCGTCGAACCCACCGCCGTTGCCATTGCGGGCCAGCATCCGGTCGATCCAGAAGTCATGACCAGGCGCCGTGCCCGCACCCTGTGCCTGGTCCGCCGCGAACACCGCTGGCAGATAGCCGCCCGGCGCGAACGGGACGCCGGTGTCCGGCACCGGATGGGCATCGCCCTTGAACACCGGGTCGCCGATGGCAATGCTGCGGTGCTGCACGACCTGCGCTGTCGACGTGGACGTCTGCGCCATCGAACAGGGCTCCAAGCCCAGCGCCAACGTGAGCAATAGCGCGCGCAGCGACCAGGCCAGGCCACGGCGCCGCGACGGGAGAACGTCACCCTTGGTGTTCATGCAACCTCTTCAAACCATGACGAAGGCAGATAGATCACGCAGCGGATTCACGCGCTTTGCGTGCACGCACTGCAGCCTTCAAAAACAAAACAGCGCCGCCCCGTCGCCAGGGCGGCGCCCCACATCGAACGATCAGAACTCCCAGCGCAGCTTGCCCCACACGTAACGACCCAGCGTGTCGTAGGTCGATGCGTCGGTGTTGGACGCATTGGAGTAGTAACCGTAATAGATTGGCGGCAGCTTGTCGGCCACGTTGTCCACGCCCAGCGAGGCGTTGAGGTGCAGCTTCTCGAACTTCCGGCTCAGCGAGAGGTTGTGGTAGACCACCGGATTGACCTTGAAGTACACGCAGTTGCCGGCGGCATCGGTGTTGTAGCAGTAGTTTTCATAGGCGCTGCCAACCGTGCTGGAGCCGATGTAGCGCATCGTCCAGGCGGCATGCCAGTCGTGGTAGTCCCAGCCGGCAGTCAGGTTGGCCTTCAGGCGCGGCAGGTTGCCACCGGTGCCGGAGGTCTCGCCGACGTAGTTATGCGAATCGCCGTCGACCAGGTACTTGTCCATGATGGTCGCATCCAGCCCGAGCTGGAATTTTCCCCAGCGCCCGGCTTCGAACTGGTACTTGGTGCCGAAGTCGTAGCCTCGGATCTCGACCTTGTCGTAGTTGATCGCATACGGCACGGTCACGCTGACCAGCGCGCCGGTGGAACTGCGCTGCACCAGCGCGCAGTACTGCGCGTTGCCCTGGTAGCACTGGTCCAGCACGTAGGTGTAGTCAACGCCGGAGATCATGTCGCTCAACTCGACGCGCCAGGCATCGAGGTTGACCGAGAAGCCCGGCAGCCATTCAGGGTCGTAGACCAGGCCCACGTCGTAGGAATGGCCGGTCTCGGGCTTCAGGTCGAAGCCGGCGTTGGCATCACCGGTGACGATCACCGTGGCCGACCCCGTATTGACGAAGCTGCCATCGGTCGGCACGTTCGTGCAGCCACCCGCGCCTGCGCCGCCGGTGTAGCCCTCGCACGGATCGTAGAACGTGCCGGCGTCGTAGATGCCCTGGTACGGCGAGCCGTACAGGTCGCCCAAGGCGGGGGCGCGGAACACCTGCGCGGCGGTGCCGCGGATCAGCAGGTCTTCGACCGGCCGCCATTCCAGCGCCAGCGAACTGTTGGTGGTGCCTCCGAAGGCGCTGTAGCGCGAATAGCGGCTGCCGATGTCCAGCGTCAGCGAATGCGCGAACGGCACATCGGTCAGGATCGGCACCAGCAGCTCGGCGTAGACCTCCTTGAGCGTCTCTTCATGGCCCTGGGCCAGGATGCAGCCGTCCATGTAGTCGCACGCGCCGTATTCGTCGGCCATGGCCACCGAGGCCTGCGTGCCCTGCTGGAAGCCGTTCTTGCGGTATTCCAGGCCGACCGCGGCCTGCACGTCACCGGCCGGCAGGGTGAACAATGTGCCGTTGAGCGCCAGGTTGAAGCTCTTGCTGGTGCTCTCGTCCTTCAGATCCACCGGTAGCAGGCTGGCGTTGAGTGCGGCGATGGTGGAGGGATCGTTGACGTTGAACACGTTGGCCGTGTTGAAGACATCGGTCAGTTCCGAGGTCACTGCAAAGCCGTAGCGCACCAGCTTGTCGACATACTTGGCATAGCCGAAGTTGGCATCCCACTTCCAGCTGGAATCGCCGAAGCCACCGCGCAGGCCGGCGTCGATGTTGGTCTGCGCCATCGAGGAAACATACTTGCGCGTAAACAGATCGGTACGCAGGTAGTACTCGCTCAGGTCGGCACCGAACGGGTTGTAGGGATTGTCGGCGATATCGGCGCCGACCGAACTGGCGCTGATGCCGTACGGCTGCAGGTGGGAGATCGTCTTGCTGTGGGTCCACAGCACATCAGCATAGGCCTCGATGCTGTCTGTCACATCGAAGGTGCCGCGGGCGGTGAAGTTTGTGCGCTCTACCGGCGTGGCCATGTACTGGGTGCCGTAGTAGTTATAGCGATCGCCCGCCGCGCTGCCGAAGGTGTGGTAATCGCTGGCGCTAAGCTGGCCGGTGCCGGCGTTGCTGTTGGCGGCGACCACCGAGCCATCGCTGAGCACCGCGCGCCCGTTGCTTCCGGTGTAGCTACCGATCACGCCGTTGACGTAGTTGAGCTGCTTCTGCGCGAAGTCGCGATCGCTGTTATAGAGCGCGTTCTGCGAGTTGTGGCTCAGGCCCAGCATCAGGCTGCCGCGGTCCCAGGTCTTGCCCCACTCCACGCCAAAGTTGCGACGGGCGCCATCGCCGTGACCGCTGATTCCACCATCGGCTTCCAGCGCGAAGCCGTCGTAACCCTTCTTGAGAATGATGTTGACCACGCCGCCGATCGCATCGGAACCGTAGATGGCCGACGCACCGGAGGTCAGCACTTCGATGTGGTCCACCATCGAGGCGGGGATCGAGTTGACGTCCACGCCCGGTGCCGAAGCCACGCTGCTCGCTGGGCCGGTCATGCGGTGGCCATCAAGCAGCACCAGCGTTCGCTCAGGCCCTAGGCCGCGCAGCGAGACCAATGCACGGCCATGACTGAAGCCGCTGTTGATCGACGTATTGGCCTGATATCCGGCCATCACCGGCATGTCCTGCAACAGGTCACCCAGCGTGGATTTGCCGCTGTCCTCAATGCGCTGGCGATCGATGGTGATCACCGGGCTGGCCGTTTCCATGTCCACGCGGCGGATGTGGCTACCGGTGACGCTGACGGTGTCGAGCGTCTGCGCCTTCTCATCCTTGGAGGCATCCTCCGCGGTGGCGTCGGCCTGTTGGGCAAGTGCAGGCGCAATGGTGGTGGCGGAGAGTGCCATCGCCATGGCGATGGCCAGGGCGCTGCGCGTGTGGCGCGGACGGGCATGGGGGTTCGACAGCATCGAAGGATCCTCGGACTGAAATACAGCGGGAAAGTAGGGAAATCCGGGCCAAGACCGCCCGTTCCGCGGTGGCAGCGGAATCCAAACAACAAGCAAGGCGAAACACCGGTGGCCGCAGGGCCCAGGTGTCTTAGTACCGACCGTCGCCTCCCCGACGACGATCGTGGTGCCGCCATCGGCGACACCGCGTCCCTTTTCAACCGCGATCCATCACGCTGCGCGCGAGAAGATCGCTGATCGGTCCAGTGCCATCATCCAGCAACAAAAGACAGATCGTCTTGACGCAATTGGCTGGGCCACGTGCGGAAATCCGCACTTTTCTGACGGCCCAGTCACTTCATCCGTAACGCGCCGCGATATTGACCTTGCTACCAGCGATCAACGGCAGCGCAACGCGGTCGCGATGCGGGCCGCTCAGTGTCGCCGGCGCGCCATCGATGGTGACTTCGCGCAAGGTCTTTCCGGCGGGCGCGCGCAGGGTCAACCAGGTGGTCTTGGGTTTCAAAGCGGGCAGCGTCACCTGCGCCTGGATCGCGCCTTGCTCGGGCTTCGCCTGAAGCGACACGCTGACCTTGCCCCACGGCGTGGGCGCACCGATGATCGTGATCGGCTTGCCGCTGGCGAGCCAATCGCGTGGCAATGCACGCGCCAGGAACAATTCCTCCTCCTGGTCGAACACCAGCATCCAGCGCAGCAGCAGCGGCACGGTCATCTGCGCCGGCATGCAGAACAGCGGCATGCCGCCGGTGATGCCAGCCACCTCGCCTGCGGTCCAGCTACCGCGCGTGTGCGCCTGGTAGCGATGCGCATAGAGGAACAGCAGGTATTCCTCGATCCGGTCCAGCCGCAGCAGCTGCTGGGCATGCCCGTAGGAAATGAAGCCGAGGATGTCGCGCCCCTCCGGCGTGGGCTTCCAGATGTTGGAGACGATGCCCAAGGTCGTACCGCCGTGGCCGCGCAGGCAATCGATGACCAGGTGCGCCAGGTCGTCGGGCAGCACGTCGGCCTGCAACAGTTCCGCATAGGCACGATGCGACCACAGCTGCTCGCTCTTGCTGGGATCCTCCTGCGACATGGCCTGGCGGAAGGTCTCGGTCGTGCCCGGCAGCGGGCCGACATACGCGGGCGTGAGATCGCGGCGAATATCGGCACGCAGGCTTTCCAGCAGTCGCTTGTGCAGCTGCTGCGCGCGTTGGCGCCATTGGCCGGAAAGTCCTGGCGTGCCCGCAATCGTCGGCCACACCGCGGCGATGTCTTCCCAACCGCGGATCGCCAAGGCGCTGTTGCCGAAGTACGGCTTCCACCAGAGCGACGGATCCGGATACAGGCAGGCGTCGGATTCGCTCCAGCCGTGGATCAGGCCGTAACCGCGATCGCTGCGCGGCAGCTTCAGGCTGGCATCGTGCAGTTCGGCCAGCAGCTGCGCCGTCGCTTCGATCTTGCCCTGGTGCTTGCGCAACAGCGCGATATCTCCGGTGTAGCGCAGGTAGCGCGCCAGCAGCGAGAGCGTCAGGCCAAACTGGCCCGTCTCCGGCCCACGCATGTTGATCAGGCCATCGGGCTGGGTGTACTCGGACAGATAGTTGTCCAGCACGGCGCGGGCCTGGTCGAAGCGACCCCACTCCAGGTTGGCGTACAGCGAACTGGTGAAGGTGTCCTGGAAGCCGTCGTACTCGTTGCCGACATAATCGCGATCCACCGCCCCGTACTTCGGATACACGCCACCGGGGCGCACCACCAGCTCGCGCGCGAAGGCGAAGCGCGCCAGATCTGGCCAGCCCGCATCGGGCAACTGCATCGCGCTGGCCTGCGCCAGCTGCGCCTGCCAGACACCGGCGAAGTCGATCATGCCGCGATAGAAATCCTCTGCCGTGGCGCCGCCGCGGCGTGGCGGATAATCGGGATAGCTGTAGCCGTAGACGGTGCGCACCGCCCTGCCCTGCTCGACCAGCACCGCGCGGTGCCAGGTCTGCACGATGAACTTGTCCTGCGCATTGACGTCTGCGAACACCAGCAGGTCGTACCAGCGGCCCTCGCCGGCCGGGATCACCTTGTGCACGGCCGGCATCCAGCCGCCCAGCACGCCTTCGGCGCGGTGGGCGACCTTGTCGGCATCGACCAACTCGGGGAAGAACTGGATCGCGCGATAGGTGCGGCTGCGCCCATCGGGATAGATCTGCATCGTGTCGTTGCCCTGCACGGTGCCGACGAACGTCGTCCAGGGCAGGCGGCCGTTGTAGTCCTTCGGATCCAGGCGCGAGGCCGGCGGCGGCGCGACATCGCGCACTTCATCCTCACGCGGATCGCCATCGCGCAGCAGCTGATCGGCCAGCAGGTCGGCTTCGGCCATCGCCAACTTGGCCAACGGCATGCCGAAGTACGGCGTGGCGGTGCTGCCCCACACGTCCTCGGTGCGCTTGCCCAGATCCAGCACGCCGGCCGCGCAGGCCAGCACCAGCGCGCCCTGTGGCGTGCGCAGGTCTTCGTGCACGGTCCAAACCTGGCCGCGATGGGCAAAGGCGCTGAGCTGGGTAAGCCCGGCCAGATCGACGTTGCTGACGGGCTGCAGGACCGGCAGCGGACTGGCGTCCCCTGCGGCGCCGGTCTTGTCGGCAGCCAGGCTGCCGACAGCGGGAAGCAGGCCGGCGGCTGCCGTTGCGGCCATGCCCTGGCGAAGGAAGTCTCTGCGATCCATGGTGCCCACGCGGTTCGATGATCAAGCTGCATCGTGCGGCGCGGGGCGCGCGGCGTCTTGTCCTGCACGCCTGTCGCCGGTGCGGCTTTTCGCACAAGTCGGGTCTGCCGGCGACAGCGCTCCGGTCCGCAGTTGCAGCTCAGTACGTGCCGACCGTGACCCGCAGCACCGGCGGATCGGTGCGGACGAAATTGAGCCCGTAGTCGGTCTGGTCGCCGTTGAGCAGGCGTTCGAACTGCCACTGCCCGTCCACGTAATGCCCCAGCTCCACCCGCAGCAACTGGCCATGTAAATCGTCGTTGGCGACACGCGCAAATTCGGCGCGTGCGGCGAAGCCGGTCAGTAGGAACTGATCCGCTGCGGTCTGCACCACCAGCAGGCGACCATCATGGTCGGCGTTGCCCGACAGGATCGGATCGGCATCGCCCCAATACGGCGCACCGTAGGACACGCGTACTTCCCAGTCGCCGAAACGCAGCGTCCGCTGCGGCTGGCCGGGCTGCTCGGCCACCGCCTGCAGACGGCCTTCGAACGCGGCCTTGGCCAGGATCCGCTGCATCGGCGCCAGCTGGCCAAAGTTGGCCGCGTGGGCGGCGGTGGCGGTCTGCTTCTGCGGCGAGTCCGCACCATCCATGCCGAACACCGAGAAACCGATGCCGCCCTGGCCGAGCACATGGAACAGATACGGCACCGTCGCCGGTTCGAAGCCGGTTTCCGACACCCAGGCGGGGTTGTCCGGACGCGCGTACTGGCTGATGACCTTGGTGTATTCGTTGTAGTCGCTGGTGTAGATGTCGGTGCCGATGAAGTCGATCGACGGCGTCGCCGCGCGCCACAGGTCGAACACATTCACCGTTGCGCCCCCGGAGGGGTAATCCAGCCCCGGGAATTTCTTGCCCTTGTAGCGCAGCCAGGTATTGACGTACATCGGCAGCGGATACGCCTGCTTGCCGGCGGCGGCGACCTGCTCAATGTAATGGGCGGTGCCATAGGCATTGAAGGCCTCGTCGGCCTCGGGCCCGAACACCTGCTGCCAGCTCCCGGCCGGCTTGCCCAGCTTGGCCGTGATCGCCGCCGGCACCGGCTGGGCGAAGGCGGCATTGGCGGCGGCGCCGTGGTCGCGGACCGCACCGACCGTGCCCGGCTCGTTTTCCACCTGGACCAGGATCACGGTGTGGCGATCACCGTCGACCTTGCGCAGGTGCGCCATCAGCGCGGTGAAGGCGCGTGTGTCCGCCTCGACATTGGCGCTGGCATAGGGCGAGAGCACATCGACCGGCTGGCCCTTTTCATCCAGCGCGCGCGGATAGGTCGCGGCGTCGCGCTTGATCCATTCGGGCACGTAGTGCATCTGCCCATTCTTCCAGCTGCCGAACCACAGCAGCGCCACTCGCAGCCCGCGCTGGCGAGCTTGGGCAATTAGCGCATCGACGTTAGCCGTGTCGTAGCGCCCAAGTGCGGGCTCGAACTGCTCCCAGTACACCGGCGCCTCGACGGTGTTGGCGTGCAAGGCCACCACCTGATCCAGCGAACCCGGCAGCACCGACGGCCAGGCGCTGGAGTTGTGCAGCTGCGCAGCCAGTACCGTGTACGGCGCGCCATCGACCAGCAGCGCATGGCGGCCCTTTTCGCTGACGAAGCGCGGCAGCTGCTCGGCCGTGGCGGCGGCGCACACGCCCGCCAATAGCAGGCCGGCCAGCGCCAGGCGTTGATGCAAGCGGCTGGCACGGCGACGGGGGTTGGAACATGCTGCAGTCATGGCGCGATGGCCTCCAAGGCATTCCAGCGCGGCGTGGCGCCGCCCTGCAGGTGACGGACGAAAAAGTCGTACTGGCGACGGGTGACGTAATCGATCGGACCGGTGGAGCGACCGACGGTGTGTTCGCCACTGGGTACGGCGAGCAGGTCGAACTCCTTGCCCGCCTTGATCAGCGCGTCCACCAACTGCCCGGTCGAGGCGGGATCGACATTGCTGTCCTGCTCGCCGACCACCAGCAGCAGGTCGCCGCGCAGCTTGCCCGCGTTGACCACGCCGGAAGCGCGCGCGTAGCTGTCATCCACCGGCCAGCCCATCCACTGCTCGTTCCAGCTGATCTTGTCCATGCGGTTGTCGTAGCAACCAGCCATCGCCACGCCGACGGTATAGAACTCGGGATGGCGCTCCAGCGCGCCCAGCGTGCTCTGGCCACCGGCCGAAGCGCCGTAGATGCCCACGCCGCGGCTGATGTCGTAGGAAGGATCGCGCGCGGCCATCGCCTTGTGCCAGGCGATGCGATCAGGAAAGCCAGAGTCGCCCAGTTTCTTCCAAGCCACATCCTGGAAGGCCTTGGAACGATTGGCCGTGCCCATGCCATCGATCTGCACGACGATGAAGCCCAGATCGGCCAGCGCCTGCATGCCGATCTGCTTGTCACCGCCAGAGTGATAGCCGAACGGCCAAAAGGTCTTGGGCACGAAGGCATCGTGCGGACCGGCGTAGATGTTCTCGATCACGCGATAGCGCTTGTGCGGATCGTAGTCGCGTGGACGCACGACCATGCCCCAGATATCGGTCTTGCCGTCGCGGCCGTTGGCGACGAAGGTTTCCGGCGCCTTCCAGCCGGCGGCGACCAGGCGCGAGAGGTCGCCTCGTTCTGCCACCTGCACAAGCGCGCCGTCGATGGTGTGCAGTTCCATGACCGGCGCCAGGTCCGGACGCGAATACAGGTCCACGTAATAGCGGCCATCGCCGGAGATCGCGATGTCGTGATCAGCATCTGACTTGCTCAGCCGGGTCAGATGGCGCCCGTCGAAATCCACGCTGAAAAGCTGGCGATCGTACGGGTCCTTGCCAGCTTCGGTGCCGCTCGCGCTGAACCAGATCCTGCGCTGGACATCGTCCACGCGCAGGACCTCGCGCACCACCCAATCGCCACGAGTAAGCTGCTGCTTGATCTTGCCGGTGATGCCATCAACCAGGTACAGATGGCGCCAGCCGTCGCGTTCGGAGATCCAGAGAATCTCCTTGCCTAGGCCGTCGACATCATGGGCGAAGCTGCGATCGGCGTAGATGAAGGTCTTGGCCGTTTCATCCACCGCCGCATGCGCCCGGCCGCTGGCCGCATCGACGGCCACCACGCGCATCCGCTGGAACCCTCGCTGCACGTACTGCACGCTGAAACTGGCGCTATCGGCGCGCCACTGGATCGGCGACATCGAATAGGGGTTGGTCATCAGCGCATCGTCGATCGCGATGCGGCGGCCGCTCACGTCGAACAACACCGGACGCTCGATATCCACCGCATCGCCGGGCTTGGGATAGAGCTGGGTTCGCACGCGCGGCTGCAGCTGGTCTGGCGGCGAAGACTCGACCCGCGTCACCAGGCGCGGGAAGCCGGGCGTCACCCGGTACAGCGCCACATGGCGCGCATCGGGCGACCAGGCGATGGTTTCCGGGTCGTAGAAGGCGTCGGCGCGGCCATCGGAGGTCAAAGTGATCACCTGGCCGTCCGCCACCTTCCGCAGCACGACATTGAAGCCGTCTGCATAGGCGTCCCACTGCCCGTCGGGCGATCGATGTGGCGTGTTGTCCGCCGCGACGCGCAGATCGCGCACCACGCCAAAGCCGCGTGGCCGTCCGGAGCTCTGCATAGGCGCACACACGTAGTCGACCAGCGTGCAGCGCCACGTTGCGTAGTCGCTGTCCATGTAAAAGCGGATGGCGCTATGCGCCTGCGCGCCTTCGGCCTCGTAGTCGAAATGCGAGAACGGCAGCGCCAGCGGGGCGACCGCCTGGTGGCTGGCCCGGGACAGTGCCTCGGCCAACCTCGCCGCATCGAACGCCGGCTCGACCGCATCGCGGCCCGGTGTGCGCACGACGAAAGCAAATCCCCCTTCGACCGTCTTGCGGTAGTAGAAGCGGCCGTCATCGCGCCATTGCGCCGGGAAGGCGACATCGCGCGTCAGCCCGCGCCAAGATTCGCGCAGGCCGAGCGAACGCGCGTAATCGGCAGGCGTCGGCGTGGCCTGGACGCTGCCGGCGACGGCGAGCAGCAGCAAGGCGGCGAACTTCTTCATGCGCGGGTCTTCATGCGGGGGCCTCGGGTGTCACGCGGTGCGGCTTACTCGCCGTCGTCTTCTTCCAGCGCCAGTTCGTGGCTACGCAGGCCGCTGCGCGCACCCCAGTGGTAGATGCCACAGGCGATCACCGCCACGCAGACCGTGTCCCAAGGATGGGCGATTGCGCCGATGCCGCCGAAGGTCCCCAGGTAGGACACGCCCATCACCAGCACGAAGAACACGATCAGCCAGGCCGAACTGCGCACCTGTTGCAGCACGCGCGCGCGGCGCGGCGTGGACGGCAGCTGCGACAGCACGTAGCCGACGTAGATCAGCACCTGCAGGCCCAGCAGCCAGGACACTGTCGACCAGGTGGACCAGTAGACGATCAGCGCGGCGACCATGAACGACAGCGGCCCCAGCACCGCCATGCCCTTGACCCGGAACGGGCGCTGCAGGTCAGGCGCGCTGCGCCGCAGCGCGGCCACCGTCACCGGGGCGATCGCATAGCTCAGCACCAGCGCGGCCGACACCACGCCGATCAGCGTGTCCCACGACGGGAACGGCAGCGTCCAGAACACCGACAGGCCAAAGCTCAACCACAGCGCGGGACGCGGGATGCCCGACTTGGCATCCACCCGCGTCAGCACCGGCAGGAAGTTGCTGCTGCGCGCCCAGCCGTACACCACGCGCGGCGTGGCGTTCATGTAAATGTTGCCGGTGCCGCTGGGCGAGACCACCGCGTCGGCCACCACCAGCGTGGCCAGCCAACCCATGCCTAGCGCCAGGGCGATATCGCGGTACGGCAGCGAGAACACCTTGTCCATGCCGGCCCAGCCGCCGGCCAGCACGTCGCCCGGCACCGCGCCGAGGAAAGACAGCTGCAGCAGCACGTAGATCACCGTGGAAAGCGCCACCGACAGGATCAACGCGATCGGGATCGTGCGTTGCGGGTCGCGCACCTCGCTGGCCACCGACACGATCGGAGTCAGGCCCAGGTAGGCGAAGATGATGCCACCGGCGGAGATCGCCGCTTCCACGCCCGCCGCGCCGGCCGGCGCGAACCCGTGGCTGTGCAAGTTGTCGCCGTTGAAGTGCGAAAGCAGCAGCACGATCACCAGCAGCGGCACCAGGAACTTGAACACGCTGATGACGTTGTTGGCCAACGCGAAGGTCTTGACGCTAAAGTAGTTCAACAGGAAGAACAGCACCAGCAGCGCGAACTGCAGCAGCCAGCCGGCCAGGCTGGGATGGGTGCTGCCTGGCTGGCTCAGCGACGGGAACCACGCCGCCGCGTACTGCCTGCAGGCTTCCACCTCGATCGCGATCAGGCTGGAAAACGCGATCAGCGTGATGAAGCCCGTCAGCCACCCCAGCAGCGCGCCGTGCGAATACTCCGGATAGCGCACCACGCCGCCGGCGCGCGGCAGCGCCGCGCCCAGCTCGCAATACACCAGGCCAAGCAGGAACACCGCAATGCCGCCGATGATCCAGGACAGGATGCCGGCTGGCCCTGCGATCGAGGACACGTGGCTGGCCGCGAACAGCCAGCCCGAACCGAAGATCGAGCCCAGGCCGATGAAGGTCAGGTCGGTCAGGCTGAGGCGTTTATGGAATTTTCCTGCTACTGCCATGGGATCCCCCGGTGGTGCGTTGGGTGCCGAAGCCGTTGCGGACCGAGCGCCGCAACGTGCAAGCGAAGGTGGGAGGCGATGCCTCAGTGCGTGGGCGCGTCGGCCCAGGGCGAGGTGCCGCCTTCCGCGATGAAGCGATCGATGCGCGCGTCCAGCACCGGCAGCGGCACCGAGCCCAGCGACAGCACCGCGTCGTGGAAGGCGCGGATGTCGAACTTCTCGCCCAGCGCGGCCTCGGCCTTCTTGCGCAGCTTCAGGATCTCCAGCTGGCCCAGGTAGTAGGACAGCGCCTGGCCCGGCCAGGCGATGTAGCGATCGACCTCGGTGGTGATCTCGTGCTCGCTCAGTGCAGCGTTGTCGCGCAGGTAGGCCAGCGCCTGCTCGCGGCTCCAGCCTTCGTGATGGACGCCGGTGTCGATCACCAGGCGCGCGGCGCGCCACATCTGGTAGGTCAGGTAACCGAAGCGCTCGTAGGGCGTGGTGTACATGCCCATCTCCTGTCCCAGGTATTCGCAGTACAGCGCCCAGCCTTCGCCATAGGCGGAGATGTAGTTGTAGCGGCGGTAGTCCGGCAGGCCGGTGTCCTCGGCCGCCAGCGACATCTGCAGCGAATGGCCCGGCGAGGATTCATGCAGGGTCAGCGCTGGCAGCACGTACAACGGCCGCGACGGCAGGTTGTAGGTGTTGAGCCAGTAGGTATCCATGCCGCCACGGCCGCCGGTGTAGAACGGCGCCAGGTCATCGGGCACCGGCTTGATGGTGAAGCGCTGGCGCGGCACGCGGCCGAAGTACTTACCCAGGTTGCCGTCCATCGACTTGGCGATCCAGGCGGCGTGATCGAGCAGTTCCTGTGGCGTCTTGGCGTAGAACTGCGGATCGGTGCGCAGGAAGGTCAGGAACTCTGCGAAGCTGCCCTTGAAAGCCACCTCATCCATCACCTGCTGCATTTCCTTGCGCAGGCGCGCGACTTCGTCCAGGCCGATCTGGTGGATCTGTTCGGGCGCCATGTCCTCGGTGACGAACTCGCGGATCTGCGCGCGGTAATACGCCTTGCCGTCGGGCAGCGCTTCACCAGCCAGCGTGGTGCGCGCATGCGGCATGTAGTCCTGACGCATGAAGGTCAACAGCTTGCCGTAGGCCGGGATCACGCTGGCGGAAATCGCCGCCAGCGCCTGCTGTCGCAGTTGCGCCTGCTGCGCGGCGGGGATCGAAGCCGGCATCTGCTTGAACGGCGTGTAGAACAGGTTGGCCTCGCCCTTGGCATCGACCACGTCGGCGATCGACTGGTCGCGTCCGGTGAGCGTCACCCGCGGCTGGCTGAAACCGCGCGCCAGGCCAGCACGCATGTTGACCGTCTGCTCGTCGAAGTAGCGCGGGATATCGGCCAGCAGTTTGAGGTAGCGCCGATAGTCGTCGGCGCTGTGCAGCGTACTGCGCGCGGTGAAGCCCAGGTTGGTCCAGAACGCGGTATCGCTGTTGAACGGCATTTCCCACGCGCGGAAATGCTGCTGATCGAGGAACACCTCGATCTGCTGCCGATAGACCTGATAGTTGACCTGGTCTTGCGCCGAAAGCTGCGCCGGCGGGATTGCATCGAGTTCGCGCATCACCTGCTGCCAGTACGCCGTGCGCATGGCCTGGGTGGCGACATCGACCTTGGGCAGATGGTCTGCGGCGCGGCTGTCGCCGTTCTCGTCGTCGGCGCCGGCGGTCTGCGCCTGGCGCCAGGTCCACTCGCGGGTGTAGAGCGCCTTGAAGCGCGCGGTCGCATCGCCCTGCACGGCGGCCGCGTCGGCATCGGCTGCTTGCGCAAAGGGAATCGCACCGGCGAGGCTGCCGACGCCAAGGGCCATCAGCAGTGCAAAAGACAAATGGGAACGCAGCATCATGGGGTGTCCTTGGCAGGCGTGGCGGCGGACGCGGCAGCGCCGGACTGGACCTGGGCGATCCAGGCGTCGATCCGCGCGTCGAGCAGGTCCAGCGGCATGGCGCCGCCGCCCAGCACTTCGTCGTGGAAGGCGCGGATGTCGAACTTGTCTCCCAGTGCCGCTTCGGCCTTGGCGCGCAGCGCCAGGATGTCGAGCTGGCCGAGTTTGTAGCCCAGCGCCTGGCCCGGCCACACGATGTAGCGATCGGTCTCGGCTTGGATGCTGGGCTCATCATCGGACGGATGGGCGTGGAAGAAATCCACCATCTGCTGGCGCGTCCAGTGCTTGTAGTGCACGCCTGTGTCGAGCACCAAACGATTGGCGCGGAGCAGCTCGCCGGCCAGGTGGCCGTAGGCGCTATAGGGATCCTTGTAGAAGCCCACTTCGCCGGCCAGGCGCTCGGCGTACAGCGCCCAGCCTTCGATGAAGGCGTTGTAGCCGGCCTGCTGGCGGAACGGCGGCAGCGGCAAGGTCTGGGCCAGCGAGATCTGCAGGTGATGGCCCGGCACGCCCTCGTGATAGGCGGTGGTCTCGATGTTGACCAGGGTGCGGTCGGTCGCGTCGTTGGCGTTGACCATCACGATGGCCGGCTTGGTGCCTTCCGGATTGCTCTGCCAGTACTCGGCGCCGGGCGCCTCGCGTCGGAACGCCGGCATGCCCTGCACTTCCAGCGGCGTCTTGGGCAGGTGGCCGAACAACTTGGGCAGTTCCGGTTCCATCCCGGCGATGTAGCCGCGATACAGGTCCAGGATCTGTTCACTGGACTTGGCGAAATGGGTCTTGTCCGTTGCCACCGCCTTGCGGAAGCTGGCCAGGTCCGGATAGCCCTGCGCCTTGGCGATCGCGGTCATCTCGCCTTCGATGCGCGCCACTTCCTGCAGGCCGATCTGGTGGATCTCTTCGGGCGACTTATCGGTGGTGGTCTGGGTGTGGATGGCGAACAAATAGCGCTTGTCGCCATCGGGCAGCGACCACAGGCCTTCGTGCTGGCGGCCCCGCGCGGCGTATTCGTCCTTCACGAACGAGGCCAATTTTACGTAGGCCGGGCGTACCGCTTCGTCGACAGCGGCGACGAGCTGCTTGCGGATGGCCTCGCGCTGGGCCGGATCGGGCACGGCCTTGTCGAGCTTCTTTAAAGGCGAGGCGAACGCGCTGTCGGCACCAGCCGCCGCGGCGATCTTGGTGATCTGCGCCGGCAGGCGGTCCAGCAGGTAGCGCGGCTGGACCAGCTGGTCCTTGGCACCCTGGCGCGAGACTTCGATGATCTGGTCCAGCAGCGCCGGGATCGCGTGCAGGCGCTTGATGTAGTCCTGGTAATCCTTGGCGTTTTCAAACGGGAACGCATCGCCCTGCCCGGCCAGCGCGAGTTGAATGCCACCCACCGGTTCCAGTGGCATCTCGTAATTTTTCAGGTCGATGCCGGTGAGCTTGTCGCGCAACTGGCGCAGCATCATCTGCAAGCTCAGCTGGCGCTGCTCATCGAGCGCCTTGCCGTCGATGGCTTCGAACTGCTTGAGCAGCGCGGCCGTGGCCGTACGATCGGCCTGCACCGCGGCCAGCGAGTAATCAGTCCAGCGATCGTTGTAGCGCCGGTCGCCGATGATGCTGGCGAACTCCGGGCTGTGCGCCAGCTGGTATTGCCATTGCTGGTCCAGCAGCGCATCGAAGGCCTTGGCCACCCGTGCGCTGTCCACGACCGTCTTGGGGGTTTCGACCGCCGCCGGCGGCGAGGCAGGCTGGCAGGCGGTGAACAGCGCGGCGGCCAGCACACTGATGGCGAGGGGGCGGAACAGGGTCATGCGCGCACTCCGATGGCAAAGGTCACAAACGTCCAAGCCTGCCGGACACAGGTGCGTGCGGTGATGCCGCCGCTGCCATGCATCCGGCAAGCGCTCATGCGAACGGCCGGTCGATCGCCGGCGACGGCGGCGTAAACCAGCGCGCGCCGTCGTCGGTCACGTAGAAATGGTCTTCAAGCCGAACGCCGAACGCGCCCGGCACCACGATCATCGGCTCGTTGCTGCAGCACATGCCCGGCTTCAGCACGGTGTGGTTGCCGCGCACCAGGTACGGCGCCTCGTGGATGGCCAGGCCGCAGCCGTGGCCGGTGCGATGCGGCAGGCCGGGCAGGCGGTAATCCGGGCCCAGGCCCGCCGCGTCCAGCACCGCGCGTGCGGCATCGTCGATCGAGGCGCAGGTGACGCCCGGGCGCACGGCGGCGAAGGCGGCGGCCTGCGCGGCGTGTTCCAGGTCCCAGATCCGCTGCTGCTCGGCGCTTGGCGTACCGAAGATCCAGGTGCGGGTCACGTCGGAGTGATAGCCCTGCACGGTGCAGCCGGTGTCGATCAATACCAGTTCGCCTTCGCGCAGGTGCTGCACGCCCGGGATGCCGTGCGGAAAGGACGTGGCATGGCCGAACTGCACGATGCAGAAGGTCGAGCCGTTGTCGGCGCCCAGCGCGCGATGGGCATGGTCGATGAAGCGCACCAGTTCGTCGGTGCCGATGCCTTCGCGCGCGATGCCCGCGGCCAGCCGGTGGACCAGTAGGGTCATGTCGCAGGCCTGTTGCATCAGCGCCAGCTCCGCCGGCGACTTGCACATGCGGCAGCCGTCGATGATCGCAGCGGCATCGCTGATCGCCGACACGTCCAGGTGCGCGCGCAACCCGGTGTGGATGAAGAAAGCCGCGCCCGGATCCAGTGCCAATGTGCGTGCGCCGCGCTCTGCCATCAGCGTGGCGACCAGGGCGTAGGGATCTTGGTGCTCTTCCCACAGGCGCTTGTCGGCAGGAATCTTCAACACCGCGTCGAGCGAGCCTTCCTCGAACGCCGGGCACACCAGCACCGGCGCATCGCGGGCGGTGATCAGCAGCGCGACCAGGCGCTCGCTGGCGCCCCACGGCACGCCGGCAAAGTAACGCAGCGAGGTTCCGGCGTTGACCAGCAGCGCATCGACGCCCTGCTCGCGCATCAGCGCGCGCGCGTGATCGATACGCTGCTGGTATTCGGCGGCGGTGATGGCCGGGGCGCGCTGGGCCCACGGCACCAGCTGCGCCTGCGCCTGTTCCAGGGTGAGGTGACCGATCTGCGGGCTCATGCGGCGCTTCCGATGTAGGCGGTGGTCCAGAGACCGTCGACGATGCGCTGCACGCCGCCGGGATTGGCATCGCGCAGCTCGACGGGCAGCAGCGCGTCGGGCACCGCGTCGTAGCTGTGCAACGCGGCGAACCGATGGATCGAGGCCGGCATGCCCACCGCGGTGAAGCCCGGATGCCCGGTGCTGGGGAACGGCCCGCCGTGGTTCTGCGCGGCGCTGACCGCCACGCCGGTCGGCATCTTGGAGTTGATCAGGCGGCCCACGCGCGCGCGCAGCACCGGCGCGATCGCCTGCCAGGCCGCATCGTCACTGCCATCGGAGGCGCGGTACAGCGTGCCGGTGAGATTGCCCTCGAAGGCCTTGGCCACGAACACCATCTCGTCGGCATCCTCGACCCGCACCAGCAGGCTGACCGGACCGAAGGCCTCGGTCTGCAAGGCCTGCGGCTGGGCGATGAACTCGGCCGCATCCACGCTCAGCAATGTCGGCGCATAGCGGGAGCCTTCGCCCTGCCCAATCACGCCAACCGCCAGCACCTCGGCGCCTGCACGGCACAGCGTGGCCACACCTGCAGCGACGTGATCCACGCCGCGCTGCGAGAACAGCACCATCGGCGAAGCGTTGGCGAAGTGCGCCGTTGCCGACGCCACGAACGCATCGCCGGCCGCCGAACGCGGCACGACGACCACGCCGGGATTGGTGCAGAACTGCCCACTGCCCAGGGTGCACGAGGCAAAGAATTCCTGCGCAAGCGTATCGCCGCGTTCGGCCAGCGCACCGGGCAGCAGGAACACGGGATTGACGCTGGACAGCTCGGCATAGAACGGGATGCCCGCGGCATCGGCTGCGGCCTTCAGCGCCAGCCCACCACCACGGCTGCCGGTGAAACCAATAGCCCCCAGGCGCGCGTCACCGGCGAGCTTGAGCCCGATGGCGTTGTCGAACTGATACAGCAGCTGCACCGACGCGGCTGGCAAGCCCGCCTGCAGCAGCGCCGTATGCGCCAGCTGCGCCATGCGCTGGCTGGTGGCCGGGTGCAGCGGATGCGCCTTGGCGATCACAGGGTTGCGCGCGGCGATCGCCGAGGCGAAATCGCTGCCCGCGATCGCATTGAAGGCGAACGGGAAATTATTGGGGCCGAACACCAGCACCGGCTTGCCCAGCGGCGCCAGGTGCGCACGCAGGCCTGCGGCCGTGTCGATGGTCGGGTTGGTCCAGCTGTAACTGCGCACCGCCTGCGCCGCCTGGCGCAGCTGGCCACTGGCGCGTGGCAGTTCGTTGCCACGCAAACGCGTTGGCGCCGCCAGTGCAGTCTCGGCCGCGGCCAGCGCGACCAGCGTGTCGGCATCGGCATCGAGCGCATCGGCATAGGCTTCGAGAAATTCCGCGATCCGTTCGGCGGGCGTAGCAGCCAGTTCGGCGGCCACGGCGCTGGCGGCGGCGAGTGCCGCCTCCACATCGGCTGCACCGCTGACCGGAAACACCGGGCCGATGGCCAAACCCGTGGTCGGATCGGCTGCACGGAACTGGCCGGTGGTGCCCAGGCTGGACTGCCACTGGCCGGCGAGCAGGACGGGTTGGATCGCGTCGTTCATCGAATCTCTCATGATTCAGGGGGGTCGCCTGCCTCCACTGCAAGCAGAGCCGGCGACGCCACGTGCATCTCTTCGCACCTGGCGCCGCCCGTTCCATCGCCGCGCGCCTGCCGAGGCACATCCCCGGCAGGCGCACGACGCTCGATCACAGCGCCGGCTTGGTGGCGATGGCGTGGTCGATCACCTTCAGCGCGGCTTCGCGCTCGGCGCCTTCGATCACCAGGCGCGGGGCGCGCACGGTTTCGCTGCCCAGGTCGACTTTCGCCTGCACCAGTTTGATCAGCTGGACGAACTTGGGCACGGTGTCCAGGCGCAGTAGCGGCAGGAACCAGTTGTACAGCTCGGCCGCCGCGGCGTAGCCACCGTCGCGCGCCAGTTCGAACAGCTTTACCGACTCGACCGGATACGCATTGACCAGGCCCGCGATCCAGCCCTGCGCGCCCATCGCCAGGCCTTCGACGATGGCGTCGTCCATGCCGACCAGCAGCACCAGGCGATCGCCCAGCAGCTCTTTGATCGCGGCAAAGCGACGTATCTCGCCGGAGGATTCCTTGACCGCCTGCAGGTTGGGGAATTCGCCCGCCAGCTGCGCGATCTGCGACGGCAGAATGTCGGTGCGGTAGGCGACCGGGTTGTTGTAGAGGATGCACGGCAGGTCGGTCGCGCCCAGGACGGCGCGCGCATAGGCCGAGGCCTCGTGCCAGTCGGAGGTGTAGACGTACACCGGCAGCACCATCAGGCCGCCTGCACCCGCGGCCTTAGCGGCCTGGGCCAGCTTGACCGCCTCATCGGTGGACAGCGATGCGATGCCCGGCACCACCGGCACGCGACCGTCGACGGCCTTCACCAGGGTGCTGATGATCGCGACTTTCTCGTCGAAAGACAGCGTGGCCGCTTCGCCCAGCGAGCCCAGCGGCACGATCGCCGTGCAACCGGCTTCGACCATCTGCAGCGCGTGCTTGGCCAGGAAGCCGTGGTCGACGCTGCCGTCGGCGTTGAACGGGGTGGTGATGGCGGGCAGGACGCCCTTCCAGAAAGAGGCATTGCTCATGGATGTATCCCTTGCGAGTCGTCGGTGAAGGAGGGTTCAGTGGGAAGCCCGGCCAGCGCCGCGAGGCGGACCGGGAACAACGGCGGCCGGCGGCCGTCATCGGTGGAAAGGCGCGGGTCGGCCAGGCCAAGTTCGGCCAGTGCGGTGCCGCAGATCCGGCCCTGGCACGCGCCCATGCCGCAACGCGAAGCGAGCTTGGCGTCGCGCTGGTCGCTGAAGCCGCGTAGCTGGCCCAGCGGCACGTCTTCGCAGCGGCACACCAAGGTGTCGTCCTGGGCCAGCGCATGGACCCGGTGATCCAGGGCGAAGGTTTGCTGCAGCAGCGTGGCGAAGGCGCGCGCCTGCCGGCGACGCGGCAGCAGCACCTGCGCGGCTTTGGCATTGCCGGCGGCCATGTGCCCGGCAATGGCGCCTTCGATCAGGGCGCAGTCGCGACCGCCGATCCCCAGCGCTTCGCCGGCGGCGAACACGTGCTCGACGCTGCTGCGCAGCTGCGCATCCACGGCGACCTGCGGATGCGCGCCGGTGCGCTCCAGGCGACAGCCCAGCAGCTGGGCGAGTTCGACATTGGGCACCAGGCCGTAGCCGACGGCGAGCTGGTCGCAGGCGATGCGGCAGCGGCCGCGCGGGCCTTCGATCTCGACCTCGCGCACCTGCGTGTCGCCATGCGCGGCGACCACCACGCTGCCGCGCTGGTAACCGACGCCCGCCAGCTGCGCCTGCAGCACCAGCGCCTGCGCAGCCTTTGCCGGCCAGCGCGGCAGCTGCAGCGCGAAGCGCGCCAGCGCGGCCGACGATGCCTGCTCGTGGATGCCCAGCACGCGCGCACCATGGCGACGCAGTGTGGCGGCGCTGGCCAGCAACAACGGTCCGCTGCCGGCGATCAGCACACGCTTGCCGGCCAGCGGCCATCCCTGTTTGGCCAGCGCCTGTGCGCCGCCGGCGCCGGTCACCCCGGGCAGCGTCCAGCCGGGGAACGGCAGCAGCAGTTCGCGTGCACCGGTGGCCAGCACCAGATTGCGGTAATGCAGCTTGCGGGCGCCGCCAGGACCATCGGCCAGCAGCCAGCCCGGCTGCGCCAGCGCGATCTGAGCCTGCGCCAGGAATTCGATCTGTTCGCCTTCGATCGCCGCCAGTGCGCGTCGTGCAATAGCTGGCACGCCGTGCGCGATGTCATGGCGCCAGACCTGGCCTCCAGCGCGCGGCTGTGCATCGACCAGGCCCACGCGCGCGCCGTGCAAGGCGGCGGCTTTGGCCGCGGCCAGGCCGGCAGGACCGGCACCGACCACCAACACCTCGTAATGGCGCACGGACTCAGTCATCGGTGAGCACCGCCATGCCATCGCGCGCCGCCGTCATGCAGGCGCGCAGCTGGGCCACGCCATCGATGCGTACCCGGCATTCAAAACACACGCCCATGCCGCACAGCGGCGCGCGCGGCTCGCCGTTGCGTGAGCGACGGAATGGCCCACCGGCCAATGCCACGGCGACCGCCACGGTCGCGCCGGCCGGCACCTGCACCGGCTGGGCATCCACGGTCAGCTGCAGAAGCGCGCTCATGCGGCTTTCCCGGTGATCGCCCGGTCGGGCAGATAGGGCGCCGGATCGATCTCCGGCGTGCGCCCAAGCAGGCCATCGACGATCAGGCGCGCCGTGCCCAATGCCGTGGTGACGCCCAGGCCTTCGTGCCCTGCCGCCACCCACACCTCGCGCCGCCCCGGCACGGGGCCCAGGTACGGACGACCATCCGGCGTGGCCGGGCGAAGGCCGGTCCAGACCCGGATCACCTGCAGCTCTCGCAACACCGGCAGGAATGCCACCGCCTGCTGCAGCATCTGCCGCAGCAGCGGCAGGTTGATCTCGCGGTCGGACACGTTGAACTGCCGCGACGAGCCGATCAGGATCTGCCCGGTCGGACGCGGCTGCACGTTGAAGGCGACGCTGGTGTCGGCATCGCCATGCGCCGAGTCGGCGTAATCGAGCGACAGCAGCTGGTGATGCACCAGCCCGGGATAGCGATCGGTGATGGCCAAATGGCCCTTGCGCGGCCGCAGCGGCAGTTCGGGCAGCAGCTGCGGCAGCTCCACGCCCGTGGCCATCAGCACCGGGCCGGTCAATCGCTCACCGTTGTCCAGGCGCACGCCACGATCGACCAGCTCGGCCACGCGTCGGCCCGCGTACAGGCGCGCGCCGGCCTCGATCGCCTGGTCCACCAGATGCCGCGCCATGCGCGGCGGATACACCACCGCCTCGCCAGGCACCCGCATGCCGCCGGCCAGGCCCGGCACCAGGGCCGGTTCGAACTGATAGAGCTGCTCCGCATCGACCCGCTCGGCGGTCAGCCCGGCCGCCGCCAGGCGCGCGATCTTGGCCGGCACCGTCTCCAGTTCGCGCGGATTACGCGCGACCCACAACGTGCCGCAGCGGCTGAACTCGGCGTCTTCCAGATGCGCGTAGCGCTCCCAGAGTTTCAGCGAATACGCTGACAGCGCCAGCTCTGCCGGATCGTCATCCATCGCCACCAGGTGCCCCATCGCGGCCGCCGTCGCGCCGCCGCCGATCGGGCCCGGCTCGACCAGTGCCACGCTCAGGCCTTCACAGGCAGCATTGGCAGCACAAGCTGCGCCCACGATGCCGGCGCCGACGATGATGAGGTCGTAGCGGCTCATTACGGCGCGACAGGCTCCGCGCCGATGCCCCAGGCGAACGGATCGACCGGGTCGATCAACAACTGCGCGCGCGCGGTGATGTGGGCGGTTCCGGTGATGCGCGGCAGGATGCCGCGCGCGCCTTGGCGGTAACTGCCTTCGAACGCGCTGCCCAGGATGCCTTGCTGGATCCAGCGCTCGCCCTCGGCCAGTTTGCCGTCGGCCGCCAGGCACGCCAGCTTGGCGCTGGTGCCGGTGCCGCACGGCGAACGGTCGTACGCCAGGCCCGGGCAAAGCACGAAATTGCGCGCCTGCCCGCTGCCATCCGGCGCTAGGCCGTTGACCTCGATGTGGTCGATCTCGCCGCCGTCGGCGCCGGTGATCCCGGCCGCTTCCAGCGCCTGGCGGATCGCTTCGGTATACGCTGTCAGCGCGCGCTGGTTGGCCAGCTCCAGCGCACACGGCGACTGCGAGGTGATGAAGAACCAGTTGCCGCCCCAGGCAATGTCGCCACGTACGCTGCCGTGGCCGTCGACCTGCACCTGGATATCGCGGGCGTAGCGATAGCTTTCGACGTTATCGACCGAGACATTCCCGGCCTCGTCCAGATCGACCCCGACATTGCCGACCGGCGTCTCGATCAGGTGCCGCCCGGGCCCGATCCGGCGCAGCGCCACCAGCGTGCGGACCACGCCGATGGTGCCGTGTCCGCACATGCCCAGGTAGCCGACATTATTGAAGAAGATCACCCCGGTGCAGGCGGCCGGATCGCGCGGCGGCAACAACAACGCGCCAACCATCGTGTCCGAGCCACGCGGCTCGCAGGCGATCGCGCTGCGCCAGTGATCGAAGTCGCGACGGAACCGCGCGCGGCACTGGGCCAAGTCACCTTCGCCCAGTTCAGGGAAGCCCGCGATCACGACACGGGTCGGTTCGCCGGCGGTATGGGAGTCAATCACGTCGATCGTGTGCATGGGACAGATGCTCCCACCCGGCACGCAATGACGACTAGCGCCGAATGTCGGCAGCAAATGCGGAAATCCGCACAATCGTTTTCCCGCCGCTGCGCCCGCTTTGCGCTAGCATCAAAGCCCAAGCGCCCCCAGCACACCGCCAGCGGATCCAATGGACGTCAACCTCTCCGGCCTTGAAATGCAGGCCTTGTTCGATGCGTTGCCCGAAGTGGTCTTCTTCATCAAGGACCAGGAAGGACGTTACACGCATTGCAACCTGACCCTGGTCCGGCGCCTTGGGCGCAAGCAGCGCAGCGACGTGATCGGCAGAACCGTGCTGGAGTTGTTCCCGCTGCCGTTCGGCGGCAGCTACATGATGCAGGACCGTCGCGTGCTATGCGGCGAGCTCATCGACAACCAGCTTGAAGTGCATCTGTATCCCAACCGCATGCCCGGCTGGTGCCTGACCTTCAAGCGTCCGCTCTGCCGGGGCGAGGACGTGGTCGGCGTGATCGGCATCTCGCGCGACCTGGGCCAGCCCGACAACCGGCATTCGGCGTTCGAGCGCCTCAACAAGGTGCTCGACCACATGCAGAACCACTTCGATGACCAGATCCGCGTGCAGTCGCTGGCGGACCTGGCAGAGCTCTCGGTGGCGCAGCTGGAGCGCCATTTCCGCCGCGTGTTCCAGGTGACACCCCAGCAGCTCCTGACCAAGCTGCGCATCGAGGCCGCCATGCGCCTGCTGCACGGCGACGAAAGCATCGCCAGCATCGGCCAGCAGTGCGGCTTCGCGGACCAGAGCGCTTTTGCGCGGCAGTTCAAAGCTACCGTTGGCATGTCACCGCGGGACTATAGAAACATCAAAGGTCAGCTCTAGTCCAACCGGAACTTGAGACCGCAAATCAGGACAACGCAACCTGCCGAGATGATGCAGGCTTACGTGGTCGTCCGCTTGCATCAAGCGCACCGCTTGGCTTATCCCACACCTGCTGGATCGGCCACCTTGAGAAGAAGCATGCTAACCCCCGATAAGCCTGCCTAATCGCCATGTCCTACTGGTCCGCTACCGGCCAGAAGCGGACATCAACCAACGCCTGAATTAAGCCGACCCGCAAAGCGGGTTCGGCTTGAATGAATTGTTAGCCCTCAACTGGCTGACCATGTTTGATACCGCTCTATGGAGAGATCAGGGCCATTAGGAAGCTCTACAACCTGCGGATCTCCGGATGCAATTAGCTGAAACACCTGGTTCTCTGTCCACAGCAACCACTCAGTCAGCGGCTCTTTGCCGAGCTCAAATGCGGTTGTATTTGCGGCAACGTACTTGCGAAAGGAGGAAACATTGACCCTGCGTAGTACCGTGCGGCTCTCAATAGTCAAATCTGGATCTTTTGCATCATAGGATTCGTTGTAGGTGAACAAGGCGAGTGCGTAAGGAAAACGCACCTCAACAGCCCGACTGGCCGGCCCGATTGTGACCGGGAAGTAAGGACCTAGTGCTTGGTCTCCGATCTGTACGGGAAGACGTTCCCTGCCTTTAATGCCCTCAGCCAGGCGAATGTGCAACTCGCCGCTAGGCAGTTGACTACATGCCTCCAAGAACCAAGTGTGTCCGGTGTCAAGCACTGTTTTCATTGAGGGCTAACTACCTAATATACGGATCCCGGGGTCCGGTTATACGACTGATCCACAGCGCACCGTACGCCGGGCTATCCCATTGATAAGGCTTGATCTTAGGGCCGCTCGGTTTGGCTAACAAGCCGACGTATAACCGGACCCAGCAGAATGCAGAACGTGTGCCGCAGCGGAAGTCCGCTATGGGTCGGATGCTGCCGTCTCGCAGTAGCAACTCGCTGCGGCCGCGAGGCTGAAGACGGTGTTGACCTGCAACATCATGGAAGCGCTGCGCCGCCGCCATCGGCGGCCTGGGCATCGGCTACATGTCTGAGTTCCTTGCACATGTCGCGCTGAAAGATGGACGCCTTCATTCTCTGCCGAAGAGACATCTGGTCGGCCCAGGCCCGTTTTCGATCTTATGGCCGCCCAGTCGCCGGCTCTCTCCGAAGCTGCGCGTATTCGTTAATTTCTTGAGCCAATGACTATTTGTCAGCTGAGAGCTTCGGTTCGCCCCCGGGAAGTTGCGACTAAAGCGCTTGGATTGCCAAAAACAAAATAGCGCTTGGGACAATCCACATGGACCAAGCCAGCTGGGCTTGATACATGCCGCATTGTCGCTGGACGTTGGTAGACGTTTTCTAGTTTTCATCTTCCCAAGGTTCGTGCTCGATCTCCTCATCCGATTCCTCCACCCGATCCGGCTCGACAGGCTCAAGGAGGGTGTAGTCGTCACGGGCTGGATCTGCCACCGCTCGGCTCACCGGATAACTCTCAAGCGCTGGTAGCAAGCTTCGCCTTTTAAGCATGACCGTGGTGGTCAGCCGAAAGGAGAGCCAGTCCATCGCGCTATCGGGATCGAGGAACACCGGGCCATCGGGAGTCAGTGGCGCCGGGATAGCCGGATTAGGAGCCGTCAAAAGGCTGAAGCTATCGAGCACCACATCATCCTGACCCTGCCAGCGTTCCCAGATTCCCGCAGCCAGCAGAGCGATGCCGTCTTGTCGCTGCACAAAACGGGGCCATGGGCGCTTCTGACTCCGGTCCCATTTGTAGTAACCGGTCATGGGGACGACACAGCGGCGCTGCTTCCATGCATGCGCATAGATTCTGCTGTGCTGCGCGCGTTCGAGCCGGGCGGTCACGGTGGTGTAAGGCGTAGTTGGCTCTGCTGACCATCGCGGAACCAAGCCCCAGAGCATGTCTGCCTGGAACGGGGCCTCATTGACCGCCTGGGCGATCACGCAGGCTGGCTTTGCTTTGGCGATGTTGTATCGCTGAGGCGCAACAGAGACGGCCATCGCCAACTGGACCGGTAGCCCCGCCGGAAGCATCTCCATCCCCGCAATGGCTTGGACGAATCGTCGCATGACTTAACTCTAGCCGGCCTGCTGTGGTGGTGGATGCAAAGACGCCGGCCCGCTGTCTTGCCACTGCGCGAACGCCCGCGGCCGTAGCTTGCAGAATCATCGATTCCTCATTTCCCAAAGGGAGAACCGTCATGGCATTGGTGCATTCGATCTTGATGGGCGCGGTGGCCGGCATGCGCGCGGTAACTCCGCTGGCGGCCGTGACCAATGCCGCACGCAGCGGCATGTTGCCGCGGGACAACGGCGCACCACGTCTGCTGTCCAACAAGCTCGCATCAGCGGCGATGCTGGCGCTGGCTGGCGGTGAACTGATGGGTGACAAGATGAAGTCGGCGCCTGATCGGATCGTGCCCGCCGGTATGGCCACCCGGATCGCGACCGGATTGATCGCCGGTGCTGCCTTGGCGCCGAGGCGTCAGCGCGGCCTGGGCGCTGTTCTGGCGGCGGGCACAGCCGTTGGTGCAGCGTATCTGACCTTCAATCTGCGCATGCGCGCGATCAAGCGCTATGGCCAGAAGAGCACAGGCGCCGTTGAAGATGTCATCGCCGTTGGGTCGGCCGCCCTGATCGCGCACAGCGCGTCACGGCGATAAGCAAGGCGCATGATCGGCAAATCGCGCATGGACTTGCGGTGCTAGGAATAGCGACGACCAGACATGCCGTACTTCAGCAGTGGCCCGTACTCGACGAGAGGCTAAAGGTGCGCCCTATGCACGCCATGTCAACGAGCAAAGCTGCTTGGCCGGACATGCGCGTATATTCGGCATTGGTCCCGGCTTGTCCGGTCCCAGGGGGGGGAATATGGATCTGACACCGGTGCGGCCGGTGAAGACCATGACGGCGACAGATTGCTGCGGGTGACTCCCCCGGATTTCGTGCGACCTCGCCGCCGCCTCCCTGCTTCAGGATGGGATAGGTCGATCCGCTATTTGCAGATGAGCTCTCGGGTCGATCAAGCGCCAGCCCGCCGTGGTCAGTACGCCCTGTCGAGCCAGTCCGCTGCTTTCCAGCAAGGCCCATTGCGTCAAGTCCGGCCTGACTATCCCGTTCTTGATTCCGACCAGGGTGGCCATCAGCAACTCGTTGGCGATTTCCATGTGACCTCCACTTGATGGAGGCAATGATGCCCAGCGTGATATTACCACAACAGGTCAGAATTGCCTTGCCTGCTGTCGGAAAATTCCGATCCCGGACGAAGCCCCTTGGCGCATTGAGAGGAGGACCACTCAAGCCCATCCTGGATGGCTTCCAAAGCCTCTGTCAACCTGATGCCAGGCACTTTCATGTCAGGCCGATGCCAAGCTCGCGGCGCCGCTCGAAGCGAATTCCGGACATGGCCTCGGCGCGAGCCTGGGCGAGCACCACGCGATTGCGCGCGATGGCGCGGTCAGCTGCAGGAAGTGCCTGCACAAGCGCCAGAAACGTTCTTTTCCATGAATCCAGGAAATCTGGCGAACGCCCGCTACGCAGGTGATGCTCGATCTCTACGGGTGCCCAGTCGCCAAAGGCAGAGCGCAGATCCAAGGTTGTCTGCTCGCTTGCAAAGCGCTCGAGCGAGGATCTCCAGAACTGGAGAGCGGCCTGTGTCCCTGAGAGCTCCTCATTGATGCGTGCGGATTCCGCACTGCGCGCTGCGTCTTCCACAAACTCACCCTGCTCTGACATGGGCAGGAAAATTACCTCGTTGCAGGTCGCGGCGGCGTCGACAAATTACTTCAGGCTTGGTGACGACTACCAAGTTTGCATGCCCTTATGCGGCTGCTACGCGGCAGCTGACTGGAATGTCTGCAACATCTTGATCACCTGGCCCAGGCTGTAGGGCTTCTGCACGAACTCAATCTCGCTCGGCAGCGGGGGCAATTGATGTCGGGAATGACCAGACGCCAGCACAATCTTGATGTGCGGCATCATTTTCTGGACGCGTAGGCTGAGCTCGGCGCCGGTCATCTGGCCTGGCATGTAGACGTCGGTGAACAACACATCCACCTCAGTTCCAGAGGTCAACATCTCAAACGCGGTCTGTGCATCAGCGGCCAGCTTTACGTCCATGCCCATGTCCGCGAAGACATCTGCCATAAGATCGCGCAGATCCACCTGATCCTCGACGTAAAGGATGCGCAAGGGCTTGGACATGAGAGCTCATTGAGGGTGGAAGATAGAACTGCAGTATCCCCAGACGCTGCAATTCGTAAACGGCGGCGCGCGGACAGGCCACCGCAGCGGAGGTGGATTTTTCCCGGGATACACGTGAAGGATGCGTGTAAGCAACATTGTAAAATTCCGGCTCTGGAGCGCGTTAAGAATCGGCTAACATCCCCGGTCCTTTCTTGTTCCAAACACCATGCGCGCGACGACTGCATCACGTGACCCCTGGATCTGGGCCGCGGCCTTTGGTCTGCTGATTGCCACCCTGGTGCTCGAGCTGATCACGCCATTGGGTTATGCGGTGTGGTTGCTGCATTTCATGGCAGTAGGCATCACCATCTTTCAAAGTCGCCCCAAGCTGCCGCTGATCGTGGCGTTGCTGTCATGCGTCCTGCTGGTGGTCGGCTTTCAGTTCGCGCCTCCGAGCAACAACTCATCCTTCTCGATGGTCAACAGGACCATTGGCGGAGCGTGTTTCTTGGGCACCGCGTTGATTGCGATGCAGGCCATCCGAGCCCGCCTGGCATCTCAGGTCGCCCTTTGGCTCCAGGCCAGCGAGAATGCGGTCGCGGTGGCGCTGCAGGGTGACCTGACGCCAAACGAGATCGCCCAAGCCTCGCTGCGCGTGCTGTGCGAAGTGTTAGACGCCCAGGTCGGTGCACTCTATCGCCTAGCCGGTGACCGCCTCAGCCTGGCCGGGGGGATTGCCCTACCCTCGGATATTCCCCGCGACATACCTACTGGCGAAGGCCAGCTCGGCGAGATCATCCTTCTGGCCAAGCCGCGCCAGCTGAGCAAAGTCAACCAAAGCCGCGTCTTGATCGAGTCGGCCCTGGGGCGCGGCTCACCAGACGAACTGCTGCTGTCGCCGGTCACCGACGATGGTCGCGTGATCGGTGTCCTGGAACTGGGACGTCAGGGTGTGCACAACGCTGATGGTCGCAGCCTGGAGCTGCTCGATCGCTGTATGGAAACCATCGGCGTAGCGCTGCGCACTGCCCAGCTCCGGGCCGAGCTGGTTGAACTGCTTGAAGAGACCCAGCGCCAGAGCGAGGAGCTGCAGGCGCAGCAGGAAGAGCTGCGCGTGGCCAACGAGGAACTGGAAGAACAGAGTCGCAGCTTGCAGCACTCCCAGACCAACCTGGAGCAACAGCAGAGCGAGCTGGAGCAGATCAACGTGCACCTGGAAGAGCGCACGCACGAACTCGAATCCCAGCGACAGGTCTTGCTCACGGCTCAAGGCGAGCTGGTGCGCAGCACCAAGGAGCTGGCCGCCTCGTCGCAGTACAAGTCTGAGTTCCTGGCCAACATGTCCCACGAGCTGCGCACCCCGCTCAACAGCTCGCTGATTCTGGCCAAGCTGCTTGCGGACAACCGCGACGGTGGATTGAGCGCCGAGCAGGTCAAATACGCCCAGGCGATCTACTCCTCCAACAGCGACCTGCTGGCCCTGATCAACGACATCCTGGATCTGTCCAAGATCGAGGCTGGCCATGTGGAGCTGAGCGAGGAGACCGTGTCCACCGCTCCGCTGCTGTCACGCCTGCGCGAAACCTTCGAACCGCTTGCCAGCCAGAAGGGCCTGAGCCTGGATATCAGCGTTGCGCCAGGAACGCCCGATCGCCTGACCACCGACAGCCAGCGTCTGCAGCAGATCCTCAAAAACCTGCTGGCCAATGCGGTCAAGTTCACCGAGCAGGGACGGGTCAGCCTGACGCTGCACGCGCATGGCGCCCAGCGCATTCGGTTCGTGGTCAGCGACACCGGGATCGGCATTGGCCGGGACCAGACCAGCGTCATCTTCGAAGCTTTCCGCCAGGCCGATGGCAGCACCCAGCGCCGCTTCGGCGGCACTGGCCTTGGGCTGTCGATCTCGCGCGACCTGGCCCAGCGCATGGGCGGTTCGATCACGGTAGACAGTGAGCCGGGCCGCGGAAGCATCTTCACTCTGGAACTTCCCCTTGACGGTGCGCCGGCTGGAGAGAACGTTCAAGCCGAGGCGGCCGCGCCAGCGGCCACCGAAGCTGCGCCAGCGCCTGTAGCTGCCAGTCCTGCCGGCGCCACCATTAGCCAGCCCAGCCCACCAGTCGCTCCCCAGGACGATCGAGACCACCGCACGCGCCCTGGTCGGGTCATCCTGGCGGTGGAAGACGATGCGGCCTTTGCCCAGGCATTGATCGAGCTGGCCCACGACATGGACTTTGACTGCGTGGTCGCCGGCACAGCCCAGGAAGCCATCGTCCTGGCATCCCAGCTCCATCCCAGCGGCGTCTTGCTCGACATCGGCTTGCCCGATGTGTCGGGCCTGAGCGTGCTTGAGTCGCTCAAGCGCGATCCGGCCACGCGCCATATCCCGGTCCACGTGGTCTCGGCGCAGGAACGCAACCAGGTGGCCATGGAACTGGGCGCAGTGGGCTACCTGCTCAAGCCTGCGACACGCGAGCGCCTGGTGACCGCGATCCGCCAGCTTGAGCAAACCAGCGAACGCGACATGCGCCGCCTGCTGATCGTCGAGGACGATCGCGAGCTGCGCGAGAACCTGCGCAGGCTGCTTGCGCATGAGCATCTGGACATCACCACGGTGGGCAGCATCGCAGAGGCGATGGAGCAGCTGGCGGCCGCCACCTTCGACTGCATGGTCACCGACCTGTCCCTGCCCGATGGCAGCGGCTATGACCTGCTCGAGCGCATGGGCAACAGTGACTCCTCAGCCTTCCCACCGGTGATCGTCTACACCGGCCGTGCCCTGACTCGGGATGAAGAGCAGCGCCTGCGCCGCTACTCCAAGAGCATCATCATCAAGGGGGCGCGCTCGCCCGAGCGCCTGCTCGACGAAGTCACCCTGTTCCTGCACAGCGTCGAAGCCTCCCTGCCCTCCGATCAGCAGCGCCTATTGCGCGAGGCGCGTCGCCGCGACACGGTCCTGGACGGGCGCACGATCCTGCTGGCCGAGGATGACGTGCGCAACATCTTCGCCCTGTCCAGCGTACTTGAACCCCTGGGGGTGAAGCTTGAGATTGCCCGCAATGGTCGCGAGGCATTGGAACGCCTGACTGCGTGCGATGTCGACCTGGTGCTGATGGACATCATGATGCCGGAGATGGACGGCCTGACCGCCATGCAGGAAATCCGCAAGCAGCGGCACTGGCAGAGCCTGCCGATCATCGCGCTGACCGCCAAGGCCATGGCCGATGACCGCGAGCGCTGCCTGGAGGCTGGCGCCAACGACTACATCGCCAAGCCGATCGACGTAGACAAGCTGATCTCCCTGTGCCGCGTGTGGTCCTCCCGCCAGTGAACGAGACAGAGCTGTTCGACCTGGAGTTGAAGCTGCTGCTGGAGGCCATCTACCAGCGCTACCACTACGACTTCAGGCAATACGCGCTCTCCTCTCTGCGCCGGCGCGTGCGCCATGCCATGTCGCGCTTCGGATGCGAGCACATCAGTGACCTGCAGCGCAGGCTGCTTCACGAGCCGGACCTGTTCGCCCAGGCCATGCAGTTCTTCACCGTGCAGGTTTCGGAGATGTTCCGGGATCCGGACTACTTCAGCGTGTTGCGCCAGCACGCCCTGCCGGTGCTGGGCACTTACCCTTCGATCAAGCTCTGGGTTGCCGGCTGCAGCACGGGCGAGGAAGTCTGGTCGCTGGCCATCCTGCTCCATGAGGAGGGGCTGCTGGATCGGAGTCTGATCTATGCCACGGACATCAATTCCGATGCGTTGGCTATGGCCGAGGCCGGGGTGTTCCCGATCGATCGCATGGCCTTGTTCAGCCAGAACTATCTCAAGGCAGGCGGCAAAGGCTCCCTGTCGGACTACTACAGCGCTGCCTACAACGGCGCGATGTTCGATCGCAGCCTCAAGCGCAACATCGTGTTCGCTGACCACAGCCTGGCCACCGACCAGGTGTTCTCAGAAGTCCATCTGGTGTCGTGCCGCAATGTGTTGATCTACTTCAACCGGGCTTTGCAGGACCGCGCGGTCGGCCTCTTCCACGAGGCGTTGGTGTACCGCGGCTTCCTGGGCCTGGGCAGCAAGGAGTCGCTGCAGTTCGGTGCTCATGCCAGCGCCTTCGAGGTCTGCGTCCGCGAGCAGCGCCTGTACCGGAAGGCCTCATGAACACCGCTAGCAGCCCCACCGGTTTTTCGGCCATCGTGATCGGCGCCTCCGCCGGCGGGGTGATCGCGCTGCAGCAACTGCTCCAGTCGCTGCCGGCCTCACTGACCGCGCCGGTGCTGATCGTGCTGCACCTGCCACGCGACCGGCCAAGCCGGGTGGCCGAGCTGCTCGGTTCCGGCTGTCCCCTGGCCGTGGCCGAAGCCCAGGACAAGCAGCCCTTGCGCGGTGGCGAGGTGCTGTTTGCCCCGCCCGACTACCACCTGCTCGTCGAAGACCAGGCCACGGTGGCGCTGTCGGTGGACGAGCCGGTGATGTTCTCCCGGCCGGCGATCGACCCGCTGTTCGAGTCTGCGGCCGAGGCCTTCGGCCCCGGGTTGCTGGCGATCCTGCTTACCGGCGCCAGCAGCGATGGCACCGATGGTGTGGTGGCAGTCCGCCGAGCAGGCGGCACCGTCTGGATCCAATGCCCCGACGAGGCCAGCTCGCCTTTGATGCCAGCCTCTGCGCTTGCCAGGGCCGGCGCCGATGCCGTGCTCACTCTTTCTGCAATCTGCGAACAACTCAGCCAGCTGCCCCATGCACATTAATCCCGAACCCCCAGCCGGCGCGTCTTCGGAAGCCATCAATATCCTGATCGTCGACGACGTGGCGGAAAACCTGATTGCCATGGAGGCGCTGTTGCGCCGACCGCAGTTGAACATCCTGTGCGCAGCTTCAGGCGCACAGGCGCTGGAGCTGCTGCTCAAGCACGACGTGGCGCTGGCGCTGCTGGACGTCCACATGCCCGAGATGGACGGGTTCGCGCTGGCCGAGTTCATGCGGGGCTCCATGCGCACCCGCCAGGTTCCGATCATCTTCCTTACCGCTTCGCCTAACGACCCGCTGCGTGCCTTCAAGGGCTACGAGACCGGTGCTGTGGACTTCCTGCACAAGCCGATCGAGCCGCTGGTGATCCTAGGCAAGGTCAATGTGTTCGTGGAGCTCTACGAGCAGCGCCAGCTGCTGACCAGGCGTAATGCGGAGCTGGAACGCGCCTTGGACCTCAACGAGACCATGACCGCGGTGCTAACCCATGACCTGCGCACCCCGCTGTCAGTCGTGCTCCTCTGCGCGGACAAGCTGCGCGTGGAGCTGCCCGATGAACCCGCGATCCAGCGCACGCTGGGTTTCTTGGACAACAGCGGCCAGCGCATGGCGCGCATGGTAGAGCAGTTGCTGGATTTCTCGCGCATCCGCACCGGTGGCCTGCGCATGGATTTCTCAGCCAAGGACCTGGGCAAGGTCGCGCAGGCTTCAGTGGAGGAGCTGCGCCAAGCCCACGGCCTGCGAAGCATTGAGCTGCAGGAAGAAGGCGACCTGCTCTGCGATGTGGATGCCGACCGATTTGCGCAGATCCTGTCCAACCTGATCGGCAACGCGATCGAGCATGGCGGTCAGGAGCCGATCGACATCTCGCTCGACGGCCGTGACCCTGCCCACGTGCGGATCACCATCAGCAACGCCGGCATGATCCCCGACCAGTTGCTGCCGCGTCTGTTCGAGCCGTTCAAAGGCCGCTTCCATACCAGCAAGGGTCTCGGGCTCGGACTTTATATTGCAGACCAGTTTGTCAGGGCCCACGGAGGACTCCTGAGCGCGCGCAATCACGACGGTCAGGTGTTGATGGAAGCGCTCATCAGCCGCCGCAATCGGTAGGCCAGCGGTACCTCTGATCGGACAAGTAGCTCGGTACAGGTCTTCAACACTGAAGATCGCGACGTTGTTATCGCTGCGTGCAGCCACCAACTCCGGTTATAGCCGCCGAGCCAATCCTTGCCGTGGTCTGATCCGACCCGGTCATCAGCGATCAGGCGCACCCATGAGCACCAAGGAAAGCGGAATCACGCGTCGTAACCAGGTCATTCTCAAGACCCAGGACGATGTCATCTTCTGGTGCGCCCGCTTCGCAGTCACCCCGCTGGAACTGCGCCGGGCAATCTCTCAGGCAGGTGTGGAAGTGGACGATGTCCAGCGCCTGATCCTTGAGCATCGAAAGCAGCGCCCTAGCAGCGTTTGACGCTCGGCCCGCCACCCCTTACTGGCCCGAACTCTTAGCGGAGCGCATCGGCAACCTTGCGCAACAGCGCATCCATGCCGAACGGCTTGGCAATCATGTCAGCGCCGTAGAGGTTCTGTAGTTCACTTGGAGTGTGACCTTCCATATATCCCGTCATGAAAAGCACTCTGATCTCGGGGCGCCAAGCTCGTGCGCGCTCGGCGAGCTCACGGCCATTGCCGTCAGGCAAGCCAAAGTCGGTCAGCAGCAGATCGACCTTAGAGTCACCGCGTAGAACGGACATGGCCTGATCCACTCTGGCCGCCTGCATGCAGGTGTAACCGGACTCGTTAAGCATCTGAACCACCAGATCCCGCAAGGATTCGATGTCCTCAACAACCAGGATGGTTTGCCCCGCCCCTGATGGTGTGACCTCGCCGCCCTCCGTATCAGTGTGCAGCGCAGGTTCGGTAGCCGGTAGAAGCAGCGATACAGTCGTGCCTTGGCCCACTGCGCTTTGAATGCGCAGTGTGCCCTGTGACTGCTTGGCAAAGCCATAGCTCATCGATAGGCCAAGCCCTGTCCCGGTGCCGGCCGGCTTGGTCGTGAAGAACGGCTCGAACACCCGCTCGAGCACATCCTGGGCCATGCCCGTTCCCGTATCGGAGATGCTGAGCATGGCGTAGCGCCCTGCCGGCAGGTCGTTCGACCCATCCTCCTCTACATATTGACTGCGCAGGAAAATAGTCCCGCCAGCAGGCATGGCATCGCGGGCATTAACGACCAGGTTGATGACGACATGGTCCAGTTGCCCGCTGTCGGCCAGCGCAAACACAGGCGCCTGGCAATCCTGCAGATCAAGCGAAATCCGCTCGCCGATGGTGCGCTGGAGCATGTCCTGCAGATCACGCACCTGCTCGGACAGGTCCAGTGCCCGCTCGCTCAGCGGCTGGCGCCTTGCAAAGGCCAGCATTCGCTGCGTCAGGGTTGCCGCGCGCCGCGCAGCACCCAGTGACAGGTCTGCAAACCGGCTGACGCGATCAAACGTCTTGAGCTCCACCGAGCGGTGCATCATCTCGATGCCAGTGGTAATGGTGGTGAGCAGGTTGTTGAAGTCGTGGGCGATGCCACCGGTCAGCTTCCCTAGAGCATCCATCTTTTGCGCCTGGGCGAGTTGGGCTTCGCTATTGCGTCGCTGCTCCGTTTCTACAAGCAGTGCGCTGTTGGCTTCGTACAGCGCCTGAGTCTGGTTGCGTTCCCGGCGCTTGAACTCGGTGATGTCTTCGATAATTAGCAGTGCCTTACCTGCTGCGGCCTCAGGGACGACCTTCCATAAGGTTTCAGGCATCAATAGATCGGTCAAAGCTACGCCGCCCTTCCAATGAAACTGGCGCCCGATCGCCGATTGCATGGCGGCCAGCGATGCCCCGCCGCCATGAAACTCCAAGGCAGATACGTCGAGCTTGGCGATATCGCCAAATAGTGCGACGAATGCGTCGTTGCGTTCGCCCAGTGCCAAGGTTGCATCGACCACAGCGATTGGCGTGGTCAGGTTGTGGAAAATCTCACGGAAACGCGCTTCGCTGGCGCGCTGTGCATCCTCGGCCTTCCTCACCCTTAGCAAGGTACGCAAGGTTGCCACCAGCACATCTGGATCGACCGGGTGGATCAGATAAGCGTCGGCGCCCGCATTGAGGCCCGTGATCATGTCACCGGTCGCGATCGCTGCCGCCGAGACATGGACGATCGGCAGCAATTCGGTGGAAGGCTTGGCACGCAGCACGCGCACGATGTCAAATCCACTCACGTCCGGCAGGTTGACGTCCAGGACCAGCGCCTGCACCGGGTGATCATCCAGCAACTGGAGGCCTTCGCCGCCAGTGCCTGCCTCAAGCACCACATACCCATTACGCTCCAGGACACGTCGCATCGCGTAACGCGTGGCGGCGTTGTCATCGACGATCAACAATTGCGTTGGCTGGTTCATGAGGACGGCACTTCGAGCCGGGTTGGAATGACGAGGAAGAATTCAGAACCCTGCCCAGGCGCGCTGCTCATCCCCACATGGCCCCCGAGCAGCGTGGCAAAGCGTTTGCACAATGAAAGTCCCAGCCCGGTGCCACGGAAACGCTTTTGATAGGGCGAATCGATTTGCGAGAAATCCTCGAACAGATTCGCCTGCAGCTCCTGCGGGATGCCGATGCCGGTGTCCTTGACGGTGAAGCGAACGTGCTGGGCATCTTCCATGCTGGCCAAGACCCGCACCTGGCCCTGTGGGGTGAACTTGAGCGCATTGGAAACAAAGTTGCGCAGGATCTGCGCCAGTTTCTTGTCGTCGGTAAAAAGTTGGGGGACTGGGATGGGTGGTTCGAACACCAGATCGACCTTTGCGCCCTCGGCGATAGGCCTGAACATGCCGCGCAAGGCAGAGAACAGATCCATCATGTTGAACCAGGCCGGGGAAATGGTGACGCGTCCAGCCTCGATCTTGGCAAGATCCAGCAGGTCGTCGACCATCTCGGTCAGCTCGTTCGCAGAGAGGCTGATAAAGCCCACCTGGCGATGCTGTTCCTCACTCAAAGGGCCATCGAGCTGATCGCTGAGCAGGCGAGTCATGCTCAGGATCGAACCCAGCGGAGCGCGGAACTCATGGCTCATGTAGGACAGGAAGCGGCTCTTGAGGTCCGAGGCATGCTTGAGCGCCTCAGCTTGGATGTCCAACTCGGCATACAGGGCCAGGACGCCCTGGTTGGTCTCCTCAAGCTCGGCCCGCAACGCAGCGGCTTCGGCCTGCAGTTGAGCGATGCGTTCCTGCATGTTTTCCTGATTCATCTCAACGCCCCCAGATCGAAGACCACGACGGTGGCATCGTCACGACCACGCGATGCATCCCGGTGCAGCACCCAGGCCACCACGGCAGGATGACGCCGCAATAATCCCGGATAGTCCCGCAGGTTCCAACGTGCAGACAGCCCGTCGCTGTGCATCACAAGAACCGTGCGCTCAACTTGGCTGTGGAACGCCTGCGGCCGGCGGAACGCGCCGCCCACGATGCCTGGCATGGAGGCAAGACCACGCGAGCCTTCATCTGACACCGTGCAGCCGGCGATGTTTCCCACCCCCAGGTAGGAGAGCGCGCCAGTTTCCAGTTGCATCTGAGCCAGGGCGACGGCCCCGCCCCGGGTTGCGGACATTGCCGAGTGCAGGCGTTCGATCAGTGCGAGCTGGCTGTCAAACGGGGTGCTGGAAAATCCTTCTGATGCTGCCGTGGCGGCGTCGTGCGCCAGGATGCCGTGTCCGAGCCCGTCGACCACCATGACGCTGAGGGTGCGCGCGTCCAGTGCAAATGCCCAGCCGTCGCCGCTGACCGGCTCATGGGCCAGTGGCACCTGACAGGCTCCGACCCTCAGATCGCCGCCCAGGACAGTGCCTCCGTACAAACGGCTGATCACCACGCTGCCCTTGTCGTCAGACCAAGCATCGAACATCTGGCTTTGGCGGGCGATTCCGCCCAGGCCAATGCCCTGGGTGCCACGGCTGGAATAGCCGTCAGCCAGGCAGCGGTGGAGTTCAAATCCAGGCCCCTGGTCGATCGTGACTGCCTCCAGGCCTGGACTGATCTTGCCCGGGACGACCGAAAGATAGAGGACCCCGCGGGTGGCATGCTTGAGCAGGTTGGTTGAAAGCTCGGTTGTTACAAGAGCTACCCGACCCAGATCGGCTTCGTCAAAGGACAGCGTCGTCGCCAGGCGGACTGCTTCGCGCCTGGCATGCCCTACCTGACTGGCGTCTTCGATCAGCAGGCACAATGCAGGCTTGCCGACATGGACTACGTCCACTTGGTGATGGTCACGCGCGTGCCCTGGCCGACCACGCTGTGGATGTCGAACTCATCCACCAGCCGACGCGCACCGGTCAGCCCAAGGCCCATGCCCGAGCCTGAAGTCCAGCCATCGGTCAGCGCCAAAGCCATGTCGGGGATACCCTGCCCCTGGTCAACAAAGCACAGCCTTACGCCGCGGCGAATGCCATCTTCGAGCAGCTCCCATTGCATGGTCCCGCCGCCGCCGTAGACCACGGTGTTGCGCGCCAGTTCGCTTACGGCAGTCACCACCTTGGTCTGATCGACCAGTCTCAGTCCGCAGGTCACAGCGTGCTTGCGCACCAGTTGGCGTGCCAGCACGACATCCTGCTCGTTCCTGACGTCTTGCTGCCCCTGAGCGGTAACGATCACGGCGTGGCGTCTACGCTGGCGCGCAAAAGGGCCATGCCGCGTTCGACGTTCATGGCGGTGCGCACGCCCGGCAGGCTCAATCCAAGTTCAACCAAGGTGATGGCTACCGCGGGTTGCATGCCCACCAGGACCGTGGTGGCACCCATCAACTCGGATAGCCCGGAAATGTTGGCGATCATGCGGCCGATGAAGGAATCGACCATGTCAAGCGCCGAGATGTCCAGAAGGACTCCGCGCGCACCGACTGCACTGATTCGTTCGGCCAAGTCTTCCTGCAATGTCAGTGCGAGGCGGTCATGCATCTCCACCTGGATGGTCGCCAGCAGGAAGTCACCCATCTTCAACAGCGGGATGCGGTCCATGTCAGTCCTTGCGAACTACGGCTTGTCCCGTGCGCTTGAGCGCCAGGGCCAGGGCATCTGCCAGGTTCGCCTTGGTGGTGATGCCCTGCAGATCCAGGCCAAGGTGGACGATGGTCTGAGCAATCTGCGGACGCACGCCACTGATGATGGCGTCGGCTCCCATCAGGCGGATGGCAGTGACGGTCTTGAGCAGGTGCTGGGCCACCAGTGTGTCGACTGTGGGCACGCCGGTGATGTCGATGATGGCAATCTCCGACCCGGTCTCGACGATGCGCTGAAGCAGCGATTCCATGACCACCTGGGTTCGCTGGGAATCCAGGGTGCCAATCATCGGCAGTGCCAGGACGCCGTCCCAAAGCTTGACTACCGGAGTGGAGAGTTCCAGCAACTCTTCCTGCTGGCGCGCAATGATGGCTTCGCGGGTTTTTTGAAAAGTCTGGACCGTTTGCAGACCAAGCTGGTCAATCAGGTCTGAGAGCAGCCACAGCTGCTCCGCCAGGGCCTCGGGGGCGGCTTTGTATTCCTGCTGAAGCAGGCTGAAGATCGGACGTTTCATCGAAAAAACAAAGCTGGCCGTCGATGATGAATCGAAGCCGGCCAAGGCGCGGCTACGCGACAGTGCGTCCAGGAAAGTCCGAGCATCGGCCCAAACCTCGTCTCGAACGCGCAGGCTGGATCCATCTTGGGCAGCGCTGGTGAAGGCACGAAGGAACTCACGCGCCTGCCCCTCCACCTCGGCGCGAGAGATGCGTCCATCGGACAAGGCGCCGTTGTCCTCCAGGTTCTGCATCCACTCGGCAAGGAGCGTCGACTCGTGGGACATCAGTGAAACAGTAGTGTTTTTAGACAGCCCAGTCATGAAAGTCTCCACGGTCAAGTGGCCCATATTGACTGGAAAGATCACGCTGCGAAAGTGGGATGAGATTCACGCCGGCTTGATGCTTGCACTGCTAACCGCGGCATCGGACCGGCATCGAATGCCCCTTCCAGGGGAGCACGACCTGCCAGGTGGACTGAGGGTGTGGAGGCGTGCTTGAGCCGAGCTTGCGCCTACGAGCTTACTTGTCGATGCAAGCATGCTTGCGCATCAGTATGCGGCGGCCCGCCGCCCCGAGATGCGAGTCGACTTGAGCCAATAGGCCGATGGACTCATTGACCAGCCTGCGCATCGCAAGATCGATGCCGAGCAAGAGCGCGCGCAGTTCAAGCTCATCAGCAGCACAGGCTAGATAATCGCGCCCACTTCGGGCTTCTTACAGTGCTGTCCCAAGGACATCTGCCTGGCTCAACTCAGCCAAACGAAGCCGGGTGCTGAGCTGTTCCGGTTCCGACCTCAAGTCGGTCAACTACGCGATCGCCTTGGTGGCGATATCGCGGTCGATGTGGCCCGAGGTGGCGGCCCTATCGATCATATGGCGCAATTTCGAGCTTTGCTGGACGGCGAGCCAGAGCCTCTCCACCTCTTGGTCAACTTGGAACTGAGCTACCGACCTGAGTCTTCGCGCCGTCAGCGCATCCTGCTTGGCGCGTCGCACCCGCCATGCGGGCAAAAGCCACCTGATCCTACGCATACCGCGCCTTCAGCTCCAATAGAACTCCAACCAGTTTGCACATACAGACCGCAGTCAAACGGTCGGACTGGTTCGATCTAGATCGCCGGCTTGCCCGCGATGACTCCCTGCCCTGCGTGGCCTGACCCTTGGATCCATCAAATGCCGCCCATCTGGCTTGGGCACCGATATGATCTGGTCAGGGTGATGCTTACCTGCATGTTCAATTAGCAGCGCTGAAAGTACGCGCAAGCGCCAGGATTGTGATTCGCCCGATTCAAAAACCACCAAGCCAGGTATGCGATGGAATTGGGTACCCGACAGAGGTAGAGGGCACATCAGGGTAAATTCGGCTTGGCCAGTGCCACTGGGAATGTAGGGCAGCCCCTCGAGCCGGATGGCAATCTCAGGAACACAGTATTGGCCTCGGACTTCCCAGCCCATCACGATCCAGTGCTCAAAGTCCCCGATTTTAAGAAGGTCGTGCAGCTCTGCACCGTTTCCGGCATCAAGCGCGATGCGATGCAATGATCGGGTCATGCAGCCTCGCTCAAGGGCTGCGCCGAAGGCTCCGACCGTGCGCCGTAATTTGACACGGAACGGTTCTGCGGTTCAAGGGCGGCAACTGCACGATCGATTGAAATGCACAGCATGCGAACAGCTCGTGCATAGTCGGTAGCGCTGTAACGCTGGGTCCCTTTCTTGGGGACTTGTCCGCTAGGCAGCAAGTAATGATGCTCGATCAGGACCGAAGTCTTTGCCAGAGTCGTGGCCTCCTGCATCACCCTTGAAAGCAGTACGGTTTGCTTGTCTCCCAATGACTGCTCATCAAGAGCGACGAAGACACTATCTGGCACTTCCAACACGTCCCACTGCATGGCGTATCTCACGTCATTCCATCGGCCAAGGTGCAGGGAAATGGCAAGGGTTTTCAAGTCGCTGGACCAGTCGGCCAGGCTTGCTTCGAGTGCCGGATTAGACTCAGTGATGTCGCTGCGGCTTGCGTTTCTGGGCTTGACCATCAGCAGGCCAAATACGGTGCAGGCCACGACGAGTAGCACGACGGCCACTGCCACCGTGGGGTATGTATTGGAGAATGCCGTGATCGTGTCCAAAGCGGGCGAATGAACAGAAGGAAGTAGTTTTTTACGGTGCGCCCTGTGATGGCCACGCAACGAGTTGCTGAACAGGTCACCGAAGAGCAGCGCATGAGTTCATGACGGCCCAGCACCGTTCCTACATGGCACAGATGACAGTCTCGAAGTGCCCCCCAGCTTCGAACAATTCCCATGAAAGATAACTCCAACACTTCCCCCGCATCTGAAAGCGCAAGCCCACAAGGCAGGTTCCGTCCCTCCAGCCATCTCGGGCTGGGAGGCGTCGCCATCGGCAACGGCTTTGCGCCGGCGACCGATGCGCAAAGCCAGGACACGCTCCAGGATGCATGGGACGGGGGGATCCGATATTTCGATACATCGCTTTGGTACGGACTTGGACTGAGCGAATGCAGGATGGGGCACGACCTGCACAGACGGTCCGCGGACGATTACGTGATCTCGAGCAAGGTCGGACGCCTGCTCACCGCAACGACTGGCGAGCTCCCGCAAACGATGTCGACCGATCCCCTGCCCTTTCGATATCGCTATGACTACCCGGCTGCCGACTTTCGCCGTTCGGTGGAGGACAGCCTGCCATGTCGGGCTCAGGCGTCGCGGATCAGCTCACGGCGCGCCTTACGAGGCGCTGCGTGCTTTGATTAGTGCAGAGGCCATTAGACCGATGCGTTGGGGCTTCGATCGATTTGCGAGCGTCCCAATTGGGTGAGATCGATATCCCCATCCTCACCTTGCGTAGCCAGCTCCTTGTTGACTGCCCAGTTTGCGTCCATCTCCGAGACTTTCCGGCCGTCCCGGATACTTTCCAGAACCTGGCGCTGCTGTACGTTGAAATTCATGGCGATGCTCCTGTCAGATGACTCGGCGCCGTCTTGAATCGGACGGCTCGCTGCTTTGGGGTTGCTGCATTAGCACTACAGCTGCTGTAGGTCTCACTGCAACTGTAGTTCTCTCCTTCGATGTCCAAGCACCTTGCGGGTGTCTTTGAGCGAGGGAATCAGTCCAGCGACTGCTTCTCGTCCCGCGATGGAAATGTCCACATCCGTTGCGGTCGCGATGAACTCGTTGAGCAGGCGATCCTCTGCCTCCTCAAGCTCCGTAAGGTAGGCAAAATCACCGCCGCCAAGCCCCGCTCGGACTTTGGCGTAAAGCTTCCGAGTCATGCCGAGCACGGTTCCGTGCTTGGCGGGCTCTAGTCCTACGAAGAACACGACGGCACTGAGCTTGGTTACGACTGCCTGCTTGGCGTCCGCGATGTGAGTAAAGAGATCTGCAAGCGCTTTGTCGTGAATTTTTTTTGATGCTTCCCTGTAGAAGTGCTCGCCATCGCGTGCAATCTCAATCAATGCATTGAGCTCCCGGGTGGTCTTCTTCTCGATGCTCATGTTCGTTCCTTGTCTGGTCGGACTGAAATCTCGCCTGAACTTTCTCAATCAAGCCAAGGCACGAAGCTTCGGCTCGCGCAGCCACTGGCGAACTTTTGCCGCCGAGATGAAAGCCGTCATGTCGCCGGCATCGACCACGCCCGTGTCCTTACCGACACTCCCAGCTTTGAGCAGCGGCTGGGCGCCCGCATCGCTGGCGATGGCCTTGAGGTGGGCCCACGCATTGCTGATAAAATCGATAGCCGCAGAGTCCTTAGCCAAGCTATTGCCCGCTTCCGGCGTCAGCACGATCGCTACCGCGTCGAAGATGAAAGAAGGCGTGCCGGCGAGTTGCCCGGCGGCCGTGATCTTCCTGCCATCGGATAGCGTAATGCCCAGCTTGGGCGCCACGATCTTGGTAAGCCCGCCTGCGGACTTGACCGCTTTCTGGATAGCGGCCACTGCTCCGGCGTCGGAGCCCTCGCTGACCAGGATGCCGACGCTTCTGCCCTGCAAGGTGTCCTTCATCTTCCCGATCAGCTGGATCGCCGGCGAGGGCTTCATGTCGATCGGTTCGAAGGCGGTGGCGGGCGCAGCCGGAAGTGCATCCATGCCAAGTCCATCGGCCACGCGCTGGGCCAGGTCCGGATCGATGTGGCGCAGGTGCCCGGTGACCGCGTCGCGCACGTGGGCCGTCTCAACCTTGGAAAGCTCAAAGACCAGGGCCGAAGCGATGTGCGCCTGCTCCGGCTTGGACTGGCTGCGGTAGAACAGGCGCGCCTGGCTGTAGTGGTCGGCAAAGCTCTCCGCGCGCAACCTCCCCTTGAGGCCATCATCGGCGGTTGCATGGCTGCGGAACCCGGTCCTGGTTTCCCGCGGGGAGTCTTCCTGCAGCGAGGAAGGCTCATAGGCAACCCGCCCCTTGGGCACCTGGCTCTGCATGTGCCCGTCGCGCTGGTTGTTGTGGAACGGGCACTTGGGCGCGTTGATGGGGAGCTGGTGAAAGTTGGCTGACCCCAGTCGCGAAAGCTGCGTATCCAGGTAGGAAAACAACCTGCCCTGCAGCAGCGGGTCGTTGGAGAAGTCGATGCCCGGCGGAATATTGGCCGGGCAATAGGCGACCTGTTCGGTCTCGGCAAAGAAGTTGTCGGGCCAGCGATCGAGCACCATGCGGCCAATGACCTGCAAGGGCACCAGCTCCTCGGGAATGAGCTTGGTCGGATCCAGATGGTCGAATGGAAAGCCAGCGGCGTCTTCCTCAGTGAACAGCTGAACGCCCAGTTCCCATTCGGGGAAATCGCCATTGCTGATCGCCTCGAACATGTCACGGCGCTGGAAATCCGGGTCAGCCCCGGCCACCTTCACCGCCTCGTCCCAGATATGCGACTGCAGGCCCAGCTTGGGCCGCCAGTGGAACTTCACGAAGGTGCTCTGACCTTGCTCATCGAGCAGCCGGAAACTGTGGATGCCGAACCCTTCGATCATGCGCAGCGAGCGCGGGATGGTCCGATCGCTCATCGCCCACATGATCATGTGCATGGACTCAGGAGTCAGCGAAATGAAGTCCCAAAAGGTGTCGTGGGCGCTGGCGGCTTGCGGAAAGCCGCGGTCCGGTTCCATCTTCACCGCGTGGATCAGGTCGGGGAACTTGATCGCGTCCTGGATGAAGAACACCGGGATGTTGTTGCCCACCAGGTCCCAGTTGCCTTCCTTGGTATAGAACTTCACCGCAAACCCGCGCACGTCACGCGGCGTGTCAACCGAGCCGGCGCCGCCGGCCACGGTGGAGAATCGGGTGAACACAGGCGTCTTGTGGCCAACCTCAGTCAGGATCTTGGCCGTGGTGTACCGGGACAGCGAATTGGTCAGCTCGAAATAGCCATGGGCACCTGTGCCGCGGGCATGCACGATGCGTTCGGGGATGCGCTCGTGATCGAAATGCATGATCTTTTCGCGCAGCACGAAGTCTTCCAGCAGGGTCGGCCCCCTGGCACCCGCCCGCAACGAGTTCTGGTTGTCGCTGACCGCAATGCCCTGGTTGGTGGTCAGCGGCGGATGACTGCCGCCCGCAAGCTGGTGCAGTTCATCGCCCTGCCCCCTGAGCTCGGTCGAAGTTCCGGTAGAGGTCGGGGCTTGGTTTGAAGCGCGCTTGCTTGCGGCCATGGAATGGGTCCAGTCAGCTGGCGGAGGAGACATCGATGCTCAGGCCCCAGCTGCTAACCGGGTGTTCAAGTTCGTTCGATGCACCTTCACGCAAAGTGGAGATCTGGAGTTCTATCCATCATTCCTGGCGCCGTGGCCGCGATCGCCTCAGGCGTCGAACCTGCTTTTGAGCTCGCCCAACAGGCGCCATCCTGCCTCGGTGAGTGCGTAGACACCTTCAGCATCCCGCCGCGCAAGCAGGAGCTTGCAGAGCCACTCGCACACCACAGGGTCCGGAGCCTTGCCCGAGGCACAAAGGCCAAGAACCTGATAAAGCAAGCCCACGGTCTGGAAGAGGTCGTCTGCGGACATGTCGAACTTCCAAGATTGAAGGAAGACGTGAGTCTTCCAACGCGCCAGTGCAGAAGTTTCGGCCAGGGCTGACTAATCGCTCCTGCGATTCGAGGCGACAGTCTCGCAGCGAGGATGATCTGTAATGCACGGATCACTGCTATGCAAAAGCTAGCCCATCGAACATCGTTAAGGAGGCCAACCCAACGGTTGCAGTCCCTATCGCAGCTCAGCGCAGCTTGGGGCGTGGCATCGGAACGATATAGGTCCAGTTCGCTTCAACACCGTGTCCAACGGGTGGATGCTTCTGCAACAGCTTGGCGGTCAGCGGAAGTCGCTTGAGGGCCTGCATCCCTGAGCGATCCCATTCGAGTACCAGCCAAGCCTGGCCGGGGGTTTCGATCGCTTTGCCGACGTAAAGCAAGGTGCATTGGCCCTGGCGGCTGACACAGATCGCAACCGTGAACACGCGGTCGCTTTGGATGATCGAGCTATCTACGTGCTCGGAGTCCTGCATCCAGTTAGTCTATTGCGAAAATGTAAGACAACTCCGAGCGGCCGGAGACACTGCGATTTCAACTCATCTTTGTGCAGGAGTTGTTGCAATCGCGTCTTGGAAACGCTCGCTTGCTTCACGGCGATTCAACTCGTCGAGGTCCAGCTTTTCTTAGCCCGCTTTGGGCGCAGATCAAGGCAACACGACGATGGACAGAAATCGTACTGAAGGTGCCAAGAACCAGGTCAAAGGCACTGCCAAGGAAATCGCCGGCAAGGTGACCGGTAGCAAGACTCAGGAAGCCGAAGGCAAGATCCAGAAAGGCGTTGGCAAAGTACAGAGCGAAGTCGGCAAGGCGCGCGACAACGCCAAGCCGCATCATTGACGCACGACCGTCCGGCCTCGCCCACGCGAGGCCGCGGCGGAGCAGGCGAAGCGCGGGGATATCACTATGCCCCGATGTAGATGGCCCTGAAATCGTTGACGTTGGTGTGGGTCGGCCCCGTCACGACGGCATCGCCCAAGCATCCGAAGAAGCCATGGCCGTCGTTGTCTTGCAGCGCCGCGGCCGCACGCACGCCCAGCGCAAGTGCACGGGTCAGGCTGTCAGGTGCAAGGGTGGCGCCCGCGATCTCCTCGCGGCCATCGATACCATCGGTATCACATGCGATGGCATGAACCCCGTCCATTCCTCCCAGTGCGATCCCTAGCGACAGCAGGAACTCGACGTTGCGACCGCCACGGCCGTTGCCGCGCACGGTCACTGTAGTCTCACCCCCAGAGAGCAGGACGCAGGGTGGCTTGAACGGCTGGCCGTGAAGGCGCACCTGACGCGCGATCGCCGCCATCACCTTGCCCACTTCCCTTGCCTCGCCTTCGACGGCATCGCCAAGGATGTAGGCATTGAGGCCATGACCGGTCGCGTAGGCTGCGGCCGCCTCAAGGGACTGCTGGGGCGTGGCCACCAGATGGTTCTGGATCTGTGGAAGGGACGCCGAACCTGGCTTAATGGTCTCGGTGCGACCCTGCGCAAGCGCCGCAGATACGGCTGGCGGCACTTGGATGCCATACCGAACCAGCAGGTCCATTGCCTGGGCGCTGGTGCTGGCATCGGGGACCGTTGGCCCTGATGCGATGTCGCTCAAATGATCGGCCGGCACGTCGGAGATCACCAGATTGCAGATTGGCGCCGGATGACAGGCTGCGGCCAGGTGGCCACCCTTGACGGCCGACAGATGCCGACGCACGCAGTTTATCTCGCTGATGGTGGCGCCGGCTTCCAGCAGCTGCTGGCTGATGACCTGCTTGTCCTGCAGGCTGATGCCTGGCGCGGGCAGAGGTAGCAAGGCCGAGCCACCACCGGAGATCAGGCAGATCACCAGGTCATCGGCGGTCAGCCCCTGCACGCAGGCCATGATGCGTTGGGCGGCCCGCAGCCCATTCTGGTCCGGCACCGGATGGGCGGCCTCCAGGATCTCGATCGATCGACACGGCACGCCGTGGCCGTAGCGCGTCACGACCACACCTTCCAGCGGCGTTGGCCAATGCGCTTCCAGCACCTGCGCCATGGCGGCCGAAGCCTTGCCAGCGCCGATGACCACGGTACGTCCCTTGGGCGGCGCAGGCAGAGCATCGCGAAGGCGCAGCGCCGGCTGTGCCGCATCGACCGCCGCATGGAACATGCCCAGCAGCAGCTGTCGCGGATCAGCAGGGGACGGCCCTGCGCTGCTTCCAACGGCAGGCAGCGCGCCATCAAAGCGTTCCAAGACGCTGCTCATCCCGCATCCTCCACTACTCGCAGGCCCTGGGCGAACAGCGCGGCCTTGTCGCGATACTGCTTCCAGGATGTCGCCAGTCCCTCGAGCGTTGCATCGTCGAGCTGGCGGACGACCTTGGCCGGGCTGCCGACGATCAGGCTTCGCGGTGGAAAGACCTTGCCCTCGGTCACCAGCGCATTGGCCGCCACCAGCGACTGCTCACCGATCACCGCCCCATTCATGACCGTGGCGCCCATGCCGATCAGGCTGCCCTGCCCGATCGTGCAGCCGTGCAAGGTTGCGCGATGGCCGACGGTCACTTGGTCGCCAACGATCAGCGGATAGCCGGGATCCGAGTGCAGGATCGCGCCGTCCTGGATGTTGGTCCCCTGGCCGATGCTGATCGGGGTGTTGTCGCCACGCGCCACTGCGCCGAACCAGATGCTGGCACCGGCCTCCAGGCTGACCTGGCCGATGACGTGCGCACCCGGCGCAACCCAGCAGCTTGGCGCCAGCACCGGGCGCTGGCCTTCAATCTCATAACAAGGCATATGGCTCCTCTTACATTGCCGCAACCGCACCTTTCAGCTGGCCTGGCGCGGCTGCTTGTCGGCGAAGAACGCGCTCGTGGTGGCCGGCGAACTCTTCTCCCCCGTAGGTAAGGTCGAAAGCTTCTCCTGGAACGGCACATCCGGCTTCATCAGGAAACACAGCACCGTGCCCACCACCATCACACCGACCGAGACCATGAAGGTGATGTTCCAGTTGCCCAGGCGGTCCGCAATGAAGCCGGCCACGACTGGACTGATCAATGCTGCGGTCACGCCAGTGCCGCTCATGATCCCGCTGGCCGTGCCGGCCCGTTCGTTGGCAACGTCCATCGGCACTGCCCACATCGGGCCCACCGTCATCTCATTGAAGAACATTGCCGCCCCCAGGAAGATCAGGGCGTGGAAGGGATCATTGACCAGCAGCACCGGCAGCAGCGACAGGGCGGTCAGGGCCATGCAGCCGGCCACCAGGTAGCTGCGGGCGATCTTGAGATTGCGCGTCCTGGTCAGCAGGCGGTCGCTCACCATGCCTCCGACCAGGTCGCCCACCACGCCGGCGATGAAGACGCCGGAGGTGAAGATCACCGCCTTCTTGATGTCCAGGTTGAAGCTGTGCATGAAGTACAGCGGCATCCAGCTGAGCATCAGCCACAGCGTCCAGTTGTAGCAAAAGTAGACCGCAGACACCGGCGCCATGCGACGGTAGAGCCGCGCCCAGGTCCCCGGCGGGTCGACCCGGCGCACCTTGGGCTTGGGCAGCGACTCAAGCTCCTGGGCCGTGATCCGAGGATGGTCAGCTGGAAGCTCGGTGTAGCAGAAGTACCAGGCTACCAACCACACCGCGCTGACCACGCCCATCACGTAGAACGAGGTGCGCCAGTCGAAGGCGGTCATGATCGCCAGCACGATCATCGGCGCCACCGCGTTGCCAAACCGCGCCGCCGAATGCGTGATGCCCTGGGCCATGCCGCGTTTCTCGCGCGGGATCCAGGCGCCCATGGCGCTGGTGGCCGCGGGAAAGGTTGCGCCCTCGCCCAGGCCCAGCAGCAGGCGTGCAGCGATCAAGGAGACCAGCCCACCAGCCATGCCGGTCAGGACCGTGGCCAGCGCCCAGATCGAGGCGCACACCAGCAGGGTGCGGCGCGCACCGAAGCGATCGCCGATCCATCCCCCGATGAACTGGAAGATCACGTACGGATAGCCAAAGGCGGAGAACACCACGCCCAGCTGGGTGTTGGACAGCCCTAGCTCGGTTTTGAACTGACCGGCGGCCGTGCTCACATTGACCCGGTCAATGTAGGTGATGAAGTACATCAGGCAGAGCATCACCAGTACCGTGGTACTGGCCTTCATGGACAAGCGTTTCATGAACCCTCCCAGGTCATTGTCTCTTGCCTCAGACCGACCGGTCGTGAGGAACACGCCAGCCCTGAAGGGCTAGCGCTTGTTGTTTGTTTTCGAGCCGAAGGCTGCCACCGCATCATGAAAGGCAGCGCTGCCATAGACCGCAGCCACCAGGTCGTCGTCACTGAAGCTGTGTTCCATCACCACGCGGCGGATGGACTCCTTCACCGCATGCTGGGTGACCTGCGACAAGGGGGGCAGCCGCTGCGCAAGTGCCAGTGCGCTGGCTTCCAGTTCATCGGCTTGCGCGATCTGATGGACGTAGCCACAGGCAAGCGCCTCGGGTGCATCGACGAAGTCGGCCAGCATCAGCATCTTCTTGACCCGCGGCACGCCGAAGCCTGCGATCAGTCGTGCCAGGTTACGAGCGCTCAAGGTGTTTGAAAGCGTCTTGGCAATCGGCGCTCCGAACTTGGAGCCTGCACTACAGACCCGGAAGTCGCAGGCCGTGGCCAGCGCCAATCCACCGCCGGCAGCCCAGCCGTCGATCACCGCAATCGTGGGAACGGTAATGCGCTCGACCGCACCGATCACCTTTTCGATCATTGCCTCGTAGGCCACGCCCTGCGCACCGCTGGTGAACTCCCGGAAATGATCGATGTCGGTGCCGGCGACGAAGGATTTTCCACCCGCGCCCCGGATCATGATGCACCGCACCGATGCATCTTCCTGCAGCTTGGCCATGATGCCCAGCATCAACTCATACATCTGGAGGGTCATCGCATTGCGCCGTTCCGGGCGATCAATCACCACCTCGACGATCCCTGGCGAGATGACGCGTTCGAGCACCTGCGCGCTGGCGGCGGTGTCGTTCATGACTGCACCGCGCCCAGCTCTTCCATCAGCTCCTCGTTGTGTTCGCCCAGCAGCGGCGGATGCCGGTAGACCCGCTGCGGCGTGCCGCGCATTTTCACCGGGAAGCCGATGTTCTTGACCTTGCCCTCGTTGGGATGGTCGATCTCCATGCACATCCCGCGATGCTGGGCGTGGTCGCTGCCGAAGGCTTCCGGATAGGTCAGGATCGGGCCCGCCGGGATGCCGGCATCGAGCATGGTGGTAATCCAGTGCTCTGCTTGCTGTCGGCCGAAGGAGTCTTCAAGCGCAGCAATGAGGGCTTCCTTGTGTTTCAGGCGCAAGGCGACCGTGGCGTAGTCGGGATGCGCCAGAAGATCGGGGCGTTCCAGCAGCTCGCACAGTTTGGTCCATAGCTTCTGGTTGGTCGCGCCCATGACGAAGTAACCGTCGCTCGCCTTGACCGCCTGGTAAGGCGCGCTCATCTTGTTGGCCGTGCCCAGCGGCGTCGGCGGCGTGCCGATGCCCCAGTACTCGGACATGTCCCAGATCGAGAAGGCCATGGCCGAGTCGAACAGCGACGCATCGATGTGCTGGCCCTGGCCGGACTTCTGTGCACCGATGTAGGCAGACAGCAGGCCGTATACCGCGAACAGCGCGCAGCCGATGTCTGCCACCGGCACACCAGCCTTCACCGGTGGACCATCCTTGTAGCCGGTCACGCTCATCACCCCGGACATGGCCTGAGCCATCAGGTCGAAGCCTGGGCGCGAAGACCAAGGCCCGCTCTGGCCGAACCCGGAGATGCTGGCGTAGGCGATCTTGGGGTTGAGCCTGGAGATGGTGTCGTAGTCGATGCCCAAGCGCTTGACCACGCCGGGGCGGTAGTTCTCCACGATCATGTCGGCGGTCTTGGCCAGCTCGTAGAAGAACTCCTTGCCCTCTTCAGTCTTGAGGTCCAGCGCCACCGAGCGCTTGTTCCGGTTCATATTGAGGAAGCCCATGCTGTCGGGCCCCTTCATCTTGAAGCCCATGGCGCCACGGGTCTGGTCGCCCTCCAGGGGCTCGACCTTGATGACGTCGGCGCCCATGTCGGCCAGCATCATGCAGGCGAAGGGACCGGCCATGACCTGGCTGACGTCCAGGACGCGGACGCCCGCCAGTGGCAGCGTGGCAGTTGCGGTTTCGTTCGAGTGCGCCATGGTTCCTCCGGTTCGATGCGCGAGTGCTTGCGTTGCACTCTCACCAAGGCGCCTGCCACCGGCAATGATGTGGCGGACATGGCAGGTTTCGCAGAATTCGAAAGCACTAAGAGTGAGCCGCCAAACACGCGACAGCTATGCGGACACGTGGCACCACTTCGCCAGCAATCGGTTCCGCTCAAAACGCGCTGAAAGATAGATGCGGCAAGGCGTGGGCATCTGCGCCCGGCCATTTCGAAAAGCAGCGAAAGGCCTGCCCGCCGCCGCTGACTTGCGAGCCGCAAAAGCGCCTTAGACCATGGTCGCAATCCACGCCAAGGCGTCGCTCGGCCGCCTCCCCCGACGACACTAAGGTGCCTCAGGACCTGGACGTGGACCCGCGCCTGAGCTCGCTCACGATATTGGCCAGAGTCTGCCCTTGTGCATGCCCCTCGACGTAGGACAGCACGTACTGGCGATGCTGCCAGTTCCCGTCTAGCTCAGCCTGGCCGATGGTGGCGCCAGGGTCGAAGAAGCGATGGACCTCAGGTGGCATCAGCCCGATCCCAAGTCCATGCCGCACCATGTTGAACATGGTGTCGAAACCGGAGACCAGGAAGTTGTTGGTGAACGCCCTGCCCTGGTTTCGGAAGGCCCGCTCGATGGCGGCCAGGGTGGCCGAGCCCTTGCCCAGGGAGATCACCGGCTTGTCGAACAAGGCTTCCAGCGGAACCGGATCTGCATCAAAGCTGAAATGGGACGGGTTGTAGACCAGCACCAGCCGATCCTCCCGATATGGATATTGCCTCAAGTCCAGGAAACCACTGCGCGATTCGTAGATGCCGATGTCGATCACCCGGTCGCGCAGCGACTGCTGGATGATGCGGCTGTTTTCTTCGACGATCTTGAGGCTGATGCCGGGATAGAGCTGCTGGATGCGGGCGATGTCGCCGCAGAGGAACTCGATGATCACCGCCTTGGGCGCGCCGATGATGATGCGACCGTCCAGGCCGCTGACCATCGCCTGGGCATCGCCGGCCAGGCGATCGACCAGCATATCGACCTGCTGCAAGTGCACGATCAGCTTGTCGCCAGCCTCGGTCACCTCCATGCCATGCGGCAGGCGCCGGAACAGCTTGACGCCCAGCTGCTCCTCCAGCTCGGAGATCCGCCTGGAGGCCGCCGCAACGGCCAGATCGAGGCGATTGGCGGCGCGCGAGATGCTGCCCTCCTCGACCGTTGCCAGTATCAAGGCGATGGTTACCGTGTCCAATCTCAAATCAACCACCCTTCCATCCATTCAGGCGGCACAGATCCGCCAAATTGTCATCGATAGCCGACCATAAGCCCCCGAGCCGCAACGCGCCATCAAGCCCATGGTCCACCCTACTGAGATAACCACAGCGCCCTTGCAGCAAGGCCCTTAAGATCACCCCTATGCAGAAAAGAATTCTTGTCCGCAACTCGCCGATCCATGGCAAAGGGGTCTTCGCCCAGGTCGACATATCACCCGGCCAACGGGTCGCCCAGTACCGTGGCGTCGTCAAGTCCAGCGAGGATGCCGAGGCCGATGATCTACATGGCATCGACTCGGGCCACACGTTTTTGTTTTCGCTCAACGACCAGTTTCTGCTTGATGCGACGAGATCGCGCTGTGCAGCCAAGTGGTTCAACCACAGCTGCCAGCCCAATTGCGAGAGCGTACTCTACGAGCACGATAGTGACGACCGCAGCCTGGACAGGATTATGTTCCACGCCATCAGGCCGATTGCGCCAGGCGATGAGCTCACCCTGAGCTATGGGATCTGCCTGCCGGTCAGACACACCAAGCGCATGCAGGCGTTATGGGCGTGCCGATGCGGCGCTGATACCTGTAGCGGAACGATGTTAGCTCCTAGGTAGCTTCACTTAGTCTATCGGCAGCTAGCGGCGTCCGACAGCAGACATCCCGCAATAAGGCCGGAGAAGCTCCTAGACCTGTCCAGCATGAAGGCGCATGGTTATCTTCATAAAAATGAGGCATTCCGAATAGGGCTACCGCTTCATCGACCCTGGATAACTCTGTGCTTTTCCCGGTCTGAAAGAAGAATGAAGTCCCGGTCGTTCAGTTCCGTACCATCCTCCTGTTCAAGGTTGAATGGAAAATATCCCAATCGATCAGCCTTGGTCAGCTGATTGCTGTAAGCATGCATCAGATCAATTGAGCACACGGGTGAGCTTAGAACAGCCATCAGTTCCCCGTTGTGCTGGCACTTCTCCTTGTCAAAGGCAAGGAATAGCTTCCCGGCGGGTTCAAATCTGTCGATCCACAGCGAGAACCTGGTGATCAAGGCCACTTCAGTCGTGGCCTGTGGCTGATCTTCTATGTAGGCCATCAGCAAGTCCCCAAGCCGGACTCTGCGGTGAAATATGCGCATGTGATTCCATGACGGCTGAACACCAACTCATGGTGATACTGCCAACCAGCGGCCGCCATGATGTTCATCAGGACGTAGCCGCCATCTGCACCCGATGTCTCTGTGGTATCTGCTTGCTCATATTGGAAAGCTCCCTGGCAGCGAACCTCACGCAGTGCCGCGCGAACGGAGGTCTCGAGGTCTCCGGCCTCATTCGGTGCATTGCAACAACTTCTAAAGACATAGTTGACCATCGTATTTCACCTGGAGGCGAAGCCCACGAAGAACATCTGACGGAAGCGAAAGTAAACCCGTCGCTTGTCGAGCTTTTTGACCGGATCCAAAATCAGCGCGAGCGAGTTAGGCGAAACACAAATCCGTCACTATCTAGCATGTCGCGCATGAGTTCTTCGGCAGCCTTGATCGGGGTATCCGACATGGCTCGCAACTGGTATGTCACCGACTGATCGAACTCTTCACCCCTGCATCGGCAGGTGACGCTTGACCCGGGACTGCCACCGCACGCAGTCTTCCACATCGACCCAAGACGCTCAGGACCAATGGACTGCCCATTCCTCAGATGGAGGAGGATCAAATAGGTCTGTCTTGGTTTCATCGACGTTCCAAGCGCCGAGCGGCACCTGCAACATGAGCAATCATCGATTCTTGCAAAGCCACGCGCACTTGCTTTCGAAAAGGATGCACGCAGGCAAACGGGTGCGGGAGTGGCCTGTATTGCACACCGGCCATCGCCCCTTGCTGAGACGCCCGGTGGGTGAAGCGATAGGCCTTGCTTCCTGTCACAGAGATTCCCAAAGAGAACGCGGGAGCCCCCCGTTCTTGCAAGCTACGCGCTATGAACGGCCCCCGTCGAAAATTCGGACCAACGGTGCGCCCGGTTCGCATTTGACTCCCCGTATGGGAGCCCAGGCGCCTCATAACGATCACTACTTGTGTAGCCGCCCTACAAAAGCTGGGCGATAGTACAGATCCCCAACAGAAACAGGCCGCCCATGACCCAGTCCCTCCGCTATTTCCCGCGTCGATCATGGCCTGGGACATGGACGCCGAGTACAAGTACTGGTGCAGCGTCGCCGAGCAGAGGGGATGTTCACCAGTTCAGTTCGCTCACCGGTGGGAGCTGATGACGAAGATCTATGCCTCAGCTACTGATGCCGCGTTCACCATGGAATCTGCGCTCGCGCTTGCTTTGAGCGAAGCGCGGTGCTTGGGGATGGAAGAAGACGTTGCGCGACTCGTATTCGGCTTTACCTGGGCGCGCATTCTTTATATTTGCGCCCGCTGAGGCCAGCTTTGGGTGGCGAACAGATGTGAGACAACATCGATCACTCACATGCAAGAGCACTGCCGAACGCCTTTTGACAAGTCAGCTTCGTAGCCGATTTTGCAGGACTGACGGTCCACTCTGGAACCGACTAGCCAAAGCCGGCAGCTACGCTGCCAATCCTGGGAACGTCTGTTCATAGAAACAGCTACCTACGGCGTGCGCAACCCGTTAGAGCAGAACGATCGTCAGCAGGTATCGATCAGCGCGCTTCCGGAAAGAGGAGATGACCGCTATTGCGTCCGCCTCCAATCATGCCGTCCATCAACGCGTAATGCGAGCGCATGCGATAGCTGTATCAGAGGGACGTAATTGGTTCGACGCCAGGCTGAAGACTCATGCGCTCCACCTGCTTCATGAAGTCAGAAAAGCCGCCGGTCGCACGCGCCATACGCCGGGCGCTCGTCTTCACGACTGGCCGCGCCATGCGCGCAATCCTGGCATTGATACCCACCAATGCATCGATCAGTGCGACATCTTCACTGCACAAATAGGGCAAGAATCCCCCGCAGCGCGTGTAGAAATCAGCGCTCACTCCCATATTGGCGCCATGGACGCGCATATGACCATCAAGTGCACATTGCCCCATGCGGAAGGCGCTCTGCACCTCATCCCCATAATCCTCCCAGTCTTCCACTTCCACGATGCCGCAGAAGGCATCCGCGCGATGGCGCAGTTGTTCGACCAGCCAGTCCTGCGGCACGGTGGTATCAGCATCGGTCATAGATAGCCAGCGCGCTCCCCAAGACACCGCCAAGGCGGAAGCTTCTGCGCGTGCGAGCCCTACCCCGCCTGGCGCAGAGACTTCAATGACATGTGCGCCAAGCGCGTGAGCGATTGGTGCTGTCGCGTCTTGGCAGCGATCCACCGCCACGACGACGCGCACTTCCTCCTGCAGCTCGGGATGCTCTGCCGCACGTCGGACCGATCGCAGACACGCACCGATCAGAGCTGCTTCGTTATGCGCTGGGATCAGGACAGCGATCACCTCAGACCCTCCAACTCAGCGATCGAGGCCTCACCGCCGCCCCAGGCTTCCAATACGAAATCACGATCCTCATAGGCGTATGTGGGCAAGGAGCCCAGAATTTCGGCTATACGCGCGTGGACCTGTCTGCCATTTTGGGGAGCCCCGGCGAACGGGTGCAGCCAGTGACAAGCCACCAAGACGCCTCCGGGCTGCAGGGCGTCCTGCAGCTTTTCGATCGTTTCGTGCAACGCTGCAGGGGTCATGTAATAGCCCACTTCACTCATCACAATCAGTGCGAAGCTGCCTGTCGGCCACTGCGACGGATGCGTCATCTGCTCGACACTCACGCCCGCGAGTTGCTGCGTGCGCTGCCTCGCCAACTGCACCGCACGGTTCGAGATATCGGTGGCCAGTAGCGAGCTACAGCGTTCAGACAGTGCGGCGGTCAATTCGCCGTTGGAGCAGCCAAGCTCCCAGGCGCGTTCGAAGTTGGGCTTTGGCAGGGTTGCCAGCAGGACCTGCCGCTTCCTTGCTTCATACCAGCGCGATCGATACCCAAAAGGGTCACCGTTCGCATGGATCTGCTCGAAATAGGCAGCAGACGGAATTTCCGTTTGCACTGTCACGTCAGGTAGACCTCGTATGGACGCTGGAACCGCGCCAGCACGTGCGGGGGAAGGATGGGTGAGGCAGGCCTTGGAACGCTGGTCCCGATCTGCGTGGCAAACGCCAAAAGTGCGGCACGCTTGCGCGCCTGGACCGACGCACTCAGCAAAAAGCGCCGGGCCCGGTTGCTCAAGAAATCGGCGCGCTCCGGGTCGGCCCAGTGCCAGCACCAGATTGGATACTGGATCAGGCGCGCGCCCACGCGGGCACATACCTGCTGCGCGGCCTGAGCCGCCGCCTCGTGATCGGGATGTCCATCCTTGGCCCAAGTCACCAGGACAGTGTCCCGGCGGCGCACCTGAGCCAACGCATCGATGGCCCGCTCGATGCACACGGCGATATGCCCATCTGCAATCCCAACATGCGCGATGTTGTCGGTGCCACCACCCAGCGCACGGACGGCGTTGAGCAGTTCGCTGCGCCTGATTGGCGCAAGCCGTTGCGGCGGCCACGCAGGATCACAGGCATACGCCGCTTCGCCATCGGTGAGTGAGACCACCAGCACTTGGAGCCCGGAGTGGATTGCGGCGGCGATCAAGCCACCGCAGCCCAACACTTCATCATCCGGGTGCGGCGCGACCACAACCAGCCGCGCGCTATCACCCAGCAGCCCGGCCAGGTCGGTTTCCGGAAGATCCCGCAGCAGTGTACTGCTGGCCCAAGCCTCCTCTGTATTGCCCGTCCCCTGGATGGACCGGCCCTTCAAAGCCTCCATGTGCGGGTCTCCCCATCGAATAGTGCTTCTCCGAGCCGCTGCTCATCTGACTCGGCGTGCGCCTGGCGTAGAAACACCATCAGATCGGCACAGCGTTGGGCATGGTCATGCTCGGTGCAAAGCGGTCCTGCGCCCAACGCGCGCCCAACGCGTTCGATCACGTCGCTGGCGACGCGGTCCATCAACGCACGTAGCCTGACAATTTCGTGGCGATGCGCTTGGCGAGGTTGGGCATCGATTAGCGCAGCCGTCTCGCGAAACAGCGCGGCTACCGCGGAGAGCGCGATGTCGATCGCACCCAGATGCGCGGCCACGTGTGGATTGGACTTCACTCGCCGATCCTCGCGAAGCCGACCGGCAATCGCAGTAGTTGCACCGAACCAGCATGCCGCGATCCCCGCGCCGCCATGCCAGAAGCCAGGCCTGTCCAAATATGCGCCGGGAGGCCCTACCAGGCTTGCGCGCGCCCCTCGCAGCATCAAGGTGCCACTACTGATCCGCGACATTCCGACCGCCTGCCATCGGCTGGTGTCGTAATCCATGTATTCCAGATCCACAACCGCCCGACACAGAACCTGCCTTCCACCGGCAGTTGCAGTCAGTAATGCATGGCTGGCAATTTGTGCGCCCGAACACCACGCTTTAGTCCCTGAGAGGAGACCTGATGTCTCAGTGGTCGCCGTGAAGTCGAGCACTACGCCCGGAGGTTCGGCAGCCCATACTGCCCATAACTCACCTGTTGCCATCGCCGCCGCATCAAGATCTGCGAGGATGGCCTGAGCATCAAAATGCGCTTCGAGCACCTTCACCAGCGCCAGGTCCTGACCGCCGATCGCTGATAAGGCGCGCCATCGATCAAGCGTGTTGCCACGTCCAGGCAGTGGAAGAGTTGGAGTACTGGCAATGAAATTGATTGCCGCGGCACGTAAGTTCCGCCAATTGGCAATACGCAACGCCTGGTCGTTGATATCGATTGTGTCTGCCAAGAAAACTTGCATCCGGCAAGCTAAGCGCCGAGCCGTTGTTCAGCCGTGAGACCCCTATACGCCGAACTAACGCGCTTTTAGCGAGCACCAAGAGCAAAGCCGAACGCTTATGCGCTACTGGCTGGCTTTCAGCCACGTTCGCTAGACGGCTAGGACGCCAACAGGGTCCAACATTAGAAGTGCCTGCCGTTACTCTGAAGCACCCGCCGTTCGTCTGAATTGGCCGCGCGATTGACTCTTTAAGCGTAGCGTGTGTTGAGGATCATCACGTGCATCGCGAACCGCACTGGCAAGGCTGGCTTAGCTCCAATACGTTCGAATTGGCATATTTCAACTGGGTTGATATTGGCACCGTGAGGTGCAACCGGAATCAGCCAGGCAGCATGATCCAAGGAATTTTCCTGTCTGCCTGCAGCGTGAGCCCCGTGCTTTTCTCAATGCCACGATCCGTCATGAGACCGGTGAGAACTGGCAGCCTATTCCACCGGCGTGCATATAGATCAGTTGAGCTCAAAGTGAGTTACCTTCAGCTTAGAGCGATCGGATCGGTGAGCTTTCGCAAGATGCGATCACACCGAACCGCTGATTGGCTTGCCGATCAAAAATGCAGGGATCACCCTGCTCGAATCAAAATCTGCCCTCGATGTCATCAATGCGATTCTTACAGAAGGTGGTAGCAGACAGCTGCTCTGCTGCACATGTGAGGATCAGTAAATCTGTAAGGGCGTAGAGTGAATTTTGCGGGGGCGATGCATCAGAGGTAGCGCCCGTGCTCATTTCAACGAAACTCCACCGTCTGGCATTTCGCCATCTGGTGTTGCAAGCCAGTGCCGAAGACTTAATCGAAGCAGTTTCATCCGCCATCATGGAAGTTAGCACTCACGATGTTGAGGTCCAACTACACAGGATTCTCGTACCACCAACCGGCGACTTCAACGGCATGTATCTTGTAGCCAGCGTACTCGGACCCACAAACTGGCACTATCACTACGAACCACTCCTCACGCGTCACAGCATTCGATGCCAGCTCTACGCGTAGATTTCACAGCGATACAGCCATGCAACGCTGCCTACAAAAGGGATGGCCAATCACCTGTACGCCATCACCCTTCATGTTCTAGCACTCTCTGTTTGGATTTTGCCGGCCGCCGCCGGCGCCCTTCTGAACTCGGCTCTGCCGCCGTTCATCGGCAGCTGGAGAAACCCCAATGCATTCGATGACGCCGCGCGATCGGCTGAGGCTACGGCAGATCCTGCCAAGCGAACTTCGTGGTCAGTTGCTATCACATCTGGTCGGTCTGGTACGAAGTGTCCTCTCTGCGGATTTCCTTAACAATGCGAAAGCTGCTCGGATTGACCTCGATGGAAGCTACTGGTATTTCGCCATCGAGGAGGCGTTTGCTGCCGCTATCTGGCGAGCATCACAGATTCCTCGCCATTTCGACCAAGTCGTCGTGGGCCGCGTGTGGATGGCTAAAACCAACTCAGATGGCCTTTGGAATTGTGGGCCAACCTGAACCGCCACGCGTTGTATCTCCACAGCAAGCGCTTCTGAACTTCCGGGAGGATGAGCATGAAAAGCGAAGGACCTCCCGTCACTCCTGACGGAAGATACATCTTAGTGAGAGGACGTCTGTGGCGCGCCCCTAACCCGGGCTTGAGCGCCCCCCAGCGACAGCAACTAATCAATGACCTCATGGATGGGCGCCGTGCGGTCATCGCAGCGTCGTCCACGGGAGATCGGCGTGAAATGCGTAAGGCTCGTGCAAGCGTGCATCAGGCAAAGATTGGCCTTGGAGAACGGGGTCCTGTGTGGTGGACTGATGGCTCACCTGATTTCAACAGACACATGGCTCGCAACACCCCATACGCCGACTGGCTTGGATCGCTTCACGAGTCGGAGTAACAAAAGCAGGCGATCGGCAATCGCCAGCCAAAGCAATAGCGGCTGTGAGCTTGCATACCAGCGGCCGGGATTGGAAGGGATAAAGGCTGACCCCCTCCCCTGCGGCGCGCGCGGCAGCAGCTATTTTTTAAGAGTTTCACTTTCCAAAAGGAAGTGTGATTAGTAGCGCTAAAGAATCTGGGGTCAATAGCTTTCGGGCAATCTCAACGCTGGGAAGATCAAAAATCGCCACCCCGAGCGTGGCCTCCTGTGCGACTGTGGAAGACCAGAGCAGGATCGCTCGCCTACGATGCGAAAGCTGTGATTTCTCCTGATTTCCCTTAGGAACTTCCTGAGCAGAGCATGGGCCAACTGAGAGCCCATGCCTACCCAGAGAGATTTATTATTCGATCAATTCAACGGGTTCGTAGCGCCTGCACCGGGCCCCGCACCAAGCTCAGCACCGGTCATCGGATCACTGCCCGGATCAGAGGCGGTGCGCGCCACGAAAGAGGCCAGAGCCTCTCTCTGCCGCGGCGTGAGACCAACACTGGCGGTGCCGTCACCGCCATCCACTGCGCATTGGGCCTCCTGGTCCTCTACGCGCTCCCACAACTCGCCGTCATTCCATGGGCCGAGTACGTTGCCACTTCCCTGCGAGGCATCAAAATAGACATCGGTGTAGTTGGGGTCTCCTGGCAACTTGCCTGTGGGGAAGTTTGGAGAGATTGCGTATAAGGCTTTTTCGAAGGATTTCTGATGTGCAATCTCACGTGTCATAAGGAATGTCAGCGCATCCTTGATGCCCGGATCATCGGTGACGCCGATCAGGCGTTCGTAGACCATCTTTGCACGTGCTTCAGCCGCGATGTTTGAGCGCAAGTCAGCAGTTGGCTCGCCAATGCTGTCCAAATAAGACGCACTCCATGGCACGCCGCTGGAATTAACCAAGGCAGGGCCGTTTCCGTAGAGAATTGCCTGGGTTTGGCTTGTGCTGTTGCCGGTCAATGAGCGCAGCTCGCCCATTTCTTCCATACCTTCAGCAAGTTCACCCTTCGCGCCTTTGTTGAGCATGGTGATGATCGAGCCGATGATCTCCAAATGGCTCAACTCCTCGGTGGAGATGTCGAACAACAGATCTTTTCTGCCCGGATCGTCCTCAGCCAAGGCTTGCGTAAAATAGCGCATGGCCGCGGCTAACTCGCCTTGTGGACCGCCGAACTGTTCCAGTAGCAGCGTCGCCAAAGCAGGATTTCCTTCCGCGACGCGAACGGTGTACTGCAGACGTTTGTTGTGCATGTACATCTTGGGTGCTCCTCAGGTTGGGTGGCAATCGCGCATTGCCCCATGACCCCTTCAAAGCGGAAATGCAGTGTCTGGCGACTGTTCCCAACATGGTGCTAGACGCGTTAGCCTTCAATGAGATAGACAGGGTTGCATCGTCACGCGCACCGCAGTCAGACCCGATCGCAAAAAATTCAGTTCATTACCTTGTCCGGCGTCATCGGCGTATTACGGACGCGCTTGCCAGTGGCGTGAAATATCGCGTTGCAGATCGCGGCTGCAACACCGACTAGTCCGATCTCGCCCACGCCCTTGGCTCCAAGCGCACTCACAACTCGGTCGTCCTCGGGTGCGAACACGACCTCAATATCGTGGATGTCGGCATTGACCGAAAGGTGGTACTGCGCCAAGTCGTGATTCATGAATCGACCGAAACGATGATCCATCTCGCTGTGTTCGTGCAGCGCCGCGCCGATTCCCCATACCACTCCGCCGATAATCTGGCTGCGGGCGGCAATCGGGTTCAGTATGCGACCAGCTGCAATCGCGCTGACCACGCGCATCACTCTCACCGTGCCAAGTTCCTCATCCACGCGCACCTCTACGAACACCGCGCTGTGCGTGGCCCTAGTGAACCTGCGTTTTTTGAACATGTTAGGAACCAGTAAGTATCTTGCTTCGACACTTCCCTTGCCGGCCCCATGCAGCAAATCATCAAGAGAAACATGAGTAGCTGTCGCGCCGCGAACCTGGAGTCCCGAATCGACGAACTGCACCTGCCCAAGCGTCAGTCCCCTGAAGGGCGAGTCATCCTCACGTTGCGCCAGCACAAGCAGTTGTTTGCGCAGCTTGCCGCAGGCACCGTCCACCGCAGAACCGACTGAAGTAACGTGCGAAGAGCCGCCCTCGATTGGTGCAAAAGGCAGGTTTGAGTCACCTAACTGGAAGGTGACGCGCTCAAGCGGCAACCCCAACGACTCAGCTGCAATCATTGCCATTACTGTATACGTACCCGTTCCGATATCGGTGGCTGCACTGCTGACCACCAATGGCCCATCGGCGTGCAACACCGCCTGAGCACGGGCCGGCATCTGCATTGCATCCCATTGACCAGTGGCCATGCCCCAGCCGATCCATTCGTGGGCTTCTCTGCGAGCACGCGGCTCAGGCGGACGAAAGGCCCAGCCGAACCGTTCGGCGCCCAAGGCGTAGCATTCGCGTAGTGCTTTGCTGGAGAACGGCTTGCCATCGACAGGATTGCTATGAGCGTAGTTCTTCAGCCGTAGCTCCAGTGGATCGATGCCGATCTCATAGGACAGCTCGTCCATCGCAACTTCTAGCGCATGCATGCCATGCGCAGCACCAGGTGCTCGCATGTCAATCGGCGTGTATTGGTCGAGAGGAACCAGCCTATAGCTTAAGTGGACGTTGTCGCAGGCATAGAGCTGGCCACTCCAGTTGACGACCACCTCTACGTAGTCTTCGATACGTGACGTTTCGGCTATCGCCTCGTGCCAAATTGCCCGCAAGACGCCATCGCGATCGGCTGCAAGTTTTAAATGCTGTGAAGTTTCCGGGCGATGCCCGAAAGTAAACATCTGATGCCGGGTCATCACTACGCGTACTGAGCGCTTAAGGACTATTGCCGCCATCATCGCGAGAGCTAATTGATACTGTGGGCGCAGACCGGCCCCGAATGCACCACCGACATAGGTATTGCGCACCGTAACCTTGCGTCTGGGAATGCCGAAAACACGAGAGACGTACCAGCGGCTATTTTGCGAGCCCTGAGTCTTGTCATAAATGGTGTAGTGACCTGTTCCATTTAGAATCACTGTGGAGGCAAATAGCTCCATTGGGTTATGGTGTTCTGTCCCACTGTAATAGTGAGCATTTACCTGACACGGCGCAGCGTTAAATGCGGCTTGTGGATCGCCTTTGTCTTTTGGCGGCGGCGAGAAGCCTGCTTTCAATGGCTTCGGCTGGCGCGACTGATGCAAGTGAGCCATCAGTTCCGTCTGGTGCCCTTCCTGCAGGTACTCGACAACCAATCGCGCTGCGGCGTCACGCGCGGCTTCGAATGTTTCAGCTACCACCAATGCAACTGGCTGCCCGCTGTATCTCACAACATCATCGTAGAGCGGACGGAACGGAGAGCCACCTGGCGCGGTCATATCCTTATAAAAAAAAGCTAGTGACCGCATGTGGGGACGGTTTTCATGGGTGATGACCTGCAGTACACCAGGCACGGCCAATGCGGCATCAAGTCGGAAGCGAACGATGCGCCCCCTTGCGATTGTGCTGTTAACCGCCACGGCGTAAGCCAGACCCGGTGTCCGCCATTCAGCGGCATAGCGCGCCTGGCCGGTAACCTTGACACGGCCATCAATGCGGTGGACGCCGGTGCCGGTGGGTGAATGACCGGTGCCAGGTTCAGCGACCGGTGTGATGAGGCCATCTCTCATTCCAAAGCTCCCATGTAGAAGTCGTGGGTCTGAGCTGTGCCAGCGGTAGCTGCTTCCAGCGCACGCACCACCGTGCGCTTGGCCAATACGATCTTGAAGCCATTGCTGTGCTGGGCCAGTGCGCCTTCCAGCAACATCTCGGCACACCGCTCGAAGGCCTGACGCTGGGGTACCACGCCGACGAGGCAAAGTTCCGCGGCACTAGTTCGCCAGGGCTTATGTGCCACGCCGCCGAGCGCAATACGCGCCTCCCTGATCAGTCCCGTGTCATCTAGATCCAGTGCGACGGCTACCGATACAAGGCCGAAGGCGTAAGACAGGCGTTCGCGAATCTTCAAGTAGGCGCTGTGTGAAGCGAAGCGGTCTAATTCGGGAAGATCGATGTGGGTGATGAGCTCGCCTGGCAACAGTGTGTTGTCGCGCTCAGGATGGATACCGGGCAAGCGATGGAAATCGGCAAAATCGATGTCGCGTGTCCCGCCGTCACTCTGCACGTGAACCGTGGCTTCCAGCGCAGCAAGCGCCACGCACATGTCAGAAGGGTGTGTGGCGATGCAATGGGCGCTCGCTCCGAGGATGGCATGATACTTGTTCAATCCTCCGATCGCCGCGCACCCTACGCCTGGCGTACGCTTGTTGCATGGCGTGGCGTGATCGTAGAAATAGCTACAGCGCGTGCGTTGCAGCAGATTGCCGCCGTTACTGGCCATGTTGCGAATCTGCGGTGATGCCGCAGACAGCATGGCCGCACTGAGAAGCGGGTAATGCTTCTGCACCTGCGGGTGGTTCGCCGTCTCAGCGTTGCGAGCGCCAGCTCCCAAGCGCAAGCCGCCTGCTCCATTAGGTGTGATCTGGTCCATCGGCAGCCAGTTGATATCCACCAACATCGCCGGCCGGATGATCTGTAACTTCATCAGGTCAACGAGGTTAGTTCCCCCAGCGATGAATTGCGCTAAGGAATCGCTCGGAGGCAAAGCGGCAATGCGCTCTTCATGCAGCGCAGCGATTGCGGCCGCTATCACCGCGGGCCGTACGTAGCGCACCGGCCTCATGCTGGCACCGTACCAGGCGTCCAAATAGCCGACACGGCCTCTGCTTCATCAGTCGCCCCGCCCATCAGCACCGATAGCACCGCATCGGAAATCTGAGGATAGGCGCCGCAACGACATAGGTTTCCGCTCATCAACTCGCGAACCTGGCTACGGGTCCTGGCGTGACCTTCGTTGAGCAGTCCTAGCGCCGAGCAAAGTTGGCCAGGCGTGCAATATCCGCACTGCAGCGCATCATGCTGGATGAAGGCGCGCTGCAGGGGATGCAGCATCTCACCATCAGCAAGGCCCTCGACTGTGGTGATCTCTGCGCCGTCCTGCATCACCGCCAGACTCAAACAACTATTCACTCGTCGCCCGTTGACCACCACCGTGCACGCGCCGCACTGTCCGTGATCGCAGCCTTTTTTTGTGCCTGTTAGATCCAGCCGATCGCGCAACAGGTCGAGCAGGCTAACCCACCCTTCAACTGGCAAACGATGTTCCACCGCATTGATCTTCAACGAAATCCAATAGTGAACAGGACGAGATACATCCTGCATCGCCTTAGAAGCGACCGAATCTGGGCTTGGCATGAGCTGGCTCTCAGCGGCGAATCCAGCGAACGTGGCTGGATTAAGGTTGCCTGGGTGTGAGGATCGCCGAAAACAGGTGCGTGCCACCCACCGAAATTCCCCCCAAATTGATAGAGAAAACCTGCTAAAAAACTTTTCAGTTAAAATTCGTCGCTCGATAATTGCGCGAAATACCTCAAAATGGTGAAAAATCAGCTCAGCATCCCGGGCGAAATATAAATTTCAGTCGAAGCCAATACTTTCGCAATTACCAGTTTTGTCAGAGGAAGAGCTGCCATTTGAGCTTAACGCACATATTTGAGGAAGCAGGACGTCAAAAGACTGCCCTGGAGCCGAACCAGAGGACAAGTTGAAATTCCATTAGAAAAACACGCGGAGCTCACGAGAATGGGGCCACCTTGCTTGAGCGATGATCTCATCGCGAGGAGTCATCATGAGCGACAAAAAAGACTATCCCGCCAAATTGGGTGCATCGGAATCCACTGGCAAGCCAACATTGGTCAAGACTCCGCCTAGCAACGTGACGCCGCTACCGGTGAAAGGGAATAACAGGAATACACCTAGTTCTGGCAAGAGGAAGTAGGCCTGCATTTGGCCCTATCTCACGTCGCCCGCAGCACGCGGGTGACGTAGAGGTTCGATTTTTTTCCATGTAAGAACACCGCAAGGCGAGCCTCACGGCATGTCGCCTCGCACCAGTCCATCGGATGTGAATCGAAGTATGGAGAACGTCGTCATGGGTCAAGTTGACTCCACGCAGGTCCACCTCATGACTAAGGAGCAGTTGTTGCTTGCCGTGTATGCATTGAGTCAGCACTTAGCCGACATGGTGAGCCAGGTAGCCGTTGAACCCGCCCCTGCTGAAGTTGACAGCGCAAGGCTTATCGCACGATTGATTGTCGAAATCGCGAATAAGGATGGGATCGAGGTTAGGCCTTCTTGACGCCAGCGGTTAACCGTCCAATGACTTACATCTGATTCCACGTCACATCGCAGCTGATGCATCCATTATTCGAGCTTCTCGCGAAGAAAATTAATTAATTTCTCCATTCTGGCCGAATTGATACTCATGCCCTGCAAGATGAGTTCGGCAGATGCGTTACTTTCGGATGACCGGCTACAAGCTCGTTCCCCGAGCTCTCGACCCTGTGGAAACACATTTAGCTGAAAATAGCGGGCGGAGTCTTTCCGATCCATGGAGAGGCCTGCTCATCTACGTAGCCGACCTGCAGTACAGTCAGATCAGCATGCGCAGGACCAATGATCTGTGAGCCCAGCGGTAGCCGGCTCGCCCTCCCGAACCCCGCCGGTACCGCCAGGGGTGGACATCGAATGAGGACACTTGTGCCGTCGGCAGTACAAGGAAATCGAATTTTTCGAATGCCTTGATCATGATCGATTCTTTGAAGCCCTAGGGGTCCGCCTTGCTCCCGGCTCACTCAGCGCACAACTTCAAACGGCGAAGTCACGCTTCTGTACGTGCACCACGCGGATGGCCGTCAAATCGACCCCGAGCCGGTCGGCAAGTGCCATTGCAGACAGCTGAATCGTTCTGGTCTCTGCCAAGACCGCCGGATTTGCTTCTGCCGCCGCTTGCTCTCTGACGCTTATTGATTGTGCCAAGGCATAAATGCGCAGCAGCAGTGCGCGCGGATCTGCGTCTACCAAGTTCGCGAATTTTTCGTCTTGCGTGCTGTTCATTGGACAGAGTAATTGCATCGCTCGTTCCCATATCATAAGCCGGCTGCTGCGACCTCATCATCCAAGCCCGTGAGCGTGGACTATCGCCTTGCGCCGGAACACCCCTACCCGGCTGCCATCAATGACTGCCTGAGCGCAGCGCGGTGGTTGATTGAGCATGCGCAAAGAGAATTTGGCACGTCCTGGCTGTCGATAGGCGGTGAATCGGCAGGTGCGCACCTTGCCGCCTCGACCCTGCTGCGGCTGCGTGATGCCGGCGAGGTGTCGGCTTACAGCGCGGCCAGTCTTATGTATGGCTGCTTTGATCTCTCGCTGACCCCGAGCGCGCGCGCCTCGGCGGGCACGCCGTTTATCGATCGCGCGTCGGTCCAAGCCTTTGCGGACGGCTTCCTGGGCGAAGTTGATCCGCGTTCAGCCGCGGCATCGACGCTGTACGCCGATCTGAGCGGGTTGCCGCCGGCCTTGTTCACCGTTGGAACCATCGATCCACTGGTCGACGACTCGCTGTTCCTGCACCAGCGTTGGCAGGCAGCCGGCAACTCCTCAGAACTGACTGTCTATCCCGGTGGCGTGCACGGATTCAACGCGTTCGAGAGCGAATTGGCACTGTCTGCTAACCAACGCATCGCCAGCTTCCTACTGAAAGCACGAGGAGACTCGACCAGCGTCTAAGCTGATGGCGCTTCAGACACACCATTTCAGGGCTTCTCATGTGGCCGCTTGGTTCGACTCACCGGGCCGCGATGTCAGTGGGCCGAGGTCGGTGGTGCGCGAACAGAACAAGCGTGAACCCAAGAAGCCAAACGCATCGCGGCAGACTGAAGTGAATGCCCGGCGGAACTCAGCCTCCGAGCACTGATCCATCAACCGATGACTGGCCGCGTCTTTCCGATCCATGGAGAGGCCTGCTCATAGGCATGACCGACCTGCAGCACAGCCAAATCTGCATGCGCAGGACCGATGATTTGCAAGCCCATCGGCAGCCGGCTTGGCCCACCGAACCCCGCCGGCACCGCCAGGGTCGGCAACCCGGCCATCGTGGTGGGCAGAGTCACTTCCATCCAGCGGTGATAGCTGTCCATCTTGCGGCCGGCGATCTCGCTCGGCCAGCGCGTATCGACATCGAACGGGAACACCTGCGCCGTCGGCAGCACCAGGAAATCGAACTGCTCGAATGCCTTGCGGAAGGCTTCGAAGATGCGCGTGCGGCCTTCTTGCGCGTCGACGATGCGATCGGCTGTCAGCGCATGGAATCCATCGACTTCCCACAGCGCCTCGGGCTTCATCAGAGCGCGCTTGGCCGGATCGGCGGCGAAGCCACGCAGGTCCGCACCCACCGACAGGAAGCGCAGGTCAACCGCCGTCTTCCACATCGCCGCTGCAGGCTCGGACAGCGTTGCGGATTCAACCTGCATCCCGATCGTGCGGAATGCGGCCAGGGCCTGCTCGCACACCGCCATGACGCCATCTTCCATCGGCAGCGCGCCGCCAAGATCACCCAGCCAGCCGATGCGGCGGCCCTTCCATTCGCGGTCCAGCGGCTTGGCGAAAGCCGCCGGATCGTCGTTGAGCGAGAACGGCACGCGCGGATCGGCGCCAGCCTGGACGGACAGCATCAGCGCCAGATCGCGCACTGAACGTGCGAGCGGCCCGGACGTGGCGAAGGTCTGGCCGAAGGTGTCGGTCGACGGTGCCGACGGCACACGACCGAACGAAGGACGAAATCCAAAGACGTTGTTCCAGCCCGCCGGATTGCGCAGCGAGCCGCCGAAGTCGCTGCCATCTGCCAGCGGCACCATGCGCAGCGCCAGCGCGACCGCGGCGCCACCCGAGCTGCCGCCGGCGGTTTTGGTTGGATCGTAGGCATTACGGGTCACGCCGAAGACCGGATTGAAGCTGTGCGAGCCAAGCGCGAACTCGGGCACGTTGGTCTTGCCGGCGAAGATCGCGCCGGCCGCACGCATGCGCGAAACAACGAGCGAGTCAGCTTTGGGAATGTTGTCGCGCAAGATGGGCGAGCCCTGCGTGCTGCGGATCCCGCGCACCGGCGCGGTGTCCTTCACCGCATGCGGGAAGCCATGTAGCGGACCATGGAACCGGCCCTTTGCGGCGTCCTCGTCCTGGGCCGCGGCCTGCGCCAGCAGATGCTCGGGATCGACCGCCGAGACGATTGCGTTGAAGCGCGGATTGAGCGCCGCCTGCCGCGCCAGGTAAGCGGTCATCACATCGCGCGCAGACACGCTGCGCTTGCGGAGCGCCGCAGCTAGCTCCACCGCTGGCAGGTCCAGCACGTTGCCGGCATTCGGGCGCGACACCGTTGCCGCTGCGCCCCGGGTTGCATACGTCACCATGGCGGCCGACCCTGCGGCCAGTACGCCGCGTCGTGTCATCTTCATCGTATTTCCCTCTTCATCAGCGCGCATTGAATTGCTCCATGAGCTGGACCAGCGGCATGTCACCCGCGCCGCGCAGGCCTGCCAGGATTTCCTCAAGATCACCCTCACGTTCGTCCTGGCCGAGCTTGAACGTCGCTTTCACCTCAATGATCTCGGCACGGAAGGCCACTACGCCGGTGGCCAGACGCGCTGCACGTGCGCCCATCTCGTCCAGGGTCCAGGCGTTGGTGCGGCCTGCTTCCATCTGCTCGGACAGCGCCCGAAGTTCATCCTGGATGTCGGCCTCGCCTTCGCACAACGTCACGCGCAGATCGAAACGCGCGGCTGCGTAGTTCCAGCTCGGCGCTTGGGTGCGATCGCTCAGCCAGCTGGGCGAGATGTAACCGTGCTGACCTAAGAAGAGCGCCTGCGCCTGCGGCTCGCGCGCCAGCCGTGACACGTGCGGATTGCGCCTTGCCAGGTGGCCGCGCAGCGCGACCAGATCCCCTTCCGCATCCAGCTCGGCGCGCAGCGGCAAGGGCGTGAACGCCGCATCTTCGCCGCCGGCCGACACCAGCCAAGCCAGCGGCGCATGTGCGACCAGATCAATGATGTCTTGTGCGGTGCGCGGTGCGAACAGCGGGTCCCGGGCGTGTCCCATGGGTTGTTTTTCCTAATTGGCGGTGGCGAAGGACGTCAGCGCCTGGCGTGCCGCTGCAACGCCAGGCGCGCAATGCATGCTTACGGCGTGCCTTCCGGCGAGGGCGGCGGCAGCGGATCAAGCGATGGGTCGTTGAACCACTGGACTGGCAGCGGCGCAGCGGTAGGCCATTGCTGGTCCAAGGTCTGCGCGTCGTACAGGCGACCGTTCTTCATCACCTGCACCAAGCTGTTGGTGTTGCGGATGTCCTGGCGCGGATCGCGCTCCAGCACCAGCAGGTCGGCGAACTTGCCGGTGCTCAGGCTTCCGATCTCGCCGGCATGTCCGATGGTGCGCGCCGATCCCATGGTCGCCGCATAAAGTGCCTCCATTGGCGTGGCACCTCCCGCGACGTAGGCTTCCAGCTCCCAGTGGTAGCCCAGGCCCGGCATTTCGCCATGGCTGCCGATGCCGACCACGCCACCGGCGCGCTGGATCTTCAGTGCCTGTGCGGCAAAGCGCGGCCACTCGCGTTGGTCTGGCGGACTCCACTTGCGGCTGCGGGTCTTCTCGTCCAGGACGGCGGCGGGAATGAAGCGCTGCAACTTGGCGTCCTGCTGCGGCTGGTAGCGCTGGATCATCTCGTCCAGGATCGGACGAGCGCCGTAGAGCATCGAGAACGTCGGCGCATACGAGGTGCCAGTGCGTGCGAACAGCTGCACGACGTCGTCATGCAGCGGCGCCACCGGCAGTGCGTGCTCATTGCCGGCAAAGCCGTCGAGCACGTGGGTCAGGTCCAGGCGAAGGTCACTGGCGCCTTCGGTCGTGGGCATCATGCCGGTGCGCCGCGCCGCGTCCACAATCTGCCGGCGCACCGCACGGTTGCCCGGCATGTACGACTTCAGGTTGCGGGTGGCGTAGTCGTCGCGATAGCGCTGCATCGCCAACTCGGCCTGGCCTACCGACTCGATCCGGGTATCGCGGAAAAAGCCTGGCCCGGTCGAAAACACCCGCGGGCCCACCGCAAGCCCGGCTTCGATCATGTCCTGGTATGCAAAGACCTCTGGCGTGAACGACTGTGGATCCATGCCGGTGGTGACGCCGTAGGCCAGGTCGACCAGGAAATCCCACGGATCCGGCTCGAGGATGCCGCGCCGGGTCTGGAACCAGTGCGCGTGCTCGTCGACGAAGCCGGGCACCAGGAACTTGCCCTGCAGGTCTCGCACGGCGGCCTGTGCAGGAATGGCGAAGCTGTCGCGCGTGCCGATCCGCAGGATCCTGCCACCGCCCACCAGCACATCCGCATTCTCGATCACCTGCCCGTTCTGCATGGTCAGGGCAGTTGCACCACGCAGCACGAGCAGGCCATCGGGCGTTGCGCGCGGGAGCGTGATGCCCGCCTGCTGCATGTCCGCCGCCCCCTCGGCCTGGCCGCGACCGCGCAAGGCCAGCGCCTGGTCCAGCCCGATGTGCAGCAGCCGAGCGCCTCGGGTCCACACGATCTGGGTGCCGTCGGCGTTCCAGTCGAAGGTGTCGGCGCCGATGGCGGTCAGCTGAACCGCCGCTTCTGGCGTAGCCGCCAGATCGACCAGCGGCGGCTTGCCGTCTGGCCCTGCGGCCGGCAGTGGCACCAGCATCAACTGGCCACCGGTGACCGTCAGCGCGTGCCGTCCATCCGGCGAGAGCCGGACACTGCCCCCGACGATGCTGGCGGCCACGTACTGCGAAGGGGCCAGCACCTTGACTGCTGCGACCTGTCGCGCAGGCGCAGCACCGTCCGATGCCAGCGCCATCACCCCGGCGCCGGTGTCGTAGCGCAACGTGCTGCCGGCCAGCGCCAGGCCGCGCGCGCCATAGGCCTGGGCGATCAGCTGCGGCACCCCACCGGTGGCCGGCATGCGCACGATGTCAGCGGCGCGGACCGCTCCGGTCTCCACGCGCAGTCGGAGCCGGTCGTGGTGACTGGAGCGCAACGCAAAAATCCCACGCCCGTCCGTATCGAACACAGGATCGGTGTAATAGCCGGCGCCTTGATTGATCTGTACCGGTGAGCGCTGGCCATCAGCGCCCACTGTCCAGACCGCCCCGCCCTCTTTCGCCCCCCAGGTGACGTAGGTCAGGGTGCGGCTATCGGGTGACCAGCTCGGCTGCCAGGCCTGCGTGCCGGCCGCGTCAAGCAACCGGGCCTGCGCGCCTTCGGCCACGTCCATCACGTACAACCGGCCCAGTGCGGAGAACGCCCAGCGCCGTCCATCCGGCGACAGTGACGGCTTGCCGATGAGGCGCACCTTGACCGGGCCTTCCGGCGATCGCTGGTCGACATGCAGTTCCGGGCCGATTTCCAGCTTCACCTGCGCGGTGAACGGGATGGGGTTCTCCTGCCCGTGCAGCGCACGCTGCACCAGATGACCGTTGCGCGAGAACACGATCGCCTGGTCATCCGGGGTGAAGGCAAAGCGCGGCAGCAGGTCGGCATAGAAGCCGCCCTCCTGGCCATCGCGGTCCACAGGCAATGCAAGCCAGCGATCCTCGCCGCTGCGCAGATCGCGGATGCGCAGGCCGGTCTGAGTGCCCTGCCGGGTCGCGTACACGAGTTGGTTGCCGTCATGGGACAGGACCGGGCGCATCGCGCCGCCAGGCGAGGCAATCAGCGTGTCTTCCGCGCCGGTACGTAAGTCACGGCGCACGATTGACCACAGCGGTGGCACCGCACGCGTGGTCCAGGTGGTACCGGTCTTGGTGGCGTAATAGAGAAAGCGCCCGTCCGGTGACGCCGCGACACCCAGCGCCTGCTTACGCTGGTCGAAGTCTTCCGTCCCGCTCGGCTTTGCCTTGGTGATCTGTTTGACCGGCCCGCCATCGACGGGATAAGCGTAGAGCTCGAAGGCCAGCAGCGAGGGCACGCTGCGCGAGGCGTACACCGTCTTGCCATCCGGCGACCAGGCCGGCGAGGCGAAATATTCGACGCCACTGTCTTGCGAGAGCTGGCGCAGGCCGCTGCCGTCAACGTTGGCGACCCACACGTTATCGCTGCCCGAGCGGTCGCTGACGAACGCAAACTGCCGTCCATCCGGCGAGAACACCGGCATGTTTTCAAAGGCGACGCCATCCAGCAGCGGCCGGGCACGTCCCCCCGCACGGTCAAGCCGATAGATGTCGCCGAGCAGGTCGAACAGCAGCGTCTTGCCGTCCGGCGAAACGTCCACCGCGCTCCAGGTCGCCTCGGTCGCGGTGAAGGACACACTGCGGCTGTGGGCCAGCCTGGGCAATGCATCGCCAGCAATGGCTATGGAAGCCGCCAGCGTCAGACTGGCAGCTGCGAGAAAGCGCATCAAAATGAACATCAGGCACCGTCGCGAAGAGCTGGCGCGACCCTGACGGCCGCGCCAGGAATGGATCAGTTGAAGCGCCAGGCAGCCGACACACCGAAGGTACGCGGACGGATGATGAATTCCTGGCGTCGATAGAGCGCATTGGTGCTGGTGCCGTAGCCGAATGAAGCGGCATAGGCATTGTTGAGGTTGGTGCCCCAGATCGAATAGTCCCACTGCTTGTGCCGCAGGTTCAGGCGCAGGTCGATCTGGTTGTACTCACCCACCTTGGCCACGCTGTCGCTCAGGGTTTCCGGCGCGTCGGAGATGTAGCGATGCGACAGGATCAGGGTTGGCTCCAGTGCCGTGGGCAGGCGCCACGTCAAGGTGTTGGCGACCTGAATCTTGGAGGCACCGGGCAGCTGCTGGCCCTTGCGCAGGACCGGAGAAGCGGTGGCCACATCCTCGGTCAGTTCGGCATTGAGCAGGGTCAGGTTCGTGGCCCAATTCAGATCAGGAGTCAGGTCGAAGCCGACGCTACTCTCCAGGCCGTAGATGCGCGCAGCACCGGCATTGGTCCCGTAGGTGACGTTGTCCTGACGGGTCAGGCGGACCTGCATGTCGGTCCAGTCGATGTAGAACACCGCCGCATCCACGTGACCCCGTCCGCCCAAGAAGTCGCTACGCAAGCCCAGCTCGTAGTTCCACAGGCTGTCCGAATCCCAACCGGCGGGCGTGTCGAAATTGCACTCGCACGGATACACCGTGTTGGGGTTGCCGACGCGAAAGCCCTTGGAGATCGTCGCGTAGGTGGTGAAATCCCGACTGGGCGCATACAGCAACGATGCCTTGGGGACAAAGCCGGTTTCACTGATCCGGTAAGGATCGGGGTGCTGGCTGGGCACATAGCTGTAGCCATAGCGGTCCAAGGTTACGCCATAGCGCGACTTGAAGAACCGGCCACCGGCAGTCAGCGTCCAGGCATCGTTGAGATGCAGGTTGCCCTCACCGAAGAATGCGTACTCTTCGCCGCCGCCGTCGCTGTAGGTGCGATTGAAATTGTCGGTGCCGTCGTACTCGGCGGTCGGTCGCAAGCGACTCAGCACCGCGTACGCGCCATCGGCGTGAGTGAAGGTGTGCACGGCACGGTCGCTGCTGCTGAACATCGTGCCCAGCAGCCATTCGAAGCGGTCATTGGACGATGAGGCCAGGCGCACCTCAGCCGTCTTCATGGTGATGTCCATGTACTCGGTCGAATCGATCGCCTTGCCGGGCAACAGGGTGCGCACGGAAGAGCTCTGGGTGATATCACCATGAAGCTCGTGCGTCTTCTTGCTCTGCGACAGGATCGCGGTCAGCTCGCCGAAGTCGAAAGTGCGTTCCAGCCGGCCAGAGAACAGACTGATGTCGTAGTCAGCCTCGGTGGAGAACAGCGAGTAGCGCGCGTACTTTCCTTGCGCGCTGTGGGCATAGTTCTGGTCGTCGGTCAGGCTCTTCTGGTACAGCCCCATCAGCGAGACACGCGTGACATCGTCAGGGGTCCACATCAGCGAGACGCGACCGCCCGTGGTGGACACATCGGTACTTCCCTTCTCACCGGTGCCGTTGTTATCGAGATAGCCGGCATCGGAGCGCTTGAGCACCACCGCGCGCAGGGCCAGGCGGTCGGCAATCAGCGGCAGGTTGATCATGCCCTTGGCGGTGTAACTCAACTCGCCATCAGCATGCTGGGTGCTGCTCAGGCCAGTCTCGAAGGCTGCATCGAATCCACTCGTGTCGGCCGGGTTGGTGATGTAGTTGATCGCACCACCCAGCGAGGCCGAGCCAAACAGGGTGCCCTGCGGGCCGCGCAACACTTCCACACGCTGCAGGTCGAAGGTGTCGATGTCGGGGATGCCGACCGCGTAGCTGGGCTCGCTCAGCGGCACATCATCGATGTACCAGCCGGTCGGCCCCTGACCCTGGTCGATGCCGGCACTGGTGCCCACGCCGCGGATCACCGCAGTGGACTGGCCTGGAATGCCGGCGTTGAAGACCACGCCCGGCAGACGACCCAGGTAATCGGCATTGGACTGTGCGCCGACTTCCTTCAGCGCCGTACCACTGATTGCGGAGATGCCACCGGGGATTTCCTGAAGCGGCGTCACGCGCTTGCTGGCGGTGACCGTGACCTGCTTGAGATCGGTGGCTTCACTCTTGGGCGCGGGCCTGGATGCGCCAGCCGGAATCTTCGCAGCGCTGATCACCACCGTGTTCTGGTTAAGAAAGCTGTAGTCCAGGCCCGAGCCGCGCAACAAGGTTTGCAGCGCCTGATCGACCGGCACGCCTGACGCGACAGCTGGCGCGACCAGTCCCGCGGTGACCTTGGCCTGATAGACCAACTGAAGGTTGGTGTTGCGGGCCAGGTCGGCCAATGCCTGTGAAAGCGGGGTGCCTTTGGCAATCGCGCTGGTGGTGGTCGCCGAGGCGGTAACGGGTTGTGCAGACAGCGGTGATGCGGCCAGTGCGGCGGCGATGGCCAGGCTCAGGCCAAACGGCAGTACGACATTCGAACGCATGTGGAAACGGTCCCCGTAGAAGAAATGGATGGCGATGACACGAGATCCGCTCTCCCCAGCGGCTCCTCTTATTGAGAGGGCCTGTGCGCCAACTCGGGTACCGTTTATTTCAATTTATTTTCAGCAACCACCACGATCTGCCCTGGCCTCTGCTCCACACGCGTCTGCGGCATGCTGCGCAGATACAGCACGAAGCTGTCCAGGTCTCGGCTCGAGAACATTCCCGAGATCCGCATCGACGCCAAGCGCGGATCGTCGATGCGCAATTGGACGGTGTTGTAGCGATTGAACTCCGCCGCTACCTGCTCCATGGGCGTGTCATCGAACGCGATCTGATTGTGCGTCCAGGCTGAAGCACCTTCGGCACCGGAAGCAAGATCCTCGCGGACCTGCCCCTGAGCGTCGATGCTGAGACGCATCCCCGGGGCTAACTCGGCGATGCGTGATGCGGGCTTGTCGGACCCGCGCGACCACCAGTGGGGGCCAGGCGCGGGCTGGCGCCAGAGTTCGACTTTGCCGTGCACCAAGCTGACGGTATCCAGCTTGCCTCGCCGATAGATATCGAAGGCGGTGCCGATATCACGTACGACGTTCTGGCCAATCCGGACCTGCAGGGGACGGGGATCTTTGGCGACATCGAAGAACGCCTGCCCGTGGACCAGCTCGATGTCCCGCGCCTTGCCGCCATAGGCCACGCGCACCTCGGTGCCCACGTTCAACTGCAGGCGCGTGCCATCCTCCAGTTGCAGCGTGCGCTGCTCGCCTTGAGCGGTGCGATAGACGGTCGGCTCAGTCGACGATTGCAGACCAAAGACCCCGACGGTCACAACCAACGCCGCGCAGGCTGCGACCATCCAGGCCCGGCGCACGCCGTTGGCACTGCGCGCTGGCACCGCCTGCCGGTGCAGGACCGGCGCAGGCTGTAGAACCACCGGCGCATCGTCCTGTCGTGCGGCAGCCAGCAGCTCCTCCAGCGGCGTGTCGATGGATTTCATCGCATCGACCAGATCCTCCTCGATGACCGCCATCCGCAGATAGGCGTTCACATGGCTGCGCGATCCGCGCAGCCACTGCAACAGCCCGCGGCGACGCGGCTGCCCCATGAGCATGTGCCGCTCCTCGGCGATCCACTCGGCCGCCTGCTGCGACAGCAGCTCCTGCATGGCCGACTCCGCGGCCGTTTCTCGATCACGCTTCATAGTTGGCCAGTGCCCTCCTGCACAGGTCCAGCGAACGCACTACGTACTTCTTCACCATGTGCGTCGAAATTCCCATGGCATCTGCGATCTCCGCATAGCTCATGCCCTCTCGGTACTGCATCACCATCACGGCCTTGCATCGCGGCGGTAGGGCCGCGATTGCCTGCACCAACCGCACCCGGCGCGCCTGCCGATAGGCATGGTCTTCCGGATTTGAATCCGGTGCATGCAGCTCGGATAGGACATCGGTGATGTCCACCTGCAGGGCCGCACGCTGGTACAGCACCGCCCGTTCGCGCACCAGGTTGGCGGCGACGGTGAACAGGTAGGCCCGGATGTTGTGGATCGCCTCGCGCTCCCCTGCGTCGGCATCGGCGTGCAGCAGGCGCCAGTAGACCTCCTGGACCAGGTCTTCGACCTCCCAGGTATCGGCCACGCGCCGACGCAGGAAGCTCCTGAGGCTGTCTTGGTACTGCTTGAATGAGCCGGCCCAGTTGGGCATTTTTTGCTGTCCACCGGTGGCGCGTTCTGGCGCCTCGTTCAATAGGAGTGGGAAAGCGCCCGGTCGGGTACCCCTGATTTCATCAGAAACCGTTTTAAGCAGTTGGGCTGCACTTGGTTGAGTTAGCCATAGATGTAGATCTTGAGCAGCGCGGCTGGGTGGTTACACCGGCCTTGCGTCGCACCAGGCCTATTGGGGTTGAATTCACCATCGCACCGATGGCGCACCCGCTTCGACTTCCCTTCGACGAGCTTTGTCGCCGGGTAATCGCGCATGGCAAGGATCTCGATTAGGCGCAACGGCTCGACTGTCAGGCCAGAGATCGCTGAACCCGCCTGAGCGCAGATGGCGTGCCAATGGCGGGCACCTTGAGTCCAAACCCCAAACCGCCCGGCACATGCCGAAATATCGATCCGAAATAAAAGCGCAGAGGTAGTAGACGACCGGTCTAATGAGGCGTAGATTGCCAACCCATGAGCTCTGTCGCCGCCCCCGAAACTCTGGATGTTCGCGAAAAGATCCTGGCCACCGGCCAACGGATCATGGGCGGCAAGGGCTTTTCGGCGGTCGGTTTGAACGAAGTACTGACGTCCGCTGGCGTACCCAAGGGGTCGTTCTATCACTA